>NZ_CP094997.1:0-1375625 GCF_022869785.1 Dyadobacter chenwenxiniae | reverse complement strand
TTTCCGGATGACGCAGTGTTGCATTTCACAGTGCGAAAGCTTCAATAAAAATTCTGCAGTATTACGGCCTGCTGCGGGTTCATTCGTTCATCCGGGACGCCGTTGTGTTCCTGATAAAAATCATTGCGTCGAAATCCAGGCCCGGAATGATGGGCAGCGGTTTTGGTTCCTGCCAATTGGAAAGCAGGTTTGTGATGGTGTTCGCTGTGTTAATCATCGGTTTAGGGACTTCCCGGAAGTCGATGAAGAATGCGGGAAATTTCACTTTGCTGAATGTGGCCGAAAGCGTATTTTCCTTGCCCTGGAAATCGTGGCTTTCGAATTGGCCATTGTTGAGAACGCTTACGCTGCCGCTATATGTGTCGAATCCCACTGCGTAGTAATCCGCACCATAATGTTTCTTGAGGTGACAGCCCATTGCTTTGTATTGTGCCATGGTTGTATCTTTTGCCAGATGCAGATTATGCGACCAAAGAATGCTTTTTTGCTTCGTGCCATCCTGCGCTTTTATAAAATCCCCGGCCATAAATTCGTCCCTGGTGAACGGGTCGCTCCAATATCCTTCGTCATCAAATCCGACCACCTTAACCTTGTCATTTCCGGATTGGGTTTCATTGTACATTTTCAACCATTCAAAGAGCTTAAAAATCTCGCTCGTATTGTATAATGCCATGGTTCCCAGGATATCTTTCAGATTCCCTTGCCCGGTCTGAACGTATCGGTTGACGGGTTCGATGTAATTAACCGGCGACTCAAATGCGATGATCCTGAAATTTTCCCGGCTGACCAGATATTTTATTATTCTTCGTTTTTGAAAATAAAATTCCTGGGTTCCGTGCGAAGCTTCTCCCAGTCCGACGATCGTTTTGTTCTTGATCTCTTCCGACAAAAAGGAAAGCTCATGATCAGCTGATAATGAGTCCGTAGTCAGTTCCCGTGCATTTTTGTTCAGCCAATCAACGGCGTTATCCTGCGCAAATGTCAGGAAAGGCATAGCCTGAAAAAAGGAAAGAACAATAATTTGGAGAATCGCCCTGAATGTACTTGCAGCGAAAAATTGATTCATAAATGTCTCTTTTTTAACTATATATAAAATTAATTTACATATAAAGAAAAAAAGCTTATAAATATACTGAATGTCCAGAAAAAAAGCTTGGCCGAACAAATGTTCGGCCAAGCCAATGGGTCATTTGTAATTAAAAAAAGTGATCTAAAAATTGTACGTAATGTTGGCAAGCAAAGCGCGCGGCGTTTGCGGAGCGATGGTAGACCAGCCTTTGTAGTATTCTTTGTTGAATGCATTATTCAGCTTAACCGCGATGCGATAGTTTTCGCCCTGATAGGATAGCGATGCATTGGCTACCGTATAAGCCGGAAGCAAGAAATTTCCAGTCGAAGCGTAGTTGATCGCAAATCTTTCACTCGCGCCGTTCACCCCTGCCCCTATGCCGAAGCCTTTCAATTTTCCGCCGGGCACCTCATAGTTTGCCCAGGCATTATACAGGTGCTTTGAGCCCGCGTCGAGAGGTCGCCTGTCAAGAATTTCGGTGTTATCGGATTTCGTTGTTTTGCTGTCGTTATTACTGTAACCGGCCCTTACATTCAGGCCATTGACCGGATTTGCATTTAATTCTATTTCAAAACCTTTACTGTAAATTTCGCCGCCCTGGATCTTGTTGAAAGGTGAAGCCGGATCGGTGATCACCTGGTCCTTTACCTGGATATCGTAGTAACTGATCGTCGCATTCAGCTTGTTTTTGATGATGTTCGTTTTGATGCCAAATTCTAACTGATTCGCCTGCTCAGGTCTGAACGTCTTGATGGTTTGCGGGCCATCTTCCGGATTTCCAACCAGCGACGGCGCTACATTGGTGAAACCATTCTGGTAATTGGCAAAAACAGAAACTTTGTCCGCAACGGGCTGATAAAGAATCCCGAATTTGGGCGACAATGTGGTTTGGTTGTAGTCATCCTCCGAAGTAACGACACTGCCTACATTATCAAAATGATCCAGGCGTAGGCCAACCATCACGGATAAGCTCTTGGTAAGATTCAAAACATCTGATGCATAAGCGCTGTAAATGTTGTATTTCGACTTCGTATTGGAAACCGGTTGCAATGCCAAAACAGCGTCCACAGCTGCTGTGGAAAGCGGATATTCCCTGGTTTCCACTTTGGGAGTAAACGGATCGTCCCCGTTCGCGCCACCTTCCGGCGTGACATTGCCATAAAAGGCATAACCCGTTCCGTTACTGGTAGCAATGGCAGAAAAATAATCCAGACCAATCACAACCCGGTTTCTCATAGCACCCAGGTTGAAATCGCCAATAAAGTTCTGCTGGATATCGGACGTTCCGGTGTATTCATTTTGTTTGTTCAAAAACCGTGAATATGTATCATTTCCCAGAACTCCGAAGTCAAACAAATACGAATAATAGCCCTTTGTCGATGTAGCGCTTTTTGAAATCAGCGTTTGGGACTGCCATTCGTCGGATAACTTGTAATCCATTTCCACACGGTAGTTCTGTGTCGGGTTTTGTAATGTTAAATCATTGCTGGTGAATGAAAGCTTGTTGTTATATCCCAGTTCTTTCAGGTTTTTTGATTGCGTAGGAGCGCTTCTGTTCAGGAAAAGGAACATGGGGTTGGTCTGTTCGGCCTGTGTGATCTCTCCGTAAAAAGAAAACGACAGGTTATTGTTCACTTTATAAGAAAGCGAAGGCGCTACAAAGAATGACTTTCTGAAACCAGCATCCTGGAAGCTCCGTTCCGTTGCATAGGAAGTATTAAGCCTGAAATACAGGTTTTTTTCTTTGCTCAAAGCTGTGTTGAAGTCACCTGTGATCTGGTTCAGTCCGTAAGAGCCGGTTGTAAATGAAAGCTCGCCACCGGTTCCCACGTAGGGTTTTTTGGTTACTACATTAATAAGCCCACCATAGGAGCTGACCGCGTTTCCGAACAATGTTGCCGAAGGCCCTTTCAAAACTTCAATGCGCTCGATATTTGCCGGGTTGATCGTTCCGTTCGTCAGCCCCGGCAGTCCATTCACCAGTTTGGGCTGGACCGAAAAGCCGCGAAGCGAAAAGTAACCTGCTCCGTCTCCCCCGCGGCCGGTGGATGTCCATAAGTTTTCGACACCTGTTGCATTTTTCAGGGCATCGTCAAAGTTGGTAACAATCTGGGATTTGAGTAAATAATTGGTGATGGTGCTGTAAACCTGTGTATTCTCAAAATCCCTGAGCGGCAATTTGGAAACATAAGCCGTCTTACTTCTCGAAAATTTGTTCTCCCGCTCCCCTTCAACCACCACTTCCCGTAATATTTCATCACCGGCGTAGAGTATGACATTTTTCAAATCAACCTCATTTTGAGTGATCGTAAAAGGCAATTCTTTGGTTTTGAAACCCACAGAAGAAATCGACAGCACATAATTGCCATCATTCAGATTAGGTATTTCGAAGAAGCCGTTCTCGTTAGTCTGCGTGCCGATGCTGGTGTTCACAATAAGAATATTGACGCCGGGCAAACCATTTTTGGTGTTATCCAGGACCGTGCCGCTCAGTTTGCCCGCCTGTGCGAGGCATTGGGCCGATGCAAATAATGATATTACAATTGATAGAAGAAGTTTCATTAAACTTATTTAGACAAATTACAAATAGATAGACGTGCAAATGTATTTTGCTGACTGAACACTTCCAAACGATTCAAAAAATATAATAAAACAAAAAAACCCATTGCATGCACAAGTCCAGTGGCATACAATGGGCTTACAGGCCGGCAAGAAACAACCTGGTACGACTAACCAAGATTTAGCCGTTGGTCCTCCACGTAACCTTTCCATGCAGGAGCGCAGGAGTCATAACATTCAAATTCGGGAACCAAGCCGATATGGGTAAACACGACTTTTGTTTTTTCTCCTTCCGGATAAAGTTCAAAACTGATCCTGGTCCCTTGCCATTCATTGGCGTTTTCCAGGAACGTGAGATTGCTTTCAATGACAAGCCAGACCACTTTTTTGTCCTGTTCCAGCTCCACTAATTTCTGTTTGCTGTAATGCAAACCGCCGCCTGCAAGAAAGCTAAACTCGTCACTGATCTTTTCCGAGCTTCCCTCGAATGATTCTCCGTATAACCCGGACCACCAACCGCGAACGTTCAGAATGGCATTATAAACGTCGGACGGTTTTTGATCTACAATAATACTTGTTGTGAAATCCTGATTTTTCATGGCTGTTTTTTTACTGGTTTGATTCCGTTCCGATTTGTTCGTGGCTTGTTATCTCTTGTCCCCTGTTCGGCATGCCGGTGCCTGTTTCAATGAGCTGACGCAGGCTGTTGTTCACATAGCCACTCCATGCATTACTACAAATTTCGTAGCATTCGTATTTCGGGATCAGTCCTTCATGGGTGAAACGTACACGGGTTTGATCTCCTTCTTCTGAAATGTCTAGAATAACCCTCGTTCCGATCCATTCGTTCTGGTCCTGGACGAAATTAAAATAATTTTCAGTAACGAGCCAGGCAACCCTTTTGTCCGGAATAAGCTCAACAACCTTCATTTTACACCGATGGAGATCCTTGTAATGATAGCTCCATTCCGCATTGATCTCGTCTGTGGTGCCCTCGATTTCCTCAGACCACCACGCACGGGGATCAACAATCGCCTTGTAAGCTTCGCCTGCTGATTTGGCCACCAGAAAACTGGTGCTAAAATCTTGATTTTCCATTCTGCTTTAAGTTAGATGGTTAATAGTTTTACAACAATGTTCCTTAGTATTTATGCAAATGTATTGTCGCAAAAGGACTTTATCAGAGGGGGATAAAGACATTATGGCGGGTTGTTTAGGACAATTTGATTGCCTAACATTGTATAAAAAATCATATGAAGCACATTGCCATTATCGCACCGGACGGCCAGAGCAATTTATCCAGCGTTGCGTGCATTGTAGGCTCCTACGAGATATTCTCGGAAGCCAACGCTTACTGGGTAAAGAACGGCCACAAACCTTTATACGAGATTCAGATTGTCGGGGTTTCTGATCACGCCGACTTTAACAAAGGAATGGTGAGCATCCGGCCGCATACACACATTAACAGTCTGGAAAAAACAGACCTCATTATTGTCCCTTCCCTGGCCAGGGATTTTGAGACGGCGCTATCGGGTAACATTGCCATGGTAGACTGGATGCAGCAGCAATACAAAAATGGGGCGGAGCTCGCTTCAATGTGTACCGGGGCATTTATGCTTGCCTCGGCCGGATTGCTCAACGGCAAAACGTGCTCAACACACTGGTCTGCCGTGAATACATTCAGTGTCTTGTTTCCGCATGTAAAGTTACAGTCGCATCGCACGATAACGGATGAAGCAGGGATTTATACCAATGGAGGCGCTTACTCCTTTCTGAACCTGCTCATTCACCTTATCGAGAAGTTTTACGACAGGCCCACCGCCATTTATTGCTCAAAACTGTTTCAGATAGAGATCGACAGGGAGTTTCAATCGATTTTCACGATTTTCAGCGGCCAGAAACAGCACGACGATCAGGAAATAAAGCAAGCCCAGCAGTACATTGAAAGCAAGATTGATGAAAAGATATCGGTGGAAGAACTTTCGTCGAAATTCTCTATCGGCCGACGCAATTTCGACCGCAGATTTCTGAAAGCAACCGGTAACACCCCGCTCGAATATGCCCAGAGGGTAAAAATTGAAGTCGCCAAACGTTCTTTCGAAAATTCGCGGAAAACCATCAACGAAGTCATGTACGAGATAGGCTACTCCGATCTGAAAGCGTTCAGGGAAGTTTTCAGAAAAATTACGGGCATGTCGCCACTGGAATACCGGGAGCGATACAATAAGCGTTTGGCGTAGCATTGAATGTGGAGGGTGGAGCTGCCCCCACCCTCTGAAATACAGGCTTATTCCTCCTCATTCGGAATTACATCCGCGTGGGATTCGGCGTCGTAACTATCGGCATACTTAATTTCATCCAGCCAGTAAGCGGAACTGACGATTTCGTAGGTTACCGAGTTTTCGCCACCAGAAACTTTTTTTAACTGCCAAAGAATATCCCTGGCCTCTGCAAAAAGATCCCCTGCTAGCTGATCGGAAAACAGGCGGTGGATCAGGCTTCGGTCCGACATTCCGGCAGCGAGCAATCGTACGATGGGCGCTTCCGGGTTTTCTTCAAAAATGGTGACATCGCCATTGATCTCAATGGTGAACTGAACCGCTTCGGCCCGTGGAAATTTGCCATTGAAGGCATCATATAACAATTGCGTCGATCGATAGAGATCCGGATGCAAAGGCAGTTCCGGGTATTCCTCCCAAAGCTTTTCGGTCAGTATTTCATGTGATAGATTTTCGATCTGCCCTTCCGTCAGACGGCCGGCAATTGTATAATCCAAAACGATTTTAGCCGCTTCTTCGGGCTCATAGTCTGTCAAAGACATCATACACATTTCCTTCAACTCGGAATCCTTGATTTCCGTGGGATTGTCATAGTCCATGGCATTCAACAAATTCACAAGATCATTCTTTTCCCAGGATCCCGGCAACTCCTTAATTTGCTCGAAAGACAAAATATTTATTTTGAACTGACTCATTTAGCGCTATTTATATTTGAAAAAAAACTATTTAATTCGGTATTCAACTCTATTTCTTACCCATATTCTGCTCGTCTTCTGCAATCTCCTCAATGGCAGGTTTTGTAGCGGGGTGACTATCATCCTCTCCCAGCAAAATCCCCCAGGGGTTAAGGCCCTCTACCCGATCGAAAATTACTTTGAAGATGGCTATCACCGGAATGGACAGGAACATACCCGTGATTCCCCAGATCATTTCGCCGAGAACCAATCCGATCAGGGCAATGAATGTGTTAATTTTCACTTTTGAACCTACAATTTTGGGCATAATGTAGTTGCTATCGATCAAGTGGATCACCACAATAGAAACCAGGACAAAAACAACCTGACTGGTGCCGGCGGTCGCAAAAGTTACCAGACTTGCCAATGATAATGCAGTGAATATACCCAGATAAGGGATCACATTCAGTATCCCGGAAATCAGCCCCAATAGCAAACCGTATTTTACACCAATGGCCCAAAAGGCTGCGCATGACAGTCCGGTTACCAGTAAAAGCTGCAAAAACAGCCCGACAATGTATTTTTTAACAATGTATTGCACCTGGCTAATGATATCATATACGATCATGCTATGCTGCTGATCAAATAGGGAAACCGTGAACCGCAGCAGTAACCTCCTGTGCATCAGCATGAAAAAAGTGTATAAAAATATAAACAACAGCGAAAGTAAAATCGATGAAACCGAAAGCAATGTGTGCCCTAGAATAGAAGTTCCGGTATCCACAGCTTTGGTAGCCGACTCATTGATATAGCTCATCTGCTCTTCATTATCGACATGAAAAGTAAGCTCTATCCACCGCTGTAAGCTTGTTGTGGTGGCCAGTAGTTGTTGTTTAAAAGCCGGCCAGTCCTTCGCCAGCGCGGTTAACTGCGACCCTAGAATGGTAAAAATGGCTGCAATTGCGGCGGTCAGGCTGAGCACCGCCACCATGGATGACAATGCTCTTGGAAATTTCAGTCGATATTCAAGAAACCCTGCAAAGGGAAGCAGTAAAAGTGCAAACAGGAACGCAAAAATAAGCGGTGCCAGCAAGGTTTGCCCAATGATGGCAATGTACACAAGTGAAATAATGCTTACCAAAACATAAGCGAGGCGTGCATAGAAAGGTAAAGAACGGATCATAGTAATGAATAGAGATATGTGAATCATAACATAATCATGCCTGACAAAATGGCCCGGGCTATATCTCCTGTCCGGTCTGCCAGATAAACATTAGTAACCTTGACTGGACGACACGACACAGTTCAGGGGAACTGCCCAATCCCACACGGCTTTTGCAAAGACTGGATAAAATAGCTTAATTCGCCGCCATCATCAACTTTTGGCGCAAAGGATTTTTTAAAATGGAAATTAAGGAACACCTCATAAACAAAATCAGGATCGCGGAAGTGATTTCACCAGATCTTATCATCCACAATATCGAGGATGGGAAAGATCTGATGGGAGATTTATACTATCAGGGTTTCGATAGGATCATCATTTACCAGCATAACCTTACGCCTGCCTTCTTTGACCTGAAAAGTGGTATAGCAGGCGAAATTTTACAGAAGTTTTCCAACTATCGCATTCGTTTAGCAATTATCGGAGACTTTACAATCTATACAAGCAAAAGTCTCAGGGACTTCATTTTTGAAAGTAATAACAGAAAACATGTGAATTTTCTGACTTCTCCGGAAGAGGCAATTGCGCGTTTTTCGCTTGATTAATATCCTTTTAAGGCAAACGCCCACATTCTTTGTGTTGCCCTTTACCAAAACGATGGCTTTCTGGTCGTCCCTCCTGATGTGCGGCAGTCCGCACAATCGGGCGATGCTACCAGTACGGAATCGGACCTGGGCCCCCAGTAAGTCAGCAATAATTTCTGTGTATTAAATGCGCATGGGTCGTCGGGGAATCCGCTGCATTGGACGGGGATGGTGTCCGGCTCGGTGCATCTGGGAAAGATGCCGAGGTTCGGCGAGATGGTGATGCGCCTGGTTTCTTCTGTTGAAGCGCTGAAATAACCGAAAACCAAACTCTTGGGATCAGCAATGTTCTTGATATTTCCCGTGACCTGGGCTGGCTGCGGGTCAAAAAGACTTCCGGTCAGTTGCGTGGATTTTGAAAGTTCGGTCCAGTATTCAAAGGCCGCGCGTGACAGGCCGTATTGTGTTACCAGAATGCTGTATTTTCTGAAAAGCTTGTTCGTTGAAACAGGGACTGTATTGAGCGGAAGGTCCTTAATGATGTCATTGCTGAGCCGGACGGTGCTGCCCAGCAAAATACTGCCGCTTTTTTTGTTTTGCCAGCATTTGGTAATGTTCTCCTTTCTCGAAACAACCTGGCTGTCCACAACTTCCAAAGCCGAAGAATAGGTCGATTCATATTCCCAGGTTTCCTCAAACTTCCAGCGATAAAACTGCGTTTTGTTCTGCTCGTCATGCGCATTGACGTAAAATATCATTGCGTTTTGAACATTATCCAGTTTGTAAGCGAGACTATCAATGGCAGGTGTCCGGCTTACTGTTACAAAATCCGACAGATATTCCTGCCCGTTTGCTGTTTTGATTCTGATCCGGTATTTATCCTGCATATCGTAAGAACCGGGCGGCAGAAAGTAAGTGCCTGCCCCGGACTCAACAAATGTATATGTCCGTCCTTTTTCTGCTTCAACGGCAATGGCTGCCCCGGTTTCGATTAAAGGCTGGTCTGTCTGATTTACATTTTGAGTCCTCCGCAGCTCAATGCGGCTGCTATCGTTGCCGCCCACATTGAAAAATCCATCCACAACCAAATATTGCTCGTCCAGGCTCACTTCCGGTGGCGAAAAAGGGACAATACAGCCTTCGGGAATAAGAAGTAATGCGATTAAATATTTGAGGTTGAAAATCCGCTTTAAGAATAATTTCATGAGCAAATCCAGTTCGTTTTCAAATCAGTCTAACCCTTAAAGGAATACAGAAAAGTAGCCCTTTTTTCCTCGTTGCGTAGCCATGAAGATCAGCCTTTCATTCCCCACCCAGCGCGGCACATAATCCACCGACGGGATCAGGTCCGGCAAAAGTTCAATACGACGCGCCTTACCAGTTGCTACATTGCGCACCCAAAGACTGTAAGACATTGCCGATGAGTCAGTTCTTGTGCTGAGAAAAGCCAGTTGTTTTCCGTCCGGAGAAAATGTCGGATTTGTATCAATCCAGCCAGGTTGTGTTTCAAAATATTTAATCTCACCGCTTCCTTCGGGGGAATAAAGCGAAACCGCAACCCGCCATAGTTTTTGGCCAGCCTCACTACGAATGCGCGACGCGGCAATAGACTGCCCGTCGGGCGACCAGCTGATATCAGTCTGCCGAATGTAATTAGCCTCGCGAACAGGCATAGGTGGCGTGAGGGGAACCGGCGAACCGCCCGATGCAGCGATTTTCCACAAACGAGTCTCAACGTCGGAAACAGTCGTAAAGGCAAGCCACTTTCCATCGGGCGACCAGTCCAGGCCATATATTCCGCCAGCATTTCCAACCGGAATTGTTCTCTTTTGTCCGGATGCGATATTGTAAATGCTTATTTCATTTCCCGTTCCGGAAATATAGGCAAGCTGCTTTCCATCTGTTGAGAATTGGGCTATGCCGCCCAGCCTGTCTGCCAGTTTTGCAGTAACGGGGCGTTCGTTTTCCAATTCAGCCCAATAAAGCCGCGCAGTATATTCGCCTGGCTTTTCCTGGATCAACTCGTTATAGCTGGCCCGCTTTCCATCCGGCGTCACATCTCCCCCGATCACATACTCCGAATCACCAAATCCAGGATAATGTGCCGATTGGGACAGAGAACCATTTGTCGCCATCACTGTATTGGAATTCACGGGTGGTGCGCCTTTGACTTTTGAAACAATGCGCGCCACCAATTGCTCTTTCCGACCGACCAATGGAACGTCAACCGATTTCTGGTCAGCGCTGAGCGTCCGAAAGATTTGGAATTCTCCCAGCTCCTCAGTGGCGATATGCACTTCATACGCTTCGGCTTCCACGTCCGCATCGCCGGGACAGGGCGATGTAATGCAGATAAACCGAATTTCCTCCCAGTTAAGCTTATAAACCCCGTCTTTTACCACGATTTTCAAACGAACCGGCCTCACGCGCACGGATGGATCCACCGCTTCTTCTTTGCAAGCGACCCAGAAAGAGAGTGAAACGAGGAAGAAAAGGAAACGTTTCATAAGCAGACGGTTACATGTTCAGGTTCTTCAAAAGACACTGATCTTTTCCAAAAGGTTGGGACACCAATGATCTCCTTGCATTCGCCGGGAACTTACCTGACTGCCCCAACCAAATAAAATTTTGATGCACTGCATGCAACTTTTCTATGCTTTTCTGTCCCTTTAAGGAAGACATTAGCCATGAACCTATTTATGAAAAAAATTTTACGGATCACATTTATCCTGCTTTTTCCATTTTACACCTATTCTCAAAGTTTTCTGGTCAGCGGAACTGTTAAAAATCAGCAGAACGAGCCGGTTCCGTTTGCGGCTGTTTCAGTTAACAAATCACTCGATTCTTCGTTGGTAAAAGCAGATGTGGCCGATGATGCCGGCACATTTAAAATCTCCGGCATTCATGCAGGGAAGTATTTTCTGCGTATTTCGGCTGTCGGTAGCAAGCCGTTCCAATCCCCGGAATTTGCCGTCACGGCCGCGGATGTCAACTTCCCGGTTTTCAAGTTACTCGCGGAAGCACAGCAGCTGAATGAAGTAAAGGTAACCGCTGCCAAGCCACTCATTGAGGTCAAAAGCGACAGGCTGGTCTTCAACATTGAAGGCAGCATTAACGCAACGGGCTCAAATGCATTGGAATTATTACAAAAATCACCAGGCGTCCAGGTTGATAAAGACGAGAACATTCTGGTAAAAGGAAAAACGGGCGTGCGGATTTATATCGACGGCAGACCCTCGCCAATGAGCGGAAAAGACCTTGCGTCGACGTTGAAGAGTATGAATTCGGCTGATATAGAGGCTATTGAAATTATCACCAATCCATCAGCTAAATATGATGCGGCTGGCGATCTGGGCATCATCAACATTCGCTTAAAGAAAAATGTGAAGTTGGGCACGAATGGAAATCTGAGCCTGGGCGCGATGTTTGGCATAACACCCAAGTACAATGCTTCCCTGAACCTGAATCACCGCGACAAGAAATTCAATGTCTTTGGCTCCTATGGCTTTAACCAGGGCGCCTGGCGCAATACAACCTACGACGACCAGGTCCTGAATAATGTGGCATACAATAAGCTATGGCAAGGAATCTGGCGCGACACCACGCACAGTGCGAAGGTCGGAGCGGATTATTTTATCAATTCAAAAAACACCCTCGGATTCAGTGTCGATGGCCGGATCAGTAACCACAATGGTGGCGGAAAAAGTGAAACATTCATCAGCAAAAGGAATAATCTGCAAACCGACTCGCTGACGCTATTTTCCCAGACCTCTAATCCCGAAAGAAATAAAAACCTGAATGTCAACCTCAATTACCATTATGCAGACACCACCGGTCACGAGCTCAATGTGGATGCGGATTTTGGCCGGTTTGTGTCGCGGGGAATAAGTTATCAGCCCAATAAGTATTTTTTCAGCGCAGACAATAAGGAACCGCTGGAACGAAATTACGTAAGCAAAACGCCCGTCGACATTACGATCCGGTCCTTCAAGGCCGATTATGAACAACGTGTGCAGAAGGGAAAACTGGGCTATGGCTTCAAATTATCGGATGTCAGGTCGGATAATACTTTCGACTTTTTCAATGTGATCAGCAATGTCGAGGTCATTGATACAAACCGCAGTAACCGGTTCAAATACACTGAGCGTGTTTATGCGGCATATCTCAACTACAATGTTCCCCTGGGTAAAAAATGGGATTTACAGGCAGGCGTCCGGGCCGAGCATACCAAATCACTGGGCGACCTGACGAGCTTCAAGCACAATGATCTGGACAAGGTTGATACAACATATCTTAACTTTTTCCCAAGCGGCGCGCTCTCATTTAAAGCTTCTAAAAACCACAACTGGAATTTAAATTACAGCAGGAGGATCAATCGCCCGAGCTACCAAAACCTGAATCCGTTTGAATACCGTATCGATGAATTGGTTTATTCCAAAGGCAATCCGTTTTTAAAACCCGAATATGCAAACAGCTTCAAACTAACCCATGTTTACAAAGCCAAACTGACCACTTCGCTGGGTTACAGAAGAACGCGGTTTCCGGTGGTAGGCCTTCGGATCCCGTACGACAGCAGCCGCACTTATTTCATCACGCAAAATCTGGATCATTCACAAGGTTTCAACCTGGACGTGAGCATTACAACTGCTGTTACCAAATGGTGGGACGTTTATTTCAACATCAGCGGCTATCACAACATCTGGAAGGCTGCGCTGGATAATGGACTGATTATCAACAACAGCACAACGGCATTCAATATGAACGGCCAGAGCACTTTCAAGTTGAAAAACGACTGGACACTGGAACTAACAGGCTGGTACAACTCGCCTTACCGCCGCATTGACTACAACTGGGCAATGGGCATGATGGATGCAGGTGTTCAGAAAAAATTCTGGAAAAGCAATGCGACATTAAAAGTATCATTCAGCGACATTTTCCACACGGCAAGAGGCGGATATGAGTCTGAATATGCTGGCATTAAAACCAATCTTCGTTTCCGGTTTGAGGGGCAGATGCTTAAAGTGAATTTTAATTACCGTTTCGGAAGCAAAGAAATCAATGCTGCCCGCAACCGCCGTACCGGCTCGGAAGAGGAATTGAACCGGATCAAGGGAGGTTAAGGAGCTTGAATAGTTTTTTCATAAAACGGCTTATCCTCTCGTGCAAGGCAATGATCCCATTTAAAAGTATATCGCAGTAAGGGGCAGGCGAACTTTACAGCGTATCCATGAAAAAAGGTGGCCAGGAAATCCCTGCGCCACCTTTTTTAGGTTGTAATACATCCCAACTTATGGGTTCTGCGTCAGTTTCGGATTTCGGTCGATTTCCGCTTGTGGTATAAAGAAAATAATGCGGGCGTCGGTTGGTAAAACCTTCTGTGTAATGTTGGTTGTAGGCGTATTGTTCAATGAATGTGTGCCCGGGTAATTCCTTTCCATAGGCAAGTTATTGCGGAACAAATCATACGAACGGTGTCCTTCAAACGCAAGTTCCAGCCAGCGTTCTTCCATGACCACATCCAGGACGGTTTTCGTTCCCAGGTTTCCAACGGTGTAAAGTTGGTTTCCTGACAGGCCTGCGCGCTGGCGAAGCAGGTTCACATCTTCCAATGCTGCCGCCATCTTGCCCATTTTTGCGTTAGCCTCTGCGCGGATCAGGTGCATTTCTGCAAGGCGCAGATAGACCGGAGAGCTCAGATTGATCACGCCTTCCTGCATGGAGTATTTATTGATGTAGTACATCGGCGTCGAGGGCGACAACTTCAAATTATACTGCAGGACGCCGTTAATTGTGTAAGGAGAAATAAAGTTGCTCCTCAGGTCGGCTGGATTTTTGGTCAGAAAATCAAAATATTTCTTTGAAGCATAAATCTCAGCCCAACCGCTCACACCCTGGCCCTCGGCAGTCCCAGAAGCATTGGCGCTGAAATACATAGAACCGATAGCAGAGAATCCCCGGTCCTGCACTTTGGTGTGACGGATTGCAAAAATCGTTTCCTGGTTACTTGCAGGCGCTGTTTTGAAATAACTGCTGAATTCCCCGCCCTGAACAAGCTTGTAGCGTCCCGATTTGATCACCAGATCGGCATATTTGATTGCATTTTCATTCTCGCCTTTGTACAAATATACACGCGAAAGAAGTGCCTGCGCAACTTCTTTCGAGGCAAAGGAATTGGACTTGTTCTCAGACATTAAATCCGCAGCCTTGATCAGATCCTGGATGACCGAGTCATAAACTTCCTTCACCGAACTGCGGGTAATGCTGTTGATTGCATCGTCGCTCATTCCGTCCATCAGCAGCGGAACGCCTGGATTACTACCACTTTGCTGCGTATAGGGACGCCCGAAAACGCGCACGAGGTTGAAATGCATCATGGCTCTCAGGTAAAGATTTTCCCCTTTGAGCTGGCGCAAAATCACAGACGACTCGTCGGGGACATAGGCAATGATTTTATTCGCCGCCGCAATCACCTTGTAAGCCTGCCCCCAGAAGTTGGTGGCATGCCCCGAGGTGTTGATATGCGTGTAACGATATGCGCGCGTGAGGTCATCACCGGACGATTGTCCCTGCGCAATTTCGTCACTGGGATATTCCATGAGGAAATGCACGCTGCGCACATAAGCAGCGTTCAGTAACACTGCATAAGTCCCAATGGTGGCTGTTTCCACGTCACCGGCATTGGTGAGCGCCGATTCCTCATCAATGGATGTTGTGGGTTCGTAGTATTTTTCACACGATGCCGTACCGAAAAGCAGCACACCCATGAACAGTAATTTATGTATTGAATATTTTCTCATGATATTAGAATGAAAAGTTGATCCCGATAAGATATTTTTTGCTGATTGGATATCTTAAGCTGGATAATCCCGAGCTTAAATCAACCTGTGTTAAGGTTACTTCCGGATCCGGGCCGGAGAACTTGGTCCCAGTCCAGAGGTTATCACCACTGATGAATACGGAAACTCTCGAAAAACCGCTTCTTCCCAAGACATTATCGGGAAGCGAATAGCCCACACGCACGTTTCTCAGACGGATGTAACTGCCGTCTTCCAGGTAACGCGAAGAAGATTGATTGGAATCCTTGTTACCACCAACGATTGGTTTCGGATGTGTAACAACGTCGCCCGGCTTTTCCCAGCGGCTCCATCCCTTGGCAAGCACCATTTGGTTATAACTTTCGTACAGCCCGTCGTTATCGAAATAAACGCGGCTCTCGTTATACACCCAGTTTCCGGACACAAAGTTGAAGAAAGCGGATACGGTGAAATTTTTGTAGTACAATGTATTCGAAATCCCACCGGTGAACTTCGGAGCGGCTGTTTTTCCTGCAAACTGACGTGAATCCGCCGTTTGCGCCTGATTGTAAGTGCTCGTAAGCTCTTTGGTAATATTGCCGTTTGCATCCTTAACGACTTTTTCCCATTGCGGATCACCATTTTCGGGGTTTACACCTGCCCAGATCGGCAAATTATATTCGTCCATATTGTGCCCCACCGCGATTGGCTGGCGCGCGCCTGAGTTGAATACCGTCGAACCATCGCTCAGTTCCAGCACTTTGTTGCGGTTGAAGGCCATATTCAGGTTTGTTTCCCAACTGAAATCCTTGCCTTTAATGTTGGTCGATGTCAGACTAAACTCAATTCCCTTGTTGCGGATTGATCCTGCATTAACCCAAACGTAGCTGTAACCCGTTGTTGCAGCCAATGGTTTGCGATACAAAAGCTCACTGGCTTCTTTCACATACGCGTCAACAACCAGATCGATGCGGTTGAAAAAGCTCAGATCAAAACCAACGTTCGATGATTTGATTTTTTCCCAGGTCAGGTCCGGATTTCCCTTCTGCGACGGAGCTGCGCCCGGAAGCCCCGAGTAAGATCCGTCAGCAGAAATCGTGTACAAGCCCAATGAAGCGAAATTACTCAGCCCGTCGGCATTGCCCACCGTTCCGTTGCTTGCGCGGAGTTTGGCGAATGTCAGGGTTTTGTTGTTTTTCAAAAATGCTTCATTGCTCAAAATCCAGGATGCTCCCAATTGATAGAAGTTGGCCGTGGAATTGTTTCTTCCAAACAGAGAGGAAAATTCATTCACAAAAGAACCTACGAGGAAATACTTGTTGTCAAAGTTATAATCTGCCTGTCCCAGGAATTTGCGGAAACCCACCTGTTCGTTCAACCCCGTCGGATTGGTAAGGATATCCGTTGCCACCGACATGACGTCTCGGCCAGGAGGTAAACCTTTGCCCGCCGCGCTGGTGCTGCTCGAATAAGTGGTTTCGCCTTCGGCAACTCCCAGCAAGGTAAGGCCATGCTTCCCAAAATCCTCCGAATAACGAATGCGGTTCGATGTCAGCAAACGGCTCGAATACGACGTTCCATTATAGAGCTCACCGCTATTGGCGCCCCCTTGTTTGGTGCGTTTGTCGTTATAACTTGCGCTCAGACCATTTGTAAAATTGACCCGGTTATATGACGATAATGTAATTTTATCAGTCAGTTCGTAATCCAGGTTTACGTCGGTCGTTACACCCAGGCTCTGCGCTTTGTCATAATTGTACTGTACGGAATGCAGGAAGTTCTCGCGGTCCCGCCCCAGCCAGGTCGGGTATGTCCTGGCATCTATCGGCTGGCCCTCAGCATCATAAGCCGGGTCAAACGGGAGGTTGTTATAGGCATCGTACAAAGTATTGCTATTTGCATAATTGTCCTTATTGAATGTGCCGTTAAATAATACTTTCGCCGCGAGTTTCCGGGTCAGCTGCGATTGCAGGTTGGCGCGGAAGTTATAGCCGGTTTTATCATTTTCGATCTGTGTTCCCTGCTCCCTGTAATAATTGGCGGAAATGTAGAAAGTGGTTTTCTCACTTCCACCAGAGGCCGAAACAGTGTGGTTATTCACAAATCCTGTTCGGAAAGCTTCTTCCCACCAATTTGTATTGTTCTGGAGAACGGATGCTTCACGCGGATAAAATGTGCTCTGGAAATCATACAACTGCTGCGAATTCATTAAATGAAAATTCCCCGTCGTAGCCTGGGCAATTCCCATGGTATTGGCAAAACTGATTTCAGTCTTTCCGGCTTTTCCCATCTTGGTATTGACAATGATAACACCATTTGCTGCGCGCGATCCGTATAAACCGGTTGCAGCCACATCTTTCAATACAGTAATGTTTTCAACATCCACCGGGTTATAACTGCCGCCAATGTTGCCATCCACGACGATCAGCGGCGAAGTGCCGGCCGAAATTGTTCCCGCACCGCGGATTAATATACGTCCGGGGCTGGTAGGATCGCCCGATGCGCTCGAAACCACCACACCCGGCGCCTTTCCCTGAAGCAAATTGGGAAGCTCATTGGATGTAACGTCTCTCAGTTTTTCGTTGCTGATCGTGGAGACGGAACTCGACAGGTATTTCACCTTCTTGGCTGAATAACCAACGACTACGACCTGTTCCAACTGATTGGACGACGAGGTTAAGGCAATGTCAAAAACGGTCTTCTGGCCTAATTCGGCTTCCACAGGCGCGTAACCGATGTAGCTGAATACCAGCGTGGCATTGCTGGCCAGGTTGTCGGGAATGGCCAGTGAAAAGGCCCCGTTCATGTCGGTGGATGCACCGATGGCATTGTTACCTTTAATGGTAACAGTTACGCCTACGAGCGGTTCGCCACTTTCATCCTTTACTTTACCGGTAACAGTCCGGTCCAGGCGGAGCACATCAGCGGTGGCGTGATGGGCAAACGGGAGCGCAATGCTCTGGGGAGATTGAATGAGGGACATCCCTAGCATCATCGCGAGCGGATAGCGCAACGATCGTTGTTTTGGGGACCACATGGTTGGTTTGGGCTTAGGTTTTTTCATTGCAGTAAATTTTTGTTTACGCAACAAAGTAACCGTTTTTTACTTCACATTAATATGGTTGATTTAAAAATAATGCAATTTTTAGTCTGTGTAAATTGGAAAATGCCATACATTTTTTAGGTCTATGCCCTTATTTCTTCTTTTTTCGAACATTCTTGCGTTCTCGACCACGCAAAAAATGTGCACGAGAACGCAAATATTTGGTCACAAAAATTTCGAAAAAAAGGAAGCACGCATTTGTCGAACCCGGCATTCCGCCCAACTTGGATTAACCATATTGCTACACTTTTGTCAATTCAAAATAGAATGTGCTCCCCATGCCGATCTCGCTGGAAACACCGATAATGCCACCCTGTGCTTCGATGAATTCCTTGCTAATCGCGAGCCCCAATCCGGTGCCGGTTTTTGAGCTGCCGGGAATTTGAAAATATCTGTCAAAGATCCTGTTCCGATAGCGACTGTCGATGCCCTTACCATCGTCACGTACGGAAAACCTGATGCCGTTATCACCGTGCCTGAGTTCGAGCAGCAGCCGGCCTGCTTGCGGGGAGTAGCGGATGCCATTGGTCAGGAAGTTGATGAGCACCCAGGCGGTCTTCTCCATATCCGCCCTGACATCCGGTAAATTTTCATCCGTTTCTAACACCAGATCTATTTCCTTTTGCTCCAGGGGAATCTTCACCGCGTCCAGCGCATAACGCACGATGGCATAAGGACTGCTCGGCTGAATGCTAAGCTGAATATTGCCGGTTTCCACTTGCGACATGTTCAAAAGCTCACCGGTAATTTTCAGAAGCCGGTTACTATCATCCTTAATGCTTTCCATCAACTGCTTTTGGTCATCATTAAGCACGCCCGTTCGCTGGTTTTCTAGGATCTGCAAACTCATTTTGATAGAAGAAATGGGTGTTTTCAGCTCGTGGGAAACTGTGGCTATGAAGTTGGTTTTGGCAAAATCCAGTTCTTTAAAAGGTGTAATGTTTTTCAAAATAATCACTTGCCCGATAAACTTTTTCTGCCGCTCGCCGGTCGGGATGATCGTAATGTCGACGATTTCCTTTTCGAAATAACTTTCTTTGTTGTCTGCATAAATTTTAAGGGAAGGCGCCGTAGTTTGCGTTGCAAGCCCATTGGTTTCCTGCTTTTCCTGGATCAGCACACGGATCAGATCGTTTTGAACGGCCAGATCTACAGCTGATCTTCCCAGCATTTCGCTCACCGGCATTCCCGTGATCTTCACGGCCTCAGCATTGGCAAAAAGAACATGCTTGTTTTCGTCCAGACCAATGACCGGCTCATGCATGTTGTTGATCAATGCTTCGGTCCTTTTTTTCTCAATCAGGATCTGGGAAAGGTTGCTATTGTCATACTCTTCCAGTTTTTCGGCCATGATATTGAATGAATCGGCCAACTGACCGAACTCATCTTTTCCGGGAAAATGAAGGCGCTTTGAATAGTTTTTCGCTGCAATTTCTTTTATGCTTTCTGTGAGCTCCCGGATAGGATTGGCAATGTTGGACGGCAGATTGACCAGCAGCGTCAGGGCAATTAAAAAACACAATGTGGCTGTAAAGACAATGCCGACAATAGCAGAGCGGACAGAGCCCACAGCGATATCGCTCTTCTTTTGAATGGCCTGCATGTTGATTTTAGCCAATGCTGCCAAATCTCTTCGGACAACAACCGGCAATGTGTCGCTCCGCGGACTGGCCTTCAAAAGATCATAATGATCCTGAACTTTCTGCGTGGCCTCAGCTTCCCCTATTTCCGTCACATTGCGTTGCTGCTTTTTGAGATTCTGGTCAAATGCTTTCCAGGCACCTGGATTGGTCTTCACCTCGTCCAGCGCAAGCAGCATATGCTGCACATAATCAAGAGTTTGATAGTTGTCCGCCAAAATGTTTTCCGTATCATCTTTGAGGGTGTATACATGCTTTGCGGCGATCAGGCCCAAGGTCAGGATCAGACAAAAGAGGGTTCCTAACCCAAGTCTCAGTTTGCTTTTTATTTTCATCTTCGGCTCAAATGTTGCTCAACTTCACGCTCAGGATAAGATTACCAGGTCAATGTCGGAAGACGAAAGCTTTTTCAAAAGATTATTAAAAAGATTTGTGGCCAAAATGACCTTCAAAAGGGTGATATGCGGCTTACCCACACAAATCGTCGTGATTTCCCGCTGCTCCGCCACTTTAATGATCGCCTCCGAAACATTAGCGCTCTGCACGCGGATGATCTCGCCACCCATTTCAGTTGCCAGTTTGAAATTATTGATCAGATGCCTTTGCTTGTCTAAAGCGATCTTGTCCTGGCTTTCACCGGGCGTTTGTACATACAGGACAAACCATTTGCTACTGTAGTAACTCGCCAGCCGCGCCGTTTTGCGGATCACATGCCGCGCCGTGCTTTCATTGCTGCTGATGCACGCCAGAAACTTCTCACGCCGCGGAGCCACCATTTTCGGTATTTCCGATTCCACTTTCCGCTCCACTTGGCTGGCCACTTCTTTTAATGCCAGCTCCCGGAGTTGCAGGATATGGTCGGCCTTGAAGAAGTTGTTGAGCGCGGTCTGTATTTTTTCGGGTTTGTAAATTTTCCCTTCCTTTAACCGCGTAATCAATTCGTCGGCCGTAAGGTCAATATTCACCACCTCGTCCGCCGCGCCCAACACGCTGTCCGGGATTCGCTCCCGCACCTCCACGCCGGTAATGCCTTTCACTTCCTCATTCAGGCTTTCGATATGCTGAATGTTCACAGCACTGATCACATTGATCCCCGCATCCAGGATTTCCAGCACATCCTGCCAGCGCTTGTCGTTTTTGCTGCCCTCAATGTTGGTATGCGCCAGCTCATCCACAATCACCACTTCCGGACGCAGGCTTATAACTGCCTGGACGTCCAGCTCATCGAGCTCCTTTCCTTTATAAAAAAGCTTCCGCCGCGGAATAACCGGGAGTCCATCCAGTAAATCGTGCGTTTCCTTTCGGTTATGGGTTTCTATATAACCAATTTTAACGTCAATACCGTTTCGAAGAAGCGCGTGCGCTTCCTGCAACATACGGAAAGTTTTGCCCACGCCTGCGCTCATGCCGATGTAGACTTTGAACTTTCCGCGCCTTGACCTTTTGATCAGGTCAAGAAAATGTTGTGCATTAGGGCTGGTTTCAGACATATCTTAATGGTATCGATTGATTAATTGACATGAGGAACCCTTGTTAAATCAGAAGGAGACAGATAAAGAGCTGGTCAGAAACAGATTATTCTTCCCGAATGTCTGTTCAGGTGCGTCGGCACTTGTTCTTTCCGGAGAGATCCTGTCTTTACTGCTCAGATTCCTCACTTCTACGCGCCAGAGCACGCCGGGAAATATGGCATAATCCACATTAAGCGACAGCCCGAAAGTCTCAAATCCATGCGCCGTCCCCGTTGTGACAATAACGCCATTTTGATCCCGAAAATATTCCCCGCGCGCGGCTATGTTAACCTTCGCGGATAGAGCATAACGGGCGATGAAAACCGGCACAAACCAGTTGTTATAACCCTTGCTGCCTTTGGCTTTTTGTTCAATGCCGTAGTCAAAACCAGCGGTCACGCCGAATCGCTCGCTGACCTGAATAATGCCGTAAAAATTATGATAATAGCGCATTAACCGCAAACTGTCGGGTTTGTCGTTTCCTATAAATGTGCTGTAATTCACTGTTACTGTCGCTGCCGGCTTGTAAGTGATCTGGGTGCCGAAGGCCGGCGTGGTGTTGCCGTCAACCCTTTGTATGCGCTGCCAGCCGTTGAGATACATGGCCGATAAATAGAGCTTTTCATCTTTCGTTGTGAAACCTAGTTTTACACCGGATTCGAAATAAGGCGTATTTTCCGCGACCAGGCTTCTGGTCATTGCCCAATTGTCTCTCCCGATTGCACTTTCAAACCCAATGTGAGATGGCATGATGCCGGCATCAATCCATAAATTACTGTTCTTCGAAATCCTGACACCAACATTGGCCTCGAAAACGTTTTTCAGGACACCCGGTTCAGCGGCGTAATTCGCATTCATATAAGTGCCCGTTGCCAGCGCCAGATTTCCACGCACCCGCTCTGTGGAATAATTTGCCTTTATGTAACCCAGGTTCAGGTTCACCTCCCCCACCCGGTTGAAGTTGTACATAAAGCCGGGCGTTGTGTTGTTCACCGGCCTTTTGAAATCGTAATTGTAGTAGGCTTCCGCGTAACCGCTGATGGTCAGTGACTTTATGGTTTGGGTGGAATCCTGGGCCATAGCCGGTCTCATTGTCACTAAACCCAACGCAGCCAATAATAATTTTTTCATTGAAATAAACACTGTAAACTGATCGTAGCGGCGCTTTTGAAAACCCCGACCTCCGCGTCGCTGCTTGTAAAGGCCGGGGTGGGTATTTTTATAATTTTCCCAATGCCAGGTTCAGGCTCAGCACATTCACCTTCCCGGGACCGAACATGCCCAGCAATGGCTTTTCTGTATGCGATTCTACGATCTGTCTGATCTTATCCTCATTCACGGTACGCAGGGCGGCAATCCTTTTGACCTGAATTAAGGCTGCTTTGCGGGAAATATCAGGATCGAGGCCACTGCCGCTGGCAGTTACCAGCTCCACGGGGATATCTTTTCTGTCAATTCCCGGGTTATGGACCAGAAATGTGTCGATCCGCGCCTTCACCACTGCCAGATATTCCTTATTGGAAGGTGCTTTGTTACTGCCGCCGCTGCCCGCTGCATTATAGCTCACTGCGGAAGGCCGGCTGTTGAAGAACCTGTCTTCTGTAAATGCCTGCCCGATATTCACGTAATAGCGTTTGCCATCCGCACTAATCACTTCACCCTGACCTTTGTTTGGAGCAAGCTGCGCAATGGCCCAGACGATTGTGGGATAGACTACACCGAAAAAAAGGAGTGTTACAATCGTTAATTTAATGGCCGGAAATAGGTTCGTTTTCATTGTTTGAGGCTTTGTTACAGCTTATTTTAATTTTTTATTTGAATATCTAAAATCCATATACTCACCACGAGGTCGATCGCCTTGATGCCCACGAAAGGGATGAGCACGCCGCCGAGTCCGTAGACAAAGAGGTTTCTTCTGAGCAGCGCGCTTGCGCCAATGGGCTTATAAGCCACACCTTTCAGTGCGAGCGGGATGAGAAATGGAATAATGACGGCGTTGAAAATTACGGCAGACAGGATCGCACTTTCCGGGCTGTTCAAACCCATAATGTTCAAACCTTTGAGTGCCGGGATGCCTGCAATGAACAGAGCGGGGATAATGGCAAAATATTTGGCCACATCATTGGCAATAGAAAAAGTGGTGAGCGTGCCGCGGGTCATTAAAAGCTGCTTGCCAATTTCGACGATCTCGATCAGCTTGGTCGGATCATTATCCAGGTCCACCATGTTGCCAGCTTCTTTTGCCGCCTGCGTGCCGCTGTTCATGGCCACGCCTACATCCGCCTGGGCCAGCGCCGGGGCGTCGTTGGTGCCGTCGCCCATCATTGCTACGAGCTTACCGGCTTCCTGTTCCTTTTTGATGTAGTTCATTTTATCTTCGGGCCGGGCTTCGGCGATGAAGTCATCCACCCCTGCTTTTTCTGCTATGAATTTGGCGGTTAAAGGATTGTCGCCCGTTACCATTACCGTTTTGACGCCCATTTTGCGAAGCCTTTCAAAACGCTCGCTAATGCCCGGCTTGATAATGTCCTGCAATTCTATCACACCCAGCACTTTTTCATTTTCCGAAACTACCAGCGGTGTGCCGCCATTGCTTGAAATGGATTCAACTTGTTCCTGGATCTCTCCCGGGAAAAGGTTGCCTGCACCGGTGACCAGATTTTTAATAGAATCAAATGCACCTTTACGGATACGAATAGCTCCGAAATCAATCCCCGAACTGCGGGTCTCTGCGGTAAATTTGATAAACTTCGGATCCGCGATCTGATAGGTCGAAGGCGTCGCATTGGCCAGTTCCAGAATGGATTTCCCCTCCGGCGTCTCATCGGCGATCGAGCTTAGCACCGCACTTTTTATGAAATGGTTTTCGCTAATGCCATTGGCCGTATGGAATCGGGTTGCTTTTCTGTTCCCGATTGTAATCGTCCCGGTTTTGTCGAGCAGAAGCACATCAATGTCTCCCGCTGTTTCCACCGCCTTACCCGATTTGGTAATCACATTCGCGCGCAGCGCCCGGTCCATGCCTGCAATGCCAATCGCAGAAAGCAGCCCGCCGATTGTTGTCGGGATCAGGCAGACGAATAGGGAAATGAATGCGGAAATGGTAATAGGCGTATTGGCGAAATCCGCAAAGGGCTTGAGTGTAACGCACACGATGACGAAAACCAGGGTAAATCCGGCCAAAAGGATCGTTAATGCAATTTCGTTGGGCGTTTTCTGACGGCTGGCACCTTCCACGAGCGCAATCATTTTATCCAGAAAACTTTCTCCCGGAGCAGTCGTAACCATTACTTTGATCTTGTCTGACAAGACCCTGGTTCCGCCTGTCACACTGCTTTTATCGCCACCCGCTTCCCGTATCACGGGTGCCGATTCGCCGGTTATGGCGCTCTCGTCGATCGTCGCCAGACCTTCGATGATCTCGCCGTCGGTGGGAATGTTATCGCCTGCCTCGCAGATGAAAATATCCCCTTTTTTCATCTGTGCAGACATGATACTTTGCGTTGTTACGGCAAATCCCGGCCCATTTTCGATGATCAGCTTTGCGGGGGTTTCCTCGCGGGTTTTCCGCAAGCTGTCGGCCTGGGCTTTTCCCCTTGCCTCGGCGATGGCTTCGGCGAAATTGGCAAAAAGCAACGTAAGCAGGAGTGTCAGAAAAATCACGACATTGTAAGTGAAGCTGCCTTGCGTGGTGTTCCCGGACAAGATCCAGATACAGACCGCAAACATAATGAACGTGCCTATCTCGACGGTAAACATAACCGGGTTTCGGAACAGGACTTTGGGGTTGAGTTTGATGAAAGATTGCTTTAAAGCTTCATTCACCAGCTCCCTCTGGAACAAGGATGCATTTTGAGTTTTCATAAACAGATGGATGTTAGCGCATGTCGGCATAGCGCTCGTTTTATTTTTTTGGAAAATTTGCCTGAGAAGGCACATTACAGGCTGAAATATTCGGCTATCGGCCCAAGCGTCAGCGCCGGGAAAAATGACAAGGCGGTGATGATCATGATAACTGCCAGCACCATCATTCCGAATGTGCCGGAATCGGTGCGCAATGTGCCTGCGCTTTCGGGAATGAACTTTTTGTTAGCCAAAAGTCCTGCTATGGCAACCGGTCCTATGATCGGGATGAAGCGGGAAAGGATCAGCACGAAGCCTGTTGTAATGTTCCACCATGGATTATTGTCGCCAAGGCCTTCAAATCCGCTGCCATTATTGGCGGCCGAGGAAGTGTATTCATAAAGCATTTCGCTGAATCCATGAAAACCGGGATTATTCAGGTTGGCCAAAGTAATGGCTGGAAAAGCTGCCGCAAGCGCCGTGCCTGCCAAGATCAACAACGGATGCAACAGCGCAACGATCATGGCGATCTTCATTTCACGGCCTTCAATTTTTTTACCCAAAAACTCAGGTGTGCGCCCTACCATTAATCCGCTGATAAAAACGGCCAGAATGATAAAGATGAAAAAATTCAGTATCCCCACCCCGCATCCGCCATAAAAAGCATTCGTCATCATGGCCAGCAGCTGCATCATACCAGATAGCGGCATGGTGCTGTCGTGCATGGAATTGACAGAACCTGTGGATATAACGGTGGTAGCTATACTCCAGAACCCCGAAGCCGCGCTTCCAAACCTGGTTTCCTTGCCTTCCATTGCACCTGAACCCATGTCAATGCCCATTTGAGCGATGGCCGGATTTCCGCGCACCTCCCAGATAACGGTTGGAATGCAAAGTGTCAGAAAACCAACAGTCATCACGCCAAAAATCATCCAGGCCATTTTTTTTCTTTTCAAAAAAAATCCCAGTGCGAAGATCATAGCAAGCGGGACAATCATTTGAGTAAACATCTCAATCATATTGGTGAGGTAATTCGGATTTTCGAGCGGATGCGCAGAGTTTGCCCCATAAAACCCGCCGCCATTAGTTCCCAGATGTTTGATCGCAACAAATGCAGCCACAGGGCCCGTCGAAACGCCCACCGTATCGCCCTGCATGGTGATCATCCTGTCCTTACCCTCCAAAGTCATAGGCGTGCCGTTGAATGCCAGAATGCTGGCAACGACCACCGAAGCGGGCAATAAAATGCGGGTGCAGGAGATCAGCATGAGGTGATAGAAGTTCCCCAGCTTTCCGGTTGTTTTTTCTTTTAATGCAATAAACAGAACAACCGCCGCCGCCATGCCCGTTCCGGCGCTTACAAAATGGAGGAACATTAAAAATAGCTGCGACAAATAACTCACGCCACTCTCTCCCGAATAATGCTGAAGGTTACAGTTAACCACGAAAGAAATGGTTGTATTGAATGCGAGGTCAGCCGTTTGGCCCGGATTCCCGTCCGGGTTGAGCGGCAGCCAGCCTTGGTTCATCAGGACAAACATGCCGAGCAGAAACCACACAAAATTAATCGTCAGTAATGCCACTAAATGCTGTTTCCAGTCCATTTCGGCCTTTTCGTCAATTCCGCTGATACGGAAAAATATTCTTTCGATCGGATTGAAAACCGGGTCCAGCAGCGTTTTTTCACCTGCGTAGACTTTTGCAATGTATCTGCCAAATGGGACCGCCATCAGGACCACAACTGCATACATGGCTATAACGCCTAGAATTTCTGTATTCATTTTTGAAAATTGTTATCAGGCACCTGATCATTTGCAGCTGCCAGGATCCGTGGATTAGAACTTTTCGGGTTTGATCAATACGTAGCACATATAGAAAAACACGCCGATTGAGACGATGAATAATGCTGCCATGATCAGATCTTTTCGAAAAAATGAACGGTTTGATAAAAGAGCGCAAAGCACAAGCAGCCGGCGGCGATCAAGAGGATTGTTAACATGAGATTTGATTTAAAATGAATGCTTTTCAATTTAGAATTGGTTTGTTGCTCGATACAGATTAAACATTGTTCCAAAAGAACTGCATACGTATTAAGCTCTTGGTTATCAATCTTTTATTGAGAAATCCTGATTTGTGCCAGCATAATTAAGCCTATCAAAATGATAAGGAATTCCATTTTGATAGGCCGCTGATACAGGAATGTCCGTGTAATCGTGAAATGTTCGTTTTTGAACATAATTTACATTCAATTTGCAGTTAACTACTTTATTATTAACGTCTTAACAGAGAGGGCATAGATTTTTTGACTGGCGAGCAACAGGAACTTTTGCTTAACCTTTTTCCATCTAAACCATGATCGGAAGCTACTTTAAAACTTCGGGACGCAGCTTGATGCGCAATAAGCTGTTCTCTTCCATCAACATTGTAGGCCTGGCCATCAGTATGTCGGTTGGGTTACTGCTCATCGCGTTTGTGCTCGACCTGCGTTCCTACGATAAGTTTCACAGGAATGGCGACAGGATCTATCGTATCACCAATGTCGCAAGTTTCAAGGGCGAGCAAGGCGGCGGAAAGTACGCGTCGACATCAATAAAAACCGGCAACCTTATCCGTGAAAAAGTGACAGGCGTGGAGGAGGTCGCTATTATACGCAACGATTTTTTACAGGATGCCCGGGTGGGCGACCATGTGCTTCCTGTCAAGGGTTTCTGGGCCGAGCCATCGTTTTTTAAAATATTTACCTATCCCATGCTGGAAGGCAATCCCGAAACGGCGCTAAAAGATCCCTACTCGATCGTTCTGACGGAAACGGCGGCGAAAAAGCTGTTCGGCAACAACGCTGCGCTGGGTAAGTCAATCAAATTCGATACGCTTGATTACCAGGTTACCGGCATCATAAAGGACGTTCCGTTTTTTTCGCATATCAGTTTCGAAGCATTGGTGTCGCTCTCAACGGCCCGCCAGCTGAATAAAAATGATAAAAATTTTGAGGAATGGTCCAATATGTTTGCCAACTCCGTGTACATCATGTTGCCGCAAAATGCCGGTAATGCGTCTGACCGGGCATCTATCCAATCGCAGCTTAACGCCATTGCAAAGGAGCAAAATCTGGCTGAGGAAAAAACGAAGATCCAATTGGAGCTTCTTCCATTGCATGATATCGTTGTTGGCGAAAATCTCCGTTCCGGCTCCATGAGCGGCGATTCAGGGCCTCATATGCCTCCTGTTGTGCTGTGGATCCTTGGCGGCCTCGCGCTTGTAGTCATTTTATCTGCCTGTTTCAACTACACCAATCTTTCCGTAGCGCGCGCCATGCGGCGGTTTAAAGAGGTAGGGCTTCGCAAGGCAATCGGCGCACAAAAAAATCAGATCAGGCAGCAGTTTCTCGCCGAAGCGATCATAATCTCCCTGTCCGCGCTGCTGCTTTCATTTGTTATTTTCCTTTTACTGCGGCCGCAGTTGATCAATATGGCGCCAGAAATGCAACGCACCGTAAAGCTCGACCTTACTCCCGCAATAGTTGTTTCGTTCATTGTTTTTTCGGTGATGGTCGGTGTCATTGCCGGACTTATGCCGGCCGTATTCTTTTCGAAAGTGAGCGCGATCCACGCACTCAGGAATGTGTCTTCAGTAAGATCATTCAAACCGGTCACATTTCGCCGCGCGCTGGTTGTCATTCAATATACCGTTACGCTGATTTTCATCACAACAACAGCAGTAGGCTACGTCCAGTACAAGAACATTCTGGCATTTGACCTCGGATTCAATACTGAAAATATTCTGAACATTCAAATGCAGGGCAACAAACCGGATGCTATGATAAAGGAGCTGAGCGAGATGCCGGAGGTGACTGCGGTGTCCCGGTCGCTGATCATTACGAGCGTCGGAAATGCGTGGGGAGGTTATATGAAATACAAAAATTCCCGCGATTCGGCACTCGTTATGACCAATAATGTGGACGAAAACTACATGCCGCTGCACGGATACAAACTCATTGCGGGAGGAAATTTCATCGGACGGCCGACCACCGGCGAAGCTGCCCGCGAACTGATCGTTAATCAGCAATTTTTAAAGCGATTCAACATTGGAAACGGCGACCCTGCGCAAGCCATTGGTCAGGAGGTTACATTCAGCAACTTCAAATTCAACGGACACAGGATGACCATTGTAGGTGTCATGAAAGATTTTCATTATGGCAAAGTGGAAAACCTCATCGAGCCGGTCGCATTCATGTTCTGGACCCCGGAGAACGGCGCGGTGGTGAATGCTAAAATACAAAGTAAAGATATGGTGGGGACGATGGCCAAAATCGAATCCACCTGGAAAAGGATCGATCGTGTGCATCCGTTAGAAGCTGAATTCTACGAAGAATCAATAGAAGAAGCATACAGCGAATTTTCTACGATGATCAAAATCATTGGCTTCCTCTCATTTCTTGCTATTTCCATTGCATCCATGGGCTTGTTCGGAATGGTGGTATTCACAACCGAAACAAGGCTGAAAGAGATCGGTATCCGGAAAGTGATGGGTGCGGGTTCCGGCAACCTGGTCTATTTGCTGAGTCGTGGTTTTTTGGTGCTGTTGTCCATATCGGCATGCATTGCGCTGCCCATCACCTACTTTTTCTTTGAAAGCTTTGTTCTGACCAATTTCCCTTACCATACACCCGTAAAAATCTTCGAGCTTTTCGCCGGCTTAACGGCTGTGTTAGTAATCGCATTCATCATGATCGGTTCACAGACCATGAAGGCAGCAAGGACCAACCCTGTGGAGGTTCTCAAAAGTGAGTAAGGAGATGGCCATTGAGCTATATGCAAATGTTACTATTTTAAACCGCCAAAAGGCCTGTTCGTCAACTTGCCTGCGCAAGCGAGAACAGACCTTTCAGGCGGCTGTTTTTTTACTTCAACACCGTCACTTTAAGGAATGTGGCGGGAATGGAAGTTGCATTTCTGTCCGGACTTTGGTTCTGACTTTCGAACAATGTCTCCAACTCACGCTGCAAATCGGCATCTTTCCCGTTTTTTCCGGCCGCTTCAAATGCATTCATCGTGGGACCGTAGAATTCTCTGAACGTATCCAGAAAAACAGCTGGTGAGAAAGGCGCCTGAAATGTAAATGTTTCCCGCTCGAAGGAAATGCTTTCTTTCTTCGCGCCTGCTGCAACGAACCGATCGATAACATGACTTTCCACTCCCCAAAGCATTGGGCTGACAAAACCTTCCGGCGGTGCCGGTGTGTAGGCCGAGCTCACTTTCAGGATCTGTGCGACCAGCGTTGGGTCACCGGGAATCCAGTTGCCCATGACGATCCTGCCGCCCGGGCGCGTCACACGGAACATCTCTTTGGCCACATCAAATGGCTGCGGCGCAAACATGGCCCCAAAAATGCTTACTACCAGATCAAAATTGGCGTCTGGAATGTCGCTCAGGCTGATTGCGTCACCTTCACGGAATGTAATGTTTGTCAATCCTTCTGCCCTGGCGCGAGCGTTGCCGGCTTCGACAAGGTTCCTGGCAATGTCTACGCCTTCCACATTCGCGCCAAGTTTGGCAGCGGGTATGGCCGTCGTTCCGTCGCCACAGCCCAGATCCAGAACTTTCAGATCTTTTGTAATTCCTAGCTTTGCTACCAGTGCAGAACCGCTTTCACGCATTGTTGCTGCCAGGCGGGTAAAATCACCCTTTTCCCAAAGTGCTTTGTTTGCATTCATTTTATTTTTCGTTTATGTTAATAGATACTGGTTTGACATTATTATTATTGACTAACCGCAAAATATGGCTTGCCCTTCATGTTGATTTCACGTGCTTCCGCTGCAATTTCCAGTGTGTAATGCGCGGAGACTTTACCCGAATGAAGTGTCAGCTCATAGCTGCCGGCCTCCAATTCCGAAACATCCAGGAGCTTGCCGTAATACCTGGCAGCCGTTTTATCACGGTGTAGCGCATGCCCTCGGCCATCGTAAAAGCAGACATTAATGCCGATGCGATTGGGATTGAAAATGTACACAAACACCTTCCCGTCGTCTTTCACCGTGATCTTGGGCAACACTGCAAATTGGGCGGTCAGTGGATTCGCTTTTGCGCCCGCACTGGCAGAAGCAATTGCGTGAAAGGCGTCGTGTTGAACAGCGGTTTGACCTGCGTAGGCCAGATCATTTTTTTGCGCGATGCTTTCATAAAACAATAAGGAAAGTAAAAACGCGAGCAGCACTGTCATCAATTGAAAATTTTTCATAGCTAAATGTTGTTTTGTTTGAGGCTGCAAAGTTGCGTCAGATCGATGCCTGAGACTTGTAATTATGAAGCATATCCAGGTAATTATGCGTCCTTTTGCGATATTCTGGCAGCATATTCAGTGGGTGTCTCGCCAAATTCCTTTTTGAAGCTCTTGCTGAAATACGATTGATCATTAAAACCAACGGCATAGCCGATCTGTGTGATCGTGTCCGCTTTCTGGCGGATCATTTCCGCCGCTTTTTGCAGGCGCAGGTCCCGGATAAAATCGTTAGGCGTCAGTCCGGTGAGTGCTTTGAGCTTTCGCAACAGCTGTGTACGGCTCAGGTTCATCTCCCCTGCCAATTTTTCAACCGAGAAAAGCACATCTTCCATATTTGCTTCCACAATTTCTTTGGCCCGCATCAGAAATTTGTCATCGAGCGACATTTCTTCGGGCGTAGTCACATGTACGCGAATGCGCTCCCGATAACGGTCAACCAATTTTTTTCTGATATCAATCAGATTTTTAACCCGAACGGTCAACTCTTCAACGGAAAATGGTTTGGTAAGATAATCATCCGCGCCTGTTTTCAAGCCATCCATACGCGATTCATGGCCACTTTTTGCTGTCAGTAATATTACCGGGATGTGGCTTGTGCGCTCGTCGGATTTAATGTTCGCGGTGAGCTCCATGCCATTCATATTTGGCATCATCAGATCGCTGATAATCAGGCTCGGCAGTACTTTGCGCGCACAAGCAAGCGCTTCCGCTCCATCAGGCGCCTGGTAAATAATGTAATCTTTTTCGAGCAGCGACGCCATATAATCCCTCAGCCCGGCATTGTCCTCCACGATCAGCAACGTTTCCCTGTTTTCCATACTGAGGCCGTCCTCCTCAGCTTGTTTTATCTCAGGTTTTGTAAAAACATCGGAAGTAGTTTGCGAAATTGGCATCTCATATTCATTGTATCTATCTTCTACGCGCTGGCCAGTCTCGTAAGCCTCTTTCTGAACGGGTATTTCTATTGAGAAGACGGAACCCCTGCCAGGCTCGCTTTGCAATCTGATGCTTCCCTTATGCAACCGCACGAGCTCTTTAACGAGCGCTAACCCCAAACCCGTGCCGCCATCCTGGTTTTCAACGGTCTGCCGCGCCTGGTAAAAAGATTCAAAAACCTGTTTCTGTTCGTCCCCGGCAATGCCTCTTCCAGTGTCCGAAACGGCAATGTTAAGATTTTGCAGACCTTCTTTTTCCTCGATATGCGCTTCAAATGTCACAGACCCGGCCGCCGATGTAAACTTAAATGCGTTGGAAAGCAAGTTGGTTACGATCTTTTCCAACTTATCGGGATCAAACCAAAATGCACCCGCCGGTAACACAATCTTTGTTGTAAAAACGATCTCCTTATGCTGCGCGAGTGAATCAAAAGAAGACGACAGAATGTTCAGGAACCGATTTAAATTGCCTTGCTGAACCTGTAATTCCATTTTGCCGGCTTCCAGCTTGGACAAGTTCAGGAGCTGATTTACCAGTTCCAGCAACCGGTTGGCATACCGCTTCATGATGAGCAGCCTGCCTTGTTCAGCTGGCGGCTTTTGGCTTAATTCCTCCTCCAACGGTGCCAGAATGAGCGTTAATGGTGTGCGGAACTCGTGTGAAATATTGGCAAAAAACCGGGACTTCATGCGGTCCATTTCTTTCAGTTCTTCGCTTTGCCGCATGATTTTCTCGGTTCGTTCAAGGACAGTATTTTCCAGTATCAGCTTTTCCCTTTGTAATTTTCTTTCCCTGAACCGGACCAGCACGGCAGCCAGCCCGCCCAGCAAAAGCGCATACATGGCAAACGACCACCAGGTGCGATACCAGGGTGGAAGGATGGCAAATGCAAGTCTGTCTTCCGCCCCCGGATGTCCATATACGTCTCTTCCCCGCACACGGAAAACGTAATTCCCCTCCGGCAAACTGGTGAAATCTGCAAACGATTCGCCCGACCAGGCCGACCAGTCATCGTGAAAACCTTCGAGATAATACTGAAACTCGTTCTTGGCCGAAAGGTCGTAGCTTGGCAGTGCAAACTGAAAGCGAAGTCCCTGATGCCCGTAAGCTATATGAGGCGGTGACTGCGCATCGCGGAAATTGATCAAAGAATCCTTGTTGATTGAAACTTGCCTGATGAGCGTTTTAAATGGTTTCGCGGCTCCCGTCTTCATGTTTCTATCAAAAAGCACAATCCATTTGTTGGACCCGAAAAGCAAAAATCCGTCCCCGTTATCATGCACTTTGGAGATCAGCGCATCGGAAAGTCTGCCCGAAACTGGCAATTTGTGCAAACCATTTTTCCCATATTCGAAAACGTGGCTTTGATAATGATGATAAAGTGTAAACCACATCGTTCCATCCTGGCCCGCGACGATCTCGTTGATCCACCCGGTCTTATATGGCGCAATGCCGGCAGTAAGCACCGAATCAATTTCAAACCCCCCCCTGGATGGATTGAAACGGTGCATTGCCTCGTCGGTGGAAGCGTAAACCGTGTTCCCTACCCTTTCCAGCCAGCGGATTTTATTGGATGAAAGCCCATTTTCCGGTCCGTGGTGAATGAGGTTGAATGTATTGCGGAGCGAATGTATCGTTTCAGGCCTTTGCCAGGCCATTTCGTAGATGCCGTTTCTTCGGCTGTTGATAAAAATCGTCCCGTCTGCCGCGCGTGCGAAGCTTTCGGAATAAAATTGCATGTCATCGCGCCTCCCGCCCTGCACCCATTTGCCATGATCAAAAATCAGCTCGGTAAGCCCATTGCCTTCCAGTCCGACCAATAAATGTCCGGGCATTTGTGCGGATCGCGCTTCCTCCACGCGCACTACATTTTCTTTGGCTAGTTGTGACCGGTTCCCATTTTTGTCCAACACAAAAACACCGTCGTAGTTAGAGACAATGAGCTCATTACCAAAGGCCTGGCAATGCATCGTCAGATTGTTGATCCCTTCGATCTTTTTGAAGAAAGGTTTGGATACACCCTGGGGAGAAATTCCATTCAGCGCAAAGATCCCTTTGCTGTTTGTCGTAAAAAGCTTATTGTTAAAAACCTCTATATCCATAGGGTTTTCGTCCAGCCCGTGATTTTCATTCAAAACCCGCAATGGTGAATTGATTTCCAGACGGCTGATCCCATTGTCGGTGGCCAGCCAAACATCTCCCTCCGCATCCTCGAAAACAGAATAAGCCGCATCGCTGGTCAAACCATCTTTGCGACCAATGTTGTTACGGATCGTGCCATTCCTGTCCATCAGATAAAACCCCGAACCCGTGGTCGCCAGCGCATAATCGCCGCTGCTCAGCTGCAAACCATGATAAACCGCGTCTTTGATCCGCACCCTTTTTCCGTCCCTGATAAATGGTTCCAGTTTTGACCCGTCATAAATATAAAATTCCTTACTGAGCCCCACCGCCAGCATCTTATTTCCCTCGAAAGGCAGCAAGCAGGTGAGCCCCATTCCTTTGAATGCACTCCCGCCTGCAACCACTTTGAGCGAATCTTTTTCCTTCTTTAAAAGACCGTGTTCGCTCGCGCTCACATACAATGTTCCACGAATCATCCATGCAAATCCCAGCGCACCCATGCTGCTCTTCCAGACTTTGAAATTGCCGTTAACCAGTTCGAGAATATGGAAATCGCAAACAAAATAAACTGAGCCCTTATCGGCAAATGTGAACCATACATTCCCGAAATTCCAGTCTGCACGGTTGAGCCTGTTCTTCAGGGAATGGAAAACGGTTCGATTCTGACCGTTGGCAACCAGGTAACCCACTTCCCCCGACCCACCCACATAAATGCGCCCTTTCGAATCCTTTGCCATGGACCGCACCGGATTGCCCTCGGAAGTGGGAATAAGCTGCCAGGACCCGCCATCAAATTCAAGCACGCCCGAATTGTTAGCTGCATACATCATGCCATTATTGCCCTGCACCAATGCCCAGTTTTGAAACGCCGCCTTATAATCGTCTGTCGAGTAGTTGGTAATAAAGGGAAGGCTCTGCTGCCAAATGCGACCAAGCGGGGATTCCGGCTTTTGCGCCGCCACGTCCAGGCCCAATGCCAAAGCAAAAAGCAGGATGAGTTTTTTCATGGTTTAAAAGGAATAAAAATATCGCTTTTCCAAAGCTTGTGCAATGCACGCGAGGCCGTTCTGCCGGGTAATTTAGTTAACGGGATAAAGAGCGGCGGGCCGAACAGTAAAAAGGCAACCAGTGCTCACCGGTTGCCTTTTTAATTAATCTGAAAATCAACTACATTATTTGTATGCAACCCGGTAGATCACGCCATTCGTGTCATCTGAGAAAAGCAGTGAGCCATCCTTGTGCATGGCTACGCCAACCAGACGCCCGAAATGCGCACGGTTGTTATTTACAATAAAACCCGTTACAAAATCTTCAAAACGAACGGGCTTACCGCTCTCAAAATGCATGCGCACAATGCGGTAACCCACAGGTGAGCTTCTGTTCCAGGACCCGCGCATGGCCACAAAGGCGTCGTTTTTATACTCGCCCGGAAACATGGATCCGGTATAAAAAGCCATGCTCATCGGCGCAGCATGTGCCTGGTAGGTGAGCGACGGCAATGTTGTTTTTTTCAAATACTGCTGATAAGTCGTGTCGCCCGTTGGCCTTGTGCCCGGGTTGTATTTTCCTTCTCCATAAATGTAAGGCCAGCCGTAATGCGCATTCTGCTTGATCTGGTTCACTTCCTCCTTTTGTTCGTCATCACCCAGCCAGTCGATGCCGTGATCCATTCCCCATAACTCGCTGGTTTCCGGGTGCCAGCCAAAACCAATGGTGTTTCTCAATCCGCTGGCAAAAATCTTACGGTTACTGCCATCTTCTTCTGCGCGAAGAATGGTCGCCAGTTCAGGATTCGGCTCTACGCACGAGTTGCAGGTGCTGCCCACAGTGATATACATTTTTTTATCAGGCCCGAAAGCAATGGTACGGTTGGGGTGCTGGCCGCCGTCCGGCAAATCGTTGATCAGCATTTTGGGCTGCCCCAGAGTTCCGTCAGCATTCATGGCCGCTTCGTAAACTTCCCTGACCGTAACCATGTACATTTTCCCGTTGTAAATGGTAAGGCCATGAACTTGTTTGAGGGTTGCTACGGTCTTTTTGTCTTCTGCAATCCCATCTCCGTTTGCATCTGTAAGCATTACCACGACACCGGCTTCACGGTCGGATGCATAAACGTTCCCGTTGCTGTTCACCACCAGGATTCTTGGTTTGCCTACACCTTCTGCAAATTTATTTACCGTAAAACCAGCGGGTACTTTCAGTTGAGCAACATTAGCCTCGGTTGCAGGTTGCACAGCGGGATAAAAAACATAGCCCTCCACTTGTGTAGTCGTCGGCTCCTCGTCTGTTTCAGGAACCATGGCATCCCAAAAGCTGTCATCGTCGCCGCAACTCACCGCGAGCGTAAGCATAACCGCACTGAAAATCAGCGATTTAAAAACAGGATAAAAACCTGAGTTAATTTTTTTCATAATAAAAACGTGTTTGTAAGTTGATGAAATGAATTGGTTCTCGTAAGCGCCGCCTTTGTGAATAAAAACTATACCCGTAACCGCCGGGTACCAGCAGAATCGCGCCGGACATTGGTTTGGTATGATTTTATTTCAATTTGAAGCCTAAAAAATAATTGAATATGGAAAATATCATCAACAAAAATCCAGGAGAAAATAACGATGGCAGCCAGGCCGTAAGCATTGGCCGCGATGGTCACAATGAAAGTTTATGGCAAAAAAGCGCGGTAAAAGAGAACTGGAATGGAGCATTGGACCCTTCCGTTATTTATGATACGCTGATTGTCGGTGCCGGTATTACTGGGATAACAACGGCATTGCTGCTACAAAAGGCTGGGCATAAATGTGTCATTGCGGAAGCGCATAACCCGGGCTATGGCACGACTGGCGGCACAACCGCGCACATTAACACATTTGCAGATACGACATTTGCGGAAGTGGAAAAGGCTTTTGATAAACAGGCAGCAAAACAATTTGCCGAATCGATCGCTGAATCCGTAGCACTAATCGCTGCAAACGTCAGGACGTATAACCTGGATTGTGATTTCCGCTGGCAAAACGCTTACGTCTATGCCGAGACGGACAAGGAAGTTGACGAACTTAAAGACCTGTTTGAAAGCGCATTACGCGTGGGTGTTACCGCGGAAATAGCCGATCATGCGCCTGCGCCGGTTCCTTATCAAAAGGCCGTGGTTTTTGATAAGCAGGCACAATTCCATCCGCTGAAATATATCACGGGTCTTCAAAAGCAATTTACCGACCTTGGTGGAATTGTTCTTGAGAACACCCGGATCGAAGAAATTGAATCACAGGATGACTTTCATATTGCAAAATCCGGCGAGAGGCAAATCAAGGCAAAAGCAGTGGTGTACGCCACACATATTCCCCCCGGCGGCGTTAATGTCCTCCATTTCAGAAATGCGCCTTACCGCAGTTACGTAATAGCCGCTTTACTGAATGATGATAACTATCCCGATGCGCTGGTTTACGATATGCAAGACCCATATCACTACTTTCGGACGCACGAAATAGACGGACAGAAATATCTGATAGCAGGCGGGCACGATCATAAAACAGGACATGGAGATCCGCAGCAGTCGTTTACAGATCTCATCAATTATACCAAACGGTGTTATGAAGTTAAGAGCATTCACTCGCAATGGTCTGCGCAATATTATGTTCCCGCCGATGGCCTGCCTTATATCGGCCATTTACCCGGCGCTTCCAATGGCATTTACACCGCAACGGGCTTCAATGGTAACGGAATGATCTTGGGCACAGTATCTGCAATAGTGCTCAGCGATCTGATATTAAAAGGGCAAAGCACCTATGAAAGCTTGTTCAACCCCGGCCGTGTTAAACCAATTGCCGGTTTCATGGAGACAATAAAGGAAAATGCTGATGTGATAGGCCGCTTTATTGGCGACCGTTTTGGGCTTGAAGAGATAGAATCTGTGTCGGAAATCCCTGTGGGCTCAGGAGAAATCGTGACGTACAAAGACCAGAAATTGGCGATTTACAAGGATCCGCACGGAAAGATTCACGCGTTGAACCCGGTATGCACGCATACAAAATGCATTGTTAACTGGAATAATTCAGAAAAAACCTGGGATTGCCCATGCCATGGTGCACGTTTTGACACCGAAGGGGTTGTACTGACCGGCCCGGCAAGAGCGGATTTAGAAAAGGTAAACATCGGTCCTCAGGCATAATCGCGTCGTCATCGGAATGTTAATGTTGCCCGTAAGTGTATAAAAAAAGGCCATTGAATGGCCTTTTTTTGTTTGTCTTAGTTTTGACTGGCAAACTAAAATGTGTTAAACCGCCTGACGATTGCCTTTAAGCGATGCCATGTCAATTACAAAACGATATTTCACGTCGCCTTTCAGCAGGCGTTCATAAGCGTCGTTAATGTATTGCATATCAATCATTTCTATGTCGGCTACTATGTTGTGTTCTCCGCAAAAGTCCAGCATTTCCTGTGTTTCTGCAATGCCGCCGATCATGGAGCCGGCAAAGCTTTTACGTCCCATGATCACACTAAACGCGGCAACGGGCAGCGGATGTTCGGGAGCGCCTACCAATGCCAGCGAGCCATCTACGCGAAGCAGGTTCAGATAAGCATTGATGTCGTGCTCTGCCGAAACTGCATCCAGAATAAAGTGAAGTTTGCCGCGGTAAGCAGCCATTTGCTCCTCGTCCCTGGACAACACGACTTCATCAGCACCCAGCCGCTTTGCTTCTCCGAATTTGGATTCCGACGTGGTAAAGGCAACCACTTCCGCACCCATGGCTTTTGCGATTTTAATGCCCATATGCCCGAGTCCGCCAATGCCCACAACCCCGATCTTTTTGCCCGGACCAACATTCCAGTGCCTTAACGGTGAGTATGTGGTAATGCCAGCACACAATAGAGGCGCTGTTGCGGCAGGATCAAGGTTCTCGGGAATGCGTAACACGAAGTTTTCATCCACAACCACACTTTCCGAATAGCCTCCAAATGTGGGCGTATCCAGATACTTGTCCGGCGAATTATAGGTTTGGGTCGAGCCCGGTTCACAAAACTGCTCCAAGCCATCCTGGCAATACTGGCATTCGCGGCAGGAATCCACAAGGCAGCCCACGCCTACCAGATCGCCTACTTTAAATTTACTCACATGGTCACCAACGCGGACAATTTTGCCCACGATCTCGTGCCCCGGTACGCAGGGATACTGGGTGCCGTGCCATTCATTTTTTGCTGTATGCAAATCAGAGTGGCAGACTCCGCAATAGAGAATGTCGATTTCTACATCGTGCGCAGTGGGTTTTCTGCGATTAATACCCAGTTGGTTCAATGGGGCGTCAGCCGCTTCCGTGCCGTAAGCCTTAATGTTGCTGCTTTCTATCATATCTTTCCTGAATATTAAAATTGTTCCTTCACCGGTTTGCCCGGTCACCGAGACGCGTCTGCGGCTTCTTCACCCCTCTCCACCAGAGCAAAAAACCGGTAATGGCTAAAAGTCCGGGCGTTAGCCCAATGAGAACATATAGCATTTTGACCGCAAGCCCGCCAAAATTACCCACGTGTAAGGGGAAGAAAGTTGCTTCCACACGTTCTCCAAGCGGCTTTTCGCTCAACCGGCTGATTTCAATAAGGTCCCCGGTTTGCTGATCCATCCGCACAGCATTTCCGATGCCCCATAGTTTAGGCTGACCTTTGGTATAACCTCTGACCTCAAACCTGCGCTCAGGTTGCGTGGGCAAATATACAGACGTAGGTTCCAAATCCGGCATGGCCGCGAGCGCCTTCGCATACATCTCGTCGGGCGAGATGGCAATGTGTGTGTTTGGTTTCGTGGCGACCCGCTCGTTCTGCCACGTTTTAGGTTTGAAGGCAAACAGGTTCATCCAAAATCCGGTAAAGAAAATTACGGCATTTAAAACCAAAGACCACACACCAATGATCCGGTGCAGGTCCGAGCTGATAGTCCGCCAGTTCTTACGATTGATATTTGCTTTGAATGTCACGACTTTCCACAACATTTTCCGATACACAACCGCACCAGAAAGCAGCGAAAACAACATGGTAATGCCAAAAATGGCCGTTAATGCAGCACCCGGCATGCCCAGTTGAAAGCTGAAATGAAACTGGAACAGCCATTCAATGAAGCTGGGCGTAAACTGGGTCGCAGGTCCCTCGCGTAGGATGGCACCCGTGTAAGGATTGAAGGAGATCAGCGCCAGATCATATGTCATCAAACGGGTGTCGTTGAAATACATTCTAAAATTATAAGCCTCATCCGGCCCGTCATCGGGATTGACCCAGGCAATGCCATCCAGATTGGGATATCGGCTTGTAATCTGATCGTAGCAACGCTTTAACGCGTCATTCGGAAGGGGATTTTCGGAAGAAACATGGAGCAGGTCCCGGTTGAAGAAATGGTCCAGCTCCGTCCTGAAAACCAGAACGGAGCCGCTCAGCCCGAGAAGGATCAGGAATATGCCCGTAAAAAGCCCCAGCCAGCTGTGCAACTTGAAAAGGCTACGGTGTAACGAATTTTTTTTCATATAACAACCTGATAATTAATTGAAATTGAATTACCAGAGTTGATAACTGACCCCTAACCGCACATTAAACGGATCGCCCAATCCTGCCAAAGTCACTCCCGAACGGCTTCCCGTAAAATAGTGCCTGTCGGCCAGGTTATAAGCATTCACCTGCACCTGAAACCGGTTACGCTGGTAAGATAACGCCGCATCCATAACCGTATAAGATGGAAAAAGAAACTTTTGGTTGCTTAATAAACCAACCTGATCACTCACATAGCGGACGCCTGCGGCGATGCCGACTCCCTTAAGCACTTGGAAAGGAAGCGCATATTTGCCCCAGAAGTTGAGCTGATGCTTTGGTGCATTCGCGAAGCGGTCGCCTTTTTTTCCATATGTACTCGTGCTGATCAGCACATGCTCGTTGAATGCATATCCCGCAATGATGCTCAGCGCATTCAGATTGCCGGTTACAGAAAATTCCCCGCCCCTGCTTCGTGTCCCATCGATGGCAGCCTGCCTGTGTGAATTTTCCTCTGTGGGGGCCGCCGTCAGTATGTTCGCATAATTGATTTGATATAAAGATAATGTGGCTGATAAACGATTACTGAACAGGTCGGCTTTGGAACCTACTTCATACTGAGTCGCTTTGCGGGTTGGAAACGGGCCGCCGGCAAGCACGTTGTTGGAAGTCTGGGGATTAAATGATTTTAGATATGTACCGTAAACGGACACATTCTTTACCGGCAAATACACGAGTCCTATCCTGGGAATCCAGCCCGAGGCTTGCAGCTCGTCGCCCTGCTTATTATCCCGATCGGATAACGGCGTTTCCTTGCCGTTATAGTTGTCATAGCGCAAAGATAGCAGCACTTTGAGTTGCTTACCGACACTCACCTGATCCTGAATGTAAGCACCTATCAAATTTGTAACACGCTTGTTATCATCCGATTCTTCGGCAGGAATGGAAGCATCCGGCACACTGCCCGTGTAATCTGGATTGAAAATAGATATCCTCGTCGACGGCTTGTATTGATAATCATTTTGAGTCCAGCCATAACGGTTATAGTCGGTTCCCACAATGATCTGATGTCCAACCGAGCCTGTTTTTGTAGTATATGTTGCGAAAGCGGTTGTCTGCAGACTAAACCTGTCCGTCAGCCAATCCTGGTATGCCCGACTGATGCTATCATTCCTGATCCGCCCCACGGGAATATGGTCTGTGAAGTCCAGCTTATTGCGCACCGCCCGTTCCACGATCGTGAGTTTCAAATTATCGTTGAACTGATGGTCGAAGGTCAATGTGGCCGAAGCATTATGCGTTTTGCCATAATCCGTGGGACTTTGGATCGTCAGGTTGTTGGGATAATAATCGAAGTCGAAACTGCCGTCTGCCCGGGAATAAATGAAGCTTCCATTGTCGTACTGTTGGACTGCTTTCTGATAAGCGTAATTCAATTCAAGATTTAAGGAAGTCCCTCTGTTAAAAAGATATGTCAGCGACGGCGCTATAAAAACGTTTTGTTTTTTCTGATAATCCCTGAAACTCTCCGACCGGTCATATCCCGCAATGGCACGGTACAAAAGCTTCTTCTGACCACCGACCGGCCCTGTGAAATCGACGGATGCCCGGCCGAAACCCCAGCTGCCCAGCGACAAATCGACGCTCGCCTGCTTCCCGGACAAAGGTTTTTTGGTAACAAAATTGACCACACCACCCGGCGAACCTTCACTAAACAAAGCCCCTGACGGGCCCCGCAGCAATTCAACCGATTCGATGTTATACAGCAAAGGCTGCTGACTCCAAAGAAACAGGTTTCCACGGATCCCGTTATAAAGCAAAAAGCTGGCATCATTGGGTGAGTAAGCTGTAAAACCGCGGATCTGGAAATTACCATTTCCATTATTGGCTTTCATGCCTGTAAACGAACCCGCAATTTCGTTCAACGTGAAAGCCTGGCGGTCGCGCAGAACGGCGGAAGACATAACCTGGACCGATTGCGGCGTAGAAAGCAAGGGTGTACCGGAGCGCGTTGATGCATTGGAGGTTACAACCTGATACCGTGTCTTGGCCGTACTGACCACAACTTCTGCCAACTCCTGCCTGCTCTCAGAAAGTTGCAGGTTCAGAAACGGGTTTTTCCCTTTGGCGATACGAAGACTTTGGGTATAAGCTGTGTAGCCAATGTTAGAAATTGACAGAATATACGATCCCGGTGCAATGCCCGTCAGACTGAATTGCCCGTTCGCATCGGTAATCGTGCCAAGATCTGTGTTCTGCAATGTAACGGATGCGCCCGCAATGGCCTCCCGCTCTGCATTGATAATCCGGCCGTTTACAGCGCCGGATTGAGACTGGGAGAAAGCATGAATAGAAATAGCTGTCATAAAAAATAACAGCAATAGATTTTTAATGTGCATTAGGATATAAATTATAGCAGCCCTGCATTCCGGTTACGGAATGAGCGCATGAATATCTTGGAAGTGAAAAAATGATGATCCGGATGACTGGAAGTTCACCGGCTGAAAAAATGCGTGTTGCTAACGCGAAGCCTGCTTATATACAGGGAGGCGGAACGAGAATGGAAAGCGGTGCCTGATATGAGGCAAGATGATAAGGAAAATGATGCTCCTGAGAAAGCGGAAAATGTGAGGCTAGAAACTCGAAAGAGGTGATTGTTAAAGCAAACAATTGAAGAACAGGAGTGTTCTGGACACGGTCACTGGTTTGCTTATCCTGCTTTTCCTGCTGCGCTTTCAGCTTTTTGGCAAGATAACATTTACCATTACAATGCAGCTGGGGTTTGTCGCGGTTTTCGCAGAGGACGCGCGTGATATATTCTTTATTGATCTGATAATATGCAATCATTCCCCACTGACTGAAAGTCGGCAGGATGGTGGTGACAAGCCATATGTAGACTATAATTGTACGCATCAGATTGCGGGGCAAATATATTAAAAAGGTTGCTTCACGCAACCTTTTTTAATATCACCATCAGGGACGGCTCTTTACAGACTGCTTGGCATCACGGTTTTGATAGTTGCCCGTTTTACCCGTATGATTTTTGGTATTTCTCTCCGCAGAGCCACTTCCTTTCTTAACCGTGGTATCCGACTCTGTTAGATTTTTCTTGCGTTTTGCAATCGCTTCCTTGGAATTAAAGGACTTTGGATCCGCGCTTTCTGTGTCGGAGTAGCGCCCGACATCATTTGCATTTTTATGCTCGGCCCCTCCCGGACGTGTACTTCCATCTCCTGCTGTGCTCTTTCTGGCGCGGTTTTCCCCGGCGCTGGCAGCTGTTCCTGTTCCGGAGGCAGCTCCGGCACTGGCGCCTGTTCCTGTATTGGCGCCTGCTCCTGCGCTGGCGGCTGTTCCTGCATTGGCGGCTGCTGAGCCCTTCGTTGACTTGCCTGCACTCGCGGCCTGACTTCCCTGCGCGTTTTTGTCCTGCTTATCGTCCTTACCAGAAGTGGATGTGGTTTGCGCGTAGGTTACTGTGGCAGCGCAAAGCATTGCCGCAATGGCCAGATTTATTGTCTTTTTCATAAGAAAACGGTTTTAATGTTGTGATGATTTGTCTCCCTCACTCTAAAAACCATACCAAAAGCAGAAAGCATGTGAAAGCCGGGAAACGCGCGCAAAAAAACTTACTGGATGTTACGCTAGATTATAACAATCATTACCTTGCAGAACAGGCAGCAACCTATTCCTAACCACTCAAAAATGGACTTAAACCTAACCTTAACCCGACGGGAAATGCTGGGCGCAACTGGCATGGCCGGTTTGGCAGTATTGGCAAGCACCGCATCCGGCGCAGGCCCTCAAACCCAGGCAAAAAGGCCGCGGATCGCCTGCCTGGTAACCTACTGGGGCGCAACAAGATCGCATGCCGACTGGATCATTACAAAATTGCTGGACGGTTACTGGTGGCAGGGCGCACATACGCCTTCGCGGGTGGATGTAGTTTCTGTTTACATTCATCAACTCGAAACCAGCTTGCTAGGCCAGAAAATATGCAAGGCCAAGAACATCTCCATCTTCAAAACAGTTGGTGAGGCCGTTACACTCGGTGGTAAGGAACTTGCCGTGGATGGGGTTGTCATCGTGGGAGAACATGGAGAATACCCGACAAACCTGAAAGGACAATGGCTGTTGCCGCGCTGGTGGATATATGAAAAAGTGATCAGGGTTTTCGAGCAAAGTAAGCGTTCGGTGCCCGTTTTTAATGATAAGCATCTTTCCTACGACTGGAACGAAGCCAAATGGATGTTTGACAAATCCCGTGAACTGAACTTTCCTCTGACTGGCGGCTCTTCCATACCTGTATATTTCCGCAAGCCTGAGATGGAACTGGACGTGGATACGCCACTGAAAAATTCCATTGTGGTAGGCGGTGCCCCGGATGAAGGTGCCCTTTTCCATTGTGTTGATGTGCTGCAAGCATTTGTGGAACGTCGAAAAGGAGGAGAAACGGGCGTCAGATCCGTGCAAAGTATCCGCGGGCCTGAAACCTGGAAGTGGACGGAGCAAAATCCATGGGCGGCAAGGCTGCTGGAAGCCGTAAGGATCAAGTTTGAATTGAAACCGGCGCACTTTCAGGAAATTGGGAAACCTAATGTCTGTATTGTTGAATATAATGATGGCACAAAAGCGGCTATATACTCTGCTCAGGGTGTTGGCTGGACCTACGCTTGTGAAATCGAAGGGCGTAATGACGCGACGATCATCTCCATGCTTGATTGGCCGGGCCCTTTCTCACAATACCACGCATCCAATGCCCAGCCCCATTGGATCACCGAAACAATGGTGTCCGGAAAAGAGCCATTCAACGCAGAGCGACTGCTTTTGTCCACCGGTATCACCGCGTACAACATGGAATCCAACTGGGAAAATGGCCGTTACTCGCCCGTCGGACGCCGCATTGAAACACCCTTCATGAACATGAAATACCGCTCAACCCGGGGCGCCCAGTTCAGCACCGGCGAGCGTCCGCCGAATAAGCCCTATATACGGGGGTTCGATGAGTAACCTAACTTTCGAATAAGGGGGAGTGGTGCTTGGAATGTTGAATTGCCTGGAAATCTTTAATTTAGGCTTCTATACCGATTGCTGACCACACTACACAGCAGATATTATTTTTTTCCAAAGATCATTACGACGACAAATAGCGAATGAAACGCAGAGATGTTATAAAATCCTTAACCCTTTTGCCGGTAGCCGGTAATATTATTTCCAAAAAGCCCCTTACTTCCGCCGCGATAGTTGGGAAGAACCATCCCCTGACTACGCAAGGCATCCCTATGCCCGACCTGCACCGGGATGCGTTTGTGATGGATGGGCATACGCACGTGATGAGTCGGGAGCTGGTGCTGAAAACGGATATCGGGCAGCGTTATCAGGATGGAACGGTGGATCTTCCCCGGGCAAAAGAGGGCGGATTGGATGCGATGTTCTTCTCGGTTTATACGCCTGAAAACTACTATCCCGGCAGGTTTGAGACGAAAAATACATTTCGTGTTGTCAATCTAGCGCTGGACCAGATTAAAAAGAATAATGCGGTCATCGAGCTGGCACTCACGGCTTCCGACATTGAACGAATTAATAAAAAAGGCAAAATGGCTGCTTTCCTGGATCTGGAAGGCGGTTACGACCTTTATGGTGATCTGGATTTGCTTCGCTCGCTTTACAAGCTGGGCCTGCGGTCCATGCAACTGACCGCGCACAGCACCACTAATGCATTTATCGATGCCTGCAATGATGTGTATACCTGGGGCGGCATTAATGAGCACGGAAAAGCGGTAATCAAGGAAATGAACGACCTGGGCATGGTGATTAACGTGGCCCATGCGTCTAATGATGCTATTTTGCAGTCGGTTGCCGCCAGCCGCCACCCGGTCATTTACAGCCACGGCGGCTTTCACAAAATTGTGGACCATCCCCGCTGCATTACGGACGAAGCTGCCAAAGCAATCGCTTCCAAGGGAGGCGTGATCGGCGTGCATTTCGGCAGCCTTTTCAACAACCCCAAATACTGGGCCTGGCAAAAACCCAACAATCCCATACGGGTGCAGCCCAGCCCCCAGCCCAAAACACCGCGGATTCTCACTTCCCAGATTACCACGCAAACCATTGAGGATGTGGACAAAGAGTTTGCGCGCGAGCTGCCATTCACCTTTAACGGCACCATTCCCGACGAATACTGGATGCATGTGGATCAGCTGGCCAATGTCATCGATTACGGCGTGAAACTCGTGGGTGAAGACCATATTGCATTGGGTTCGGATCTGGACGGCGGGCCCGAATTGCCGCGAGAAATCAAAGACATCAGTGACTTTCCCCAGATTACCATGTCGATGCAAAAGCTCGGCTATACAGATCAGCGCATCAAGAAAATCCTGGGCCTGAACTGGCTCCGTGTGATCCGGCAGGTGACGGAAGGGAAGTGAGCTTCATTGCCGACAAAAACTTATATTGTCTTTCCGCGCAATTCCTGTACATAATTGGAAGGGCTAATGCCAAACTGCTTTTGAAAATCCCTGGAAAAGTTGGTCGGAATGCTGTAACCGACCATATCGGCGACTTCATTGATCTTGTATTTGTTCTCAGCAAGCATTTCAGCGGCTCTTTTCAGGCGTGAAAGATTGATCAGTTCATTCGGCGTCATATCCGAAATGCCTTTGATCTTGCGATACAATGTGGGGCGGCTCATGTTCATTAAGGACGACAGCAGGTCAACATCCAGGTTACTGTCTGCAATTCGCCTTAAAATGATAGCATTAAGTTGCTCTAAAAACTGCTTATCCGCCGTCGTAAACGCAATGCCCCGGATATGGGTCAGCGGCGAACGCGCGAAATATTCCTTGATAATGTTGCGGTTGTTGATCAGGTTTGTGATCTGTGCGGCCAGGTGATCCAGTGAAAACGGCTTTTCAATGTAGGCATCCGCACCCACTTCCAGGCCTTCGATTTTGGAATTGATGGAGTTTTTCGCGGTTAACAGAATGATCGGAATGTGGCTGAACTGCACGTCGTTTTTCATTTTTCTGCAAAGCTGGATCCCATCCATTACAGGCATCATAATGTCGCTGATCACCAGATGAACATTTTCATGCTGCAAAATTTCAACCGCCTGTTGCCCGTCCAAAGCGCGCATCACATTGTAAGCACTGCTCAGTTCCCGGCTCAGGTAAGTCAGGATCTCCACATTATCCTCCACGATCAGGATCACTGGTTTGGCTGGGTCGGGTGCTTGACTTTGCTCGCTATTCAGCAGAAAATCGGGTGGAACTTCGCCTGTATCCCCTTTCAGATCCATTTCATAGTCCTGGTGAATGGGCAGTGAAAGCAGGAATGTATTTGTTTGTTCGTCCCGGTGTTTCAGTTCAAGACTGCCTTTATGCAGCTCGGCAAGCGAGCGCGCGAGCGGAAGGCCGATGCCTGTCCCCTCCTGTTTCTGGCTGGCGGCAACGCGGTAAAACGGCTCGAAAATCTTGTCCTTTTCCTCGTCGCCAATGATCAGGCCGTCATTGGTGAACTCAATATAAAAAAGCAGATCATCGCTACTGAAAGGCAAAAGTTTCACCTTTACGGCATTGTCCGCATATTTGATCGCATTGTTGATCAGGTTACTAATGATCTTTTTGCAGGCTTCAATGTCCACGTAAGCGTGCAATGTGATCCTGGGCAGCTCAATTTTATAATTCAGGTTTTTTTGCTCCGCAGCCGGCCGGAATGTAGAAAATACGTCGCTTAGCAGCTCATTAATGTCTGTTTTGGTAAAATTCAAACTGAAATTATTCGCCTCCGCTTTCCTGAAATCGAGCAGCTGGTTGGTCAGGTCAATGAGGCGGTTGGCGTTCTTATTAATCATAGTCAGGTTCTCAAATGTTTCGGCATCGGCCTTTTCGTCAGCCAGCAGCTTGTCGAGCGGCATTTTGATGAGCGTCAGCGGCGTTCGGATTTCGTGGGCAACGTTGGTAAAAAAGTCGATTTTGGCATTATAGATCTCACGCTCCTTGCCAATTTCAATGGCTTCAATTTCGCGCTTGTTCTTCTCGCCCATCGCCAGGTGATAATAGCGGAAAACCGTAATCCCGATGGCGGCCACAATGGTGCTGTAAAGCATATAAGCCCAGCCCGTAGCCCACCAGGGTGGCAGAATATCAATGTTCAGCCTCGTTTCACGGTCATTCCACACCTGATCGTTGTTCGACCCCTTAATCCTTAACACATAATGACCCGGCGGGAGTTTTGAAAAAGAGATTTTTCTACTGTTGCTCAATGTAAACCACTGCGGTTCAAGCCCCTCCATTTTGTATTGATAACTATTCATTTCTGGGATGACGAAGCTGAGCGCAGCCACATCGAAACTCAGACTTGATCGGTCGTAAGGCAGCTTGATCCAATTGGTATAAACCGGCGATTTGGTGAGGGGCGAGTCTTTCCCGCCAATGCGCAGTTCCTGATTATTGGCCTGAATGCCCGTCACATACACCGGTGGAACATAAGTATTTTTGTAAAATAAACCCGGTTTAAAGCTGATCAACCCTGCTACTGTGCCAAAAAACAGCGTCCCGTCGTCGTTTTTGAAGGAAGAGTTATAGTTAAACTGTTCGCTCGGCAAACCATTAGCTTCATTGTAATTGGTGAATTTCCCCGTTTTGGAATTCAGCATCGACAGGCCCCGAGAGGTGGAAATCCAGAAGTTGCGCATATCGTCTTCCACAACCCGGAAAACCTGATTATCGGGCAGTCCGTCTTCAATGCGGTAGTTTTTAAATTGCTGCGTTACTGCATTATAACGGGAAAGTCCGTGCTCGGTGCAGAACCAGAAATCGCCGTCTTTGCTTTGGTAAAGGCTGTTAATGTAATTATCCAGCAGCCCGCCCTTTTTGCTGGCGTCATATTGTATCCTGCCCTTTTTCCCTGTTTTGGGATTAGAATAAAAAATTCCGCCACCGTAACTCGCCACCCATAGCGTGCCTTCTTTGTCCTCATGAATGCTTTGCACCTGCGTATTCACAAAGGTCATCGGTGTAAAATCGTCCGTGCTGCGATTGTATTTAAATAAGCCCGACCACGTCCCGACGAGGATTTCGTTGGCGCTGGTTTTATAAAGCGTCACTACAAAATTGCTGCCGAAAGTATTGGGCAAACTCGTGGTGTAATGGCGGATCACTTTATTGGTTTTCAGATCCATCACATCCAGTCCATGCTCGTAAGTCCCGATCCATAACTCATCTCCGTCAGCGACCAATCCGTGCAGGTTTCGATACGCAATGCTTCCTTTTTTGCCATCAGGAAGAAACGATCGGAATGTTCCTGTTTGCAAGTCCAGTTGGTTGAGACCCGCATCTTCGGTTCCTATCCAGAGTTTACCGTATTTGTCCTTCACAATTTCGTGGATCAGATTCCCGCTGATGCTGTTGCCCGGCTGGGGGAAATATTTTTGAAAACGGTTGAATTCAGCAGAGTAATAATTGACGCCGCCAAACTGCGTGCTGATCCAGATCCCTCCTTCGCGATCCTTGAAAATGGCGTTGATAATGTTGTCCGTGATGGAGTAAGGGTTGTATTTCTCCTTCACGATCTGCTTCATTTGCTTCTTTTTCAAATCCAGAATGAAGAGTCCTGACTCAGAACCCAGCCAGTATTCGTCTTTGCCATTTTGGAAAAAAGTGTGAATGTAAATGTCCTGGTTCTGAGCTGTCTGCTTTGAAATGTCTGTAATATTTCCCGTGTTGTAATTGAAAAGCAGCAGCGTTTTCATATTCCCGACCAGCAGCGTGGAATCAGAAACTGCATGCAGGCGCATGTTTGAAAAAATCTCATTCACACGGCCTGAAAGGTCATATCTGGCCACCGTGCCCAACGCAGGATGATAGCGCCGGATCACCCCGTTGCTGAATGTGGCCCAAACCATTCCGCTGGCCGCGACGTGAACGGCGACGGTGTTGGCAGCATCGGGAAGCGCCGTTACTTTTCCTTTTTTGGAATCAAACCTGTAAAGTTGATTGTCGGAAATGATCCAGATGCCGCCGTCCTGATCGCCGCGGATCATCCGCACTTCGCCGGTCGGGATTAATTTGAAGACAGAAAATTGGTCTGAAACAGGATTATAGATATAAACGCCCTTATGCGTCCCGATCCAAAGTTTTTCGTCACCATCCTCGGAAATTGAAAAAACGGAGTTGCTTCCCAGGCTGGTCGAAACACCCTCCTTGCTCCTGAAAATCTTAAAAGAATTTCCGTCAAACCGGTTGAGCCCGTTGCGGCTGGCGATCCAGATAAATCCTTTTTTATCCTGAATAATATCCCCCGTTGCATTGCCAGAAAGTCCATCCGAAACTTTGTAATTTTTGAAATAATACGGCGCTTCCTGACCCAGGCAGGCCAGACAAAAAAACAAGAAGCAGAACGTAGAGAGCAGCTTTTTCACCCAGGCATCGAACAAAGTCAGCTTTGAAACCGACCCTTTTTCGTCAAACATTTTTATAAATATATCCCTGTAAAATCATTGGTAATTAATAAAACTTCATGTTGAGACGAATTGATCTAAAATTGAGACTCACAGATCATTCCGTTAATGAGCAAAGCAGGAAATTCGCACCACTTTAAATAAGTCCAATAAATTAATCGGATAGTAACAAGTGCGGAGTTCAAAATTCCAATTTAACCAACAATTTTAATGAAAAATAATTTGTACAAAATGGCGCAAGCTGCTAAAAGGCGGATGCGGACGAGCTGGTCTGCCGGAACAGCGATCGCAATGCTTTTGAGCATGCTCGTGGCCATTTCCGGGGTAGCACAGGCTCAAACGGGCACCCCGATTTCTGGTAAAGTTTCGGATAAGCAAGGCGCTTTGCCGGGTGTTTCGGTTGTAGAGAAAGGCACAAGCAACGGAACCACCACCGATGCGGAGGGAAAATTCACCTTGCAGCTTTCGGCTGGCGCCAAAACACTTACGGTTTCAAGCGTAGGCTATGTGGCTCAGGATGTGGACGTAACAAACAAGTCGAATGTGGAAATCACATTGGCAGAAGATCAAAAAACCCTTAATGAAGTGGTCGTGATTGGGTATGGCTCCCTAAACAAAAAGGAAGTCTCCAGCGCGATCACGCACCTTTCTTCCAAAGACCTGCTTCGCGTGGGAGGTAACAACCCAATGATGGCCATTCAGGGAAAAGTAGCCGGACTTACGATAACCAACACATCGACGGCTGATCCGAACTCTTCGGCAAACATTCAGTTGCGTGGCGCCTCCTCGCGCAGCGCGGGTTTGGGGCCATTGTTTGTCATCAACGGGATTCCGGGCGGTAACATTGACAACATCAACCAGAACGAGATCGAATCTATTGATGTATTAAAAGGCGGCGCGGCTTCGGCCATTTACGGAACGCGCGGAAGCAACGGGGTAATTGTGATTACCACCAAAAAAGGCTCAGCGGAACCACGTTTATTCTATGACGGCTACACGACTTTTGACTATCTGGCCAATGAGCTTTCGGTACTTTCCAAAGATCAATTTCTTGCCAATAACCGCGGCTTTGATTTCGGAGGAAATAGCAATTGGCTCAAAGAAGTGAGCCGTCAGCCATCCTTCTCTCACAAGCATACATTGCAGTTTTCTGGCGGAAGTGGGCAAACCAACTATTTCACCTCCGTGGATTACCGCGATGCCAACGGAATTGACTTGCGCTCGGGAAAAAGAGAATATGGCGGCCGGGTGAACATCAATCACACCACTGCCAATAACCTGCTTGCACTTACTTTCAGTGCAGCGCCACGATATGCGAAGATCAGTGAAGCCGATTACAGTGCATTCAACTATGCATTGACGCTCAATCCGACGATCCCTGTGCGGGACTCAACCGGCAAATACAGCTACATCAATTCAGGTTTTTTTGCTAACAACCCCGTTGAGTTTGCTACCAACGTGTTGCAGGACCGCGAGCGTAAATCACTCGATCTGAATGGCTCTATAAAGCTGAACATTCTGGACAACCTGAACACGACACTAACATTCGGAGAAGTAAGCACATCCAATCGCATTATGAACTTTACGCCGTCCAACATTACGCCCGTCATTAATGGCACCGGACGGAATACAGCATACCAGGCGCTGGAAGAAAACGATCAGAAAAGTTTGGAATGGCTAGGTAATTATTTCCTGGATAAGGGCAAACATGCTGTGAAGCTTCTCGGTGGTTACTCTTTTCAATATTTCACAGCCTCAGGATTTAATGCAGGCAACGAAAAATTCCCTTCCAATGTACTTACTTACAACGGACTTGGAACCGGATTATGGAACGTAGAGAAAGGGATTAACGGCGTAGGTTCTTACAAAAACAGCTCGAAACTGATCGCCTTTTTCGGACGGGTGAACTACGATTTTGACGAAAAATATTACCTGTCTGCCAGTCTTCGCAGAGAAGGATCTTCCAAGTTTGGTTACGACAACAAATGGGGATATTTCCCGGCAGCATCATTTGCATGGCGCCTGACGCAGGAAAGATTCCTGAAAGACATCCCCTGGCTGAATGAACTGAAACTTCGCGCCGATTATGGTGAAACCGGGAACCAGGACTTTGACAGTTACAAGTCGCTGGATACTTATGGCGGCTACGGTTATTATCCATACAACGGAAACTCTTACCAGGTCTGGGGACCTAACCAGAATACCAACTACGATTTGCGCTGGGAAAAAGCGGCCAACTTCAATATCGGGCTTGACTTTGAATTGCTTAGCAGCAAGATTACGGGTAGCATGAATTATTATGTACGTACCAACAAGGATCTTTTGGGGAACTATAATGTAGCGAACCCACCCAATATCCAGGGACAAACATTTGCCAATGTGGGCACGATGCGCAACACAGGCCTGGAATTGCAGTTAAGTGCAGCAGTGGTCAACAAAGGCGCATTTAGCTACAACTTGTCGGTTACCGGCGCATTTAACGACAATAAATTTGTCTCGTTTTCAAACAATCTTTTCAAAGGGCAGAGCTACGTTGATGTCGTAGGCATGCCAGCACCCGGGAGTCCGGGAACGTTGCAGCGATTGCAGGAAGACAAACGTATCGGGGGTTTTTATGCGCTCAAATCTGCGGGCGTAAATGACGCCGGCGCGCTGCTGGTCTACAACAGAAATGGTGATATCGTGCCTGCTAATGAGGCCAACAATGATGACAAGCAGTTTGTCGGTAACGGCCTTCCCAAGTTCACAACCGGGATTACAAACAATTTTACTTACAAAAACTGGGATCTGAGCGTGTTCTTCCGAGGTGCATTTGGCTACAAACTGTTCAATACTTATGCTTTCTATCTGGGCACTCCAGCCGCACAGCAAAATGCCAACTTGCTGACCTCGGCTTTTGATGGTAGCAAATATTCAAAGCTGACGAGTACAGCAACCTATTCATCGCTTTCGGACTACTTCCTGGAACCGGGCGGATTTTTGAAAGTGGACAACATTACCCTCAGCTACACACAGCCCATGAAAACAAAATTCATGAAGTCGGCGCGTATCTATGCAACGACGCGCAACCTGGCAACATTTACCAAGTTCACTGGCGGCGATCCCGACCTGATCCAGATCAACGGGCTGTATCCGGGCGTCAATACCAACTCGGATAACAACGGTACGCTGAATTACTATCCTTCGACAACGCAGTTGCTGCTGGGCTTACAACTTACATTCTAATAAGCTGACCTGATTCAAAAATGAAAAGAAATCATATTTCAAAATACATGCTCCGGTTTGCTGCCTGTGCGCTCCTGTCCGTAACGGCGGGCTGCACCAACCTGGACGAAGAATTATATGACAAGATTACCTCTGAAAACTTCCTGCAAACACGTGATGACGTAACGCGAGACTTTTTGAGAGCATTTGAGCACAGTTACTGGACCATCCAGGGCGGCAGTACATTCATGCTGCAGGAGAACAGTTCCGATGAAATGATGACGCCAAACCGCCAGGGCGACTGGTTCGACGGCGGGCAGTTCCAGCGCGTGCATTACCACACCTGGACACCGCAGGACAACTATACAACCGATGCCTGGAACGCACTTTACGGAGGCGTAACGCTGGCGACCAACTCGCTGGAAGATTTGGAAGGCATTACCGACCCCTCCAAATTCGAAATGACCCGTGAAGAACTGGACGGCATGATCGCAGAACTGAAAGTGCTTCGTGCATGGCTGAACATTCGTTTGCTGGACTTTTACAGAAACATTGTCATTGTTACCAAAGTAAAAGGCCAGACCGAAGGCGGACCGCAGGTTTCGCCGCAGGAAGCATTTGCTTACATCGAGCAGGAATTGAAAGATGCGCTTCCAAAGCTTTCGACCAACACGACATTGGGCAACAATGTTTCGGGACGGTGGACAAAAGGCGGCGCAGCCGCATTGCTGGTAAGGCTTTACCTGAATGCGAAAGTATACACCGGAACCGACCGTTTCAAAGACTGTGAAACACTTGCGCAAGAGATCATTGACGGCAAATATGGCTCCTATGCATTGGAAACACGCTGGGATGCTCCTTTTGACTACACAAACCCGACTTCAAAAGAAACCATTTTCGGATTCCCGGGCAGCTTTGCGCAAACGCACTGGCAGTATGACGGCGGCATGTATTTCTGGATGCTGCCCAACCTGGCACCAAGCTATTTCGGATTTACCGATTTTGGTAATGCCAACCCGAAATATGCCATGCAGCCGGGCCGCGATGTGGACAGCGTAGAATACAGCTTTACTCTGGGAAAACCATTTATCAAATTTCAGAAATACAAGGATGATCTGCGTTTGAAAAAATACAAAAACCTGGGTGGCAGCAAGCGCGAAGGAATGTTCCTTTACGGATATTTACCTTACAAAAATGCAGCGGGCAAACAAGATACGGTTAGAGGTTTCAAAGGTCCTTATCCCCTGTTCCTGCGGGATCAGGTTGGTAAATTTTTGAATGCAAAACCGGGAACCAAGATTGCGGATAAGGTTTCAAACATGAACAATGCGGACAACAATTCCGGCCTTTATCCGGTGAAATATCCTTACTACCCGAGTGATGATCCCAACAAAATCTCTTCCGCTTATGCAGAAATCCGTTTTGCGGAAATCTATTATTCTCTGGCTGAATGTAAATATCGTGCAGGAAACAAAGCGGCAGCGGCAACATTGCTGAACGCAGTCCGCAAACGCAATTATCCAGCCGGTTCGCCCAGCCTTTACAAAGCCAACGGTGCCGAGCTTACCGACCAGGAAATGCTCGACGAATGGATGCGTGAATTCCTGGCAGAAGGCCGCAGAAGAACGGATCTGATTCGCTGGGGCGTATTCACAACCGGCACCTGGTGGGACAAGAAACCCGATGCGGACAATCACACAGAAATTTTCCCGATCGGACAAAATGTAATGAATGCTTCACCACAATTGAAGCAAAACCCTGGTTACTAAAATATAATTAGATGAAATTTCACAAACCTTTGGTCGGGCCAAGCTTGGTTGTGTTGAGCGCTGCAATTTTAGTTGCAGTGCTCGGCTCGGCCTATCGCGGCCCGGTCAGCACTTTCCATATAAAGCCAGCAACAAATGCTGGCTTTTCAGACGTTAAGCGCCCCCGTGAAGCCTGGGTCCTACGCTCCGTGCTCGATTCCAAACCCCGGATTCTCAGCATTGCGTTGCACGACAATCTCTGGCTTGCCTACAACACCAAAACAGCCGCTTTATACAAAGCCTGGACGGGAAAAATCGATTTTAACGGACCGGTTTACACCTCGTCGCACGGCCCGCAGCCGGTTTCAGTAGGAACCACTTACATGGAAGAGCCGGACGGAAATCCCTGGCGCATAACTGCGGACGGCAAAGAAGTGACGCCGGAAATCAATTACAAAGGCCATACGGTGCTCGATAATCAGGTTACATTGAAATACGATCTGGATTATCAGGGGAAAAAGATTTCTGTTGAAGAAAGACCTGAGTTTTTTGATGCGGGAAATGGCAAAGCAGGTTTTGAACGCGTGTTTACGGTTGCTAACGCGCCAACCGGAATTGAATTGTCGCTGAATGTGCATTTGAATTCACTTGCTACGGATACCGACTATAAAACGGATGGGAAATATCTAGGCGTTATCAGCAAAGAAGCCGCCGGAAACCAGTCCTTCATTGCGATGAATGGCAAGCTGATCCTGAATAATACAGGCAAGACAACTTTTTCAGTTAACCTGACCGAAAAACCAGCACAGCCGCAAACAGCCCAGCAGGAAAGCAAAGCGGACATGGCCGCTGGACTTTTTGCAAAAAGCGACTGTAACACGTGCCATAACCAGGAAGTAAAAACCGTTGGCCCGGCTTATAAAGCCATTGCCGAGCGTTATGAAAACAATGACAAAAACAAAGACCTGCTGGTTACCAAAGTGATCAAAGGCGGCGCAGGCAACTGGGGACAAATCGCCATGTCGCCGCATCCCGATTTGAAAAAAGAAGATGCCGAAACCATGGTCTCCTACATCCTGGAACTGGATGCACAAAAGGAAAAAGCACAGGCGGCAAACAAATTAATGCCTAAGCCTGCCTACCCGATTGTGCTTAAATCCATTGCTCCCGCGAAAGTGGCTGCAGCGACTGAAAAAATCGGCATTGCGGTGAACATTTACCAATTCGCCAGCGGCATTGGCAGCGTCCCTGAAATCAATGATGAAATGTTGCCGGTTCAAGCCGGATCGATCAATGCATTGCATTTGGACGAGCGGGACTTTGGTGATTTAAAAGACAATTTCGCCATCTACGCAAGTGGTTATATCAACATTAAAAAGACGACGAACATTGTTTTCCGACTGGTTTGTGACGATGGCGGGAAGTTGTTTATTGATGATAAAATGGTTGTCGATAACGGCGTCAATCACGGGTTGCAGCCGACCGATGGCGAGATCATTTTAAAACCGGGCAAACATCCTTTCAGAGTGGAATATTATCAGGGTTCGTTTGGCAAAGGACTTTCTTTACAATGGCGTCCGTATGGCAGCAAGGAGTTTGTAGTGGTTCCGCCAAGCGTTTTCACATACAAAGGTGCGGACATTAAAAAGACTGCACAAACGCCGGTTGACGTCAAAAAAGAAGACATTCCCGGCGATAAGTCGCCGCTCGTTGCTGTGCACCCAAGTTTCACATTAGCGCAGGCGCGGCCGGATAATTTTCAGCCGAGAGTCGGCGGAATGGATTTTCTGGCGGATGGGAGAATGGTTGTGAGCACGTGGGATTCGCTGGGCTCCGTTTACATTGTAGACGGCCGCAAAGCCACAACACCCAATGACATTAAGGTAAAACGCATTGCATACGGATTAGCCGAGCCGCTGGGTTTGAAAGTCGTGGACGATGAAATTTACATCATGCAGAAACAAGAGCTCACCAAACTTGTTGATTTAAATAAAGATGAGCTCATCGACGAATATCAGACCATTTGCAACGGGTGGAAAGTCTCTGCCAACTTCCATGAATTTGCCTTTGGGCTGGTATATAAAGACGGCTATTTCTACGGAACATTGGCAACGGCCATTAACCCCGGCGGAGCGAGCACAAAACCGCAAATCCCGGACCGTGGAAAAGTGGTAAAAATTTCTAAAAAAGACGGCTCATTCACATTCGTAGCATCCGGGTTAAGGACGCCGAATGGCATTGGTCTTGGTGTGGATGATGAAATATTTATTGCCGATAACCAGGGCGACTGGCTGCCTGCCAACAAGATCATTCATTTGCAGGAAGGCGCCTGGTATGGCTCGCGGTCCGTGGACTTTGAAGGCACTGCGAATCGCAAGGAAACGCCTCCGATCATGTGGCTTACGCAGGATGAGATCGGGAACTCCCCAAGCCAGCCCGCTAAGCTGAATGTGGGTCCTTACCAAAACCAGATGATCCATGGCGATGTAACGCATGGCGGCATTAAGCGTATTTTTGCTGAAAAAGTGAATGGCGTTTACCAGGGAGCCGTTTTCCGGTTTACGCAGGGACTGGAAGCAGGCGTTAACCGCCTCGCATGGAGCCCTGACGGTTCGCTTTATATTGGCGGCGTGGGTTCTACGGGTAACTGGGGACACACCGGCAAGCTGGGTTACGGATTACAAAAACTGACTTTCAATGATAAAGTTGCGTTTGAAATGCTGGCTGTAAGAGCTAAATCAGACGGTTTGGAAATTGAATTTACGGAGCCTTTGAAAGAAGGCGTGGGCGAAACAGCCGCTGATTACGAGATCCGCCAATGGTGGTTTAAGCCAACCGGTGATTACGGCGGCCCGAAGATGGACGAGGAAAACCTGGCTGTAAAATCTGTCAAAGTTTCCGCAGACCGCAAGAAGGTGACATTGCAGCTGGCTGGCATGAAAAGCAAGCATATGGTTTACATTCATTTGAACCGGAAAAACATGATAAGCCAAAACGGAAGCAACTTATGGAGCACCGAAGCCTGGTACAATTTGAATGAAATTCCGCACACGGTAAATTAACGCACAGCTATTTTTTACTACGATTTATCTCAATTTGAAAAGGCCTGGCAGTCATGATCTGCCAGGCCTTATGCTTTGTAGGAACTTATTATTTGCTTTATATCAATCAAACATTTGAAACGGCGTCCTTTGTTTGCCTGAGATTTGTACTATTTATTTATAATTTTAACATATATTGCTAAGTAAGAAATGGTTACTAAACTGTAAAGAAGCATGATATGAAATCGATATTTTACACTTCACTGATCCTGGCCGGTTTCCTTTTTTCCGGGTCGGACGCTTGCAGCCAGAGTAAATTCGCTGTTTCTGCCAACGTGACGCCATTTTTAGGACATTCCAAAACCACCGTGGATGTAATTGTGCCCGACTCTGGTAGCAGCGGAACATTCACTACGCAAAGATGGACATCGGAAGCCTCACCAAAAGGCATTTGGATCGGACTGAACGGAAGATTTTCGTTTTCAAAGAAGTGGTCGGCTTCAACGGGGCTATGGTACGGCTATTACCGGATAAAAGCCACGAATGTCGATAGCCGTTCCCACACCTTTTCGATTCCCCTTGTTGCCAATTTACAAACGTCTGACCGTAAGTTATCGCCCTATTTTTCTGCTGGCGCATTCTGGAATTTTGCTACAACCAGCCGCTTAACAATCCCTGACATCGGCACGGTGACTTTTAAATCAGACGAAAATACTTCAAGGATCTCACCAACCGTTGGAGCGGGTGTCATTTACCATTTCGCCCAACGCTTATCCCTTATCGCCCAGCCGACTTTCACATACGCAATTCCGCCTTCAAACATGGATACAAAAGCATATCAGGTGGGTTTGAATTTGCAACTTATGGTGAAACTTTAATGTAAAAGATTAAGGGAACCCATCAGTTGAACTTAATCTTATGCAAAGCAAATACCGTCATTCGGAGCAGTAACCAGCCGTGTTTGAAACGGGAAATGTTGGTTTCGCCGTAGGTTCGGGCGCGATAACGGATGGGGATTTCAATGAATTTGAGTTTGAGTCTGGCCGACCCGAAAATAAGGTCGAAATCTCCAAATGGGTCAAACTCTCCGAAGTAGGATCGGTTGGCTGCTAATCGGAGATAATTTTCCCTGGAAAGCACCTTCGTGCCGCAGAGCGTGTCTTTTAAGTTTTGTCCCAACAGCCAGGAAAATGCCAGGCTGAAAAATTTATTACCGAGCAAATTGAGAAAGCGCATAGCCTGTTTTTCCATCGGATATACCAGCCGCGAACCGTTGATATACTCTCCTTTTCCCGACGCGATGGCATTGAAAAATTTGGGCAGTTCCTCAGGCGCGACCGTCATATCAGCATCCAGGATCATTAGAATGTCCCCGCTGGCAATCCCATAGCCTTTTCTTACAGCATCCCCCTTGCCCTTGCCATCCTGCTGCACCCATTTGATATCACGAAATTCCCGGTAATGCGCACCCAGCCGCTGGATTTCCTCCCATGTTTGGTCTGTGGAATTACCCTCCACAAAAATCAGTTCGGTGTGGCGGCCCATTTTTGGTGTGCGCCTGATCAGTGCTTCGATGTTGCCTTTTTCGTTGCGGGCAGGAATGATTACGCTCACGCTCAGATCGTTAGCAGCATCTCGCACAACCCTATTGCTCCTGGCCACCAGGCAGGTGATTAGTCCCAGGCCGTTGATCAACGGCAGATTACCGATGTAACGGTTGAAAAAATATGAAATGAGGGGAATGTATTTGGGTAAAATCATCTTCCTGTAATGGTCGATCAGGTCGAAGTCTGCAACATGAATAAGGGAGATAATATCACTGATGTCCAGCCAGTTTTGTCTTTTTTGAGGCATCTTCAAGCCTAAGGTTTCCGCAAGATTCAGTATAGGCCGCCAGATGAAATTGGTGGATGTGATCACCAGCCGCGTTTGCGGAGTAAACACTTTGTGAATTTCATGAAACACCATTTGCACGTCCCTGAAACTGCCCACCGTGTCACTAATGATCACATAATCAAATGTTTCGTCCAGTGTTATGTGCTCAGCATTCATTTCGTAATACACCTGGGCAGGCCTGCGGATTCTTGCAAAACGAATCATTTCATTTGAAATATCAATTCCTACTCCCCTTGCCGGCCGGAGCTGTTCCAGCAGATAACCCGTGCCGCAACCTATTTCAAGCACCGCAGAGCCTTCCGGAACGATAGATTTCAGGTGCTTTACCAGCGACCGATGATAGTATGCATTTTTACTGATCCATTTTTCTCTCTCTTCCCCGGTCATTTGAATGTCTGATTATACCAGCTCGAATCAGCCAGAATCAATAGTTGCTCATTGGGAATTGCCGTATAACCTTTATCAGGAAATGCGTGGTAGGCACCGTTTTGGACTAAGCCTTTTATATAGATGTACATCAATGGCTTTCCAAGAATATGTGCAGGAAGCTGCCCGTTTTCGGGCCAGAAGCTCGGATAAACCCGCTCAAAATAGCGCAGATACTGGAATGGAACGATAACTTCTGAACCCACCGGCATTGCTTTGGCCAATCCGTGGAGCTGCCGGGCTACACCGTCGGGATAGGGATCAAAACCAAACCGCGATTTGATCATGTACGAAGCATTCCTGCTTAGTGTGCTTGGCTTGGTGTCAAATGAAAAATGATGTGCGACCAGAAATGTGCCCAAAATAAATTGGAGCACACAGCCAGCCAATACCCAGCTGATCGCGTTTTGACCTGGCGTAAACCCTGCCTGAGCCACGCGGTAGCTTAAATAAATAAACGCACTGAACATAAACGCCCACAAGCCGCTGATTCGGGGCGGATAGGAAATGCCCGGATAAATGGTTGGAAAATAATAAAGCGCCTCAGTTGCAAACATCACAAACAGGACTGCATAACAACCCGCCAGCACCCCAATAACCAACTCCCTGCGCGGGAATGCACATAGCCAGGGCATAAATGGGATCAAACCCAAACCAAAAGTGAGCACGCCCACGGCCAGCGAAAATAAGAGGTAATAAAAGAATGTGCGGTTAAACTGGGTATTGGAAAATGCCTGATTGAGACGACTAGATTGCGATCCGTTCAAGTAGGAAAGCCACCATAAACCGATCAAAAATAATACCACGGAAACGGCGGCAATGGTCAGGTTTCGTTTGTTTAGAATGTAGCTTAACCAATGTTTGCCCGGATCGAGAATAACCCGGTCCACCACAGAGCAGAACAGAAAAAGACAGCAAATCAGGACGATGGAGGACTCCTTCACCAAAAAAGTGAGCGTGAGCCACACAACGAACATTGTCCATTTGCGCTGTGCCAGGCTTAAAGCAAGAAACGCGAGCAAGGGAACAAAGTACTGCTCAGGATGCCAGCCAAAGTAATCGAGATACATGAAATAGGCCATCGGCCCGAACACATAAACCAGAGCCGTAAGCCAGATTGCACGGCGTTCGGCAACATTGAAGCCGGCAAAGCTTCGGTATGATATCAGAAAAAAAAGTCCGACAAAGCATACATAGGCCATAAAAAGCCCGTTTACGCCCATGGGCCTGGTGAAAATCCCGATCAGGGGAATAAAATAATAATTGTGCTGCCGGGCGTGGTTTCCATAAATAGTATCGAAAAGATACGGGCGCCCTTCTAGCCAGCCTTTGCTCAGTTGCAGTATCACCATTCCGTCAGGATATTGCTCGGGGCTGGTTTGAAATTGAAATACTTTGACAAAAAACCACACGACGCAACCAAGAATCGGAAGCACAACGAAAAATGCATTTGCAGATCGGCTCATAGCATTTGATATAGTAACCGCAACTTAACATACGTTTCCGCCAACTGAAATACATTTGCCGTTTATTTAATCAAACCCACTGATATATTTATTTACCGTTTAAATGGATTCGAGAAGAGATTTTCTAAAAAAAGCTGCATTACTGACCGGCACAGGTGCCATGGCCAATATGCTGCCTCCTGTCATTCAAAGGGCCCTGGCTATTAATCCTGAACCCGGAAGCACTTTCTACGATGCCGAGCATGTTGTTTTCCTGATGCTAGAAAACCGCTCATTCGACCATCAGCTGGGCACATTGCAAGGCGTTCGCGGCTTCAATGATCCTCGGGCAATTGATCTGCCAAACAAAAACAAGGTGTGGTTTCAGTCCAATTCCGATGGAGACACCTATGGGCCTTTCCACCTGAATGTTAAGGATACCAAAATCGCCTGGATGGGCTCCATCCCGCACGGCTGGACCGACCAGACAGACGCTATGAACGATGGCAAATACGACCGCTGGCTGGATGTAAAAAAGCCAAATAAAAAAGAATACGCGCACATTCCACTTACAATGGGATACTGTGACCGGAACGACTTCCCGTTCTACTACTCACTTGCAGACGCCTTCACGGTTTGCGATCATAATTTTTGTTCAAGCATTACGGGCACGCACCCTAACCGATACTATTGGATGAGCGGCACCGTGCGGGAGAAGAATGAACCCGACGCACTCGCGCACCTTTGGAATATCAGCAACTACGTTTACCCTGAGCTCGACTGGAAAACCTATCCTGAGCGACTGGAAGAAAACGGCATTCCCTGGAAAGTTTACCAGAATGAAATTACCATGGGTTATGGCCTGAAAGGTGAGGAAAGTTCATGGCTAAGCAACTTCGGCACCAATGTGCTGGAATATTTCAAGGCCTACAATGTCCGCTTTCACGAAGGAGGGATCGCCAACCTGCAGGCCAAAAAAGAAACGGTCCTCCAAACGATCACAGAACTGGAAAAGCAGCCTGCGGACGAATCCAAAGAGCGGAAACTGGCTGCCGCTAAAAAGCTGCTGGCCAACTATGAAACGGCGCAAAAGAAGTTCAATGCGGAGACTTTCGCCGGACTATCCCAAACCGGCAAGAACCTCAATACGAAGGCATTCACCACCAACATCAGTGACACCGACTTTCAGACCCTCACGCCTTTGCAATACAGTGACAATGGCACCGAACGCATACTGAATGTGCCAAAAGGCGACATTTTTCATCAGTTCAGGAAGGACGTGGAAGAAGGAACGTTGCCAGCTGTTTCATGGCTGATGCCGCCCGCGCGCTTTTCAGATCACCCGGGAGAACCCTGGTTTGGCCCATGGTATGTGAGTGAAGTGATGGAAATTTTGCTCAAAAATCCGGAGGTCTGGAAGAAAACGATTTTTGTCCTCACTTACGACGAGAACGACGGCTATTTCGACCATATGCCACCTTATACTGTTCCGAATCCATACAAGGAAAATACCGGAAAGGTCTCCGCAGGAATCGACCCGAAAATGGATTTCGCAACTAAAAAGCAGCAAACCAATCCATCCATGAACGAAGCCAAACTCCGCGATGGGTCCATCGGGCTGGGTTACCGCGTACCGATGATCATTGCTTCACCCTGGACACGCGGCGGTTTTGTTAATTCCGAAATTTTTGACCACACATCTTCCCTGCAATTCCTGGAAAATTTTATTGAAAAGAAATTTGGTAAAAACGTCCGCGAAGAGAACATTACCAACTGGCGGCGGACCATTTGCGGCGATCTTACCTCCGTTTTCCGACCTTATAATGGTGAAAAAATGGAGAACCCCGCGTTTCTCGACAAAAACCAGTTCATTGAAGAAATCCATCAGTCGCAGTTCCGGCAGACGCCCGACAATTTCAAAAAGCTTTCTCTAACCGACATAAAGGAAATCAGCCAGAATCTCCGCGAATCACCGGCTTTCCCGACGCAGGAAAAGGGGATCCGCCCTGCATGCGCGCTGCCGTATGAGTTATATTCCAACGCACGTTTTGACAAATCCAAAAATCAGGTAACATTATCTTTCAAGGCCGGTAAAGCTGTATTTGGCGAAAAAGCGAGCGGCGCCCCATTCCGCGTTTACGCCGTGAATGCTTATCAAAACGATCCGCTTCGTTCCTGGGATTACAGCGCGGCTGCGGGCGATACGCTGACGGATGAGTGGAATATCGGCGATTTTGCAGAATCAAAATATCACCTGCGCGTATACGGCCCGAATGGTTTCTTCCGTGAGTTCAGAGGCGACGGCAGCAATCCGTTGCTGAAAGTAACCTGCCTTTACCAGAGTTCCGGCAAAAAGCCTACGGGCAATATCGAAGTCCTGATTGAGAATATGGATACAAAGTCACATCAGATCATTGTTTCCGATAACAGTTACAAAACAGGCGAACAGCAAAAAACCATTGCAGCTGGTGGCAAGGCAACGGTGGCTCTGAACCTTTCCAAGACATTTAACTGGTACGATTTCAGTATTAAAGTAAAAGGCAGCGAAGCGTTTGAAGAGCGCTTTGCAGGACACGTTGAAACAGGCGACGCAACAAAAACTGACCCACTAATGGGCGGCATTGTCTGATCAGGGATAATCGAATTTTCAATAAATAACCGGGCTTTGTTGTCTGTATGACAACAAAGCCCGGTTATTTTGCCGGATGAAACACTTTGAGAATGGTACGCTTTTAGTGTTTAGCAAAATTGCAAACCAAATAGGTCTCTCGTGTGTTCTCACAATCGCGGAAAGTGCAAAACGGGAATGATTGTTTGGCCGTTTCGCTCCTGATATGACTATGAAACCACTTGTTGCCACATTTGCTATCACTCCATCTTTACAGAGCTATTTTAACGAACTGCGCAAACAGCATTTTCCGGCGGAGCGCAATTATATTGATGCTCACCTCACCCTTTTTCATGCATTGCCCGACCAGCCCCGGATCATGGCGGATCTTGAAACGCTGGCGAATGAACAGCCAGCATTTGACGTCACGGCCGAGTCAGTCATTTCCCTGGGCAATGGAACTGCATTTAAAATTGCATCACCGGATCTGCCTGCGTTGCATCAGAAATTGCAAAAAGGTTGGTTTGAATTTTTGACTAACCAGGACAGACAGAAGAGAAATTTTCATGTCACAATCCAAAACAAGGTTGAACCGCAAGTTGCCAAAAAGTTGCAGGCAGAATTGGCGTCGGATTTTAAACCATTTACCTTCGCAATCCAGGGCATTCAGCTCTGGCGTTACCATAATGGCCCGTGGGAATTCCTGATGCAGTTTGATTTTCATGATCGGGTATGAAAAGATCGCACTGTCGGCGGATCGTGTCTTGTGCTGTGTAGCCGTAATTAAATCCTGACCTTGATACGCAACTTACCAGATGTTGAATCATTTAGCGAAATATACTTTACATAAACTTTCTGGCTAAAATAATCATCCTGCGTTTCGGGAATACCCGGCTTTCCAGCGGGTAGCAGGATTTCGGTTTTGGGCTCGAACCGAGGATCGGTCGACCAGTGAATGGCCGATGGGTGGGACAGTGCGCCGTCGAAGGAGAACCTGATGAAGGCGGGCTGTTTCCGGTTGTTTATCACGAAAGTAGTGTCGCGGGCTGCGTCGGTGACTTCCAGATCGTATGATTTTGCAGACTCGTAAATCGTTCCTTCACATGATGCTATGCAAACAGCCAGACAGGCCAGCAGGCCTTTGATCAGGTTTACAGATTTTCCCATAGGGCTGGTATTATTAGTGAAATTTGATACAATATCGTTGCTAGCATCTCAAAATGAATAGCCTAGGCCAATTCTCACGCCCGGATTGATAACACTTTGGCGGACACCGCTTTCCTGTTTACCAAAAGACATTAACCCGTGGCGTTCAAAAAACGGGTTCAGGAAAATGTTTGCATGTTTATAGCTGTATTTCAAACCAGCGCCCAGACCCAAACCAATCCCGGTTTGTTTGTCTATATCGCTGTCCTTTTTGTCAATTTCCGCATCAAGTAGCAACCCGCCATTGATAAAAAGATATTTGAGAAACGTCAGATGGGCATAAACCGGTATGGAAACGACCTTAATGGACTGGGTAATGTCCGGAATGACGATATCAGGCATGCCAACGTAATCAAGTTTGAAATCAAACTGACTATAATCGATGCCGGTTTCGAGTGTGATGATCTTGCTGCTCTTCATGAAGTAGCGCAAACCAAAAGAATGGGACGCAACAGCCTTATAACCAGCACCGCCCTGGACATCTCTATTATAAACAGGCTCAGGTTTAGACCGGGAATAAGTTACAAAAAGTGTGTTGGGATTTTGGCAAAAAGCGTCGACCGAAAGCGTTGCAAACAGGATAGTCAGTAAAAACTCCTTCATGAAAAAGTAAGGTTTGAATGGCTAATGTAACCGAAATATACATGATCCATCTAACCTGTCAAAGTAATATTCGGGACGGGAAATTATATTTTCATAAAGATTTGGAAAGCTGAAAAGTATGCCCGGCTATCGCTCGTTGTTAGTGAAAATAATCTGCTGCCTTATGGACTTGACGGCCGGTCACCCCTCCCCGGCTTGCAGCAACTCCTGATATTTATCTACCTGACTTTCAAACTTCCGGATGCCGGTTTCGTAAATGAATTTGAGTGATTCCAGATCGTCTATGTCCTTCTCGTAGTCAGCTGGCCCGTCCACTTTCCGGTCGAGCGCTGCAAGGAGGACCAGTAATTTTTCCAATGAACCGGCATTTTCCTCAGCGCGATATTGATACCATTCCAGGAGTTTCTGATAGTTTTCTTTTAAGCTGCTCTTTTTTGCCATGAAAGTTGATAGTTGAAGTACTTTAAGCTTTTGATAAATGTTCTTAAAATTCCATACCCGGATCTCTTCTTTTAATCCACGTAATTTTCCCTGATCGAATTCCATCCAGCGATTAAAACCCTTCCTTCATCGATTCTCAGCGGAATCAGCCTTGGCGGCGACTTAGTTTTGATCATCCGAATGCAGGTAGCATTCTTCAAAAACCAAATCAGCTAAAATCATGAAAGCCAAGCACCTGTTAGTCAAATGTATCGCAATTTATGCATTAATTAACCTCACTTCCTGCCGGGAAATGACGCCCGAAACGGAAGTGAGATCCGCAGAGGAAACGGTCGTAAACCATGTAACACCGGAAGTCGCATTTCCAGGAGAGGAAGGTGTCCGAAAGCAGGGAACACTTTTTGGTAAGGAAGTGACCTACGCAGAAATCGATGGAAAGGCGGTGTTCGAAGGTGACATGATCCTGACTCCCGAGCAACTGGGATCTGAGACCGGCGCGCGAACGCAAGCATTGTCCAAAATTGTTTCACTTTGGCCGAATAACACTGTTTCCTACACCATCGACGCATCGATTACCGATCAAAGTGCCGTTCTGGAGGCTATTTCGCAAGTGGAGGCGTTTACGCCGCTCCGTTTTGTGCTGCGCAAACCTACACCCGATCTCCCCGGGCTTCCAGTCCTAAGACAAAGCTATGTAACATTCAAACTGAGCCGCGGATATTCGTCTTCCATAGGCCGCATAGGTGGTGAGCAGTTCATCACGATCCCCACAGGCGCTACGAAAGGCGGGATTCTTCACGAAATCGGACACACGGTAGGCTTGCTGCACGAGCACACACGTCCGGACAGAGATGCCTATATAAAAGTGAACCTAAACAATGTTGCCGATGCTGCCAAGCCCAACCTTGCAATCGTTGCCGAGGAGAGCGATGAACATGTCAAACATGGCAAGTTCGACTTCAAGTCGATCATGATGATGGATTCCTATGCCTATTCCAAGAACAAGCTGCCGGTGATGACGACGACGGACAACAAAACATTTTCCGTGCAACGCGATTATCTCTCAGATGGCGACATCTACTGCATTACAGCCATGTATGCAAACCTTTTCGCCGTGACACCGTATCACATCTGGGCAGGCGACGCCGCTTCCGGAAAATGGTCTGTATTGGCGACAACCTGGACCAACGCAGAGGAAATATATGCACTTCCCGGCACGCTCTTTCTCTCAAAAAGCCCCAATCTAATGCGGCTCAATGCCAGAAGCGGCAAGGGTTACAGCATCGCGAGCGGATTTAGTGGCGTGAAAGGGATCACCTATTATAGGGGAAACTTGTTTGTATTGCAAAATGGGACCGTATGGAAGATCGACGTGGCCAGTGGAGCACGGCAAAGCTTCACAGGGCCGTTCTGGACGTCGGCAACTGGTCTCAGTTACGCATTTGGGCTCCTTTACATCGTTAGCGGCGACAATTTATATATGATATCTTCTAATGGGCAGTCATTCAGCTCAATAGGAAGCGGTTACCAGGGCGTGACGGAAATGACGGGTTGGAAGAATTCGCTATACATACTCAAACCCAATGGTAAGCTTTACAAAGTCGATCCGACAAATGGTGACCAAAAAGAATATACCCCGGCAACTTTTGCGCCAAACGCACAACTGACTTCGAACGGTAAAAATTTGCTGATCGCAAGCCAGGGAGTACTTTACAGCGTAGATGAGAATGGCTGGACCAAGCAAATTTCACTCGGCTGGACAAGTGTGACGGATATTTCCGCCGTCAGTTCAGAGGATTAGTATAAGCTTTTCAGGTAAAATGCCGCGGCTTCTACACGCGGCATTTTTTTATGTTCACCTTACTTCATCAAACTAATGTGGGTCATGCCTCCATCGACGAGAATTTCTGTGCCAAGAATAAAGGATGAATCGTCCGATGCAAGGAACACCGCCGCTTTTCCGATATCCGAAGGTTCACCAATCCGGTTCACCGGGATAATGTCTACCCAGCTTTGTTTGACCTGTTCCACATGCCCGGCCGGTGCAAGTTTGTCAAATGCGGGCGTATCGATTGTTCCCGGTGAAAGTACATTTACACGAATGCTCCTTTCCAGCAAATCGAGCGACAGGCCCTTTGCAAAGAATCCCACAGCGGCTTTTGCAGCGCCGTAAATGGCCATTCCCGGAGCTGCACGGTGTGCCGCGCTGGAACCGATCAGTACAATGGAGCCGCCGTCATTCATGTATGGCAGTGCTTTTTGTACTGTAAAGTAGACGCTCTTCAGATTCAAATCCATATACTGGTCAAATGCGTCCTCGCTAGCCTGATCGATGTTTGAGCTTCTGGCGACATATTTAAGGGAAAAAGCAGGTCTTACCGAAGCTGAAATACAGCGCGTTGAAGCGTTTGCGATCGCCAAAAAACTTCGCAGACGACAATATCTCTTACAGGAAGGCGATACCTGTATTTACAACTGCTTCATTGCCAAAGGCCTTCTCCGCATGTACCGCCTGGGCAAAAACGGCACCGAACACATCCTGCGATTTGGGATAGAAAATTGGTGGATGGCCGATTACGAAAGTTATAACACGGGCAATCCGAGCGTGCGTAACATTGACGCGCTCGAAGACAGCGAACTGCTCCTGATTAAAAAAGAACATTTTGATGCGTTGATAAGTGAAATCCCCGGTTTTCAAAACTTTATCAAACAGCTCGAATACAAGAGTTTCGATGTAAGCCAAAACAGGATCCTCAGCAATATCAGCGACACGGCCGAGGAGAGATATATCAGATTTGTGCAAACCTATCCCGAGTTCAATCGTCGCATTCCGTTGCATATGATCGCCTCTTACCTGGGCACTTCCCGCGAAACCCTGAGTCGCATAAGACAAAAACGCGCCGAGCCTGATAAGTGATCGCAACAAATTGTTCTGCACACGCCGGTATACAGTCGCGTCGGCTTCCCGAAAAATCCCCACTTGTTAAAATGAAATTAGAATTCGATTACAATCTGATTAGAGCAAACGTTTGGTGACTAGCGGTTACCAGGTCGCTAAGGCAAAATTTTGGTACTTTATAAAAAAAGTCCTGTACTACATAAAGAAAGTGAAGGATCAGGAACAGTTTTAGGGAATCTAAAAGTGTGCAATGTTCGTTAGTATATCGGCTCCGTGAATTACTATGCGAACATGGATCGCAAACGACCATCTCTATTACTTTTAAATATTAATGGGTAAAAAACATAAGGCCGAAGTGCCAACCCCCTGGCAAAGGCTCATGGGAATGCTGTATGTCGAACGTTCGACAATCAATTACATATTTATCTACGCAATGCTGATCGGCTTGATCGGGCTTACGCTTCCGCTCGGAACGACAGCAGTTTTCAACCTGCTTTCCAATGGCGCATTATACAGTTCCACTTATGTACTTATCGGCGTCGTACTGATCGGGATCATGATCGGTGGTGTTTTGCTGATCGGGCAACTTACTTTAGTGGAGCTTATTGAACAAAAGCTATTCACGAAGGCGGCGCTTGAATTCGCCTACCGGTTTCCGCGAATCAAAAAGTCGGAACTGGAAGGCGAAAACCCGCCGGAACTCGTAAACCGCTTTTTTGACGTAATAACCATTCAGAAAGGACTAACAAAACTGCTCGTCGACATTGTGGCATCAGGTGTGCAGATCGCGCTATCGGCTATTTTACTTTCTTTCTACCACCCCATTTTCATGACTTTCGGGCTGTTGACGGTTGTTGCTACCATTGTGGTGCTTTTGATGTATTACAAAAGAGGTGTACAAACGAGCATAGAAGAGTCGCATTATAAATATGAGGTTGTGGCTTATCTGGAATCCGTAGCGGCAGATTTGGACCGGTACCGGGGAAAGCCGGATAAACTCAGGCAGGTGATTGTGGATACCGACCGTATTACAGCCGATTATTTACAGGCAAGAAACGACCATTTCTGGGTCCTTCGCAAGTTCTTCGCCAGCTCGGTCATCCTAAGGACGATGCTGATGGGAGGCCTGCTTTTTTTGGGCTGCTATTATGTTGTGCAAAGGCAAATGACACTTGGACAATTTGTTGCAGCGGAAGTGATCATTGTACAGATCAGCTATGCTATTGAGAAGTTTATGACCAGCTTGGACACCATTTTCGATATGGTGACAGGAAGCGAGAAGCTTGCTGCGGTAACCGATCTGGAATTGGAAGAAAGTGAGGTGCGCCATGGCTAGACACGGAATTGACCTGACCAAACGCATTGATTGGGAAGAATTGGGCGTGCTTTCGGACAGGCAGATATTAAAAACGCGTGGGCCAAGATTGCTGGGCCGCATTATGCTGGTCCTCCTGTTTCTTTTCGTTATCGTACTTTTCCTGCCCTGGCGCCAGACGATCCCGGGAAGAGGCACTGTAACGGCATTAACGCCCGAAGACCGGCCGCAGACCGTACAAAACCAAATTGGCGGCCGCATTGAACATTGGGCCGTGCGCGAGGGCCAGCAGGTGCAAAAAGGTGATACGATCCTGGTGCTCTCAGAAACAAGCCAATCCTATTTTGACCCGAACTTACCGCAGCGATTGCAAGAACAGCTCAGGGCAAAAGAAGGCTCAGAAAGTGCTGCTGCACAAAAAATGGACGCGACTAATGCGCAGATCAGCGCCTTGACACAGGGCTTGAAATACCAGCTGAACGCAGCGGAAAACAAAGTGGATCAGGCTGTTAATTACGTGCAAGCCGACAGCGCGGACCTGGTGGCGATTCAGAAATTCTTCGAAATCAGCAAATCACGCCTCGAGCGTTATGAATCGGGATACCGAAACGGCCTTTTTTCATTGACAGACATTGAGACCCGTCGTTTGAAATTGCAGGAGGATAATGCGAAAGTGGTCAGCCAGATCAATAAATTGAACAATTCGCAGCAATCGCTGCAAAATGCGCGCATTGAACTGGACAACATCCGCGCAAAATACATGGAGTCCGTCGCCAAGGCCCGGTCTGATCTCAGCTCCGCCCTATCCAGCCGTGTTAGCGCGCAGGGGGAAATATCCAAGTTACGGAATGAGATTACCAACATTGACATCCGTCGCGGGCTTTATGTGGTGCGGGCGCCGCAAAATGGTTTTGTGGTCAAAACACTGAAAGCCGGGATTGGCGAAAACATTAAAGAGGGCGAATCCATTGCCACATTGCAACCATCCAAACCGCGTGTCGCGGCCGAAATTTATGTGGATGCGATGGACGTGCCGCTCATTCTGGACAGTAGCGATGTCCGCCTGCAATTTGAAGGCTGGCCATCGGTTCAGTTCGCGGGCTGGCCCTCGGTGGCAGTAGGAACATTTGCGGGGAAAGTAACAGTGATCGATCTGGTGAGCAGCGAAAATGGTAAATATCGTATTCTGGTAACCCCCACGGACCCGGTCCCTTACAATGATGAGCAATGGCCCAAGCAGCTTCGGCAGGGGTCGGGTGTGTATGGAAGGGTAATATTGCGGTCTGTGCCTATATGGTACGAGATCTGGCGATTGCTGAATGGTTTCCCTCCAAGCCTGGAACGTGAGCCTGTTAAGACGGATGGTGGAAGTAAAAAGTAGCATGAAGCGAACTCAGATGAATGCAATGATAAGATGGGGCGTCTTGCTCTGCACCTGCTTACTTGTGCAAAACGTGCGCGCTGGCAATGCCTGCGCGCCTGACACTTCGAAAATATTTTCAATCGCCGACCTTCGGGAGCTTGTGATGCAGAATAACCCGGTCGTCAGACAGGCCGGGCTGCTGGGTGATGCCGCGCGCGCGCGGGTAACCCAGGCACTGGGCAGCTTTGATCCAAACCTGAAAGCGTCATTTGACCAGAAACAATTCGGCGGAAAGGCATATTACAACCACTGGACAAGCGAGCTGAAAGTCCCGTTATGGCTGGCCGGGGCAGATTTAAAAGTTGATTTTGACAGAAATGTTGGCACATATACCAACCCGGAAACCACTACTCCGTTGTCGGGCTTGGGTGGCGTGGGTATCAGCGTGCCAATCGGTCAGGGACTTTTGATTGATGCCAGGCGAAACACATTACGGCAATCGCGGATCATGGTGGATTATGCCGAAGCAGAAAGGGTGAATGAAATCAATAAGGTGTGGTTTCAGGCCGTAAAAGATTATTGGAACTGGTTTTATGCGCATCAGCAATACGATCTGATCCGCCGCGGGGTCGAGTTAGCGAATACACGATACATTGCCACGCGTAATCAGGCTTTACTGGGCGACAAACCGGCAATCGATTCTGTGGAAGCATTCATTACAGTGCAGGAAAGATCCATTCAGCTAGCGCGGATTGAGATTGAGATCCAAAATTCGAGGTTGCTTGTTTCCAACCATATTTGGGATGAAAAAGGAAATCCGCTGGAATTACCAGCGGATGCCATTCCCGTAAATGCCGACTCGGCGTTGGCCGTCGTAACGGCCTATCAGCTGGACAACCTGCTAAACAGTGCCGAAGACAATCACCCCAAGCTGCAAATGTTGCGCAGCAAATCCTTGCAGCTCGCCATTGAGCGGAATTACCTGCGCGAAATGCTGAAACCAAAGCTGAATGTAAGCGGCTCACTGCTCACCACGCGCAGGGATTTCACTTCCTATGTGCCCGAATATTATGATATCGGCTGGAACAATTACAAAGTTGGTTTCGACTTTTCATTTCCTCTTTTCCTTAGATCGGCAAGGGGTAAACTGAACGAGATCAAAGTAAAACAAATGGATCTCACCCTCGATGTCCAAAACGAAACGCGAATGATCCGGACCAATATCCGCAGCTCCTTCAACGACCTGAAAGCCTACCAGACGCAGCTGTCGATTCAGACGCAGAGCATTACGAACCAGAAAGCTTTGCTTCGCGGCGAGCTGCAAAAATTCGACCTGGGAGAAAGCACATTGTTTTTGATCAACAGCCGTGAATCAAAGCTGATTGACATGATGATGAAACAGGCAGAGCTTGTGACAAAATATCAGCAATCGCTTGCAGACCTGTATTACAAAGCAGGAATGCTTCAAAATGAATAGCATTCACGCTGTTCCGAAACGATAGGCCTATTTATCATGCCATATCAAATGAAATGCCAAACCGTTCCCCGGTCAGTTCCCATAAGCGTTTTGCGGCAGCTTCGTCCAATGCGTAAGGTTTCACGCCAGTTGAAAACCCTTGACCCAAAGCCAGCTCTGCAACATCCGCATCTTCACAATAAACACCGCCGATGTTGGCCAGTAACGGACTTGTAGCGCACCAGATGGTTGTGGCTGTGCCTTGCGGGATGGTTTTCAGGGATGCGATCACTTCCGGGACCACATTTCCTTTATCGTCGTAAAAGCCAAATTGCTGCAATATTTCCAGAGGCGCCTCTCTGGTCAGCTCCGTTCCCCAGATATTGCCCGGATGCACTGCGTAGGCTCTTACGCCAGATGCTTTGGCACGGTTGTCCAATTCGAGCGAAAACAAATTAAGCGCGGTTTTGGACTGCCCGTAAGCCTGCAATGTTTGGTATTCCGAATTCTCAAAATTCGGATCTTCGAAATTAAATGGGGCAAACTGGTGGCCTTGCGAAGATACATTCACCACTCTGGCGCCAGCGGCTTTTTTCAATGCACCCCATAATCTTGAAGTCAGCTGAAATGGTGCTAAATAATTGGTTGCTAACTGCGATTCAATCCCACGGCTATTTCTTCGGAGTGGCACGAACATAATCCCGGCATTATTAATAAGCAGATGCAACGGTCTGCCCGATGCCAAAAACTTCTCCGCAAATGCATCTATGGAATCGGGGTCCATCAGGTCCATTTCCTCGATTTCCACCTGCGCGATTCCACGTAAATTTTCCCTGGCCTTGTCAATGCTCCTCGCAGGCACAACCACAGTTGCTCCCGCTTCCACCAAGGTTTTGGTAGTTTCCAGACCGATTCCGGTATATCCGCCGGTCACAATCGCAATTTTTCCTGTTAAATCTATTCCTTCCATTACATCACTGGCGGTTGATGTGGCATTAAATCCTGAACCCACTGGTTGCTGCAACGCGCCGTTATAATTATTTTGTTTCATGATTTGATCTCTTAATTGGTTTCACTTTCTCACTCTTTTTTGAATTACAAAGTTATGTTCCAACTGTTTATAATAGTAACTTTGTAACGAAAAGTAACAGTAACATCGAAGTAACCAACTAACCTATGCAATGCGAACCGCGTCAAAACGACAAACACAAAAAGGAAATGATGGCCGTCCAGGATTCGATGGATGTGCTGAATGGTAAATGGAAAATATCTATCATCTCTTCTATTTGCTATTATAACAAAAGGAGATTTTCAGACATTCTGAACGACGTAGTCGGCATTTCCAACAAAATGCTGAGCAAGGAATTAAAGGAACTGGAAATTAATCAGCTCATTAAGCGAACGGTCCTGGACACACAGCCGATCACGGTCCAGTATGAGCTTACCGACCATGGACTGACATTGAAAACAATCATCAACAACCTGACGGATTGGGGAATAGCGCATCGCAAGAAGATCATCGGTGAATAACCTGCCGGTATTTACAGACCGGGCATTACATTGCCACTCAGTTTTGATCAAATAAAAAATACAAATGCAACCAGCCGACCTTTTAAAACAAATTGAGTTTATCAAAGAAGTGGATAAGCTCAAATACATTCTGCGCAAGACGAAGCTGATCAATAGCGATCGTAACGAGAATGATGCAGAACATAGCTGGCATTTGTCGCTCATGGCTATCGTGTTAGCAGGTCACGCCAACTTTCCGATCGATTTATTGCGGGTAATCAAAATGCTGCTGATCCATGACATTGTGGAGATTGACGCGGGAGACACCTTCATTTACGACACCCAAAAAGACCATAGCAACACGGAAGAAGAACGAAAAGCCGCCAACCGGATCTTTGGGTTACTTCCCGACGAGCAAGCCGGTGAACTGATTGCTATTTGGGAAGAGTTTGAGCTTGGACAGACCAACGAAGCCAAATTCGCCCGTGCCATGGACCGCCTCGAACCGTTGCTTCAAAACACGTCTAACAACGGTGGCACCTGGAATGAGTTCGGTATAAACTATGAAAAGGTTTACAACAAAAAACAAATTATTCAACAAGGGTCAGATTCGATCTGGCAATATGCGGAACAGCTTATCAATGAGAGCGTTGAAAAAGGAATTTTAAGAAAATAGCGATTCACTCTATCAAAAAAAAGGCCTTTTCAAAACTCCTTCTCGCCAAATTCACTCGCCGGTAATTTTGCTTTCTTCGAAGTCTGGTTGAAATTATAACTCAGGTTAATCATAAAGATATCTGTTTCCTGAATGTAGTTGGTGGTGGTAAAGAAGTCCTTTCCAAATGTCGTGATCCGTTGCCTGTTCGAACCAAAGAGCCCCAGATCCACGTTTTGCCATTGCAAGGTTGCAGCCAATTTCCCTTTAAGAAGTGTTTTTCTTGCAGATAAACTGGGCGTGATAAATCGTGAATCCTCGCCTTGCGCAGTGACGCGTTTTGACAAATAATTCAGCGCGCCCTGCAATTGAAAAGTCCTTGAAAATTTAATAGTTGTATTGGCATTAATCGAGTATACCCAGCTCGACGTGCTGACATTTACATTATCGTCGAAAAGGGCTCCCTTTATTTTATAATGATATAAATTCCCGCCTCCGTAAAACTGCCACCATTTCGCCAGGTTTAATGTTGTGCCTGCCTCGAGGCCCCAGGAAGTTGCTAATCCGGCATTGGTGTAAATGCGATTCAATATCGTGTCATTATAAACGCTGTTGACACGGTTCACCACATTTTTGATTCGCTGATTATAGATGGTTGCAAAAACAGTTCCCTTTTCTAAATCCTTCACCACACCTAACTCAGAAAGGTCAATAAACTCTGGCAGGATTTGCGGATCGCCGGATTCGAGTGTCTCGGAATGCTCCCGTTCGGGAAAAGGATTTAGCTCACTGTTCGTCGCGCGTTGCACGCGTTTGCTATAACCAATTTTGGTTCGGAGCGAACTGCTTACTTGATATTGCAGATTGAGCGAAGGAAAAAGATTCGATAAGTTGAGGTTCAATGTTTGCTGTGTGCCTGCGGTGAATGCGCGCGTTGCATATTCATATCGTAAGCCGGCAATGTATTCCAATTTGCCGGATTTGGCCGAATACTGTCCATATACCGAATGAATATCGTTATCGACTTTCGTATTGCTGCTGAATTCCGGCAATACGATGAAGTCCCCGCTTTCTAAATTCAGGTCCAGATACTGAAAACTCCCCTTCTGAATTTGACTGCGATACTGATAACCTGTTTCCAGTTTCCCTGTCCCCACATTTACTGTATAATCAGCTTTTATCCTGAACGCATCCAAGGGGTTTTTACTCGGGTTCCGGTTGCTCTGCAGAAGCGTTTTTCTGTCTGGTTCTTGCAAATTAAGATTAGTAGTAAGCCCATCCACGTCTGCATGCTCCACAAGCCCGGAAATGGCCAGTGCTGATTTATTATCAAAAGTGTGCGTATAGTCCAGATTACCTAATGTGATCCTTCCGGATTTCCGCGCCACGTTGGAATTGAAATAGGTGATCTGCCCTACTGTGTCACCTGAAATAAGGTCTGTTTTTACGTTATGATAAACAATGTCGGCGCGACGTGATAGCGAACGAAATCCGGTATAAATACCTGCTGAAAATGTATTGCGGGCATTCGGAGTGAAAGAAACGGAGCTTCGTGCAGTATAATTATAGCGGGTGAAACTGCGCTCGCCGTCAGAAGGAAACGAGGTGAATACGTTGTCAATGGTCGTGTTTACATCTCCGGTGCGCTGTCCTGCAATGTCGTTCCGTAAATAATTGCCGCTCAGGTTAAAATCCCATTTGCCGGATCGGATGTTAAACGTCGCATCTGCGCCGAAACGCAATGGGCTTTCCAGATTATCATAACGGTAAATAGCCGGGAAGCCGCCCTGAATGTTTGCCGAAAAAGACCTGCTTTCCACCGCTCCCGCTTTCGTTGTAATGTTAATGATGCCGGCCTTGCCGTCGGGATCAAACCGGGCGGACGGCGAGGTAATCACTTCCACATTTTCAATCGTATTGGCCGGTATCTGGTTCAGGACCGTTGTCGCATCACTTTGCACCGGTTTCCCATTGACCAACACCAAAAATCCGGATGATCCCCGGAGTGTAATGTTTCCTTCGCTGTTCACTGTGACAGACGGTGTGTTTTTCAAGACATCGATGGCCGTTCCTCCCTGGCTGCCCAGAAACTGATTGGCCCGGTAAACCTGCCGATCGACCTTATTTTCCAGCGCCTGCCGCTCTGAGGTGACGCTTATTTCCTGTAAAGTCCGCGGATCCGGGTCGAGCAGGATGGCGGGAACCTGAATATGGCTACCGATATCTCCCGGAACTGCAACAATCGATTTGTTGTATCCCATGTATTGTATTTGCAGATAATACTGTCCCGGAACTACTTTTTCAAACCTGAAAACACCCAGTTCGCTTGTTAAAACACCTGTTACCAAACTCGAATCCAGGCTTTTGAAAAGCGCGACGGAACAATACATTAGAGGCTTGCTGGTTTGCTTGTCGGCTACACTGCCGGAAATCGTGACGCTGGTTTGCGCCTGCAAGGTGGCTAGCGAAAGGATTAAGGCGAGTAATGTTGCTGTAAAAGTTTTCATGTTGAGTAAAATGCCCTTTCTGCTGCTCCGGCAGAAGCGCAAATTTAACTCTACAATGTTTATAGACTTTGTACATAAGCGCCGATTTCTGGTACATTCAGGAAATTCCCTTGCGGTAAATCCCGGGGAGCACGCCGGTTTGGCGTTTGAAAAACTTATTGAAGTGCGACGCGTCGGAGAAACCAAGCTCGAATGCCAGTTCGGTCAGGTTCCGGTGTGAATACAGGAGCAGCTTTTTAGCCTCGGCAGTCAATTTTTCATTAACTACCGCTCCCGCTGTTTTTCCCAGGAACTTTTTACAGGCGGTGTTGAGCGTTTTGGGAGTGATATGAAGTTGATCCGCATAAAAGGCGGTTTCATGGTGCGCCTGGAAATCTGCTTGTAACAAATCAAAAAAGTCTTTCAGCAATGCAGGATACGGGACGGCCTGGTGGTCCCGGATTTCCCTTTTTAGCAGATTAAAAAGCAGCAGCAAATACGTTTGGATTACGGCCTCATGATTGGAAAGTCCCCTCGTATATTCAAGTTCAATGTTCCTGAAAATGTCCGAGAATGTTTCTTTCGCAGCTTCCAGATCAAATCCACTGGGCAGCGACAATGGGAATGTTTGGAAAAGTGTGTTATAGAGTGGCTGGTCCAGCAAAAAGTCTTTTTGGATCATAGCAACAAACCCTTTGGGAATTTCCGTCAGCTCCCAGCTGTGGATCTGGCCGGGCATTACCAGATAAAGGCTGTGCGGCTTAACCGTAAAGCGGTTGAAATCAATCTGATGAAAACCAGCACCTTGCTCCAAATAAATGATCTCAAGATAGTCTTTATGGCCGTGTGGATCGGTCGTTTTGATCACTTCCTTCATTCTCTTTATCTTGAAAAGCTCCTTTTTGGCAAGCTTGTTTTTAATCGGGATTTCCATCAAACGAGTTTAACTTGATAATAAAGAGAATTAACATCAACTATTGATCCAGCACATGGGATTGGCGCAAACATGAGACCAAATTTAAATCGCAATATTACGATTAAAATTCTAATTTCATATTCCCAACATTGTGCTTTTGTTATTACTATCCAACGGTTAGGAATTTGCTGACGGAATATTAAACTTAATCTACCCAATCTTAGCATTTGGTTTACTCAGTTTTCACTATTTAAACTCATCTCCTTATGCCGTTTACGCTGATTAAGGGCAAGTTTCATGTACGAAACTATTCTCCGGATGGCGACTCCATCCGGTTCGAACCCGACAATACTGCTTTCGTTCAGTCACTTCCCGGTGGCAGACCGAAATTCAATGCGCGCAACCACGTTCAGCTGCGTCTGGAGGCTATCGACACCCTGGAAACGCATTACACTCCGCCTAGTGGTGGCGGTGTATTTCATCAGCCCCTGACACTGGCCAATAAAGCAATGGATAGTCTGTTGAGCTTCGTTGGCATTACTGATGTGGAATGGGACGTTTTGCACAAGACCGTGGTTTCAGCCAACGACGGGACACCCGGCTACATTGTAACCCGAGCGATCGAAAAATATGGCCGGCCTATTGCCTTCGTTTTTGCGGGGGACATCGATAAGGAGGATGGAGCCAGCATTTTTCTCACCACCAAACACCTTCGCGACAGCTACAACTATCAGGCGCTGTTGCAGGGTTATGCCTACCCTACTTATTACGAAGGTCTGTTTTTTGACTTGCGCGAAACGCTCAATGAAGCTGTGCTTGAAGCCCGCGACCAGCGCAGAGAACTGCATGCCGTGGATGCGACTCACACAGGAATTGATGCTAGTTCACTGATTTCGATCACGCAGGACGTTTGCATTATGCCAAAATTATTTCGCAGGCTTTGTGAATATATGGTAAATTATGGAACGGCAATCGGGTTCAAGGAAAAGCTTGCGCAATCGAAAGAACCTGTATTAGACCTTGTTAACAATAATTTTACCCATTTTGACACCTTTATCGAGCAGGATCCGGACAGTTCTTCGATCAAGCTGACCCGCTTCCCCGAACAGCTCATCTTCGATCCGATGCCTGCACGTCCGGTTAATACATTTTCTGTTCTCATGAATCCGGAGATCGGGGAAACATTGGCTGAGACAAATATCAATGGTACGGTTCCGGGAGACTTGCTGCGGGACTTTTTGGCATAAATGTTTGCAGACAGCATTCAATCCACGAACATTGGTGTAAACAGAAAAAGCCGGAAACTTTCTTCCGGCTTTTTCAACATTGAATTTAGTTAACATCCCACCATACACGCGATTTGAGATCGTCGGCGCCTAGCCAGGAAACGGCCTTTTGATAGTTGGCTTCGTTGATCCTTAGCTCGTCGGCAGGATAAAACATCCTCCTTGGAACATAACCAGGCCCCACAGGCCCAACCGGAATTTTTGGTATGCCCGTTCTTCGCCACTCGGACCAGGCTTCGAAACCGATCTGATACAGAGAGATCCATTTCTGAACGCCTATCTTTTCAAGTTTTTGCGCCGCAGTCCCGGTGTAAGCTATGGCTTCCTGTTTGAAATAACTGTCATCCGCTGAGATACTTGCGGGCGAAAGTTTTAGATAAGACGCCGCATAGTTAGCTGGCACCCGGGAAGCGTAATACGCGAACTGATCTTTGATGCCTTTTAAATAGTAGTTCCCGGCGGCGGCAGATCCACCTGAAATGAAGCCTTTCTCAGCTGCTTCTGCCAATATAAACTGAACCTCCGAATAGCTCATGATAATCCCCTGACCGCCTTTCGCCGAAGCCAGATCCGGACTAAACTGGATTGACATCCAAAGCATGCCTGAAGGCGATGTAATGTTGGCATTCGGAAACATGCCTATGCCGTTCAGATCGCCTGCATAAACAAATTTGGATGGGTCCGGGCGATTGCCGTTCGCGTCGATTGCGCTGCTGGCGGGCGTAGGCAAGGCATAAATGAATAAGCGTTTATCGTTCGTGGTTTTCAGATAATCGACAAGCTGCTTGGAAACTTTTGTGTTCGTGCCGCCATTGCCTGACCTGTAAAACGGCGATTCGTTGGCCTGCATATCGGCCAGATATTCCAATGCAGCTTGATCTTTATGCGATGTAAAAAGCGGATAAGTGTTAGGATCTGCGACAATTTTTTGCATTTCAGCCGTAGGATTTACCCGTTTCGACTGGCGCATGAGCAAGCGCAACCGCAAACCATTCGCCAGTTTTTTCCAGTTGGCTGTATTTCCGTTGTACAAAATATCGCCCGTAACCGTCTCATTTCCCGCACCCAAAAGCGTGTTCGCTTCCGCCAGATCAGCCAGTATGCCGGCATAGACGGCCTCCTGCGTTTCGTAAGCCGGTGCGCTGATTCCCTGCAACTTGGCATTAGCCGCTTCGCGGAATGGGATCGGTCCGTAGATATCCGTAAGGCTCTGGAACATCCAGGAACGCAAAACCAGCGCGACGCCTTTGTAGTTTTTCAGGTTTTGTTTTTCGGAAATCGAAATGACTTCGTTCAGATCACGGATATAGTCGTAATAATTCCAAAGAAAATATCCCGTCGCATCGGCTCTTGTCCAGTTACTGAAATTACTTGCAAAATCGGAGGCCAGCAGATTGGCCGCAATCCCGCCGCGATCATACGCGCTGGAATAGCTCTTGTTCACCGACGCGCGGATCGCGTTGGGCAACAACAAACCCACATTGGTCACCACATCGGGCGAGTTCGGGTTTTTATTGATCTCTTCAAAATCGTCGGTGCAGCTCACGCTCAGCAGCAGCAGCAATCCGTATATGTAGCTTAACTTTTTCATCATTCAGATTTTAATTTTTAAAAATTCAGGTTCAGACTAACACCCATTTCACGCGTCGAAGGCGTGCTCATGTTTTCAAATCCTGGAATCAATCCGCCGCCGTCTGTGGCTGTCGTTACCTCGGGATCGAAGTGCTTGTTGCTTTTCGGCGTGATCAGGAATAGGTTTCTGGCTGTAACGGCAACTCTGGCTGTCTTGATAAATTTGCCATTAGCAAGCCATTTAGCGGGCAATGCGTAGCCCAGCGACACTTCGCGCAGCTTAAAATACGTGGAGCTGAATAGCTGCGCCTCGGAAATATGGTCAAGTGGTTTTTTGATAAAATCCCTGGCCTTTGTGCCGTAAACACCGGCGCTGTAAGTCCCGTCCGTGCTCGTGTTGTTAGGCTGATAACTTCCATCTTCCATTTGTGCAGCGCCCGGGATGTAGTACGGCGCATCATATTCCTTACCAGGCGTGCGCGCGCCGCGTCCCAGTGCACTTTCCTCGAGCTGACCTGCACCGGCTGCTTTATTATAGAACCGTGAGACAAATTTACCCCCAAACTGCCCGCCGAACATAAAATTAAGGCTTACACCTTTGTAATTGAGCTGATTATAGATGCCCCCGATCCAATCCGGGTGATAGTTACCCAGATAAATATCTTCGCTGGTTTGCCTCGGATAAGCGTCGTTGAAAATAATCACTTCACCTGCCATCGGGCCTTCCTTCACACGCTGATAGCCTGGCCCCCAGATGGCACCCATTTTCTCACCCACACGTGCTTGAATGGAAGCATCTTCCCCAGGAGCAGCCTGAACGATTTTGTCAACTTCGCTTGTCAGTGACACGAGCTTGCCTACGTTACGCGACCAGTTCAAGGTAACATTCCATTGAAAATCAGCCGTTTTTACCGGCGCAATGTTTACAACCACTTCCACGCCTTTATTCCTGATCTCGCCTGCATTGATCTGCCTGCTGCTTGCACCCGAACTCTGCACGGTCGGCAAACTGATGATCTGGTTCTTGGAAAGCGCATTATAATAGGTTACATCAAAGCCTACCCGGTTGTTAAAGAAGCTCCACGCAGTTCCAAATTCGAAGGTTGTAATAATCTCCGGTTTCAGATTCGGGTTCAAAAGTCCGCCTGTTCCGGTGAGCGCATAATTGCTTCCCCAGGGCGCTGCGTAATTGTAGGTATTTTTCAAAGCATATGGCCCTGTGTCATTACCAACTTTGGCCCAGCTTCCCCGCAATTGCGCCTGGCTGATCACGTCAGGCAGGCCGAGAATGCTTTTCAGGTTACCATTCAGGCCAACGGAAGGATAGAAATAAGCGTTATTTCCCGCGGGCAGCGTACTCGACCAGTCATTTCTGGCCGTGATATCCAGATATACATAGTCCTTGTAGTTCAGGTTTGCTGTTCCGTAAAGGCTGTTGATGCGTTTTTTATATCTGCTTGAACCTCCTGTAAGCGGCGAGGCCGTATTGCTGATGCTGTAAACACCGGGAATCAGTAACTGCGGAGCTGCCACATTTTCGCTATGCCCGAAGTTGTCAAATCGGTTTCCGCCCACAGAAATGTTATATCCAAAATCCTGGTTATGGAATGTATTGTTGTAGGTCAAAAGGAAATCAGCATTACGCTCTTCGTTTTTGATCTGCACAATTTCGTAACGTCCGCTTTCATTGTCTACGGTGCTTACCGCCCATTGCATCGGCCTGAAATCATTGTAAAAATCATCTGCGACCCTTGCTTTCAGCTTCAAATGGTCGTTAAATGCGTATTCCAGAGCAATGTTCCCGTAAACCCGGTCTTTATCCTGCCCTTTGGTATTTTCATACTGCAAAAAGAAAGGGTTATTGTGGTTTTCGCCATAGTTATACTGAAACTGGCGAATGCCTTCCAGCCCGGGCTGCCAGTAACGTTTCAGACTGTTCATGTTCACGTTACGTCCCATCCAGGTAAAAAAGTACATGAATGTATTGCGTCCATAACCATTGTCAGGGCGGTTGTCGCTGGTTTGTTTTACATAATTAATATTGATGGAAGAAGTCAACCGCTTAGTCAGGTGATAGCTGCTGTTCAGGTTTACCTGATAGCGGTCCAGATTGTTATTTGGAATAACCCCTTTTTCATTCAGGGATGTAAGCGAAAGCCGGTAATCGCCATTTTCGTTGCCGCCTGAAAAAGCCAGATTATTATAGTATTTTTTCCCGGTTGTAAAAAAATCATTGATGTTGTTGGGTTGCGAGACCCAGGGCGTCTGGATAATGTCGCCGCGGTTGTTTACCGCCACGTCCGCTCCGCGGAAACCATTGGCTGTTGGGGAGTCAAATTGTGCTTTGGTTGTGCCAATGTCCATTCTGGGCCCCCAGCTTTCGTCATAATCATCATTGTTTCCATTGGGGTAGGCCGACCAGCTCGCACCAAAATTTGAACCTTCATACTGACCATTGTTACCCTGGCCAAACTGATTCTGGAACTTAGGTAACCGCCCGACTTTCGTCCCAAACAGATATGAGTTGAAGCTGACGCCCACGCCTTTTCTGTTACTGCCTTTCTTGGTTGTGATTACAATCGCACCACGCGCTGCGCGTGAACCATATAATGCTGCGGCCGCAGGACCTTTCAAAACGTTAACCGACTCAATGTCAGCGGGATTGATCTCCGATGCACTGTTTCCGTAATCGGCTGATCCGCTGTTATTTGTGCCATCATTACCCACCGGAACGCCATCGATGATGAATAAAGGCTGGCTTTGCATGGATAACGAGGATTCACCCCGGATCACGATCCTGGCCGAAGACCCAACGCCACCCGCGCCGCTGATGTTGACGCCAGCGATCTTTCCCGAAAGGTTATTGACAAAGTTTGAAGCGGGCGATTCATTAATGACATCGCCTTTGATCTGTTGCGTCGCATAACCAAGGGATTTCTTTTCCCGGGTAATTCCCAGCGCGGTTACCACCACTTCGTTCAGCACATTAGTATCCTCTTCCAGCGTAACAGAAATTTCTTTCTGATTGCCCGCAATGACCTGCTGCGTTTGGTAACCTATAAATGAGAATACGAGAATGTCCTTTTCTGAATCAACATTGATCACAAATTTTCCATTTGCATCTGTTGAAGTTCCTTTTTGCGAGTCTTTCACGATAATGTTCACTCCTGGTAACGGCTGCCCTTTGCTGTCCACCACTTTCCCCGCAATGTCAAGATCAATTTCTTTGTCGGAATACACAGTTCTGCCTGACGGCAAATTCACAGGTTCCGCCTGGCGGACGCGTTCTCCGTGGCCAGTTTCGGTTAAAGGCCGTAAAGGGCCACCCGCACCTTCCGCCAGCGGAGACACAACCAGCATGCCCAGGGCAACCAGTCCATGCTGCACCAGCACAATGGGTTTGATAAAAAATGATTTCATAAAACAAGGGTTAAAACGTTGTACAGAAAAGATGGAAAGGGAGACGAGAGTTAAATCATACTTAACCATAAGAAGTATAATTGTATCTCAAAACAAAGGTAATCCGCTATTATAGCTAAGGTATTAACTAAATATTAATTAATACTAAACTTTCCTATTTGTATTTGGATAGTGCTTGACCAGCAACAAAACGCGAGCGCGGCGGCCAGATACAGGCCGCCGCGCTCGCGTTTTTGTTAATATGTATTTAAATTCAGTCTGTGATCCTGCCTAAATATCAGGCAAGAGGCCGACTATCCCACAACCCCTGCATGCTGCACACTTTTCAGGACTTCGTAACTGTGAATACGCGCTTCCGGGTCAAAAATATGGCTGGTTACCATTAATTCATCCAGCTGTGTATGTTGCTGAAAATAGACAAGGTCACTGCTTACCTTCTTTTTGTCCCCGATGAATGTGTATTTCATCATCTGTCTCACGGCCGCTTCCTCATATTCTCCCCAAAGTCCGTCCATACTTTTCACGGGTGGTTGCAGAGGGCGGCGTCTGCCTGTGATAATTCCGGTAGCGAGTTGAAAGAAAGAGGTTGCAAGACGCTCCGCTTCCTCCGTCGTATCCGCGGCGATCACATTCACACAAGCCATTACATAAGGATTCGAAAGATATCGGGACGGCCTGAAATTCCGGCGGTACAGGTCTATCGCAGTCATAAACTGGTTGGGTGCGAAGTGGCTGGCGAATGCATAAGGCAACCCCAGGTGCGCAGCCAGTTGTGCACTGTCGGTGCTCGAACCCAATATCCAGATTGGTATATCCAGGCCTTCGCCAGGAATAGCGCGTACCTTGGAATTGCTGTTTTCTTTGGAAAAATAGGTTTGCAACGCTATTATATCGTCCGGAAAATCCTGCGCGGATTCCATGTAGTTGCGCCGGAGCGCTCGGGCGGTAACCTGGTCTGTTCCCGGCGCACGCCCGAGTCCGAGGTCAATGCGGTCCGGATAAAGGGACGCAAGCGTGCCGAACTGTTCGGCAACCACCAATGGGGCATGGTTGGGCAACATGATGCCGCCGCTGCCCACACGGATCGTATTTGTGCCACCGGCAATGTAGCCGATCAGCACAGCAGTAGCCGAACTGGCTACGCTTTCCATATTGTGGTGCTCGGCAAGCCAGTATCGGTTATAGCCCAGCTCTTCAACACGCTGTGCAAGCTTGAGGCTGTTTTTAAATGTAGTAGCTGCATTATTTCCCTCCGTGATCGGTGCAAGATCAAGAATGGAAAAGGGTATATCGTGAATTTGTTTATCGGCCATGTCCATGTATTAAAATGTAAGAACGCTGCCAGTTAAAATCATTTAATCAGCTTGCTAGTTCCTTTTTCTCCATCATTTTCCAGACCTCCCGGAATAATATGGCGAAAAAAATCTCACCTTTTATTAATCTAGCTATCTTCCTGGCATGCTTTTTCTAGCTAAAATCCCGTTAGTTAAACTTAAAAGAAAGAGATTATGAAAACCAAATATGGAAATGTTGACTTCAATGATGACAGTGCGCATAATGATGGGCTGATCACGGGCCTGCTTCTGGGCGCAGCTATTGGCGCTTGCGCGGCGATTCTATTTGCTCCAAAATCCGGAAAAGAATTCCGCGAAAAAATTAAGGATGTCGCTGGTCAGCAGTCGGACAAGTTGAGCAAACAATGGGAAAATGTTAAAAGTAAAGCGGGCGATTTAGCAAGTAATGCGAAGGAATCCGTTGAATCTATCGGCAGCGATGCAGAGTCAAAATTCAATGAATTTGCAGATACAGCCGAAGATGAAGTAAAAGAAGGTGCAGAAAATGCTGCTGACAAGTTTCAGAGAAAATATTAAAAACGAAATTTATTAAATTTCCCGGGAAGGCAAAAACGCCGTTTGAGCTAATCAAATGGCGTCTTCTATTTATCTGTACGATGATTTTATTTGTCTTTGCTACGATTTAATCTGTTAACCTGAATAGAACCGGAGTTTACGGCGGTTAACAGCCACTTCTCCTGATTAATGCCTTTTATAAAAATACTTTTGCGGGCATCGCCTTTGATCATCAACCCACTGGCAGCGCAGTCCTTTGGCGTGAACCGGCCTTTCCCATTTCCCAGCAGCAGCAAGCCAGTAGACGCGTCCTGCCTGCCCATATTGACTTCATTGGGATAAAAATTCCCTGTCAGGACCACGTCGTCGTGTCCGTCTGCATTTACATCGGCCATATTAATACCAAAAACAGGTGATTTTTGAGCCTCGATTGGTAACGCGTGAATTTTGAATTTCCCCTGTCCCAAATTTTCAATGTAAGCGCTTTGGAGAAAAGTTGCCTCGGCAGCATATGCATCTTCCTTTTCATCGGCGGATAGCAAGTTGTCGAAAGTAACTTGTGCGTAATCTGCATAATGCGGAAATTTCCGGCGAAACTGAATTACCTGCTGGTTCAATGCGTCGCGCGGGACGCTCGGATAACGCTTACCCTGGATGAAATAGCCCATTAGCGGGTCAAAAGTGCCGTCACCATTGAAATCCTTCGCAGTAATCTTGATCGGCTCTTTTTCTGAGGCTCTGTAAAATGTGTTCAAACCCTCATTTCCTGCAATGAAATCGATATCGCCGTCGTGATCGAAATCACTGGCCGCAACACTGTTCCACCATCCGGTAAACTGGTTTAAACCATTATCTGTTTTTTGCGAATGCAATGACTTTCCTTTTATATTTTCAAAAATCCGGATCGGCATCCATTCTCCCGCAAGCACGAGATCGTCAAAACCATCCTGGTTCGTATCGGCCCATACCGCGCCGCAAACCATGCCGACATGAAGCAGCTCGGGGCAAAACGCAGAGGTCACATTGGTAAAATGCGGCTGGCCGTTTGTGGCGTCATTTCTTAGCAAATAACTGCTGGCAGGAAGTGGATATTTGCCTGGAATGCTGCGGCCGCCTATAAAAATGTCCAGATCGCCGTCTTTGTCGAAATCATTGGTCGCCAGGCAGGAACTGCTTAGCGAAAGTTGAGGAATGGCCGTTTCAGCTGCGGGCAGAAAACTGCCCTTGCCATTATTGAGATACAACTGCACTTTATAAAAAGCCTGCTCCGTCACGGGCAGTTCATTTCCCCCAATTGCAATCAGCAAGTCCGGATCACCATCCCTATCCGCATCCAGAAAGGCCGCAGCAGCGTTTTCATGCAATGAATCCTGCAAAATAATGCGCTTTTCAAACCGGCCGTCAGCCGTTTGCAGGAAAATGGTCGGCTTGCTTCCCCGATAACTCCCCCCTGCAAAAACATCCTCCAAACCATCTCCATTTACATCGCCCGACGCAACGGCAAAGCCGCTTTTGGAAAGCATTTTATGCATGGTTGCGGTGTGTTTGAAATCTACGAAATTACCCTCGACGTGCTGGAAATCAAGATGCAGTTCCTTGGTAATGTCAGTAAAATAAGGTTCTGACTGTGGTTCAGCCTGTCCAGACTTTCCTGAATCTGCTGCGTTTTTCTGACTCAGAACCAGGCGCCTGTTTGCAGAGACTTTATACAGCTTTTGAGATTTGCCGCCCGGCCACACAACTTCCAGGCTATCGATTACTTTCCCTTTGCCTAAACCGAAATGCAACACCGGGTCAACAGAAGACTGAAAACCCCTAACAATGCTCAGTTCGGCGTATTGGGAAGTCCTGCCAGCCCATATTGTCACTTTGCTGCCAATTCCCGACAAGTTTCCCTTTGCTCCCTCCAACGCAATGCTCAAGAAATTTGATGTTTCTTTCTCCCGGATATCATTTTCATAGATAAATGCTTCTGAATCAATATTATTAACAACCAGATCCAGGTCGCCGTCGCCGTCCAGATCGGCATAGGCGGCGCCATTGGAATAGGAAAGTTCGTCGAGTCCCCATTCCCCGGACGTGTTGGAAAACGTGAGGTTTCCGGCGTTTTTATAGGCGTAATTGGCAATCTGCACCTCTGGTACTTTTTTGATCAGTTCCAGGGCATTCTGCTGCTTGAAATTGTTGGTGCCAAAATTTGAAAAATCTTCCTTAAACTGGATGAAGTCCCGATCCGTGACGTCGCGGCGATAACCGTTGGTGATAAAAATGTCTTTTTGTCCGTCGTTGTCAAAATCGGCGATCAGCGGGGCCCAGCTCCAATCGGTTTTGGCAACACCCGCCAGCAAACCGATTTCGCTGAACGCAGGCATGCCCCTTTCGTCCCGATTGGCGGCCGCTCCTTGATTCAGCTGTAACATATTGCGCATGTATTGCAGCTGATAGCCATATTGGTCCGAAACGCTCATTTCCTTCCGGTCGTAATCCTGCCCGGCAAGCATTTTTTTCTGCCGGAAATTATCCTCCGGAAGCATATCAAGCTGGAAGATGTCCGGGTAAGTATCATTGTTGATGTCAGCAACGTCCAGTCCCATGCCATATAAGCTCGTATGCGCCGTCGCCTCTCGGATAATGTTGTTGAAACCAGGCATTCCGGTATTTTTGGCACCATTGTTCAGATAAAAAATATCGCTGCTGATGAAGTCATTGGAACAGTAAATATCCGGATAACCGTCTTTATTTAAATCACTTATAGCCAATCCAAGCCCTAACCCTTCGTATCTTACACCTGCTTCTTTGGATATATTGGTAAAAACAGGAATTCCATTTTCCCCGGCACCTTCGTTGCGATACAACTTACCCGTGCTCGGATAAGATCCGTCGTTATAGGTCTTGCGGAGAAAATTGGGGTTTTGAAGATCAGGCGCAGAATTCATCATGAATGCGTCCAGGTCTCCGTCCAGATCAACGTCGAAAAAGGCCGTCTGGACGGTAAATGAAGCGTCATTTAAACCATATGCTTTGGCCATCTCCTTAAAGACAGGCACATTATCTTCACCCGTGCCCTGGTTAACAAAAAGCAAGTTCTCTGTATCGGCAGAAGGAATTTTAATGTGCCTGGCCACAGAAACGTAAATGTCCAGCAGGCCATCCTGGTTGATGTCAACCATTGAAATCCCGGTGCACCAGCGATTCGTTTTACGCCAGCCGCTTCGGTGATGTCTTCAAATGCCCATTTTTTTGTGCGTGTATCAATTTTGCTCAGATATAACCGGCAGCTCACCTGGTTTCCGCCAAGGAAAATATCCGGCTTCCCATCCTTATTCACATCCCCGATCCCAACGCCGCCGCCGTTATAAAAATTGGTGAATGTGAATGGGTTAATGGAGTCATTCGGTGTTAATGTGTTGGAAAAAACAATTCCGGTTTCAGAGGAAGCGTGAGATCGAAAAAGGGTTTCCTGCTTCTTTTTGCAGGAGAGAAGCAGCAGCAAGAAAAGGAGGAAGTGGTAGTTTATGGAAATGTATTTTGACATATGTTAAAACTGCTTTTTAAAGGTTTGTCACCCTGAGCGCACAGGCCGCTCAGGGTGACAAAAAACGATGGGATCAAATGTAACTACTTCCTAATATCCCGGATTCTGATCTGCCGGCTCAATCTTCGCGTTGTTGTCCACTTCCTGTTGCGGAACCTGGCAGCAGCTCATGCTTATTGGCCTGGAAATATGTGATCGGTTCGGTTTTAATTTTCTTCAATTTCCTCCACCTCACAATGTCCCTGTTCCGGATTTGTTCGCCGCTTTGTTCCACGCGTTTTTCGTGGACGATGGCTGCAAAAACCTGGTCCTTGTTAGAAACGGGAAATCTGGAAGTGGGGTAGGCTGGCATGCTTACGCTTTTGCGGGCCCGGATCATGTTCAGGTATTTTACTGCCTGCGCCGTGTTTCCGAGTTCATTTTCAACTTCGGCAAGCGCCAGGATGGTTTCGGCAAAACGCATAATGCGCTGGTTAATCGCACCGGTCAAGAAGGATTCGTTCATTTTATACATGAGCGAATATTTTTGCCAGCTTACTTTTTGCGTCACACCGTCCACCACCGACGAATTGCCATTCTGCTGGCCGTCCGTTAATGTGTTAGCGCCCTTGTTATATTTCTCTCCTGTGAAATAAAACGAGTCACCGTAACGCGGATCCGTTTTAGCATCACCCTTAGTCGTTTTTTCAAATTCTGACAACAAACCATTCGATGGGATCACATTGCGCCATCCGATGGCCGAATACTCCTGCGTCCGCACCGTTTCGGTTCCTGCGGTTGCACCATTTCCATCGCCGTCCCAGTTGTAAACTCCGCCGGAAGGGAAGAAATTGACCTCAAAAATGGACTCTTTGTTGAATTCGGTTTCTTCGAGAAAGTTGTCATTGTAATTATCGACAAGCGTGTAAACGCCTGAGCTGTACACTTTCAGCAATTCGGTCTTGGCACTGGCATAATCGCCTTTCTGCATATGGACCCTGGCCAGCAGCATCTGTGCTGCGCCTTTGGTCGCGCGGCCCTGATTTGCTGCGTCATATGTGAGCGGAAGATCAGCCTGGATTGCCTGCAACTCACCGATTACATAAGCATACACTTCGTCAGCAGGAGCGCGCGGCAGGCTGCCATCGACAGTCAGAACATAATTTTTATAGAGCGGCACATCACCCCAAAGGCTCACCAGCTCATAATAGGCATATGCCCGGAGAAAACGTGCTTCACCAAGAAGCCTCTTTTTATTTTCTTCTGACAAATCCGTCACTTTCGTTGAGTTGTCTACAACCGCATTGGCACGGTGGATCATGCGGTAATAAGCAAGCCAAACCGTCCCCAACACAGAATTGCCAGCGTCGTGCGTGCCCAGCAGCAACTGGTTACGCGGCGTTTCCAACTGGCCGCCGCCTGCCGCTACGTCGTCGCTGCGAAGGTCGTGCAGGAAGAACCATTCACGGGCGACGAGGTTATTGGATTTGAGCATGGAATACACACTCGTAACGCCACTGCTCAGCTCAGCCCCAATTTTGTAGTAACCTTCAACGGTCACGCCGTTAGGGTTCGTCTTTTCGAGCGTATCGTCATTACAGGCGAACACGATCCCGAATAGAAAAGCGTAAATGATGATTAGTTTCTTTTTCATAAATTTCCTTTTATCAAAGTTTCAATGTCAAAATCCTACGCTCAAACCCACTTGCAATGTCCGTGGCTGCGGATACATCCCATAATCGACGCCATTGATCAGCTGCGTCGCCGTGTCGGTGGACGATCCGTTCACACCGATTTCAGGATCCAGTCCGGAATATTTAGTGAATGTCAGCAAGTTAGTGGCCGAAACGTAAAAGCGGGCTTTGGTAATGGTTTCTTTTGTCAAAGCAGATAGAATCTTGGCAGGGATCGTGTAACCGATGCTCAGGTTTTTGATCCGCATATAAGATCCGTTTTCAACGAAACGGTCGCTGGTGCGGCTGTTGTTGTTTGGGTCGCCGCTAACCGCTCTCGGCACGTCGGTGTCGGTATTGGTCGGCGTCCAGGCGTTGAGCACATCCGTTCCGGCATTGAACAACCGCAGCATTCCCTGCTCTATCACCTTTGTTCCGTTGTAGATCTTGTTGCCTTGCACCCCTTGCAGATACAATGTGAAGTCGAAGTTTTTATAGCTTCCACCCAAATTTGCCCCGTAGCTGAATTTTGGAATAAAGCTTCCCAGGTAAGTTCTGTCGGAAGGCGTGATCCGGCCATCGCCGTCCCGGTCCCTGAAACGGATATCTCCCGGTGCGGCCGCATCCTGATACTTGGTTTTGTCGTCTCCATCCAATGCATTGGCGGCATTAATCTCGCCCTGATTTTGGAATATGCCCTCTACTTCATATCCAAAGAATGATTGAATGGGATGTCCAGCCTCGGTTTTTGTAATATCGGCACCGCCGAAATCTGCATTGGAACCTGCGAATAGTGTCGCGCTTTCCGTTGCAAGGCTCAGCACTTTATTCCTGGTTATATCCAAATTAGCCGAAGCATTCCATTTGAAGTCACCATCGTTTTTGCTGTAACCCAACTGGAACTCGTAACCCCAGTTTTTCATGCTGCCAATGTTAGACAAAGGCGAGGTTGAGTATCCCACAGAATTGGGAATCGGGACCTGTAACAGCAATCCGTCTGTATTCCGGCGATAAGTTTCTGCCGTGAACGTAACGCTGTTATTGAACAAGGCCAGATCTATCCCCAGGTTGGTCATGGTTGTGCTTTCCCATTTCAGCGTCGTATTAGCAAGTGAACTGAAATAAGAGCCCAGCACTTTATTCCCGCCAAAAACATAATTACTGTTATCGGCTGAAACAAGCGCCTGCCATGCATAGCTTCCGATTCCGTTAAAACCAGTTTGTCCGTAGCTGGCGCGGATTTTCAGTTCGGAGATCGCGGGAACGGCTTTCAGGAATTCTTCCTCACTGATACGCCATCCCAGCGAAAGCGAAGGGAATGTTCCCCACTTGTTTCCTGGTGCAAAACGGGAGGAACCATCCCGGCGGATGGAGCCGCTCAGCAAATATTTCCCTGCATACTCATAATTCAAACGTCCTACATACGAGATCAGCGAGCTTTCATCCAATGTGCTGGTTGCGTTGGGGTTAGACGCTCCCTGCAACTCGTCGATGTCGTTGTTTGGGCGATAACCAGAGCCATTCAGGGTGCTGGTGCGGAAAGTCTGCTTGTCTATAATTGCGGTTACATTCAGTAAATGTTTGCCAAAATTCTTTTCAAATGTCAGCTGATTGGTCAGCACAGGCGAGAAGAAATTGGTGCGGTTGTCCTGGATCTCATATTGCGTCCGCGATTTGAAACCATCATTATAGATAGGGAACTGATTGACCGTGTTTGCAGAAACGACGTCGGCACCAAAACTGAAACGGTATTTCAGGTAGCTTGCCAATTTTACCTCTGCAAAAAGTGATCCGAGCAGTTTCAGACGCTGGTTACGCGTTACATCCATCAATGCAATACGGACCGGGTTATCGGGGTCACTGCCATCAGCGGCAGTGGGCGAGCTGTAACCTCCGGGTTTTGTCGGATCGGTCACCGGCCAGTAAGGCAGGTTCCGGATCATTTGCATGACTGCGGTACGCCCTCCGCCAAAACCCTGCTCACCGCGTGATTTGTCGAATGACACGGTCAGAGTCTGGCCAATGGTTAAAAATTTGGTAACCTGATGATCAGAGTTGAGGCGCACATTGGCACGCTTGTAGTTGGTCCCGATCAAGATCCCCTCCTGGTCGAAATAGCCGGCAGACGTAAAGAAGCGGGAAACATTGTTACCTCCTGAAACGGAAACCTGGTGCTGCTGGATCGGCGCGTTGCGGAACATTACGTCCTGCCAGTTGGTGTTGGTCTGGGCAAAAGTCTGCGTGGCACCCTGGTAGATCGGCTGGTTCAGATCAGACAATCTGCCCGGCATAGCGATGCCCGCATTGCCCAGCAAAGCCGTTGCATACTGAATGTATTGGTCTGTGTTCAGCACATCCAACTTCTTCCAAGCCGATTGTGTGCCAAAATACGTGTCCAGATTCACATGCAGCTTGCCGTCTTTCGATCCTTTTTTTGTGGTAATGATAATCACCCCGTTGGATGCCCTGGAACCATAAATAGCGGCGGAACTCGCATCCTTTAACACTTCCAGTGATTCAATGTCTTTCGGATCGAGGTTATTCAAGTCGCCGGCAGGAATTCCGTCGATCACATAAAGCGGCCCGGAAGCGTAATTGATGGAACCGATACCCCTTATACGTACGACCGGAGTTTGTCCCGGACTACCGTTATTGACTACGCGCACGCCCGGCACTCTTCCCTGCAAAGCCTGCTCCGCGCTCACAACCGGCAAAGCAGTGAGCTCTTTGGGTGAAACCGATGATACGGCGCCGGTAAGGGAAGATTTCTTTTGCGAACCATAACCGATGACCACCATTTCTTCCAAAGCCTGGTCCTCGGCTGATAGCCGAATGTCAATCCGGGTTTTAGTCCCCACCACGACCTCTTGCTTTGTATAGCCGATAAAGCTGAAAACCAACACACTGCTTTCGGAAGGCACAGTAATTGAAAATTCGCCTTTCGTGTCCGTGGTCGTCCCTGTGCTACTCCCTTTCAATGTTACATTCACACCCGGCAGGGCCTCACCATTATCGGCAGTTACCTTTCCGGCAACCTGTTGATCCGCAAATCTTCCGGCATAAACCACCTGCACAGACAGCAGCAGTAACAGCACAGATCCCCTTAGCCAACTTCCCCTGAGATAAGAAAACGCTAGTAATCGATTCTTCATAAGCATTGATTTAAATGTTTAGATGACACTTGTTAAACAGCACAAAATATCCCTTACGGGATTTCGAAACGAAAGAAAAAGCAAATGATATCGGCGGTTTAATCCAATTTTTAATCAGATGTATCCTATTACAAATATAATATGTTTTTGATATTTGTCAATGGTACACTTAACCAGAATATTAATTTTTTATGAAAATTTGTTATTCTTTGAACAGATACCAGTTTAACGGATTAGATAGACATGCACGGATTGCTTCACTTCTTCCAAGGTTCTCTTCGGCGGCTCAAAACCCGCGGGAATAGGTTGCCTGGCCAAGGATTGCAAATACAAAACCCAGGCATCTCTCCACCAGATTGCCTCTCTGCGCTGAACTTTTAACCGCTCGGCTACATCGGTAAAAACCATCGGATCAAGGCTTGTCTTTGCCAGATCCCATTGCTGCTGCATCCAGAGAACAGAATCGGCGCCTGTATAAAAGCGGGTGCAAAGTTCCTGCCACAAGGATCGGCCGGTGCTTAGCTTTTGGTCCCAGCGCACATGGTGGAACCATAACAGATAAGGCAAGGGTGTCCGGTCGGGATTATTCCATTGCTGTTGTACTTGGGGTTTGTACTGGGCCAGCGCGTTGCTTCCGGAAGCTGTCCTGTCAAAGCCAATTCCCGAAGAATCAGCGCGATGGTAATATATGGCCGTCCAGTCGGGCCGGGAACCTTTGTTTTGCCAGGGTTCGGGCGCAAAGTGCACGCCCATCCAGGGACGCGAAAGCCCGAGTGGCGTATTGTAGTTAACGTAAATCTCCCTTGAACGCAACATGAGTGCGGCAATGTGCCCACTTGCTTTTTCGCTCCGGGTTAAAGTCAGCGCAACCCATTCCTGCAAGATCTGTTCAGAACTCAGCTCATGATCCCAGCTCAGTCTTCCGAATGCATACCAATTGGCCTGCGCCAACGGATGCCCCGTCCAGTTCTGGCTGTTTCCCGTATTGGCCACACCTGCCATGAGCGTGCGTGTGTAACAGTGCAAACTTCCGTCTACGACCTTAGCCACTGTCGATCCCTCCCCATTTACATAAGTGTCCGAGTCCAGACATTCTTTGAAGATAGGCGCTTCATAAACGGCATGCGTGGCAAACCCTAAATACTCCTGCGTGATTTGAAATTCGATTCCCAGCGGGGTTTTCGGCATATTCCCGAAGAGAGGCGAAAACGGTTCGCGCGGCTGGAAATCAATGGGTCCGTTCTTGACCTGCACAATTACCTTGGGATCAAACTTTCCATCCAGCGGCACAAATTCCTCATAAGCAGCTTTAAAACGGTCAGCATTCGGGTCTGCCTTGTAGACGAAAGCCCGCCAGACCACAATGCCGTCATAAGCTTTAAAGGCTTCGGCCAGCATGTTGGCCCCATCTGCATGCGTACGCCCGTAATCCTGCGGCCCGGGCTCCCCTTCTGAATTCGCCTTTACCAAAAATCCGCCGAAATCGGGGATCTCCTTATAAATTTGAGCGACCTTCTCCTTCCACCAGGCGCGAACCTGCGGATCGAGCGGATCAGACGTGGCCAGTCCGCCCAGGGTTTTCGGCGCAGCAAAATACACCGACAAGTAGGTTTTGATCCCATACTTGCGCAGCACATTCGCAATCGCTGCCACTTTCTCGATGTATTCCTGCGACATAAACCGTGCGCTCGCATTGACATTGTTGAGCACAGTGCCATTAATTCCTAACGACGCATTGGCCCGCGCGTAATCTTCATAACGCGGGTCAACGCGCTCGGGCAGTTCATACCATTTCCAAAGCGAAGCACCCGCATACCCCCGCTCAATCGTCCCATCCGGATTGTCCCAGTGGTTCAGCATCCGGTAACGCACTTTCGGGGTGCTTGCAATGCTCAGGTTTTTGATTGGCCGCTGCATTTGCAGGTGCCTTAGCAAAGCAAACGTTCCGTAAAGAATCCCTTGTTCTGATCTTGAAACAATAACAATGTTACCACCCGACAACTGGACCTGGTAACCTTCCGCTGGTTGCGCAGCAGCTGCACCAGGTTCAATTCTGAAGAGGATTCCCCCTGAGCGGCCAGCAGACGAGCTTGTTTCCTGAACCGTTTTACCTAGAAGATTTTTTAATCCCATTTGCAGCTCCCTGGACGCACTCTGCGTAATCTCGCCTTTGTCTGACCGTCCAATGAAAGTGGTGTATCTCAAATACTCGGTCTTTACAGGAGCATTCGTAACCGCCTCGTATTTAAGCCATAGCCGATATCCGTCATCGCCCTCGGAAGCTAGCGGGTCTGCTGCAATTAGCTTTGAGCCAATCATAAGGCAGCTAAAAAGAAGTAGTAAATGGCTTTTGGGCATAACCGGAGTTTTCACGTAAATTATTTCTTCAAATGCTGGATATGCCCTGCTACATTGCGCATAGTATCCACGTAAATGTCCTTTTCATTCTCCTTCAAATAATGGAGCAACTCACTGTGCGCACGGTTGGAGACATTGAGCGCATGTTCCCCGCCCACGCCATGAAAGAGAAAAACAAGCAGCTTTCCGCTTTGCTGTGCCTGCTTTACGAGGCTGATCATTTCCTGTCCTGATTTTTCTGCCATCGAATAACAGTCCACGTCCATCAGGTTTTGTTCCTCAAAAGCGTGCATTTCATGTCTTACCGCTCTTGCGGCTATAAATTCGTCGGAGAGTGTCTGTATAAATTCTCCTTCTGCAACTTTTTTGTGGCCGCATGTGAATGCAAATGTGCGCTTGTCCAGGCCATCGATCGATTTCAAAAATGCGTTACACATCCGGATCTCATCCTGAATCCTGGCCATGCTATACTTGCTGAGGTCATACTCGGGTTTCACCCAGCTCATGCCGGGCCCGGTTGCATCGCAGGGGTGATAAAGGGTGTGATTTCCGAGTTCATGTCCGTTTGCAGCGGCTGCTCTCCAGTCTTTGATCCGGTTACGCGCCGCATCCGATGAAGCGGTTAAATAAAATGATCCTTTCAGGTCAAGCGAATCCAGTGCTGGTATCACATGATCCAGATGGACATTCAATGCGTCGTCATAAGTCAGCACAACGGCGCACTTTTTCCCTTTCCAGGGTTTGGTTTCGTCCAGTTGCTCACTATCCGTCCGGAATGGTGACGCGGGCAGACCGGCTGAATTGTAAAAGTTAATGCCTTCGGGATTGTCCTGCCAGGCATAACGAGCGTATTTGGGTGTCTTAACCGTTTCGCTGCTTAGTTCGACCTGGTCTTTGCCTACAATTCTTGCATTGGCCCAGAAAAATTTCTTATCATTATCCGCTAGTGAAAACCAGCGCAATGCTTCCTGGTCACCAGACTTTATGCCATCGACAACATGATCGAACGTTAAGAGCATTTTGTCTCGTGTGATGCGCTGTGATTTAAGCGTTGGCCCTCTGTAAATCACATTTTTTTCTCCGTATGCCAGGTTTCTGGCAGAGAGCGCCAGTCTTTTCCCAATGTCTTTTTTGTTTAACGGATGAATGTCGTTCCACTCTCCCAGATCTAACGTGACAGTGACGGCGGTGTTATCCAACATTAATGCCTGGTTCTGCGCTTCACGCAGCAACGCCATATTGCTTTCGGCGGGTGTGAAATCTATATCCTGAAAGTTGGGAAGCTGCACCACCAGAAAAGGTAACCTCTCATCGTTCCAGAGCCTGCGCCGGTCATGGATCAATGCGGGCAGGAGTGCGCCATAAGGTTTTGGATCGCCTACATTCGACTCGCCCTGATACCAGAGAAAACCTTTCAGTTTCATAGGCAGAGCCGGGGCGATCATCGCATTGAAAAGTGCAGCAGGCTGATTTTGGGCGACGAAAGGAACATGCTTGACATCCGCCATTTCGCTGGACTGAAAAACCTGGCCGACCTTATATTGCCAAGTGCCCTTAAGATCGATCTGCTGATCATTCGCTGTCATAAAATACGGCTTATCAGGCACAAAACCGCCCTTTCCTGCCGAGTTTGTAACCCGGATCACAAATGTATTCTTACCCGATTTCAACAAACCTGCCGGAATCTCATATCGCCGGGGCGGATATTGATAGGTCACATTCCCAATACTTTTTCCGTTGACAAACATCTGATCTGCATCCACGATGCGCCCCATGTAGAGCTTCACCGGCTTGCCGATCCAGTTTTCGGGCACCTCAAATTCCCTGCGAAACCAGACCACACCATCGAGATCTTTCAGCCCCTGATCTTCCCAGTAACCTGGAATGTTGAAGTTCCGCCATCCTTTTGGCTGATATGCCTCGCTTTCCCAATGTTCGCTTAGTCCGGGATCGGTTGACTTGGGCTGCTTTGGCGCATTGTTTAAATCCTTCTGCTTCCTTGAATTCACATAGGAAGTATCTTTGTTTCTATCAATAATCCTTTGAATGTCAGTAAAATCTTTATAACCGCCTTCACTGATCCATGCCTCGATCGGCGTGCCTCCCACCGAACTGTTAATGATGCCGATGGGCACTTTGTATTGATCGTAAAGGTCTCTTGCAAAAAAATAGGAAACAGCGCCAAAGCCCAGCCCGTCTTTGGGACTGGCTGCTTTCCACTCTGCATTGGGAAAATCTCGCCGGGGCCCATTCAAATCGGTTGCTGTGGGAATGAAAAAATTGCGGATATCCGGATAATCCGCGGTGACAATATCGTCAGGGAAACGTTCCTTCACACGCTCCATGTTGATCACCATATTGCTCTGTCCATTGCAAAGCCACACATCACCGAAGGCGATATTTTTGATACGAACCTGGTTTTTGCCTTTTACCAGCATTTCAAAACCTGTCCCGGCCGGTTGCGCGGGCAGCAGGATTGTCCATTTGCCATCGGCACCGGTCACCGCACTGCGACTTGTGCCTTTACACGTGACTGTAACTTTTTCCTTTGGCGTCGCCCAACCCCAAACAGTTATAGGCTGGTCGCGCTGCAAAACCATATTATCCGAGACCAGTTTTGGCAAGCGGACCTGCGCAAATGCTTTGCCGGAAAGGATGATTAATAACAATAAAAACTTAACAACGCGCATCAGTTTGCAGATCAGAGGACAAGAGCTTTTAGAAATTCACGACGCCTTCAAATGCTTTTTTAGGTTTATAATTCTGGTCAAAAAGCAATGGATAATCTTTGCGGCCAGGCACCGGGAAGTTATCCAGCCAGGTCGTTTTGTCTGAAACATTCCAGAAAGTGATGCCGGTAATGGTGCCTTTATGTTTCCGGAAAGTGTCAAAAATCATCTTGTAATGCGCTGCCTGCTTTTGCTCCATTTCCGGAGTCAAAACGCTCTTTTCGTCGCCAGCTTTTCTTTCGCGGCGCTCGTGCTCTTTGGGATGTACTGAAACGTCGAGTTCCGTGATCTGAACCGCCAGGCCCAGGCTCGCAAACTGTGTAATAGACTTTTCCAGTTCTGCCTGCGTGGGTTCAAAAATAGACCAATGTGCCTGCAACCCCACGCCATGAATCGGGACGTTTTTGTCTTTCAATTTTTTTACCAATTGATAGATCTTCTCCCTTTTAACGGCACTTTCCGTGTTGTAATCATTGTAAAAAAGCTTGGCACCGGGATCCGCAGCATGCGCATATTCAAATGCTTTTTGAATGTAATCTTCACCGATGATCTGGTAAAATTTTGATTCCCTGTAAATGCCTTTGCCCGTGTCGGGAACGGCTTCATTCACAACATCCCAGGCGTAGATTTTGCCTTTGTAGTGCGTCACAACGTCGGTGATGTGCTGTTTCAAACGGGCCAACAATTCTTCCCGTGAAACCTGTGCGCCGGTTGAATCTGTAAAAAACCATTTCGGCGTCTGGTTATGCCAGCATAATGTGTGGCCTCTGACTTTGATGCCGTTCGATTGTCCAAATTCAACAATTGCGTCTCCATCTTTCCAATTGTATTGGTTTTTCTCGGGATGAATCGGCCCCATTTTCATGGCGTTTTCAGGCGTAATGCTATTGAATTGCTGCTTAATGAGTTCCGCCTCCGGGCCGGTCACACTTCTGGGAGAAACCGCCACGCCGATTGGGAAATAATCTTTGTATGCTTCTTTGAGGGATTTTTGCGCGAAAAGCTGGTGCGACGAAAACAATGTGGTCGAGACAACCATACATTGCACCCAAGACTTTAATGGGGATGACTTTACCATGATTTAATGTCAGAGTTGATGAAAATATTATTTAAATAATAGCTGCGAAAACCCGAATAGGTCATGTCGCCAAACCGGCCACGTGTGGCCGCCTCGATATTCGCTGTATTGGTATTTGATGCCTAGCTCGTCGTATTTGGAAAGCATGATCTTGCAGTTTTTGTAAGCGATATCTTCCTCGCCGCCCATCGAAATCCAGAAATTTTTTAGATTGCCGTTTATGGTTTTTGCATTGTCTTTGGCAAATGCATAATGCGGGCCGGATAATGCGTCATTGTTGGCAAACCACCCGGAGCTGAACACGCCCAGGGACGAAAACAGATCGGTGTTTTTCACCCCTGCATATAATGTCTGTATCCCGCCCATGGATAGCCCCGCCAACGCGCGATGCGCTGCATCGGCCTGCACGCGGAAGTTGCTTTCTACAAATGGGAGCGCCCCAAGTTTTAGCTCACTTTCGAAGATTTTCAGAAAGCCATCACCGGCGGTAGCCATACTGCCCGGCCCCATCGGACTGCCCAGGTTTCCGTCCATCATTACCACCAGCATCGGTTTCGCTTTGCCGTCCGCAATGAGGTTATCGAGGATCAAATTAGTTTTCCCCTGCGTGGCCCAGCCTCTCTGGTCTTCGCCGCCGCCGTGTAATAGATATAGCACGGGATACTTTTCAGTCGATTGATCGTAGCCGGGAGGCGTGTATACATACATTTCCCGCCAGGAATTGCTGGCTTTCGAAAGGTATTTTTTGACGCGGATATCGCCGTGCGGGACATCGCGCATCGCATAATAGCCGCCGCCCCGGAATGGTATTTCAATGCCGCTCGCCATGCGTCCCATTCCATAAAATGTCTCGCTGGCCGGATCGGCTAACGCGACGCCGTCGATCAGCAACGAATAGTAATGAAAACCTTCGCCGATGGAATCCGTCGTCACGGACCAAACGCCTGCGGTGTCTTTCACCATATCATACTTTTTCCCCAGATCTACCTGCACTTTTTGTGCATTGGGCGCTTTGGTACGGAAAACAACCCGATTGTCCGGCAGGATCTGAGGGTATTTTACATTGCGAATGTTTGTCGAGGCTGGTGATCCCAGAATGGTGTATTTCGTCAAAGAAGGAACATCAACAGGTTTGAACAAAAACTGAGAAAACATATACAAACCATTTTTCCAAACCTTGAAATCATGCACGCCCGGCTCAATGTAAAAGATGTGCGGAACATTGTTTTCAAACAAATAATCGTGCGTGCGCTTGCTGAATGTAATCAGCCGGTCCTCATCGCCGCAGGAAATGAAAAGTAATTTCAATTTCTTTTTTGCTTCCTCAGGGTTCGGCATTAGTTCGGCAGGAGCCTTCGTATTCGGCGCGGATGAAAACCCTCCTACCCACGCAAACTGATCCAAATTGCCCAAACCGAAATTCAGCGACTGGCCGCCGCCCATCGAAAGTCCGGCAATCGCACGATGCTCACGATCTTTCAAAACGGGATATTTGCTTTCTACAAAAGGAATCAGATCTTTCAGCAAATCCTGCTCGAATGTGGCAAATGCAGCCACCTTGTCGGGAGCCATAATGTTGCCTGTCGCAGCATCATCCTTCATCGCCCTGCCATTCGGCATGACCACGATCATGGGTTCGATTTTCTTTTCTGCATATAGATTATCCAGGATTAGCTGCGGATTGCCGCCTTTCAGCCATTCCTTTTCATCCCCGCCAATACCGTGCAAAAGATAAAGCACCGGATATTTCGTCTTTTTATTAAAACCAGGAGGCGTATAAATCAGCACCTTACGCTTCGTTCCCACCGTTTTGGACTGATACTGAACCGAATCAATCTTCCCCGCAGCTACGCCGGATTGCACAGTGTCATAACCCTTGGGCATTTCTTTCAAAATTTCCTGCGCCTGGCTGGTCGATACGAGGAGCAGAACGCTCATTACAATAGATAAAATTCGTTTCATGATTCAAAAAGGATATAGGTTCAGCATTAATTGGCTTTTTTACTATACTAAGGCATTTTAAAGGAATCTTCCGGGCGCAGACTCTGACTGATAGCAGTTGGGAAATTGGGAGGAACCGGGAATGTTACTCTCCCTGTCGCCAGCCACTCCGCCGCCCTGACAACAGTCGTTTGGTAACCAATGCAGCGATAAGCAGGCGGGTAACTTTCCCCCTTCCAAAGATGCCCCAAACTTGAATTGTAAATCCGTCCTTTGCCATATTTCACCACCCATTCCACTGGCCAGGTCCTTTTGGTACTCGTGCTGTCGAAAGCGCATGACAGCACGGTGATGTTCTCGGCTGGTCCGCGAGGAAAATAGTAAACTTCCGTATTGGCCGTCTGCCACTGATCGGGATATCCTTTGTTAATGGGATGTGGCGTCAAAACCTGGATCAATGCATTGAACCTGTCGCCGTGCCCTGTTCCTTTGCCTTCGTCCGGTGCGATCCGGGTAATGCTTTTTGCTGCGTCAATTTCCAACGCATAGCCTTCGGAGGCGCGCCGCCAACCCAGTCCGATCATTTGGTCGTATTCTTTCCAATGAGGAAATGCATTGTTAGCCGAATGAAGAATGTACAAGCCACCGCCATTCTTCACATATTCTTCCAATTGCCTTTCGGCTTGCCTTGACCAGCGCAGATTGGGATTTTTGATGTTGTTGGTATTCTGGACAATCAATGCATATTGGGTAAAATCCGGGTTCCACGCGCTCCTTTCCAAACTATCCGCGGGAACCGTACTAACCTCCACCGCGAATCGTCCGCTTTCTTCCAATATCCATTTTGTTACAGCAGTAGTTTGTTTCCAGTCATGGTTACTAAATCCATCCACGATCAAAACCCGTATTGGCTTCACTTTTTGTGCTAAAGCACTGAGGGAAAAGCATGCACAAAGGATAAAGACAAGACAATTTCTAAGCATAATCATATCATTTAATTGATCTGCAAAACACCTGAACCAGCAATTGACTATCTGCTAAAAGCGAAAAACGCTCCTTTCCTATTCCATTGGCCCGATCAACTCTACAAATGTGCCGTCCGGGTCCTGCACTAAAACGAAGTGCTTATCTTTTGTCAACGGCGTCGGCGTGCTTCCCAGAAAAGCCACTTTCTGCTCTTTTAGCCTTTCAATAATGGGTTTCAATGATTTGACTTGAATGGTGATATACTGCGGACCTGTATCGTCCTGGATAAATTTTGACTTCGGATGACTGGCCTTTTTCCCAAAACTCATTAGTTTCCAATCGGTGCCTTCGGGGCCGTTTTCAAGTTTCAGAATGTTGACTTCAACGGCTTCACCGCCGGTCAAACCGCCACGCTTCCCAAATTCAGCATTGATGGTGAAGTTGCCGGTTTTGACCATGCCAATTCCATTGACATAAAAATTCAGCGAGCGCTCCATGTCCGCAACCACGACGCCAACGCCGATGGACTTACTCGTAAAATTGGACTGCGCATGAACGAGACTGCATACAAGCAGCGCAGCGATGATCAGGAGATTATTTAAAACAGATTTTTGCATAATGTTTATTTGCTTTTGAACATCGGATCATTACCGGTGTATTTCAGATATTTAAATGAAGCAGAATTGGAAGTCGGCCCTCCGGAGGAAGTAGCGTACATGCCGAACAAGCATCCGATAAAACCTCCCGCGACCTCTGTGCTCAGGAATTTGGCGTCTACTTTGTCTTTGAGCAGTTCCCAAGCACTGCCATTAGAAAAATAAAAATTGTAAAAATCACCTTCTGCAACGATGCGAAGTTTGACTGGTTTCGAAACATCTGCAATGGACTGTTTAGCAAGCAGCTCCATGCTTTTTCCATCCGCACCGCTTTTGAAAAGCTGCACGAAAGGTTTTCCATTTTCCACAGATTTGCTCAAAAAGTAGAAATGTGATTCATCCTGAAAAATGGTCAGGCCTGCTTTTTCCTTCTCTGATTTGGGCGAAAAATCGATTTCCGTTTCGGCAGTGCAAAACAAATGCTGCTGGCGTTTTCCGATGAATGATGGGTTGCCCAATTCCATAATGGTTTCGGGTTTCAGCTTCATGGTCAGACCATTTTGCTTTGATAAAGAGAAAGAACTGCTGTCAATTGTCCTCATGAAAAGCAGTGCGGGGTCGAGTTGCTTTTCGAATGTTAAGGTGTATTCGAAATTGCCGGCCTGCGGAAGCGCGTCCTTTTGCTTTACTTCTTTATAGTTGGCGGTATATTTATATTCAACATTCTTGCTGGGCGGATTGATAACCGGCCAGTCGTTTTTCCATTCCACAGGCGCGATGAAAGTTTCGCGGCCTGTGTTGTAATAATTGCCCTCATAAGGTCTTACTGCCAGGAAAATCGCGTAGGTTTTTCCGTCCGGCCCGTCTACAAACTGCGCGTGACCGGCTGAGGTGATGGGATCTTTACGGTCATCAGGCAATCCTTTTTGGGTTAAAATCGGATTGTTTTCATAAGGAACAAATGGCCCCCAAACCGACTTGCTGCGAAAAACGACTTCCGTGTGGTTGACCGAAGTCCCACCTTCTGCCGCATATAAATAATACCAGCCATTTCGCTTCATGATGTGCGGTGCTTCTATCCAAACCGGCTTTTCGCTGAGATTCACTCCCCCATTAACAAGCTGTTTTTCTTCACCAATCACCTTTAAAGTGGTGGGATCAATTTCATAAATCCGGATCGTTCTGTGGCCGGAATACAACGGTTTTCTGTCCGGCGCATCGCTGTTATAGATAATGTAAGCTCTATCGTCATCATCAAAAAACAGCGACGGATCTATGCCGCGCGCTTGCGGAACGCGGATCGGGTTGCTCCAAGGGCCAGCCGGATTCCTGGCAGTAACCACAAAGTTTCCATCATGGTCAATGTCCGTGCAAGTGACGTAAAAAGTCCCTTTGTGATAGCTGATAGCAGGCGCAAAAAGTCCTCTTGTCAGTTTCTCGCCCATGAAATCCATTTGTGAAGCACGATCAATGACATTACCAACCTGTTTCCAGTTTTTGAGGTCTTTGCTATGAAAAACGGGAATGCCGGGAAAGTAGGAGAATGTGGAGTTGACCAGATAGTAATCTGTGCCCACCTGCACCACACTCGGATCTGGATAAAAACCTGTCAAGATCGGATTCACCAATGTGGTGGTCTGTGCCGACACGGATTGTGCAAGGCATAGCAATGCAAGCAGCGCTATGGAGATAAAATTTTTAATCATTACAGCACGCACTAATTAACATTTATTATTAAGTTACTGACTAACAAATACATAGGTTTTTCCTGCCTGAGTCGGAATGTCGTAAAGGACTGTTTTTTTCAAATCCGGGGTCGCCGCATTTGCCTTGGGAGAAATAACCGCATTAGTCACTTCTTCATTTTGGTAAAATGCATTAGCATTCTGCCCGGAAGCAACTTTTACTGCTTTACCATCGGCCGATTTCAGTTCGTTCGGAGCGCGTAATCTCAGGTTTCCACCCAGCTTGGATTTCACTGCAACCTTTGTGAGCTTACCTTCTTTCCATTCCATGTTTACCAATTCAAAACCACCCTGCGCGAGCAGCCCGCCAATATTTCCTGCTTGCCAAACATCAGGCAATGCTGGTAGCAAATGCACGGAGCCGTCCGCGCTTTGCATCAGCATTTCAGTAATGCCTGATGTGCAGCCAAAGTTACCGTCGATCTGGAATGGTGGATGCGCGTCGAAGAGGTTGTTGTAAGTGCCACCGCCTTCTTTGGACGTGCCCAAGGGTGAAAGCTGGCTTTTGATTAATGTGAATGCATGATTTCCGTCCTGTAATCTGGCCCACCAGTTTACTTTCCAGCCCATGCTCCAACCGGTCGAAACATCGCCGCGGTGCAACAATGTGGTGCGGGCGGCAGAAAACAATTCCGGTGTGCGGTAAGCTGAGATTTGGTCGGAGGGAAACAATCCGTATAAATGCGAAACGTGGCGGTGATGGTCATTCGGATCATCCACATCGTCGAGCCACTCCTGCAACTGTCCGTGCTGGCCTACGTGCATCGGAGGCAGGCGTTTGCGCATTTGCCGGAGCGAATCAGTGAATGCAGCATCTTTTTTCAGGATTTCGGCTGCGCGGATTGTGCTGCTGAAAACGTCGAATGCAATCTGGTTGTCCATGGTCGTTCCGGCATCCAGCGAAGAGCCTTCGTGCGCTGCCGGTGCGTTTTCGGGAGAACTCCCCGGGTTTACGACGAGCCATTTGTACTTGGGATGTTCCACCAGAAAGTCGGCGTAGAATGTGGCTGCACCTTTTAGGATCGGATAGATTTTTGCCAGATAAGCTTTGTCGCCATGGTAAAGATAATGCTGCCATAAATGCTGACTCGTCCAGCCGCCGCCTGCGATCCACATGCCCCAGAATGCGCCGTCGATGGCGCCGGTTGCTCGCCAGATGTCCGTATTATGATGCGCCATCCAGCCTCTGGCACCGTACATGGTTTTGGCCGTTTCTTTTCCGGTTTGCGAGAGTTCTTCCACCATTTTCAGAAAAGGCTCATGCAGCTCGCTCAGGTTGGTGCGCTCTGCGGGCCAGTAATTCATCTGCGCATTGATGTTAATGGTGTATTTGCTGTCCCATGGCGGCATCATTTTGTTGTTCCAAATCCCTTGCAAATTCGCTGGCTGACCACCCGGTTGCGAGCTGGAAATCAGCAGATAGCGACCATATTGATAATAAAGCGTAACCAGTTCGGGATCGTTTACATTGCGGAAATTTTTCAGCCTTTCGTCCGTCGGCAAGTTGCCGAGGTCTGTTGTGCCGAGATCAAATTTTACCCGCTTGAAATATTTTTGGTAAGCCGCAATGTGCGGATTCAGCATAGCGGCGTAGGATTTTGAAGATGCCTTATCCAAGTAGGAAGCCGCAAGTGCATTTTCATCTCCACTTACATCATTATAGTTTTTGAAATTCGTCGCAATTGAAATGTAAATGGTGGCTGCATTGGCACCTTTGACCATTAATAAAGTGTCATTAGCCGTTACCGAACCGCCTTCCGTCTTGATTCTGGCAATTCCTTTGAAGCGAACCATTCCTTTTACACCTTCATGATCCGCAGCCGTTCCGGCAATGGTAAGGTCTTTTGAGGCTGTTGTTTTGATTGATTTATTTTTGTGCAAAGAGGCATAGGAAGCATCAAATGCAAGCATTCCCGGCTTATCGGCTGTCAGCCGGATCACGATCACGCGCTCGGGGAAAGAAGCGAGGACTTCGCGGGTGTAACTGACGCCATCAACCTGGTAAGTGGTTTTCGCCACTGCGCGTTCAATGTCGAGCTCGCGGTAATAATTGGTAAAACTTTCATGACCTGGAAAATTCAGCCGCAAGTCACCGAGCGGCTGGAACATTTGTCCGTGTGATTTTTTGGTTATGATCGTTTTATTGGCCAGCTTTTCGGCTTCTTTTTGTTTTCCCTCAAAAATCAATTTGCGGATCTCCGGCAAGGCTGCCAGCGCATCCGGGTTATCATTGCGATTCGGTCCGCCCGACCATAATGTATGCTCGTTCAGCTGGATCGTTTCATTCACCACATTGCCATACACCATCCCGCCCAGCCTGCCATTTCCCACAGGCAATGCATTTTCCCACGTCTTGCCGGAAGGTTGGTTATACCAGAGCTTTTGAACCCTCGGCGTTTGTGCGTAACCCGGAGTTATGAACGCCAGGAATAACAGGTAAAAAATTCTCCTCATGTAAAATTTGATATTTGTATCGATTAATGTGTCAATATGACACTTTAATTAATACAATGGTATGAGGTATTTTAGAAAAAACAAAATTATTTCTTGATTAAAAGATAAAAAACGGCGTCACAGCATGCAGACGTGCTTACTATGACGCCGATGTTTTCAGGGATTAATGGTTTTGATATTGCCACTGCTGTCGCGAAGCAGTTCCCTGACCTTCACATTACGCAAATGTGTCTTCCCGGAAAGCGCCGCGTCGTGATAGAAAATATACCATTTGCCCTGCACCTCAACGATGGAATGATGCGTGGTCCAACCTTCTACCGGATTCATAATCACACCTTTGTAAGTAAATGGACCGTAGGGCGTACTTCCTTCGGCATAGCATAGCAGGTGCGTGTCACCGGTGGAATAGGAGAAATAATATTTCCCGTTATACTTGTGCATCCAGGCGCCTTCGAAAAAACGGCGTTTGGTATCCGATGCCAGGAGTGGCTTGCCGTTTTCATCCAGGATCTGCACATCTTTCAAAGGCTCAGAAAATGAAAGCATATCATCGCTCATCAATGCTACTTTGGCACTTAATGCAGGCTCGTTTTCATGCCCTTTGCCCAGATCCGTCATCAACGACTTCTCATATTTGCCCGTGTGCCAGCGTTGCAGCTGACCGCCCCAGATGCCTCCCAGATACATATAGCTTTTGCCATCTGTATCCGTAAAAACAGCGGGATCAATGCTGTAACTTCCTTTCATAGGCTGAGGCTCGGCCTTAAACGGCCCGGTCGGCGATTTGCTCGTAGCCACGCCCATGCGGAACACGCCTTCCTTGTCTTTTACAGGAAAATAGAGATAGTAAGTGCCGTTTTTGAATGCTGCGTCAGGCGCCCACATTTGCTTGTCGGCCCAGGGAACATCTTTTACATCCAGCGCCACACCGTGGTCGGTAACCTTTCCACCGATTTTATCCAAAGAGTAGACGTGGTAATCACGCATCTGAAAGTGTCCGCCTTCATCATCCTGCGGAACGTCGGCTTCGATGTCATGCGATGGATAAATGTAGATTTTTCCGTTAAATACATGGGCCGACGGATCGGCGGTGTACAAGTCAGTTACCAATGGTTTAATGCTGGTTCCCTGGCAAAAGCCGGTTTGAATGCCCAGGCCACCCAACGCCAGCAAGGACGCCGATATGCCTAGTAATAAGCTGCGATTTGTCATCATTTGAATTTTTTTTATCAATATCCGGAATTTTGCGGAAACTTAGGCCCGTCTACCACCCGGTCGATCTGCGATTGCGGGATGGGACGGAGCATATTGAAATCTTTCACGTAAGGCGCGGCTTCCTGATTCCACTCCTGCACCCGGCGCACGAGCGAGCGCGTCCGAACGAGGTCATGCCAGCGCTGCCATTCTCCGAAAAATTCACGGCTGCGTTCGTCGAGGATGAAATCCAGCGTTACCTGCGCTGCGGTGATGGTCATGGCCGTTGCGGCGGCGGCATTTTCGGCTGTTGAATTGGTTTTTTTGAAAGCTGCGCGCTGTCTTACCACATTGATCAGTGCTGCTGCCTTTGCGTTGTTACCCGCTTTGAAATACGCCTCAGCGCCTGTCATATACACATCCGAGAAGCGATACAGAACCGCAGGACGTGTGGACGGATCATTGAAATTAGCGCCACGGCTTGGGTCCATGAATTTTTTCAAAGCCGGGAAAATACCATTGTTCCAGAGACTTGGCGGCACTACGATGCCTTTGAATGGCCTTTTGCCCACGAACTGCGGCGCGCCCGGCACCTCATAATCCGGTAGCCAAACGGCAGTGTCCGAACCCGGAACGGTTGTGTAAGAAATCCCGCGCAGGTTATTGGTTGCGTTGGCCTCATTTTTTACCGCAGTATTTGAAATATAAACCGTGTAAAATGAATTGGCATAACGCGAATCGACATTGCGGTTGGTGAATGCCTGATCCAAAAAGTAGTTTTTCCCAGCACGCGGCCCCGTTGCGATTTTGTCGGAATTCGGACGCATCCGCACATACGGACGGCCATAATACGAATCCCGGATCATGCCCGAAGTTCCATTATTGACAAAGGCGCCTGCTGCATTTTTGATAGAATTGATTCCGCTGTTATTGGGATAATTCCAGTTGGTAAACCAAGGGCTCAAATTTTGCGCCGCTCCTCCCCCGGCCCCCGCGCCTACCTGATAATAGCCATATTTCGGATCCAGGACGTGGTCGCTTACAAACATGGTTTCTTTACCATAATCATTTGCGGGCACGAAAGCATCGCCGTAATCCTGCCACAAGTCAAGGCCATAATCTGCTTTTTTTGCAATAATGTCTTCGCAAATGGTTGCTGCCTGGGTGAAATCGGAAGATGTATTATTCAGCCAGCCGCGGGTCAAGTAGGCCTTGGCTAGCAGGAGCTGCGCCACGGGCTTGGTTGCCGCTTTGCCCAGGAACGGAGCGGTTGGTTGATTAGGTAAATCGGCTGCGGCCTCGGTTAAGTCCTGAATGATAAGCGCATACACATCTGCTGCCGGCTGGCGGGATGCGGCCTGCGAAGGCACCGTAATGAACTCCGTGTGAAGCGGCACATCGCCCCAGGTCTGCACGAGATAGAAATACCAGAATGCCCTCAAAAACTTGGCCTGCGCCAGATATTGCTTCCGCGTGGCTTCCGGCAAATCAATGGTTGCGCCGTATTGCAGCACGCCGTTCAATGTATTAATATCCTGAAATGCAACGCCCCAGGCCGCACCGAAGTTACTGCTATTGAGACCATTGTAAGTGTAAGCTGGACCTCCGCCACCATTGACACCCTGAATAAATTCGTCTGTTCCGGCCTGCATTTCAACTGTAAAACCTTCGGTTCCCCATTGGCCCCGGATATCATTGTAAACCCCGGCTATGCCGCCAAGTACGCCCGATGGGCTATTGAAATAAGATGGGACGATCTGGGATTGCGGATGTTCTTCGAGCACTTTTTCGCAACCCGTGCTGAATGAAGCGATCAGCGCTGCTGTGATCAGATTTTTTATGGATTTCATAGTCGGATTAGAATTTAAGGTTTACGCCCACGGTGAATTGCCTTACCGGCGGAGAGTTCAGGTTTACCGAGATCTGACGCTCCGGTGCGCCGCGGTCGCTGGCGCCTTGCGGATTCAGCGTTGACTGGCCCGTTGCGTAGCTGTTTCCTTCCGGATCAACAGCCAGGTCGTCTTTCACCAATGGTGAGTAAATGATAAAAGGATTGGTGAGGTTGACGTAGATTCTCGCCGAAGTCGCACCGATTTTTTTGATCAAATCACTTTCGAAAGTGTAGCCCAGGTTAATGCTCCGGCATTTGATGAATGAGCCGTCGTAGTAACCCAATGTGGAACCGAAGTTGGCCACAGCGCCGCTGGCATCGGGAGCCGGGAATGCGTTGGTTGGGTTGGTGTCGGTCCAGTAATCTGTTTTCACCTGATTTACACGGCTTTGGTTAAAGAATGCAAACCCTCCTGAACCCGTAGAGTTACCCGTTAAGTAAGGGACAAGCACTTTCATGCCCATTCTTGCGAAAGTAACAACAGATGCGTCGAAGTTTCTGAAACTGAAACGGCTCGTAAGCCCTCCCTCCCATTTAGGCTGGAAATTGCCCAGGATCTGGCGATCGTTCGCGTCGATCTTATTATCCCCATTCAAATCTTCCACGCGGATTTGTCCTGCGAACTGAACCGGTGAAGTTTGCTGTGCCAATGTTCCGTTCTCAGCGTCTGCCGTTTGCCAGATTCCTATTTTTTTGTAATCAAAAATCACCGAAAGCGGCTGTCCTACAAACCATCCCGCGCCCAGGTTGGATTTTTCATCCTGCGTGGTCAGCTGCGTAATTTTTTCCCGGTTAAAGAAATAAGTCGCGTCGATGCTCCAATTGAATCCTTTTGGTTTTCTGACGATCTCGAAAGTGGCGGCTACTTCCAATCCCTTGCCTTCTGTCCTACCCAAATTTTTCAAAGTCGAACCGGCACCATTGCTCGGCGGCAGCGGCACGGACAAAAGAATGTCCTTGGTTTTTTGGTGATACCAGTCCACTGAACCAGTAATGCGGTTGTTGAACAAACCAAAATCAATCCCAATGTCCACCTGCGAGGTCGATTGCCAGCTTAGGTCGCTGGAAGGCAAGCTTGTCACGGTGTAAGCCAGTTGTTGCCCTGCCGTACCCAATCCAAAGTTGTAATAACCCGCAGATAATGCACCCAATGTCGAGTAAGCGCCCACATTGCGGTTTCCTGAAATCCCCCATCCGCCGCGCAGTTTAAGATTAGAAATAAATGGAGCCGATTTCATAAAACCCTCTTCCACCACATTCCAGCCTACGCCGATAGCAGGATAATTGAAATATTGATTAGCCGGGGACAATGTTGAAGAACCATCGCGGCGCAATGTTAATGTCAGCAAATATTTGTCGGCAAAGCTATAATTAAGCCTTCCCATGTAAGACAGCAGTCCTGTTTCCGAAAACGAGTTACCAAAATCCGAAGGCGCGACAGGCTGGCCTGATGCGAGCGAGAAATTGGAAGTTTTGATATAGTCAGCAGGCACACCCGTTACCGTGAAGCGGCTTCCCAGCGAGTGATTTTTCGTGTATTCGTAAAGCGCAGTGAAACCCAGTTTGTGCTTGTCTGCAAATGTCTTATCGAAATAAAGCAAATGTTGCAGGTTCACGTCCCAATATTCGGTGTTGCTGATCTCGGCTGTGGACCCGGCTTGTGTTGTGGCCGTGTTGAAATAGGTCAGCGGGCCATTGTAATTATTCAAATTAGACTGGCTGAAATTGAGACCCGCATTGAACCGGTATTTTAATCCAGGCAAAATATTCACCTCTGCATAAAGACTATTGAATGTCCTCAGCGAACGCGTGCGCCCCAAAGCAGATTCTTTTTTGGTCATGATCGTGAGCGGGCTGATTCCGGTTGCATCAATAGAACCTTCCGAAGGGAAGGTGTTGACCGTCCCGTCTGCATTGTAAGGTGATGCCAGTGGAGTCAGGCGCACAAGGCCGCCCGGCACACCGCCGCCGCCCGGCGTATTCGTGTAGGTCAGCGTATTTAATGTATTGAGGCCGATTTTGATGTTTTTACCAATCTTCTGGTCAATCGTTGCGCGAAGGTTGAAACGCTGGAAATTCTGGTTTGGAATGATTCCGGTTTCGTTGAAATAACCTAAACCCAGCGAATATTGCGTGTTTTCAACGCCGCCTTGCAAGCCCAGCTGGTGATTGGTCATAAACCCAGGCTTGTAAATCAGGTCCTGCCAATCCGTGGAAACGCCGTTATCGAGTGCTTCCTGCTCTTTTTGGGTTAGCAAATAACCCGACGTGCCCGGAGCTGTGCGGTTGTACTTGGCCGCATCTGCTTTGAACTGCGCATATTCCTGGCCATTCATGACATTGAATTTGCCCATCACCTGCGTTTGTCCGTGATAGCCGTCGTAACTGAAAACGGGCTTCCCGATTTTTCCTCTTTTGGTTGTTACCAGAATCACACCGCCCGCCCCGCGGGAACCATAAATGGCTGTTGCTGAGGCATCTTTCAAAACCTCTAAACTTAAAATATCATCCGGGTTAATGTCATTTAAACCGCCAAACGGAATCCCGTCCACCACCACGAGCGGACCGTCAAGACCATCGCTTGAACCGGAACTTGTAGTCAAAGTCCGGTTACCTCTGATCCTGATCTGGCCTTGCGAACCGGGCGTGCTTCCGTTACTGATAATGGAGACACCCGCTGCGCGGCCTTTTAACTGATTCACTAAATTGGACGAAGGCACTTCTTTCAATGTACTTTCACTAACCGAAACAACCGAACCCGTTACATCTCTTTTCCGCTGGACGCCATAACCAACCACAACCACTTCGTCCAGCGTTTTATTGTCAACCGCTAAGGTTACATTAATGATCTGCTGCGTGCCTACGACCACTTCTTTCGCTGCATAACCGACCAGCGAGAAAACCAGAACTGCATTTGCATCCTGAACCGTCAGCCGGAAATTCCCGTCCTGGTCCGCGCTGGTGCCTCTTGTAGTTGATTTAACGAGGACACTGGCGCCGGGAAGCGGTTCACCATCCGGGCCGGTGACTTTTCCGGTAACCTCAATGTCAGCCACTGGTGCTGACCTGTGCCTGGTGCCGTAGTCGGCCCATGCTGCGCTGCCTGCAACTGCATCCATGGACGCGCCTCCTAACAGCAGGATTGGAAGACCAGAAAGTCCGAGAATCCTGGCCAGCGTGTTATTGCTTAATAAACGTTCATGCATTTTGTGTATGATTTAATGTTTAAATTAGATTGAATCATGTGGCTTAATTGGTGTTGGTTGAAAGTGTCAATTTGACAATACTTGATTTGGGTGTAACTTAGGCTTCTGATCAGCTAAAAGACTGCATCACTTTTTCCAGATATTATTTAATTTATTGTCGACAAAAGTAGCGTAACGATGCAGCCTGCTGTGAGCACATTTGTTCATATTAAGGATACAATTGTTCAAATGGGTCAAAAAAATGCCCGATTCTGGGACAAACTTGCATTTTTGGGATAACTTTCGTCCTGGGCTCCTCATTTAACCCACTATTTCAATGCGCTTAAAGATTCTGCTCACATTCCGTTTAGCTTGCCTGACTATCGCCTGTTGTGCAGCGACGATCACAGCATGGGCACAGCCATCTGAGCCCAAATTCACATCGCTGACTTCAACCGACGGATTGTCGTCCAATACGGTGACGGCTATCCTGAAAGATCGCTATGGCTTCATGTGGTTCGGGACCGACGACGGGCTGAACAGATTTGACGGAACGGATGTAATGGTGTACCGGCATGATAAAAAGGATTCCACATCGCTTCGATCCAGCGATATTTCCTGGTTTGCATCAAGACCGCAAAGGCAGGATCTGGGTGGGGACGATTGAAGGCGGGCTGCACCTTTACGACCGGCGAAAAGACGCTTTTATAAGCATACCATCTCCGCACAGCGTGGTCAGCATCACGAGCGACCCGACCGGAAAACTTTGGGTGGGAACAACAGCAGGCTTGATCAATGTAAACCCCGAAAGTTATCAGATCCGCACATTCACATCAGTTGCCAACATTCCCGATCAGATTTCCAAAGGAATGATCCTCAGCATTGCGGTTGACAGCAAAAAAAGGGTGTGGATCGGGTCACGAAATGGTCTGTTCAAAATCGACCCTGCTGATAAAAGCGAGGAGTACATTAACTATCTCCAATCGCTTCCTGACGAAGCCGGAGCGCGTGCCGTGAAATCCATTGTGGAGGATAGCGAGGGCAATATTTGGGCAGGCACATTCAGTGGTGTGTTCAAGCTGAATGCAAAGGGACAGATCCTAAGGCATTTTGAATATGAACCCGACAATAAGAATTCGCTGAGCACGAATATGGTTTTTGCGGTCACGTGGGAAAATGCGCACCGCCTCTGGATATGTACGGATGCCGGCCTGAACATGCTCGATACGCGCACGGGCATTATTACGCGTTATGGCCCGGATGCGCGGACACAGTTCAGTTTAAGCAATAAATCGGTGCGGAGTATCCTGATTGACAATGAAGGAATTTGCTGGCTGGGCACTTATAAAGGCGGCGTCAATAAATATGACAAAAACCTGGCCATTTTTGGGTTAAAGCGGTCAGATGTAAATGATCCTTATGGTTTGAGCGCCCCATTTGTTACGTCCTTTGCTGAAACCGAATCGGGTGAGCTGTTTGTGGGAACTGACGGTGGCGGGCTGAATCTGTACAACCGCCAGACTAACCTTTTCAAAAAATTCCCCATTAACCCAAAAAACAAAAACGCCGCTTCGGGACTGGCAATTTTAACATTGGAACTGACTGCCAGCCATGAACTCTGGATCGGGACATTCCAGGATGGGTTATTCCAGTTTAATCCGAAAACCGGCGGTTACACGCAGTTTTTGAGAGGAAAAGATTCGGCCAGCCTCAGTAACAACGAGATCTTTTGTCTTGAAAAAGACAAGTCTGGCAAGTTGTGGGTAGGCACCAATGGCGGCGGCGTGCATTTATACGACCCAGCGACCAGAAGCTTTAAAAGAATGTATGATCCGGGCATTCCGGTTACCCGCCGGAGCATTCCGCTCAATGGATATATCAGGGATCTGTTGCTAGATCGTAAAGGGAGGCTTTGGATTGCCTCGCACGGAACAGGAATTGCCGTATTTGACCCATTAACACAAAAATCAATGCTGCTCGACAGGCAAAGCAGTGACCTGGCCAGCAACATTGTTTTTTCGCTTTTGGAAGATAGCAAAGGGAACATCTGGGCCGGCACATCGGGTGAAGGATTGGCATTATACAACCCGCGCTCCAAAAAATTTATCACTTACGGAGCAAAAGAAGGATTGGCCAGTAACATTGTCAACAAAGTGCTGGAAGATGCGCAGGGGCGGATTTGGGTGAGTACGAACCAGGGAATCAGCTATTTTGATATAAAAAACAAAAAATTCATTAATTACACTTCCTATAACGGCATCCAGGACAGGACATTTGTTCTGGGCTCCGGCGTCCGTGCCCGCGACAATACGCTCTTCTTTGGAGGCATTGCCGGGTTTAATTATATCGACACACGCAGCCTGCCCAGCGGTAAACGCATTCCCCCGATCATTTTAAAGGATTTAAAAATCGGTAACCGCAACATTACGTCCGCAGATTCCAATTTTATTGATGCCGACATTACCGTTGCGAAAACCATCAGCCTGGATTACAAACAGAATTTTTCAATCGGTTATGCGGCGCTGGATTATACCAATCCAAAGCAAATGCATTACCGGCACAGGCTGGTCGGCATGCAATCGGAATGGAATGAGACGGGACTTACCAACTTTGCGAGTTATACCAATTTGAGTCCGGGCGAGTATATCTTTGAAGTGCAGGCCAGTGGAGACGGCATTAACTGGAGTCCGCAGACGAAGTCAGTTGCTGTGATTGTCAAACCACCCTTTTACCTGACTATCTATGCATACATTTTTTACGTTCTCGTGCCATTTGCGATCGTGTATTGGATGAGGCGGCGCGGCATTCAGAAGCTTCAAAGGCAATTCAGGGAGCAGCAGCGGCGCGCGGAAGTGGAGCGGGCTCAGGAGTTGGACCGGATGAAGATCAAGTTTTTGACTAATCTGAGTCATGAGTTCCGAACACCCATATCGCTTATCCTTGCTCCCGTTGACAATTTGCTAGCCAAGACAAAATCCACTGAAATGCATCCGCCGGTAACCGCCATCAAAAGGAATGCAAAAAGACTGCTCAACCTTGTGGACCAGCTGCTGGATTTCAAAAATATGCAAGAGCAAGAAGTCAGGCTGGACCTGAAACGCCGGGATGTTATTTTGTTTATAAAAGACACTTGTGACCAGTTCAGCGACCTGTCTATCCGGAAAGGGATTCAGTTTAAAGTTGAAAGTTCACTGGATCAACTGGACATGGACTTTGATGCGAATAAACTCGAACGGGTTTTGTTCAACCTGCTTTCCAATGCATTCAAGTTTACACCTAAGGGCGGCGAAGTGGCTTTGCAAGTCGGGTTGCAGAAGGACTCTGAGGGAAAACATTGGCTTCAAATCAACATTGCCGATAACGGAATAGGCATTGCGGAAGATCAGCACGAAAAGATTTTCGACCGGTTTTTTCAAAGCGATACGGACCTGACCGTGCTGAACCAGGGAAGCGGAATCGGCTTGTCGATTGTGCGGGAATTTGTGCAGCTGCATCAGGGAAGGATTCATGTGGCCAGCCAGCCGGGTTCGGGCAGCACATTTACAGTAGCGCTGCCCATTGCGGAGGAGCTTCTTCCTGCGGCCGAACAATCTGCGCCGGTGCCGAAAACACTTGGTACTGAGGTGGAAAACGGCTATAACCGGCTGGAAAAAGCCAATCTGGAAGATCCATCCAATGTGCTGATCATTGAGGATAATGATGAATTCAGACATTATCTAAAAGAAAGCCTGATGCCTTATTATCACGTTATCGAGGCCAGCAATGGTAAGGAGGGCTGGCAAAAAACGCTGAGCCATCATCCGGAACTGATCGTCAGCGATGTGGCGATGCCTGAAATGGACGGCATTGCACTGAGTCAGAAAATCAAGTCGGACAAGCGCACCAAGCACATTCCGATCATCCTCCTGACCGCCTCAACGGGTGAGCAACAACAACTCGAAGGCCTCAACTCAGGTGCCAACGACTATTTGACCAAACCCTTTAATTTTGACATTCTGAATGCGAAAATTAATAATCTGATCTTGCTTAACCGTCTGTTAAAAGGCGTTTATTCACGCCACATCCAGGTTTCGGGCAGTGCGCCGCAGATGGAGTCCAGCCAGGAAAAGTTGCTGAAAGATATGTTGTCTTACATTGAAGAAAACCTGCACACCTCGCAGCTAAGTGTCGAAAATCTGAGCAAGCACGTGGGCATGAGCCGGGGAACATTATACAGCAAAGTGCTGGAAATGAGCGGCCAGACGCCTATTGAGTTTATCCGTTCTATCAAGCTCGAAAAGGCTGCATTATTGCTTGAGAACAGCGACCTGAGCATTTCGCAAATCTCCTACATGACCGGTTTTACTGCACCAAATTATTTTGCAAAATCATTCAGGGCTAAATTCAACATGCTTCCAACGGAATACAAGTCTAAAAAACGGAGGAACCTGCCGACGGTTTAGGATTACAAACTTGTTCAGAACTGAACGCCATTTTGTGCGCTTTTGAACAGTATGACTTATTAAATTACTGACAATCAGTACCATAAGCATCCCTTTTGCCATGGTAAGGATTTTGTCACGCCTTAACATGACTCACGGATCAAGCCTTATCGATATGCTGCAGAACTACATTAAGATCGCCTTCCGCAACCTTACTAAAAACCGCACCTACTCCGCTATCAACATTATCGGCTTGTCCGTCGGGATGGCTACGGCCTTACTGATCAGTCTTTGGATGTGGGACGAACTTTCTTTTAACAAATATCACGAGCATTACGACCGCATTGCACGTGTCATGCAGCATCAGACTTACGCCGGGATTACCAACACATCCACCGCCACTCCCCTTCCCATGCGGGCCGCTTTACAGAGTGAGCATGGGAGTGATTTCAAATATATTGCATCCTCGTCCAGGACAGAGGATCGCATTCTGGCCGTCGGCGAAAAGAAAATTTCGAGAAAGGGCAACTGTGTCGAGCCGGATTTTCCGTTCATGATGTCTTTGCGGATCATGAAAGGCACTGCGACCGGACTTGACAATCCTACTTCAGCAATGCTCTCAGAATCGGTTGCAAAAGCTTTGTTCGGCAATGAGGATCCTATTAATAAGACTATAAAGGTTGATAACAAAAATTACTTCAAGATTACGGGCATCTATGAAGATCTTCCTTACAACTCGGAATTCCGCGATGTGTCATTTTTGTTGCCCTGGAAATATTTTGTGGAGGAAGAACCCTGGGTAAAACGCTCGGAGACCAACTGGGGCAACAACTCTTTTTTATTGCTCGTTGAGATTGCGCCAAACACAGGCTTTGATCAGGTGAGTGCCAAGATCGAAAAGATCAAGGCACGGCATGCCAAAGAAGAAGCCAGGTTCAACCCCAAGGCCTTTCTTCACCCCATGAGCCGGTGGCATTTATATTCGGAATGGGAAAATGGAGTGGCGGTCCGCGGGCGGATTCAGTTTGTTTGGCTTTTTGGCATCATCGGGGCGTTTGTGCTTTTATTGGCCTGCATTAATTTCATGAATTTGTCAACGGCCCGTTCGCAAAAACGCGCAAAAGAGGTGGGCATTCGTAAGGCCGTTGGTTCACTGCGAAGTCAGCTGATCGCACAGTTTTTTAGCGAATCGATTATGATGGCCATGTTTGCATTTGTAGTTGCCCTGCTGGTGGTGCAACTATTCCTGCCATGGTTTAACCAGGTCGCCGACAAGCAGATCAACAGCCCTTGGGACAATCAGAGAACCTGGCTTCCCGGCCTGGGTTTTGCACTCATGACCGGCTTGCTTGCCGGCAGTTATCCGGCCATTTACCTGTCGCGGTTCAAGCCAGTGAGCGCTCTTACAGGCTCTGGTTCCTCAGTGAAATTGCGGGGATTCCGTTCCGCTGCACTGCCGCGGCAAACGCTGGTCATCCTCCAATTTACGGTTTCGATAACTTTGGTCATTGGTACACTGGTTGTACTTCGCCAGATTCAGCATGCCAAAAACAGGCCGGTGGGTTTTGACCGGTCGGGACTACTCTCTGTAGCCATGAACACGCCCGACCTGCAAGTACATTCGCAAGCACTTTGCCAGGATTTATTGCGGACGGGAGCTGCTGTAAACACCGCCAAATCTTCAAGTCCGACTGCTGAGGTATGGAGTAGCGACGCCAGTTTTAGCTGGCCCGGAAAAGACCCTGATCAGCTGGGCGACCTGGGGACCGTCGGCGTTACTTATGCCTATGGGAGAACGGTTGGTTGGCAACTGAAGCAAGGCCGTGACTTTTCAAGCGATTCGGGGACGGACCGTCTGGGTATGGTGATTAACGAAAGTGCGGTGAAATATATGGGACTTAAAGAAGCAGTCGGGACTCCCGTTCAATGGAATGGCGATAAGTATACGATCATTGGGATCATTCACGATGTGGTAACCGGCTCGCCCTTTATGCCTATCCAACCGACCGTATATATGTTAAAGGAAGATTGGGCATCCTTCATCCATATCAGGCTTAACCCCGCCGTTCCCACCAGAGAAGCACTCTCGAGGCTTGAACCGGTTTTTAAAAAATATAATCCCGGAAGTCCCTTTGCGTATAAATTTGCCAGCGATGAATATGACCGGAAGTTCCAGGCAGAAGAACGGATCGGTCAGCTTTCGACCGCCTTCGCATCTCTGGCGATCTTTATCAGTTGTCTGGGGCTTTTTGGCCTGGCATCCTTCTTTGCCGAACAGCGACAAAAGGAGATCGGCATTCGTAAAGTCCTGGGCGCTTCGGTGGCTAACCTGTGGCAAATGCTTTCCAAAGATTTCCTGGTCCTGGTCATGATTGCCTGCCTCATAGCGACGCCCATTGCTTACTATCTGATGCATGACTGGTTGCAACATTACACTTATCGGGCTGCTCTTTCCTGGTGGATCTTTGCTGCGGCCATCTTTGGTGCGCTGGCCATTACCTTGGTCACCGTTAGTTTCCAGGCGGTGAAAGCTGCATTGTTGAACCCGGCGAAGAGCTTGCAGAGCGAATAAACTTTATTTGTGACGAATTATTTGTCCGGGCTTCTTTTTCCCCGAATATAGTCCGCCATCGAAGATATGGAGCGGAATGCCTTTTTGCTTTCCTGTGGTTCAAGAACCTCGATTCCGTAATGTTGTTCAAACATCACAATCAGTTCCAGCGCATCGATGGAGTCCAGGCCCAGGCCTGATTCGTGAAAAAGGGGTTTATCCTCATCAATTTCTTCCGGCGATAACCCTTCCAGGTTCAATTGGGCAATAACTTGTTTTTTGAGGTCTTCCTTAAGATTGTCCGGCATCTCAATCGTGGCGTGTTGAAGTGAGCAATGAAACACCACGCCCTTTAACAAATATCATACCTGATGCCTTGCAGGAGACGACCGATATCGCAATCTGTTTCGCCGGGCCAACAAGTATTTACTAATTGCGGGTTACTTTACATTTATCGGATCACGACAATAATCTGCCGACAATCATGCAGTTACGCGACATTGATGATTTCTTTTGGAACAAACCTGAGCCGGCCAAAGGTAGCCTGAATGCATTGCGGGCTTTGGTTTTACAATTCAGTCCGGATGTTACCGAAGTGTGGCGGTACAAGATGCCCTTTTATAATTACAACGGAAAAAGGTTTTGTTATATCTGGCTTGAAAAAAAGACCGGCCTGCCTTATCTTGGCATTGTTGACGGAAAACTACTCGAACATCCAAACCTGATCGCCGAAAAACGGTCGAGAATGAAAATCTTGCTGATAGACCCCCACGAAGACCTCCCTGTTGACCAAATAAACGAAATATTACAAATGGCAATCCGTGCGAGCTGTCATCCATACAAAACAGTTTAGATCACATGAGAAAAATAATTGCAGCCACCAATATGACTCTGGACGGGTTTTGCGACCATACCGCCGTGACTGCGGATGAAGAAACGCATCAGCATTATGCCGATCTGCTAATGGACGCCGGTGTCATACTCTACGGAAGGATCACTTATCAATTGATGGAATATTGGCGAACCATCGTGGAAAATCCCACAGGTATCAAAGCTGAGGATGAGTTTGCTTTGAATATGGATAAAATTTCCAAAATTGTGTTTTCCAGAACGCTGGAAAGTGTGGACTGGAACGGTACGGAGTTAAAACGGGATATCAACAAAGAAGAAATTTTGCAACTCAGGCAGCAAACAGGGAAGGACATCTTTGTCGGCAGTCCGGGCTTAATCGCTGCTTTTACTAACCTTGGCTTAATTGATGAATACCAGATCGCTGTCCACCCGATTATTGCAGGCAGCGGCTTGCCGCTGTTCAAAAACATTCAGGAGAAATTAGATCTTAAACTTTTGAAAACAAAAACATTTACATGCGGTGCCATAATCCTGTATTACGAACCGGTAAGATCGCAACAACGCTAGCCTAACCCTTTCAAGTCAGATTAAGGAGACCCTTACAGGCTATTTGTCCACCTATTCCCGCCTTTTGTTGGACAAATGGCATATTCAGCCCCGATACCTTTGCTCAAAAAAAGAAAGGTAGCATGGTTAATATATTAAAAAAAGCGGCCTCCGGTTTATTGGAGAAGATGTTGAGCAGTGCCACAGTCATTGCGGTAAGAGTCTGGCCCGAAGCCGATATGCATGAAGTTGATCTTTATCTTCCTGATGTGGATATGGATAGCTGGGATTCCATTAAGCGCTTGAAGTGCAAGGTCGACGAGCTCGAATACCGAGATTATACGCCTGTGCTATGGAACTCTGAAATGAGTATATGCACGATGTTTATCGATAGCGGACACGCCGGGGCTGGCAGCCGCTGGGTCCGGGCATTAAAAACAGGCGATCAAATTTTGTTTGGTGCAGCACATGCCGCAGCTCTTCCTTCAACAAAAGGTCCTGTATTGTGTCTCGCAGATGCAAGTGCGCTCGGGCATTTTCTGGCATTGAAGCAATTGACGGACAGAAGTGAACATCCGATGGACGTTGCCGTACTTGTGCATGGTGATTATGAGATTCCAGAAATATTCAAAGCGGAAAACCCGGAATTTTGGTTTATAAAAAGTTCGGGGCGCGCCGAGGACATCGACATGATGGAGCAATGGTGTCACAACAAAGCGCTTACGGAATATAATTCGATCTATATTGCAGGCAATGTTTCCATGACCAAAGCACTGAAAAGCAAATTAAAATCGAATCCAAAAGTACATGCCAGGATTAAGGGTTATGGGTTTTGGGCATAGGTCACGATGAAGATGACAACTCAAGAGATCGAAATCAGGCATTTGCAGCAGGGCGCGCCGGGAATTGAAATTATGCAATTCTCTGAGAAAAATCATTTCGGGGCTATCCCGGATAGCGTCAGGGGCCCACACCGCCATGATCATTACTTTTGTTTTTTTCTGGAATGCGGGTCGGTGCAAGGAATGGTAGATTTTCAGGAGATGGACATTGACCAGCCTGCGCTCCTGCTATCTTGTCCGGGACAAGTTCATGACTTCCGGCAAGCCGAACAGGTCAGTGGCTGGGCTGTTGCTTTTGATGCAAAGTATATAGACCAGAGTGCCCGCATGGTGATTGAACACTCGCTCGCCAACATTGCTATAATCAAGCTGGATGAGGCTGATAAAGAATGGTTTGGACAGATCTTCCACCTCCTTTCCGCCGCAGTAAACGAAGATCAACAAGCTCAGTTTCAGCAGCAACTGGTCCAGGCATTGCTCAACTCCCTATTTTACAGAACCGTAAACCTGTTTCAGTTACAGGAAAATGAACGCATTCAGGCAGTGTCATTGCGTGGCGTTGAGATCGTAAAAAATTTCAATCTCCTTGTCAAGGCGAATTTTCAGACATTGAAAAAACCTGCTGATTACGCCTCCCGGATGAACATTACAGTGAGCTACTTAAATGACACAGTTAAGTCTATTACCGGATTTTCTTCTACGTGGCTGATCAGGCAAGAGGTTTTGCGCGAGGCGCAGCGGCTGCTGTTTTACACGGCCAAAAGTGTGAAAGAAATAGCGTTTCATCTCGGTTTCGAAGACCATAAATATTTTATCCGGCTGTTTAGCAAAACAATCGGCACGTCTCCCGCGAGTTTCCGCAAAACGCTTGGTCGTGCAGATCAGGAACTTTCAAAAAGCACTACATTTTAAGTTGGTTTGGTCGTGCTTAGAGTGCTTTTTTATAAAATTTAATGATTCAATAACAGCCGCTCTTCATTGAGGACATACTGCAATTGTAATTTGGCATCGACCAATATGGAACAGTATGCCAGATATTTACAGAAGAAAACAACGTTTGCATGTTTGGGGACTTTTGGTATTGCTTTTAACCTGCAACAGCACGGAGCGCTCCAATGGGTCGGGTGTAACGGACCTGCATATTGCAGAGAACAGTTTCTTAAAAGCGGACACAGAAGGACAGTTCTCAGCGATCAGCTATAACATTGCCGGTTTGCCAGCCATTATTTGCAGCGCAAAAACGCCGAGAGCCGCCAGCATCGCAGCCATTGGTAAAAAACTGCGGCAATTTGACATTGTGCATGTCCAGGAGGATTTCAATTACCACGCGGATCTGTACGACAATGATGATGTCCACAATTACCGGACGGAAACAAAGGGGCCCGTGCCGTTTGGAGATGGTCTGAACACATTGTCTAAATTTCCGCTCAGCAACGTCGTCAGGGTAAAATGGAACAATTGCACCGGAGCCGATTGCATGACGCCTAAGGGATTTACTTACAGCAAGATACAGGTCGCATCAAATGTTTTCATTGATTTCTACAATGTTCATTCCAATGCTTATAATACATTACACGCGGCTTCGGCCCGCCGCGAAAACATCAAACAATTGTCTGCCTATATTCGCGACCACTCTTCGGGCAATGCGGTTATTTTAATGGGTGACCTGAATGGCCGCTACGGTTTTTTCTATGATAATATTCAAATTCTAACCGCAGAAAACCAATTGCAAGATGCATGGGTCATGCACAAAAAGAAAGGAAAGCGGCCTGATCCATTGAAAATCATTCCTGCTGCCAACATCCTGAATTTAACCGACAGCTGCGAGACAATTGACAAAATATTCTACCGAAGCAGCGAAACGATCGAGCTCAAAACCATCAGCTATTCTTTTTTAAATCAAATCTTTAATACCAAAGAAGGCCTGCCCCTATCCGACCATCATCCCGTCAGCGCTGAATTCTCCTGGCGTATCAAACCTGAACGCGAATATTTATCTGAAACGCGGCTTCCCGTCAAGAAAGATCACTAATGGAGACTCCCGGGCACTGAACAATGCCGTCAATTCCTTTCTATGCCTGCATAGACAGATGTTCAAAGGCCTCAAAATAAGCTTTTACCATCTTGTCCCAACTATAATGGGCGATAGTGAAGTCCCGGAAAGCTTGCTTTTGCCCGCCCAAAAGTCGGCTGTCAGCAGCGAGCTCGTTGAGTTTTGCAGCCCAGCCTTCTGCATTTTGGCTTGGAAGTAAAAAGCCGTTTTTGCCGTGCCGGATAGCGTCCGGAATCCCATCAATGTCTGCCGCGAAAACGAGTGCGCCCTCCACGGCCGCTTCGAGACACACCAGCCCGAACCCTTCCATATCGCCGTCGACATGAACGTTAGGCATGATGAAGGCCGCGGAAGCTTGCAACAGCCTCTTTTTGTCCCCGGCAGGAAGCCTGCCCAAATGCCTGACCGACTGATTGAAATCCGGGTCCTTCAACAAAGATCTGATCGCCTGTGCGTCCGAGCCAAAGCCCAGAAACAACATCACCTGTTCGCGCACCTTGCCTGGAATGAGCGGCAATATCCGTTCGAAAAATGTTGGCTGGTTGTCGAATGGCCCGATCAGCACCACGAAAAAGCGGGGATCCAGCTTGCGGACCACTTCGCGTATAAACCACGAAAAACCTTTCCGCCTGACCGGTCTGCCAACGCCCACTAACAGGAGACGGCCAGCCGGAATTGCATATTTTTCCAGCAGTTCCGCGGTTGGTTGTGCGTAGTGCTCTGAATATTGGGGTTCAATATCGACGCCGTTGTTGATAACGACAACCTTGTCCGGGTTTAAGCCCAGTGCTATGGCGTGATCAGCGGTGGCGCGGCTTACCGCGATGAACAGATCGAACCGGTCAAACCTGGGAAAAACGTATTTTCTGTAAAGTTGACTAGGAAAAACGACATCAAGTCCGTGGAGCGTGACGGTGCGTTTCAGGTGTTCATAGCCCTTATGACTGAGGCAAAATGTGGCCAGAAGGGCATCATTGAAATGGATAACGGTGATATCCGGATGATCTCTGCACATCTTAAAAATGCTGCTTCTCAAACCCAGAAAGAAACGCCAAACAGTGCCCTTTCCTTCGTAAACAATGCGATGCACCTTACAATATTCAGCCATTCCGTTGATCAGCTTGAAACTTTGCATTTCCATCCCTCCAACGGAAGGGGGGAATTTGTGGCTGACAAACAAGATTTCCATGATCAGGAGTATATCCGCTTTTTGTATATAAAAAAAGAATAAAAAATGGCCCCTATCAGCACCCAGATCAGCTGGCGGGTCCTCCGCAAAGCCGAAACAGACAGCCAGAGCGGAATGCTGCTGATCCCAACAAGCGATAACATGACCTTATTCCCCAACTCTTCCACACCGATCTGGCCTGGCACAAAAGCGCCCGCAGCTTTGACCACAATAACGCCCATATCCAGCAACAGGCCGTCTAAAATCGTGATATCATATCCGAAGAGTTTTAACACAATATAGAATTCGAGCGACCCCACCACCCAATGAAGCGTAAAAAAAAGAAAGGCAAGTGCCAGTTCCTTCGGACTGGAACGATAAAAATGGATAAGCTCGGAACGCACGTTTGCAAACTCGGCACGGATTCGCGAAAGCTTTGGATACTTTTCGGCATGCCAGTTAAAAGCCAATAATTTGTAAATGATCAGACCCAGGGACAAGCAAATGATCGCAATGACGACGATAGACGTCCCCGGCAACCACACGCCTGGATTCATTTTGCCTTGAAGCGAAAACCAGATAACCGCCAGCAACAGGAGGCAAATTTGACTTACGATCATCAGTAGCCGGGATATGATCACCGAGGTCACAACCGTTGGTTGGCTCACGGAATAGGGCTTTAACAAAACAATTTTAAGCATATCTCCACCCGCAAAACTCGCCGGATTAAACAAGCCGACCGTTTCGCAGACATGCCGGATCATAAATAAATCGATTTTTGGAATGCTCGCTCTGGAATCTTTAAAGCAATACAACCAGCCTAATGTCCCCAATGCATAAGCCACAATCGTACTGAGGATTACCCATCCAAAACCAGCGCCAACTTTTGCTAATGCTGCCCGTATCTGGTGGGGATCGATCACTTTTACATATTGCCACAGCAGCACCAGCATGCTTACCAGAAGCACCGCCTTAATAATCTTTATATAATGCGGACGCTTTTTCAAGCCTTCTGGTTTTCAGTAACAGAAGTTGCCAGTTCATGAAGATCATGAAAGTAAATCTTCGCGAGCTGTTCCCAATCAAAAGCCCTGCTATGGCTTACGGCATTTGCGGACATTTGCTGCTGCAATGCGGCGTCGCCAAGGAGCAGCCGGATTTTTTCAGCATAAGCAAGTGCATTGTCAGGCTCGCATTTGAAACCATTGAAACCCTCGATCACCATATCCCTGCTCCCCCCGCCGTCGGCGATAACAGGAACCAGTCCCGATGCCATTGCTTCCAGCACCACATTGCCGAAAGTTTCTGACTGGGACGGAAAAATAAAAACGGATGCAGATGCGTAAAGAACCGCCAAGGCATCGTGGTCTAATTGTCCCACGAAAATCGCTTCGGGCATTTGTCGCACGCAACTTTCCATAGCTGATCCATCCCCCGCAATCACCCAATTGCATGCAAATCCGTCCGCCTTCAAGATGTTGAATGTAGCGATCAATGTTTCCAGGTTTTTTTCCCACACCAGCCTGCTTGCAAACAGGATCGTAGGAAGTGCATTACCTGTCAAACTTCTCAGATATTCCGGATTTTTCTTTCCAGGTGAAAATAAATTTGAATCAATGCCGCGCTGCCAGATCGTGAAGTTCCCCGCAGACATTCCGGTCTTGATAAGTTCGTCGGCCAGGCTTAGGGAGGGAACATACACTTTCCTGCACGCTCCGTAAAATGCATTCTGGACCCTGATAAGGCGGTCTTCCAATGGTTTTATCAAAAATGGAAAATACTTGAAATAATAGGCAATGTAACTCAGGAAATGGGTGTGATAAATGCTGATAACCGGCAACCCGCGATCATTGGCATATGCCAGGGCGAAATGCCCCAGGAGCGACGGCGTGGCGATATGTATCACATCCGGATTAAAACGATCCAGTTGCTTTTTGATTTCGTCCGCCGTAAATGACGGAACGGCCAGTTTGTATTTAGGGTTGAGCGGGATGCTGAATGAGCGTGTTTTGATGCAATCGAACTGATTGACCCGATCCGGTCCGCTGCCGCACACAAAAAGGAAGTCAAACTGACTCGCATCGATCCTGTCCAATAGTTGAAACATTGTCCTTGACGCACCATCGAAGTCGGGGATCAGGATTTCGGCAAAAAAAACGGCTCTGACTTTTCTCATTACGATTTCAAAACGTCTAAAATAGGTGAACCGCCCAGCTTGGACATTAACTCTGTGTTAAATATGCAGCCAGGAAGCACCCTTCGGGCCAATTGATCATACATATCGGCCATCTCTCAAATAACATTATCGCTGAGTAGTGCCGCATGGCATAGTTTTTATCAGCGCCTGCGCCAAAGTAATGTTAATCAATTCTCATTCATTATTAAACTTTATCTTTTATGAAAAAGCAATTTTTCTTTCTTTTAGTCGCAGGACTTGGTTTCACATTCTTCTCTTGCACGGATCACGAGGGCGTCGGCATGGTTTCCGAAGCAGACAGGCAGTTCATGATAAAAGCTGCAGACGGTAATCTATTCGAGATCAAAGCGGGTGAATTGGCGTCCATGAAGGCAGTTGTTGATTCTGTCAGAAAGTACGGACACCATATGGTAACCGACCACAGCAAGGCAAGTGAGGAACTGAAAGCATTGGCCAGCAAAAAAATGGTTGATCTGCCTGATATGCTTTCTATGCCCAAACAAAAAAAACTGGACAGTCTGGCGGCGATGAACGGAATGGCTTTTGATTCTACTTACATGATGATGATGGTTGTTTCCCACGTCGAAACGATCGATCTGTTCAACACAGAAACCATTTTGGGCGAGGACCAGGAAGTCAAATCATTTGCCAGCGGCAAACTGCCAACACTTCATCACCATCTGGAGGAAGCTGAAAAGCTGAGAAACTGGCTCTGGTAGACAGTCCCGTCGGGCAAAGCGCCAGGTCGACCAATGCAGCTGGTCAAGTTTAACTTTCAAACGGACAAAAACCATGAACAAATTCGTTCCTGTATGGATCCTGGCGCTTGCCCTAATGGGTTGCGGCGGCAAAAACTCCTCATCTAATATAGACGCCCCTGGTGATGAGAAAACGGTAAAAGATAAAACGCTGAATGCGGGGGCAGAGCTAATGCAAGACAAGACACCACTGAAAGGTTTCAGCACGTACCTGGATGGATTCCACTTTTACAATGGCAATATAAATTCGCAAATGGAGGCGCATCACTATGTGAACCAGATTAATGATGATGTGTACCAGGCAATTATTTTCGATGGCAACGGAAAGGATGCAAAGATCATGGGCGTCGAATACATCATTACTGCACCGATGTTCGCCCGCCTGGCACCGGAAGAGAAAAAGCTTTGGCACAGCCATCATCATGAAGTCAGCTCGGGATCTCTCATTGCGCCGGGCATACCGGAAGTCGCCGAACATGAACTAATGGAAAAATTGGTCTCCACGTATGGCAAAACGATCCACACCTGGCATACCGACCAGGAGAAAGAACTTCCCATAGGTTCCCCAATGATCATGATGGGATTTACCAAAGATGGTCAACTGAACCCTGGCATCCTCCGCGATCGCGACAAACGGTTCAATATTTCTTCAGCACAGAAAAAGCTTCACCGCAAAGACATTCGTACGCCCGAGATTATTCCCGGAGCCAATGCCTGGGAAAAGGGAGAAGTCAGACAATTGGTCATTACTGACAAGGTCGACTCTGTGGCTCACAAACATTAACAGGCATATTCACCGATGACAAGATTTTGTAATTAAAAGAAATGCCGCAGGTCTGTCCTCGCGTTGTCCACCTTTAAGATACACTGTACGAAATCGAACATCTTCGAATCGCAATCAAAAGCTTTCTTTTTGATTTACAAGCATTTAACACCTCGGCATCTTTTTTTACGTGGTAGCGATATTCTTTAACGAGATTCGATATTGCTATGCTTCAAAACTACATTAAGATCGCCTGGCGTAACCTTTGGAAGAACAAAACGTTCTCATCGATCAACATTTTCGGGCTCGCGATCGGGATAGCCGGAGCGCTTCTGATTGGTTTTCACATCAGGCATGAGTTGAGTTATGATAAAGGTTTTTCAAAAGCTGACCGCATTTACCGTATCACATTCGAGAGCACAGGAGCGGACAGCCGTCATTGGGCTGCTACGCCACCACCGTTAGGCCCCGCCTTACATCAGCAATTCCCCCAAATTGAACAAAGTGTGCGGCTGCATCGCCTGTTCCCATATCAACTGCTTAGCCACACCGGACCGACAGGGGAAGTTAAGCGATTTGAAGAGAAAGGCGGCTTGTTCGCAAATGCAGACGTAATTACTATGTTTGACCTTCCATTTGTAAGTGGCAATGCGAAAACGGCGCTCACCGAAGCCAATGCGATCGTCGTTACGGAGGAAATGGCAGCCAAATATTTTGGAAAAACAGACCCGCTTGGCAAAATCATTATAGATGACCGTAACAAGTTACCACTGAAAGTGACGGGTGTCATCAAAGCCTTTGACTTTCCCACACACTTGCATTTCGACTATCTTGTTTCCATTCCAACAATTGATCGATATCTGGACAAAAGGTCAATGGAAAACATTGACTGGTCGGGTTTTTATCATTACGTCATGCTTCGGAAGGATGCTTCCAAAGAAAAGCTCGAAGCCGGATTCCCGTCATTTGCAACCAAGTTTTACGCGCCGCTGGGTGAGTCTGAGAGCCAGATAGTCGCCACCAGGCATTTGCATCTGCAGCCAATTAAAGACATTCATCTGCATTCCAAACTGGAAAAAGAAATGTCAGCAAACAGCGATATCACATACGTGTATATTTTTGCAATGGCTGCCCTGTTCATCCTTCTGGTTGCGACCATCAATTTTATCAACATTTCCACTGCGCTGGCTTTCAACAGGATGAAAGAAATCGGGCTCCGTAAGGTCGTTGGTGCGACCAGGACGCAGCTGATCCGGCAGTTTCTGAGTGAGTCTTTTATTGTCACACTTCTGGCGAACAGCTTGTCTGCATTGTTGTTTAAACTAAGTATCCCATTTTACACCAACCTTGCCGGTGAAGGGTTTGCCTTCTCTGACGTGCTGACACTGCCTAACCTGGCAACTCTGGTCTTATTGATGCTCATTGTTGCATTCTTTGCCGGTCTTTATCCTGCCTGGTTTGTGGCGCGCTTCAATCCTGTGGTTTCTTTGAAAGGGAAAAGAATGTTAGGCCAAAGCGTCAATATTGTAAGGAAAGGACTGATCGTATTTCAGTTTGTTGTTTCTGTATTTATGATTTTCAGCACCATTATCGTGTACCGGCAGATGCAGCTCTTTCATAACCGTAACCTGGGTTTTGATAAGGATCAGGTTATCAGCATCACTATGTACGATCAGATGTGGGAAAAGTTCGGAGCGCTGACAGATCAAATGACTAAAAACCCGGCTATCGCAGCCTTTGCAACCACCTCAACCCTTCCCGGAGAACGTTTTGGAAGTTATCCGGCTTCTCCATTACACAGGGCAACCGGGGAAAGTATTCCTGACGGCAGCAGGGTTTTATGGTCGGACGAAAAGTTGTTTTCAGCGCTGGGGATCAAGCTTAAAGAAGGAAGAGCTTTTTACAAACAGTTTCCCAAGATCGACAATCCGGAATTTATATTAAACGAAGCAGCAGTTAAATCCTATCGGCTTAAAAATCCGGTTGGCGAAACGTTCGTCGTCGGCGCAGACACAGGCACGGTGGTCGGCGTGGTTAAAGATTTCAATTTTGCGTCCCTGCATTCAAAAGTAGAGCCGCTGGTGATCCAATATAACCCCTATTGGGCAAATTACATGCTTGTTAAAGTAAGAGGTGACCAAGTATCGCAAACACTTGAATTTCTCAAAAAACAGGTAAACACCCTTTCGCCTTCCAGCAAATTCACTTACTCATTTCTGGACGAGAACCTGGAAAACCTCTACGCTTCCGAAAACCGAATGGGCCAGGTTTTCAATGGGTTTGCAGGACTTGCTATACTGATTTCCTGCCTGGGCTTGTTCGGGTTATCGGCCTATTCCGCAAAGCTGAGAACCAAGGAAGTGGGAGTCCGTAAGGTCCTTGGCGCGTCGGTGGGCAGTGTCACGTTTTTGTTATCCAAAGACTTTATTCTGCTTGTGGCGGTATCCGTTGTCATTTCGCTGCCAGTGGCATGGTGGGTTATGGAGAAATGGCTGGACTCCTTTGCATACCGGATCTCGGTCTCATGGGATGTGTTTGTCCTGGCAGGCATTTCCGCCTTGCTTTTGGCACTGGTAACCATTAGCTTTCAATCCGTAAAAACAGCACTGATCAATCCTGTGAAGAATCTTAAAGTGGATTAAATGTCAGAGTTCAACAATGCGGCATTCGATTGTGCACCGACTGCCGCTGTGAATGTTTTCGTGGAAGTTGGGATGGTGTGCACGGCCTTTTTTGATCGGTAATCCGCCATAAAACAAAGCGGTAAGGCTCCAAACTATGCCCCCGATTAACTGTCGTTCCACGCCCGACGGGTTGATCACTTTCCCACAGTCAACGGCAAAAAAGACTCAGCGCTTTTGAGTTATGGAAATTAATGCTAACTTTACTACTATATAATACATAGTACCTTGTTAAACACTTTTCCGATAGCCATGAAATCAAAAAACATGTTTCCGATCGCTCTGCAGCTAACACTAATACTGCTCACATCCTGTTCAAACAACGATAATTTGAATGTCCGGGTCAAGGATTCGGATACGCAGTATACATTTACTGCTCAGTACGATCGCGGTAAAACGATAGCTGTTCAGCAGTATGTTAACGCAATGCTGCAACCCAACCGCATTTTTGCCGATCATAACGAGCAGGTCGAGAAAGACATCAAGCTTACAGATGGTGCGGCGTTTTATCTGGAATCATCTCCCGGCGACCTCACCATTGAATTTGAAAAGCAAAAGAATAGTAAAGCCGCATACAGCAAGATCAGAAAATTGTGCCAGGGCATTAAAGAGGTCGTAGCGGGTAAATAAGAGCGCCCGGTTTTTTATTTCCGGTGCATCGGTTCCCATCACTTGGGTCAGCATTGTACTATTTATGTATCCGCTTTGCAAGTGGTATGGACATTATAAGGACCAGCACAGAAAAATCAAGTGGTTCAGGTTCGGCCATAGCAGCAGCAGTATCCAAGAGGTTACCACTATCCTTTTGTATACTGCTATATTTTGTATATCAAACGTCCCTAATTTTGAATGACCGAACAAACGGACGTTTGTATCAAAATGAAATTAACTACTAATTGAGATGTCTAAAACAATTTGGAATGTAGATGCGCTGCATTCAGAAGTACAATTTAAGGTAAAGCACCTTGTGATTTCAACAGTAACAGGATCTTTCAAATCTTTCAGTGGCGAAGCCATTACGGAAGGGGACCAATTTGAAAATGCTCAAATAACGTTTACAATCGATGTAAACAGTGTCGACACCGGCCAGCCGGGACGTGATGAACATTTAAAAAATGCAGATTTTTTTGAAGCGGATACTTACCCGCAGTTTACGTTTACCTCAACGTCCTTTACGCAAATTAAGGGCGATTTGTATAAACTGGTCGGCGATCTTACCATTAAAGGCATCACCAAAGAGGTTGAACTGGAAGCAGAATACGGCGGCACCGAAAGGGATCATTTTGGAAATACCAAAGTAGGTTTTGAGGTAAATGGGACCATCGACCGCAAGGACTTCAATGTTACCTTTAATTCCCTGACTGAGACCGGTGGACTGGCGTTGGGTGAAAAAATTAAGGTCAATGCGAATATCCAACTGGCCAGACAAGCGGAGTAATCTTCCGCAGCGTATCGCCAATTCTGCTCCGCCGGATCTGTATTGCTTGCTTCAATAAGCAGGTTTAGGAAGATCTGGTTGGAGTAGATTTCTTGCTCTTGATGCCAATGAAGCCACGTATACAAGGCTGCGTCAGGGAGCCTGGCCCCTACCCACTTCGTGCTCCAAACTGGTGTGTTGACAGTCAGAGTCTTGGAACGATTATTGCTAATCCATGAAAAAGATTAATAGACCATGGAGAACGTGAAAGAGATTGTACAACAAGTGGTTAAAATCTGGCGTCTTTTTAAGACCCAGCAATTAGCGCTGACTGCGGCTATGCGGCAAGACATATCTTATGATATGAGAAATTTGCTCAGCCGTGACTATATGATTTGCCTGGTGATAAAGAAAGAAATGGCAAATCTGTATGATTCGCTCAAATGCTGCATGCGCGACGCTTGCATAACGCGTAACCAGCAAGCCCATAGTCCGATCGTGAACGACGATGTAAGCATGGCAGTGAAACAAATCGTTAATGTACATCAGCAGATCATCCGTGAATACCGGATTCTGCTGGATCTGATAAAAGATACGAGCATAAACGCCGCTATGCTGCATCAGCATCTGGATCAGCTGGAAAAAATGACCGAGGACCTTTCGGCGCAATCAGAAAGTTCACAATTCGAAGTCGCGCTTGATTAGCTGTCAGCCGGTTGGCACAACACCCCTCCGAAATAGTCCTGAAACCCCATCCAAGACCATGTGTATCTGTGATAACTTTGTCACGCTACATTCGGCTGTCGATTGTAGAATGGAACGTATCAAATACAGATAAAATGAGAAAGGTAGTTTTATTCGCACATATTTCCCTGGATGGTTTTGCGGGAGACATGAATGGGGGCCTTGGTTTTCTATCTTATGATCAGGAGTTGCAGCAATACGCGGACGAGCTGGTCAAAACAGTTGGCGTTCCTTTGTACGGAAAAACCACCTACCTCTTGATGGAAGGTTACTGGCCCACCGTATTAAATGATCCCAATGCCGACAAACATTCACTGGAACATGCAAAGTGGGTGCAGGATATCCCCAAAGTAGTATTTTCAACGACACTGGATACTGCTGACTGGAACAACACGACACTGATCAAAGACAATGTTGCAGAAGCCGTAAACCGGCTCAGAGAGGAGCCTGGCAAGGATCTGGTGATATTTGGCAGCCCCGGACTTGCCAAAAGTTTTATGAAACTGGGGCTGATCGACGCGTATAAATTAACCGTCCATCCGGTAATTCTGGGAAATGGTATCCGTCTGTTCGACAGTGATATAGCAAAGAGTCCGATGAAATTATTGGAAAGCAGAACCCTCAAATCGGGCGTGGTTACGTTGCACTACGAAGTGAATAGGTAAAAAGAGGCCGCCTCACCTGAGTTTGAGACGGCCTCGACATCTTCCCTGAGATTACAACCGTCAAAGCACGGTTTTCCCGATAACCTGCCGCATTTTCCCGCATGATTATTTATTCAGTATTCTCCAAATGACCGTGCGCGGTGTCCGCTTTTGAACAAGCCGAGTTCTAAATAACCGCGTTTCCAGCCTGTACATTGCAATTTGCTACTTCGGCACGCCATTTGTTATACATTTACGGAACTAATAAAAAATCTATGAAGGGCACGTATCTGGGAGAGTTTGAGGAGGTGGTGCTGCTGGCGGTTGCCATGCTGGCCGGTGAAGCCTACGGTGCTGCTATTACGAATGAGATCGAGCAGCAAATGGCACGGTCGGTGAACCTGGGTGCTGTGCACGCAGCATTGGCCAGGCTGGAAGAAAAAGGTCTGCTCACGTCGAGACTGGGTGGAGCCACAGCAGAACGTGGCGGGCGCAGCAAGCGCTTTTTTTCGGTTACAATGGCTGGTATTAAAGCACTTGACACCATCCGCGAGATCCGAAACCGCATGTGGAACGCTATTCCCAAACCCGCCTAAGCCATGAAAGGAGAAAGCCAACCACCCAAATGGGCCACCCGGCTCCTGCATTGGTTCTGCGCTTCGCACCTGGTTAATGACCTTGAAGGCGACTTGCTCGAGCTTTTTGCACAACGCGTCCGCAAGCATGGGCTGCGACAGGCGCGCCAGCGTTACGTGCGCGATGTATTCAGTCTGATGCGTCCCTTTGCATTCAAAAAAGAACCTGAAAGATATCCCAAACCTGTTTTTTCCCCGCCTGCCATGATCCGTAACTATCTTAAAATCGCTTTTCGCAATCTTGCAAAGCACAAAATGTTCTCCTTTATTAATGTTATGGGGCTCTCGGCAGGCATGACAGCCTGCTTCCTGATTGCGTTGTACGTGCATTTCGAGCTCACTTACGATGCATTCAACAAAAAAGCCGATCGTATTTATCGCGTCGCTACCGACGTTCAAACCAACTCTGAAACGCTCCGTTACAGCATTAGTCCGTGGGCGATGGCATCCAACATGCAAAATGATTTCCCAGAAATGGAGGCCTGCGCACGCGTACGGAAGGAAGAAATGCTTTTCCGGAAAGGCGATCTGAAATTCGTAGAAGAAAATGCGGTACTGGCGGATTCGACGTTGTTCGAGGTTTTTGATTTCAAATTATTAAATGGCAATCCCAAAACTGCATTAATGACGCCTCTGAGCATTGTTTTAACTGAAACTTCTGCGCAAAAATATTTCGGCAACAAAGACCCCATGGGACAAACATTGTTGTGGGGCGATCAGGGCGAGCTGGTAACGGTAACCGGCGTCATGCAAGACCCGCCCGTTAATTCGCAGATCAAAGGAGATATGTTCGTGTCCATGAGCACCTACACCGCGCATCGGGACAAAAATATAGAGCAGGAATGGGGCAGCTTCGGCGCGACTGCATTTGTATTGCTCAAACCGGGCACCGATCCTGCGACAATGGAAAAGAAGTTTCCTGCGTTCCTGCAAAATCATGCGGGTAAGATGATGGCCGAGCAGCAAATGCAGATCCGGATGTTGCTCGAACCCCTGAGAGACATTTACCTGCACTCGACGCGCCCGGCGGATGAGTCGGGAAATATTAATAATGTGTATGTTTTCTCCGCGGTAGCCCTTTTTATTATGCTCATTGCGTGCATCAACTTCGTAAACCTCACCACGGCGCGATCGGTGGAGCGCGCGCGCGAAGTAGGTGTGCGAAAAGCCGTAGGTGCGGCAAGAAGTACATTGGCGCGTCAGTTCCTGGCAGAATCGATCATGATGTGCGTGATTGCATTCCTGATTTCCGTCATACTCTCCGCTGCATTGATCCCCCTTTTCAATGAGCTGGCGGGCAAATCGGTGAGCAAGGGCATTATCGCTGAGTTGCCATTTGTAGCGATTCTGCTTGTGGCAGCATTATTGATCGGGTTGCTGGCAGGCATTTACCCGGCTTTCGTTTTGTCCTCTTTTGAGCCGGTAAAGGTCTTGAAAGGCCGTTTTACAACCAGTGCAAAAGGCGTTATGCTCCGAAAAGGGCTGGTTACTGTTCAGTTCACGATCTCGATCACTATGATCATTGCGACCATCGTAGTGTACACGCAGCTGGATTTTATGCGTAGCCATGATCTGGGTTTTTCCAAAAACCAAACACTGGTCATTCAGTCGGGCGTCGGCCGCGAGCGGGATGTATTTGAGGCTTCCATTATGGATCTCGCCGGGGTCAGATCAGCCACGGCTTCCGCGGCGGTGCCGGGCGGCTTGAACCCGCAGGCTTTCTCGAAACTGGAAAACAAGCGCGGCGAAATGCAGGCGGCAAACCTGGATGTGTATCGTGTCGACTTTGATTTCATAACACAATACGGCCTGAAAATAGTGGCTGGGAGGTCATTTTCAAAAAAGTTTGCTACCGACAGCACACGGGCACTGGTAATCAATGAAGCGGCAGCAAAAATGCTCGGCTATGCAACGCCGGGGGAAGCCGTCGGTAAGCAGTTCGATCAATGGGACCGGCAGGGCACAATTATTGGCGTAGTAAAAAACTTCCATTTCAAATCGTTGCAGGAAAATATCAAACCACTAACCTTCCGCCTGATTGACTTCTGGAACGGCAAGCTGCTTTCTGTACAGGTGGATGGAAAAAATGTAAAGCAAACGCTTTCCGCCATTGAAAATAAATGGCGGACCATGCACCCTGACCAACCGTTCAGCTACTATTTTCTCGACGAGTTTTACGATCGGCAATACCGCGCCGATGAGCGATTCGAAGCGCTTTTTCTGAATTTTGCCGTATTAGCAATCTTCATTTCCTGCCTCGGACTGCTTGGCCTTGCCTCCTACTCCACCGTCCAGCGCACCAAAGAGATCGGTGTGCGGAAGGTGATGGGCGCTTCGGCAGCCAGCATTGTCACATTATTATCCGGTGATTTTCTCCAACTTATTGGTATCGCCTTTATCATTGCCGCTCCGTTGGCCTGGTTTGCGATGGACCGCTGGCTGGATAGCTTTGCCTATAAAACGGATATTCATCTGTGGACTTTTATCGTGGCCGCGTTGCTGTCTGCACTGGTCGCTCTACTGACGATCAGCTTCCAAAGTATCCGGGCCGCACTGATAAACCCTGTGAAAAGTCTTCGAAGTGAGTAGGAATCACAGGTAATTTATGCAAAGCGTCTTAGTTATTTTTCAAATCTTTGGGTAAGAATCCGAATTTACGCTTGAAGGCAACGGTGAAGTGCTGTGGGTTTTTATAGCCCGATTGCGCCGCGATCTCGGCAATGGAGGTTTGACCGCCACTATCCAGAATTTGCTGCCGTGCTTCTTCCAGCCGGATACCCGCAATAAATGCGAAAATGGTGGTTCCAAAAAGTTGCTTGAAACCCTCCTGAAGCTTGGTCCGGTTGATACCAGCAGTTTTGGAAAGTTCTTCAATAGAATGTAGGCTGTGAACATTGGCAAGCAAAAGCGCTTTTACCTCATGCAATTTATCAATATCAATTCTTTTCAGGTTTTTAATATTGGCTTCCAGCGCATGTATCTGCTCGATCTGTAAAGTGAGGAGCTCAATGACCTTTGCTTCAATAAACAATTTTTTCAAAGCTCCGGCAAACTTACAATCCCTGATCTGCACCAGGATGTGCTTCATAGCAAGCGTTATCGGGAAGCTGCGGTTACCCATGATCGCGGGATGGTTCTTCTCGATATTATTTCCAAATCCACGCAGGATTTCCAGATCGTTATTGAAGATCTTCCTTAAAAAATCAAGGGAAAGTTCAATTTCAACGCTGTAAGAATCGGGTTTTTTGAGATAATTCAGTCTTCCGTTCAACGCCGGGTAAAAGAGCAATGCATGTGAACCGCCATAAATTTCGGCAGGCACTTCAAACTTGGCATTCGGGTAATAAAGACAGCCCGTGGTGTTCAATTCAAAATGCATTTGCAGATAGGGAAAATCACTTTCCAGGATGTGCACAAGATCTTTTTCCAAAGATCCTTTCATCATTGAAATGATCATCCCGGGGCAGTATATGCGATGCGTACGCATGTGCATTCCGCGATAGTCCATTTCAGACACGCTTTCCCGGATCTGAGAATCGCCGCCTACGTTAAATCCTTCTGCATACTCGCGGACAAAGTTCAACTCTGCAAAATCATCTGATTTAAATACAATTTTCATGCAAGATCCTGTTTCTGGCGTCATTAAAACTGCTTTTCACGTTAACCGTATCCGCCTATACGATACTACTTTTGACACTATTTTTAAACAGTCTTAATAACAAATTTATACAGAGTTGATAAGATCTTTACTTGTTCTGCGACTTTTATTTGCAATACTTGCCTTAAACCACTTGCCCGCAGCAGGTCAGGAAACCTCTTTTCTCTCGGGGACAGTACAAGACAGCCACGGAGATCCGCTTGCCGGCGCATCCATACTCGCTCAGGATCTCAATAAAACAACATTCACAGACAGCACGGGAATGTTTCAAATGACAGTTCCCTTCAGAGAGTCCTACACTGTTGTCATACAGCATATTGGCTACAAAAAGCTGGTCCAAAAAATGACGCAGAAAGATTTAAAAAGAGGCAACCTGGTTTTTCCGCTGCACGATGACCACACACAACTTTCAGAGGTTCAGATCCTGGGGCGAACCGAAACCCAGCAAGCGAAATTGCAGCCGATCAAAGCGGAAATTATCAATACAAAAGCAGTTCAGGAGCAACCGTCGACATTGGTAGAACTCATGAACCGCTCGGCAGGCATCCGCATCCGGCAAACCGGCGGACTAGGTTCCAGCTCCGGACTAATGATGAATGGTTTCCAGGACCGGGCCATCAAAAATTTCAGGGACGGTATTCCGCTTGATTACCTGGGCGCGGGCTATAACATTTCGCTCGTGCCTGTGAATATGCTGGAACGTGTGGAGGTTTACAAAGGTGTTTTACCAACAGGGCTGGGCGCGGATGCTTTGGGCGGTGCCGTGAATATGGTCACAAAAAAAGCACTTTACCGTTACGCTGAGGCTTCTTATGAAATAGCGTCTTTTAACACACACCGTGCTTCTCTTAATGCATTGTACAGCGATACAACCCGTCATTTTTTTGTCGGGACGGATGCATTTGTTAACCGGTCGGACAATGATTACAAGGTGGATGTGACCGTGACCGATCTGGAAACTGCCGCCCGCCGCCCAGCCACCGTGCGCTTGTTTCACAATCAATTTACCAACTACTATGCCGAGGCTTACGGTGGACTGACCAACCTCCGCTGGGCCGACGAGTTGAGAGTCGGCCTGACCTGGTTCCACATTAACCGTCAAAATCAGTATGGCGCAACCATGTCCCAGCCGTTTGGTGCATCGGTGAGCAGACAGCATTCGATCATACCGACGCTGCGTTACCGTAAAAGGTTTGGAAAACTCGGCATTGACCAATTTTTAACCGCCAGCAACATCCACACGGCGCAAGTGGATACGGTAAGGGGCACTTACGACTGGTACGGAACATTTATTCCGAGTCCGTCAAGGCTTGGAGAAATCTCCCTGAGAGGAAGTTTGTCCGATATCAAATTCTCCTATTTCACGTCACGCACCCATCTGAGTTATCAGCTCGCCGAGAATCATCTGGCCGAGGTGAATGTGGTATCAACAAACATCGGCCGCACCGGACGCGATCCTATGGGACTCACGTTGCCCCAAACCGGGCAGGACATATTAGCGCTTCCTGCAAAATATTATAAAGTGGTTGGTGCAGCCGGCATTCAATCGGTTTTCCTCAATGATAAATTAACCAACAACCTGATTGCCAAATTCTTCCATTACAACACATCTACAATTAACGTAGACATTTACGGAACAGCCCTGGGCGAACACCGGTCAACTTCCGAAAACAGCTTCGGGATTGCAGAAGCATTGAAATACGCATTCACGGGCAACACTTTTCTCCGGTTTTCCGTTGAGGCCGCCACCCGCTTGCCCGAACAGGACGAAATGTTTGGCGACGGCAATTTCCACCGGTCAAACTTCCTTTTAAAACCCGAGAAAAGCACCAATATCAACCAGGGTTTCAGGACAGAAAGACGCGGGGCCTACACCCTGGAAGTGAACTCGTTTTACCGCATTACCAAAGACCTGATCCTGAAAGTGCCGGTTGACTTTCTGTTTACCCAAAACCAGAATGTTGAAAATGTAAAGGGCCTGGGATTTGAAACCGACCTGAGCGTATCCCTAAACCGCTGGCTGCGCGCTAATGGCAATTTCACTTACCAGGACTTCCGTCTTTTCGATACCCAGAATCGCCAGACAGAAAAGGCGCGGCTGCGCAATACACCTTATTTTTTTGCCAACCTGGGCCTTAACGGCACCATTAACCAAGTCGGCAATCGCGGAAGGATGCACCTTTATTACTATTTCACCTTTGTACGTGAGTATTACCTGAACTACGTGCCCAAAAGCCTGGAACCTGACGGCTTTCTGGGGCTTTGGGGCAAAGCAAAATTCGATGCGCCGAACATTATCCCAAACCAGGGACTACATTCGGCCGGGTTCACTTACCACCCGGGCGGAGAGCGCTTTTCAATCGGTTTTCAAGCAAAAAATTTCCTAAACGCCCGCGTTTATGACAACTTCCGCATTCAAAATGCCGGCCGCAGCTTGCACCTCAAATTAAATTATACCCTCAAATAAATTTTAGTATTCTTATCAATCAAATGTTATGAAAACCCCTTTATTTAAGTCCCTGCTCTATTTCTTCGCCGCCTCGCTGTTTCTCGGCTGCTCGTCAGACGACGACGGGGGAACGCCTGCGCCGGAAGAAAAAGAGAAGTTTATACTCATGACCACCACGTCGCGCTTCGAGGCTGGCTTTATCGCGCCCATTGATGGGCTGCCTTCGGGAACAATTCAGAACAACAACCCCAAGACCTTGCAGGTAGCCAAGGCGTTCGGATTCCGGACTTTTGGAAAATGGCTTTTTAACCGTTCCAATGCGGCTGGTGACGAGGGTTTACAGAAATACACCGTTAATGCGGATGGAAGCCTGAAAGACGAAGGCTTTATCGCAGGCTCTACTCAATATCTGGTTGTAAATGAGACCACCGGCTACTACCTGGACGTGACCCGAGGCACGCTGAAACTGCAAAAATTCAATCCCACGACCATGTTGCGGACAGGTGAAGTGGATTTGTCGGTTGTTCAGAAAGCAGGTGTGCAATATCAGGCGGTGGGACAACATACGATCGCTGCCAAGGAAGGCAAATTGTTCGTAGGGATCACTTACGGCACCAAAGCAGCGAGCGGATTTGGCGACGACGTTTTTAATGCAATCGAGTTCGCGGTTGTAGATCTGGCGACGGATAAGTACGAGAAAACGATTAAATATGACGGTCTGAAAAGCATTGGCTGGGGCTCGTCGGGGAACAAAATGTGGTCAATCGGCGATGATGGCGCATTATACCTTTACAGCACCGGACTGGGGAATTCCATGTTCGCAAACTCATCCATTATCCGCATTAAGAAAGGTGAAACGGATTTTGATAAAACCTGGATTTTTTCAACCAAAGCACTTAAAGCAGGAAGCTCAATCGCTACGGCTTTGGTAAAAGGCGGAAAGCTATATTTTGAAATGGCTTCTGTGCCGCTGAAAAATGACTATTCAAACCTTACTGCCAGCATTTTTGAATATTACACTTATGACATGGCCACCAAACTGGTGACCAAGATCGAAGGCATGCCGCTGCATGATTATGCTTATGCCAATGAGCAGGCAATCACAGAAATCGACGGCAAAGTTTACCTGTGGGTGAGAAACGGAACAGTTACCGGCTCGGGAAGTACGACGGTAACCACAGTCAATGAGGACGGATATTATGTGGTGGATGACAACAAGGCAACGTCTGTCTTCAAGGTTGACCACGACGGGTCCATTCAGGGTTTTGCCAAGCTCAGTCAATAATTCATCTACAACGGATAACCTTTTAAAATTATGAGTTCTGTTAAGAAAATCCAGACCTGGTTCCAGATCCACAAGTGGACGAGCCTGATATGCACGGCATTTTTGCTGATGCTTTGCCTTACTGGCCTTCCATTGATATTTCATGAAGAGATTGAGGAACTGGAAGGAAAGCCACACCTGGCAAAACAGGTGGCATTAGGCACGCCGAAAGCCAAACTGGATAATCTTGCAGAAAACGCGCTGACAAAGTATCCCGAAAAGGTTATCCGTTACATTTACTGGGACGAACACGAGCCCAACACCACGTATTTTAGTCTCTCCGATTCCATTGACGCACCGCCGGACAATTACACGACCGTGATCATGGACGACCACACGGCAGAAGTTTTGGAAACGCCCAATTTCCAGGAAGGTTTTATGTATATCATGCTTCAATTGCACATTGATATGTTCATGGGCATTGGCGGCAAGCTATTCCTGGGCTTGATGGGATTGGCATTCATTGCAGCCATTGTTTCCGGCATTATGCTCTACGGCCCGATCATGAAGCGGTTCGATTTTGGAATGGTGCGCACCGAAAGGTCCACCCGGCTAAAATGGCTCGATCTGCACAATTTATTAGGTGTGGTTACGATCGTCTGGGGAGTTGTAGTCGGCTTCACAGGAGTGATTAATACCGCTTCTGAAATTGTCCTAGGCCTTTGGCAAATGGGGCAGCTTTCTGAAATGACTGCACCTTATAAAAATGCTGAACCTTTAACCGGGAAACTAAGCTCCCTCGACCAGGCAGTTCATCTAACCGAACAAGCCGCGCCGGGTATGCAGCCATCCCTGATCGCTTATCCGGGAACGCCATTCACCAGCAAGCACCATTACGCCGTTTTTGTAAAAGGAAATACACCGTTGACGAAACGCATTATCAAACCCGCATTAATTGATGCAAAAAAAGGAAATCTCACCGATTTGCGGGACATGCCGTGGTATGTAAATGCATTGTTCATTTCCCAGCCACTGCATTTTGGGGACTATGGCGGATTACCGCTTAAAATCATCTGGGCACTGTTCGACATTGCGACCATCGTCATTTTGGGGAGCGGCCTATACTTATGGTTTGCACGAAACAAAGCAACGAAGGCACATATCACCAGGCTGAGTAAAAATGAAACCGAGATTTTAACAGTTCAGGCGCAAAACGAAAATGTTTAACCTCAAAGCGACCATCTCATGATGAAAAATAATTTTTGGAAAGTCTGGGGAATTCCTTCGATAATCGGATTACTATCTGCAACAGGTCTTGTTTCTGCACTGACCGGCGATGGCTTTTTCGACCTGCTGTCCTGGCTTTCGCTTGGAGCGCCGGTCGTGATGACCGTCTGGTATCTGCTGAAAGCCAAAAAGAAGCCAGTTGCAGGGCGCAGCAGATAAGCCGCTGCAAACGGTATTTCTAAACTCCCGGCGTTCCTTTCCAGCGGTCATGTGACCAGAGCCAATGCGCAGGATCTTTTGCAATGTTACTTTCCAGTCGGTTATAATATGCGTCGGTAATGTCCATAGGCGGCGCTTCCGACGGTTTTTCAGAAATAACGTGAAAGGTGTAATCGTAATGAAAGCGGGCTTTTTTGGTGCATTCAAGATATACAACGGCTGAATCCGATGCGACCGCCAATTTTTCAGCACCAATTTGCACCCTTGTTTTTTGTCCGAAAAAATTAACAAAATGCTTGGAATCCATAGCAGGGCGCTGGTCTGCTATAACCACTACCAGTGAAGGATTTTCGTGTTGTTTCAATGCAGACAATGCCCCCCGGTAAAAATTCCTTTTCGGGATCAGTTTCACACCCAATGAAGAGCGCATTTTCAGTATCCACGCATTGATACGCTCATTGGATATCGGCGTATAGGCCGTATATACCTGAAAATTAACAACCTTAGGAAGGTTAATCAGGTATTCCCAATTGCCGTAATGCGATGCCAGCAGCACGACGTGCTTATTTTTCTTATAAAAGCCTTCCAGTAATTCGGGGTTTGTGTAAGTCGCCAGCTTTTTCCGGCTCCTGGGACCAACCAAATAATACAGGAACGGCTCGATAACAAGGTCGCCCAGATGCTGATAGTAATTCTTAATGGTATTAACAACTTTCTTCTCACTCTCTGATCCGAACGAAACGAACAAGTTCTTTTTGATAACCTTGTAGCGGTATTTCATAACCTGAGATGTAAGCAGGTAAATGAGTGACGATAATGCTGCGGCTATCAGAAACAGCGGTTTACTTATCCCTGTCAAGGATTGTTGTGTAGATTTATTTTTCATGGCTATAACGTATATTAATCTTCGATCCGGCGGATTTCAAACATCGAAATCAAACCAGACACGATTATAACACCATAGTCCGCCATAAAAGTTTGGAAAGATCGGTCATCATCTAACTCTATTATCTAAAAAAGATCTGCTTGGTTATACCCTTGCCTTCACCCGTTACACGCATAATGTACTTACCAGTGGGAAGATAACCCACATTGAATTGCACCCGGTTTTCGAGCGATTTGGGAGAAAAAGATCTTACAACTTTGCCATAAATATCGAACAGCGTAATCTCTGCATTGGCGATATTATCCCTCGATTCAATATAAACAGCGTTGCCCTCTGCCGGATTAGGATAAATCACCACATCACTTTCTTCGACGGTTGTGACCTCCTGCGATGCCGTGCCCGAATAACATGCAAGTGAATTGTTTCCTATGCTGTATGTCAATTTCGCCCTGGCGGAATAAAGCCCTGTTTTCAGGATTCTGACCATCTGAGCAGCGGTATCGCCTTCTATGCCCGGCCTGTTCCATAGAAATTGCACAGGATCAACAACGTCATCAATACGGGCAGTAATGGAAAACGGGCCGGATGGCTCGATTACCGGCAACGAAATGTCCGGACGGATGATCAGGGAAGATCTCGCAGAATTTTCCGAAACACATCCGTAAACATTTTGTCCTTTTACAAAATAATCGCCGCTCTCAGCAACGCGTGCAACCGTGCCTGTGGCAAAGGGTGTTGTGGAGCCTTCGCGATACCAGGTGTAAAGGTCGGTAGCGTTGGAAACGGCGAACTGAAACGACGAATCGGCGCAGGCTTGCTGGGTTCCTTCTTGCAAAATACTGGGACGATCGGGCTTAGGCCCACTTTCCAAGACCACCGCCGGTGTGAGCACAGAGTTTCCAGCCGCATCTCTTACAGTAGCGCGATACATTCCTGCACCGGAAACCTGAATGGTGTTACCCCGCTCGCCGTTACTCCATTCATAAGACTGAAAGCCTGTTGGCAGCGTAATGGTGACCGCATTATTTTCTGTAACGCAGCTTACACTGACTGGCGGGAGCTGTACCGGATTGGCAGGCGTGACGGTTGAAAAGAAATTGGCATCCAAAATGGCACTCCAGGCATTCGCGAGGATTGTTAGATCCCCGGTTCCCTCGAAATGTGTGCCGTCGATTCTGTTCGGGACGAGCGGATCGGTTTCTGGTCCGGGATATGTAGGATTGAAATCTGTATTTAAAACAGCGTTTTGCGCAGCAATAATATCATTGTTAACAGACGAGGGAATGCCTCGCTGCGGCGAGGCACGCGATGTTCTGGCCAGGACCCACGTTATTCTTTTTCCAGTGTCCGCCCCGAGGCGGTTCATGAGGAACTGGAGATCACGTCTGTAACTCGCAGGATCTGTTTTAAAGACAGCGTCTGTTTCTCCCTGCATCCAAAGCACTGCCCTGACCCCATACTGATGGGCGTAGTTACGCGCAGCGATCCTCAGATTCGCATAGGGCATTTCCTTTGCATAGACATGTCCGTACAAGCTTGTTGTTTTAACGCCCGCAGCACTTTCAGCCCAGTTTTTGACGGCTGTTCCTTCCCATGCAACATTGATAAATACAACCGGCACTTTCAGCTTGTCAACCAGTTGGTCGCCCAGAATACCCCAGCACCAGGCAGTTTGCCCGCGGGGTGACATGGTTTTCAGGTTATCGGTAATTTTTGAAAAAGATGGTGGAACAGGATCTGTAAGCAGGTCGGGATATTGGCCCAATTCGTCATTTTCATAATTATCAATATAAAGCACACGGTCGTCAGTGGCCCCCGGTGCCCCAGATTTGCCTTTGAGGCCCTGCGCGTTCGATTGTCCTGCAATGATAAAAACCTCCCCAACCCCCATACGGGTGAGAACGTCCCTGCCCACAACGCTGCCATCGAGTACACCCCGCACTTCCAGCGAATACCAGCCGCCCAGGAGCGGAACGGTTCCCAGAAAAATGCCGCCCTGGGGTTTAATCTGCAAGTCTCGCCATGGAACTTCCTTGCCTTGCCCTTCCAATACCGGAACTGCCCGAATTTCAATTTTATCAACCGGAACTGAAAATGTACCGGAAACAGAAATTTCGCGCTCACCGTCATTATTTCTTTGATAGACAGCCTGGTAAACGGGGGATGTAATTTTAATTTGAGAAAAAACTTCCGGCGAAACAAAGCATACGAACAGCAGTGCTTTCGCCAGAACAGAAAGAAAAAATCTATGCATTTGGTCTTATTTTAACTGACAGGATAAGGATTTGCTACTGTGAAGAATAGAAAAAATTGACAAGTTCCTTTTGCTCATTATAACGCAGCGACCAACGCTCACGCTTATGATTGTAGAGGTCAAATTCGTAAGATTTGAAGTTCTCGAATTCGCTCCTGAAACTCTCATCAAAATTTTGCTGACTGTCCAGGTTGAAGCCGAACAGTTGGGACTGACCTGCAAAAAGATCTCTGAAATGTCTGATTTCGGCATTTTTCAGGTTTGATAGCCTAGACATTGTAGTAAAACTGGGATCAAATTGTCTAATGCGATTAAACTGAGGAACTAAGAGCAAATCACCGTCGTCATCAAACAACATCGTCAGATTAGTAACACCCAGGTAGTTAATAATTACCTCATGAGTTTTCGCGCCATCTGGAAGCACATTTACCCTGCACTCGGCGAACGTCAACTCATTGTTGTTAATAATGTGCTGTTTGCTTTGCTCGCTGAGATTGGTCAGACTGTTGACAAAGCCCGGGTTGGGCCGGTGCCTGGCATTGATGTATTGCCGGATCTTCTCGGGCAGGTCTTCTATCGATCTAGTACTGTAGGAAGCTTGCTGATAGGGCCGAAGGGCGATTATCAGGTCAGGATCGTAAGGCTCAAACGTCAGCACGTACTTATGCCCGTTTAGCTCATAATCGAAAATGTCATCCAAAAATTGATTGCCGTCATAAATTGATTCGACGATCCTGTGATTGCTGATCTTGCCGCCCCGTATGGCGAGGGTGTCCAGTTTCGACAGAAGCCTCGCAGGAATTTGGTCGTCCGCCTGCCTGGCAATGCTCAATATGCTGAAATTATTGACAACCGATTGATAGTTCTTGCCTTTAAAGCGAAAATTAAGCTGATACACTTTACCGTGTTCCAGAACCCTCATTTTCGATATTTCGGCAGACGGGTATCTCTGGTGAACAATGTCCCTTGCGCTGCTCGGAACGTTCATATCAGGCGCAACCTTTTCGCGGCTACACCTGCTGATCAGCACAACAAGCAGGAAAAAACTAGCTATTGCCAGCGTTTTAGAGCCTGATAGGATTGACACAGTTTGATCGTTGGCGTGCATGAGGGAGTTGAGTTGAAGTTTTTGATACAGACAGGAGTTTCGTGCAGAAACGCTGCTCCGTTTTCCAAATTCTTTGAAGAATTATTTCGACAGCACGGTTCAGGTAACCCGGTTAATTGGCAAATTTTAAACCCAATGAGATTCCAACCTGGTTTGGCCTGATCTTTACGTTTTCTTCTGTGGTCAATATGCGCAAGATGTTGTATTCGAAAAATGGACCAATGGTAATAGTCGCTTTGGGACTGGCAAATAACCTTTTCCCTGCCGACAAACTTGCCGCAACCAGCTGCTGATCAGGACCCATCACGGTGCGTGAATATTCCATCCCGAGCTGAGCGTAAAGCGCGCCCAGAAGTTTCGTCTCGAAATCGAAATTCTTTTTTGCAGCTATACCAACAATGTCGAATGCACTTCTCACGGTGCGCGCCATTCCTAATCTTCTAAAATTATAATTTGCATTTGCCGGCTCTGCCGTAAACTCATCAAGTGCGTATACATATTCCGTCTGGTATTGCAAATGACTGTAATTGACCAGCAACTGATAACCCTTTGCCTGCATTCCAAAGCCAATTTTATAGCCGATGTTGGCAATTGAATTGGGGAATGACACTTTCAATATGCGGGAATGGGCACTAGGCAGCAGGTAAACACTTTGAGATGTGTTTGTTGCGGAAACGTTGACGAGCATTGCAGGTTTCCACGAACTAACTCGCTTCTTATCAACGACATCCTGAGAAACACTGTCCGGCGTAATTTCCAACATAGGGAGTGTTATCATTGGCAGCCCCAGCACCGGAAATCTTAAAGCGTTATGCAAATCAAGTTCTGAGAAATAGGCAACGTCCGCCAGGTCATCAATCTTGCCCGTAGCTGGGCTATCGTCCGCTGGGTAAGTCAGAAGAAGCGTTTCAGACGTTGCATTCCGTTTTGAAATTGATGATCTAAGTGGGTTTAACAATGGCTGATTTTCAGGTTGATCTCCTTCTTTCCGCGCCGCCGTAACACGGGGCCTTGATAAAATGGGGTGGTCATCGTTCACTTTTACCGGCACTTTTGCAGCGATATCATCTTGATTTTCACTGCCATTTCTTTCGCCCTTATGCAGGTCAGGAAGCGCTTTATGGGCCCTATTTTCAGTAACCGGCTTTGTCACACCAACGACGACACGATCTTTATCAGCTTTCACATACCACAGGAACATAACGGCAATGAGGGCGGCCACGCCCGATGCTGCCCATAATGGTTTACGGCTAGGGCGTCGGCCTAATTCTCTATAGATCTGCTCATCAAGAGATGCCTTCGGTTTTCGCTCAAAATTTCTGAACGATCCCTGCAAAGCATTTTTTATCGCATCATTTAATTCGTCATCAGAGGATTTCATGTTGCTTGATACCTTTTTGTTCTAATATTTTGAAAAGTAGGTTGCGGCCGCGCGTCAGTTGTGACCGCGATGTCGCCTCCATAATGCCTAGCAGCTGGGCAATTTCAGAATGCTTATATCCGTCTATAAAATACATATTGACCACAATGCGATAACCGTCCGGAAGCTCATTCATTGTTTCCATTAATATTTCTACGTCCATTCGCTGTAATACGGCGGTATGGTCATCCACCTGCCATTCCATGTCAGCGTTATCGTATGAGCTGCTCAGAATCTCTTTCCTGGTGACTTGATTATAGTAATCGATTGCATGCCGGATCATGATGGTTTTCACCCAGCTGTCGACAGATTCGGGTTTGGATATTTCGCCTATTTTCGAAAAGATTTTCATGATCCCTTCCTGAAATATGTCTTCGGCTTCGGCAACCGTTCTGGCATATCGCAAACAGATGCCCAACAACCTGCTCTTATAACGGTCGTAAAATACAACCTGAGCCCGTGAATCCTGCCGTTGGCAGGCCCTCACGAGCTCGGTCAGGTCCATCTTTGCTTTCGATCTAAAAAAGGCCATTCAGTAGTTTTGACAAATTAGCGCTGCTTGGCCTTGAAATAACATCCTGTTATCTGAATACATAGGATGAATACTGTTCGAATATTACCTCCCCCGAATTTGCATTCACAAAAATTTCCTGTGTTTCACTAATGAAATCACGGGTTCCTTCGGCGCCGCTTTTTCGTTGAAAAACATATCTTATACTACTCAGGTCATCATATATGGCCTCAAAAGCGAGGGTGTTGTAAACATTGAAATCAGCGTAGCCCGCCTTTATTTTTTCAAAAAGTGCTGCGCTGCCTACCTTATCATTGGGCTTATTTTCCAGCGGCGTTCCGTCTGAATTTTTCGCTATCCATTTCAAATTTCCGGCCTCATCAAAGAAAATCGGAAAAAGCGCTGCCTGTGGATGAACAATGAACGTCCTCTTACTGGCCTGGTCTTCGTTTACAGTGATCTGGCTGCTGTCCAGTTCAATTTTCGCCGCTTCACAAAACGACACGATTTTTTCCGGCACATCCGACACTTCCACTGTATACGATTCTACGGGATAAGGTGCGGCCATTTTTACTATGTGCCAGTCGTTGAGCACATAGTAGTTTAATAGCTGGGCCTTACCATTTAACATGTACTGCATTCGCGCCGCATTGTCGGTGGCCTTTTCAAGCAGTTGTAAATTGGAAAGTATGCCTCCCGAGATTTTAAGTTTGTCGGTTAAGCCTTTATAAAGCCCTGCATCGGCCGAATTTTTGAAAACATCACCGGAAATGGCCGCCGGGCTCACTTGCGTTTCAAATGTATTTGCCTGACTGGAAAACTTTGCTTTCCAGAGCTTTTCCTTTATAAGTGTTTTAAAAATAAATTGCCCTGCATCAGGGTAGCTCGTTTTGATAGCAGCAATAGCAGATTCGGGCACCACCTCAGTATCTGGCTCCTGTACATCCACCACATTGTTACAGCCGGAGAGGAGCGCAGCAAACAGCAAGAGCCCGTAATGTTTTATGTTCATTGAAATAGTGCTATACCGATTTATGGCCTTTCCTTATATGACTGATTATAGCATATAAAACGCTGCCTGGAAATTATCTTTTTTTTCAGGACGACGAGGAAACGTTGCTTTTCTTTTACGACAGAAAGAAAATGAATGATTGTATCCCTATGGCAGCAGCACGCTCAATCTGCAAACCACTGAAACCGGCATCTGCAAAAGAAATGCGAACGGGCGCTCCAAAATTAAAAATCAGCATCATCTCCAGGTTCGGAGAAAATGCTGAGTTTCTGTTTGAAAGTCGGCCGGAGCCTGAATGCAGTAAAAGTATTTGATTGCTTCAAAAGCAGGATCTGTTACTTCAATATGGGTGACTAACAGTTGCGTCATACTCAGATCATACTTTCCTGGTTCATAACGGTTATCGCTTTGGCCCAACCGAATCATAAATAACGACCTTATTCCATAAATGGGCGTAGTTATTTCTAAAATCGTCGTGGATGGGGTGTTTTTGATAGGCCTCTTCATCTGCCGGGCTGTCGAAAAAGCATAACCATGAATACGCATAATTACGTTCAATAACGTCGCGATTGGTGTCTGCCGGCGTTCCGATGTGTACCATTTTAATGGTCGGGCACTTGGCAAGCTTGTTTAACCCTTCCAGTAATTTCTCCTTATCGCCTGCATTTTCCGGATTTTTTAAGTAAAAGAAAACGTGGTGTAAAAAGGTGTTATTGGCAATTAAACCGGTCGGCACGCCTATCGCCAGGCTGGCTGAAAGGCTGCTTTTGACAAAATTTCTTCTTGATTGCTGCTTCATTGTTGAATAGATCTGATTGATGATTGGTGGGATTTCTAAAACAGGCCAGCGTATTCTTCTGGCATTGCGTTAATTTCTTTGATAAGGATATTACGGAAAAATACTTCGGCTGCTTCACTTTGTAACTGTATTTTACCACTGATCATGGGCACTTCCTTCCCTTCCGGCGTAATGTAACGGGAATTGCTAAGCACCATTGCCAACTGGCCGTTGACGATATGAAGACTCTTCCCTTCATAACAAATCAGTTCGAGACTGGTCCATTCGCCAGCAGGGCTTTCGTAATTCGCAGCGCGCATGCAATAGTAATCTGCCCCGCTTTTGAAAGCAGCGAATGGTTGTTTATGGTCTGCAACCCGGTTCATAACCCCCTCAGACTGGAACGAGCGTATGTCAATCGCCGAGTTTGCCTGGCACCAAAAGTCGCCCATATGCCCTTCCATAATCTGGAATTCCTGAGACAGCATCCAGGAACGCCAGTATTCCGCACCGGCTTCCCCATTGGAGTGATACAAAATGCCCGAGTCCCGCAGCTTGTCCTGTCTGGGATCATATTTCTTGTCGCCCCATTTGACTTGAAGCTTCATATGGTAGTTTTTGTACGATTTCTTTGTAAACAGGCAACCGTATATTTCGCCACTGACGCGTAACACAGGTCCCCCGGGCTGATTTACCACCGTGAACACTTTGGCATCATCCCGATTATACCCAACCGGAGCTAATGGGGTTCCGGATTTGTCAGTTGGTACTTTTCCATTGTATCCTGGTTTGTGTGCATAGCTCAAATAATTTTCCCACAAGCTAAGGTCTTTATCCAGCAGAGGCGTCCATTCGTCAGGCTTTTGCATGGAAAAAAGTATACATATGAATGCTATTCCGGTTAATTGGGTAAATGTACGTTTCATACTGGTGTTTGCTTTTGCCGTATTGAAGAAATTTCAGAAAGCAAATTTAAACAGTGCATCTGCGGTCCTATTGTAAAAATCCATTGTTAATTGGTAAGTTTATGCTAATCTTTGGGCCACATGAAAAGATACATCCTTCATACACCATTCAGTATCTACCATTTCGAAGCCGTTACCTGGGTTCACTCGGTTCATAAACACACCTATTTCGAAATTATTTTCATATTAAAAGGAAAGGGCGTTCATCGCATTAATGGTAATGCTTTTGCGTATGCTGAGGGAGACGTTTTTCTTTTAGGCCCTGAGGATTTTCATTATTTTGAGATTCTCGAGCTGACTGAATTCAGCTTTGTCCGCTTCAACGAATCGATCCATAAACAGTTGCGGGGCGATAAGGATCATCCATGGCAACCCATCATAAAAGCATTGCTGAACACTTCTTCGCAAAGCCGGGGGTCCATAGTCACAGATACAAACGAGAAGCAAAAACTGCACCATTTACTCGCTGTCCTGGAAGCGGAATCTGCCAATGACGAGTCTCAGTATTATGAATTGATACGTGACAGTCTCATGAGAAGTATGTTGATCATTCTTGCCCGGAACCTGTTCAGTCAGGCGCACGGCAGGCCTGTCCTGAAAGATTCGATAGAAGCGATGCTGATTTATATCAAACAGCATATTTACCGGCCGGCAGACCTGACGATTGAGCATTTGGCCGAGACCTTTCATTATGCGCCTGCATACGTCAGCCTTTATTTCAAGAAACACGCCGGAGAATCATTGAAACAGTATATCATTAAATATCGAATAAAACTGATCGAAGCGCGGCTGCTTTACAGTCAGCTAACCCTCAGTGAAATTGCCGATGAGTTTGGCTACACAGACGAAAGCCATCTTTGTAAACAGTTCAAGAAATATACGGGTACCACGCCGATTTCCTTCCGGATGAGGGTTTAGCTAAGAACATCATAAGAGTATTAATCTCTGAAAAGTGCAATGGTTAGTACATTTAAGCTGTAAGGAAATACTAATTGTTTATAACTTTTTGTAGTCCATAGATTAGTGGTCCAACATCAGCCTTACTATTAGCCAAAATTACCAGACCGCTTCTAGCTTGCGGAAATACTGAAATGTGAGATACAAACCCAATTGTACTCCCATTGTGTTGAAAATCGAGCTTATCCCCTTTTTTTCTAACACCCCAACCCAAACCTACATTTCCCGCCGTCTGCTGGTGTGTTAATTTTACAGCTGGATTGGTTTCACTAATCTGATGATGAAGATATTTTAGCATGTCACCCAGCGTGGAATGTAGCCCCCCCGCCGGCCCGAAGATTCCTAGCGCATGAGATGGGCCCTGCCTTCCATTATCAGTGTAGGGGTAAGCCATCCGCTTTTTCTGTGCTTGCGTCAGATCGTAATAGGTATCTTTCATTCCGAAAGGCTTTGTGACGTATTCCTTTAGTAAATCTTCATAAGGTTTGGCATAAACTCCTTCCATAATGTGTCCCAGCAGGGATATGCCCCAGTTTGAATAGTTGTATTTATATCCGGGAACTGTATCCAGTTTTACCCTGTGCAACGCAGCAAAATACATAGCTGAATCATAATGTGCCTCAGGAATAACCGGATTGAAATTTGGTTGTTTCTCTAAATCATCGGGAAGCCCGGGAAGACGGGATGTGTGATTCGCCAGATGAAGTAAAGTAATCGGTGCTCCCTGAAAGCTTAGGTTTGGGTAATCACCTGAAAGATATTTCCTGATGTCATCATTCAAGGTAACTTTTCCATCAATAACTGCCTGAGCAAGCAAGGTGGCTGTGAAAGTTTTCGTAACTGAGCCAATTTCATATAGTGTGTGCGACGAGGGGAGTTGTTCTGTATTCTTGTTTGACGAGCCGTAATGATAGGTCTGAACGGCTCCCTGAGCAACAATTCCTATTGAAAGTCCTGAGCTATTCGAATTTTTGAAATATGACCTTGCAAGGCTGTCAACCAATTTATCTGTCGGAGTTTTTAAAGGGTTATTATTTTTGACATTTGGGGCTTCTTTCAAAAGCTCAATGGGAACATTTGAAAAACCAAAAGTTGTGAATTTTTTGTCAGCAACTGCGAGGGTCATTTTAATGTCTCTCGTTTCACACTTTAACAAGTAAGAAGATTTTCCGTCTGCTACTGTCTGAAATCGGGCGCTTAAGATATTACCCGAATTAAGGTTACCTCTTAAAAAGCCTGATAGCTGGTTCTCGGTAATGTGATTTGAAAATGCGGTGTCTGCCAGTTGATATATTCCCTTAAAATCATTCCGGTTGTACCTGGCGACGATGGAGTCCTTAACTTCGTTAAGGTCTGGATTGTTTGTCTGAGATACAGCGTAATTGCATTCGAAACACAGGACAGAGATGATAAGCAGAAATCGATATTTTCTCATTTTACGACAAGTGAACAAGTACCGTTAATCTGTTGGAGAATAATCGTACCATCTGCGTGAATCCATAAATATGAGCTTTTCTGCCATTTGCTGGCCGAGCAAACGTCCGAATTTGAACGGCGCGTTCCAGAACTGAACACGGCTGCCTACGTTGTACCTGTTTTTATCCGAGGCTCAGAGAGATGCTGGATTTACGGTCTCTTTACATCAGAGATCTGTATGGACGTACCGGAAATCCGTCCATAGATCCGGTCGTCTTTCGCCCGGCGACCCGGTTCAAATTAATGCTTGCAGGTTATCTCGAAAACATAACAACTGATCGTAAACTTGTAGAGCACTGTTTGAAGCGGGTAAAATACAATCATGACAAAATGCGTAATAATCCGGTCGGTGCCAGTGGCGCTTCACATATAAAAGCCCAACTCTTTAGTAGTAAGACGCATTACAGCCCTAGTGATCCGGACTCACGTATTTCAGTAAAACCTGGTAGGGAAAGAAAGCTCAATTATCACTGCATGGATACCAGTTTTTAGTATGTATAAACCCGAAAGAGAAGGGCTTGTTTACGGTAAAGAAAAAGATCAGTTTTACCTGCCTTTTCTCATGCGTTCTGAAAAAGAATCAGATAATGAGAAATTTTGAATCTTTGAAAAACAGTTCTATAACGGCCACGGTGGGTGTAGCATATTCAGAAAAAAGTCGGATCACAGTTTCTCATATAATTGAATAGCCAAGAATGAGAACCAACATTATTGCATTTCTGCTCTTTACCTTCATCTGGAGTTGGCTCAATTGGGGGATCGCGCTGTATTATCTGAAAACTGACTCAGTTGAAGATGGCATGACTTACTTTATAAGTTTCTTTTTTATTGGTGCATATGGACCAACCCTCGCAGCAATTATCACAACTGCTTTTTTTGAAGGATCTAGTGCCTTACGGGCCTTATTAAAAAGGCTTTTTATCTGGCGCGCATCGCCTAAGGTGTATCTGGCAGTTTTTGCCTTGCCAATTATATTTATGTTTTCGGGAATCTATCTCTACCATTTGTTTGTCGGGTCCATTGGAAATGTTAGCCTAAGCAAAGTGGCATTGATCCCATCTATCATAGGTTATAGCCTGTTTGCTGGACCTATGGGCGAAGAACTCGGATGGAGAGGCTATTTGCTTCCCAAACTGTTGGAAAGTCATTCTTCAACGAAATCCAGTATAGTGATTGGTTTCATTTGGGTTACCTGGCATATACCTCTTTTTTTCGGGCCCACCGGGGCTTTAATCTCATATGGAGACATCACCTTTTTGAATGTGTCGGTTTACCTGCTTGCTACGATCTGCTTATCTTATTTATTTACTTACCTATCGTCTATAGCGAATGGCAGTGTCCTTATCGCAATTCTAACCCATCTTTCCGTCAACGCTGGTTTGCCAATCTTTTTCTTTCCCAACCTGACTGTGCCAGAAAAAGCTCTAATTGTATTTAAACTGACTATAATTCCACTTGTGCTTTTCACAGCCTATGTCGGAACCAAGAACACAATTAGAAGAAGTGCTGAAAAATAAGCCATTGTCATAGCATTATTGTCTTGGTCATTTGGTTACGTTCACAGTTCTAACTGCCGACTGAGCTCGCCATAAAAACTTCACATACCATCAATCAGGCTTGGTTTGTGTTTGCTTCTTAACATATCACTACTTAAACACGTATGATCGTTATCCGATCTGGAACCGACCAACGGAGCACTGTGGCCACTAATCGGAAAATGAGCGAAGCCCCATCCGGCCCGTGAATTTATTAAGCAACTCAAATGTTCCAATAAAGTGAACCCATAGGCCAGACAAACTCTTCGGTCTCATAGCTGACTAAGCTGGCTTATTTTAATTAATGTAGTAAAAACAAGAAAGGCGTTACGATGAAAAAAGTAGGATTTTTATCGTTTGGGCATTGGGCTAATCATCCGGCTTATAATGCGCAAACGGCGAGTGACACGTTGCTGCAATCCATTGATTTGGCTGTTGCTGCTGAGGAAATCGGTTTGGACGGTGCTTATTTTCGGGTGCACCATTTTGCTTCCCAGCTGGCCTCACCATTTCCGTTACTTGCGGCCGTTGGTGCCAAAACGAGTAAAATAGAGATCGGAACAGGTGTCATTGACATGCGTTACGAAAATCCGCTGTATATGGTGGAAGATGCAGGTGCTGCGGATTTGATCTCCGAAGGGCGACTGCAACTCGGTGTCAGCAGAGGATCGCCGGAACAGGTCATTGACGGCTGGCGCTATTTTGGATACGAACCGGCTGAGGGCGAAACCGACGCAGATATGGGACGCCGTAAGGCATTGGAATTCCTTGACAAGCTAAGCGGTGTAGGATTTGCAAAGCCCAATCCGAACCCGATGTTTCCTAACCCGCCGGGGTTATTGCGACTGGAACCCCATTCGGAAGGATTGCGGGAGCGCATTTGGTGGGGGGCTGCTTCCAATGCCACTGCCGTTTGGGCAGCTGAGAACGGCATGTATCTGCAAAGTTCGACATTAAAATACGACGAAGGCGGCAAGCCTTTTCACATTCAGCAAGCGGAGCAGATCCGGTTGTACAAAGAAGCCTGGAAAAAAGCGGGACACCAGCGCGAGCCGAGGGTTTCGGTGAGCCGGTCTATTTTTGCATTGGTAAACGATCAGGACCGCTATTACTTTGGTCAGGAAGCCAGTCGACGTGATAAAATTGGCATGATTGAACAGGATAAGCGTGCGATTTTTGGCCGGAGCTATGCTGCGGAGCCGGATCAATTGATCAAAGAACTTGCACAGGACGAAGCCATCCAGGAAGCGGATACGGTCCTTTTGACGATTCCCAATACATTAGGAGTTGACTACAATGTGCATGTGCTGTCATCTATTTTGGAGCACGTGGCACCCGGACTAGGCTGGCGTTAAATTTTGAATGCTACCCCCGGATTGAAATCCGGGGGTAATCCAATGATTTCTATACCGACACATCCTCCACCATTTCCAGCTTGGCCCTGACCAGTTCCGTGATCTTACAACTGGCCCGTTGAAACACTTTCCGAAGGTCAATGTCTTTATTAAAGTTAGCTCGGCCTTCAAAGAAGCCATAAAAAGTTCTTAATTTCTGTCCCCAGGTTCACTTTCCAGAAGTGGGTGTGCGCGAAGTAGCATGAATGGCGGTTTGGTTACGAACAACTTCTGTTGTGCTGCTAATTGTAATAAATGTAGGTAGGACACGTCTGGCTTTGACTTTTGATTGTTTAGCCGCCAAGATTGGCGGGTTCTAACACCTTAATGCTTTAAAATTCTTTATACCATGAATCGCAAAATCTTGATCGTTACCGGGGATGGTGGCGAAAGCTATGAAACTCTTTACGCTTTGCACCGATTTCAGGAAGAGGGCGACATCGCCGTGATCGCCGCCCCCAGCAAGCGCCGACTCAATCTGGTTATGCATGATTTCGAATTGGGCTGGGATACGTATGTAGAGCGGCCTGGCTATTGCCTGGCTTCCGACCTGACCATTGAGGAGGTGGCGGTGGACGATTATGACGCGATTCTGCTGCTGGGCGGCCGCGCTCCTGAATATCTGCGCAACCATGCCGCGTTGCTGGAAGTAGTGCGTGAATTTGACCGGCAGGGCAAATGGGTTTTTGCCATCTGCCACGGCATCCAGATTCTGGTGACGGCAGGACTAGCCAAAAACCGGACTCTCACCGCTTACGAACATGTGCGCACCGAAATCGAGATGGGTGGCGGGACATATTCCACGAAAGAGGCTGTTCGTGACGGGAAAATGGTAACCGGTCAGACTTGGCAGTCACACCCTGATTTCTATCGGGAAGTATTTGCTTGTTTCAAAGAAGCGGAACTTGTTCAAGCCTAGATCCATCAAAGCAAAACTGGCCAACAATACGGTTCAGTGATGCACATGCAGTCATTATGCCCTTGCTGACCTCAATAAAAGGCAAGGATTCCCGGCCGAATTCTTCAAAATTAATCTTGCTCGCATCAGTTCGCCGCGCGCGAGTATCCGACGTGTGTTTCCATGACCATCGAAGGGTCGCAATGTGCTAATCAGCTTTGTCTGAGGTTACATCTGCGACCCTTCGATGGTCAACGTAATCATTGTACGTTTGGTCATTAGTTTTAGGTCCGAGATTATCATAAAGTGTATGAAGGCTCACTACTTCGCCCGATATGCTGCCGTTTTCCTTCCTGAGAAATGCTTCGGTTCTCTATGCGAACATAATCTTTTTAACTTTGTGTCACCAGCATTTACTTACAAACTACTGGCATCGAACAATCTATTATTGAATGAACAATTTTCTCCACAGAACAGGCTTGATCGTAGCTGCCAGCATTCCCCTATTTATTTTACCTGCACGCATCTCCGAAGGTCAGTGGAAGGACCCGGTGAATCTGATAGGCTCCGAAGTGGTTATTTTTATGATGAGCCTGGCTTGCTGGTATGCGATCAACATGATCCAGCAGCGATACCGGCGATGGCCAGGACTGCTGTTATCCATCCTCTGCTGCTGTGTGCTTTCCAATGTGTTTTACTTCACGTTTAACCCTATTTTTAAAGATTTTCCGTTCCGTACAGCCCAAAATCCTATTGGTATAAAAATTCTGATGCTTTCCAGCCGGGGCGTCCTCATGAGCGTGATCATTATACCTGCCGCTTACTTTTTGAAGCGTGATCGTGACGCACGCAACCATCGTAAAGAAAACGAGCGGCTTGCCATCGAGAAGGTCAAAATAGAGAACAGGCTCCTGGATCAAGCCGTGACTGAACGCACGCAAGCACTTCAACAAACCCTGAGCACACTGGAAGTGTCGCAGGAAATCCTGGAACACCAATTGTACATTCAGTCACGGCTTGTTGCGTCCATCACGCATGATATCCGGGGACCATTTAAGTTCCTGATCATTATCTCAGAAGAAATCTGCCGGCTCGCCCAAAACAAAGAATACGAGCAAATTGGCAGCTATACCATCGAGCTTAACAAATCGCTCGAGACCATGTACGGATTCGTGAACAACATACTGGAGTTTACCAAACTGCCCGTTCACCAAAAGCTGGATGCGTCCGAACAGATCAATTTAGCGCAGATCGTAAAAGACAAGGTTAAGTTGTTTGAAGGCATTATCAGTACGAACGGTAATCAGGTGCATTTAGACATTGATCCAACAATCCTGGTGACCAGCAATCCGCATTTCTTAGGAATTATCATTCACAACCTGCTTGACAATGCGAATAAAAATGCCGTCAACAGCCTTATAAAAATTGCTGCAACTGTCGATCAGGCTGCCGCCCACCTCACCATAGAGAATAATGGTTCCATGGCACAAGATATAGTCGAATGGGTAAACTTGAAATCACATCACACTTACCCGCCGGTCGGCACGGCAGAAACGCAGGGAATCGGGCTGATTCTAGTGAAGGAAATAACTTCTTTGCTGGATATAAAATTGTTTATGGAATCCAGTCATAACATTACAAAAGTGACCCTTGCAATTCAATGTGCGTAATTCCGAATTTACCCTCTTTGCTAATTTACAAAGTTTAACAAAGTCTTTTGGGCAGTTTTGGTGAAACCACTCTGATCTTCCCTGGTGATTTCGAACGAGGCTGTGCTTCGAAACTTGTAGTGTATTTAATAAAAAAGCCCCTGCAAAGGCAGGGGCTGGTATGCTTCTAAACACAGGCTTATAAATCTAACCCGGCCCTTCTTAACCTTTCTTCGTCAGTAATGTCTTCCACGTCTACCTCTGTGTGGCGGACGGTGTCGCTGACGATCTCGTCTCGCTCCTCTACGGACTTATTCAGGCTTATTTCTTCAACTACACGGGCCTCCTTGCTTACAACAGGAACTTCCGCATATTCTTTCACTTCAATTGTACCTTCTTTAAAGGTCTCGAAATCCGATTCTGTGGCAATCCTGTCAACGGGTGTGCGATTGACACTCACCTGTTCCTGGCGCAGACGGATGCTCTCCTGAACGGGCCGTTCAACAACGCGGCTCCGAAGACGTACGCCGCCGGTTTCAACTTCCCGTTTTCCCAGGTGGAGCTCCTCCTCAATTACCGGAACGGTGCTCGGTCCTTCAACAAAAGACGCATCGGTAACCGGCTGGGTATAACCCGGGTTGGAAGAACGATCGGCTGTGCTCTGATCAAGGTCAATTGCACCATATTCGTCAAGAATTGCCGCTGCTGCCTGAGCTTCCTCAGCACTGGCTGCATGGACGGTAACAATGGTTCCCCTCCTGCCGGCATCCGTATAACGCCGCGTCTGGTCGTCATCGCCATCAAAGAGGTCTTTGAAAAAATTCCCGATGCGGTCGCCAAAATCGCCATCCCGGTCGATGACGGACGGCGCGTCGGTTTCTGACTTGTATGTAGCGGTCTTAAAATCCACATCGCCATCAGCAAAACCGTTGGCCAACAAATAATTTTGCGCCTCCTGGGCGTCACTTTCATATTCAAATATTCCTACTACTGTATGTGCCATGATTTGTTTAGTAAATGGTTAAAGTTTGTTGATCTTGGGGCTTCCACTAAATATTCGTGCCTGAAGCATTACGGGAAATATTAACTTTTTCTGTTCTCAGCGTTTCGGTGACCGCCTTTTCGTCCTGATATAAGCGCTTGGTAATGTGCACTTCTTCTACAAGCATCAGGCGTTTTTCAGTCACCAGCACTTCTTTGACAACAGAAATGATAGTGACATCACCTTCCTGCCTGACTGCCGGCGGAGGCGTCTGAACATACTCGTTTATTTCTTTTCTTTCTATCAGAACCTCTTCCCTGCTGACAGCGACATTGACAGATGTTTCCTCTTCCATAATTTCTTTTGAAATCAAAACCTGCCCCGTTTCGATGCGCTCAGTGGAAACTGTCAGATGTTCTCTGATAACGGGAATTTTCAGGTTTTCATCGACACGTCGTGGCTTGCCTGCATCATCGTGGCCGTCTATAGAATGCATCCCATTTTTCTTTAAGTGAGCAGCATCCCTTGCGAAAAACGTGCCAGGGCCTTTCAAGGATATTTTAAATCCCATCAGACCCCTGTTTTGGATGCAGTTAGCGGACATTAAAAGTCTACGGCGACACAGCCCGCTCAAATCGTGAGCAGATCAATATATCAATTCCTCAAAACCTTGAAATCCACACCAAAAAGCAATCGTGTAACAACGCTTAGAACGTTACTCCCGCTTCTGAAAAGCATTTAAGGGAACACCACTGTAAAGATGTACATCATCAGATTAACCAGAAGCACGATAGCGTACAGGCTGTTGGTCTGGCCTTTATTCAGTGAAAGCATTACTGTAAAAATCGAAAGAACAAGCAAAACCATCGACTTCATGGTCAGACCCAGGATAAGCGGCAAATCCATTATGGTACAAACAATCACCACCGTAGGAATACTTAGCCCTATACTTGCTAATGCCGAGCCCAGTGCAAGGTTAATGCTCGTCTGATATTGGCCACGTCTTGCCGCACGGATAGCGGCTATGCCTTCCGGCAGCAAAATCACCGCTGCAATGGCTACACCCACTAAGGCCGTGGGCAGGCCGGCTGCCACGATTCCGGCTTCGATTACCGGGGAAAGGTCTTTGGCCAGGGCAATAACCACCCCTAAGCATACCAGCAAAAAAAATAGACTTATGAGGGCTTCCCTTCCGGTCACGTCTTTTTCCTGGCCCGAGACTTCCGCCAGAAAATACTTGCGATGTCTGACAGTTTGCGTAAATATAAAAGAACCATAAATGACCAGGCAGCAAATGCCAATCGCAATAAGTTGTGGCGTGCTGTAGGAAGGTCCGGCAATACTGGTGGTGAAATTTGGCAACACCAGGGTAAGCACCAAAATTGATACAAGGCTGACCAAAGCAATCGTTACACTTTTGGTTTCAAAGCTTTGCTCTTTAAATTTCATCGCCCCCACAAACATACTGATACCCAGGATACCATTTAGAATAAGCATAACAGCTGCAAAAAGTGTATCCCGCGCATAGGTGTCCGCGCCGGCGCCTCCCGTCAACATGAGTGATACGATAATCGAAGCTTCCAGGAGTGTTACAGCTACCGCAAGTATGATTGTTCCATAAGGTTCGCCTACTTTATGTGCAACCACCTCCGCATGGTGCACGGCAGAAAACACGCCTCCAATCAAGGCCGCCACGGCTAATAGGTTGACCAACAATCCTGTACCAATAGGAAGCACCAGGTAAAAGGCCCAGGCAATAACAGGTGCTATATAACTCCACTGAAATATTTTTTTCATAGAAAAGCTGATAAAAAAGTTGTGCTCCGTATCCGATCACATCAGAAATGAAGATCGTTTATTTGATATTATAAACATGTAAGAGATGGGTTCGTTTCCACGCGGACAGAAGGAATATCATTAATTTACTTCCTTTTGACAATTTATATGTGTAAATTTACAACTGTAAAAATAAAAACGTGAATTAAATGATCTGAGTAAATGTGTTCTGACTTCGATTTACCCCACCCGGGTAATGCCCAATGTCGTTAACTATTTGCTGCCCTTATATCACTGTCCCTTAACCTGTTTATCAAGATGATTATGGAAAACGAACAAATCAGACAGAAAGATGAAACATTGACTGCCATGCTTTATGCAATGGTGATCATGGCAATTTACATCGCCATTTGCTTTATGATGCTGAGCATTAACTAAAATAATTTTTATAATGGAAATTTTTCACCAAGTTCTTGATATATTTTTTCAATTAGATAAGCATCTGGGAAATATCATCGAGCAGCATGGGGCATTGACCTATGGTATCCTGTTTATGATCATCTTCATCGAAACCGGCGTCGTATTCATGCCATTTCTTCCCGGGGACTCTCTGCTGTTTGCCGCAGGAATGATGGCAGCCAGATATCCGGATTCACTCAACATTTGGCTGGTAATTGCACTGCTCCTGTTAGCCGCGGTCTTAGGCGATGGCTGCAATTATCTGATAGGACGCCGTTTCGGAACCAAAATCCAGCAAATCAGCCTGTTCGGGAAAAGAATGATCAAGCCCGAACAACTTGCACAAACACATGGCTTTTATAAAAAATATGGCGCATCTACAATTGTCATAGCCCGCTTTGTCCCGGTTGTCCGGACCCTGGCACCTTTTGTAGGCGGTGTTGCAGCAATGAATTACAGCGTCTTCTTTAAGTTTAATGTCATCGGGGCGGTCCTTTGGGTCGTAAGCCTCTCTCTGGCTGGTTATTATTTGGGTAGTATCCCGCTGGTCAGGGACAATTTTGAGAAAGTTGTGCTAGGGATCGTTGCCGTGTCAGTATTGCCCATACTATGGCAGTTAGGTAAGGCGAAATTCAAGTCTATCAGCCAGTCGGAGGTCATTGTTTAAGGAGTTTAGCGTTGATGCAGTCCGGTCGGCGTACAACACTTTATTGATAAGAAAGAAGACACTTACAGCTGTTCTTTTTCAGCGGAAGATTTCCATAAAAAATAGCATAATAGCCAAAGTGCGATTACAGTCCCCCCATGAATAAGCATTGCCCAAAGATTGCTTTCTGGTGTGCGCCACACGATTAACATATCAGCAAAGGGAATAACCGAGCCGGCCAGTAAAGTCAGCAGCAGGGGTTTCCTGCTGCTGGACCAGGCAAACAGCACAATAAGCAATCCCGAGAAAATATCCCGGATGCCTTTGATGTAATGAAAAGCGAAATTGGGCTCCTGATAATGGAGGCCAAATCCGGCTTCTGCTGTTTCGGGAGCCAGCAAAAAGCGGCCGCCGATAAAGAGTAAACCAAACCCGATCAGAAGGCTTAACAGTCTTACCGGAGGAGAAATGCGTTGCGTTGTCATAATCTTATGCGTTTTAAGTACAGCACAAAATTGGGCAACAAGCAGCACCCGTGCATTCACTCAGGTGAAGAAATGCGGGTGTAATCCTTGCCGGCCCATCTGGCCCGGATACGGCTTAAAGACTGAGGTTTAACGCCCACGTAGGAGGCAATATGATATTGTGTGATACGTGTGGCAAGACTGGGATAATGATCTGAAAATGATTGGTAACGCTCCTCGGGGGAATCTGTATAAAGGGATACAAGCTGTCCCATTGTTTGAACGAAAATCTGTTCAATCACTATCCGGCCGAAACGTTCACCATAAGTCAATTTGTCAAATAAAAGTTGCAGGCCGACCGATGAAATCACGAACAATGAGGAATCCTCGATAGCTTGAATTGCGCGTCGGCAGGGCTGTTTGGAGAGAAAACTCTCATAATCACAAACAAAATCGTTTTCTAAACCAAAGCTGTAAATCTTTTCATCTCCATCCTGATTGACAAAATATCTCACTAAGCCTGCCTGAATAAAACCAACTTGGTGACAAACCTGACCTTGCTCAACAAAATTCGCTCCTTTTTTCAGATGCAGCGGCTGGAACAAACCATCTATCAAAGTAATGTCTGCGTCACTAAGTGGCACTATTAGTCGTATCTTTTCGATGAGCGTAGTTAGCGGGTATTCCATTGGAAAGGAAGATATGGTTTGCAAGTTTGAGGAATTTTTTTAGAAATGAAAGATCACGCTGGCTTGCGGCTTCCGTCAACAAGTCTTGTTTTATTCATCAAATGGCCTGTCGGGCAATGTGCGTGGGTGAACCTCTGTCCCACGCCCGCCAAAGTGCAGGGCGAGAGCTCCCCGTTTCCTCAATTTTGTTATGAACTCCGTTGATTCTGTTAAATCTGCTTTTTGCCGGTTATGCAACTTTGCAATACCAAACAAAAGAATATTATGAACATTGTAATTACTGGCTCGCTGGGCAATATCAGCAAGCCCCTGGCAGAAGAACTGATCAGCAAGAAGCATTCGGTCACCATCATCAGCAGTAAAGCGGACCGGCGGCAAGCCATTGAAGCATTAGGGGCAAAAGCGGCTATTGGCACCATTCAAGACCCCGATTTTTTGACCGCTGCGTTCAAAGAGGCCGACATTGTATATTTGATGGAAGCATGGGAAGGCATCGGCAACATCTTTGATAAAAATGCAGATTTTGTTGCCGCTTTTACGAGAGTAGGAAACAACTATAAGCAAGCTGTCAAAAATTCGGGCGTGAGACAGGTTGTCCATTTAAGCAGCATCGGGGCGCATACCAATGAAGGAATCGGGAGTTTGTATCTGCACAACACGGTCGAGACCATCCTGAATCAGCTGCCCGAAACGGTTTCAATCAAATTCATGCGGCCTGTCGGCTTTTATACGAATCTGTACCGGTATGTTGCTTCAATCAAAACACAATCGGCAATTATACAAACTTATGGAGGCGATCAAAAAGAGCCCTGGGTTTCTCCGCTGGATATTGCTGCGGTTATTGCTCAAGAAATGGAAAAACCGTTTATCGGAAGGTCAGTTCACTATGTAGCAAGCGACGAAGTATCTCCCAATGAGATTGCCAGCACATTAGGTGAAGCCATTGGCTTGCCCGAACTAAAATGGCAGGTAATTCCGCGTGAACTGATGCTGCAGCAGATGCTCGATGCTGGAATGAACGACTGGATCGCGAACGGCATGGTTCAAATGCAAGCTGCGCAGCAAAGCGGAAGCTTGTATGACGACTATTACTGCAACAAACCGGTTCTGGGTAAGGTAAAACTGGCTGATTTCGCAAAAGAATTTGCATTAACCTATCACAAGTAACCCAATTATGAGAACGGTTTGGATCATCGGAGCTAAAAAAGGCGTCAGCTTTAAGGCAAACCCTGCGGCCTCTCAGGAAAGATTTCAGCTTAAAATTCGATATCTTTAAGCTATGAAAACAGAAGCTCCTGCTTTGTACAAATTTGAATCGTTAACCGACTTTCATCGGGTGTTTGGCCTCCCTAAGCCCATCCATCCGATGGTAAGTTTTATTAACATTAAAGATATGGCGATCAATCCGGGTGTCTTACCGGCATCGATGGTCATGCCTTTTTACAAAATTGCCTACAAGACGAACCTCTGCGGAAAAGCCAAATACGGGCAAAATTTTTTATGATTTCGGTGAAGGCGGTCTCGTGTTTACAGCTCCGGGTCAGATTTTTGAAAGTCCGACGGAGAATGCAGGTTCCGGCTACATTTTGCTCGTTCACCCTGACTTTTTGCTTTCCTACCCACTGGCAAGTACAGTTAAGCAATATGGCTTCTTCAACTATGCAGCCAATGAAGCACTGCACCTTTCGGAAAAAGAGCGCACTGCCATTTTCTCTGTTTTCAATATTATCGAAGAAGAACTTAACAGCAGGATTGATAATTTCAGCCAGGACGTGCTAATCTCCCAGATTGAGCTGCTGCTCAATTACAGCAACCGGTTTTACGGTCGCCAGTTCATTACGAGAAAAGCCGCCAATAATGACATGCTGCAAAAAATTGAGAATATTCTGGACGAGTATTTCAAATATGGAAGTGCATCTGAACGTGGCATTCCAACCGTTCAGATGCTGGCCGAAAGACTTGGCATGTCACCGAGTTATCTCAGCGATATGCTGCGTTCTCTGACCGGAGAAAACGCTCAGCATCACATCCAGGAAAAGCTCGTTGAAAAAGCGAAGGAAAGATTATCAACCTCCAACTTGTCCGTTTCCGAAATCGCCTACGAACTGGGATTTGAGTATCCACAGTCTTTTAGCCGCATGTTCAAAACAAAAACAAGCCTCTCTCCACTGGCTTTCAGGCAAACTTTTAATTGATAGGGAAATAGCATCCGGCGCGCAGGATGCTATTTCAATAGACGCCATAGCGAACCATTCTTGGTCACCAGCTCACTTAAATTTCCGGATTTGACCAATGCTCGCAAGAGCTGCCCGGCTTGGTCCCGCGGAGTTTGCGAAAGTTCAGAAAACTCGAGGGCAGTCAGGGTGTTGTATTTGGTAAATAAATTTTTCCAGTCCTTATCGATTACTTTTTTCGACGCAGTTGGAAATTGCTTCAACATGGTATCCTCGTATACGGAGTAAGGTTTGGTTCCATACACTTTTTCCTGGTTACCCTCGCTATCCACGAAAAACATAGTCGGGAAACCGCGGACACCCCATTGTGAGGCTAATTGTAAATCCTGTTCAAACAAATCTCTGGCATTACCATTGAAATCAATTTCAAGTTTTTGAACATCCAGACCAACCTGTTCTGCCGATGCCGCCAGATTTTCCCATTTTGTTATGTTAATCTTTTCCAGGAAAACCATCTCCCGCAACACACGAAGGAAGTGGATTGCTTTATCGGGATCTTGCAACTGGGCCGCTTTAAATGCAATGGATGGAGGATAGGAAGAGTCGAGCGGATCTTCCAGCCAGACATCGCCGTCGATAGGCATGTCGTAACGCACACTTACTTCGTCCCAATGATGTGCCACGTCAGAAGGTTTGCTAATTCCGCCGCTGTTGTAGCTCCAATCCGGCAGCAGGCCACCCATGCGGTAATCAATTTCAAAATTATCGCCGTATTCCAATTTCAGTTTACGAAGCTGAGGCTCAATGCCCCAGCAGGACGAGCAAATCGGGTCCGTGAAATAGATGATTTTGACGGGTTTATGAGTGGACGCTCCCGTCTGCGGGGCTGTTGCCAAAGAAGATTCAGGCATTTCACAAACTCCCGATTCGATATCGCATAAGAGCGGATTACTATTTGTTGTTTCCATTTTAGTAAAAGTTTTAATTGTGACAATCGAAATGCCGTTGACTAAGCTCAATGCGTGTCGCTCTTTTATTGCAAACACTATGCAACCGCTGCATTCGTCCGCTGAATAATAACAAAATCAGCGCAGATCCTGAAACGCAATTGTTGTAGTCGGGCCATGGTCAAAGATCATCTGTAAAGTGCCGTCTCGATTTTTCCTGAGTGAATTTCCGCATATTGTAATCGCCCGATTTGTTCCTGGGAATTGAAAGGCTTTCCCACTTTTCATTGGCGGCCATTTTCGCAATATAAACGATTTGCCCGATATGGTAGGGATAATGGGCAAGCTGCCGGTTGATTGCCTCCATTACCGTGTGGCCGTCATTCCGGATGTAAACCACCGCTTCCAGCTGATCGTCATCGAGATCGCGCAATGTGGTCAGCAATCGGTCCCAGCCTTTTTCCCAATGCGCCATGACTTCTTCACGGTTTGCGAAACGCCCTTCAAATTCCGCATCACGGTTTCGCCAGGGTTTTTCACCGTCGGTCGTTAAAAATTCGGTAAAGCGGGATAGCATATTTCCTGTAATGTGATTGACGATCACGGCAATACTATTACTCTCCTCATTATATTGCCAGAAAAGCGCCTCGTCGGGCAGTTGCGCGATTGCCTTTTCGCCGAGCATTTTATAATACTCAAACTGCTTGACCGCGCTGGCTAAATAACTTGTATCCATTTGTTCAATGTTCTGTTTTCACATTTTTTTTCCAATGCCAACCCCGTCTGGTTTTGCCGCATGCCGTGTAAATGAGCTGCAAATGACCCCATTTTTTCAACTTGCTATGCTCATTGAGACCATTCTTGCAACGCATTGCATTTAATTTGTATCATTACTTCCTCAATGTTACAGATTAAAACAATTGGTTGTCCGAAAACATCAGGAAAACAAAATGAAACTGCAACTCATAGAACCCAGAGCTGAATTGAAACCATTCATTGGCAAAATTTGGGTTTTAGAGAGCAATGGAAGATTGCCTGAGGATGATATGAAGTTGATCGTTCCAAATGGTATGGTGAAGCTTATAATTCCGGTAAAAAACGGGTTAATAGGCAAATATGAAAAATGGCGGCACCGTTCGAAAGAAGGATCCATTACTTTGATAGGAATTTCCGACACGCCTGCTATCGTGGACATCGAACACGACAATCCGCACTGTAACATTGGTATCGAGTTTTACGCACTAGGCGCATATCGCCTATTCCACCTTCCACAATTCGAATTAAAAAATAAGATTTTCGATCTCGAAGATGTAATCGGAAACCAGGCCCGGCATTTAAGCGAACGTTTGATTAATATCGAGAAAATCGAAGAAAAAATAGAAGTCATTCAATCGTATCTGATCAGTCAGCTTTCCAGATCTACGCCGGATTTGGTTGTTGACTATTGTCTCAGCCAAATAGTGGGCACCAAGGGCCTTATAGCTGTGAATGAGCTGGAAAGAAAAACAGGATTTAGTAGCCGATGGCTGCGGGAGAAATTTACAGATAAGGTGGGACTGAGTCCGAAAAGTATTTCCTCAGTTATTCGTTTCATGCAGTTTTATGAGGCGAATGCGAACGCAAACATGGATTTTTTCAAAAACGAGCTTTATACGTATTTCTACGATCAGGCACATTTTATCAAAGACTTTAAAAGATTTACGGGAATGGCGCCTTCTAAATTCATGAAGACGGACAATGAATTCGGGCACATTTTTTACAAAGGATAGCACTTCCGATTTTTACAAGACTTGCACCCTCCTGCCTCATATCTTTGGATTGTAAATAGATTTGATCAATCCCAAAACTTTCCTAAAATGATTAGCTCAAAAATGCTGGTAAGAATTTCGGCCGCCCTGATCGTGGTGCATCTGTTGGGACACACCATCGGCCATTTAACCTGGGACGAGCCGGAGGACCCGAAAATGGGTGCGGTGGTCAAAGTAATGAAAAGTTACAGCGCCGATTTCATGGGCGCCAGTAAAACGATGGCGGAATACTACAATGGTTACAGCATAATGATCTTCGGATTATTCATTATGACTATCCTGCTGCTCTGGTCTATCTCCGGGTTTGTAACCGAGCAAAAAGACATTGCTAACAAACTGCTCTTACCCATCGGTGTCATCTATATTTTATTTGGCGTTGTGGAATTCGTGTATTTTTTCCCCTTTGCCGCCGGCATAAGCCTGTGCTCAGGGCTATGTACTACTCTTGCCGTTTTTGTAAATAAAAAAGTGCCCTACCCTTTTCCGGAATGAATGTAACAGGCAGGACACATTTCAAAAAACTTCAATTCTTCACAAACTTACCGCGCTGGTTGTTTCCTTTGCTATCTGCAACCGATATCAGATAAATTCCTTTATCGAGCTGGCCAATGCTGATCGTCAAGCCTTTCTCAGTGTATTTACTGAATTTTTTGGCCAAAATCTGCTTGCCGTCTGTGCTCATAACCGTCACCTGAAGTTCGCCTGTGAAGTTTTGGGGGACTTTCAGATTTAACTGCGTACTGCCGGGATTTGGAAATAATGTGACCGAATCTTCGTGGGCAAATTTCACCGCCACAATGCGTGAATGTTCATATTTGCCGTCAAAATCAACTTGTTTCAAGCGATAGTAATTGATTGAATCGGCATTTGGAACCTGGTCATTGAATGCATAATGCTGCGCTTTGCTGGTATCACCATGACCGGGCACTTTCCCGATGACTTTGAATGTTCTGGCATCCAAACTCCGCTCTATTACAAATTCCTTGTTATTCGTTTCAGAAGCCGTTTCCCAGGTTAGTAATGCGCTGTAACCTGCCCGTTCGGCCTGGAAATTGGCAAGTGTGACTGGCAATGCGGAATCTCTAAGTTGAATGATCATCGCGTCCTGCGCAGGCACATTCACGGATAATGTTCCCTGTGCCAACACCGCTGCCTTCTTCGCCGATGGATCATTTCCACTGAAAAGCTCCTCTGTTGCATAGTCAACCTGGCCGCTCAAACCGGCCCTGGCCAGATCTATGGAAAAAGCCTTTGCCTCCGTCCCGTAATTAAAAACCGCCAGATAATGATTGACGCCAATCGTTTTGACAAAAAGCGCATTCGGATCCCATCCCGTATTGCCTTCCACCGGGCGGAATGCTTTGCCGTCCTTGGCCAGATTCAGCAGATCCGCGTTTTGAAGCAATGTTTGCGAAACGGCTTTCCAGGCTCCGTCCGTTGCATAATCATCTCCCGTAATGATGGTGCCGGTTACGATGGAGGAAGCAAGGCGCGCGCGGTTCTCGCCAGCTGTTTCGGTGCCGAAAACAATGTGGTCGGCATCAATGTATTGGTAAATCTGATTTTGCCACCAGCCGTAATTTGTGCTGTTGAGCGTGTAAGCCGTCTCACTGATGTGCTTATAAGCATCGCACGCAATCCGCCGCATGTGCGCATAACGGCCAGTAGCAAGATTTGGTGAAATGGCAGCATACACCAGCATGGTGCCATCGAGTTGGTCTGTCAGATATTCCATGCCGGCTTTATAAGCCTCCATCCCGGTGTGAACGCCAGATTCGTAAAAACTGTCGGCTTCCAGTGAAGCGTGAGCTAAGAAATCTATTTTGATCATTTCAAAACCACATGCTTTGAATTTTCCGATCAGATATGCAATGCGCGCCTTCGTTCCCGGGTGCGTCGGATCGAGGGCATATGCGCCGTCCAGGTCCAGCGGACCGCCATTCACCTTGGTCCAGACATCCTCATAATTATAAGCACTTCCTTCCATCTGGCGTGCAGATTTACCCCAATCCACAAAAGGCGCCCAGTAAATGCCTGGCTTCAAACCTTTGGATTTACAATAATTGGCAAATTCGGTTAACTGACTGAAATCGCCCGTCATGCCACCGGGAGCCAGATTGTCCCAATAGGAATCCAGATCAACAAACAATGTATTGTCCCCATTACGGAACGCAGGAACCTGAGTTGCAAAATAATCAACGACTGATTTGGCTTTGGGAAGATTCAAATTCGACTGAATTGCGCCCCAGCTGTTCCAGCCGAAAGGTGTGGCGGCAGTCCAGTCGAAAATGTAGCGCGGCTCGGCCAGTGCGTTCGCCTTGCCGTATTGTTCAAACCCGTCGCGCCAGTCGCCATAGTAACCCACCATAATGCGGGGCGATTTGCAGCTTTGCTGGCCCACGCCTACCCAGCCGTGGCCGCGTTTGTCGCGCGTTACATTCTCGTTCGTCCAGCCGGCAATTACGGAAATGAATGAAGTTTCTGTGCGCCCTTCGCCCGCCAGGTTCACGCCCGTTTTTCCAGACTTCATGCTCCACAGAACCAATGATCAGCCCTTTCCGGCTCGTATTATCATAAATTGCTCCTGCTTCTGACGATGTAAAATTGGCATAACCAATTTCCTTTGCTTCGTAACGCACCCATTTGTCATTATCAAAAGGAACAAAAAGCCCGCGGCGATCACCATTGGAATGTATATCAACCGCATTGGAAGTCAGCGGCGTCATTTTTGTAGGAATTTGAGCCTGATCCGTTGAGAATGAGTTCGGTATAAAAATGATTTTTTCCCGTGTAAGTGTAAAAAACCTGCTGCATTTCAAGCTGTCCGCCGCCTGTTAATGTAATGACATGCCTCGTTCCTGAACCAAAGCTGTCATTCGCAGGAGCGGAAGAATAAGTCCGGCTTGTATAACCTGCTGTACTATTGACCATTGCATCCGAATTGGCCGTAGCGAATGCTTCCCCGATTGTTTTGACATTATCAAAATACACATCATAAGTCCCGTTGCTGAGGTCATAATCAATGCGGCTGTTGGTGCCAAAAGCGATCGTTTGGATGGAAGCCGTATTAAGCGGCGTCAGCACGATTTTGTCCACATTAGGACCATAACCAAACGCATTATCCAGCTTGATGCTGTTGTTACCGGCTTGAAGCGGAACATTCACCCCGATGCTAGCCACCGCAGACCAGCCGCCGGAAGCAGGACAAGTGACAGCGATGAAATCGCCTCCGTTCGGTGTCACATTAATCGTCCGCTGATCGCCCGTCGCATAAGAAAGTGTAAGCCTGTAATTGCCTGCCGTCGCTACATTCACCGGAATTGTTACCGATCCGCCGCCCAGGTTCCCGACCATTTTCTGCGATGAACAGGCATCGCAATTTTGAATGTCAGCCCCATTAGCCAGCGTTCCGGATTCCGCTTCAAAGCTTTGCGAGAATGATGGAAAAGAAACGAGAACAAGCATGAATATGCTTATTATCAGGCATGTTGCGTTTTTAATTTGTTTAGAAATAGCCAGCATAACAGATATTTTAATGTGTTGATGTAATTTCCTTCTTTTCGCCATTCATTTTCACCCACACTTTCCGGGGTGTTTTTGACAAAACCTTATAATCCGTCACTTTACCGTTTTCCCATTTAAAATCTACGGTAAAATTTCCGCGCGCTTTCAAACCTTTCACTTCACCCGAGGCTTTCCAGGCATCCGGCATAGCGGGGAGAATGTCAATGTAACCATCGTGGCTTTGAATCAGCATTTCGGCGATCCCGGCTGTGCCGCCATAGTTCCCATCGATTTGGAATGGTGGACCGGCAACGAGCATGTTAGGATACACCCCGCCACCTGCTCCGTAGTTCATATTCGTATCCAGCGTGGGCACAAGGAGTTCTTTCAGCAATTTATTAGCGCGGTTACCATCGTGCAATCTCGCCCAAAACAACAGCTTATAAGCCTTCGACCAGCCCGGACTGTCATCGCCGCGCGCTTCCAGCGTTTTGGCGGAAGCAGCAGCGAGTTCAGGCGTTTTTTCCGGCGTAATGAGCGGTGCGGGGAAAAGTCCGTACAAATGGGCAATGTGGCGGTGTTTCGGCTCGACTTCTTTGTATTCTTCGAGCCACTCCATCAGCCGGCCGTCGCTTCCTACCACACCCGGCGGCGGCAATTGTTTCAATTTATTCTGCAATGTTGTTTTCAATGCGGCATCCACGCCCAGCACTTCGCAAGCCGTGATGACATTGGTGAAAAGCTCCCGCGTCATCTGGTTATCAATCGTTGGGCCCATGCAGATGGCGGCTGTTTTGCCATTGGGCAGGTAAAATGAGTTTTCAGGTGAAATGGACGGAGCGGTAACCAGCCAGCCTGTTTTTGGATGTTGCACCAATGCACTGTTGTAAAATTCCGCCGCGCCTTTCAGGATGGGATAAATGTCTTTGAGGTAATCTTTGTCTAATGTAAATGCATAATGTTCCCAAAGATTGTTGCAGATCCAACCCGAACCTGCATTGCTTGCGCCCCAGGAAGCCTCTTCGCCAGGTTCTGTAAAACCCCAGACATTGGTGATCACGTGCGCCACCCAGCCATCGGCATTGTAATATGCTTTCGCCGTTTTTTCGCCGGGTTTTACCAATCCTTTTACCAGATCAGCCAGCGGCAAATTGAGCTCCGAAAGGTTGACGACCTCCACCGGCCACTGGTTCATCTGAATGTTCACATCCAGGTGATAATCTCCGTTCCAGGGCGTCTGGATCTGGTTAGCCCAAAGCCCCTGCAAGTTCGGTGGCAATAACCCCACCCGCGTGCTGCTAATGCTGAGATAACGGCCATACTGGAAAAATAAAACGGGCAGCTCGTTGTCCGAACCGGGATTTTTCTGGAATGATGAAAGCCGCTGGTCCGTGGGCAAATCATCCCCTTTCGAACCACCCAGATGCAGCGTCGTACGATTGAAGAATTTCTGGTAATTGGCAATATGACTCTGTTTCTGAACAGTGTAAGATTTTTTCACTGCGACATCAATCAGCCTCTCCGTCTCCGTTTGGAAGTTTTTGTCTTTAAAATCTGTCCCAGCCGAAAAATAGAGAATGATCTCATCCGCATCCGTAATGACGATCTGCTTGCCAGAAACTGCCAGTTTCCCACCCTTCACCTGCGGCTTGATCTTGGCCAGGTATTTCATCCCTTTCCCGTCCGTTCCATTGTTCAGCTGCCCCGACATTTCGAGGGCATTGTTCTTCACAACAGTCTGAAAACGCTCGGGACGGTCGAGGTTAAGGCGCAAATTCAGCTGTCCCGGCTTGTCGGCCGAAATTTTGATTATGCCAATATCATCCCCAAAGCTCGTAAAGTATTCGCGCCTGTAAGTCACGCCGTTCACGGTGTAAACCAGACTCGCCACCGCATCACTCAGCGACAATTCACGCTTGTAATCTTTGTATTGAATGTTCGAGGAATCAACGCCTTTGTAAGCAAACTGCATTCGCAGGTTCCCCAGCACCTGATAACACCCAAAAGGCACATTAGCCCCGTCACCATGCCCCGATCCGGCGCCTTTGGCCACGAAATTCTGGTTCACCAGCTTCTGCGCTTCATCGTTTTTACCTTCCAGAAGCAGCCTGCGGATCTCAGGCAAGCTTTTATGCGCGTCATAATTATTCGCATCCTGCACCCCGCCGGACCAAAGCGTAATGTCGTTCAGTACCACATTCTCCCGCATCACCCCGCCATCACTCATCATCCCCAACCGCCCATTACCAACCGGAATGGTCTCCTCCCATTGGCTTGCCGGCTTGTTAAACCAAAGGCGTTGTGGTTTAACCTGGGCTATGGAAATGGTTGTTAATGAAATGGTTAATAGAAACGCTGTTATGAGTTTATATGTCATTGTTAGTGGTTTTTACTTATCATTCTATTTTGTTTCAGGCAGTTTGTTGTCTGGTAGAATCCTTTTTTGACAGCCTTCCTTGTCACGCCGCCTCCCTTTTTGTCAGCCTGAGCGGACCGGGCCGCCGGGCGGTCGAAGGCACGTGCACATTGTTACTTACAGGATTGATTGCCCGATGTCAACGAGCGTCCTGCACGTGCCTTCGACTCCGCTCAGGCTGACAAACGTATTGTGCTCAGGCTGACAGACGTATTGCGATCAGGCTGACAGACGTATTACGCTGGCTGACAGACGTATTACGCTCAGGCTGACAGACGTACTACGCTCAGCGTCACAAACGTATTTACGCTCAGCTGACAAAGTAGGCTGCGTCTCACAAATAATCCTCATTCTGCGTCAACACCCCGCCGCTCTTGTCAATTTCCGGCTGCGGAATGGGCCACTTATAGAACTTTTCTTCAAACTTATAAGGCACGAAGCTGTCTTTAACATTGTTCAAAACCTGCTCTGCGATGTGCCATCTTTTTAAATCATAATAGCGCAATCCTTCGAAGCCTAGCTCGATGCGGCGCTCGTGGCGGATTCTTTCCCGCATTTGGGCTTTGGTGAGTCCTGCTGGCAATGCGGGCATTTTGGAGCGGAGACGGATGTCGTTTACTGCTTTGTAAACGGTTGCGTCCGGACCGGAGATTTCATTTTGGGCTTCGGCATACATCAGTAAAACCTCCGCCAGGCGTAGCACTACTGCATTTTGCTGGCTTAATGTAGAGAAACCGAATGGAATGTTCTCAGGCGCAAGGAATTTCATCACACCATAGCCCGATGGCCGGCTGTTGGATGGAATGTGCACCCTGCCGCCGCCGAAATCTGGGTGATCGACGAAGACTGTTTTGGCCAGGCGCGAGTCGCGATTTTTGAATGGCTCTTTCTTATCTGTCAGCGGCGAGACGCCGTATGGCAGTCCGTCGGTGCATTCAAAGGCGTCTACAAAATTTTGTAACGGACTCGCAACCAGCCAGTCACCGTAATACATATCCCACGGCCGGGTGTTGTTCGGGGCCAGGAAATTCGTCGAATAGATGATCTCGGGATTATTTTTCTGTCCGGCATCACGGAAGACGTCTTCGAAGTTCGGGCTCAGGCTGTACTTCGGCATGATGGCGCTGGTTAGCGCTTTTACTTGTGTTAGCATGGCAGCATCCGGCGTTCCGTTTTCTCCGTAAGCGGCAAAAAGGAGCACACGCGCTTTCAACGCCTGGGCAGAAGTCACGGCAGCATGGCCACTATTTTGCGGATATGCATTCGCATTCAGATTGGCAATGGCAAAATCCAGGTCTGCATTGATCTGCGTCAGAATTTCGGCAGCGGGCACTTTGGGCTGGTTCTGCGTTTCCAATGTGAGCGGCTCTAAAACCAGCGGCACATCACCATACAAATGATATAACTGGAAATAGTAGTAAGCACGCAAAAACCGCACTTCTGCTTCGTAAAGCTTCCTGTTCTCTTCGGTAATGTCCGAATTTGTGTAAGCTTTCAGCTGCGACAGGAAAATATTCACCCGGGCAATGGCCTTGTAACTTTCACTATAAACCCCTGATACATAACCGCCTGTTGACGGGCTGATGCTGCCCGACGTGATCTCCTTGGCTGCGCCGGAATTGTGCTGCGCGAAACCATCGTCGGTCAGACAGTTCCAAACCGGCAGCTCCACCGCCCAGGGATCGGCTTGCATAGAAGCGTAATTGGCGGTCAATGCTTTGTCGAAATCACTTTTTGTTTTCCAGAATGTGGAAGACGAAATCTGATCCAGCGGGTTCAGTTCGAGGGAATCTTGGCATGCGCCGAACGCCAAAGTCAGCAGCATGAACAATTTTAGTTTCTGACTTTTCATTATAATTTGATATTTAGTCCGAATGAATAAATCTTGTTTTGAGGATATTGCACAAAGCTTCCGCTCCCGCCGCGCTCGGGATCCAGGCCCGGATATTTGGTGGCTGTCAGGAGGTTATCGCCTGAGAAAAACACGCGGAGATTATCAATGCCGATCTTTTTCACGACCGTTTGCGGCAGCGTATAACCAAATGTGAGGTTTTTCAAACGCAGATAAGAAGCGTCCTGCAGAAAGTAAGAAGAAGCCCTGCGAATGCGGTCGGGAGCGCCCCAGCCCCAGTAAATGCGCGGCATGGTCGTCGATGGGTTTTCGGGCGTCCAGCGATTTCTCCAATCCGTTGTAGGCGGTGAACCTTGCACAAATGGCACCGTTCCCCAGTTGTCGACAAAAAACTTAACATTGTTAACCCCTTGAAAAAGAGCCGAAATGTCAAAACCCTTCCAGTTGGCCGATGCATTGAATGAATAGTTCAGACCGGGATAATTGCCCGTCATCACCACGCGGTCTTCGTCATTTACCTTGCCGTCGCCATTGGCGTCGCGGAATCGGATGTCACCTGGAACGGTCGCATCATTGTATTGTTTCGGCGCGGCTGCGATCTCGTCGGCAGTCTGGAAAATGCCTTCCATTTCCAGCATGTAATACGTGTCGTATTCCTTGCCTTCTTCGCGGATGCGATAGCCTTCAATTTCACGCTGACCGAATTTCACCAGCTTGTTTTTATAATGTTCCAGATTCACGCCCACATTGTAGCCCAACCCCGAAAACATGCCGCTATTAACCTGGTGATTGTAAGAAAGTCCCAGCTCCACGCCCGTGTTTTGCATGGTCCCGTTATTGATGATCGGCGCGCCGAGTCCCACAACGCCAGTCACTTGCGATTTTCTAAGAATGTCCGTTGTTGTCTTGCGATACCAGTCGGCCGTCAGGTTCAGGCCGCGGAAAATGGTCAGGTCCAGGCCAAAGTCGGCAATGGTTGTGGTTTCCCATTTGATATTCGCATTGGAAAGGTTCGTCTGCGCCACGCCGGATGACAAATTGGAGTCATCAAATGAATAGTTTCCGGTAAAGCTCAGGATCGCCTGATAAGGATATTCTCCGATGTTCTGGTTGCCCAGCTGACCCCACGAACCTCGAAACTTCATGCTATTCAGCCAGTTCAGGTCCAGGTTTTTGATAAAATCTTCCTCCGTAACGCGCCATCCGGCCGAGAAGGAAGGAAAAACGCCCCAGCGTGAACCGGAAGCAAGGCGCGACGTTCCGTCATAACGCATATTGGCTTCCAGCAAATAACGCTCCTTGAAATTGTAGTTCAGCCTGCCAAAAATCGAGTTGATCGCCCATTGCTTCTGGGAACCATTGGCATATTGAATGGACGGACTTCCAGCGTTAATCTCTCGTAAAACATCGGTCGGAAAGTTTCTTCTAATCGCCTCGAGGTCCTGGAAAGAGTTCTTCTCGGTGCTGTAACCCACCTGCGCTTTAAATGCATGATTTTGTCCAAAAGTGTGCTCATAGTCCAGGTAGGAGAACAAATTGGTATAAATATTCTGCTCGTCCTTCACTTCCAGCCCCCCGCCGAGATCCAATGTTGCCATGAACGCATTCGTGCGGAAATTGTACAGCTGCAATGGCGGTTTGAAGGATTTTGTTTTGTAAAAATCCGCATTCACTGCGCCTTTCGCATACCAGGTTAAGCCTTTCAACAAATTCACCTCAAACCAGCCCTGCGTGTTGGCAGAATAATCCAGTTTGTCACGGTTAATGTGCCCGTCCAGCAGCGCGATGGGGTTTTTATTATTGTATTCCAAGTCATACGCCTTGTAAGTAAAACGTCCGCTGCCGTCGGCCAGTTTCGGGCCGTAAGTTGGCGCCTGGGACATTGCGGACAAAAACATATCTTCCGAGCCAAAAACGGGCGATTCGGTCTTGCCGGATTTCAGCGCAATGTTCGCCCCGAACTTGATCTTCTTATTGATCTGTGAAGCAATGTTCAGCCGCGCATTGTATTTTTCATAATCAAATCCTTTCATTACACCCTTCTGATTCACGTAACCAATGGAGGCATTGAAATGCGTTCCGCCGCGGCCTCCGTCGAAGGTGAGGTTATGCTGGTGCGTGGGAGCGGTTCGGAAAATGAGGCTGAGCCAGTCTGTGTTCGGGTAAAGGTTGCGGTCTGTCGCATTGCGGTATTCGTCAATCTGCTGCTGCGAATACAAGCCCGATGTTAAGCCCGAATTTACGCGCGCTTCATTATACAGCTCCATGTATTCGGCCGAATTGGTGATCAGGTCAAAGAGCTTTGTAGGCTTGCTAATGGCGTAATTTCCGCTGTATTGTACACTTAACTTACCTTCACTTCCTTTTTTTGTGGTTACCAAAATCACCCCGTTAGCAGCTCGCGCACCGTAAATGGAAGCAGAAGCCGCATCTTTCAAAACAGACACACTTTCAATGTTGTTCGGGTTCAGATCAGACATATTGCCTTGCACGCCGTCGATCAGCACGAGCGGATCGGAGCCGGCGTTACTGAATGTTCCCGTGCCTCTGATCCGAACCGAAATGCCTTCATTACCAGGCTCGCCCCTGCCCTGCGTCACCTGCACACCCGGCATTGTTCCCTGCAACATGGCAGTAGGGTTGGTAACCGGTCTTTTGATCATTTCGTCACCGCTTACTGTGGCCACGGCACCGGTCAGGTTCACCTTTTTCTGCGTTCCATAGCCGACTACAACCACTTCGCTCAGTTGCTTCAAATCTTCTTTCATCACCACATCAATGACGCTGCGCCCGCCCACGATTTGCTCCACAGCCTCATAACCAATGTAAGAGAATACGAGGATCGAATTTTGGTCGGCGACATTCACCGAATACTTGCCATTCAGATCGGTGACTGTGCCCGAATTGGTGCCTTTTACAGTAATCGAAACGCCCGGCAGACCTCCATTATCTCCGGCAGTAACAGTTCCGGTAATGTCAACCGCCTGTGCGGACGCGGAAATCATACTGACGACGCACAGCAAAAAAGTCAGCAGCAGCCTGGGAAGCTGCCATTTGGTTAAGGTAGATTTTTCCATATTCTTTCATTAATTTATACTATTTGATGGGGTAAAATTAAAGCGCGGAAAATCACATTGAAATGGACTAACCTGATAAAAACATGGATAATACGATTATAGAAAGTGGATTTTCCGCTGATTTAACAAGTAACTTTTTACCTGAAAAACCAGAACAGGAAACACATGATCCCGGCCAGGAGCAGTGACAGGGTTTTGTAATTTCCTAACCCTTTCCAGCCGGGAGTTAGCAGGGATTCAAAGGGCGATTTCCAATAAAGTTGGAGACTTTCGGAAGTGTGGCGGACAGGGAAGATGAAGGAGCAAACGACCTGGACCCATACGCAAAAACAAAATAAATAGAACGCCATCATCATGAAAGGAATCTGGCCAACGGCTGTTTCCGGGTATAACTTATTTACTGTAAACACAATGACGCCGACCGCCGAGCCGATCCAAAGTGTAAATTTGGAAGAAGCCGCGGACGCATTTTTCCAGAAAATCCCGAGCAGAAAAACGCAAGTGATGGGCGGCGCAATGTGTGCTATAATGTCGTTTAGACCATTGAAAATACTCTCATAACTGTTTAAAAGCGGCAATGTGGCTAGTGCAACGATCAGCGCAACGCCCGCCGAGATTTTCCCCACGCGGATGAGCTGCTTGTCCGAAGCATCAGGCTTGCGGCGCTGATACAGATCATAACTGACCAGTGTTGAAATAGAATTCAGTGCACCCGAGATCTGGCTCATCAAGCCCGACAGCAACGCGGCGACCAATATGCCGACCAGGCCTTTTGGCAAAAGCTGGGTGATCATTAATGTATAAATCCCTTTGCTGTTGACGACGGTTTTGCCTGCGGAAACGGTTTGTAATGCTGAGATATCCAGTCCGCCGGATTGCGATAATGTATAGGCAAAAAGGCCAGGCAGTACGAAAATGAAAACGGGCAGGATTTTGATAAAACCACAAAAAAGCGGACCGATGCGTGCATGATTTTCGTCTTTCGCACCCAGCACACGCTGGACAATCGTCTGATCAGCACACCAATACCAAATCCCCAAAATCGGGTAACCCAGGAACACCGCATACCAGGGCATGCCGCTGCTATCGCCATGCGGACGCATCATCGACAATTTTTCAAGCTGGTCTGTCGCCTGCAGCACATGGACCATCGGCTCCCACCCGCCCATTTTGTTATAAGCCGCAACGCTGATGATCACCGCGCCGAACAAGAGCACAATGGTTTGAATGGACTCGGTCACCACCACCGCCGTTAACCCGCCGACAATGGTGTAAATGGCCGTAATGACGGAAATGGCGATGATACTGGTGTACATATCCACGCCAAATAATGTTTGCAGCACAATGCCGCCGGCTAGCAATGAAAATGAAATGTGTACAATAACGGCCGAAACGACGGAAATCACAGCCAGCCAGTCGCGGCTTGCGCGGTCGTAGCGTTTTTCCAGGAAATCGGGCAAAGTGGAAACTCCCGAACGGATGTAGAATGGCGCGAAGAACAGGGTGAGCAGGATCAGAATGAATGCGGCCATCCATTCGAAATTCCCGTTCAACAGTCCCGTATCAAAACCGCTTTGCGCGAGGCTTACCAGGTGCACGCAGGAAATGTTGGTCGCAAACAAGGCCAGCCCGATGGTGGGCCAGCGCAATGTTTTTCCAGCCAAAAAGTAGGCACCAGCTTCATTCGTGCCGGTTTTCGATTGGTTTTTATGTTTCAGTCCAGCCCACAAACCGATGACAAAAATCGCCGTGATGTACAACGCGCTTATCGTGATATCGATGGTGTGGATCATATTGGAAAAGAGATTTTAGTGATGCAAAGCGATCAGATCGCAACTGCTGCCGGGTTCCTGCGGTGTTTCGTAAACGCCGTTTCGGATACGGGCCGGATGGACGAAATGTTTCTGCAAATGCGGAATGTGCTCCAAAAATAACGCTTCATGCCCCATTGCCATGTGGTTATACAACACCAAATGCTGATGCAGCTGTCCCATATCACCCACATGCGGCACAACGGGAATGCCAAACTTTTTACACAACAAACTGATCGTCAGAAACTCGCTCACGCCGCCAACCCGCACGGCGTCCACCTGGATGAATGCGGCCGCTTTGGCTTGCAGGTAATTTTTAAAAATAACTTTATTTGGCACATGTTCGCCCAATGCCAATTTTACGGGCGCGATTTCGCGGGCCAGTGTCCGGTGCGCCAGCACATCGTCGGGGTGCGTGGGTTCTTCGATCCAATAGGGGTTCATCGTTGCCAGTTGCTTGCAGATTGCGATCGCATTCGGCAGGGTCCATTGCTGGTTGGCGTCGAGCATTACTTTCACGCTTTCTCCCGCAACCTCCCGTACAATGTGCGCACGGCGAATGTCCCGATCGGGATCGGCGGAGCCCACTTTCAGTTTCATCGCGGTAAATCCTTCGGCAATTGCTTTTTTGCAATTTTCCCGTACCTTTTCGTCGGAATAGTTAAACCAGCCGATCGACGTGTCATAGCCCGGGTAACCCGTTTTCAAAATACTTTCACGGCTTGATTTGCCCATATATTCCTGCTTTAATAAAGCTAATGCCTGTTCTTTGGTCAGCTCATCTTCGAGATATGAGAAGTCCAGTGTATTGATGATCGCTTCCGGCGAAAGGTCGGTCAGCAACTTCCAGAGCGGCACGCCGCGTTTTTTGGCCCAAAGATCGTAACATGCATTGGTAACGGACGCCAACGCCAGATGCACAACGCCTTTGTGTGGCCCGAGCCAGCGAAATTGCTGATCGTCAGACAATTGCCTAAATAATGTACCAAAGTCGGTCATCATTTCTTCAATGTCTTTACCCACAAGCTTTTGCGCATAATATTGGGCGGCTTTGCACACGAGATCGTTGCCTTCGCCCAATGTGAATGCGAAGCCGGTTCCGGTCGTGCCGCTGTCGTCGATGAGCTGGGTGACGGCGTAGGAATAAATGGGGTCGCGATGGATGGCGTCGCTGCCTGCGCTGCCGTCGAGCTGGTAACGGGCGTCTTTTACTGCAATTTTATAGATCATGAAAATGGTTGTGTTTGCCGGACAGCTTTTTGTAACCCAGTTCCGCACCGCCGCTGACGGGCAGGATGCAGCCGGTCACAAAACGCGCCATATCTGAAATCAGGAACAGGCAAGCGTCGGCGACAACGTCACCTTCGGGGCAATAACCCAGGGCATGAATGTTATTGAGATATGCTTCCGCAGTTTCCGGATCGGGCTGCTGCTGGCTCCAGGTGCGCAGCAGCGGCGTGATCACACCCGCCGGCGCCACCGCATTGACGCGGATCCCGAAAGGTGCATAATCCAGCGCCATCGACTTGGTCAGCGCATTCACCGCGCCTTTGGTCGCTGTGTACGCCGCATGGATCTCCTGCCCTATTTCACCTACCAGACTCCCCGTGTTCAGAATGTTCCCGCTTGAATTTTTAAGCGCATCAATTCCGTGAAAAGTGGTGTTGTAAATGCCGCCTACATTGACTTCAAACAGCTTGTGCCACTCTTCATCGGAAGTTTCGTGCAGGGCTTTGGAAGGATTTGAAATGCCCGCATTGTTGTGAATCACATCGATTTTACCAAAAATTTTAAGGCAATGCGCGATAGCATATTTCACCTCCCGCGAACTGGATACGTCCGCGAGCACAAACTCCGCCGTCCGTTCATTCAGCTCCATTTTGGCGCGGGAAATGCTGCGCGGGTCATTACTAATAATGCAAAGGCTCGCCCCTGCCCGCTGGTAAGCTTTGGCGCACTCGAACCCGATCCCCTCGGTCCCTCCCGTCAGAAAAACGACTTTATCGGCTAATAGCAACATATATCGTGGAATGTATAATCATCGTATCAAATCTTCGGAAACCAGCTTGTGGAACCGAAAGCCAAAAGTAGAATAGCATCATGCTGTTACATATAGCACATTCACTTATTTTGATGGAGAATGCTACGATTACACATTTTACTTAAACACTCATTTTTATAATCAAAACCATATTAGTTTTAAATATTTATCTAAAATTGGCTATTATCGCACCTTCGAAAAATTAGTAATGGAAAATACGATTAAAATAACAAGGGAAGATGAGCATGAGTTTTAAGAGAAGGGATGGGTTTGAAGGTGAGAAGCTGATCAGTCTTCCACCGGGGATTCTGCGGGATGTTGTTCACAAAAATCCGGCATTGTTTCAGCTCTATATCACGCACATCGGTTATTTTCCAAAAGCGCTTTTCCATTATCGCGAACGACGCAAGGGTTGCGAGGATAACATTCTGATCTATTGCATTCAGGGGAAGGGTCATTATGTGATCGGCGATAAAAAGTTTGCCGTTTCGGCCAATCAATTCATTCTGCTGCCGGCCACTGATCAATACATTCGCTATTGGGCCGATCATGAAGATCCGTGGACGATTTACTGGGTGCATTACACAGGTCCGGCCATTGACAGCTTTAATCAATCGTTGCAAATCACGCCGCAAAAAGGGCCTGTCAACCTCATTTTCAATGATAAAACGCTGGACACTTGGCACCGGCTTTACCAAAGTCTGGAAATGGGTTACAGCCTGGAAAACCTGGCTAATGCCACCATGTGCCTGCCCTATTTCATGGCCATGTTCCTTTATCCCGACAAACATCTGATCTCCGAAAATGCAGAGAAACCGGATATTGTAACCGAAACAATTACCCATATGCGGCTGCATCTGGATAAAAAACTATCTGTGGAAGATATGGCCCAAAAACATAAGTTTTCCTGCTCACATTTTTCCATGCTGTTTCGGAAAGGCACGGGCATGGCGCCGGTTGATTATTTTATCCATTTAAAAATGCAGAAGGCTTGCCAGCTCATTTATGCCAATGAGGGCAAAATCAAAGAAATCGCCATGAGCCTGGGCTATGACGATCCGTTTTACTTTTCCAGGGTGTTCAAGAAGAACATGGGACAGTCACCCGAGCAATACAGGTTAACAGCGAAGAAAGTAGGATAGTAAGCAAGGATATCGCTCTCGACCAGCCAGGGGGAACGACGGTCAATTCCAGGTCTGGATACCGATTACTCCGTGCCATAACAGATAGCAGCTAATAACCAGATGCAGTCCGGTTAAAATAACAATGTGCATGTAAATATTCCTGCTCAACACTATTTTCCTGGCTAGTACAATGGTAATGACAGACCAGGCCGTTGCCAGTGCAAACGCGATCGTCAAGACCATAATGGAAACCGACACAAAGCTGATTTTACCCAGCAGTTCAAACGGATCTTTCCCGCCAATGGAAGCCATTATTGATGCACAGATAAAAAACAGGCTCGCGAAGACCGGCCACAAGCCCATAGTCTGATACGTTAATCTGCCAGCTTTACCCATTCGCCAGCGGACGAGCCGGATAATTCCGTAGACCACAGAGCCGATCAGATAGCAGATCCACAAACCCAGCAGAATGAGTCGGCCAAATGCCACAACAGGTGACACCCGCATGAGAACCTGTGTATCTGCCTGCAGGACATCGCCTGCAATGGGGTCATTCGCTATCACCATACTGACTTTTCCGGTTTGCTGTGAGACAAACTGGTGATCAGTGACAGCCTGATAGGTTTCGACCCCGCTGCCCAAGAGGTTAGATCTGAATATAAATTTTCCTTTTCCCCAGATGTGCTGCACATTCACGACCCGGTCCAGATAATCGGAAGCCTGAATCCTGGGATTGATCATCGTGTAATAACCATTGATATCCGCGTCGGGGACAAATGTGGAGCTGTCCAAACGAACCGTCTTGTCTGATTTCAGATGGCGTGTCTGGAAACTGCGCACGAGCTGCTGGATGCGGTGCAGGGCATTTCCATCACCGGAATTGATCATGAGCGCATAGCCAGCCTGGTGATCTGGCAGGTAGGAAAAATCGGCTAACCCGCCATTTACGCCTCCACCGTGTGATCGGTAAACGTAGCTTTTATATGGCGAGGAATAATTTGACAACCCATATCCGTATTCCAGTCCACGCCTGGCACCGATCGTGGTTGCCGACATCTCCATGCGTTCCAGAGACTTTTCACTCAGAATCCGCAGATTGTCTACGCTGCCGGTTTCTTTCAGCACTTTCTGGATGGCTGTTTGCAGCTCTTTAATTGTCTCCGGCTCTTTTGGCTGTGCCCTCAGTCGGTTAGCAGAAAGTATGAGCAAAATAATTAAAACCGATCTGAACAGACTTGAAATGACGGCCATTATCTTTAATTTTTGTAAAGAGGATGCTGGGTCAATAGTGAAGCAGATACTTATATTGTTTTACTCAAAAAGGCTGATGCCGGAATACTTCATGGAAGTTTTGTTGCTACAAGGTGGCTTCAAAGGCAACCTAACCCGCAAGCGCTGCTGGCCGGTTTTTATCCATGGTGCGCTCGAATTTCTAAATACTGTATTTCCTTAGAACCGACTCATTAAATCCGTGTCCAAGCCCCGGCGCGTCCGGAACGTGGATGTAACCTTCGTCAAAATGCTCGGCTGGGGACAACAACCCGGCACGCCACGGCACTTCACCATACGCATATTCGAGAATTGAAAAGTTGGGGATCGCTGCGCAGACCTGCACACTTGCCGCCGTAGAAATGGGCCCGCTGGGATTGTGCGGGGCGACTGTTATATTTTCTGCGCTTTCGGCCAATGCAGAAATAAAACGCAGTTCCTGAATTCCGCCGCAATGCTTCACGTCGGGCATAATGATATCGAGTGCGCGGGTTGAGATAATTTTGGCAAATCCTTGCCGGCCAAAAATAGACTCTCCGCCGGCAGATCCCTGCGAAATCGCGTCCGTGATCGCTTTTGTATCTTCGACATTCTTTTCAGGATCGACAGCCTCTTCATACCAATATAAATGAGCACTTTCGAGGCGTTTTGCTGTGGAAATAGCCAGGTCTTTGTTCAAATGGCTGTGCACGTCGATCAGCAGGTCAATGTCTTTTCCGATCGTTTTCCGAACTGCCTCCACGCAGGAAATGGCATAGTCAATATCCGAATCGATCTGCGGCTGACTGGCTGTCTTCAAGGGCTTCATGTCGTCAAACGGCGCGAGCTTCACCGCTTTGAAACCACTTTCCAAAGCATTCTCAGCATTTCTCTGAAAGTCCGGGATGAGCCTGCGTCCATTTGCGTCGCGCGCATTAGTGGCACGGTTGATATTGGCATATACTTTCAATTTGTCACGCAGCTTTCCGCCCAGCAAATCGTAAACCGGCACGCCGAGCGCCTTTCCTTTCAAATCCCACAATGCATGTTCGATCGCGCTGAAAGCGGTAATTGCAGCCTTCCCTTTTTCCGCGGCGGCTTTCAATCCGCGCTGACGAAACTGTTCGATATTAAACGGAGATTCCCCTTTAACGAGTCCAAAGAAATGTTTGATCTCTGCGCGCAGCTGCCCCGGTCCGTCTTTCACGGCAAAGCCGTGAGAAGCCTCGCCCAAACCAGTTAGACCTTTATTCGTTTTCAGTTCGACAAAATGCCAGTTTCCACGTGCATTGACCTTCACCTCGTGGATCCGGATGTCCGTGACAACCAGTTTCTGATCGGTAATTTGCGGTAACATCAAAGCGGCGGGAATCCCAGCCGCATGCTTGGTAAATGTCCTTCTGTTCATACTAAAAAGCGATCACGGAGAACCAGGCTGTCCTGGCAAGGCAATTTATATACTAAACCGATAGATTATATATCTTTATTCAAAATTTTTATAGTTTTGGGCTGTAAGTAAAAATCACGGAACAGTCCCTGCCTCGATATTCTGATTTCTTACTTTACCGCAGGCGTCGCTAATGACAAACCGATAACCTAAATGCTGACAAAAATGAACCTGAATTACATGGGCGCTGGCAGTCCCGGTGTTTTTGCTGTTTATTGGGCTGGAATATTTAATCTCCAAAAAACTCGGTCGCAACGTCTTCAACTTCACAAGTTCGATCACCAATATGAATGTGGGTGTGGCTGAACGCCTGATTGATATGTTTACTGCCGCTTCATTCTATTTTTTTTACGAGTATCTCCACGAACATTACGCCATTTTCGACATCAAGCCGGGCATTTTGATGTGGGTTTCGCTTTGTACTTGCTACCGATCTGATCTGGTACTGGTACCACCGGTTTGGACATGAGATCAATATTTTCTGGGGATTTCACGTCGTGCATCATACCAGCGAAGAGTTCAACTATACAGCGGGCACAAGGATCACCGTTTTTCAGGCGTTTGTACGGACCGCGTTCTGGGCTGTACTGCCGGTGATAGGCTTTCCGCCAGCAATGATAACGACCATGCTGATCATACATGGTTTTTACCCATTTTTTACCCACACCCAGCTCATTGGAAAATTAGGGATATTGGAACATGTTTTAGTCACACCATCGCACCACCGCGTGCACCATGCCAGCAACGAGGCATATCTCGACAAGAATTTCGGCGATATGTTCATTATCTGGGATAAATTATTCGGGACTTTTGCAGAAGAAAAAGAAACTCCGAAATACGGACTAACGAAGCAGTTGGGAAGCCACAGCTTTTTGTGGCAGCACTTTCATTATTTGGTTGAGCTTGCCTATGCCGTCAAAAGGACTCCGGGAGTTTATCACAAGCTAAAAATTATATTCGGGCGTCCTGCCGACTTCGATCCTGAGCTCAGAGGGGTCGCTGAAAAAAGGTTTTTATCCAAACACAAAGTACGGACGCGCTCCCAAAAATTTCGTTTTTATGCTGTCATTCAGTTTGCCTTGATGGTTACGACATTGTTCTTTCTCTTGCTGTTCGAGCACTATATTGCAACATACATCCAGATTATGGTTGCGCTTACGATCTTTGTCACCCTGATCAACTGCGGAGCTATTCTGGAACAACGACGTTGGGTTTTTTATATTGAATTCATGCGTGCCAGTCTGATTGTGCTCATTACATTCTATTATTTTCCACATCCGACAACCTTCCTGTTCCTGTCCGCGCTCACCGTTGCTTGCCTGGCCTATTTCTCGAATTTGCAGAAGCAATATCTCAGCATCATCTATGGGCGCTAACGTTATTTTACCAAGATCAACTCAACCGCACGGATATCGGCAAACTTTTGTCCTTTAATGTCGGTCGCAAGCAGCTTCAATGTTCCCCTACCCCTTTGCAAGTCGAGTTCACCGATATGCAATGTTTTAAATTCCTTTTCGTACGATTCAGCTTGTCTTTTTACCCGGTCGGGACTGTCGATCAGCGGCGGGTCAAATGCGTCTTTGATCTTTCCTGAGATACTTTTTTCGTTAAATGTCAGCGTGAACGCATCGCCGGGTCCGGGGCTGGTGTAATGGATATTGACCTTGTATTTTCCGGTTGTATTCACCTCTACATTCCAGGTTACGAACGATTCGAGATCATTCCAGTTTGTGATCCAGGAAGAGTTTGGTGCCGATGCGCTATAAGAGAGCGTGCTGCCTTTGGAACGATGCAAAACCGCATCCTGCGAAGGAAGAACCGCTTTTGGAAATTGCCTGTAACCAACCGGCAGCCACCGCACGGTATCAATGCTGCCAATCATTTCTGACTGCCAGTTTTCCAGAGCCGCCGAGAGTGTTTTAGCCAGTTCCGGCTCTTTTAGGGCAATGTCATTTTGCTGGGTAGAGTCTTTGAGAAGGTCAAAAAGTGAGCCGCCGGAAAACAGGTAACTTCCTTTTCGCACGCTGCTGCTTTTATTGATTGAAGTAAAAAGTACGCGCTCGGAAACCTGCGGAATTTTTCCCGTTAATACGGGTTTCAGACTAATCCCATCGAGCGGTTTTGTTCCTGAAGATGAAACCCCCGCAAGATCAGTCAATGTTGGGAGCAGGTCAATGTAAGCTGCATTGCCGTCGATGACCTTGCCGGCTGTAATTTTGCCAGGCCAGCGAATTAAAAACGGCACGCGCACGCCACCTTCGTCTGCCATGCCTTTGCGACCTTTCATATCTCCGTTCCAGCGCCAGGAGTTCGGTCCATTATCGGTCATGTAGATTACAATGGTATTGTCCGAAAGTTTAAGCTGATCAAGTTTTGACAGGATCCGACCCACATTATCATCAATATTCTCACACATAGCCAGTGCAGAAATCGTCACTTCAATCTCCTCAGCACTTTTATTTTTACTAAACATATTAATTCGCTTCGCTTTCACGCGGTCATAATACTTGTCCGAAACCTGAAAAGGCGAATGCGGCGCATTGTAGGGCACATAGCACACGAAAGGCTGCGCCTTGTTCTGTTCAATAAATGCAATGGCCTTGTTGGTCAGGTCGTCGGTGATATAACCCTTGCTGCGTACCGGCTCACCATTGTGATCGAGCATGGTGTTAAAATAATTGGCATAATGTCCGCTCAGGAATCCATAGAATTCATCAAATCCGCGGCCATTCGGATGATAGGGATACTGACTTCCATTGTGCCATTTCCCAAAAGCCCCCGTCGCATAACCTGCCTTTTTGAATAGGTCGGCAAATGTTACCTCGTCCAGGTTCATAAATTCTTTCGAACTGGAAACTCCCCAGACGCCCGTCCGGTAGTGATACCGGCCAGTCAGCAACCCCGCCCGGGTAGGCGCGCACAAGGGCGCTACATAAAACCGCGAAAAGCGGGCACCCTCCCGGCCGATCCTGTCAATATTAGGCGTGCTGACATTCGTATTTCCATGAATGCTCAAATCGCCCCATCCCTGATCGTCTGCGAGAATGAACACAATGTTGGGCTTGGACTGCGCGCTGACATGTTTTGGGGGCAAAAATGCACTCAGCAAAGTCAGGAGCAACAAAAAGCACCGATTTCGAAGGTTTTTCATGGACGTATCACATTATTCTTGTTCATGTAGTCAAATGGAACAAAGAACTGGAGAAGCCTACTTCTTTGCAACTTTTTTGTAATCCGGATTTCGCTGCGGCATGTTCGCATTGACTTCTTTTCGCCAGGCGGCTAATGCTGCTTTTAATTCCTTTGCTTTTGCAGGATTTGAAGCAGACAGATCTTTCGTTTCGCTCATGTCTTTGGTTAAATCGAAGAGCTCTGTTTTCCCGGTCTCATACATTTCCACCAGCTTGAAATCGCCCTGCCTGATCGCAGCACCCGGACGGGCCTTCCTGATTGCTGAATGCGGATAATGCCAGTAGAACGGGCCACGGTCAAAGGGTTTTTCGGGATTCAGCAGGACATTATAGAAGCTTTTTCCGTCGGGCAGATTTTGCTGGTTTGTTATTCCTAAAATCTCCGAGAATGTTGAAAAGTAATCTGTTCCAATCACCTGATTTTCGGTCACCAGATTGTCTTTGATCCTGCCTTTCCACGAAAAAATCAATGGCACACGTATCCCACCCTCATACACATGGCCTTTCCATTTCCGAAGCGGTTCAAGGTTTGTTGGGGCCGGTCCAAGTTCGGCCATGCCCAGGCCACCATTGTCAGATGTGAAAATGATGATCGTGTTGTCAAGCAACTTGTTCTCGGCTAGCTGCTTCACCACGCGCCCTACACCATCGTCCATACTTTCCAGCATGGCAGCGTAGTTTGGATTGAATTTGTCTTTGTACACAAATCGGTGTAACCGAGGTCGTCGGCCATTATGAAAACGACATTCGGCTTGCGATTTTGGGCCAGGGCGGGCACAACTAATGCCAGCAAATGGACAAAGATGAGTGTGAATTTGAACATTTTATATTACTTTTTAGTCTGACCGGCGCGAGGTGCTTTGGCCTTGAATCCTGATCTTTTCAAGTAATGCAGCCAGCTCTTTTACCCTTTCCGGATGCTGCGTAGCCAGATTTTTTTGCTCACCAAGGTCTTCCAGCAAATTGTAAAGCTGCGGATCGGGATCTCGGCCGTTCTCGTTGCCATTCTTCTGCGTTTTAGGTCCGGATGAAGGTTCAATGTATTTCCAGCCATCCTTAATGATGGCAATTACCCCACCCTGTTCCACCAAAATCTGACGTCCTGATCTGGATTTCCCGGTAAATGCTGCAAACAAATCTTCGCTGTCGGGTGCATCGTGCGGCTGCAATTTTTGTTTGAAAAAACCTGCAAAAGATGCCAGCAAGTCGAGCTGACAAACCAGCGCATCGGTTACTGTTCCCGGCTTCACAATGCCTGGCCAGCGCACAAGAAATGGCACCCGCGTTCCTGCTTCGAAAGCGCTGCCTTTTCCTCCTCGTAAAGGGCCTCGCGGATTGTGCCCATTCAGCTGCGTTACCGCACCATCGTCGTAGCCGTCGTCCAGCACGGGGCCATTGTCACTGGTGAAAATCACAATTGTATTTTTCTCAATGCCCAGCTCCTTTAATTTATCCAACACTTTCCCCACTGTCCAGTCTAGCTGCAAAATTGCGTCTCCACGTAACCCTAAGCCACTTTTACCTTTGAATTCCGTACTCGGCATACGAGGCACATGGATGTCGTTAAGAGAAAAATACAGAAAAAAAGGGTTCTGCCGGTTGTTTTCAATAAATGCAAGCGCTTTGTCTGTGAATACGTGACCTATTTCCTCATCAGCCCAACGCGCTTTTTTGCCGCCGGTCGTAAAACCGATCCGGCCTATGCCGTTCACAATTGTATTGTTATGACCGTGATCGGGAGAAGCATTCAGTTTCAATAGCTCGGGGTTTTCTTTACCTGTCGGTTCATTTCCGATTTTTTCCTGATAGCTGACTTCTATCGGATCCGAGGCTTCCAGGCCAACGACCACCTGATTTTCCAGAAAAATGGTCGGTACTCTGTCACCAGTTGCCGGAAAAATGAAGGAATAGTCGAACCCAACAGCATCAGGGCCCTTTTTTATGGGCCGGTTCCAGTTGATCTTTTCCCCCTGCTCGCCCAATCCAAGATGCCACTTTCCTACAACACCTGTTTTGTATCCGGATTTGCGGAAAACGGCAGGCAGCGTTGCTTTGTCGATTGGAATAATTAGATTAGCGTCACCCGGAAGCACGCCTGTGCCTTTTTTACGCCAAGGGTATTCCCCTGTCAGCAACCCGTAACGCGAGGGCGTGCAAGTACCTGAGGTGGTGTGTGCATTGGTAAACCGAAGCCCTTCCTGCGCAAGACGGTCAGTATTTGGCGTTTTGATTCTGGTAGCGCCGTAAGCGCCCAGATCTCCATAGCCAAGATCGTCGGCATAAATGTAAATGACATTGGGTTTCTGACTCTGGGCGTTTACTGATCCAAAGGAGCATGTCGCAGCCATTATACCCGCGACGAAAAACCGAAATTGATTCATTTGGTGTTACTGTGTATTTTATATTCTACCCGGCCGGGCAATTAAATTCTTTAAGTAAGCAATATTCGTCAGCTGACATCATTTTCCTGCCGGCTGGCTTTTCTCGCCCTCACCCTGCTCAATCACCACCGACTTTACCACGCCGGTAAATGCAAAAGTTCCACCATAAGATTTGGTAACCGGCGAGTTCAGATCCAGGCCAATGCTGAACCCATCGGTTGCGGCTGAATTGAGATACTTGTTACGGTTTTCAATATTTAGTTCGGCCGACTTTTCATTATTTACATACAGTGTGACCTTGTTGTATTTCGCAAATTCAACCTTAATAGCGTTTATTCCGGCCAAAAGGCTTTTGGAAGAAGTTAACAATATCTCTTTCAAACCATCATTCAGCAGATATTGCAGCTTATTATCCTTCACAAACAAACTGGTTCCTCCAAGTAACCCGCCATTTGAAAAAACAACGCCCTGCGCATTCCTGTCTTTGAGGTCAACGGTAGCCGTGATTGTCACAGGCCCTTTTCCAATGTAAACCCTGGTCTTGATGCTGGCGCCCTCATAGATGACCGATTTGGCGGTGACCGGCGGTGGCGCAAGTCCAGCGCGGAAGTTTTTCAGCGGGTACACGTCGTATTTTTGCGCCTCCTCGTCAAATAGCTTTTTAAGTGTCTCGAGCTTTTCGGGATATTTCGCGGCCAGGTCATTGATCTCATTGTAATCTTCATTCAAATTGTACAGCTCCCATTTATCCCTGCTGAAATCAGCGATGAAATTGATGTCCATTGTGTTTTCACCGAACGTATTCCTAGGGTGATAGACACTTGCTTTCCAGCCATCTTTATAAATAGATCGCCCGCCATGGAGCTCATAATATTGCTGACTGTGGCGGCTTGGCGCTTTGGCGTCGCCAAGCGAATAGGTTAGCGAAGTGCCGTGAAACGGACGTTGCGGATAACCGTTAATCACCTCGGGGACTTTTAATGCAGCCAGTTCAATGGTCGTCGGCAGAATGTCGATCACGTGTGAATATTGCGGCCGCAACCCACCTCTTTCTTTAATGCCTTTCGGGTAATGCACGATCAGCGTCGTATGCGATGCGCCTTCGGCGTTGACATCGCTTTTCCAGTAACGGAAGGGTGTATTCGTTGCCTGCGACCAGCCGAGCGGGTAATTCGGGTAACTGTATTCAGTCCCAATTTTATCATATTGCGAGAGCAAAAAGCCAATGTTATCGCCAGCAGCCTTCTCAGCTGTACCAACCGTTCCGGTATAAGTTCCTTCCTTACTGCCCCCATTATCACCCACAACCAGAAAGATCAGGGTGTTATCCAGCTGCCCGATTTCTTCGAGGTATTTGGTCACACGACCTATTTCATAGTCGGTGTACGTCAAAAACCCTGCGTACACTTCCATGAATCTTGCGTACAATTTCCTTTCATCTGCGGAAAGTGAGTCCCAGGCTTTAATGCCAGTCTGCCGGGGCGCGAGCTGCGTATTTTTTGGAATTAGTCCCGCGGCAAGCTGGCGTTTGAGCACTTCCTCACGGTATTTGTCCCAACCTGCATCGAATTTCCCTTTGTACTTATCACTCCATTCCCTTGCAACGTGATGCGGGGCGTGCGCAGCCCCGGTTGCGAAATACATAAAAAACGGTTTTTCAGGATCGGCTGATTTCTGATTGGCAATGTAGGAAATTGCTTTGTCAGCCATTAGTTCGTTCAAATGCCGCGTGTTGGGCTCAATGTTAACAGGTGAGGTTTCTTCCACCAGCTGCGGGTGCCACTGGTCGGTTGCGCCGCCGAGGAAACCGTAGAAATGTTCAAATCCACGACCGGTCGGATAGCGGTTATACGGACCGGCAATCGTCAGATCGCGCGGCTGGTTACCATGCCACTTACCTAATGCAAACGTATTGTAGCCATTTTCTTTAAAGATTTCGGCTACCGTTCCCGCTTCAAACGGAATATTTCCATGATAACCCGGAGCCCCAATCCCAAGTTCAGCATGGTGCCCCATGGCAACACTGTGCGGGTTGCGGCCGGTAAGCAATGCAGCGCGTGTCGGACTGCAGATGCCAGTCGTATGAAAATTCGTATAACGCAGGCCGTTTTTGGCCAGCTTCTCAAAATTGGGTGTTTCAATCAATCCGCCAAATGCGGAAGTGGCGCCGAAACCAACATCATCGAGCAAAATCCAGACCACATTGGGTGCACCTTTCGGCGCCTTTACCTGCTCCTGCCACCATTGCTGCGTCTCTTCAATTGTCTTGCCGACTTTGCCTTTAAAAGTTTGCTGCGGATCATGCTGGGCGAAAACTGGTCCAAATGCAAATGCGGATAGCAATGCCGTAGCGACCCATTGTCTGTAAAATACTGGTCTCATATTCTCTTTTTTAAACTCCTCTATTTGAATTCTTGAACCAACCTAATGCAGTGTCTATTCGGCGAAGCTAAACCTGCCCGAAAGCGCTCGCACAATGTATTGCTGAGCAAATGATGATCTGGTAAAAGAATCTTCGCATGGTTTGACGTTTGTAAGAATTTACAAAAGGCTGTCTGCGTGACAAAGAGCAAAGAAAATGAAATATGCAATTAATCCATAGGCTTTATAGATTAAACTTGCGTGCAATACCACCAGAAGTCAGTCGGGCGCAGCATTATTTAATCCTGGGAATCCTTCTGTACAATCCGCAACTGATGTGTATTGAAAACCTGCGAATTCGGCTCAACGCTCCTGGTCAGGAATACACTTCCGCCAATAACACTGTTTTTACCGATCACAGTGTCGCCTCCCAGAATGGTGGTCCTTGCATAAATGATCACATTATCCTCCACAGTCGGGTGACGTTTGGTTAGTGCGAGATTTTTGGCAACCTGTAATGCACCAAGCGTAACTCCCTGGTAAATACTTACGTTTTGACCGATTATACTCGTCGCCCCAATCACAATTCCCGTACCGTGATCGATCATAAACGGCACGCCGATTGCTGCATTCGGGTGAATATCCACACCCGTTTTTCCATGCGCATATTCACTGAGAATCCTGGGCAAAACCGGGATGCCCAGTCTGACAAGTCGATTGGCAATGCGGTATACGGCGATCGCATAAAATCCGGGATACGAAACGATCACTTCATTGACACTATGGGACGCCGGATCATATTCATTGATCTTGTTGGCATCATGGCGGAGATCCTGATAAATCCCTTCGAGTGAATGGTAAAATTTGTCAACCACGTCGTCAATATCGATCCCGGATGGTTCGAGATAACTAAGCAGGATATTTTCGAGATCAATCTGATTTTTCTTTAAAATCCCTTCATATGCGCTGCTTTTGGGCAAATGGTTGCTTGGGAAAAGAAATTGTAGCAGTCCGTCGAGCCAGGCGATCGCATCAACGGAGGATGGCGTTGCCTCCCATTCTGCATTGTGTGTTTTCTTAAGGAGATCAATTAAGGAACGCGTATTGAGGTTTTTCATGAGTGGGCATTTCGATGCATGCTATAAACATTGCGGTGCGCTGGGTCAATTTCCAGCGCGCCGCAATAAAATCGTCTGCTATTTCCTGGCCTTTCGCAGCCGGTACAATGTTTCAATCAAAACATCAATCTCGGATGTAGTATTGTAAAATGCAAGCGATGGACGAACAGTAGTTTCCACCCCAAACCGGCGAAGTATCGGCTGGGCGCAGTGGTGACCCGACCTTACCGCAATTCCTTCGTTGTTCAGAGCCGCACCAACTTCTTCTGTTTTATAGCCCTCAAAAACGAAAGACAAAACAGAAGCTTTATCAGGCGCAGTGCCGATCTGACGCAGTCCGGGAATGTTCTTCAATAATCCGGTAGCATATTGAAGCAGGTTATGCTCATACTGGTGAATGGCGTCTATTCCGATTTTATTTACATAGTCGATAGCCGCACCAAGACCAACTGCGTCGGCAATGTTGCCGGTCCCTGCCTCAAAACGGTTGGGGGCTTTGTGAAAACGGGTATGCTCAAATGTTACGTCTTCGATCATGTTGCCGCCTCCCTGCCAGGTTTGGGTATCATTCAGCAGATCCTCCTTTCCGTAAAGCACGCCGATGCCGGTTGGACCGAACACCTTGTGACCTGAAAAAACAAACCAGTCTGCATTCAGCGCCTGTACATCCGTACGCAAATGCGACACGGATTGTGCGCCGTCGACCAGCACCTTCGCTCCCACCGAATGCGCCATTTGAACAATTTGCATTGCTGGTGTTACCGTTCCCAGGGCATTTGAAACCTGCGTGAATGAGACAAGTCTGGTTCGGTGATTAAGGAGTTTGGCATATTCACTCAACAGAATCTGCCCGTCGTCATCAACAGGAATAACCCTGATTTTGAAACCCTTCTTGCCCGCCAGCTGCTGCCAGGGCACAATATTGGCATGATGTTCCAGGTTGCTGAGAATGATTTCATCCCCTGCGTGCAGATTTTCATCGCCCCAGGTTTTAGCCACCAGATTGATCGCTTCCGTTGCACCACGAACGAAAATAACCTCATTCACAGAACGCGCATTCAGGAACGACCTGCATTTTTCACGGGCAGCTTCGTAAGCGTCCGTCGCCCGCGCGGCGAGTTCGTGCGCAGCGCGGTGGATGTTTGAGTTTTCGTGTTGGTAAAAATAAGAAACCCTGTCGATCACGGACTGCGGTTTTTGGGTAGTAGCCGCATTGTCAAACCAGATCAGCGGTTTTCCATTCACCTTTTCCTGAAAAATAGGAAAGTCTTTTCTAACCAGATTGACATCAAAAAAACGATTCGCCGATTTACCTTCAAGATGAGGAAAAGTGCTGCCGGTAAGCTGTGCGCTTTGAACGGAGTTGTATCCGAACGGATCATTTCCCCGAAAGCCCGCGCCGGACAAAAAGTAGTACTGCGCACTTCCCAAGCCTGCATTCGAAGGAAGTTGCGGCGGGCTTTTGAATGTATTGATGGTAGACCACAATGTGCTCACATCCGGCTCAAAGGATGTATCTGCCGACTGCGGAAATGCTACCGCGTATCCCGGCCCATGGCGCACAACGGACGGAGAGACGCCGCTCCCGGCAGCCGTGGCGGACGCTGGAAAATGCGGGTCCGACAAGCTGGTCTGCGGATTATTTACATCGAAAGGTTGAATGTGGTCCTCGCCCGGCGCCCGCCCTTTTTCAAACAGAGACGGCAATCGCTCATGAACAAGGTTCAGCGACTTTTTTAGCCGGGGATGGTCGGCCAGATCCGGCGAAAAGTTGGCTTGTGGAACTTCATTAGGCAGCAATTTGAAAAGTTCATTCGCAAGCTGCTCAATTTCATTCACGTCGGGCAAGCCGGAAATGCCGTTATCTGACTGAGGTAAATTAATATTTGTACTCATGATAGTTTCCGATTTCGACATCTTCCAGGACTGCAATCGCATCTTCTACCAGCACTGCCAGCGAGCAATACAAGGAAACCAGATATGACGCGATCGCCTTATCATTAATCCCCATAAAACGTACCGACAGCCCTGGCGACTGCTCCCCGGGAAGTCCAGGCTGATAAAGTCCCACAACCCCCTGGCGGCTCTCGCCGGTGCGGATCAGCATTATTTTACTTTTTCCATTCTCAATGGGCAATTTGTCTGACGGAAATAATGGAATGCCTCTCCATGTGATAAACTGGGACCCGAAAAACGATGCTGTCGGAGGTGGTACGCCTTTGCGCGTGCACTCTCTGCCAAAGGCGGCGATGGCTTGCGGATGTGCCAGGAAAAACCCGGGCTCTTTCCATACTTTGGTGATCAGGTCGTCCAGGTCATCCGGCGTTGGCGGGCCCAGACGTGTGGAAATGCGTTGCGAAGGGGCAATGCTGTGAAGTAATCCATATTCCTGATTGTTGATGAGCTCGCTCTCCTGGCGTTCTTTAATGCTCTCAATGGTAAGCCGAAGCTGCTCGCTGATCTGGTTATACGGCTTGCTGTATAAATCCGAAACACGCGTATGCACATCGAGTACCGTATTAACCGCCGTCAGATTGTACTCTCGGGGATTTTCAACATAGTCGATAAATGTATGCGGCAATTCTCTTTCGTCACGTCCGGAACAATCCACCTCGGCCACACTGCCTTCCTTCACTTTGTTGAGACGATAAACGCCCGACTCAACGGGTATCCAGTTTAATAAATGTGTAAGCCACCTCGGGGTGATCGACACCATTTGCGGGACCGTGCGGGTCGCAATGGCGAGTTGCCGGGCGGCTACATCGCCGAGTGCGGTTTGTTGCGTGTTCTGTTTTGCCATCTTATTTTATAATTGATTAATTGATTGCAATTGCTGCCGTTTCAGAGCGGCTGCGTTTTTTGTGCCACGAACATACGTCAATTTAAAGCCTGAAATTGGCCAAATCATGGACTTTACCACCGCTCAATTTCATACAGTTCACCATGAGCACAACAAAACAATTTTTCTATTGCATATGCTCAGAAAAGATGCATAATGATCCCCTAAACCACTATAATCATAGAAAATTCAAAATAATATTCTCCCAATATCTCTACAAAACAAGTAGACATCATAGGCAATGTCTTCTGTTTGCGTACCATTGATTTTATTTCTATTCGTGCAGAAAACTGCCTGTAAGTTATCTCAGCACATCCCGACAGATTTATATAACTTGCTTTTTTTCACCAAAACCATTTCGAAATGGCACATACTACCTCCAATCCGAAGATCCACGAAGGCCGTAACGTAAGACGATTTCGGGAAATGCTGGCGATCAAGCAAGACGCGCTGGCATTCGAACTAGGCGAAGATTGAAACCAGCAAAAAGTCTCATTATTAGAGCAAAAAGAGAAAATCGATTCCGATATTTTGGAACAAGTCGCAGCTATTTTAAAAATACCGGCTGAGGCGATTCGGAATTTTGATGAGGATCAAGCCATCACTGTTATTTCAAGCACATTCAACAACAATGCCGCTGTTGTAAACAATAATCCTGTCTTCCATCCAATAGACAAACTCATCCAGCTTCATGAGGAGAAGATTGCTTTGTACGAGCGGATGTTGAGGGAGAAAGATGAGATTATGGGGCGGTTGGAGCGGTTGATTGGCGGCAGCTGAACAAGTCAACTTTAAGCTCCGGAGGAGCTGGCTGTTTATAGAAAATCAATGATCATAAATGTCGGGCCCCAGCAAGGCCTCCTGGGAATTGCAATCAATCAGGAGGCCCCGCCGGGGCCTTTGCAATAGATTTTTTCCCGCCTTTCTATAAACAGGGAGCCGCTCTCCGGCTGTTTTTAATACATCATCTTAGCAATGAAGACGAAGAAGGGATACGACCATTAATCGACGTCAACATAAACAAAAAGCCAGTGTCAGGACAAATAGAAATACCGGTTTTTAAAAAGAAGTCTTCTTTAAAATGGACCTTTCAGATGAATGTGATCCGCTTTTCTGGCGGCTCCCGGCATTTCTCCGCGTTTGTCTTTGCTGGCAGTCGGCTCGCCGGTTTCGCGGTCGTACCAGTCGGGCGTGAGGTTCGCAGGTTCCGTGTCGCCGGTTTCGTCCTGCCATTGTTTGAGCATGCGCCGTAACTCGTTTACCTGGGCAGCGTAAGCTTTGTTACCCACCTCATTTTTGGTTTGCAGCGGATCTTTTTGGTTATCAAAAAATTCTTCTGCTGGCCGGGGTTTGAGCAGCGCGTCGTTCTGCAAAACGGTCAGCCCACCGCTCGCTTTCGCCGCTTTTAATGCTTTTGCGGAAGGACTTTGATTGGCGTCGATCGGGCCGCCATTGTCCCATTCAGGTCTTTTATTCATGATATATAAAAAGTCCTTACTCCGCACTGAGCGTTCGTAAGCCGCGTAATCGTGCCAGTTATGTTCGGCAAAAACGTATTTGCGAAACGCTTTTTCCGGTGATTTAAACAATGTCGCAAAGCTCGTGCCCTGGACCGTCTCCGCAGGTTTTACGCCCGCCACTTCCAGCAATGTAGGTGCAATGTCAATGCTGCTGATCAGACTTTCACAAACCTGTCCGGCTTTGATCCCGGCCGGCCAGCTCACGATAAATGGCGTTTTCACACCCGCATCGTACAGCCGCGTTTTGCTGCCCGGAAACGGTCTCCCGTTGTCGGCAGTGAAGATAATGAGCGTATTATCTGCAATTCCCTGCCTTTCCAGCTCTTGCCGCAACTCGCCGACGTACTGATCCAGCTGCGAAATTTCATTGTAATAAAAAGCCAGATCCTGCCGCGTTTCCTTCGTGTCAACCAGCGTCGGCGGCACAGCAATGTCAGTTTCAGGATTATGCTGAGGCCCGTCCGTTTTTGCCGACCACGGCCGATGGGCGTCAAATGGCGCAAGCCAGAAAAAGAATGGTTTGTCTTTCGGCCTGGCTTTCAGCAGGTTGTTCCATTGCAATTCCCCTCCTTCACCATTGGCTTTCCGGTCTACCAGCAGCGTATCGTAAGCCCGGCGCGTATTTGGGCCTTCGTGCCATTTGCCAACTAATGCAGAAAAGTAGCCCTGTTGTTTGAGCAACTCCGGGAAATATTTCAAATGTGCCGGCAAAGGCGAATGCAGCTCGGCCGCACCGGTATTATGCGGGTAACGACCCGTGAGAATGCTGCTCCGGCTCGGACTGCACGAGCTGGCTGTGAGGTACATATTGGTAAACCGCAGCCCGTCTTTCGCCAGCTTGTCAAGGTTCGGTGTTTTGATTTTGTTATTTCCATAAGCCCCGATATCGTCCCAGCTGATATCATCGCCGATAATGAAAATGATGTTTGGCGCCTGTGCGGCAGCTTTTTCGATGCAGCTGCCGGCAATTACGGAAATCAGTAACAGGATTCTAGCAATTTGTTTTTTCAATGTGATCTTTAATTTAAAACTTGAAAACGGACGAAACTTCGCGGTTAATAGTTGTTCTGCGTCAGCCCCGGATTTACATCAATGGCACTTTGCGGGATTGGGAACAGCAGCTTGCTTTCGGTAATGTTGAAACCTTTCGACTTCAAAACTGCCACCGCACGGCCCGTGCGCACGAGATCAAAGAACCGATGAAACTCAAAGCATAATTCTGTCCTTCTCTCATGTTCAATGGCAAGCGCTAGCGTGGAATATTTGTTGGGATAACCCGTTTTCCCATAACCTGGGAGCCCCGCCCGGTCACGCACCTGGTTGAGGTAAGAAGCATCGCCGGTGGCTTCCGAGTACGAAAGCAGAACATCCGCATACCGAACGATCTCGACATTCTGGCCCGGGTAGCGCCAGTTTGGATCGTAATATTTTTGAGTAAACGGATACTTGACAAACGCACCGGTTTCGAGGTTCACATAACCGGGATACACGGAAACGTTCTTGCGCACGGTATCGGCAGCCTCAAATTCATTCGTCAGATCCGGTGTGGGACTATTCAGCCCGCTGCCGCGGAAAGTTTCGGCGCTTCCCGGCAGGTGAAAAGCCCAGTGGTAAGGCGTATAGGTTTGCTGGTAATTGCTGTTTACGGCATTTTGCCCGGCCAGAAACTGCAATTCCAGGATTGATTCCTTCGAATTTTTGGTACCCGGCGCAAAGTTGAATGCATAGTCGGCGCTGTTCACCTTTCCATCCTGATTGGCATCGAGCGAATATGCATTGCTGTCGATGATCTCTTTCAGCTCTTTCGCCGCACTGGTTTTATCGCCAATTGTCAGGTATACTTTGGCCAGAATGGCAGTTGCTGCATATTTGGTAACCCTGCCCACGTCGGCGCCGGTGTATTTCTCGGGCAATGCCGCTTTGCTGGCTTTCAGGTCGGAGATGATCTGCTGGTAAATCGTCTCCTTTTTCTCCCGCAGATACGTATAACTTTCGTCGGCACTCACCACCTTTAAAGGCATTGGAATGTCTCCCCAAACCCGCACCATATTAAAAAAGATCAGCGACCGGATGAATATCGCCTCCGCTTTCAGGCGGTCTTTCAATGCAGGATTACCAAACTGCACGGTCGTTTTTTCGAGCTGACTGATCGCATTGTTGCAGATGTAGATCGAGTTATAGCTGTTGTTCCACGCAGTTTGGATCAAACCATTGTTGGGCTGGATCCTGAATGCTTTGATATCATCTTCAAAAGTCGTCGCGCCGCCGGAAAACTCGATATATGTATTGTCCGAATAAAGCTCACCGTACAGATCCACCAGTCCGCTGGCTGCATAAGTGCGGTTCAGCTGCCGGTATACATCATTTACAGCCTGCACGATCTGCGCCTCTGTGGTGTAAAAACTCCCTTCCGAAAGCCGCGTTTCCGGATATTGGTCAAGCTCGCTTTCGCTGCACGAAATGGTTGAGCATGCGGCAAGAATGTAAAATATATGTTGTTTAAAAAGCTTCATTTCTCTTTTTGATTTGGATTAAAAGCCAATGTTCACGCCGAATGTGTAAACCTTTGCCGAAGGATATGGAGAATGCGTCACTCCGCGTGCGGTGGCACTGGTCGCGCTGCCGTTGAAGTTTTCAGGATCAAAAATCGGGGCGTTTTTGTGCGTGAAAAGATTTTGTCCGTTGACATAAATCCGCAACGATTCCAGGTTCAGTTTGGATAAAATCCCAGATGGAAATGTGTATCCTGCCGTCAGACTTTTCACCCGGAAATACGACCCATCCACGATCCAGTAACTCGAAGCCGTTTTCTCATAACCGTCTAGATCCACAGTCAGTTTGTAGTGGTAACCATCGCCCGGCTCCTGCTCCGACCGCCAGCGGTTGGTCATTTCCTTATAGTAATTCCGGCCTTCGTGGTATAGCATTGAGCGGTGGATATTGTTGTCATACACGTCGCTACCCTGCACACCCTGGATCAGCACGCTGAGATCAAATCCTTTGTAAGTCAGGTTGTTGGTAAAACCCCAGATGAAATCCGGCGCGTAATTGCCGATGATCGTGCGGTCTTTCGCATTCAGTACACCATCGCCATTGATGTCCACATACCGCCCATCGCCCGGCTTGGCAGAAGCGTAATGCGACGGATCTGCGTCGATCTGGCCCTGGTTCATGTAAACGCCATCATACCGGTAACCATAAAAGCTGAAAATCGGCTGGCCAACCTGGTTGATCGATTCCATACCAAAACCCGGCTGGTAGATCATCGGCGCATTGTCTTTGCCCAATGCAAGCACTTTGTTGCGGTTGCGCGAGAAGTTCAGCTGCGACGTCCAGCCAAGCGCGCCTTTAAGGTTATGTGTAGTCAAATTGAGTTCAAGTCCCTTGTTCTGGAGTTTGCCAATGTTTTTGAAAACACTGTTGAAACCGGAAACAATAGGCACCGGCACGTCCAGCAGCAGCCCGTCGGATCTGGAAATGTAGTAATCGGCTTCCAGCACAATGCGGTTACCGAACAAACCAAGATCAACTCCCGCGTTGAATTGCTGCGTGCGTTCCCATTCCAAGTCCGGGTTGGTAATGCTGCCGGGGTAGTAGGTCGTGCCCAGGTTACTGCCAAATGCGACCCGTCCCTGCGACATCGCGCCGATCCACTTATAATCTGCAAAACGGTCGTTCCCGGTGAAACCATAGCTTGCGCGCAGTTTCAGGTTGTTCAATGGTTTCACAGAGCTCAAGAAGCTTTCATCCGAGACGATCCAGCCACCGGAAACGGAAGGGAACACGCCCCATTTATTGTTCGGGCCAAAACGTGAGGAACCATCGCGGCGAATGCTGGCGGAGAGCAGATACCTTCCTTTGAATGTGTAATTAAGGCGGGAAAAATAGGAGATCAGGATGCTCCTGTTCTTATCATCTTCCGCCTGAAAAACCGTTTTCCCGGCGCTCAGTGCCTTGATCAGGTCATTGTCGTAGCCTCGCCGCTCCTGGTTGGTGTAGTAATATTCATTGTTGTTATACTCCATCCCGGCAAGCGCGGAGAATGAATGTTCCTTGAAGGTTTTGTCGTAGGTAAGCAGGTTCTGCGACGTGTAGTTTACTGTGCGCGACTGATTTACCGTCATAATTCCCTCGGTGTAATAAGTTGGTCCGAGGTTGTGGTCCACCGCCTGATAGTTGTTGTTGTCAATGCGGTTATAAAAGAAATTAAGCGACGATCTGAAACGCAGGCCGGGCAGAAAATCGATTTGTGCAAAGACATTGCCGAGGTTGTTAAACTGCCTGTGCTGAATGTCGTCAGTGATCTGATAAAGCGGGTGGCCATTTTTCGGACGGAACAAAATCGCGTCATACTTCTCAAAACCAGGTGTATTCGCAGGTGCGCCGAGATAGCCATTGTTTCCGTAAACCGGATAAATCGTCGGGTACTGCACGGCCCATTCTACTGTCCGGTTGAAAGGCTCATTCTCGTGGTCGTAAGCCACATTGAGCATTCCGCCCACTTGCAGCCACTTTTTGATCTGTGAGCTGGCTTTGATGTTGAACGTGTATTTTTTGTATTCGGAAGTGATCACAATGCCTTTTTGCTTTACGTAACCCGCCGAAACGATAAAGTTTGTTTTCGCGTTACCGCCACTCGCATTCAGCTCGATTTTTTGCATCGGCGAAGTCCTGAAAACGACGTCCTGCCAATCGGTATCCTGCAAGTTTTCAGGGTTATCGAATGCTGCTGGCCAAGTGTACTTATATTGCTTGCGGGCTTCGATCGTGTTGGGTGCAGCCGGGTCGCCGCCACTTTCGATCCAGCCGTTTTGGGCCGCGTCGATGGAAGCCTGCGCATATTCTCGCGAGTTCATCACCGCAATGCGGTCGATCACTTTCTGGACTCCGTACGAATAGTTGACATTGAATTTGGTTTTGCCCTCCTTCCCGCTTTTGGTTGTAATCAAAATCACCCCATTTGCACCGCGAGAACCGTAAATTGCCGCCGAAGAAGCATCCTTCAAGACTTCCATCGACTCGATATCCCCCGCACTGAGCAGGTTCAGATCGTAGTTTGGAATGGGCATTCCGTCGATCACGACCAGCGGCGAGCTGCTGGCCGAGACCGAGTTGATCCCCCTGATCTGGATCGTAGAAGAAGTTCCCGGCCGTCCGTTGCTCGACAAAACCTGCACACCGGGAATTTTTCCGTACAAGGCCTGACCGAGTTCCACAATGGGCCTGCTCGTAATTTCCCGGTCCATTTTGACAGAACCAACGGCTCCGGTCACATCACTTTTTTTCTGCGTTCCGTAGCCCACAACCACAATTTCATTGAGCTGTTTCGTATCCACTTCCAGCGTCACATCGATAGAAGAGCGATCATTAACGGAAATTTCGCTCGACCGGTAACCGATCCCCGAAAATACCAGCACGCCGCTTTCGGAAGCCTGTATTTCGTAGCCGCCGTCGGCATTGGTCGTAGTCCCACTGGTTGTGTTTTTCAAAATCACATTGATCCCGGGTACGCCGGACTGGTCTGTCGGAGAAGTGACTTTCCCTTTAATGGTGAACGTTTGCGCCGTAGCGCCAAGGGACGACATTATTGCCACCAGCAATAGTGCCCAAAAGGATTTGCCGATCCAGGGTGATGGTAATTTTGTAACCATTTGTTTGTGTTAGTATAAAAAAACATTCGGGCTAGCTGCTCACTGGTGGTTAATGGCAGTTAACTCTATTAAATTGATAGACAAAGTAAACAGTAGCAGCGGTTTTTTGTTTAATATTGGGGCAAGAATTTTCAAAAAAATAAATCTTTTGTGAGAAGATATACGTGGATCGTACTGTTATCACTGCCCGTTTTTGCAGCAATTCAAATCAATAAAAACGAGACAAAGGCCGCTGAAACGAGGCCTAATATCCTCTTTTGCATTGCCGACGACGCTTCATACCGTCACATGAGCGCGTACGGACTTTCCGGAAAATGGGTCAGTACGCCCGGATTTGATCGTGTTGCAGCGGATGGTATTCTGTTTGAAAATGCATTCACGCCGAATGCCAAATGTTCGCCTTCTCGGGCCTGCATCCTGACCGGGCGGAATCCCTGGCAGCTGGAAGAAGCTGCCAACCATGTGCCTTTTTTCCCTGCCAAATTCAGCACCTGGGTTGAAGAACTGGGTAACTCGGGCTATCTGACAGGTTTTACAGGAAAAGGCTGGGCACCCGGGAATCCCGGCCAGAAGAATGGTGCAACCCGCCTGCTGACGGGCAAGCATTACAATGAGATAAAAATGGCCGCGCCAACCAAAGCGATCTCGCCGGTAAATTATGCCGCAAACCTGGAAGTTTTTTTGAAAGACCGTAAAGCTGGTCAGCCGTTTTGCTTCTGGTACGGAGGCCACGAGCCGCACCGCGCTTATGAATATGGCAGCGGTGCTGCAAAAGGCAAAAAGAAAATCACTGACATTGACCGCGTGCCCGCCTACTGGCCTGACAATGATACTGTTCGCAACGATATGCTGGATTACGCGTACGAAATCGAGTATTTCGATCAGCATTTACAGCAAATGCTCAAAATCCTCGAAGATGCGGGCGAGCTCGACAACACGATCGTGATCGTCACTTCCGACAATGGAATGCCTTTTCCGCGCACCAAAGGGCATGTTTACGAATACGATAACCACCTGCCGTTGGCGATTATGTGGAAAAACGGGATCAAAACAGCGGGCCGGAAAGTGCTGGATCTGGTCAGCTTTATTGACTTTGCTCCTACCCTGCTGGAAGTTGCCGGACTGACGGGAAAAACGAGCGTGGAAACGCAGGGAAGGTCCTTAATACCCATTTTCAAATCTGATAAAGCGGGACTAGTTGACAAAACACGCGATCATGTGCTGCTCGGCAAGGAACGGACTGACGTTGGTCGCCCGCACGACGCGGGTTATCCGGTGCGCGGCATTGTAAAAGGTAACCTGATTTACACGATCAATTACAAGCCCGAGCGCTGGCCCTCGGGCAATCCTGAAACGGGATACCTGGATACCGATGGCGGCCCCACAAAAACGCAGATTTTGCATGCAAAACGCGCGGGGACGGACGTGGGAAAGTGGGATTTGTCTTTTGGTAAAAAAGGTAAGGAAGAGCTCTACGATATTGAAAACGACATAGATGCAATGAAAAATCTAGCAACCGACCCCGAATATGCCAAAACAAAAGCTGCACTTCGCAAGCAAATGGAACATGAATTAAAGGCCCAGCAGGATCCGCGCATGTCTGGCAAAGGAGATATCTTCGACAGCTACCCTTTTGCAGAACCTGCATCCAGAAACTTTTACGAGCGTTTTATGAAAGGCGAAAAAATGAAAGCGGGCTGGGTTAATGAAAGTGATTTTGAAAAAGAAAAAAAGTAGGGCAAACAAGGATTGGCTCGGAGGCTTTCAGTGCCAAACGTTCAGGTTATCCCCAGCTGCCGTACGCTCCTGGCAGTCACACGCAAGCCTTTCAGATATTTAATCCTTTTATCGATATCGGCGCTATATTCGAAGTTTGTCCCAACGGCGAATTGCGCTTTGAAGGCATCTAAAATCTTATTCAGCTGGGACCTCGATACGCCGCTATATTCCAATTGAAGATATTGGGATTTTTCGGCAGAATAGGCTTTAAATTTATAGTATTTGGGATGGTTCGTGCCAATAAGCGGACTAAAATTTTCATCGTGCCTGTCTTTGACGAAAAAATCAAGCGAGAGCGAGATCGTGTTTCTATTAGTATTGCGCCGACCTGTCACAACAATTTTCACTTCGCGGTTGACCGCCAGTTTTATTATTTGCTCGTAGTTCATTAGATAATGTCTGTTTTCTGTTATTTAATCAAAGGTTATAGCTGGTTCTTGGCCGCAGTTGCTGACGAACAGAACCGTAATCACATTGACTTTTATAGGTTTATTCCAGCAGCAACTTATTGGTAATAATCTCGGTATTAGGCAGCGGAAAAACATAGTTGGCCTGTGCAGGCCCGACGGCCGGTGCAACCAGGCCGTTACCTGATTTTGCAGGGAAAGCTTCCAGGTTACGGACAATGTCGTTTGACCGGAAACCTTCTCCCAAAAGTTCAATGCGCCGTTCGGTCAAAATGGTTTTGATCAGGTTCGGCTGCGACGCTACGGCTGCATTTGGAAAAATATAACTGGCATCGGAGCGGTTTCTTACCGCGATCAGCAATTTTTTCGCCGTCGCGAGGTCGCCTTTTCTGGCCGCAGCTTCTGCGTAATTGAGCAAAACTTCCGAGTAACGGATGATGGGCAGGTAATCCAGGAATGGCGACGGCTTGCTGTATTTGGTCAAAAACTGAACCCCTGATGCGGTCCGTGAGAAAGTCCTCCGCAGATCTGTCGCCCGCCATTCGGTGTCTCCCCAGATCCCGGCGGGGTTGAGGTTATATTCTGAATTGGCATTGAAAACATACGGAAAAGAAGTTTGCCCGGTAACATTATCCAGCTCGGTCATGGGCACGGATAAAATGGACTCGCTGCTGGTATAGTTGGTCGTGAAGATTTCAACAATGTTTTCCAGCTTGTGTTTGACACCCGTTTCCGCGCTGAACGGAGGCTGGGCGGACACAATTTTTTTGGCTTCATCAATAACCTTATCATACTTCCCGCTATTGAGATAAACCCTTGTTTTGAGCGCTATCGCCGAATTACGGTGCGCACGCGTCGTGTTCAGCAAAGCAGAACTGTGTGTTAACGGCAGATCGGCCTCGGCTTCGTCCAGATCTTTTATAATCTGCGCATACACTTCTGCAACTGTGCTCCGCGCCAGATCATTGTTTGCCGTTGTGGTTTCAGCTTGCAAACGTAACGGCAAGCCTTTGGAAGCGCCCTGGTCTTCATTGAAAGGACGTGCATAGGCGGTAACCAGGCTATAATAGCTCAGCGCGCGCAGGAACCTGGCCTCCGCAATGTATTGTTTACCAACGACATCGCTTACGACGCCCGGATGGTCGGCAACCCCCTGGATCAGGATATTGGCATTATTAATCGTTTCATAACCCGACGCCCAGAAGCCGGCGATAAAGTTGGAACTGGCATTGAGTGTCTGGTTCCAGGCTTCGAAAGCGGTGAAAGTGTTACTGGTCCGGTTGATAAACTCTTCGCCCCGCGCTTCGGAATAAGTGTAATAGTTGCCGCCATAGAAATTCCCGCTTTTGGCAGATTTGTAAATCCCATTGACAAGCCCCAGAATCCGCTCGGGTGTTTCAAATGCATTTTCGCCGGTAATGGCCGTCTCCGGAATAGGGTTCAAAAGCGTTTTCTGATCGCAGGAATTCAGCGTGAGTACAGTTGTGAACAGGAGTGAAACGCGGATATTTCTGCTATTTATTTTTAAAATATTCATGCCAAATGTCTGATTAAAATTAAAAACTGAGATTAACCCCCAATGTGAAAGTCCGCGCCTGCCCCACCGAGTTTTTCTCGATTCCAGGCGTGGTGTTGGAATTTCCGTTTACAGATGATTCCGGGTCTGTGCCTGAGTAAGATGTAAGCAGCCAGAGATTTGATCCCTGCGCGTAAACCCGCACCGGCCCAATGCCTGATCTTCCAAAAGCGGACGTGGGAATGCGGTAGCCGAGTGACAGATTTTGCAATCTTAAAAAGTCCGCTTTTTCTGCGTTGGTTGACACAGGAAACGACGAGCCGCTCGACAACTGATCGTTATAGACCAGTCTGGGAATGTCGGTAATGTCTCCCGGCTTTTGCCAGCGTTTAAAAATCTCATCGGAGTTATTATAAGCCCTTTGGTCCAAAAGCGTCGCCCTCGTGCCGTTCATGACCAGATTGCCGCCTGAGAATGAGAAGTTCACACCAAGATCAAAGTTTCCGCATTTTACATTATTGCTCAATCCGCCGTACCATTTGGGCAATGCATTGCCAATCAAATAATAATCTGCTCCCGTAATCGCAGCGGCTTTGGAACCGTCCAGATAAGTCCAGCTGCTCTCACCCGGTGCCACCACCTGGCTGTACTGCACCTGCTCGCCTTTGCGGTTGATGAATATCCGGCGGCCATTTTCCGGGTTGACACCGGCAGTTTTGGCGCCATAAAGGCTTCCCACAGAATGGCCTACACGGGTTACATTGGTGGTTTCGTAGGATACGTGCGTGGTGCCTACAATGTCCGTGTTGCCGTCTGCTAGGGCGGTAACTTTATTTTGCAGTTTTGTAAAGTTCAAGGATGCATTCCAGGAGAAATCGCCTGAGCGGATGAGTGTTGCGTTGATACCCAGCTCAATGCCGCGGTTGTACATGGAGCCAACATTGCCCAGTTTCCCCAGTTGCTCACCACCTGGTTATTTCCCATCCCGATCGTGTTCGGATTGGTCTTGCTGATGTTGTAGGAACCATCCGGGTTATAGGCCGGGACATTGGGTGGCAAAGCGGTTGCCAGACGGGCGACACCCACCAGGAAAAAGTTGGAGCCCGGCAGCGATCCTGCATAAGGTGAAATGTTTTCACTGCTGTTATAGGACACGTTTCCATTCACTTTGAGCCAGCTACTCACCTCCTGATCGATGTTGAAACGCACCGATTTCCGGTTGAATTCATTGGCTTTCAGAAAACCGTTTTGTTTGGAATAATTGGCTGAAAAATAATAATTCGTCGTTTGTGTGCCGCCTGAAACGCTCAGGTTATGATTTTGAGATACGCCAGTCCTGTAAATGTGGTCATACCAGCGCGTGTCGATATTGGACCCGTCCTCGTTTTTATTTGGGAAAAATAAGGCAGCAGGAATCTTGTCATTATTCTCATTTCCTCCCAGGATCTTCGCATTCAAAACGGCTTCATTCTTGATCGCAATGTATTGCTCCGCGTTCAAAAGCTTGGGCAACCGCACCACTTCCGAGACGCCGGCCCACGATTCGAAATTAATCCGCGGCTTGCCCGTTTTGCCGCGTTTCGTGGTGATCAGCAAAACGCCTGCGGCAGCCCTGGAACCGTAAATAGACGTGGAAGCAGCATCTTTTAAAACATCAATCGACTCAATATCAGCGGGATTAATGTCACCCAGCGGATTATTGGGAACGGCGGTGCTGGTAGAAACATTGCCCGTATTAATGGGAATGCCATCCACAACCACCAGCGGATAAGAACTCAGTGAAATCGAATTCACGCCGCGGATGCGGATTACGGGAGGATTGTTCAGAACACCGTTCGGCTGGGCAATGCTCACGCCCGCAGCCCGCCCGGCCAGTGCCTGGTCGAAGCTCTGGATCGGCTGGTCTTTAACAGTCTCGCCTTTTAACCTCACTGCCGAGCCGGTAAATTCTGCCTTGGTCTGCGTCCCGTAGCCGACCACAACGAGCTCATTAAGCTGGCGCGTATCGGCATTTAATGCAACCGAAATGTCCGACTGATTTTCAACCGGTTTTTCAATCGTTTCATAACCTATAAAAGAAATTACGATCGTGGCCTTGTCAGGAACAGCAAGCTGATATTTTCCATCCTGATCCGTAATGGTACCGTTCGGCGTGCCCTTTACGATGATGGATACACCCGGCAAGCCCTGCCCCGACTCTTTATCACGGATCGTCCCGGTGATCAGCTTGTCGGCCAAGCGCCTCGAATTTGCAGCCGACGCTGGCGCATAAGACAGGTTCGAAATTATTATGAGCGACAATGTCCACGACATGGCAGTCAATGGCATTTCATCAACGTAATACAATATACGTGAAAGCCAAAAGTAGTATTGTTTCATGCTATATCAAGTTAAGTGAGCAGCAAAGGCGCGAATTGGCAATGGAATTCCCCAGCCGGAGGCGCTGCGCCTCCGGAACAAATCAGGAAATAAATGAATGTGAGGTTAAGGGACGGCTATCTGAATCTTAATCAATGTTCGCCGTAACGCTTTTCACCGGCAGAAACAGCGAGTGCAAGCTTGTTTTGTTTGGGAGGAAGCGGACAGGTTGCATAAGGCGAAAATGCGCATGGCGGATTAATGGATTTGTTGAAATCCAGCCACGCGGATCCGTCTTTTTCCACTGAAGTGTAAAGGAAACGTCCTGCTCCATACGTTTCTGTCTTGTTAGTCTGGTCGGCGAATATGATGAAAAGGTTTTCGGTAGAACCCACAGCGTCAAGACGATATTCCTTGCCGCCGACATTGAATACAAGCGTGCCAGGCGAATCCTGATCGGCGGTGCGACCCGTAATGTCTGTTATGGAAACTTTTTTGCCGGTCGTAGGCTCAAACCTGGCTTTTACGCGCCAGTTTTCCTGCACAGGATAGCGCTCAATGCCTGAAAATCCTTTCAAATATTCGCTTTCCAGATCACGCAGCCTCACCGCATACTTGTCGCCGCGCTTGATAATAAACCAGCGTAACGACTTATGGCGGAGAGTAACGGGTTTTTCACCAGGAAAAATGTCAAGTTCCGTAACAGGCGCGTCACCGTTGAAAACCTCGGCGTCCGCATTGGCTTTGAGCGTCACTTTGCCTTTTTCTAAAATTATTTCGCCGAGGAATGGATTGCTCTTATCCGCTGGAAAGTTAACATTGTTCTTTCCGTCGCCTCCAAACGTGTTTTTGCCTTCTTCGAGCCAGAATAAACCGGCCAGGTTCAGCCAGCCGGATTCTGCTTTGAGGCTTTCAACCCTTTTCTGGTGCCATTGCTGGATCTCTTGTTCGTATGCAGTGTCATTTGCAGTAAAGGCTGATAACAGGTAAATACCAGCCAGCCAGACCAGGTGATAGGAGTACTTTTTCATTGCTTCAATAGTTAAGTGAATATAGCGCAAACGCGCCGTGCCATTAGGCGACGGATTGATTGCAAATAATGGTGGTGGCTGCGTCACAAAATTAAGCAAACTATTTACTCTACCAACTTTATAGATTAAAATTTTAAAATATTTTAATTGATGAAATCGCATCCTTGTTTGTTACGCAAGCGCTCTGATATTAATTACAACCTTCCCTTTTGCGCGACCACTTTCAATATAGTCCATTGCATCATTAGTTTGAGTGAATGGGAATACTTTATCCACAACCGGTTTGATATCCCCGGATTCAATCAGCTTTGTGATCTGATGCAGTTGTTTGCCGTCTGCCCTCATAAATAGGAAGGAATACTGCACGCCAAGTTTCTCTGCCTTTTTCCGGATACCTGAACTGATCAATGAGAGGATCATTTTTATATACCAGGGAACTCCTATTGCTCTTGCAAAATCAGGCGTTGGCGGACCTGATATTGAAATGAGCTTTCCTCCCGGTTTGAGCACGTTCAGCGATTTTTTCAGCGTGGCCGTATCCTGGCTGTTCAGTACCAGATCATAATCTTTCAAAATGCTTTCAAAATCCTGCTTCTTATAATCGATAACGATATCCGCTCCGAGACTTTTCAGGGTATCAAAACTTTTCTCGCTGGCCGTTGTAGCGACGGTTGCTCCCAGGTATTTTGCCAGCTGAATTGCAATGGTGCCTACCCCACCGGAACCAGCCTGGATAAAGACTTTCTGGCCCTTTTGCACGTTACCAATTTCAACCAATGCCTGCCAGGCGGTCAACGATACGAGCGGGGCAGAGGCGGCTTCTTCCATCGAAATGTTCTTTGGTTTTATCGCAACATCATTTTCGTTGATGGCAATGTATTCGGCGAATGTCCCGATATGAAAATCGGCCGGACGTGCGTAGACCTGGTCGCCCACTTTGAAGTTTCTGACATTTTTCCCAACGCGGGTGATAACCCCTGCTGCATCATGCCCAAGAATCAACGGGAATTTGTAGGGCAATAACAATTTAAACTCCCCGGACCTGATCTTGGAGTCCAGAAGATTTAAACCGCTGGCATGTACTTCCACCAAAACTTCATCGTCTTCAATGTCAGGAGTTGCTACTTCTTCCAAAAGAAGCTTTGCTTTTTTATCGTATTTTTTAATTAGAAACGCTTTCATGCTTTGGCTATTTGTTAATTCGCAGTTCTTTTAATCTGATGTTCGTCCAATTTCATTTTTGTTTCAAATTTAATATACTTCCAGGTCTATTTTAGTCAAAAAAATAATTAAAGAATGTATTGTTCCAGTTCGGCTTTAAGGCTTTTGATCAATGACTGCATCGGCTTTGCGGTATCCATCGTTCTGCACATGACTATACCACCTTCAATTGATGCCATCAGTTTAAAAGCGAATACCGGAGGATCGAGATTTGCAGAGAATTCGCCGTTAGTAATCCCTTCTACAAGCACATTGATAAGATCCTGCTGGCCGGCACGGAATACACCTGCTATTTTTTGTTTGATAACTGGGTAATTGTCATCTGCATCGACCGCAGTGTTAAAAATTGGACAACCTCCTGATATATAGGTATTAATTGGATCTTTATAAAAATCTAGGAATGCAAAGATTTTCGCTTTTGCGGTTTTCTTATCTGCCACAGCCATGTAAATCCTGTCTGATATTTTCTTCAAAAGCAAATCGATAACCTGTCCGGAAAGGTCATCCTTGTTTTCAAAGTGTCCGTACAAACATCCCTTCGTCAACTTGGTCGCTGCCAGCACATCATCTATATGCACACCCGAAATACCCTTCTCGTTATAAAGGGGAGCAGCTGTTTCCAGTATGAATTGTTTTGTTTTTTCAGCCTTGGTAAGCATAGACACTCTTAGTTTAATAGCTTGCAACAAATATACCATAAAGTATATTTAAGTCATATATTAATTCAATGATTTTATATTATTTACTTGCGCGGCCCGGCTTGAATTTTGTGTAAAAAAACGAGCAAGTAAATATGGAAAAGACACAAGATGCGCAGGCTTTGAATGCATTTCAACTTCAAAAGAAATATCAGGTCATTAACGGCCTCAAAATGGCCTACCTTGACAATGGCCATGGTGATCCAATTATTTTCCTTCATGGAAATCCAACCTCGGGCTACATCTGGCGGAATGTGCTGCCACATGTGGAGGATTCAGGCCGGTGCATTGTTCCTGACCTGATGGGCATGGGCGATTCAGATCATTTCCCAGAAGCGGCTGATTACACTTTCACAAACAACATGCAATATCTGGACGCACTTTTCACGCTGCTGGGTCTCAATGAAAATATAACTTTTGTGGTGCATGACTGGGGTTCGGTGCTGGCCTTTCACTGGGCAAGAAAACATCCGGAAGCCGTGAAAGGGATCGTATACATGGAAGCGATCACAAGGCCCCGCTCATGGGAAGAAGTGCCCGGTGCGGCAAGTGAAACTTTTCGGAGGCTGCGGACAAATGAAGGCGAGGAAATGGTGTTGGAAAAAAATTCATTCATTGAATTCAACCTGCCGAAGACGATATTGCGCACACTGTCAGACGAAGAAATGGACGCTTATCGCCAGCCTTTTTCTCAGCCTGGTGAAACCAGACGGGCTATGCTCAGCTGGGCCAGGCAGTTGCCACTTGGCGGCGAGCCGGCCGATATGATTAAACTTGTCAATGAAAATAGCAGTTGGCTTGCAGCAAGTAACGTCCCGAAGTTGTTCATTGAAGCCACACCCGGAACTTTGGCTGATGCAGAAAAGCAGGCCTGTTTGTGCTGGCCAAATCAGACACATATAATAGTCAAAGGGCATCACAATTTGCAGGAAGATTCGGCGGATGAAATCGGCGTTGCTATTTCCCAATGGTTGCGAAAAGCTTGTAAAGCAATACATTTATAGACTAGCTATGCAAATATTTGAACCTGTTTCCTGCCTTACCCCATTCGTGAAAGCGTTTGTGGTTGTTGAAAGCGCCGACACATTTGTGAACCGGTTGTTGCCGGACACATCTTTGGTCGCAGCTTTTCGCTTGCATGGGCAGGTGCATTATCAGGAGCAGGATAGCCACACGCGCCTTCCGACATATTCCATTTCGGGTTTAAGGAAATCTTTTAAAATCGCCCGGTACGACAAAAACAGTGCTAATATTCTTGTTCAGTTCAAAGAAGGCGGCGCTGCTGCCTTCTTTGACTTGCCTATTCATGAATTGCTTGAAGCTAACGTTGCGCTGGATAACTTTTTCAAGTTTTCCGAACTAATGTTTCTCAGCGAACAGCTGGAAGCAGCCTATTCCATTGAAGGCAAAGTGAATGTTGTCCAGCAGTTTCTTACCACAAAACTTCGTCGTCAGGAGCCGGATCTGTTGATCGCTCATTCTATCGAGAAAATAAAGATGGCAAAAGGAATCATCAGCGTAAAGGACTTGGCTGAAAGTCTGTACGTAAGCATGGACGTTTTTGAAAAGCGGTTTAGAAAGGTCATTGGCACAACGCCGAAACAATTTGCCAATATCGTGCGAATGAAAACATTGATCGGCCACGCACCATCGACCGGGCTGTTGCTGGATTCAGCACTGGACGCAGGCTTTTTCGACCATTCCCATTTTATCAGGAACTTCAAAAGTTTCACCGGCCAAACGCCGACTGAGTTTTTTAATGTTGCAAAGCATCCAGTTTGAAATTTCGGACACTTACCTCCCGTATTTTTCCCTGTCGCTGATCCGCTCGCCCGGGATTCACGGAAAACAAAAGCATCTTAAAAACCATGCTGATTGTAAAGTCCATTTGTCCGAAGCAAAAATAATCGAGGTGTCAGGCACTGGAAGGTATTTCGACGCTTACTTGTACAACGTTTTTTTCCGAACCCGGCTCAGGGTTTCAGCGGAAATGCCGAGGTAGGAAGCAATCATGCTTTGAGGGAACCGCTTGATGAAGTCAGGATAAGTTTTTGTGATCTGCTCATAGCGCTCTTCTGCATCCAGGCTGATGGAAGAATGGATCCGCTTCTGGGTGGCAATTGCCCCTTTGCGGTCAATTTCCCTGACCATCAGATCAACGGCCGGGACGGTTTTGATCAGGTCTTGCATCCGCTCGTTGGTAATCAGCAGCACATCTGAATCTTCTGTCATTTCAATGTAGTAAAGGGAGGGTGTTTGTAAATTATAGCTTTCATAGTCACCCAGCCACCACGATTCAATAGCCAGTCGAATGATCGTCTCCTGGCTATTTGCTTTTATAGCATACATTCTTCCCGCCCCTTTGACGATAAATGCCATGTATTTACACACCTCGCCTTCCTGCAAAAGATACTGCCGCTTTCTGAGGTGCCTTTCCTTAAATGCTTTCCTTATTTGCTCCTTCTCCAAGTCGCTCAATTTCAGCGTTGACTTGGATTCAATGTATTCAAAAAGTGCCGTATAAGTCATAGAGAGCGGTTTGATTTGTCAAAGTTGGGAAGTTGCAGCTCTTGGTAAAGCTAATCAAATATGCAAATACGCACAATTTCCAATGATCAGAAAGGTGGACTATTGACAAATGTCAAGGAAAACTTACTGCTTTTGTCAATGCACGCGCAGCAGGATTCCCGCAACTTTGTTCCATCAAATCAAAATCAAAAACATGAACGCAACAGACAAAAGCGGCGTAGTCCAAATCAGCAAACAAGGACCGCCGTCCGTTTTAGAATACACAAATGAGATCGTAGGTAATCCCGGAAACAATCAGGTTCTGATCAGGCAAAAAGCGATCGCGCTCAACTTTGTGGATGTAATGTTTCGTAACGGGACCTTTCCTTTAAACCATTTTCCGGCCACGATCGGAGTCGAAGCGGCGGGTGTTGTGGAAGCGGTTGGAACAGGGGCAAATGAATGGAATGTTGGTGACCGTGTCGGTTATTATTTTGCATTGGGAGCTTATGCAGAAAAGCGGCTTATCAATAAAGACCAGTTAATAAAATTGCCTGACGACATATCTTTTGACCAGGCAGCCTCATTAATGGCTAAGGGGCTTACTGCTCGTATGCTCGTAAAACAGGCATACGCTGTGCAGCCAGGCGACGTGGTTCTGGTACATGCAGCAGCAGGAGGGGTTGGATCACTGGTGAGCCGATGGGCCAAGTCGTTAGGCGCCGTGGTTATTGGAACAGTAGGCAATGCATCCAAAAAAGCGCTGGCTGAAAGTCAGGGAATCGATCTTGTTATTGCTCTTGACTCACAGGACCTTGCTGAGCAAGTCGGTTCCATCACAAATGGCCTGGGTGTGGACGCAGTGTTTGACGGTGTTGGCAAAGCTACTTTCAGTAAGTCTGCACCACTGGTAAAACGCAATGGCCATATTGTCCTTTACGGAAATGCTTCCGGCTCGCCACACATAGATGCTGATTTTCTGGCGTCCAAAAACATCAGCCTGATCCGTCCGTCTGTGGGTGAATATCTGCCGGACAAGCATAGTCTGGATTTCGCTGTCGGGGAATTGTTTGAAGCTGTTCGCACTGGCGTATTCGGCGACATTAAACCAACCATTTACTCATTATCCGAAGTATTCAGAGCACATGACGACCTTGAAGCAACCCGCACAACCGGTTCTGTCATCCTTCATCCTTAAATCTTTCTTATCAAAAAATAGTCAGGAGTATGATGTTAAGTTTAAAAACCTGTTTGCATCAGCCATATTTGCAAAAACACCCGAGTTTCCAGACGTTTTAATTTAAACCTAAAAAACCTTCATCATGGATGCTGAATTTATCAAGACATTACAAGAAAATCACGTTGCTGCCTGGAACGAAAGGGACCGCGAAAAAAGGGACAGCCTTTTAAAAGATATATATGCAGAAGACATAAAAATGTATGACCCAAATTCTATATTAGAGAGTCTGGCCGAAGTTTCAGACTTCATCGGGACGCTTCACAAGCAAGATCCTGATTTTTATTTCAGTGCAGCCAAGCCAATTGAGGTCACACAAAACGGAGTTCGTCTATACGGACATATCGGCACAAAGGAAAACCCCGCCATTGTGAGCAGCATGGACTTTTTTATAATTGAAAATGGCAAAGCCGCACATTTATATGTAATGATGGAGCCAGCGGCACCATGAACTTCGCATCTAAATTAGTTGAACAGAAAACAAACTGGCCTGAGCCAGATAAATGAGATAAGCAATGGAGATTGGAATTGATAGTTTTGCATCAGCCATGTATGGCAGCGATGTTCTCAGCAGCATAGATGCTATGGAGCAGTTACTGGACCGTATTTCAGTAGCGGATCAGGCCGGACTGGATGTATTCGGTATCGGTGAGCATCACAAAAAGGAGTTTCTGGATTCAGCGCCGGCAGTGATCCTGTCCGCTGCTGCGGCCAGAACAAAGAAAATCCGTTTAGCTAGCGCAGTTACCGTGCTGAGCACAGCCGACCCGGTGAGGGTATATCAAAGCTTTGCAACCTTGGACTTAATATCCAAAGGTCGCGCCGAGCTGGTCGTTGGCCGTGGATCGGCCATTGATGCTTATCCACTTTTTGGGTTTAACCTGAAATGATTATGATGCGCTTTTCAAAGAGAAACTTGACTTGCTGCTGAAAATCCGCGATCAGGAATTTATTACATGGTCTGGCAAATTCAGACCTGAGTTAAAGAACCAAGGCGTTTATCCGCGGGCTTTCCAGGATAAAATACCTGTTTGGCTGGGCGTAGGCGGCACACCTGAATCATTTGCAAGAGCCGGAAGGTTGGGATTGCCGTTGATGGTTGCAATCATTGGCGGTGAAACAGAACGTTTTCGCCTGTTGGTTGATTTATACCGGCAGGAAGGAGAAAGAGCTGGTTTCACCCCGGACCAGTTAAAAGTCGGGCTTCATTCGCCCGGATATGTCGCCTCCACCGATGCGCTGGCCGTGTCTGAGTATTACCCTGGATATGCTGAACTCTGGACAAAACTAGGCAGGGAACGCGGATGGCCACCGGTAACAAAAAATCAATTTGATGCGCTCATTGCGCCAAGAGGTGTATTGGTTGTTGGCGGGCCCGAGCGCGTTGCAGAAAAGCTGCTGCGGCATAGCAAAGCATTAGGAGGGTGTTGACCGCTTCACTTTTCAAATGGATAATGCCGGACTTACACATCAGCAGCTGATGCATTCTATTGAATTGATCGGCACCCAGGTAATCCCATTGATCAAAGGGGCTTCTTAAACGGATTTTTACTATACATGAAAACGCTTATTAAAGTTGAAGAAGGGGCTCAGTTCGTACTCTCCATTATTTTGTTTTCCAGACTGCCGTTTGCGTGGTGGGTTTTCCCGACGTTCCTTTTCTTACCCGATTTAAGCATGATCGGTTATCTGCTCAATGCCAAAGTGGGTGCTTTAACGTACAACTTGGTCCATCATAAAGCGATTGCCATAACTGTTGGCGTTGCAGGCCTATTGATACAAAACAATGATCTTATGTTTGCGGGCATTCTGCTCTTCGGGCACTCGTCGCTGGATAGAATGTTGGGATACGGGTTAAAGTATGATAAAGGCTTCAAGTTTACGCACCTGGGTGAAATGGGAGCACATTAAGGAGATTATCATTGAACAAATTATGAAATGAATTGGATCGTCGGCGAGCGCCCGGAAATAGCCAGGATCGCCTGTCCTGGCTAATCAGAATGCTTTTTGGCCCAAACAATTAATCCGAGCCTTAATCCGAAGGACAAGTGCGCTGTTACCCTCCTGCCGACAGTGTAATTTTCACCTTCAAAGAATGGATCTGACCTTTTAATAATATGATTGACGTAATTGTTGTAAGAAGACTTTGTCTTAGACAATCCTAAACCTGAGAAAAAGTCCAATGTAATGCGCTGACCCAAAAGGAAACGCCCGCCCAACTTCCCGATCATGCCGATCTTCGTCTTTTGGAAATCGGCTTGATCAAAATTGATTTGTAACGTATCACTATCTGGCAGAAAGTGAAAGCTTGTCCCAGCCGAGGCATTCATTTTGGAAACAAACCCTTCTGCGGCCATATACCAGCCAATCCTTTCTCTTTTGAACCAGTAGAACTTTACTTCGGGCCGTGCTTCAATTAACCGGTAGTCTTTTTCCCACCTGGGCTCCATGAAACCTAACCCTGCATCACCTGTAATCGGAACGCCTACGCCCAGATTTAAGCCCACCGACCAGCGGCCTCCCAGCATATATTCCGACCCAAAACGAACCGAAGGGTCAGGAAACCGGAGCGGGACAATGTCAACATGAGCATCTATATTTTCCCTGAAAAGGTTTCGGCTTGACTGTGACCAGCACGTAGAAGCAAGTAAAGCCAAAATAATAGTAGAAAAATATCTCATATGTGATTTTTGGTTACAAAGGTAGGAATTCTTAATTGTCTCTGTGCAAGTTATCCTCATTAACAAGTCTTGCACTTTCCCTGAGGATGGCCGCGGCGCATGAAGAATGCTTTGCTGTTGCTTGGATGACACACTGGTCAGCCTAAGTAAAATAACTATAATATTCCCTTTACACGGGTATGCGGATTTTTTGGTTTTAACCAGTTACAAAGTTTCGCAATCCTCAACGTCTATTTAAAGTTTGGTGAAAGGCTTCTCTTTCGCCCAGGTATGTTCAACCATCTTTAAAACCAGTACTTACGATGAGGAATCATTTACAAAATCTTCGCTTGCTATTAGTAGCATTTTATTTACCAGTGTTAATAACCCCTGAGAGTTACGGGATTACGAATGGGGAACGGAGCGGTATTAAACACAAAATATTGGTTGCACCAATATTTAGCCAGGAACCTGCCCCGCAGGCGATTGGTGCCGGTACCATATTAATTACATCAACCTGGACTGGCGCGATTGATAATAACTGGGACAATGCTGCTAACTGGTCATCTAACGCGGTACCTGATGTATACACGGATGTCGAAATTGCATATCAAGGTCACCCGGTCGTCTCTGCGAATTCGGCAGCACGGAATGTGTCAATATTAGCTGGTGGATCTTTAACAGTTTCTTCAGGAGCAGCGTTTACGATTGCCGGAAAGCTTACTGGCCCATACGTAGCTAATGCCCCTGATGCACTTACAATATTTTCTTCAAGTGAGCCGCAGGAAATACAGCCAGGTACGTACGCGAATGTGCGGATTTCCGGCGGTAATAAGACGATATCGGGATACAATGACCTCATTGTGAACGGCAACTTTGATTTTGAGTCGGGCAAGGTGCTCTTAGACTATCGCAGTGTCCACCTGGGTCCTGCTGCAACAATTTCGAACTTCGATAAGGACAAATATTTTGTGGTCGACTATTTTCAGGGCGGCGGATTGATAAGGGATGTAGGTAGCGTTGAAAAGATATTCCCGATTGGGACATCTGCTGGTTTTACACCCATGACGATTGTACATCACGGTGATCCATCGCCCATTCTCGCTTTGGTTTTAGATGGTGCCTACAAGCACTTCAACGGAGGCGATGCCCAGGGTCCTCCTTTTGCCAGCGGAGTAGTGAATAAAACCTGGTTTGTCTTTGAAGGTATTGGAGGAGTGCAATACGGTAAAGTTTCCTTCACGGTGCAATGGAACGGCACAGATGAAAAACCCTTATTCGACAGGGAGAAGTGCGCCCTGGCAACTATCCTTGGTAACTCTATGTGGAGTTACTGGCAATTTGATGAATTAATGGCAGCAGGTGGATCAGACCCTTACACGTTGAGCCGCAGTAACGTTGAGATGGGTCGCTTTGCCGTTGCAAGTGAGGAGACTTTGCCTGTCCGGCTCGTCAAATTCGAGGCTAGCCAGGAAAACAAAGCGATTTCTCTAAACTGGTTGACCGCCGATGCAGTTAACGTAAGCCATTTTGAGGTAGAAAAAAGTTTGGACGGAAAAAGTTTTACTAAAATCTTGGAAGAGCAATATCTTGAAGGAAAACATGCCTATTATGTCATTGACTCGGACATAAGCCAGGGATTGCCGGCCGGCGGTGCAATCTATTACCGGCTCAAAATGGTTGATAAAGATGACACGTTCGCTTACAGCCGTATTGTAAGCATCCACTCGAACTCATCACAAACCCACGTAACGTTTGGCAGCCCTAACCCATTCAGCAACAAGGTCATGGTTCAAGTCCCATGGGCGTTATCGAAACATTCGAAAGTTACTTTGAAGAATATTTCAGGGCAAAATATCTCAATGAGGAAAGTCGTTCTTTTGAAGAATGAGGTCGATATAGAAGTGGATCAAGCACTTCCTGCCGGCCAATATGTCCTGACCATCCACGATCAGGATACGGTCAGATCCGTCAAATTGGTTAAACAATAGCACCGTGACCAACCTAGCCCTCACTGAGAATGACCCGGTTGAGCTTTTTGACGCGCTTCAAAGGCTATTTTTGAGAACATCAACACGAGATCTTATCTGGTTGAGCTAATGTTAATGTTGGAAATGAAAGAAAGACACCTCCAGAAACTAATCTGAAGGTGCCCGCTATCACACTAACTCAAACGACTCACAAAAAACTTGACAATAAAATCGTTGACCGTCGATATAATTATGGACGATCTAAATCCGTAAGATGGTCCCTGACCGGTGTACGGTCTGTGACTACTCCTGCCATTATCTCGAAAATACCCAGTATCAAATGCGGCAGGTAAACCTGTTCATTGAAGTCTAGCAACCATGGAGATGCGGCCAGAAACAATCCCGTGACGATGTCAATGTTCAGGTGCGCAGGCATAGGGATTGTTTTTAGAACACCACCCTCGTAGTTCGTGAACAGCGACATGAGTATTATGGCCGCTCCCACTATCAAAGCAACCCATTTGGCGGCGCTTACATCGTTAAACTGAAAGATCCAGGGCGATGCAATAAGAAGTATACCAGACATATAGTCCAGTATACTGTGAACTTTTGTGCTAATGATTTTCATAGTTCCTCTTTTTAAATGTTATGGATGTTTCAAAAAACCGGTGGCCTAATAAAAACTGTTCCAGCACCAACGACTCCACAAACTGCGCCTTAAAACGGCCAGAAATCACAGGTAAGCAGTAGCCATTTCCGTTGCATTCAGGTGATTTTGACGGATAAACAGCTAGCGACGAATATTATGTCCACAGATTTTGCGGGAACGGTTTTTATAAATGCGTTGCGCTTCATGTTTGAAGTGATTTCGTCACATTAAAAACCAATTAAAATGAAAAAGGTAATTCTAAGTGTGTCTTTGTTTCTGTTAATTTCAACAGCAGCTTCGTATGCACAGTCAACAGGAACCGGTTCCCAGCCGAACTCAACAACAAATCAAGGCACCAATTCGACGCAGGGCACAGGAAAAACTAAAAGCGGTACAACTACCAGCGGAACGACCGGGCAGTCCAGCGGCAGCCAGGTGCAGGGATCAGGAACCACCGGAACATCGGGTTCTACCGGAACATCTGGCACCGACGGCACACAGGGCACTACTGGCACCTCGAGTCAATCCGGAAGCTCCAACAGCAGCTCCGGGACTGGCAGCACCAGCGGTAGCCAAGTTCAGGGATCTGGAACCACCGGAACGTCGGGTTCTACCGGAACTTCAGGAACTAGTGGTACACAGGGCACCACTGGCACCCCGAGTCAATCGGGAAGCTCTAACAGCAGTTCAGGGACTGGCAGCACCACTGGCAGCCAGGTTCAGGGATCTGGAACCACCGGAACTTCGGGAACCACCGGAACGTCGGGTACTACTGGAACATCAGGCAGTAGCGGTACACAGGGCACTACTGGCACCCCGAGTCAATCGGGAAGCTCTAACAGCAGTTCCGGGACTGGCACCAGCGGTAGCCAAGTTCAGGGATCCGGAACCACCGGCACTTCAGGAACTACCGGAACATCAGGAACCACAGGAACATCGGGTTCAACCGGAACATCAGGCATTAACGGTACACCAGGCACTACAGGCAGCCAGGGTCAATCTGGAAGCTCCAACAGTAGCTCCGGGACTGGCAGCACCAGCGGTACATCTGGTGCAGGAACATCGGGAACTTCTGGAAGTCAAAGTACTGTCGGCCAGGATTCTGATTCAACGGGAACCTCGGATGAAGGTTCCAAAAAGTCGAAAAAGCGCAAGAATAAAAAAAATGGAAATAGCGGAGGTGGCGCAGGAACCACAAACGACTAAAATTAAGAACGACGCATAATGAGTAAGCCCGGTAGAAGTACGACCGGGCTTACTCATTTTATTGACCTCGTCTCACCAATTTTTTATAGACTACATCTTTCCCTCATTTCTCTGCATTCGGGAGTCCGACCAGACTGGCAACATCCTGTTTGGCAAGTTCGAATAAATTTCAAATCAATGGGCCTGTGACCAATGCTATCTCTCTGCTCATGTGGGTGCTCGCCGGTTACCATCGCTCTCATCTGATAAACATGCGTGTTGGAAGGGCGATGAACGTGAGTGAGTGCCAATAAATACCGAGGCAGTCTGAGACAATTATATTAAAATACATTTCTCGAAGCTAGTCTGATTTGGATATAAGTAACGCTGACGTCAGAGGCGATTTCTGCAAGTCTCGCCCGTTATGCTGAAAGTGTGTATACGCATAGAGAAGAAAACACTTGTTGTCTTCTTGCTTGTACCAAACATCTAAAGTGTCAGAGTCAAAGCTGGTCAATTTCAGGATCAGCGATGATTTCCCATTTTTATTTTTAGCGCAATCCCCGGAGAAAACATACCCTTTGGCAGCGGGCACATACTCTTTATTTAAATAAATCCATTCGTTCACCTGCTGATCGAAAAGTCCAATGGAATCCACCGAATAGTATGATCCATTTGTATCTACCAGATTTTCGCCTTTGGGATTAACAATTGAAAACCTGATTGGTGCTGTTACCGGCGCATCGGCAGTGTCCGAGCAATCATCACAAGCTAAAAAGCCAAAGCTGAGTGCCGCAAGGAAAAGCAATAAGAGAGATAAATTACCGAAAGTTCTCATTTTCAATTGTTTGAAGGCTTCAATCCTATCTAATGGCTCACATGTCAACCGCTTGTGTTTCTGACAATATCAGACATCCTGCCGTCACATGCATAGCATATTTGAAATGTAAAAGGAAAATATTTACTTTTATTAATATATCATTTGTGCTATATCCTAACCTGCCACAGGTCAATTTTCTCTAAATTATGGATAGTTAACGTATGCGGTATCTCTTTCTTTTTTTCTTGTGGATATCGCACACGTCCCGATCCCAGGACATCGCGTGGGAAATAGCGGGAATTGTTTTTGACGAAGCGGGTAAGGCACTGCCATCTGCGGCTGTCTACATTAATAATACTTCTATTGGTGCTTCCACAGATAAAAGCGGGAAATTTCGCATTACCGTTCCTGCCCGATATAAAAAGGTCGAGCTAATCGCCTCTTTTGTAGGATATAAGCCAGAAGTAAAACATCTACTGGCAGCCCCTGGCCGCACGGCCAATGTGGTTTTCAAACTCGACATCAACAATGTGATCCTTGAGGTTGTGATCACCGGAAAACGCGATAAACATTGGAAACGAAAATGGCGGATTTTCCAAAATGGGCTACTCGGGGATTCACCATTAGCCAGACAGTGCCGCATTCTTAACCCCGAATCAATCACACTCAATTTAGATGAACAGACCGGCCGCGTCACAGCAATAAGCGACCAGCCTGTGCTCATCGAAAATTTAGCCCTGGGTTACCGCGTGAGTTTTCAGATGAGCAAGTTCGAATCAGATGGGAAAAAGACATTTCTTTCCGGTTATAAGTTCTTTGAAAGTGCGTTACTAGAAGATCCCGATAAGAAGAAGAAGCAAGTGCGCAACCGGGACACAGCTTTCAAAGATTCTTTCCGAAATTTTTTAGTCTCACTTTCAAGAAGAAAGCTTGATTCGTACGGATTTGAAATATTTACCATGAAAATGACAAGGGAGTTTTATTTAACAAAAATTCCTTTGCAAGGCGAAGTTGCCAGTGGAAATTTCGCTCCTGTCAGTGCTGACTCAATCTGTATTTTTGATCAAGACAAAGGACACTTTATTTTGCACTCTAAATATCCTTTGATTGTCTTTCAAAGAAAACACTACAGCAGTACATCAGTCTTTTCCGATTACCCATTTAAATATTCACAGATCGTTTTGCCTAATCAATACTGTACGTTTACAGAAAACGGTTGGTTGATAGCCCCGAACGGGATCACCATTCATGATGCCTGGGCGAGTGAGGGCTTCGCTGAATTGCTGCCCATAGACTACCTGCCGCCCGGAAGCGACACAGTTATACCTTCAATTGCGCTTATTGAATATTCAGGCAAGGTTAAATGGGACACGCCAGCTGAAACAAAACTGCCCGACGTCGAAATCCAGCAGACAGTTTTAGATAAGGAAGGACTTTTACAACCTGATTATAAACAAGATAGAGCGTTTGTCACGCCTGATTACACGCTAACCATTACTGAGTCGGATCGCTCTGGTTCTATATTTGACTTATTAAAAAGAATCCCTGGTTTGCGGGTAACTTATAATGAAAAATCCAATGAATACAGGGTTCACTTTGTTGAAAACAACACAAATATCAGTGCAGACAGCAATTTCGACAATACGGTAGCGCTCATGCTAGACAATGTTTTTTACAGTGGGGCCGGCACGGTTGTTCCAATGCTTAATTCAATAAATGTGAGTGATTTGAAATCTATTTCTGCTGTCAGATATGGAAATTCAGCCGGGTTTGGGTCGAGGGGAGGAAATGGCACACTGATTGTCGAAACAAAGAAATAATAATCACATACAGCCAGATGCAAGCGCTCATGGACAAACAGCGCTTTTACACAAGCCTTTCTTTGATCGCCAGACTGACCGCCTCGGTTGCGCTGTTGACGTAAAGCTTGTCGTAAATGTTGCGGATGTGGTTATTTACGGTGTTGTAAGTAATGCCGCATTCGGAAGCGATGAGCTTGTAACTGTAACCTTTTACCAAAAATCCAAGCACATGTTTTTCGCGCTCGGTAAGGTGGTAGTCTTTCCTGGCGGGTGATTCTGCTGAAAAAAACCGAAGCACTTTTGCGGCGATGCTGCCAGTCATGGGTGCTCCGCCTTCCAGCGCCTCCCTCAAACTTTCCAGAAAACGCTCCGGGCTTGTCTTTTTGAGCAGATATCCATTGGCTCCTGCGCGCAGGCTGTCAAAAATGCGCTCATCTTCTTCGAAATTCGTTTGTATCAAAACCGGCAACGCACCAAAATGCCTGCGCACAAGCCGGGTTGCTTCAATGCCGTTCATGCCGGGCATATCAATGTCCATAAGCACCAAATCCGGAGTAGAGCCCGTGATATCGGCTACCAGATTACCGGCATTGGGGAAGGTTCCGGTGCACGTAAAGTCAGCTGAGAGGTTCAGCAGCATTGCTACGCTGTTGAGCCGCTCCTGATTATCGTCGAAAATAATGATCCTGGATGCCATGCCACAAAGTTAACCATTCGCTACGTAGGACTACATAGCAAATATTCGCCATCCCTATCCGGCTCAAAAAACAAGTGTAATGGTAGTGCCCTCTTCCTTTTTGGATTGAAGAGTGAGCTTACCCTTCATTTGCGCTGCGCGCTGCTGCATATTCGAAAGGCCGTTCCCTTTTTTGGTAAGCTGTTGATCAAAACCCTTCCCGTTATCCTGGATAACCATCTTGATCCTGCCGTTTTCCTGGCGAATGTCTACGTCGATCTTACTGCAATTGGCGTATTTGGCGGCATTATTGACGGCCTCTTTAAAGATCAGATAGAGATTTTTACGCGTTTGCATGTCCAGCTTCATTTTTTGAAGCTGCGGATCTGTTTCGAAATGGAGCACAATTCCTTTTGATTCGGCCAGTCCGCTCCCGAAACTAAACATGCGCGCAAAGACATCTTCAATCTCATCGCTGCCCGCTTTCACACTCCATACAATATCGCTGAGTCCTTCCTGGACCTGCTGCGCGTTTTCTTTTATCTTCCGGACAACTTGCTGGTGTTCCGCCTTTTCCATTTGCATCAGCAGCGCCTGACTGTAAAATGTAATGCTGCTAAGGGTGCTTCCGATCTCATCATGCATGTCGGCACTAATGCCATTTCGAATCTGTTGAATGTGTAAGATTTGCCGTAGCCGGTAACGGTAAAACAGGTAAAGCACCATTCCGATGCCCAGCAAGCTCAGGATAAAAAACCATGGAGATTTGTACCAGGGAACAACCACTCTGATCGGTGCCTGCCAATCCTGCGTGCCCCAGTCAGCACCTGCTACCGAAACCTGCACTTTGAGGTTGTATTTTCCAGGCGGCAGACTGTTAATCAACAATCTGTTGCTGTTTTCAATCATCTGCCAACGGTCATCTCCCCAGCCTTCGAGCTTGTAGCGGAAACGGTTCAATGTTGTGTTTTGGTAATCGGGGCTCATGAAAGAGAATGCGAAAAGGCGGTCGCCGGGATTGAAAACGATCTCTTTACCGGGCTTGTGGTTAATGATCGTATCGGCTTTGTTACGGTCTGCATCGTATTTGGAATAAGAAATCAGCTGCAATGCATGCTCTTTTTCAGGATTGGTATCGATCCGAGCGGGATCAAACGCGACAATGCCATTTAAGCCACCAAAATAGAGTGTTCCATTTTGTGATTTCAGGTAAGAACCGTGGTTGAATTCCATGTGCGGCAGTCCGTCGGCAAGACCGTAATTATGGAACTTCTGTGTTCGGGTGTTGAAACGGGACAGACCTTTGTTGGTACTCAGCCAGAGATTACCCTGCTGGTCGGGCAGCGCTGCGTAAATGTTGTTATCGGGAAGGCCATCCTGCATGGTAAAAAGCCGGGCCGTTTTCCGGACTGTATCAATGCGGATCACCCCCTGCCCTGACGAAGCCCATAACGCATTTTCATGCCAGACGGTGTGAAATATCTGCAAAGCGGGAAGTTTGATCTTATCTCCGGCAGATTGTCCGTAATGTTCTTTGATCGTGGCATCCTGGTTCAAAACGTACAAACCGTTGATCGTACTAACCAAAATACGGTTCTGCGACCAGGGCATAAAGTGATTCACACGTTCATTTTTAATGTAACGCCCTGGCTTGTCGTTAAGCAATACGGGTTTCAGGTTGCGTGTATCGATAATGCCCATTCCGCCCCAGGTGCCCAGCCAAAAAGTTTGATCATTCAACTTGTAAAAAGAAGTGAATCCACGGCCACTGACAAACGGAAACTCAACCGGATAATATTCCTCACTTTCCGGCTCGATTTTGAGAAATTGCGTGCCATCCGTGACGGCATAAACGTCATCTTTCGCAAACAGCACCTTATATGGGATCACATGATCCCCCGGAATGTTCCTTGGCCGATGCAGCACCATATGCCTCGTCCTGCCGGTCGGGGGATCAATCTGGTGGAGCATATAAGCGGTTCCATTGAGGATATAACCATAGGAGCATGCCCAGATCATCCCTTCACTGTCTTCTGTAATGCCCCGCATGCTGCTGCCAATGTCACCCGGCTTTTCCTGCGGCTTGCTCAGATACTTTGTGAATATTTCCCCTGTCACAGTAATCTTGAAAAGGCCATTGACACACGAAATCCAGAAGCTGCCGTCTGAGCTTAGGTAACTGGTAAAAAAGAAGGTTGCAGCACCAGACTTTTGCTGCAGCCGACTGGTCAGCGAGGTAGACTCACCCGTTTTCTGATTAAAAAAACGAACTTCCTTCTTGCTTTTACTCCAAACATAGCCTTTTGAGTCTGATTTGATAAAATCAGGATCGACCGGTGTATCGGCATCCTGCAGCGGTCCAAATTGCTGTTTTTTGAAGTCATACCTGCGCATTTTCCCTTTATCACTTCCTTGCTGCCTGTAATAGACGGTTACCAGGTCAGGCGCAGACTGAAAAACACTGGAAACTGCTAAATTGCTCTCAATCAATCCATCAAGCAGGTTTATTCCGCGAGTTAAGCTGTTTGTTTCACTGACTTTGTGTAAAAACGCACCTTCAATGTAAGCATACACATTGTCTTTGCTATCACTAAGCAGGGTCGTTACGACACTTCCAACTGAAAACGATTGCGACGGTTTTGAATTCGGCGTGTATAAGGCAGCGGGGTGCAATTTGCTGTTGATCCTGACGAGCCTGCCTCCCGGAATCGCTACCCATGCGTTTTGTTTTTTGTCAAAAAATATATCCAGGTTTTGCTTGGAATCCACCTCTTTGATATGCTGCGAAGGGTCGATGGTCTTGCAAGTCAGATTGTTCGCGTCAACAATGCTGATGCCATTGTTATGAGCGATCCAAATGTTGCCTTGCGGCCCGGTCCGGAGCTGGTTAATGAGGGTGCTGCCGCCAATGGAGCGGGTGAGCATTCCCGTAAAATTTTGAAATGTATACCCATCGTAGCGCCATAAGTCCTGACCGGTGCCCACCCACATAAATCCGCGCCCATCCTGCGTCAGACAGCGCGTATTTCTGCTTGGCAAGCCCTGCTCCGGCCCGAGTAACTGAATGTTCACTCGGATTTGTGGCATTTGTGCGAAGCTGCAATGAATGTTGGGTTGAAGAATTAACAGGAGGAATCCGAGACAATGGATCTTCAAAATCGGCACCCAAATGTTAAAGCGTAAAAGTTCGCGCGGCATGCAAGGAGGGAAGGTTGAGTAAGCGGACTAACGAAGTATACTCCAAAAGTCGATTCTTAGATTAAAGAAGTAACCGCTTTTTATATACCTGCGAAAAAGCGATTGTTTCAGGGACTATTTTTTGATCAAAAACACCTTTATAGCAAGAATTTGCTATTGTGCCATGACAGCCGCTTGTCTTCTTTTGCACTGTCTAATTTTCTCAGCGATTAATAGTTTGCTGTTGCACCGGTGGTGACTTGTGCGCAGAACAACTTTCCAGATACAACATTTACTCAACGTTAATTTTTACTAAACCCAATTCGATTTTACTCGACGTTATTCAACAAAAACCAACTTTCCAAACCAAATGAAAAAACTGTTACTTTCGATCGCGGTTGTCATCTCGGGACTTTTTATCCAGGCTTGTACCGACCATACCCAGCCATTCCCTGAGCCAGAATCATTTACTTCCCAGGCATTTGTCAGCGGACTGAAAGCGCCCATCGGAATGGCCATTGACGACAAGGGAAATATGTGGGTGACCGAGGCCGGCACAGGAAATGGCAATGATGGCAGCGTATCCATGATTACACCGTCGGGCACGAAAACGTTGTACGTGACTGGCCTGAAATCAATTACCCAGGAAGGATCAGCAGAGGGCATAGGGCATCTGGTTTTTCATAACGGCAAGCTTTATTTTCTGCATGGCTCAAACGGCATGTTATATACAGCGGACGTAGCTTCCTTTAAATCAGGCGATGCTCCCGTTGATCTTGCTCAAATTCCTGTTCAGGACATCGGGACTTTTGTAAAAACCAAAAAATTAACTGACCCGCTTAACTCAAACACCTGGGACCTGACATTTGGCCCGGACGGTCATTTGTACATTGTTGACTCGGGCGCTAATGCCATCGTCAAAAGACATGGTGTAACCGGTGATTTGAGTTTGTTTGCCCACTTCCCCGATGTTGCCAGCGGTGTAGAGGCAGTGCCAACAGGCATTGTTTACGACGGCACTAAATTCCTTGTGAGTACATTGACAGGCTTTCCATTTGCGAAAGACAACGCCAAAATTTTCCAGGTTGACACTTGGGGGAATGTAGATATTTACAAATCGAACTTCACGACGCTGACAGGCATTACGCTTTCTGCTAATAATAAACCGATCGTGATCCATCACGGAGCATTCGGACAGATGGGCTTTGAAGCGAAGTCGGGTAAAGTGTTGGATGAAAACGGCAAAACGCTTCTGGGCAACATTTCCCGGCCAACAGACATCATCCGCGCCGATAACAACACGTATTATCTGATGAGCTATCAGGACGGGACGATTATCAAGCTGAGCTATTAATAAAGCTTCACAGCATTCCTAAATTCATTCTGAACATTATAGTGAAAGCACTCAAAATTGTCGGGAAAATCCTTGCCGGCCTCGCAATTGTCATCGTCGCAGCCATCATTTACGTCAAAGCAGCCCTTCCGAACACCGGACCGGCGCCGGAGCTTAAAATAGAGCAAACTGCGGCACGGGTTGAGCGTGGAAAGTATCTGGCTAACCACGTGACCGTTTGCATGGACTGCCACAGCACCCGCGATTGGTCGCAATATGCAGGTCCGCTTTCGGGAGCGTTAGGCGGAGGCGGCGAGGCATTTACGCAAGAAATGGGATTTCCCGGCAAATTTTACGCGCCTAACATTACGCCTTATACATTGGCCAGCTGGACAGACGGTGAAATTTTCCGTGCCGTTACGACCGGCGTTAATAAAAGTGGAAAAGCGTTATTTCCTGTGATGGGTTACCACCGCTTTGGCCAGCTCGACAAGGAAGATATCTATTCCATCATTGCCTACATACGTCAGTTACAGCCCGTGAAAAAGGACGTCCCGCAATCAGAGCCGGACTTCCCTGTCAACATTTTGATCAATACAATGCCGCAGGAAGCTGCTTTTACAACCCGCCCTTCCGAAACAGACCAGGTGGCTTATGGAAAGTACTTGATCACAGCGACGGGTTGCGTGGATTGCCACAGCAAGACGGACAAAGGCAAAGTAATTCCCGGAACGGAATTCGGCGGGGGGATGGAATTCAAAAGCCCGAATGGCGTCAAGCGCTCGCCTAACATTACCATGCACAAAGAAACCGGCATTGGTAACTGGACGAAAGATGTTTTTGTCTCCCATTTCCGGGCTTACACGGACAGCAGCTACATTTCACGGAAAGTGGAAGCGGGTGATCTCAACACGCCTATGCCGTGGACCATGTACGGCGGCATGAAGGAGCAAGACCTGGCGGCCATATTCGCCTACCTGAATACGGTAAAACCAATTGAACACAAGGTGATCGTATCTGAAAAAATCGCCATCGTCAAGTAATTGGCCAAGCTTTTTTTCTCATCACTTTTTTCCCAAATACAAGCCTCATTGCATAATCCCGTCCATTGCATTGCAAAATGCAGTGGACGGGATTATCATCGTTAGTGCGCTTCGGATGAGGCGGCAAGCGCACGATCATTGCTCACGCTTCTGTGCATATTACCCCAGTCCGACATTGCAGCGAGGACTTCTTGCATGGATAGCCCCAGTTCGGTCATTTCGTACTCAACGCGGGGCGGGACTTCGGGAAATACCTTTCGCTGAACGATTCCGTCGCTCTCCAGCTCACGAAGCTGGGCTACAAGCATTCTTTCAGAAATCCCTAAAATTGACTTTTTGAGTTCGCCGTAGCGCAATGTGCCGTGCATGAGCCTGCACAGGATGGCGGGCTTCCAGCGACCGCCCAACACACCGAGCGTATAAGCCATACCGCAGCTGTCGATGATCATTCTCTCGTTCAAAGCATTGGTGGATGTCTCCTTTCTCATTTCTTACTTTTTTGTTGGTACCTAACAATTTGTTGCTTGCTTACAAATATAAAGGAAGTGCCGTAGGTTTGTGTCGTAATAGAAAACAAAATTGTTGTTATGAAAAAGCTAGAAAATAAAATAGCATTGGTTACTGGGGGCAGCCGTGGCATAGGCGCTGCGATCGTGCGTCGTTTGGCAGCAGACGGAGCGAAAGTAGCATTCACCTACGCACGTTCAGCAGAGAAAGCAGAGGCACTCGCAGCGGAAATATCCGCAGCCGGCGGCCAGGCTATTGCCATTGCTGCGGATAATACCCGGATGGAAGAAGTGACCGGTGCCGTAAAGAAAACGGTGGACGCTTTTGGCGGACTTGATATTCTGGTGAGCAATGCCGGCGTATACATTGGAAAAGAGTTCGGCGAACATACCATCGAGGATTACGACGCGGTGATGGATGTCAATGTAAAAGCAGTTTTTGTGGCATCCCTAGAAGCCGTGAAACATCTCAAATCCGGCGGGCGGATCATCACCATCGGGAGCAATATGGGAGACAACGCGCTGGGGCCCCAGTCCACATTGTACACCATGAGCAAATCCACATTGCAAGGGTTTACCCGCGGCCTGGCCCGCGACCTAGGACCGAAAGGCATTTCTGTGAGCCTCGTGCAACCCGGACCTACGGACACCGACATGAACCCGGCAACCGGCGAACTGGCTGATTTTCTCCGGGGTAGAATGGCGATCCCGACATACGGCACAGGTGAAGACGTTGCCGGTCTGGTTGCGTTCCTGGCTAGTGAAGAAGGAAAATTTATTACCGGATCCTGGGTTACGATCGACGGCGGACTCAACGCCTAACGCCAATATTACAACCTCATTGCTTTCATATCCTGCCTTTAAACGCAACCCGCCTCTCGTGTTCCAGCGCTAGGCGGGTTTTGTTTTAAATGACAAAAGCGGTTAGTTCCGCAAGTTGTTCGCCCCGAAAGCGCCAGATGTCGCAGTATGCACTGCGGGTTTCGTTGCCGTCGGCCTCCATGACGGCAACATCGCCGGTTGCTATAAGGTAGTCACCCTCGGCAATCAGGTTGGCGACCGTAACTTTGGGCGGTTTTATGTACGTTTTTGCCATCCACTGGCGTACGGCTTCTTTTCCCTTCAGAACCGTGTCTCCTACAAAGGTCCACTCCGTATCTTCTGTGCAGAGCGATAAAAATCCTTCATGATCCCCTTCGGAAATGGCCGCATTGCCTTTTAGTAAGATTGCCTTGTTTTTGTCTGACATCATTTTATCGTTCCGTGGTCAATTCTTAAACTTATGTATTAATCTGCTTTCAAAAAAATTATCCGCTACCCTGTGATATAATCATTGTTGCTGCGAATAATTGTATAAACCAGTTTATCTTCCTTAGCTACAAACAGAATGCTACATGCCGCTTCCACCAGATGCCAACCAATTCCTGAATGTGATCGAGGACAACAAGGGGATCATTTATAAAGTGGCCAACGCGTATTGTATAGACCGGGAAAACAGGAAAGATCTTATTCAGGAAATAATCATACAACTCTGGCTTGCATTTCCCAGGTATGACCAGCAATTCCGACTGACGACCTGGATTTACCGTATAGCGCTGAACGTTTCTATATCATTTTACCGAAAGCAGGCAAGCCGGGCGAGGCTCAATCAGCCGCTGACCGACGACATTATCAGCTTCATCACGGTGGCTGATGTACAGCCAGACGTCGATACGGAATTGTCGATGCTCAACACATTTATCAGGGAACTGAAAGAACTTGACCGGGCCCTCATATTACTATATCTCGAAGAACGGAGCCAGCAAGAAATATCCGAGATTTTAGGCATCACCATTTCGAATGTTTCAACAAAGGTTAGCAGGATCAAAGAGCAGCTTAAACAAAAATTTATCACCTCTAAAAGTTAGATTATGCAAGAGTCTGAATTCATCACATTATGGCGCAGCTACGGGCAAAAACTTGAAGAAAACCTTATTTTAAACCGGCAAAATGCCTACGCCATCACGCTGATAAAAATCAAGTCATTAGTCGGCTCAATGGTCCCGATGAAGATTTTCGTCATTGTCCTTGGTTCCATATGGGCAGCGTTCCTGAGCATTGTACTTTACCACACCTATGCCTATGCGAGCCCGTTTTTCTGGTTTTCCATAGCCATCCATGTGGTGTTAATGGCAGTCGTAATCGGCATTAATATTTATCAGGTTGTGTTGATCTATCAGACCGATCTGGGCGAAGCACTGCTCAAAACGCAATACCGGCTGGCTTATTTGAAGAGCACAACGCTGTTAATTTACCGACTGATGTTTTTGCACGCGCCGATCTGGACAACATTCAGCATACAGCAAAAAATGTTCAGGCATCCCACGTGGTTAGCCGCGCAGGTCATGGTGACATTGGTTTTCCTGATTGTGTCCCTGTGGCTTTTTTTCAATATCAAATACGAAAACCATAACAAAAAGTGGTTTAAGCTCATTTTCAGTGGAAAAGATTGGGACCCTGTCATGAAATCGCTGGAGATGCTCAAACAGGTTGAAGGTTACAGTTCCTTATGAAGCAGGCCTCCCGGGAATTCTTAGATATGGCCGTTGTAAAGGATGGGGAATTCCGCTTTTCGGTAAAAATCGGTGCTGCGAGACCAAATAAGTCACATTCAATTCAAATTCCTGTACATCTTCGGAGCGTGACCGGTTTTGTTTTTAAAGAGCTTTGTGAAATGGGATGGGTGCTCGAAACCCAGGTCATAGGCGATGGCGCTGATGGGTGCATTCGTGCTCCAAAGCAATTGTTTCGCTTTGTCTATTAGTTTTAAATGTATGTGCTCGTTCGTAGACTTCCCGGTATATTTTGTCAAAAGATCCGTGAGGTAATTGGGTGACAAATTGAGTTGCGATGCAAAATATTTAACATCCGGTAATCCTATTTCAATTAAGGTTTCCTGCGAAAAATAGTCGTTCAGAATCCGGTCAAATTTTTCCACGATTTCGTTGCTAACTTTTGCCCTTGTCAGAAACTGCCGGTCGTAAAACCGTGAACAATAAGACAGCATGAGTTCAAGATTTGTCAGGATCAGATTTTGGGAATGTGTATCGAGATTTGTAGAAATTTCCCTGGTGATATTTTCCAGACAATCTTTAAGCACTTTCTCTTCGGCATCTGAAATGTGCAGGCATTCGTGCGTGTCATAACCGAAAAACGTGTAACTGGTTAAATGTTGCCCCTTTTTGCTAGCGTGTAGAAAGTCGGGATGGATGTAGATCGCCCAGCCTTCCACTTTGTTTTCAATGCCCGGCGACAAAACCTGGTCAGGCGCGGTGAACATGAGCGAACCTTCGTTAAAGTCGTAATCCGTACGCCCGTATTTGAACGAACCTTCAATTTTTTTACAAGCAATGGAATAAAGATCGAGGCGGTACGCTGCATCGGGCGTTCTGTGCGATCGGTCGACTTTGGCCAAATCCACAACCGCTATCAAAGGGTGGACCGGCTTTTCATAGTGGAAAAAATGAAAGTAGCTGCGAGATGGACTTAATGTCGGTGTATTCCATTGGTTACATTGAAATTCCTTGTACTCGAATATATCAAAAATTCGGGGGAGCGAGCTAAGCTTCTCCCCTGAATGTTCAGATCATAATGCCTCCGCCCACTTCTATACGCTGGGCATTTACAAACCGGCTGTCTTCCGAAAGCAGCGATGCCACAAAATCACCGACATCCTCCGCCTCTCCCAGTCGGCCAAGCGCAGTCATCGAGGCGACCTGTGACCGGTGCGCTTCGTCTCCTTTGCCTCCGCCAAATTCCGTATCGATAGCTCCGGGTGCAACGCTGTTAACCCGAATTTTCCTCTCTGCGTATTCCTTGGCAAAATAACGCGTCAGTGATTCCAGGGCCGCTTTGAGCGCTCCATACACAGCAACCCCGGGAAATGCAAATCGGGCAAGTCCTGAGGAAATGTTGATAATTTGCCCGCCGTCATTAATTAAAGGCATCAGCTTTTTGAGTCAAAAAGAAAACGCCCTTCAGATTGACATTCACAAGTTCATCAAAGATGTCCTCAGTCGTGTCTTTGATCAGCATGCGTTGCGAGATTCCTGCATTATTGACCAGGTAATCCAGGTTTTCCCTCCCCCATTCACTTTTAAGCAACTGTGAAACCTGCGTTGCAAAGCCATCTAAACTAGCGGTTTTCGACGAATCCAAATGCAGCGCAACAGCTTTGCCCCCGTTGTTATTGATTGCGCTTGCAACAGCGTTGCCCTGTTCAGCATTATGATTGTAGGTCAGGATAACGTCGATGCCGCGCTTCGCAGCACTCAATGCTATGCTTTTTCCTATTCCCCGGCTGCCTCCGGTTACCAGGAGAATTTTGCGATGATGATTTGTGTCCATAAATTGTTTTTTTTGATTGACACAAAGTTCTCCGTTAGCTAAGCTTTCTGCTTTGACAATCTATGGATAGACTTATACATTTCACTGAAAACAAGAACCAATTATATGTTTGAAGTCTTTGAAAAATATTTACGCAAGCACACAGACATTTCCGACCAGGAGCTGGAAATCATCAGGACAGCGAGCACTGAAAGAAAACTGCGTAAATGGCAATCCATTTTGCATGAGGGTGAGGTTTGGCGATATAACTGTTTCATTGCCAGCGGATGCTGCCGGCTTTACAGGTTCGACAAAAACGGGACGGATCATACGGTCCGGTTCGGTGTTGAAAACTGGTGGATTACCGATCAGGAAAGTTTCAACCACGAGACCGCCTCCGCATATAACATTGAAGCGCTGGCTGCCAGCACGGTTATCCTGTGGACAAAAGCGCAATGGCTGGAATTACTTCAAACGATCCCAGCGCTTAAACTTTTTTACGAAAGACTTACTGCAAACGCCTACGAGGCAAGCCAGCGACGCATTTATTATTTGATCAGTTATTCTGCTACCGAAAAATATCTTGAATTTGAAAAAACCTATCCGAGCATTTTTAATAATGTGCCGCTGCACATGGTAGCGTCTTATCTGGGCATTTCCCGAGAGACATTGAGCCGTATCCGAAAAGATTTCACAAGATCTACAATAAACCTTCCGGAAAATCCGGAAGGTTCTTGATAATGCTCAGCTCAGCATTCAGGGAATAGGGTGCAGATCGCGCACTTCGCTGACACTTTCCAGCAGTGACGCAATGTGCAAAATGGTCGATTCGGCCAGCCAGCTCCCGACAATCTGAACGGCTATGGGCAAGCCTTCTTTGCTCGTACCGAACCGCATCGCGATCCCTGGCAAGCCAGTGACATTAAGCGGCACGGTGGCTCCCTGAAGATAAGTGGCATCCACCGTCTGACCGTTGATTATGAACTGTTCTACGCCGTGCTTGTGTGCCGGGATCGGCAGCACGGGAGTAACCAAGGCGTCATATTTTTGAAAATATCCCGCAAACCCGTCACGCAGGCGCTCCGGCTGAAACGAAGTCATATGACACAATCTCACGTTGACATTTGTCACAGCTTTTGCTAAGAGGTTTGCCAAAATTTGTATGGAGCAATTCGCGGCTCGAGTCCAACATTTGCAACCGGCCAGCCTTCATCCGGATAGTGCTGGCAGAATATTTTAAGAAGCAATGTTATGAAAGCACTAATAGGATTAACACTCGTCGCAATGCTCTTAGCGGACCAGCCCCGCAAGGTCCTGCTCTTTTACACCGAAAATGGTCTGGCGAAATGGAAAGCGCAAATGAATGCACTTGAAGGGCACCGGAAGGATATCCTGGAACGTGATATTGAGATAAAATCTTTTCCTTACTCGAAGCGAAACGCCCAGGAATGGCACAGATGGGAACTTGACACCGCAAACGCATTCACATTTATTTTGATCGGCCGTGATGGTGGTGAAAAATTAAAATCGAGCGAAGTTGTGACTCCTGACAAACTATTTGGGCTAATTGATGCGATGCCTATGCGGAAACAGGAAATAAAACAGAATCCATGATTTTATGGCATGTGGAAGCAGGCAGAAAGTCATGAGCAGTACGCGCAAATGAAAAAGGATTGGAAGCAAATCAGACCAAAGACTTATTTTTGATTAAAAAAAAGCAAGAATATGAAGCAATCATCACGATCCATCCGGCCATTTATAGGGTGCCGGAGCTTTGAAGTATCCCGAAATTTCTATCGCGACTTGGGCTTTAAGGAAGTCGTAATCTCATCCGACATGTCCCTTTTCACAACAGAAAATGTGGGTTTTTACCTGCAAGATGCGTTTGTCCAGGATTGGATCGACAACACCATGATCTTCCTCGAAGTACAAAATGTACAAAACACGTGGGATGAACTTGTGTCGCTCAACCTTCCGGCCAAATACAAAGATGTGCGGCTCACTCCGATTCGTGTTGAGCATTGGGGCCGGGAATGCTTCGTTCACGATCCTTCCGGTGTCTTATGGCATTTCGGAGAGTTCTTCAATAAGTTATAACTTTTAAATAAATCGACGAACAACTGTCTCAACTCGCCCTTACTGTTGTCTTATATCCCCCACAAATGTCTATGCCGCAGTGGGTAGTTTTGTTCTATGCATGAAACGGCAATTGACATGGATATCAAATTTGAAGGCGGCATTAATATTGCCGTAAAAATCCCAAAGGGAAAGTACGAAGCGACAGTTGGATTCTATCGCGACATTCTTAAACTCGACGTTGAAGAACGGCCGATTACAAATCCGACGGTTTCAAAAACACACCGGGTCAGCTTCGGCAACAATGTCATGTGGCTGGACTGCGTCGATAATTATACACACTCCGAAACGTGGCTGGAACTCAATGTGGAAAATGTCCCGGCAGCAACTGAATATCTGAAATCCCACGGCATTTCAACGTGTGACGAACTGGAAGAGCTTCCTGACAATATGCATTGGATCACCGATCCGGCGGGCTCAGTCTATATTGTTAAAAACAGAGAGTAGTTCCGAGACTTTTTTTAAGTGAAAAGATATGGCTCGTAAGCGGACGAAGAGCAATTTGATGCTGATAGCAACAATAATCTGGCAAAATAAAACCCGCTGACAGACGCCAGCGGGTTTTATCAAAGATCTGAAAACAATCTGGCTCTTAATTCCAGTCGTTGCTAATGTCTTTCGCGACCAGCGGATTGGTGTTCTTCTCGGTTAAGGGAATAGGGAACAATACATGTTTGTCCTGAAAAAAAGATTGGCTTGAAGCCGGATATTTGGCTTTCTTCTCGGCGTTTAGCGTTTCTTTGGCAATGCCCCAGCGGATCAGGTCAAACCAGCGCACCTGCTCACCGGCCAGTTCGAGCTGGCGTTCCAGCATGATCTTTTTCATAGCCTCGTCTTTGCTACCCAGCGTTGTGTAGGCGAATGCACCGGAGCGTGCGCGCACTTTGTTGACCAATGGCAGGGCCTCCCCTATTTTTCCGAGTTGAGTTTGTGCTTCCGCGAGCATTAGCATCACATCGGCATAGCGGATGATCTGCGAATTGATGTCCGATTGCGGCAATTCGCCTTTTTCCTTGTATTCGTAGGGCTCGTATTTCCGCCACCGGTAGCCATTGCCGTTTTCTGTAAAGGGATAAGGCTTCGCCCCGGCAGTGCATTTGTCGCAATAGGTCACGTCCCCCCCGCTGGCCTTGTCTCCGTAAAACGTGTTTTGGGCTCTCGGATCAACATAGGTCTTGCCTGCCTGGTCTTTGTAAGTGAATGCTTTGACAGCCGCATCGGATATAAACACATTGCGCCAGTCGTTCCAGCCGTATTCCATGGCGCGGCCGGTCAACGTATTTTTGCCGCTTCCCGATCCTTCCTGTGAGCCAAACATATAGTAAGGGCTACCTTCGGCCCAGCCGCCCCATTCTTTGGTGCGGGACGTCAAATACCGATTCTGCGTTTTTCACCGGCGATTTGGTGAAGAGCTCGTCCAGGTTTTTTACCAGATCATAGGTGTAGGGGGCCTTCGTAAGCAACTCGAATTGTGCGGCGGCTTCCGCGTATTTCTTTTGGTATAAAAATGCCTTACCTAAAAGTGCAATGGCCGCACCCTTCGTGACCCGCCCCAGATCGCTCGCAGGATACGTGACAGGCAGCCCGCTAATGGCATTGGTGAGGTCGGACTCTACCTGCTTCCAGCTTTCTTCCATGCTTGCCCTTGGCAGATAAAATTCGTCGTTATCACCATAATCCTTCCGGATAGGCACCCTGCCCCAAAGCGTTACGAGCAAAAATTCTGCATATGCCTTCAAAAAATAAGCTTCGGAGACATACTGGGCCAGTTTTTGTTTATCTGCGTCGTTCGCAGGTGTGATTTTCGAAGCTTTGTCAATCACCAGATTCGCCCGGAATGTCATTTTATAAGTAGTAGACCACAGGTCATTGATCTGCGCATGGTTGGACGCGTAGCTGTAATCGTGCAGCTGCAAAACGTCCCCCAGCAGCGGCGCATCTGCCTCTGCTTCATTGCCGGTGAGATCCATTAAATAATAAAAGTCCCTGGAATACAGCCCTTTGTACAGCAACAACCCATAAGTGGCTGTAACAGCTTCTGAAATCGTGGCGGGCGTTGTGAAGTAAGTGTCGTCGTTGTAGCTCGACTGGTTTTTGACATTATCCAGGGAGTTATCGCAGCCACCGATGGTCAGGCAGGCCAGCGTTCCCAGCGAAAGTATTTGCTTTTTCATCATGATGAAAATGAATTTAAATGGAGAGAATTAAAACCCGACCTGTAATCCGATGAGGAACGTCCTCGGCTGCGGATATTGACCTGTATCGACGCCTTTGGTGAAAATAAACGACTTGGCATCGTTCACACTGGCGCTTACTTCGGGATCATAACCTTTGTATTTGGTCAATGTAAGCAGGTTCATTGCGGTGGCGTAAATGCGGAAGCTTGAAAACACTTTTCCGCCCGTGGAATTTAAAACTGTTTTCGGGACCGAAAATCCAAGGGTAAGGTTGCGCAACCGCATGAACGAGCCGTTTTCCAGAAAGCGGTCGGAGGCACGCAGGTTGGAGGGTGTATTTTGTCCAGACCTGGGCATATCCGTAATGTCCCCGTCCTTTTTCCAGGCATTCAGCACAGCCGTGGATGAGTTGAATGGGCGGGTCGTACCTTCTGTCCAGTAGCGGAGCGCATTGTAAACTTTCACATCGCCGATCCCAGCCAGGCCCATCGAAAGGTCCAAAGCTTTGTAGGATAAATTGACAGAGCCGCCGTAAGTCCATACCGGGATCGCTGAGCCTAAGAACGACTGGTCCGCATCGGTAATGCGTCCGTCATTGTTCAGATCTTTGTAAACAATATCCCCCGCCTTCAAACCGTCCTGGTAACTTTTAAAGCCTTTGGCAACTGCCTGCTCATTATATCTGGCCACATCCGCATCACTGGACACCACGTGGTCCACCTGAAATCCGTAGAATGAACCGATCGCCGCGCCTACATCTGTTTTGGTGATATTGATACCGCCGTTGGTGCTGCCGCTCACGATGGGTGCGCCATTGCCTAATGAAACCACATTGTTTTTATTAAAACCTGTATTAGCAGAAATGCTGTAACTGAAATCTCCGGCCTGCCCCGCATAGGATAGCGCTGCTTCAAAACCTTTATTGACTGCATTGGCAGCGTTCTGCACCATGCTGGCATCATTATAGACATCTCCCAAACCTGTTGAAACCGGTAGTTTTACATCCAGTAGCAGATCTTTGCTGTCGCGTTTGTAGTAATCCAGACTCACTTGAAGTCTGTTTTGCAAAAGGCCGAAATCAACCCCGAAATCGATCTGCGTGGTTTCTTCCCATTTCAGGAAAAGGTTAGGCACGCGCGTAACGGTCGCTCCTTGTTGAAATGCCTTGTTTTCGCCAAAAGAATATACAATGTTGTTGTTTCCATAACCGCGGTAAACGGTAGGGTCGGTCAGGAACAAGCCGATGTTGGCATTGCCGGTGATGCCCCAGCTTCCTCTGAGTTTGAGGTCGGAGATGAAGGAGATATTTTTCATAAAATCCTCATTCGCAACCTTCCAGGCCACCCCTACCGATGGGAAATTACCTTTGCGGTAAGCCTTTCCAAATGCAGGGTTAATGTCCTGACGAATAGACGCATTCACCAGATATCTGTCATGAAAAGCATAAGTAAGACGGCCAAAATAGGAGCGCGACGCATAAATACTCGATCCCGTGCCTGTAATGCTGTTGGATTTGGAAACACCGATCTGTTTGATCAGGTCATTGGTAAAACCAGAACCTGTGAGATTAACGCTCCTGCTCCTGCTGCCTTCGTTGTAGGTGTTACCGGCCATCAGTGAAAAATCGTGGCGGCCTAATGTCCTCGTGTAGCTCAGGATGTTTTCAATGATAGGTGAAACCGAGAATGAATAGCTTTCCTCGATCTTGCGGTCTGTTTTGGTATTACCGTTTAAATATTCACCTGTGTAATTATAACTGTTGCCGTTGGAAAGGCCAATGTTGGCCTGGGTCCTGAATTTAAGGCCGTTGATAATATCCACTTCACCCCATAATTGAAATAGACTGGAGACGCCTCTTCCCAGTTTTTCGGTAAGATAAATGCCTGGCAGCGGATTAAGCGCATCGTTCTGGTCGATGATCGTCGTCACCTTGCTATACCCGCCAAGATTCGTAGGGTCCATCGTCGGTGCATAAGGTGGCATCCGAAGCGCCTCTACAAAACTGGCCGCATTACCGGTTGTCCTGGTATATTTAAAGTTAATGGTCTGCCCGAGCCGTATTCTTTTGCCGATCTGCTCTTCAAGCTGTGTCCGCAAATTGATCCGCTGATAGCCGTAATCCCTCATAATTCCTTCCTGATTGGTATAACCTGCGGAGAAATTATAGGTTGCTTTATCACTTCCGCCTGTCACGTTCACGTGGTGCTCGGTTACTTTTCCATTCCTGAAAATCTCCTTTTGCCAGTCGGTCCGGGTTACCAGCACGTCGGGCGTGTTCAGCTTGTCGGGCACTTTGTTTCCCTGCGTTGCGTCAATGTCTTTTACCAATTGCACATACTGGGCTGCGTTGAGCATATCCAGTTTTTTCCACGCCTGCGCCACGCCTACATAGCCATTGTAAGTCACTTTCGGCGCTCCGGCTTTGCCTTTTTTGGTAGTGATCAACACCACACCATTCGCTGCCGACGCTCCGTAAATAGCCACAGAAGCAGCGTCTTTGAGCACTGTAATGTCCTGAATATCATAAGGGCTTACTGAATTAATATCGCCCCCCTGGATTCCGTCGATCACATACAGGGGATCGGAATTGGTCAGTGAACCTACACCGCGAATGATGATTTTAGCATTCGAACCAGGCAACCCGCCCGTATTGACGATCTGCACACCAGCTATCTTTCCCTGCAAAAGCTGCTGGGCAGATGTAGCCGATACATCACCGAATTCCTTCCGGCCCACGACGGCAACCGCGCCGGTAAGATCCTTCTTTTTGGCCGTTCCATAGCCGATAACCACTACTTCCTCCAATGCTTTCGTATCAATCGCTAGTGAAATATCTATGACCGAACGGTTACCGACAATCTCTTCCTTAGGTAAATAACCTACGAATGAAAATATCAGAACAGCGTCGGGACCTGCTCCCGCCAGCTCATATTTGCCGGCTATATCCGTCGTAACGCCACGCTGCGAACCTTTAATCACCACGTTGACGCCCGGAAGCCCGTCCCCTCTTTCGTCTGTGACCCTGCCTTTAATTATCTCTTCAGAAGCATTCGTTTGGGTTATTTTCGAAACAGCAACATCAGTCCGGCCGGATGACTCGGGAGCCTCAGCAGGCGCAATGGTGGCGCTTTCAATAGTGGCTGTCCCGGCCTCGGAAGCTTTTTTCTCGAATCGCGGAACGATCACATATGCTTCCTTCCCCGCTTTTTTGAAACGAAGATTGAATGGTTTGAGCAGGTCGCTCAGTTGCTTTTCCAGCTTGCCGCCATCCTGACGGTAATCTGCGCCGGTAATGGTAATGTTTTTAACGGTTTCTTCTTCAAACAATATGCTTACCTGGTGCTGCTTGCCCAGATCTACCAATAAATCTTTCAGGTTCTTCGACTGGTTACGGCTTTCCTCGTGTTGGGCGGCACCCCGCTGGACAGGTCGGCTTGCCAATGTAATACCCTGCGCCGTGCAAAGCTGCTGAACAAATAACATGGTCAGCACGATACGGGTCTTTTGTAGAAATCTGCTACTCATGATTAGGATTGGTTACTGATGGTCTCAATTCAATAAATTCATTGTGTTTTACCACTTCCAGATGAAGCAGTTCGGATAAGATGGCCAGCAGGTCGTCGGCTTGCTTGGCTTTGTACACGCCGCCTATACGACGTTTGCCAAGAACGGGGTCAAGTATACGCACGTCCACTTTGAAGCGGTCGTTCAGCTGTTCCACTGCCTCGGACAACAGGGTGTTGTCGAAGTAAAACATGTCCTGTTTCCAAGCCACGAACCTTCCTGGTGTCGATGAAGATGTAAGGGTGAATTTTCCGTCTTTTTCGGTTGAAAAGAGGTTTCCGGGTTTCATGTAAAGTTGCTTTCCTTTCGGCAGACTTAGCTTTACCTTTCCTTTCGTAAGAAAAACCTTAGTGCCGCGCTCCCGCGAGAAAGCGACAAACTCAGTACCAAGCACTTCGATGAGATAATTCTTATTCATTTTGACAATAAACCGGCTGTCGCTCTGGGTGTGAACTACTTTGAACTCCGCTTCACCGTCCAGCATGACCTCCCTGTTACCCGAACCGAAACCCAACCTGGGAACCCGTAAAACAGAGTTGGCATTGAGCACCACGTTTGTCCCGTCTGAGAGTTTGTATTCAGATATCTGGCCATTTTCAGACTCCAGTGATCTGTACATCAGCTCGTTTCTAAAAACAAAACTGACCACCATCAGCAAGCATGCCGCTGCCACACCATAGAGCCACGGAGTTTTCCAGATACCGGATCGCTTCACTTCTGTTTGGGACAAAGGAATTTCTTTGCCCGTATCTTCATCATTCATCAATGCAATGTAATCCGACAGCGCATTTTCAATCTGCGGCGAAAACTGCGGATGGCGGCTCTCCCATTCGTCCAGATACTGGTGGTAGAGCTCTTCATTCTGGGGGTCCGCAAGCCAGTCCTCGACGAGCTTACGCTGAATGGATGTGGTCCTTCCGTCAAAAAAATCGAATAGGACATCTTTGGATAGGGATTCTTTCATCTTATACTTTTTAGCATTTACAGTCCGTTTAGGACTGTTTGGTGATTTCAGAGCAACCACAAAACCGTGAGGGAACGGGACACGGTAATGTTCACTTCGACTATTTACAAGAACAGACAAGTACAGTATACGCAACCCCATACCGGATTGAACACTTTTATTGAATCCAGTATACCAGACATATAAACCAGCTATCCTTCAATCCATTACGAAGCCTCGCAATGGCGCGGGTGATCAGCGCCTCCACGGACTTGGGAGTGATCTGGAGTTCGGCCGCAATCTCTTCCAGCGTTTTCCCTTCCATCCGTTTCAATAGGTAGGCCTTTCTGCATTGCGGCGGCATTTCCTGCACAATGCGTTCGATCTGCTGGTGCAACTCGCTGTATTGCAAAGCCTCATACGGGTTGAGCGCCTGCGCCAGGAAAGGTGTAGTGACCAGTTCGATCGGGGATGTGCGGTTCAGCTCCCATTTCAGGTGATTGTACGAGCGGTTCCGGACGGATTTGTACAAATAGGCCCGGTAGGAAGAGGTGATCAGCTCAAATGAGCGATTTTGCCAGAACGCAGCAAATACCTCAGAAACAATATCTTCGGCCACTTCCCCTGAATGCACAAACCGGATTGCGTGGTTGCATAAATTAGTATAATACTTTCTGAAAAGCAGCTCACATCCTTTTTTAGGGTCCTGGCCGAACGTTTCCCTGATCAGGTATTCGTCGTCGACGATCAACGGTTCATTATCCTGCACGGAAGGCCCCATAACCCCGGGCGGCTGGAGTGGTATTTTTTTGGTAGAATCAATTGCCATAGCGTTTCTTTAACCAATTGCGGATTTGCAGTCAAATCATAAAGACAAGTCAACAAATCTCATCCCCATACTATAAATAATATTTTTTTTTCAATAAATAATTCAATTTAACTGGCAGACATATTAGTGGCTTACAGAAAGGCTGTAAACGTCCGGATCAACCTAAGCTGACCCCGATGGAAACGAATCGATATTAAAATGTTCTCATATTTAGCTCCTGCCGGGTCTTGCGCCGCATCCCGCTAATAGTAAACAATTTGTTGGAAATACTAATTTTGATACATTTGACCAAGCAGCCAGGATTGTATAAATAGCCGAAAAATTGAAATACTTTGCCGCCTTTTTCACAATATTCTTATTGATATCCTGCTCTAAAAAAGAGTCGAAGCAGTACACTATCGGTTTTTCACAATGCACCGGCGCTGATAACTGGCGTAAAACGATGCAGGAAAGCATGTATCGGGAGCTTTCTTTCAATCCCGAGATCAACTTCATCATGAAAGACGCAGGCGGGCAGAGTGAGAAGCAGATTATACAAATCGAGCAGCTCATCAAGCAGGACATTGACTTGCTGATCGTCTCGCCCAATGAAGCCGAGCCCATTACGCCGATCGTTGAAAAAGCTTATCAGAACGGCATTCCGGTCATTATTCTGGATCGCCGCACGAACTCTGACCAGTATACTGCCTATGTGGGCGCCGACAATGTGGAAGTCGGGCAAATTGCCGGGGCTTACACCAATACACTTTTGAAAGGGACCGGGAAGGTGATTGAGATCAGTGAAAAGCCCGGTTCTTCGGCCGACATTGACCGTCATAAAGGTTTTTTGGAGATCCTTAAACGCTTTCCCGGCATCAAACTGGTTGATAAACTGGATGGTGATTGGGACAAAAATTCGTTTGAAGCCCCGCTGACCAAACTACTGAAAACGCATTCAGACATTGACGTCATCTTTTGCCAGAATGATCGCCGCGCGCTTACAGCATTTAAGGTCTGCAAGGATTTAGGGCTTGGAAAAAAGATCCGGTTAATCGGCGTGGACGGACTTACCGGGCCAAATGGCGGGATTGATCTGGTGGATAAAGACGTTTTAAATGCGACCATTTTGTATCCGACCGGCGGCGAGGAAGCGATACGCACCGCGATTTCCATTCTGCACAAACAGCCTTTCAAAAGGGAAAACCGGCTGCAAATCACCATGATCGACTCAACCAATGTGAGGATCATGAAATTGCAGAGTGAAAAACTGGTCGCTCAGCAGCAGGACATTGAACGTCGGCAGGGGAAGATCGAAGAACAGCGTGCGATTTCTGAAAATCAGAGCATTGTCATTTACACGGTGTCCATCACATTAGCCCTGGCGCTCATTTTCGGGGCAATTTCCTTTTATTCCTTGCGTGAGAACCGAAAGATCAACAAACGGCTCGAAGCGCAGAATCACGAAATATCAGACCAGAAAAACCAGATTGAACAACTGGCCCAAAGTGCAGAGATCGAAAACGAAGCAAAACTTAAATTTTTCACCAACATTTCCCACGAATTCAGGACGCCGCTGACGCTGATACTGGCTCCGGTGGAGGACGTCCTGGCGAGTGAAAAAATCCGCGATCCGCTCATCAAACAGGAGTTATCGCTGATCAGGAAAAATACATTACGGCTATTAAGGCTCGTAAGTCAGCTCATGGATTTCCGGAAACTGGGAAGTCACCGCATGCAGGTCCGCGCTGGTGAGCATAACCTGGTGGCTTTTGTGAAGGACATTATGGCGGCATTCGAACGCATTGCTTCCAAACATAAGATCGACTTTCAACTCATTGCGCCAGAACCCGAAATCATGGTCTGGTTCGATGCGACCATGCTGGATAAGGTGATTTTCAATTTGCTTTCCAACGCTTTTAAATTCACGCCGGATAAGGGAAGGGTATATTTGTATATCAAAACCATTGCGCCTGATCAGGTGCAGATTACGGTGGAAGATAACGGGATCGGCATGACAGAATCGGAAGTTGCGCATGTTTTCGAGGTGTTTTACCAGGCTGAAAATAGTTATAAAACCCTTGGAACCGGACTTGGACTGGCGCTATCCAAAGAGCTGATATCACTCCATAAAGGCACTATTTCTGTTCGCAGCCAGCCTAATAAAGAAACCGCATTCACCATTGAACTGCCGCTGGGCAACAAACATTTTCAGGACGAAGAACTACGGACCGAGCAGGTTGAAGACTTTGCAATGGTGCAGAATTTCGAGCTCCAAGAAGAGAATTTGCTTCCTAATGTTGCTGCTGCAAACGAAATTTCTGCCAGAGAACAATCAGTCCTCATCATTGAAGACAACAATGATCTGGTAAGGCTGCTCGAACAAAAGTTGCAGACCAGTTATCAGATTCTGGTAGCCAACGACGGCGAGGAAGGTTTGCGAATGGCATTTGAGCACATCCCGGATCTGATCGTGTGCGACGTAATGCTGCCCAAAAAGGATGGTTTAGGCGTTTCTTCAATCCTTAAAACAGATTTCAGGACCTCGCACATTCCGGTGATCTTACTTACTGCCAGAACCACCACCGAACAGCAGATCGAGGGCATTCAGGCGGGTGTGGACGCTTACATTACCAAGCCGTTTAATCTCCGGTATGTCCAGGAAAGCATTAAAACACTGCTAAAAAACCGTTCCCTCCTGCGTGAACATTATACCAGCGAGCTGCCCATTGAAACGTCATCCGGCACGAATCCGAACAAACTGGACAAGAAATTTATTACGGAGTTCACTGCATGCATTGAGGAGCGTTACGATAATTCCGAGCTCAGCGTGGAGGATATTGGCAGAGATCTTGGCATGTCGCGGGTGCAGCTTTACAGGAAAGTGAAGGCGCTGCTGGGCATGAGCGTGAACGAATACATTCAACAGGTCAGGCTCAACAAAGCCAAGTTCCTGTTACGGCGCGACGATCTGACCATTGCGGACATTGCCTATAAAGTCGGATTCTCCTCTCCTACCTATTTCTCCACGGCTTTCAAGGGGAAATATAATCAAACCCCTATGGAATATAAAAAATCATAAGTATCCTGATTTATATTTCATATCATCCGCTTATTATACAATAATCTGGTGTACGGCAATGCAGGAAATGATACGATTTTTAAAGATCATGTATCAAAAATGAAAGTCTGCTCATGTATCAAATTTGAAATTCCAATGTAATTCACTGATTATCACAATTATATACCTTTGAAATACCACTGTATCAAAGTTTAACTTTTTTGAGATATTATTTAGTTATTCCGGGTAGTTAGTGGTGGTAGTTTTGATAAAAAATCAGAACTATCAATGAAAAACAGCAAGGTATTAATTTGGTCGATCGTCGTGGCCCTTGGCGGATTTCTTTTCGGTTTCGACACGGCCGTGATCTCGGGGGCGGAAAAAGCCATTCAACATTTGTGGGACTTGTCGGCCGTTGAGCATGGCTTCACCGTTTCCATTGCATTAATAGGCACGGTCCTTGGCGCAATGTTGGGCGGCATTCCGACAGACAGACTGGGAAGAAAAACAACCCTTTTCTGGATCGCCGTTTTATACCTTGTTTCCTCCCTCGGCTCCGCGCTCGCCACCGACTGGTATGTTTTCATTTTCTTTCGTTTCATCGGCGGGCTGGGCGTAGGCGCTTCCTCCGTAGCCGCACCGATGTACATCTCCGAAATTTCTCCTGCCAAATCGCGTGGTAAAATGGTGGGGTTATTTCAATTCAATGTCGTTTTCGGGATTCTCATTGCCTATTTTTCCAATTATTTCATGCAGGATCTGGGCGATAATGCATGGCGCTGGATGCTGGGCGTGCAGGCCGTGCCCTCGTTGATTTTCTTGCTGTCTATCCTGTATGTACCTGAAAGTCCGCGCTGGCTCATCATGAAAAAAGGCGATGTGCAGCAGGCTAAAAAAGTGCTGGACATGATCGACGCCGACACCAGCGAAGAAACACTGTTTGCCATCCAGAATGCGAACGGCGAATCAAAAGATAAACCAAAAGCCAGGCTGTTTTCTGCCCAATACAAAACGCCCGTGACACTGGCCATCCTGTTCGCGGTTTTCAATCAGGTTTCGGGGATCAATGCCATTATTTATTACAGTCCGCGCATTTTTGAAATGACGGGACTGGGTGCAAAAGCCGCATTCTTATCGTCTGCGGGCATTGGCTTTGTCAACTTTGCATTCACATTACTAGCGATCAATTTTATAGATCGTTTCGGCAGGCGCACGCTCATGGCAATCGGCTCGGTGGGCGTCATTATCACACTAGCATTGGTTGCCAGGGCATTTTTCATACAGGATTTCACCGGCGTTCCCGTCTTCCTGTTCGTCTACATTGCGTTTTTCGCGTTCTCACAAGGCGCAGTGATCTGGGTATTTATTTCAGAGATTTTCCCTAACGAAGTACGCGCCAGCGGACAGGCATTGGGCAGCTTCACACACTGGTTTATGGCAGCCATTATTGCCTTTTCCTTCCCCATCATTTCCGAATACCTGGGCGGCGGGATCACCTTCTCATTCTTCGCGGTAATGATGGTTTTGCAGCTCATTTTCGTATGGCGCCTCATGCCCGAAACCAAGGGAACATCGCTGGAACGCACCGATAAAACAATGATTCTACACTAATATCTAAATCTATATATGAAACCTAAAATCACCGTTTTCGGAGAAATGCTCTGGGATATGCTGCCCTCGGGAAAACAGCCCGGCGGAGCGCCCATGAATGTAGCCATCCATCTCAAAAACTTCGATATGAATCCCGCATTCATCAGCCGGGTTGGTGACGATGACCTGGGTGCGGAACTCATGGAATATCTTCACCATCAGAACTTTAATACAGATTTTATACAAACCGGCATTACCCATTTGACCGGCATTGTAAAAGTAAATTTGACCGATAAAACAGAGGTTACCTACAAAATCGTGCAGCCGGTGGCCTGGGATTACATCCAGACAACTCCCGAAAACAAGCAACTGGTAAAAGATTCGGATGTGTTTGTATACGGCACACTTTCGGTCCGCAGTCAGCAATCGCGGGACACGCTTTTTGAATTATTAAAAGATGCAAAGCTGAAAGTCTTTGATGTGAACATCCGCCCGCCGCATCTGGACAGAGCTACCACGGAATATCTGTTGCAACAGGCAGACATTGTAAAAGTGAATGAACATGAGCTCAATACAGTCTGCACGTGGTTTGGCATACAACCCGAACTCGAAACCCAAATGAAATTCCTGTACGAGCGGTTCAACCTGAAACTGGTTTGTGTTACACTCGGGGCCGACGGAGCGATTGTACTTTCCGGCGATGGGTTTCATTCCCAAAGGGGTTATGTAGTGGAAGTGCAGGACACGATCGGCAGCGGCGATTCCTTCCTGGCCATGTTTCTCAAAGAATATGTTTCCGGCTTGCCAATCCCCTCTGCACTAACAAAAGCCTGTGCCGTAGGCGCGCTGGTTGCTTCCTACAATGGTGCCACGCCTGACATTTCCGAATCGGAACTCGATCATTTTCTTACCGTTAACCAATAATTCCATGAACAAAAGATTACTAATGATGGCATTTGCCATCCTATGCAGTATGCAACTGGCATGGGCGCAAAACAAGGTTTCGGTTACCGGAACCATAAAGGCGTCGGACGGAGAGATCCTTCCGGGCGTGAGCATCCTCGAAAAAGGGACGACCAATGGAGCAGTCAGTGACGCAACCGGTAAATACGCCATTTCAGCTTCTTCCAACGCAACATTGGTTTTTTCTTACGTAGGAATGGTGGCGAAGGAATTACCGGTCGATAACCGTTCTATCGTGGACGTAACATTAGAATATGATCAGAAAAACCTGAATGAGGTGGTTGTTGTAGGTTACACCAGCTCCAAAAAGGAAGATCTTACCGGCGCAATCGCCATTGTGGATATGGCGCCGCTTAAAAATATCAGTTCAGGAAACCCAATGCAGGCGCTACAAGGGCGTGTTCCAGGACTTTATATTGAAAAAACAGGTTCTCCTAATGGTGCCAATTCCCGCATCCTGATCCGCGGTGCGAACACGCTCGGCAACACGGATCCGCTTTACATTATCGACGGCGTTCCTACCAAGCGTCCAGAGGTTTTTCAGGGTTTAAATCCCAATTCAATTGAATCCGTACAAGTGTTAAAAGACGCGTCTGCCTCGTCTATTTACGGTTCGAGGGCGTCTAACGGGGTTATTATCGTGACAACCAAAAACCGGGCTAATGCGGATGGAAAGATTACCATTGACTTCAATACCAGCATTTCGGCGCAGTCTGAAAAATACGCAAGATTCGACATGCTTAACTCCGTTGACCGCGGGCGCGCACTATGGCGGGCTTCTGTAAATGATGGCGTAAATCCCGAAGATGGCTATGCCGCATTGTATCAGTTTGACTGGAACAAGGACTTCAAAAATCCGGTGCTGAATGGTGTCACGGTGCAGCCGCTGGTTGGTGGAAATGCCAATATGCCTGCCGGTAACACCAACTGGCAGAAGGAGTTATACAAAACAGGGATCGTAACCAATAATGAACTGACGATCTCGGGGGGAAGCAAAACTTCATCGCTGCAAATCAATCTTGGTTATTTCAAAAACACCGGAATGCTGCGATACACCAATTATGACAAATTAAGCGGCCGTATCAATGCATTGACGAGTGCTTTCCAGGGCAAACTGAAAATCGGGGCGAATGTGCAAATCGCTTCTTCCAATGAACGGCTTGTTTCCACCGACATTGGCGGCGCGCTTACCACTTCACTGGCGATTACCCAGGCCCCAACCATTCCGGTTTATGCCAAGGACGGCACCTGGGGCGGCGGGATCGGCTCGGGTTACTCGGACAGAAATAACCCGCTCCACATGCAGGAAATCAACAAATGGGACAATACCCACCGGGTAACATTGTTTGGAAATGTGTTTGCCGAGATTGAGCCCGTTAAACATCTTTTCCTGCGCACGAGCCTGGGCATGGACAATGCGAGTTATTATTTCAAAAACATTGAGCAATCCTTTGAAGAAGGTTCTTTCGGACGCACGAATAATAGCCTGACCATTGATCAGAACCGCTATTTGAGCGCTACCTGGTCCAATACGATCCGCTACAATTTCGATCTGGGCGAACATCATTTCAAGTTACTGGGCGGAATTGAAGCCATTAAGAATGACCTGCAATTTGAAACTGCCCGTAAAGAAGGGTTTGCGGAACAGACCGAGGATTACTTTGTGCTCAATGCGGGAACCGGAAATGCCAACATTACCGGAACCGGCTCAGGAAGCAGGTTACTTTCTCAATTTGCAAGAGTTGACTACGGATTTTCGGACCGGTATCTGGCAGCGGTTACCATCCGGCGCGACGGTTCATCCCGGTTCGGAAAACAGAATGCTTATGGCATTTTCCCGGCTGCTTCCGTAGGCTGGCGCATTGACAGAGAGGCATTTATGCAGAATGCAAAATCCATCAGCAGCCTGAAACTGCGTGCGGGTGTTGGCCGCGTAGGGAATCAGGAAATCGGTGATCTGGCCAGATTTGGCTTGTATGATACGCGCTATGGAACCAGAAGATCGCAATTCCCGGACGGCCACAACAGCTTTTTCGACCAGTTTTACAACATCGGAACGGCTTACGATCTGAATGGTTCCAATACGGGCAATCTTCCTTCCGGCATTATTTCGATCCAGGGGGCCAATCCGAACCTGAAATGGGAAACAACGGATGAAGCCAACTTCGGTGTCGATTTCGGGTTATTCAATGGAAGCATTCAGGGCTCACTGGATTATTTCACCCGCAAAACGAGCGATATATTAATCACCCCGCCGATCGCGTCGGCGGTAGGTGAAGGTCAGCTGAAAGTGGTGAATGGTGCGCAAAAATCCAACAATGGTTTTGAGTTTTCTGTGGGTTACTATGCCAAACCAAAAGGCGATTTTACCTATAATGTGATGGCAGGCGTAAGCCGTTTCCGTGACAAAATCACCGTTTTACCGGAAGAAGTGCGGGCAGCCTATCCGGGCAATGTTATCCAAACCATTCTCGGACACTCGCAGTTTGATCTGTTTGGTTACAAAACCGACGGATTATTCCAGAACCAGGCCGAAGTTGACGCGGCACCGACGCAGGTTGGCGCCGGCCCGGGACGCATCCGTTATGTGGACAGCAATGGTGACGGACGCATAGACGATCTGGACCGCGTATTTTTTGGAACAACATTACCTGCTTTTGAATACAACTTAAAGGTGGAAGCATTTTACAAAAACTTCGACCTTTCCATATTCGGCTCAGGCGTTGCCGGCAGATCGGGATTTGATGCTTATACTTTTTACAACAACTTCGTAAGGGGCCGTGAAAACGCGGGCCCGGGTGTATTCGATGCATGGACACCTCAAAACACCAGCTCGAGAATCCCTGCACTGTCGCTTTCCGACGCGAATAATGAAACGCGCGCTTCCGATTATTTCAATGTAAACACTTCCTACTTCAAATTGAGAAACGTACAGCTGGGCTATGCGATTGATTCAAAGGCGATTGAAAAGATCAGACTGCAAAGATTACGCGTCTATATCATGGCCGAAAACCTCTTCCTGATCAAATCCAAGCAGTTTGCAGGGCCAGACCCGGAACGTGTGGATATCAATGCGATCCCTATCCCCAGGACCATTACAGTGGGTGTAAATGTTTCATTCTAACCTTTTTGACAGCAATTCAATGAAAACCAAATTCATATACAGCATCCTGATGGCCGGTGGTTTGCTAACCGCCACATCCTGCAAAGATTACCTGGATTACGAGCCAAAAGGGCTTTTATCCTCCGAAAATACCAAATCGGCTTCGAGTGCGGAAGCACTGGCGACCGCTGCCTACGCAGGCATTGGCAATGATGAAATGATCGGGCCGATGACCAGCATGTGGGTTTACGGCAGTGTGCGTTCCGATGATGCCTACAAAGGAGGCGGCGGCGTTTCGGATGTAGCGGAAATTGATTTTTATGAACATTACAACCTTACCAGGCCGGACCTGGGATCCATGCACCCGTTTACGTGGGAGAATTTTTACAAAGCAATCAGCCGCGCCAATGCTGCACTTGTGAGCTTGAATGCGCTTACGGAGGCCGAATTTCCTTTGAAGCAAACCCGCATTGCAGAAATGCGTTTTCTGCGTGGGCATTCTCATTTTATGCTCAAAATGCTTTTCAAAAACATCCCGTACATTACCGAAAACCTGACGAGTGAGGATGTTTTGAAAACTTCTAATGTTGAGTTCACCAATGATCAGCTTTGGAATAAAATCGGGGAAGATTTTCAGTTCGCGATAGACAATCTGCCTGCAAAACAAACCCAGGTCGGGCGTGCTAATAAGCTTTCTGCCGCCGCCTATCTTGCCAAATTAAGGTTATACCAGGCTTACGAACAGGACGAAACGCATAAGGTGACGGGCATCAATAAAACGCGTTTGCAGGAAGTGGTAACGCTTACGCAGCAGGTTATCGCGTCCGGACAATACAGTTTGCAACCCGATTTTGCAGAGAATTTCATCGCCGAAACGGAGAACGGTCCGGAATCTATTTTTGCTATTCAGTATTCGATCAATGATGGAACGGCGGTGGGCAGGTTGAGCTATGTGACGGGGTTGAATTATCCGCATGGCGCGCCGCAATACGGCTGCTGCGGTTTTCACCAACCCAGTCAGAGCCTCGCGAATGCTTATAAAACGGGCGCAGACGGACTGCCGCTTTTTGATACATATAATGATAAAAACGTAGATTTTGCGACTGAAACCGTGGATACGCGCGTGGATCACACCATTGGCATTGACGGCCATGTTTACAAATATGATGCAACCAAGCCATTCAGTAACAGCTGGATACGCGATCCGGGCGTTTATGGTTCGTTTCATACCATGAAGGAGCAACAACTGGCAACCAGTGCTTCTTATCATAAGGAAGGCCCGTTTATCGGTTCTTCCAAAAACATTGATGTGCTGCGTTACGACGACGTTTTGTTAATGCAGGCGGAGGCTTACATTGAATTGGGACAACAGGCCATGGCACTTCCGCTCATCAATCAGATCAGGAAAAGAGCGGCCAACAGCACCGGCAGATTGAAAAAAAAGGACGGCACATTTGCTTCGAAATACAATGTTAAGGAATATGCCGCAACCGGCTGGACGCAGGATTATGCGCGCAAAGCACTGCAATGGGAACGCCGCCTCGAATTTGCCACCGAAAGTCCACGCTTTTTTGACCTCGTTCGCTGGGGAATTGCGGAGAAAACTTTGAATGCTTACCTTGAAAAGGAAAAGGTAAGACGGCCATTTTTGGCAACCGCCAAATTCACCGCCGGCAGGGATGAATATCTTCCTATTCCGCAACGGGAAATCAGTTTCACAAAGGGGTTATACAAACAAAATCCGGGATTTTGAGGCGGCGGTCAGCTATCGGCAGTCGGCCATCGGCACTCGGCTATCGGCGGTCGGCTTTCAGCAGTCGGCGGTCGGACTTGGGAAATTGACGGCCGATAGCTGATGGCCGAAAGCAAAAAAACAACCAACCAGTTATATGAAAAAAATCATTATTGCGCTGCTTTTCATTTGTGCCATTACAGGCGCAGATGCCAATGCTCAGGATTTTAAAGAAAAATACCGCCCGCAGTTTCACTTCACGCCCAAGGCCAACTGGATGAATGATCCGAACGGAATGGTGTATCACAATGGCATTTACCATCTTTTTTATCAGTACTATCCCGACGATAAGATCTGGGGGCCGATGCACTGGGGACATGCAACAAGCAAGGACATGATTGCGTGGAAAGAGCAGCCGATTGCTTTGTATCCCGACAGTCTGGGCTACATTTTCTCAGGAAGCGCGGTTGTTGACAAGAATAATACGGCAGGATTCGGGAAAGATGCACTGGTGGCCATTTTTACGCACCATGATCCGGTGCAGGAAAAGCAAAAAACGGGTAAACATGAGACGCAAAGCATTGCATACAGTCTGGATGACGGGAAAACCTGGACGAAATACAAAGGAAATCCGGTTGTTCAGAATCCGGGGATAACCGATTTCCGTGATCCGAAAGTAATGTGGTTTGAACCTCAGAAAAAATGGGTGATGACATTAGCGACCAAAGACAGGATCACCTTTTATTCTTCACCGGACCTTAAATCTTGGTCCCGGGAGAGTGATTTCGGCGCCAATGAAGGCGGCCATGGCGGTGTGTGGGAATGTCCTGATCTGTTCCCGATCATGCATGAAGGAAAACAAATGTGGGTTTTGATCGTAAACATTAATCCGGGTGGTCCCAATAAAGGCTCGGCTGGTCAGTATTTTCTGGGAGATTTTGATGGTAAAACATTCACTTCCAACTCCAAAGAAACCAAATGGCTGGATTTTGGGACAGACAATTATGCGGCCGTTACATTCGCTAACACCGGCGACCGGCGTATTCTGATGGGCTGGATGAGCAACTGGCAATACGCGAACCAGGTTCCGACCGATCCCTGGAGAAGTGCCAACACTATCGCCAGAGAATTGGGATTAAAAACGGTTGGAAAGGAGACTTACCTTACTTCGGTTCCTGTAAAAGAGCTGGACGTTTTAAACACAACCGGCTTTTCCGAAACCAATGCCAAAGTGAAAGGATCACTCGACCTGACCGCAAAGGCGAAAAATAAAACGGGCTTGTTCCGACTGGATTTAACCACCAAAAACACAGCAGATTTCTCAATTGTTCTTGCAAATGAAGCTGGCAATGAGCTGATTATAGGCTACGACAAGGCCAAAAACCAGTATTACATTGACCGTTCCAAATCAGGCAAAACCGATTTTGAAAAGGGCTTTGGCGAAAAACACATTGCACCCAGATTCGCAACGGAAACCAGCATTCCACTCACATTAATAGCAGATGTAGCCTCTGTAGAGCTTTTCGCAGACAACGGACTGACGGTGATGACGGATATTTTCTTTCCCGAAACCCCCATGTCCAAACTGCACATAAAGTCCACGGCTGGAATCACCCTTGATGCTTTGAAATACACTGCATTGAAACCTTCTTTGGAGTAATCGTAATTAAATATCTACCACCAAAGGCCAAATCCTAACAATGGAGCCGTGCCTGCGGTGGTAGATCTCATGGTAATATGCCATCATTGATTTTTAGGATGATGGATCTTTTTCAAATGAACCCGTTAAATATATTAGTAACAGAAAGGTAATTTTCAGGCAATCAAGTTAATGTTTTGATAAAATACACCAGCGTAGTTTTACCAAAACTAAACTTTGACAAAATGAAGAACTTTCTATTTTCTTGCCTTACCCTCGCTGCTGCTACCGCTCTTTTGAGCAGCTGTACAGACCATGAACTCCCATCTGAAAATTACCCGGAAAAAGCAGAGGCGTCGAATCCGAAAACCCTTACAGAAGTTAATGGTGTCAAAGTATACAATGGTGGTTTCGGCTCAGCCATTGTACAGGATCCAAACGACCATATGGCATTTTATCTCTTGACGGACCGGGGCCCGAATATTGACGGGAACGTAGCTAATTCAAAGGTGTTTGCAGCTCCTAACTTCGTGCCCCAGATCGGTAAGTTCAGGCTAATCGGTGATCAGCTTGTACTGGAAAAGACTATTGAGCTGAAAAATGAAAATGGGACTCCACTTACCGGCTTACCGAATCCTGCCGGGTTTGGTTTCAGCGGGGAAACAGCGTTGGATGTGATGGGGAACATTCTGCCTAATAGTGTCGATGGCCTGGATTCAGAAGGTTTGGCAATGGCTAAGGATGGGACATTTTGGGTGAGTGATGAATACGGCCCTCACCTGGTGCATTTTGACGCGAACGGTAACACGCTGGAACGCATCAACCCATTTGGCAATGGAAAAGGCGGAAGGAAGATCCCATCCGTTTTTGCTAAACGCAGGCCAAATCGTGGTATGGAAGGCCTTACTATCACGCCTGACGGCAAAACATTGGTGGGCATTATGCAATTCCCACTGTACAATCCTTCCTCAGCCGCCGTTTCCGGCTCACTTGTAACGCGTATTTTGGCATATGATATTGCAAGCGGAACAAGCAAGCAATATGTGTATCTGATCGACAAGGCAAATCTTCAGGCAAACAGCGAGATTGCTGCCATCAGTAACACAAGCTTTTTGGTGCTGGAACGTGACGGCGAATATGCGACCAACGTCAACAAGGCTTCGGTAATTAAAAAAATATATAAAATCGACCTTTCCGCTGCTACTGACATCTCTGACTCTAATGATGGCGGAGCTGGCAAATTATATGCAGGTCTGACGGTCGAACAATTGAAGGATGCAGCAACGTTGGCAACCCATAGCATTGTACCAGTGACCAAAACGCTGGTGGCTGATCTGATGACGGACATTCCAACTTTATACCCGCACGATAAGGCGGAAGGCATTGCCATTATCAATTCCACCACCATTGCCATTGCTAATGATGATGATTTTGGCGTTGTTGGCACAGGTTCATATATGTCTAAAATTCTGCCTTCAACCGGCGCTGTGGATCGCAACACAATCTATTTTGTAAAGCTTAAACAACCGCTTTGGTAGGTAAAATTCAGACAACGGTTATTGCTTAGATGTAACAAAAAAAGCTGTGCGGATCAGATCACCGCACAGCTTTTTTATTGATATGATAAATATAACTACGGCTAGTTGACAACTAATCTAACATGCTGCTTACCGAGCCCGGCTGCCACAAATTCCACATAGTATAATCCGGGCACCAATGCGGTTTTCGTATTCAATAAAAACTCATGGGCACCCTCCCCTTTTGTTACAGACACATTTACCTGCTGACCCGAAATACCAAACATTCGCACAGAACTAACATCCACATTAGCAGCTGATAATGTAAATGCTCCTTGGTTCGGGTTTGGATAGATCGTATTCACCAAAGTTTCGGAAGCGGCTTTTATAGCAACAATTCGCGACAACTCAAAAGTGCCTTTAAAATCATTTTGTTTAAGCTGATAGTAATAAGTTTTCCCCGGCTCTACATCCGTGTCCTGGAAACCGTAGACATTGCTCTGGTTTGTAGTTGCATTGCCTGCCACAAACCCGATCTGTTCAAACTGCTTTCCATCCCGGCTCTTCAACACCTCAAATCCCTTGTTATTTTCTTCACTGGCCGTCTTCCAGGTCAATGCGATTGAATGCTTTGATGCAGTACCCTCGAATGAAATGTAGGTTACAGGCAAAGCTTTGTTCAGTCCCAATCCAATCAGGACCGGATCATGGTCGGCGGACCTAAACTGGTCTGCGCTATACAAGCCACTCACCTGAGCCGCTGATTTGAACTCTGTATTGTAATCCATTACACTTGGCTCGTCAGCGTTGATGTGCCATTTGGCTGCGCCGGTTACTTGCCTGGCCAATGAGCTGCTTGCCAATGCATGGTCCAGCGAGCCAATCTGACCGTCGAATACATACGAATAAGATGTTGCAGGAAGCAGGTTTTGATATCCTGCCGATGCCAGAATCGTAAGTGGTTCTTCCTTGGCATATGCATTCAAATCACCTAATATCAAGTAATCCGGATCTTGGCTGCCGGTAGGTTTCTGTGCTAACCACGCAGCCAGATCCGCTGCTTGCCTGCTACGTGTGCCATTGGAGAAGCCTTGCCCGTCACCGGCGTTAGCATCGCCTTCTGCGCCAGAGCTTGACCCTTTGGATTTGAAATGGTTTACCACTACGGTAAACTCCTCGCTGTTCGAGTTCTGGGTAAAGGTTTGGGCCAAAGGCCTGCGGCCTACCAGGTCAAATGCTGCGCTGGTCGTCAGTGTAGCTGCATTGCCTGTGGGTGTTACCTGGGTAGTTTTATAAATCATCCCGACCGTGATCAGGTCTGTTGAAATGGGAGCGCCTGCGCTGGAGGGATTCACAAATGCATAATCGCCGCTTCCTTCCGGGTCGGCATTCAGGCCGTTTACCAAGTCTTCAAGGGCTGCTGTTGGCGTAGTTCCATTGTACTGGATTTCCATTAACCCAATCAGATCTGCGCCGGAGCGGATCAGTGCTTTAATGATTTTTGCCTTTTGACGGCCAAATTCCTCGGCATTATTGGCACCACGGTATGTATCGCCGCTCACGTCCAGATCCACAAAATAGTTGAGCACATTCGCACTCCCGACTTTAAGGGTTGGCGTTCCCGAAAGTGTGCCGCCGGTCAGGTCGGGCGGCGTGACGGGACGCTGATTCGATGGCTGAAAATCTACGCCGGCAGCCGTTTGTATACGGTAACCTTCCAGACGTTCGTCGAGGATACCAACAATGCTGGTAACCTGATCACCTCCACGCAATGTATTGGACGCGCTCAAAGGGTTTCCGCCGCGGCCAAATATGATCGGGTCCGGGTTTTGTCTTGTGCTGCCATCATCGAGCAAGATCTGCCGTCTGGCTATTTGGGCCAGATATGCGCTGTATCCGGCAGCGTCAGGTGCGTTGAACTGTGTAAATTGGTCGAGCCGCGCATCTGTTCCCGGCTGGTTACCCTCGCCCTCTACCGAAAGCAAGACTTGCCCATAGCGACCCAACTCAAAGAATTCGGTGACGGCCAGATTTCCGGTTGTTGCACTCAGCTCGGCCAACATTCCTTCGTACCGTTCCAGATCAGCCACATTTGCGACGGGCAACTTGACGGCAACCGGAGCCGGCAATGTGCTGGGGCCGAGATTGGCAAAGCTGGTCAATGTTTTAATTTCAGTCAAACGGGTGGTAACCCCGCTGGTTGTTCCTACAAAATCGACGACTGTGCCGGTTAGATTGACCTTATCACCCTGGTTTGGCGTTACCACTCCGACAGGGTCCGATGAGACATTGAAAACAAAAATACCTTCCGAAGTGGCTGGATCTGAATCAGCATCGGCGTCTTCCTCCTGGACATAAAAACCATTCAGACCTGTTACTCCAATGAATGTTCGCGTGACTACACCCTCAATCGTGTATTCGCCGGTGAGTGCCGCCAGCTGCCCACTTCCCTGAATCGCACTGATCTTCGTTGCCGAGCCAGGAGGCGCGATGGTCGTAAAATTCCATGCGGCTGCATCTGTGATACCTGAGAAATCATTGCCAGCAGCATCACTGAACGCACCTGCAGACAATGTCACCGAGTATGATTTGGTATTGAGTAACGTAACCCCCGAAATTGTAACGGCGGGACCATTTACAGCAACATTGGCCGATTGAATGTCTACTATCTCCGTAGTATTATCTGTCGTATTGGTAATGGTAAATGCACCGGCCTTTTTTACCACATTTTCGGACAAGGTAAGTATTAGATTGGCCGTTAACTGAACATTCGTGGCATTGTCTTGCGGAGAGAGACCACTGATCACAGGCGCAGTGATATCGGGGCCTGAAACCGTTTCATCAATCGTAACATCATCCAATGCAATTCGGTCGCGGCTGCCTGTGGTGCCTACCGACGATTCCCAGTAAATCCATCTGAGTTGCACCAGGTTTTGGTTTTCCAAAGTAGCGGGAAGCGTTAACGAAAATGACGCAGCATGGCCAGCTGCATTCCCTGCCGATGCGTAAACATCACCGCCAGTCCCCAGATCGACAAAATTTCCTGTGTCGCCAATCCTGTATTGCAGCGCAAGACTATTGTCCCTGCTGGCTTGCTGCTGGATTGTGCGGGCAGTCCATTCAACCAGAACGTTTGTTTTTCCAATTGTATTGATTGAGATAACCACTGCACCGGCAGCATTCGACCCGGAAGCGAGCATAGCAATCCCGTTTTCTCCGTTGGGTCCTGCATTTAGCCAACCGCCGGAACTAGGACCGGTTAAATACGGCAGGTCGCCATTCGCCGGGCTGGTTGTTCTGCTTGTTGGAATAGCAGCACTGGTTGTTCCAAAACGATGCACGGCAACTCCTGCGGGAAGTGCAGAACCTGCAATTTCAGTAAAGGAAAACGGGAGGCTTTGTGCTGGTGGCCAGGTTTGGGCAAACCCACTTGTAGCCAGGGCGGAAATCCATACCGAGCATATGAAAAGGGCAAAAGTCTTCTTTGATAAATGATTCATCATAACAACAGGATTAGTAGGTGATGTAGGTTTTCAACTAAATAAAATGCGCTATGCCGTTATGGTTTCAGAATGGCCGACAGTGGTGGCGATCGTCAACGAAGTGATGCTGGCCACATAGCGCCATTCACTTACAATTTTACTTGTGCTGAATTTGGCCATCACATATCCTCTTCTCGAAGCATCCAGGTATTGCAGGTCGTCCACGAGTAAGGCCAGTGCCTGCTCAAAACCGCCCAGTGAAACCGGGTCGGCACCAAGATATTCTTCAAAACCAGGCGAAGTAACAGAGGGAGCTGCCAGTTCGAGGCCTGCCTGGGATTTATCATTGGCGTTCAAATGTGAATACCAGCCATTGTGCGAATCACCTGCGAGCCCTATCAGCTTTTTGCCTTTTGCCATTGCATATACCTTTTCACGCTCGATCGGATACCCATCCCAGGCGTCCAGATTGTAGGGAAGCACCGTTTGTATCCGCGCTTTGTCCTGCGGTGTTAAGGTAGGATCATTAGCCAAAAAGCGGGCTTTTAACTGAGTAAGCTCACCCAATAATTTCTGGAACATCTTGAATGTCGCAGGACTTGCAGAGCCTGTCGCATCGACTTCACCAACGATCTGTACAATTGCCAGCAGCAGCTCAGCCGGCACGTACATTTTGCCCATCAAAACCTGTTGGCCCAAAACCTGCCATGCACCTTTGCCAGACCCAATGGCCGCTCCCAGCCAGTCAAGCTGCTCTTTCCCCAGAATCGTGCGGTTAGGATTAAGCCAGTCTTTCTGAAAAGCGGCCGCGTCCAATCCTGTTTGTGTAAAATAATCTGCATAGGAAAGCTGCTTGTCCCGGCCAATGATACGGGTGTCAAGCATATGCAGGTCTAGTATGTTGCCAAATGAAAAGCTCCTGTAAATCTTCTCATCGACCAGTGTTCTTACGCCAATGTATTCGTGATAGGCTTTGATGGCGCGCTGTTTCCTTTCCTGGAAGCTGCCCTCATTCTGGTTATGATTCTGGGCGCCGTCTTTGAAAGCATCATTCGCTACTTCGTGATCGTCCCAAACGCAAATAAATGGCTTTTTCTGGTGCGCCAGTTGCAGCTGTGGGTCGCTCCGGTATTGTTTGAAACGTGTGCGGTAATCGTCCAGAGACAGGATTTCATTCGCAGGCTTATGCAGGCGCGCCAGGGCAATGGTATCCGGATTGGAGCCGTACTGTCCTGCACCGTATTCATAAATGTAATCGCCCAAATGAAGAACAACATCCGCCTCCGAAGCAGCAATGGCCCCATAAACATTGAATAGCCCTGCCGGATAGTTTGAACACGAGCAAACTGCCAGTTTGACTTCATCCATCTCGCCAGCCTTCGCCAGTGTCTTAGTTTCCCCGACAGGTGACACTACCTGGGTATTCGTGATAGTAAACCGATAGTAATACTTGGTGTTGGATTTCAAGCCACTGATATCTACGCTGATTGTAAAGTCATCTTCCACGGAAGCATCCAGCATTTCCGTTTTGATGATCTGGGCAAAGCCGGCATCCGTAGCAATGTCATAAGTAAGGGTCACTTTCTGGGAAGAGGCATTTGCGGGCGAAACCCTTGTCCAAAGGATAATCTGGGTGCTTGTCGGATCAAAACTGGCAACATTGTAGTCAAAGCTCCCATTCTGATTCGGATCATTTGGATCAGGAATGTTGTGATCCGTGCAACTGCCAATCAGCACAGTTGAAAAAATTACACCTCCTGCGCCCAGCACAGAGCGTTCCAAAAATTTTCTGCGGTTAATTGTAGTATTGCCTTTCATACAGTCATGGATCATTTGAGATTAATCCATAAAGCTACCTTGCGCCTGTTTCCCGGATGTAACCAGAAGTTTAAATTGCTGTTAAGCTATTCATTCAGGATCGTAGCTTATGCCTTTGCGAACGTCTGCACAGATGTGCCCGTTGAAGGATTTACCATTTCAGATAGGTCAATGCGCTGCTTTTCAACTTTAATTTAATATTAGCTTAACATCAGATAAATTACTTTGCAAGAAAACGCGGATGGAAATTTTCTTAATGGTCCTGGGCGGGCTAGGCTTATTCCTTTTTGCAGTCAACAACCTCTCTGAAACGCTCAAAGAGCTCATCGGCAACAAGGCTAACAAATGGCTTGATTTATTTACCAAAAATCTTCTCACTTCGGTCATTACCGGCACGGTTGCAACGATATTGCTGGACTCTTCCTCAGCGGTAATTATCATGACCATTGTCCTTGTTAATGCAGGCGCTCTGTCCTTTCGCCAGTCGCTGGGAATCGTGATGGGGGCCAACATTGGCACTACCTTTTCAAGTCAACTGATTGCCCTGGATATCGGCCAGTACTCCCCCATCCCAATCTTTCTGGGGCTCGTGTTCAGCTTCATTTCCAAGAATGAGAAAGTTTCCAAAACCGCAAGGGTTGTGCTTTTCTTTGGCATCTTGTTCTTTGGGCTTTACACCATGGAAAGGGCTGTGGAACCATTGAAAGACCACAAGCAATTTCTATCGTGGATGGAAAAGCTCGATAGTCCCTTGCGCGGGACACTTATTGGTGCATTGGTTACGCTGGTTATCCAGTCTTCATCAGCAACTGTGGGCATGGTGATCACCCTGGCTAAGAAAGAGCTTATTAATTTGCCCGGTGCGATTGCTGTTATGCTGGGCTCGGAACTGGGAACTTGCTCTGACACTTTGATGGCCACCATCCGTTCGGACCGGCAAGCCGTCAAAACGGGTTTGTTCCACTTATTATTTAATATCATTTGCATTGCCCTGGGTTTAGCGGCATTTCCTTATTTCAACACCTTTATAGAATGGGTGTCAAATGGTGCCGGAATGCAGCAGAAAATTGCCAATGCCCATATGATCTTTAATATAGCCGGCGTCGTGCTTTTCCTTCCTTTGATCCCTTTTGTTGAAAAGCTTCTCAACCGGTTCCTGCCAGAAAAACAGAAAGCCGCCCAACAGGTCGAGTCATCGGCTACGGCCTGATGAGATTACTTTTAGCTATGACAAATAATAGAACGCGCCTGATGCGGAGGCTCATCCATGCAATTTTTTAATATTAATGGAAAGCAAGCCATATTTAAGAGAAGTTCAATTGATGCGGGATGGGGTTTCTTCTTTTGATAAGTATCCCTTCAACATCGCAGCCATTAAAAGCTTATCCTCTTTGCATTTTCATCCGGATGTGACCTTTATTGTAGGTGAAAACGGATCAGGCAAGTCTACCCTAATTGAAGCTATTGCTCTTGGATTGGGATTTAGCATTGAAGGGGGGCCTAAAAGCGTTCAGGCTACAACGCATGATAATGCTTCCGGGTTATTCGAGTATTTGAAATTGGTCCGGAGTTATAAACTGCCAAAAGATTACTTTTTTCTCAGGGCAGAGAGCTTCTATAATGTTGCGACGTACATGGAAGAGTTGAAAGACCCGAATTATCTCAAAGGGTATGGAGGGTCGCTACATGGCAGGTCACACGGCGAAGCTTTCCTTGCCGTTCTTACAAAAAAGTTGAAAGGTGGCGGGCTTTATATATTTGACGAGCCGGAAGCTGCATTGTCTGCAAGCCGGCAAATGACAGCTCTGGTTGCAATTGATGAATTGGTGCAAAAACAATCTCAGTTAATCATTGCCACCCATTCACCGATCCTGCTTGCCTATCCCCATGCAGTCATTTATCAATTGGATGAGAATGGGATAACAAAAATGGCCTACGAGGACACAGCACAATACCAAGTTACAAAGGGTTTCCTGGATGACTATAAACGAATGTTAAGCATACTGCTGGACAGGCCACAATGAAATACATCGGGCGCAAAGCAGTGATTTCGATGTTGCAAAATTTACGACTTCAATAGAAAAGCTGTGCAAACGTTCAGCGCAGAAATGTATCCAATCAATCATGGAAAATAAGAATTCGTTTAATTTCCCTGTGCCAAGCTTGGTCCGGGGAAATTAAACGAATGTGTTGTAGAGAAGCTTAGGCAAACAGGCTACCACCCCAAAGTGAACCTCAATTTTATATATTGTTTACCTTGATTGCCTTTGCGCTCGACTGGTAGTTCAACCTCTTTGCCTTCCAGGTGCGATGTCAAATAATGATCGACAGCCGGGATCTGACTGTATGAAACAACCTGGCTAAGATGGTTATTTTCATCTACTGAAAAGCTGATTACAACGATGCCGCTTTCAAGCACTGCCGCATCGGTGTCCTCTGACTGAATAAAATGACGGATCTGCTGTTCTAAGCTTTTTGGTTGCTTTTTAGCAGCCTGCCTTTCACGGTTTGCATCTTCGGACCTTGCAGGGGAGGCCAAACAGATTGTTGAAGTAAAGATGGCAATCATTACCATCATTTTGGGTAGCCTGTTGCTTAGGCTGCTGATTAGAAATGTACTTTTCATGGCTGTTATTTGTAAGCCCTGGTGAGTCCAGAAGGCATCACAAACATAGCGACTTGTAGATAAAATGGTCCCAATTAACGAGTAATCGGTATAATCCATTAGCCTGCGGTCTGATTTCCTTTGTCAACGGTTATAAACCAGATTACCTTCATACCATTTGATTTAACACTCCGGTAACGGCAGCTGACTATCGTGCACTTAATTTTGCTCTGTTCATATTATTTGATTTCTGGATTTTTGCCGGTGCTGCATTGCACCAATAAATCAGCTATTGTGCAGAGAAGATCTATCATTAAGGGTCTGGGCGGAATGTTTGCCGCCCCGCTATTACAGGAGCATGCCGTTCGTGTCCAGAAGCCGGTATTACGGATTGCGCATTTGACAGACGTACACCTGAAAGATGATTTGGGTGCACCCGCTAAATTTACCCAGTGCCTGCACCACATCCAAAACCAACCAACGAAAGTAGACATGCTTCTGAATGGCGGTGATATTGTTTTTGATATGAACAAAGAGAATATTGCCTCGATCAATAACCAATGGCAGCTTGTTGAAAATATCATGAAACAAGAATGCAGCCTGCCGGTCCACTACTGCCTGGGCAACCATGATGTATGGTGGTACGAAGATTCAAAACATTTGCCGCTTTATGGAAAGCAATATGCGCTCAACCGGCTCCAGTTAAGCAATTCTTATTACAGTTTTACGCGCGGCGGCTGGAAATTTATAATTCTGGACAGTACGCATCTGGACATTGACACGACATGGTACATTGGAAAACTGGGTGATGCGCAATTTAACTGGCTGCAGGAAGAGTTACGAAATACGAGTCCCGCCACACCTGTATTGATCATGTCGCACATCCCCATCCTGACGGCCCTTTTGATGATAGAAGACAATGTGGTTAACAGGTGGGAAATGCTTGGGGGAGACATGCACACGGATACTGCTAAAATCATAGACTTATTTTACAAGCATCCTAATGTAAAACTTTGCCTGAGCGGGCATCTGCATATGCGAGACAAAGTGGTCTACAACAATGTGACCTACTTGTGCAACGGGGCAGTGAGCGGGGCCTGGTGGAACGGCATGCGCCGGCAAACTGCTCCTGGGTATGCACTCATTGACCTACACGAAGACGGCAGCTTTAAGGAAGCATACGTTAACTACTAGCTGTTTGGGGCATGCCACTGGCACATTTTTCCCCACGCAGTGTTCTTCATCCATAGACAGTGATACACAAAAAACGGACTGGTAACCTACCAGCCCATTTGAACACTGAACTTAAATACATGCTGAACCTATTAGTTGGTAGGCTTGTCATTTCCCGAAAGCGTCTCTCTTTCTGTCTCGGTAACGGCTTTGAGCCGCGTTTCGATTTCAGGGCTGTCAGATTCCGTGCTTTCCGGTCCTAGTTTGGAAGTAGGCTCTCCTTTCTGTTTTTCAAGTTTTTTCTGCTGCCTGACGGAAACCTTAATTATCTTTTCGGCAAGCTTCTTGGCCGTTTTCTTGATCGCTTTCGCTAGCTTTTTACTATCGGTTTCAGCGTTTTTTAGTTTGTCTTGAAGCGACTCAACAAGAGTTGCTGCCAGTTGTTTTTTCTCACGTTTCATAGGATGTCAGTTTGTTGAAGACAATTAATTGCAAAAGTACAGCTTGCCCGCAGCAAGCAATATTAAGTTATTTGAACCTATATGTATATACGTTTACCTTTTGCGTTCGGGTCGATTTTGTGATTCCTGGCATACTGGGGCAAAAAGTCATGGCAATGATTAAAAAACATCTGTTTGCTTTTGCGTTTACACTTTATCACAGGGGGATTCTTAGACGAAAAAAATGCCGCAGGCAACGTTCGCATTGGTAAAACTTTGAGGGAAAAAGCAAATTTCGCGCAAAAAGAGGCCGGACCCGGTGTGAAACGTCCTTGGACCCGCAATACGGGCAGGTTTTGCTGAATGCAATCATAACTTAAAGTAGATAGGGTATAAAATGGATATGGAGGCCACATATACGCAAATGAACCGATAATAACTTACCGGGTGCCGGAACACAAAGAAGTTCTAACCGCAACAGCAAGTGTATTACGCTTGTTTTGCAGTGTCAGATCCTGCTTCCGCCCGCCGGGGACCGTGGCCACGAAGGCTGGATCTGGAAAAAGCTCCGTTTTTCAACGATCAAAAGTTGACTATAGACAGCTGCCAGCGATCCCCTCATTTTGTCTGAGACGCCCTCATTTAGAAAATATCCCGGCCCTGCCTGCTCGCAGGTTTGCTCTGGTTCTTGTATCTGATCATCCATGAAGTTTTCGCTTATATGTTTATAACAGGACTGATGAAGTTGTGATGTGCTTGAATTCAGTCATAACCTGCTCAAATTGCTGATCAGTTATGCCACTTGCGTGCATGGCCCGGTCCTTCATGTTGTTTAGTCCAACACTTTCAAATCCATATCTGGGTAATTCAAGACCTATCGGGCTAAAAAACAGCTCCTTGCGATGCTTGACCCAAATTTCGACAAATGGCTCAATCGTTGTTTCTCCGGCTGAATAATATCCCCTTACAACTATTTTAACTTGCTTGCCCGTCGTCATCGTGAAGATTTTCTCATAGACCATATCGAATCGGTGTGTGGTGGTGAAGCAAATTTACACAGAAGCTTCCAGGGGAACTACCAGTTAACAATATGATAAATTTACACAATACCGCAGCTCTTGGATCAAGCGATCAGGTAAGAGATCTTATCGATGATCGTGTAAAAAATGTTATCAGGATCGGAAGATTGGTTCAATGAAAAGTATTCCGCGCCAGATTTGAAATGGCGGTTGACATAGGCTTTTGCCTCCCGCAGTGAGCGGAAGTATTTTTCATCGTTGGCAACTGCTTCGTGCTGGTTGCCAGCACCAAGCCGCTGCTCGATGAAAGCCACATCCCTGCTGGGGACTTGATTAGTAACGCAGCAGTCATAGACAGCATAGTAGATGCTGTTTGTTTTGGTGCCAACATCTTCAAAACTGTTGCTGCTAACGGGGAGTAAAATGCTTGCCATAGTTAATCAAAAAAGACACAGGACCATTGACTGGGATCTTCTAGAATCGACTAAAAAGAAATATCGGATGGTGTCAGAATTAGCACAAAGTTAACAAATGGGCGCGGATCTTAATATTAAAAATATGCTGGCTGTTGCTGCAAGCAAGGATGTGTCCAATATGCACAACACATTATCTTATCGTTAACAGCGTTTTTTGGTCGTTTTAACCACTATTTTTGTCTTTTACAGAATTTCTCGCTTATACATGACACACGAAAAAACTTTAATCTTACAAACAGGAAGGTGCGTGAAAGTGATCTCGCAATGGAAGAACCCCATGAACCCTGGGGAAATCGAAATTGATGTTTTGATCAAAGACCCCTCAGAAACACATTACCGCCCTCCTATCGGCCTGACGCATCCTAAGTATTGGAAACTTAAAAGAATGGGGGCGGAAAAATCCAAGCAGCTGCAAATCCAGTACAGTGGCTTGACAGAAAAGCAACTGCGTAGCGTGGTCAAGGAATTCAGGCTAATGCAGAATTAGGCGCTGTACTCGGGCCATTTTTCAATATCTGCCAAAAGCGTAAGGTAATTTTTTTCGAGATTGTTTACTGGATGCAGGTTACAATGTTAGTGCCGGATGCGCATCAAAATGGGCGGACTATTGCAGTCCGCCCGCACAATCTGCAACAAGGAAGTGGGCGCATTTGCAGCGGGTACTTCCAGGTGGTTGTCAATGAAACCAATTTGCGGCAAGGCCAGGCCTGCCATTGCTTTGCAATCAGTCTTTGTTGATAGGTAACAGCAATATTCTTGCTACGGAAAGGCTCCGCATCCGCAAGAACGGACCCTGCAAAGAACTGAATGAGATTGCAGCCCCAAGTTAAGGAAAGCGAGCAGACGCCCGGCAAAGTTAAGAAATGGTAACAAGCGGTTTATTAACCCATAACCGGAGCTCACTTCAACATTGCGTCAGTCACCCTCAACGTGTAGTCCACTTGCTGACAACCAAAGTCGGGGTCATTGGGATTATGTTTGTGTTTGGTCCAAAGCGCATTCTCGACCGGATCCTGCTTGTAAACAAGCGTCTTTTTCCCATCTAACAACCTGTATAATTCAAAACGGGCAAATGTTTCGGATGGACGTGGGATCGACCCAAAACTTGCATCTTGCCCGATTAATGTCCGTTGTCCGGACTTGACGACCGTTGCTGAATCGATTTGCTGGTTGAGGCCCGGATCGCCAAATTCTACCAGCAGACTGCCTGTACTTTGGTTATCCAAATAATAGAAACTGGCACCTATACATTCAACAACCACTTCACTTTCTGGTTCTTTCTGACAGCCCAAAGTTGTAACGGCCAGAAAAAGCGCAACGAAGAAGTAATTTTTCATAAGAATATTATGCATGTTTGTGTGTTGACACAGTTTTGCCAGTCAAAGTTGTGATGAGGTCATGCATACGTATAAAAAAATAGAGCGTGAAAATTCCGTTTGCTATTTAAGGAAAACATTCTTGAAACCTTTTTACCGGTCCTGATGGGTTAGGCCGGGTCCTGTTTAAATTTAAGGCCGCCTCAATCTGATAAGATCATGAAGTATCAAAGAAAAATCAACCAAGACCTCGAATGCGGGATTACCGTGGCAATGCGTGTATTTTGCAATAAATGGAAACCATGCATTATTGACGCCATTTTTAAGGGTTTTCAGAGACCAAGTGAAATCCATCGCTTCATACCCGAGGCTAAACCCCGGGTGCTTGATATCCAACTCAGTGAACTACTAAAACTTGGTGTGCTTGCTCGCGAGTCGGGTAGCGGGTTCCCACTTTACAGTGTCTATACGCTTACCGAATTGGGCAGAAGCATCGTTCCGATTGTGACCCAGCTGGACGAGTGGGGAAACAACCACAAGCACCAGCTTAAAGATGTGCTGGCAGAGGCGGTTTAGCCCCTTCATTCATCATTTTCTCGTCCGGCTGCTAAGAATGACCTGATAGATGTAAAGCGGAACCGACCATCCCACCCAAAAAAGAGAGGGTGAAATTTCATCGAAACTGCCCAACCTCTGGATAAACGGAAGCTTGATCGCTAACCCGGACAGAATAAATGCCAAAGTGACCAGGTAACTTCTAACCATCCATTCCTGATGGATCTGAAATTTTCTTTGCAAGGCAGCATAAAAAAGCGATGGCCGTGGAGCTGATCCAGACCCCTACCCAAACCTGTAAAGAAAACGCATACGCCCAATTAACTTCATATGCCGTGCTGAATGCCAGGACCATAGCGCATAAACTGCTTACAAGGATCGCCATCAGATACAGCAGCCCGATAACCCGGTGCAGTTTCCAGCTATACTTTCTGAGTTTGGGCCAGAACTGAATGAAACCCATCACCAATGCTCCACCACCAGCAGTAATGTGTGCGATCAGAAACCAACGCAATTCGAAGTATTTCCCTAAGGCTTGCCCGTGTAAGGAGAAGAAAGTGATCAGCGCCATGCATGAAAAGCCAGGTGAGAAAAACGATCAGGCACCAGAAAAGTATCGGGAGAATGTCGGCCCGGTCGAGTGAAAATAGTGGTTTTTTGTTGAAACGATTTTCCATCATTTTTGCTAAATGTTGAAAGCAAAAATCGATAGGAACCGCTTTCCGAAAAATAACCGAAAAAAGATTCGGTATCAAAGCTTCCCGGTAGGCGGATCAAAGGTTTGCTGGCAAAAAGAGCTCCACCGGATTAACGGCAGTTCAATGCTGCCACGGAGCCTACTCGCTCCGCAAACTCTTAACCGGATTCATCAGCGCCGCCTTAATACTCTGAAAACTAATTGTAAACAATGCAATGGCGGTTGCCAACATTCCTGCCAAAGCGATGACCCACCATTCGAGAGTGGTTTGATAGGCAAATCCCTCTAACCATTTATTCATGGCATACCACGCAATCGGTGCGGCAATGACGATGGCGATCAGTATCAGCTTCAAAAAATCGCGGGAAAGCAACCCCACAACACCAGCGACGGTCGCACCGAGCACTTTCCGTACGCCAATCTCCTTGGTGCGTTGCTCGGCCATGAAGGCGGAAAGTCCGTACAAACCCAGACAGGAAATGAAAATGGCCAGCCCGGCAAACAAATTGAAAATACTCCCCATTTGCTGCTCGCTGCGGTAAAGATTATCCAAATCCTTGTCCAGAAAACCAAATGTGAATGGGAAGGCGGGGTTAAGTTGTTGATTGATCTTTTCCAATGCTTTGATAGTCTGCTCGTTATTGCCGGCAGTAGTGCGGATCACCATCACGCCGCCCCATTTGTTGAGGCGTAAGATTAGCGGCTCCATCGCGTATTGCAGGGATTTGAAATGGAAATCCTTGACAACACCAATGATCGTCCCCTTTCTCTCGCCAAAAGTCAGGTTTTGTCCCACTGCATTGCTCACGTTCATTCCCATGATCTGCATTGCTTTTTCATTGACTATATAGCTGGAACTGTCGCCCGAAAATGCGCTGTCGAAACCGCGGCCCGCCAGTACTTGCGATTTAAAGACTTTGACGAAATTTTCATCCACATCCAGCGAGGGAAAAACGACCTGGTTACGCGTGGTTTGTCCATCCCAAATTACATCAATAGTGCCGGATTCGAGCTTTGTTGGCAGATCTGAAATGACGGTGAAATTTTCCATAAGCGGATTTTGCGCCAGTGACGCTTTCAATGCCTGTTTTTTTTCACCAAGCTCACCGCTCATAGGCAGATATAGCAGGTTGGATTTATCAAAACCCAGGTTCCGTTTTTTGATAAAATCCAGCTGTTTGTAAACCACCGCAGTGCCAACAAGCAGCACAATAGCGACCACAAATTGCGTCACCACCAGCGCATTCCGAAAAAGCAGGTTGCCACCAGCGACCCTCAGCTTACCTTTCAGCACCTTCACCGGCGCAAACCCCGAAAGGAATAGTGCGGGATAGCTGCCCGAAAGCAGGCCAGTCAATACCGCAATGCCGATCAGGCTCAGCAATAGTTTTCCGTCCAGCAAATGGATGGCAAGGGTTTTTTCTGTAAGCATTGTGAAAACAGGCAGCAGCAGACATACGATCCCGATTGCGATCACCAGCGAGAGGAATGAAAAGATGAGCGATTCGCCAAGGAATTGAAATACAAGCTGGTGGCGATTCGCGCCCACTACCTTCCGTAGCCCAACTTCCTTCGCTCTGCGTTCGGAACGTGCCGTTGCGAGGTTCATGAAATTGATGCAGGCTACGATTAGAATAAAGAGCGCGACGACAAAGAAAACATTCACATACTGGATGTTACCATGCCCGGGAAGGTCTATCTGCAAATTGGAATGCAGGTGGATATCCGTGAGTGGTTGAAGCTGGAAGTCAATTTTAACCGCCTGGCCGCGGTCCTTGAAAATTTTGGCTATTTGTTGCGTGAGTTGCTGTTGGGCGGAAGCAGATGCAGCTGTTTTTGCATCGAGTTCGAGATAAGTATAAAAGTTAAAATTGCCCCAGGTTTCATTTTGTATATCCTGGCTCCATCTGGCCATGGTTTTCATGGGAATAATTGCATCGAACTGTAAATGCGAATTCGAAGGCGTATTGGCCAGAATGCCTGCAATGACAAAGTTTTCGTTGTTGTTAATGCGGATGGTCTTGCCTATTGCGTCGCTCGTCCCGTAATATTTCTCTGCAATTTCTTCGGTTATAAATATCGCTCCCGGATCTTTCAGGGCCGTAGCTGCATTTCCCGCCAGCAGGGGAAATGAGAAAACTTCCAAAAAATTGGAATCGGCATAAAACACGCGTTTTTCTTCCACCTTTTTTTCTCCCGCTTCAAACAGCATCGGACTGGGTTTGCTAATCCTTACCCCGCCTTTGATCTGGGGCAACTGCGCCTGCAATCCCCTGGCCATTCCCGCCGCACTCACGGCCGTTTTGAAGTCACCGGCACTACACGTTAGCCGAAACAGCTGGTCCGCACGGGCATGAAAGCGGTCGAAACTCAATTCGTTCTGAACCCATAAAAGGATCAGAATGCTGCATGCCATGCCAATGGATAAACCGGCAATGTTCAGTACGGAGTAGGCTTTTTGACGGACAATGTTCCGCCAGGCGATTTTAAAATAGTTTTTTAACATATCAGGGCTAAGAGAAAATGGTTGATTATATTTTGCGGCACTGGGACGTCGGCGTACAAATGGCGGAAGAACAGAAACGACATTCAGCAGGTAACGCAGCAGTGCCTGTCTTTTCCCGGAACGCTCATAAGCATACACATATAATTCGTCCAGGTCACCTTCCACTTCCTCAATCGTATTTTCAGGGTGCAGCCAGCGAAGCAGCGTTTTTGCCCATCGCGGCGGTTGGGGTGTGTTCATATGTCGCTCAGCTTTAACGTGTCATCGGGCATTAGCTTCCAAAGCCTGCTACGCAGCTGCTGAATATCGGCCAGCGCGGTTTTTCCCAAAGCAGTGACTTGAAACAGGCGTTTTCGCCTCCCGCCACGCTCAGTAGTCGCCCCGCCCAACTCAGACTTTACGAATCCTTTTTCTTCCAGGCGGATCAGTGTATTATGAACAGAGCCAAAGGCGACGACCCTTCCCGTCTGCTGCTCAATTTCCCGCGAAACCGTTACGCCGTAAGCTTCCCTTCCAAGAATAGAAATTATCAACAATACGAGTTCTTCGAATTCACCTAAATACGTTCTGCGCATTCGCAAAATTGATTAGTTTCTATTTTATAGTATAAATGCGTGCCAGGTTTGGAAAAAGGCTGAAATAAGCTTTGATGGTCATTCCAGGAAAGATTTATTGTTCGCGAAAGAACGGGCCCTGTTCGAAAGTGAACACTACGTGAGTAGTGGTGTCCAGTTTAACAAAACCCGCTCCTATTTTGTCAGACCCCTCCATTTTTTACCCTTATCAATTTCCCATTCACTTCATCAGAAAGCAGATACAATTTACCGCTTGGGCTTTGGATCACTTTCCGTATTCTTACCCGGTCGTCTGTAAATAGCTCCTCGGCACTTTTGACGGTTTCTCCTTCTATTACCAGCCGCCATACACTACCCTTTGATAATCCGCCGACAAGCAAATTCCGGTTCCATGCAGCAAACTCGGTGCCCCAATACACATGCACGCCGGTTGGCGCCACCGTTTGTAACCACGACCAGACAGGCTCCGTATAACTATTTCCCGGAATCTCCTTGGGGGCAAACTCGGCATAACGGTACTTCCCCGTAGTCTTCATAGGCCAGCCGTAATTGGCGCCAGCCTTCAGCACATTAATCTCATCCCCCTGGTGTGTTCCGTGCTCACTGAACCAGATTTTGCCGGTATGAAGGTCACGTGTCAGACCCTGGGCCGCCCTGATGCCCGTTGCATATAAACCGGGGGTTGCCTTATTTCCGAAGTCCGGGTTGTCTTTTGGAATGGTGCCGTCGGGATTAATGCGGTAGATTTTCCCTCGCTTGTCTTCCACATTCTGCGCGATGGGAATACCTGGTTCATCTTTCTCGGTAAATATCCTTTCACCGATTGTAAAATAGAGTTTGCCGTCGGCTCCAAAAAGCATTCCTCCCCCATAATGGACCCGCTGATCGGTATAGGGTTCCGCTACGAACAGCACCTTGATTTGTTGCAAAGATTCATTCTCAAGAACTGCCCTGACAATTTTCGTAGTCCTTCCGGCAGCCGCTTTGGCAGCGTAAGACAAGTAAATGTATTTGTTGGTTTTAAAATCCGGGTCGGTTAACACTTCAAATTTGCCTGTGTTATCGCCAAAACCATCCAGGCCATCTTCCAGATCGGTCGGAAAGCCCTTGATCCTGATTTTTTCTTTTTTTTGTAAATTATATTTTATCAAATCGCCCTCTTTCTCTGAGATCAGCACTTCGTCTTCCGAAAGAAAAGCGATGCTCCACGGTCGCTTCAGACCGTCTAAAACTGTTTCTTTCTGAGCCTGCGTTCCATTCGTTTTATGGGGTGTGCGGGTAGATACTTTGTCGGCAATCACCCAGCCCTCGGTAGTTTTCATCAGGTTGAAGTAATCGGTGAATGTCTCCCGTTCATTGATGATTTCAACCTTTGCGCTCCCCATATTATTGGTGATATCCAAAGCAACAATGTTCGTACGCAGATTTTTTGGCCGGTCATGGGGTTTGAATAAGCCTAGATACTGACTCTTTGAAAAACTGGTGAATTTTCCCTCCCGGTAATTTTTCAAAAAACATGAAGCATGCATCGCTCTGCCCAGCTTCGCGCTATCGCCTGTTGCCCAGCCGTCGAAATACAGTTCTATGGTATTCTCGATTAATTGCCTCTCTGTCGGAGCGTTTTGGCAAAAGGCCTGTAAACCAGCCAATAAGCATACAAGTAAGATTGTCCCTTTCATTTAAAGTGATTTTTGATTTTCAAAATGAAACTGTTCCATTTTGCTTCTCAAATGTCTGGCATTCTCTAAAAATGAAAGTGCAGCAACCCCGATTCAGTAGTCCTATTTTATAAATCCGTACTGTTTGACGCTCTATAAACGCTGGGACTGACGCCCTTGATCCTCTTAAAGGTTGAGAAAAATGTGGATTTGGAATTAAACCCAACCTCGTCGCCGATCGCATCTATCGATAAATTGGGGTGTGTCGATAGCATCTTACAGGCTTCGTTGATCCGGTATTCATTGACAAAAAGGTTGAAGCCCTTCTCCATATTCTCATTCAAGAGCTGGGATAGCTGGTGCCCGGAAACGTTAATCTCCCTGGCAAGGTCGTTGACTTTTAGATCCGGGTTTTTGAAGAGTTCTTTGCTGGCCATACCGTTTTTCAATTTGCCTATAATAAGCTGAGCTTCGTCCGGATCGAGCTTTTTGTCGCCGTATTTCTGAGCAGAAAAGGAAGACAAATCGTTGGTTTTCTTACGATAAAGCAGGATAGATATGACAAGATAAATGATCAGGGAAAAATAGATTGCCCCATTTATGTAGCTGCCTTTGGTAATGTCCAGGATCGCCCAGACGTATGAAGTAAACAGGATAAATACACCTCCACAAACGACAAGAAGGGAGTTTTCAAAAGGTCTCAACTTTTCTTTCCGAACCATCTTTTTCAAAAGAGGCATTAACAGCACAATGGAAAATGCGATGTGAACGCCCCATTGCAGGTAAATGATGGGCACGATGTAGCGCCTCCATAGCCACGGAAAGCTTTCATAAGAATACACCGCGCCGACCAATACTATTGTCCCTAACCAGCCTGCCAGCTGCCATATCCATGCCCTGGGAAGTTTCCTGATTTGTTTGGTTTCGGATTTGATGTAGTAATACAAAAAAGGACCAATCAGAAAACAGGCAGTTAATCCTACCTGAAGATATAGTTTGGGCAAATCGTAATCAAAAAAATAGGCCACAGATTTTCCGATCCGGATGCTCAACATCAGCAATAGTGCACCCAGCAGGTAATTGGAAAGGTGTTTTTTTGCCGGGAAAAAGAAAAAGTTAATGCTGAGCAGTAACCCGTTAAATGCTCCGAGCGCACTGAAAAAGAATAAAAGTTTATCACCAAAGCTCATGAAAAGTCCCTGTTTACAGGTAAATATACAACGAATGCTTAATGTTAAGACGGTCCGTTAACCACTCTAAGCAAGCGAACGCCACACTTCCAGTACTCACTCACAAACGGCTTGCTCATACAAGCGCGGGCTGCTGTTAATGCGTTCGAAATGGCTATGCGCAGGTAAATCAAATTCAGATATGGTCATAAATAAATTTGAGACGCTCATCAATGGTTGTATCCCCCCGTATTTCAATAACCCTGCACGAAAGCTTGCTGATCCATTCCTCATGAATTTTTGACATTACGTCCGGTAAATAACGGATCGTCATATCCGGATGCCCAGGAATAAAACGCTTTAAATAGCCTGTTGCGATGTGGGTCCGTGTAAATAACTTCACCATAACGTTCCCTTTCCCGATTCACCAATCGTTGCAGTCTGACTTGCTGCGGAACGTATAGAAAGACAACGAGATCAAACATGTTCTGCCATTCCTCTCCCCAGCCGATCAGTGAACCACCAACAATGTAGTGATCTAATGCTGACAAAGATTCGCTGAGCATTTTGTTCCGAATTACGGGATCCCTTTTTACAGTGTACGGAATATCCGATCGCTCCCAAAAGAATAGATCCGTGTCAAAATAGGGAATGGTAAGCTGCTCAGACAATGCCGTGCCTAACGTCGTCGACCCCGCACAGGATGCACCCATTATGTGGATTTTCATCCGGTAAAATTACATCAGAAGTATATCAATAATCAACTTTCAGCTCAGCATGCTCACATATTTGCTTCCCTGTCTGATCTTGGCCGGGAAGTAAGCTTAGTGCTGTTTATCTGGCTGTTATCCCTACACCTTTATTACGCCATTCATTTTCCTGAATTTCAGGACGGGGAAAATATCATAGGCTCGTTCGAGTGTTTAGCCTTTTGTGGGATCGCGCTGGTAATCTCATCCCTGGCTGCAAGGGCACAAAAGGTTGGCTCCCCTGTTGAGATCAGAGTTTAAGATATGATAAAAGGTATTGAATAGGGGCCGAAGATGCTGGCCCCTATTTACCGGCCGATCGGAAACCAATAAGTATTTTCTTGATTGGCGCGGGACTTATCCTATGTAAGAGCGCCTTCCGAAAACTTTTTAAAATGTTTTTCTGTACAAATTTGCGTAACTCAGAAGTTACCTATACAACTGGAAAAAATTGCGAACCTCCTAATCACAGCAAAAAATGGCTATACCAACTCTTGATGTATTCCAGGTAATTGGTGACCCCAGCAGACGAAAAATGCTTATGCTACTCTTTGCCGACAGCATGATTGGGGCACCGCGTTTCGATTGCTAACTCCGCGGACCGGTGTCAGTCAAGTGCTACGCGCTCTTTATTGCCTGTTTCCTTCTGGTAAATGCACCTCATAAACCTGCTGAATGTTGTGAAAACTCAGCCAAAAGTTGGGAGGGATGCTCCCTTCTAACACATTTTGCAGAATTCCCATATGGGTGTGCCATCCCGCCGCTACGCTCAACCGTGTTGCCGGATCATCGGCAAGCTTGCGGTGTGTAAGGCGCAATAAAACGCCGTCGTTGTGCTCTGAAAGCTCGATGGTCACCTCGGAGCCGTCTTCCCATGTAAATGATAGCAAATGCGGCGGCTTAATGTGAAGAACTTTGCCTGTGAAGTTGTGCCCATCCTGCATGTGCCGGTATCGCTCAGGTACCGGGGCAGTGGTCGGGCTAAGCTCATTGTGCATGAAATACAAGTCTACCCTGCCCTCTTCGAACAATTCCATATCACCCTTTGCCAACCATTTGCCCCGTTTTTCGGAATCGGTGACGTATTTCCAGACCTTTTCAAGAGTACTGCCGAAAAAACGCTCAAAATACAACACGCCCGGAGCGATGATCTTACCTTGCATTTCCATACCTATCAATGAGAAGTTGCCTGGGACGGAAATTTGTCAGCGATCAGATTGAGCTCAATACCATGCTCTAAATATGCCTTGGCTCCATCCAGTACGGTTGTAAAACCGCCGGTATTATTGTTGATCGCTTCCCATAGCTCCGCATTCTGCTGCTGAAAACCCGTATTAGTGATCTCAACATAGGTGCCGAGCCCGGCGATCTCACGAAATTCAAATCGGACCATCGTCGACGGTTCGTCCCACTGGATTTGTATAAATCGATCTGCAATGATTTCTTCCACAAAAACAGCTATGGAGACACCGTACATGTCCCATTCCCAGGTAATATGCTGGCCTTTTTTAAGCATTCCGCTTCCTTTGGTGAACCAGAAATGTCGTGTAATCTCTGGGTCAACAAATGCTTCAAAGACGGTATGGGCCGGTTGGCGGATGAGCATTTGTGCGGTTACCGTGGGGATGTTTGATTTTTGTTCCATTCCGTTCAAAAGTTTATCAATTTGAAAATATTCAACTTTTTGCCTGTGGCTGTGTGACCTTTTCAGACCGCTATTAATTGGTGGGCATGGATCATCATTAATTGGTGACCGTCGCAACTGGCTGGATAATGTCATTCGCCATCAGCGTTCAACAGATCTTCCAATGCGTCCAGCCGCTGGTTCCAGAATACCCGGTATTGCTCTGCCCAACGGGTCACTTCTTCCAATCCTTTGAGGTTGGCCCGGCAGTGCTTTTCCCTGCCAATCTTAACCATCACAACCAGTCCGCACTCTGTCAGAATATGCATGTGCTTGGAAATGGCTGGCTGGCTCATGCCAAAATTACCTGCCACTTCATTGATAGTCAATGTCTTAATGGCCAACAAACCGATCATGGCCCTGCGGGTAGGGTCGGCAATGGCCTGAAAAACGTCTCTTCTTGCAACCATAACTTAATGTATAACCGATTGGTTATACAAACATAAACATAACCATTCGGTTATGCAACTATTCTTCTCGACCTTAGCGTGCAATTCGTTGAGTTCGCAATAGATTGTACGCCAGACTTTTCGCTGATGTCCCTTTTTTACTATAGAGTCTTTGACTTTATTTTAAGCTTTGCAACCGAAAGGCATCCGAATACATATAGAATGCAAAATGTACAACGGGCAACATTAAGACAGGCACTAAATATGGAAATCTCAATCAACAAAAATCAAGTGGCTAGAATTTGCCTGATACTGGCATCTGTCATTCTATTATTTTTCGGGATATTGCATTTACACGGCACCTTTTTTTCAACGGATCTTTATCCAAGCGATTTAGGTTTAATTGAGAAGCTTAAAACAGCTACAATTCAAATGGATGAATCCGGAATTATCTGGAAGTTGTGGATAGGATTTAATGCGATGTTTAGTGTTGGTCTTATTTTTATAGGTTCCGTAAATTTATACCTGTCTACTAAACACTTCGAATTTATAAGAGGCAATAACCCTATTTTGACGTTGACTATTTGCTCAAACATATTCTTTGTATGGATAGGTAACCGTTATATGATATCTGACTTTGCCATTAGCATGGCCATACCGCTTATATTTTTTGCAATCGGATATTTGATAATTCAATTAAAACGCCTAACTACCTAAAATAAAAAGCGGCAAATGAAAAATCAAACCGATATAAGGGAACTTTTCACTCCAATGCAGCCACAAGTTGCCCCGTTAAGCGAAAAGATATTCATCATAGAGGTTCTTCCGGATGTGCGTCTTCAGCCTTATATATGGTGTTATTGGGAGATCAAATCTCGCGAACCCTTAGAGGAAGATTTTTTCTGTAAAATCGCCTCCGACGGCTGCATCGATATTTTTGTTGATATTAACAATCCCTACCAGAGTTATGCAATGGGTTTCTACAATAGAAGCTCAACATACCTGCTTGGAAGTTGCTTTCATTATGCAGGTGTAAGATTTCTTCCGGGTATGTTTTCATTCCTATTTAATACCAAGGCCTCAGAGCTAAGCAATGCCGTTGAGTTCATGGACGCAGTTCATAAAAATACATCAAAGTTCCTAATTGAGAACATTCGTCCGGGTGACAGCATTCATGAAATCAGGTCTGTTTTCGATAGGTATTTCATGCAGAATCTTCATCATGTTGGGAATGAGTTTGACCCAAGAGTCTATGAAGCGATTTTAATTATACTGAAAAACACAAAATCGTTGAATATTGAAAACGATGTAAGTAAAATTGTAGGCGTAAGCCCCCGGCACCTGCGCAGGTTGTTTGATTTTTATATTGGCCATAACATCAAATCATTCGCTCGGGTCGTTCGCTTTCAAAATTATCTGAGGGCTCACTCAGAATCGGTAAATATGGCACCAGGCTCGCTATACTATGATTTTGGCTATTATGATCAAGGACATTTTATTAAAGAGTTCAAAACATTCTCTGGCGACACTCCCTCGAAAACATTAAGCTTATCATCAAGACAACTGTATCTGCTGTCCTGAACTTGAAGCCTCGAAAGCTTTTGACTAACCAGAACCTACAAAGCCGGTATTGCGCAGATAGTAAAAAGATTAATGATCTATCTAAAAAGGCCGATTTATACAATACATTGAGTTGCAGCCATGCTAGTTTTGTATAAAAAGCGATATGCAAAACGAAAAAAACATTCTCAATTCAGCCATTAATAAACCCAAAATATTTTACACGATAGGGATTGGATTAACTTTATTATTTGGCCTCGGTCACATTGCTTATGCCTTTGTCGAATATGAAATGCTAGATGAGCAGGCGCTCTGGTTTTTGTCTGGCGCACTTTCCGTACTTTTTAATGCTGGGCTTAACTTTCTCTATTTTTACGAATGTTCCAGGCTAAATTTCATGGTCGCTATGAGCGCAAATCTCGCCTTGCTCGTTTTTAGTCTTTTGTTGGTATTTGTAATACAAGAAACCCAAACTTTTGGCTTCGCGGTCGTAGTTGTTTACACCACCGTGATATGCTATATCCATAACGGATATGCCGTTTTAGTTAAGTAGATTAATGTAGGCAACCCGGATGATATTTAAGTTAAAAATCTAAGTGATGGAAGCAAGAATGAATATCGAAAATCTTGAACCAGAGGGGTTCGAAAGATTGAAGTGTGTATGCCATCTTCATAACCGGTAGGCATTCGTCAGACGCGAACATTGTCCAATTTGCCCCATGAGAATGTCCATATTGCACACGCCTAAAATTGTTTCGCTGAATTATTTTTGCAGGAACGCTTTGAAACGAGGCACGGCTTATCCAGTGTTTTTTTGACAAGTGAACTATTAGCCATTTAAAATAACGGGGACATTAAGTCCTCATCCCAATTATGAAAAAAATTATCCAGAGAACAGCTGGGTTACTTGTCCACACCCTTTTTACTTCCTTTGTTATTCAAGATGTTTTTTGTCAGTCGATTACGGGTAAAATCCAGGAAGTCGGAGGCGCGCCGCTTACTGGCGTGAATGTACTTTTGCTTAGCGACGGAGATTCGACCTTGATAAAAAGCGCTGTTTCCGATCCTTCCGGCGTTTATGTTTTAGAAAATGTGAGCCCTGGTCATTATATGATATCAGCAAGCATCCTGGGTTTTAAAAGGGCCTATCTTCTGCCTGTCGTTATTTCAAAAAAAGGGGAAGTCGTTCAGGTCGCCGATTTTATAATGGAAAGCCTGACAACCCAGCTCAATGAGGTGGCGGTGACAGCTAAGCGACCATTTGTTGAGCAGCAAACAGACCGCACCGTTATCAATGTTGCCAACAGCATCATTGCCGGGGGCGGGACGGCGCTCGAAGTCCTGGAAAAAGCGCCCGGCGTGGACGGTTCTAGACCGATTTCCCGAAAACTTCGGAAAATCGCAAGCATATAACCTGACTGTCACATTGCCCATCCGCACCACCGAAGGTTGGACGATGGAAATGTCGTTACTGGGAATTTACAGCCAGTTTAACTATACGTATATAGGCAGGCGTGAGCAGGTCCGGCAATTCTCCGGACGTTTGAATGCATCCGGTTCTTTTATCATAGGGAAAGGCTGGACAGCGGAAATAAATGGCTGGATCAACACGCCCGAAACCATCGCTTTACGTTATTTCGACTGGAAAGGGACGCTTGACGCGGGCATTCAGAAAATTTTTTCTCCAAAATTAAAAGCCAGGCTGAGCATACAGGACATTTTCCACACCAACAGGAGCCTTGCCATTCTGGATAACCCCGAGCTTAAAAGTACGACCACGATCCGGACCGATTCGAGGGTTGTGCTGCTGAATCTGAGCTGGTCTTTGGCAATCAGAAGTTAAAAGCGACACGCCAGCGCAAGACCAGTTCGGACGAAGAAATCAAGCGGGCAAACTAGATCTCACCACTTCCTGATCTGACTATCTATTGACAAGAAAAAATTGGATTAATGGAGCATCATATTTTTAGAAATTGGACGATTTTTATGATCCAATTTGCATTTAAGTTTGTATCAGAATAAAGATCTGAAATGACTTTTTGTCCCTGCACGATTAAAACCAGACAACCGAGTAAACTGTCAAGGTTTCTAAAAACGAATGAAGAGTCCCAAGACCAATTGCAAAAGTTTTGGGCAAGACCTTATATTATTTATTAGCCATGAAAACCAAAATAGCCATGAAAATTAAACTTAGTGTATTTGCGTGTTACATCTTTTTACATACTGTGTTCGACTCCAGAGCCTATCCTATTGACCACGGAAGCACAAAATCTTTCGAGTGGGCCATCTTTCCCTTGAAGGATGGCAGGTTAAGGGTAAATATCACTAATCACCAGCTGGAAAGAATGGTGGTGATCATTAAGAATGAAAAAGGCGAAGTAATTCAAAAAAACTTTATAGACAAAAAAACAGAAAAACCAGCAATCAGCTATGATATTTCAAGTTTGGAAAGCGGAAATTATAAAGTGCATCTGCTCAGCAAAAGTGGCGCCGAAACCAAAGATTTTCAACTTAATATAGTAAGGGCACAAAGCCGGTTCCTCACTATAAAGTGAGCATTAGTGCTTAGGATAATTTTATAAATGAAACAGCGAAACGCGCTATTGACATTCGTTAAATATGTGGGATAAGACCCTATGGATTTCACGGCAAATATTCTTTGTCGTCGAACTTCATATTAACAAATTTACTCAACGTTATATGATTGAAAATGGTAGACCGTTCAGTAGAAGCATACTGGCAACAGCATTGCTTCTGACCAGCACTGCTGTATACGTTGATTAGGGCTTTGCGGACTTTTTTTTCTTACGCAGATTTTCGTCATCTTCCATCCGCCGCTTTTGCATGGTTTCGGTTCGGTCCATTTCTTCGGATTGTGAAAAAGCTTTCCAGTCGAACTTCTCATCGAACGGATCAAGCGCTTTTTGGGGATCAAACAAACGTGGGTCAATAGGCACCGCATTGTAAGGCGTAAAGTCGGGCTTATCAGTGAATAAATCTCCCATATCCGTAGCAGTCGCATCGTACTGATTCAGGTAGGGAATGCCCAGCACATGCCAGAAAGTTTTGAAAATACTTCCAAAACTGTAATGTTGCTTCCCGATGTAATTTCGCTTGATATAGGGTGAAATCGTCATCAGAATGCTCCTGTGCGCATCCACGTGGTCAACGCCACCCTGCGGATCATCCTCTGTGATGACAATCAGCATATTTTTCCAGTAGGGCGTATGTGACAAAAACTCAATGGTACGGCCCAAAGCCAGGTCGTTGTCGGCCATATAACTTTCCTGGAACGGAAAGCCTGCATCCGGCCTTTCGTTGGTTCCGTGATCATTGGGCAGCATTAATGTCAACATGGAAGGTAGCGTCTTGCTCTCGCCTGTCCATTTCTCATTGAATTCTTTGATAAAAACATCCGCCCGAAACTGGTCAGGAATGGCCATGTTATAGCTGGGAAACAGCTTTGACGATTTTTCGAGAATCGGTGCAGGCACCGGGTAGTTGACAGTATACAGCTCGCCAATGTGCTTCATGGTGCTGTCGGAGTAATTGGCAGCCATTTCCAGTCCGAAGCCAAAGTTGAAGAAATCCTTTTTATTGCGTTGCAAATGGTCCCAAAGCGAGCCTGCTTCATTATAATCTTCTGGATAAATGCTGCCTGCAGAACCGTAAAACGCCAAATTTCCGGGAGCCGACGACGTGTCGAGCATATTACGGCCGCCGCCATACGCAGCTGCAGTTCCGGTTTCTACCCATTCATTCGGGTAGGTGTTCACCAGCCAGCGGTGTCCGTCAGCGGAAACGTCGGAATCACAGTAATAGTTATCAGAAATGGCAAATTGTCTGGCCAAAGCCACATGGTTCGGCATCACATCCACACCTTTCAGTGTCACCGTTTTTTTCTTGTTTGCAAAATCCCTTTTTAAGCCAAATCTGGCAATGGTGGAATCGCCGTTTCCGGAAGCAAGCTGCCCGAAAACCTCATCATAAGTTCTGTTTTCCTTTGAAATAAAAACAATGTGCTTAATGGGTGACTCGGATGCGCCTGGATAAACCGGAACGGGATTTTTCGAGTTTTCCGAAACCTGGGTAAATATGTAATTGTTATCAAGCACCTTTTTTGTCAGGGCAGTGAGCTCGCTATCTGCCGGAATGTTGATTACAGAAACGGTTCCTTTCATCAGGCTGCCAATGTAACTTCCCGCACTGCCCAGCTTATAATCCCTACCGCCATTTGGGCCGCTGCCCCACCCTTTTGCATTGGTAACAATCAGTTTTTTGCCATCAGGACTCACTTTCAATTTACTAGGAAACCAGCCGGTTGGAATATGACCGATCACTTTCATGGTGGGGATATCAATCACTGCTACCGCATTAATTCCCGCTTCGGCCACAAACAGCCTTTTCTGATCCGGCGAAACGGTTACTCCAAAAGGAATAAGGCCGCGAAGTGACCCAAGTCGGGGTTCTGGGTTTAAATGCAGTGTATTTACAATAGTGTCTTTCGCAATGTCAATAACCGAAACGCAATCGTTGTTCCCATTGCTGACAAATACAAATTTGTCCGTAGCAACAAGTGAGTTAGGGCTGCTGCCTCCTACTGCCGGGAAATCTTCCACCATCTGACCCACCAGGATACCTGTTTTTATCTTGGCTTTTACAGCAGGTTTTGCGCCGGCCAGATCATAACTCCATACAGAGAATGCTTCCAGCGCATTCGGGTCGCCCAAAGCAGGAACACCCTTTTCTGGAATCCCTTCCTTCATTTCTTTGGAACCATATGCAGACGACGGCCATTTGTGAGCGGTTTCTTTCAGGTTGTCCTTATCAAGATCAGTAAAAGGTTTGTATTCAAAAACACCCACATTGGCAACGTAAACGCGCTTTTCGTCTGGTGAAAGACATATCCCGAACGGGTACCGGCCCGTGGGAACGTTGCTTTTGATTTGATTCGTTTTAGTATCAATGGCAATCATCCTGAACCCGATCTGATCCACCGCATAAAGGGTAGATCCATCTTTGGTCAGCACCATATCACCAATGTAGCCGTGACTGTATTTGTTGCCATTTTCCGTCGCCTGGCAATTGATCGTCAGCCTGTTTTTACCTGTTTCAAGATCAAAAAGAAAGATCTTATTGGTTTGACCACCAGCCACATACACCGTTTTGTTGTCAGGCGTTATGGCTAATCCCATAAAGCAGGCTTCCAGAATGCCTTTATCCGTTTTCGGCCCGTCAGGAATTTGTCTGACCGACGGATTTTCACTTAAAATATTTTTTAAAACACTGATTGAAAAAGGGTTAATACCTGAATTGGCCGTTACCGCAATGTTGCCATCCGCACTCAACGCAAGACCGTAAGGGTGCGGCGCCACAGTGAGTTGCTTGCCAGTCGGAGTAATATACCGCCCATTTGGAATGACCGTTTTTCCATTTTCATTCCGCTGCAAATATTCCTTACCTGACGGCGCGTTGGCAACCCATTTCTGGGCTGTTGCATAAAATGCACTTGCTAGGAACAGAACAATCAGGAGCCCGTACTTTCTCATCGTGTTTTTAGATTTTAATTAATCTTCGTCCTCCTCCTCTTCTTCATCCTCCTTTTCAAGTCTTACAAAAGCGCCCCGGCGCGGCGCGGGCATAATGCTGTTTTCACCACGCACCGCTTGCCACACGATTCGGCTGAAAATGAGGTCGTCGATTGCATCAGGCACTGAAAGGTCGAACTGATCAGATTGGCGTGAATTGGAATTCACTGCCACATTTTTCTCGGCAAGATCGACGCCTGCTTCTTTGGAAGTGAAACCTGCGGAATTAGCCGTTTTGTTAAAACATCTCCACATCGGCGTGGCGGCGGCATCATATTGGCTCATCGGTTTAATGCCCAGGATCAGTTCCATCGTACGAAGCATTCCCGAAGTTGAATACATGGTATGGTCTACAAAACCTCTTTTCACAAAACCACCTGCAACGAAAGCAATAGAACGGTGGGCGTCCACGTGATCTGGTCCGTTTTGCGCATCGTCTTCCAGGATAAATACGACTGATTCATTCCAGACCTTACTTTTGGAAAGGTGTTCAACAAAGCGCCCTACGGCAAGGTCATTGTCCGCCACAGCTGCAAAAGGAGTTGGTTTTCCAACGCTGGCGCCGGAAGTATGGTCATTTCCAAAGCGTAGTGTATTCAGCCTTGGAAGTTTGCCGGCTGCTAAAAGTTCATCAAAATCCTTTTCCCAGGCTTCTTCGCGGTCAATGTCTTTGTAACCGAGATTGTAACCTTTAAAAGTCGGACAATAGTTGCCTTCCAATGTTTTGATATTTGCTTTTCCTTCGTCTGCGAACCAGCCGTAGCTCCGGAAAGTTACACCGGCACGCAATGCATGGTCCCAGATAAATCCATCCCGAGGATGCGCGATATCCTTGCTCCCTTCATAATCGTATGTCCCACCGCGACCGCCGTAACTGGTCACCCAGTTTTTTTCTACATAATCATTGGCATACGCAGCAGACGACCAGTTATGCCCGTCGGCGCTTACTTCCGCATCCACGTAAAAATTATCGAGTAGCACAAACTGGCGTGCCAACGCGTGCTGGTTTGGCGTAACTTTTTCCGGAAATAGGCACAGCGAGGAGTCGCCGTTTCCTTCTTTCATATCACCCAGGATCTGGTCGTAAGTCCGGTTTTCCTTGATAATGTAAAAGACATATTTGATTGGCGACTTGTCACCAACTTTCATCGGGATCGGGTTTCCGGCCTCTCCTTCTGCATTCAGTTCCTTGTTTTTGGTATAAGGCGTATTTGCATAAACTACTCTTGAATACGCAGAAAGTGCTTCTTGTGAGGGCGCATCGATGATAGACAAAGTGCCTTTGAACAACCCGCCGATATATTGCTCCCGGCCGGTGTACGCCTGCGGATTAGGCCCTTTCTCCTGAGGCACTTTTGATAGGTTTGGATTCGGGCCTTTCGGGTTAGCTTTGGAAGAGAACCCTTTTCCGTTTGTAACAAAAATCTTTGAACCGATCGTCTTCACAGCGGTCGGATACCAGCCAGTCGGGATAAATCCAACGGAATGGCTGCGTCCTTTTGTTTCAACATCAAAAACAGCAAGGCAGTTATTGTCTGCGTTGGCAATGTAAAGCGTTTTTTCATCTTCACTCAGCGCCAAGCCGTTAGGAGTTGTTCCAACAGGCGCATCCGGAAAAAGGGATGTAGTTAATGTTTCCGCTATCTGGCGTTTATTAAGATCGATGAGCCCAACGGTGTTGTCATTGCCATTGGCAACATATAAAAATTTGCCGTCTTTAGTTAAAAGCAAATCGTTCGGATTTTTGTTCGTAGCGATTTCGGCGGTGATCTTTTGCGTTTCTGTGTTTACAATTACTACCCGCGAGCCGCCCCAAAGCGAAACATACAGTTCCTTTTTATCATTGGAAAGTAAACAGGTGTAAGCTGCTGCGCCCAAACTTAGTTTTCCAACGGTCTTTTTGTTTTGAGTATCACAAATGTAAAGCGCGCTATCTTCTTTGGTCACTACATAAATTCTATTCTGCGCATCGTCAACAGAAATTCCGGTAGGCGAAATTTTAACCGGCCAGGGTTTGCCCAGCACGATCGGCTCAGCTGGGACAAGCTGTTGATTTTCAATTTTAAATACCAAAATAGTATTGTCGTTTCCACCAGAAGCATAGATCGTTTTTTCATCCTGACTGAATGCCAAACCAAGGTAAGACTTGGCGACTCTCGCAGAATCCAGCACCTTTTCAGAAGCCGCATCAATTAAAATTATGCTTTGCGTGCTTTGCCCATTATTGGTCACAGCCAGATATTTCTTTGACGGAGAGACCACCAGATTCAAAGGCAGATCATCCAGATCCAGACTTCTGCCAACCGGCGTAAGTGACCAGCCATTAGGTAAACCAATGCGCTTGGACGAAAGCTCCTTAACAATGGCCGACTCCTCGCGACCTGCTGACGAGCCGGGATTTTTCTTGCAACCGTAAGCGAGAACACCGCTGAGCAGCAGGCAAAGTCCGAGTTTCAAATATTTTGTCATGGTGAGTTATTAGTATTGTTGAATAATTTATTGTTAAAACTTCCCTGTTAAAGTCAGCCAAAGGCTGCGGCCCACGCCATTAATTCCCGACCCGTGCGTACGATAATCTTTATTGGTAAGGTTCTGAGCGACAGCATTTACTGCAAAATGTTTTGTATCAAAACCAGCCATCAAAATCACAACCACCCAGCCCGGCGTGCCTCCTTTTGGAATGCGGTTATCTCCCGCATCTCCGGCTGCCAATCGCGTTTGCTCTTCTGCAAACCAGGCTTCCGGACGTACAAACCATTGACTTCTGCGGTATTCTAATCCGAACCTTCCATTCAATGGCGGAATGCGGCGAACAGGCTCATTTTTGGTTACATTTTTACCGAAATTATAAGCGCCTGAGCCATAGACTTTCCAATATTCGCTGAACACATATTCCACATCCAGTTCAGCTCCCCGAATGTAGGCGCGTTCAACATTTTCCTTCCGGTATACATCGATGCCATCAATTTTCTGTCCGGCAACTTGCACACGTGTGATCAGGTTGCGCAGGTTATTTTGAAATAAAGCTGCGCTCATTGCGAAGCCTTCCGACCGGAATTTATAGCCAACTTCAAAATTGTAGGATGTTTCCGGTTTGAGATCGTAGGCGGGTAGCTCATACCGAAAATCAACGATCCCTAATGTTCCCATATCGTCAATATTCGGTGCCCTGAAACCGGAGTGAAAGGATGTATAAAAATTGGAATGGTCGTTCAGTAAATATGAAATCGAAGCGTTTCCAACCAAGGCTGTTGGCTTGACGGACACATTACCCAGCACTTCATCTGCCACTTTTATACGAAAACCATTAAAACGTCCACCGAAGGAAAACTGCCAATCATCAAGCTTTAACTGGTGAAGCGAGTAAACTGCGTAATTGAGATATTTGCTATCATCCGGATAAAGACCGCGGCTGGCAACAGGGCCGGCACCGTCAACCTGGTCGATCTTGTCGCTTTCAACCAGATCATTATAAATTTCAATTCCAGAACTAGCGTTCCAGAACTCAGCAATGTCAGATTGAACATTCAATATCAATCCGGATGTCTGAACCTTATCCGTTTCAGTGCGTAAACTCTTACTTCCATTTTTCCGGCTCAGCCGCCCTTCGTTGGTTGCTTGCCATGATCCCGTCAGCGATATTTCCGAAGCCCACTTACTGGATGTTGGGCCATTTAATTTAAAGTAGCTTAAAGACCTTTTTTGCGGATTGAACTCATTCAAAGCAAAATTTTCAAGCTTATAGCGATAATAAAGCGGCACGTGTTTCTGAGAGACTGATTGATGGGCAAGCGTGAGCGTCCACGAGTCGCTGAGCCCGAAAAGCAATTTTGCATCAAAAGCCCGGTCTTTGTAGCCACTAGGAGATTGTTTGCCGGTGGTATCCCCTCCTATCAAATCCCCAAAATTCCGAATACTTACACCGCCAGAAAATGCAACACGAGATCCGGAGAGTTCAACTCCCGCCCGCAATGTTTTTTCCATATCGCCGGTCGCGTACCGCGCAACTGCTTTGCCACGTACGGCCGGTTTTTCCGAAAATGCAGGATTGGAAGTAAGCAGTTGAAGCGTTCCACCCAATGCATCGGAGCCATATGCAACAGAACCGCCGCCCCTAAGGACTTCTATTTTGTCAATGGTAAAAGGGTCAATGGTGTTCAGATATTGATTAGGGCCGTAGCGGAATGTACTGTTATTCAGCCGAATGCCGTCAATAAGAATGAGTGTCTGGTTACCGGTGAGTCCTCGTAGAAATGGCGATCCTGCTCCGTGGGTTGTCTTTTGAACGAAGACACCGGTTGATCCCATTAAGGCCTCAGGTGTAGTTCTTGGCTGATAAGTTTGTAATGTCCCCGCAGAAATCACGGATACGGAACCCGCTGTTTCGAGGGTCTTTTGTTGCGCCCTGTTCGCCGTGACATTTACTTGATTAAGCAGTTCGGTACGAAGTGAATCACGCTCCTGGGCAAAACTGGAAATCGTGGATAATAGGATGAAAAAACAGCAGTAAAATATCCTCATAGGTGAATAACAGCGGTATTAAAATGAGATTAAAATAATTAGTAAAACTAAGTCTTCTGTTCAGGGAAAACCCGACTGCAAGATTACTAATTTGTTAAGGTTAACCCTTGGGCACGCGCTATGCCTTCCGGGTCCCTTGCGCTGTTTTGATTCACATCCATGCATAGCAGCATTGCTACCCTACCTATTTCGGCTTGCCAACCATCCCCGCTTGTCACTGCCCATCATTGCCAAAGTAGCAGCCTTTTCGTGACAATTCTGTTGTTGGTTTGAATGCGCACCAGCAATAAACCCACGGTCGCGCGGGACAGATCGAAATTTTTCTGTTCCGACACAGCCACTACTCTTCCCGACAGGTCAAAAACCGTTACTTGTTTTATCTGGTCCTCTGTTTTGATGTGGCCATGGCGCGCCCTATCTGCCCAGACTATGATCTCGGCTTCGGCAGTCATCCACTTCACGGCCCTGGTGCGCGAGTGCTCGGTTTTGCCGTCAAAATCAGTCTGTCTCAGACGGTAATAGTTCATACCCGGCATTGGGCTGTTATCCTCAAAGCGGTATTCGTTTGTGGTCACCGCAGTCCCGGCTCCTTTGACAAAGCCTATGTCTTGCCAGTTGGCCGCGTTTGCACTGCGTTCGATATGGAATCCTGCATTGTTCGTTTCAGAAGCGGTGAGCCATTGTAATGCAATAACGGGATCTGCCGCCACGGCATTGAACTCAATCAGATTAACGGGCAAAGATGAATCGTAAACCAGCTTGATCGTGCCCGGTGCGTACTCCACCCGCCAGCGCGTGGCACCGGTTACGGTACTGAACTGGCCTTCAATAGCAGTCGCATTTAGTATAATCACTTCATCACCGTCGGCAGGCGTGTAGTTGACAGTCAACTTCAATGTGCCGCCCAATGTCGCCGTTCCCAGCACTTCTATCTGATCGTAGTTCACGCCGGCTGTACCAGGGCCATTGACCTCGATGTCCATGATACTGTTTGTGAAATCCTTGCTTTCGTTAAAGGTCATTTTGCCGGGAGAATAGCCTGGCGACAGCGTGCCGCCTGCATTCGTGAACCCGGCAGCACCGATTTGTCCCGAAGCTTTAAAATGACCTTTTTCATTATTACTGAAATTACCCGCTCCCTGCCGTGATAGCAGCGCCGCTATTGCTTCGACGCCGCCGATCGTGACGGTGCCTGCATTGGCAAAGGTGTGATCTTCGACGAAAATCCCCTCGGCCGCACGATCGATCGTGATGCTTCCTCCGTCATTGTTTGCAAAAGCAGCCTGGTTCCGGATACCGAACGTTCCGACACTGGCCATGGAGCCAATTGTGACTCGTGCCGTATTGGTGAAAGTGCCGTTGAAATTACGAAGTCCGGCAGCTGTACTGCGGTCAATGTGCATGTTGCCTTCCCCTGCATTCACAAATGCAGCCTCGTTAAATATGCCATGAACACCTACATGCTCAGAGCCACCGATGGTAATGACCGCGTTATTGGTGAATGTGCCCGCCGATTCGTACAACCCAGTGTCCGCAGAGCGATCGATCCGGATGTTGCCGCCAGCATTGTTAGTGAATGCGGCACGGTTTACCAGACCGTAACGGCCTACGTTCGCCACGCCACCGATTGTGATTTCGGCCGCATTAGTAAAGGTTCCGGCCGGGGTTGACAACGCGATATCCGTCGTATTGTCGATCCGGATGTGTCCGCCCGTACTATTATTAAATATCGCGTGTGTCTCTATTCCCACTTCCCCTGCGGCAGTCGAACCGATTATGATCTCACCGGCATTCGTAAAGCTTGCCAGGTTTTGGAGCGCGCTCCGGGTGGAACGGTCTATTTGAATTTTACCTCCATTCAAATTGCTGAAAGCAGCTTTATTAAGAATCCCATCGGAACCCAAAGCATTGTTTGCACCGAGCACGAAAGAACCAGAGTTGGAAACTGTTCCGGCGACAACAGCAATGCCATTGACAGTACTTTGGTCAATGTGGATTACAGCGCCCGTATTATTTTCAATGCTGCCCCGATTGTCTATTCCAGCTTTGCCAACAGACGATATCGCACCAATGAATAAATCGGCATGATTGACCAGCTTTCCCCTGTTTTCAAATGCTGCCTCCCTTGATCCGTCGATCCGGATTTCACCTCGGGCACCGCTTGTGCCCAGACTGTTGTTAATTACTCCGCCGTTGTTAAACAGGCCATAATTCCCTTGTAGCTCCACCGACCCGACCACGATGCTGCCCGCATTGTTCAAGGTTCCCGAAACTTCCACCCCCAAAGTGCGGTTATGGTCCGCTTTAAGAAGGCCGCCAGCGTTGTTGTTGAATGTCCCATTTTTATCAACGAGCAGGCTGGTCTTTCCTCCCGAAGCGTTTGTCCCAACTATAATGTCTCCAAAGTTTTCAAAAACACCCTGGTTTTGATAGATCCCGAGTCCTTGTAATGCGTCGCTTCTGTCAATATGGATGGTTCCTGTGGCACCATTGGTGAAAGGTGCCTCCGTCGTGATGCCGTACCGGCCGACCGTTCCCAGTGCACCTATCACGATCTGCGCCTCATTATTGAAGTTCCCTTCAAGATGGTGGATCGCAGTCGTCAATGTGAGGTCGACACGAAGCTCTGCCGCGCCCGTATTGTTGAATGTGCCATTGTTTTGAAAGCCGGTCCTTCCTGCACCCGCTGTTGCTCCGATGATGATCTTTCCCTGATTTTGAAGGGTACCGGATGCGTTATGCAGCCCTAAACTTGACACCCGGTAAACCTGAATGTTTCCGCTCGCGGTATTGGTAAAGTTCCCCCAGGTAACCAGGCCATTCAGTCCGCTAGCCGCAGAACCGCCAATGGTAATGCCGGCGCTATTGGCAAACTTCCCCGACGCATGGTAAAGGCCGTTTTCGCTCGTTTGGTCGATATGGATATTACCCGCACCCGTATTGTTAAAGTCGGCCAGGTTTTCAATTCCCTTAGCCCCGGTAGCGGCATTTTCGCCTATCGTTATGGCCCCTTCGTTGTGGAAGGTCGCGTAAACAGATTTCGGGCTATCCGCATTGTTCATCAATGCCCTCAGCGCCGATCGATCGATTTTAATGACTCCGCCGCTGTTGTTAGTGAATGCTGCATCGTTCCAGATTCCGTGGTTGCCTATGTTTTCAGCAGCACCGATGGTAATCGCAGCGCCATTCGTAAAACTCCCGGCAGCATTATAAATGCCAGTATCCTCTGAGCGGTCAACTTGGATGCTTCCTCCTGAATTGTTGATCATAGCACCCTGATTGACCATCGCATAAGTCCCAACCCCACTCGACGAACCGATGGCGATCGTACCGCTATTGTTCACGGCTCCCAGATTGTTGAGTCCAGCTGTAAAATTGAATGGCTCGGCACCCGATTGCAACGACGCGTAGGATGCAAACCCATTGATCGTCAGCATTGCTTCGGCACTGACGGTAAGCGAAGCCCCACCCTGCACGAATACAGACTTCGCTTCACCAGCCGTTTGTGCCCTGACGACGGGATCATTAGCGACGTCGGGGATTACCACGTCGTCGGATGTCGTGGGAACAGTTCCATCCTGCCAGTTTCCCGCCAGGCTCCAGTCATCCGAAACAGTCCCCGTCCAGGTGTCCATCGCGGTTGTAAACTCCGTAAGCACGACGGGATTATTTGCATAGGTGCTCTCGCAAGCCGGCAACGCGGCTATCCTTGCTTTGAGACGATAATTACCCGCTGTCAGGTTACCGAATGTTGCATTGCCGGACCAATTACTGCCGTTGTCCACGCTATATTCAACGGGTTCTGCAGCCGTGATGTTGATCACAATCGTTCCCGTGGTCACAGGGTAAGCGGGCTGCGTTACGGTGGGAGCGGTAAAAACGGGTGGGACGCAGCATTTTGTTACTGTCAACTGCCACGGAACTGTTCTGACGCAGCTGTTAGCCACGTCTTCAATTTTAACAAACAATCCATGAACGCCTTCCCCCAGGGCGGCCTCTGGCGTAAACGTATCAGAGCCTGCATTGTAAATACCTGCACTGACCAAACCTGACGCATCCCTGAAAACACCTGCGATGGTGAATGCTGCCTCCCCGTTTAAGTTAAAAGCCGGACTTAACGTTTCACAAGATGTTACCGAGCCTGGCACGACAACGATTTCATTGTTAGTGACGGCCGGAATGGAATTTCCCTGTGGATACACGATGATCCCATTGTTGGTGAATGTGCCGGTATTTATATGTGTAGATGCCGCTGTGATGGTCATCAGCCCATTGTTATCAAATGCCGAGGTGTTTTTGAGTGATTTTGATATAGAAAATTCTGCGCAGGAAGCATTCACAAATGTTCCGGCATTAGACAGGGCATAAGTCGCGGTGCCGGCCGCATCCAGCAATGTAAGGTGCCCTTTGTTTTGAATAGTGCCGGCATTGTAAAGTGCCGTTTCTGAGTCCCCGATCGCCTTCGACCTCATTACGGTAAGACTACCAAGGGCATCGATGGTCAACGTCGCACCGCCTTGCACCACCAAGGTTTTAATCTTCGCATCATAACCAGCAGAGATCACCGGTTGGTTAGCAGTGGCAGGGATCACGATGTCATTGATTTCCCCGGGAGTGGATGAAGGCGACCAGTTGCAGCGGTCGGCCCAGTCGGTTCCCGCCGCGCCGGTCCAAACCATTTGACCGTTGCTCTCCTGCGGGGGGCAACCGTTAGCTCCGTCTCCACCTATCCCGAAAGTGTAGGGATTTTTGTAGGAATCGTTGCTTGCGACACTTACGATTGCCTGTTTGTTTCCTGTCGAACTCGGATCAAAAGTGATTTGAAAAGTAGTATTTCCGCCTGGCGGAACCGTTGCAGCTGGCTGGGAAGTAACCGTAAAATCGCCTGACCCTGTGAGACTTACTGCGGGAGCACCTGTCAGGTTCAGGGCAGCGAACCCCACATTCTCAATCGTATAGGTGCGCACCGAAGTGCCTTCGCCGGGATATAACAGGCCGAACGCGGTGTCGTCTACCGGATCTGCAATATGATCTCCGTTTTTAATAATGACACCCTTGCCCTTGATATTGATAGCCGGAGCAGCGGCGGGAAGTCGAAACGGTACGATGTAACTGCACGCGCCCGAATTCAGCGTTATTTTGGCATATAGTGTCAGAACCGTGTTGTTAATTACGTCGGGCACGAAAGTGTTCGGTGCGGTGAAAGTTCCGGCGGGCTGTGTGGCCTCCTTATCATTAAAAATACCGTTGACCGTCCCTGAAAATGAGCTGCCATACCGAAAGATTGGCAGCACCTCATTTTGAACGAAAACCGAATTATTAAAAACGTTTACCTCGTAGCTGTTATCCCCGACATTCAAGACTCCATTATTGGTAACCATTCCACCGTTTACAAGCGAGTTGGTGATCAGCAGCAGTCCGTTGTTTTCAACCTGGTATGGAAATGTGATCAGGAAGTTGCCTCGCAGCAACCGGAGTGTTGCGCAGGCCGTATTGGTGATCATTCCCTGATTATGAATAGCATTGGTGCCCACATCAGCATTTTCGCCGATGGTGACATTTCCTGCATTGTTAAAATTGTAAGCGTTATGGAGGCCCGCCTCTGTTGTCCGGTCGATCCTAATCTCTGCCCCGGCATTGTTGTTGAAATTAAAGCGGTTATCGATTCCATAGGTTCCGACAGAAGCTTCTCCGCCTATTGCGATCAATCCGTTATTGGTGAATAAAACGCCATCGCCTGATTCGTTCGTAATCGCACTACCGGCAGACCGGTCGATGCTTACCGATCCTGTGTTTGAATTAAAGAAATCGGCCCCGTTCCAGATTCCAACGCTGCCTATGCTTGATTTTTTACCTAAAATAAGGTTTCCCGAGTTTGTAAACGTACCGGAAGCATTATGGAGCGCGGTTTGCGTAGTATAATCGATTTGGATGGTTCCCCCGTTATTTGAAAATTGTTCTAGATTAAAAAGGCCGTAAGACCCGGCGGTTTCCGGCGTTCCCATGATCAGATTACCGCTGTTTTTGAACACACCTTCATTGTAAAGCGCAGCGGTCAGATTAAATGGGCTCGCATAAGGCGCTGAACCGCTGATCGTAAGGCTGCCGCCTGTTTCAATATTCAAAGAGGCTGCCTGCTCGACATGAACCGCATAAGCCGCTGCTTGCGTGGTGGCGGAAATGAGAGGGGGATTACTGAAAATTCCGGGAATAATTGCGACGTAATCCGCCGTCGGCACACCATTGGACCAGTTACCCGGTTCGTTCCAGGCCCCGCTTATCGCGCCAGTCCAGGTGGTTTGGTTTGCCATTGCAGGCGGCAATACAACATAGGTAAATGGCACAAAAAATTCGCAATTACCCGCCGCAATGACCACTTTGGCATAAAGTGCGTGCATACCGACCGGCAAAGATGCGTCGGGAACAAAATGATTTGGAGCAGAGAATACACCTGCTGACAGTGCTCCGTCGCTGTCCTTATAAATGCCTTTCACGCTTCCCGAAGCTCCGACGCCGTAACTGAAAATTGGTGTTGGTGCGTTATTAACAATAACATAATTGTTGGCTACCGATCCGCTCAGATCACTGTATTTGAGAACACCAGCATTCGTAAAAGTGCCATTATTCGTCAAACGGTTACTGATCTGGATCAATCCGGCATTGGTCACGTTTTTAGCGCTCTCATTGACAAAGTCCCCTCTGAGCACAAGCAGCTTTCCGCAGGCATCGACGTTCAGGGTAGCCCGGTTCTCAACGCCGTTTGAACCGACCTCAGCTATTGCGCCAATGGTAATTACCCCGCTGGTATGGAAGCTGTTGCTATTGGTTACCAATCCTCTTAGCGAGGAACGATCGATACGAATGCCGCCATCGGCATTGTTGACGAACGCCCCGTCGTTCCAGATACCATGATATCCCACAGTTTCGCCACTGCCTATAATAACATCCCCGCTATTGGTAAAGCTTCCGGAAACTACATATAAACCGGTGTCGGTTGTTCGGTCAATACGGATGACACCGGTTGGGCTGTTCGTAAACGTGCCCTGACTGGCAATACCATAAGCACCGGCACCAGCTGCCGACCCGATGGTCAGCGTGCCGTTGTTGGTGATGGTTCCAAGGTTGTGAATTGTAGCCGTGGCATTGAACGGAGTAGTGTATACCGCAGAGCCATTGACCGAGAGAGTTCCCGCCGCTTGTATAATTAATGTGCCTCCCGATTCCACAAGTACCGAATTGGCCAGCGCAACTTCGGAAACAACGGGATCATTGATCACGTCGGGAATCGTTACTTTCGCGTTGGCGTCCGGCACACCCGCCGACCAGTTCGCCGGTTTGTTCCAATCCGAATCCACACTGCCATTCCAGGTCGTTTGTGCCAATGCCCTCTCGATAGGAAACAGCAGCATGGTCGCAAACAACAGTCGCATTACTGCTTTTGATATGAATTTAGAAGCAAGTACAGTTTGTTTCATTTTCGTTGAAATTTTAACAGGGAGAAACCAGGCCCGTCTCCGGACCTGGCTTTTGTTTCCGCCGTTTCAGGCTGGATTTGATCATTTCCTAAGTTGCGTCTATGGTTACGGAAGTCATTCCGTGGTGTACTGTGACACATCCTCGATGCGGAACTTATTCAGCTCGACAATCTGTGCCTGAGGCCGCATGAGTGGCGGAATTGATTGGAGAACTTGTTCTTTGCTGTCAAAGTCGTAGATAAACCACATTTTGTGCACACCATCCTTACATCCCCAGTGCGCCTGGGAAATGATGTGTGAACCTGAGGTCAGAAACACATTGATGACGTGCATACAATCCGAAACTTTCTCGGAATGGGGGATTTCAATCAGGTAGGTAGGCATGATTAAAGGTTTTAGCGGTTTGCAATTAAGTATTCAGACAGGTCCGAATCGATCAGGCGTTTGCCATCAAAGCAGTATGTACCGCTTCTTGCACGTTTCGCATGCATAGTCTTCGGGCCTGACGGTTCCAAGGGAAATAATCCTGGTGAGCTTGCTGATGACAGATTTTTCTTCAGAAACAAGCAGGTTTCCTCCGCATACAGGACAGCGAATACCCAGAATGGTTCTTCTTACAATAATTTTATCCAGGTCGATCAGTGCCATAGCTTTCCCAAAGGTGGCTTTGGGCAGCTATAAGGTCAAAAAAAAGGGACGAACGTGCCTGTGCGGGGATGAAATGTCGGAAGTTTGTGAAAGTACACCATAGCAATGAGAGAATCCGGGATGTACCAGAAACATCCGGGCAGTAGCCTATCCGAAACTGGGCCCGCCGGAAGGGCGCGACAGACGTTGGAATCTGAAAAATCAAACTGCACCTTTACACGAACATTAGATTCAGGATGGAACTGTATTTTACACTATGGTTAAAGGAGCCAATACATTTCGTCCTGGTCACTTCTCCGAAAATCTATTTTAAAGACAAAGACTGGCAGTGAAAGAACACCTGAATTTTGAGTCTTTGAAGCGGTTGTCTTTAACGCTTCGATGGCTTTCGCCGCTGGCCTTTTTCCTGACTTCCCATCTGCTGGCTGGTCAGGTAGATAGTGCACGCGCGTCCGAGTATACGATCACCAAACGGCTGCTTTCGATCGAAAATGGGCTGGCCTCGCATGAGGTTTTTTGCGGGCTGCAGGACTCTTCTGGTTTTCTTTGGTTTGGAACCCGCAACGGACTGAACCGCTACGACGGCCAGCATTCGCTGTTATTTACCCGGCAACGTGACAGGTTGCAGGAAAATAAGGTAGTCCAGCTCGCCAAAGACGACGCGAACAGGTTTTTTATTCTGTACGGAAGCAGTGGGTTCCAGCTTATTGCAAACGGAAAAGTGGATATCATGGACGCTACTACGCAGCGCATTCAAACGCTGACGGCCGCATTTCCAAACTTACCATTCAAAGAGAAGGACGTATACTGGGTGGCGAATGACGGCACCGGCGAAGTCAGCATCCTCACCGTATCACCCTTTCGATATTGGAAATACTCGTCAAAAACAGGTTTCAGGCTCCGTTTTGAAATGAAGGATTGGAAAGCGAACGGTATGGAATATGACTACCGGGTGTCGGGCCCGAATTGTACATTCACGGCCGGAAAAGCGCTTTTAAAACTAAACAACCAGGAAATTCAGTACCTCGTTACCGACAATGGGGTGACGGCCTTTCGCCAACACAATGTATTGCGCTCATTACCAATTGGCTTTACTCATAAAAATGAGCTTTTGCTTACCTACAACACGGCAGAGAATCCAGATAACTTTGCCATTGACAAGCTCTCAAAGCATGGTAAACTTGAAACGATTGCCGATCCGTCCGAGTACAATCTTGGGCCGGTGAAAAGCCGGTACTGGTTTCAGGTGGCGTCCGGCGGAGACGCTACGGCATTTTATATCCCTACCGATGCGCTTTTTATATGGAACAAAAATGCATTTCTCCGCGTGGTAGACCGGTCGGAGCTCAAAGGCTTTGAAAACCTGTTTGTATACCAGCTTTTCCCCGATTCACTTGGAAATATCTGGGTTTGTACTTCCCTCGGCGTCATCCAGGTAAAGCTGAACAAGAACCGGTTCAAACCTTATTTCTCCGGTAGCCAGCAAAATATTCAGCCAAATAGCCAGGCACGCGGCATTTATGCAGACCGGGCCGGGAATGTGGCGGCCAACATCTGGTCACATACATTTACGCAGCAGGCAAATAAAATGCGGGCATTACAACACCAGGAAATCCACTATTCGCTCGTCAAACACCGATCGGCGCTTTACAGCGGCGGATATACATTATTCAGGTACGACATTGAAACCAATAAGGCGAAGCCCTATCCGGCTGGCCTGGGTTCCGAAATATGGTCGATGTTTTCGTTGAATGACAGCCTGTTACTTATGGGAAGAACCGAAGGTTTTTCCATCTTCAACTCGAACACCAAGCGTTTCGATTCCCTGCCAACAAGGAATACGCCGGGTGCTAATGCTAAATTTGTCTACCGGTTTTTCAGGGACAATGATGGTATGTTGTGGGCAGTGGCCGAGAATGGTTTATACAAATTTCAAACAATTTCCGAAAGTAGAAAGCCGACGGCCGATAACAGCAATTGGTCAATAGCCAAGCTCCAATCCCCATTTTTAAACACATTAAGCCTTCTGGATGCATACCGCGACCGCGACGGGATCTTTTGGTTGGCTACCAATGGCGAGGGACTTTTTCGTTGGGACCTTAAAGCCAACACTTCCCGGCAGTTCAACATTACGGCTGGCCTGCCGTCCGATGTGTTGTACCGGATCGAGCCGGATGAGTTTGGGAACTTGTGGATCAGCTCCGATTATGGCCTGATTCGGTTTAACCGTAAGACATTCCAGGTGAGTACGTACACCACAGCCGACGGCATTTCACACAATGAATTTAACCGAACATCCTCTTTCAAAGCGGACGATGGCCGATTGTTTTTTGGAGGATTAAATGGCGTCAATGCCTTCAACCCAAGCGATTTCAGGACAGATAGCAGCACGTTGGACGTACCATTCAGGATCATTTCGTTTAGTCAGTTCATTGGTTCAAAAAATACATTGGTCAACAAAACTGCCGAGCTACTGAAAACCCGGAAAATTACGTTGGCACCGAGCGACAAATTTTTAACGGTTGACTTTCAGTTACTCGATTTTACCAAAAATGAGGGACATCGCTATGCCTATAAAATTGATGGTTTTGATGGCGACTGGAATTATATTAATGAGAACTCAATCAGGATCAGCGGCTTACCTCATGGCCAATTTACGCTTCGCATCAAGGCGCAAAACCGTGAAGGAGCCTGGAACAGGATGGAATTGAGCATTCCGATAACGGTGCTCAAACCCGTTTATCTGCAATGGTGGTTTATACTGCTAATTTTAGTGCTGTTCACAATGGGCGTTTTCCTGATCATCAGGCTCCGTTTGAAACAACTGGCCTGGGAAAAAAGGAAACTTGAAGAAATCGTGAATGAGCGTACGATGCAGCTAAAACAGTCCGTTTCCGAGCAATCGGCCCTTTTGATGGAAAAGGATGTATTGATGAAAGAGATCCACCACCGGGTTAAAAACAACTTGCAGGTCATTTCAGGGCTGCTTGAACTGCAAAGCAAAACTTTGACCGACGACACTGCCAGGACCGCATTGCAGGAAGGCCGCAACCGCGTACGGAGCATTGCATTGATCCATCAGAACCTCTACCAGCTTGAAAACCTGAGTACGATTAATCTGAAACAGTTTATCGGTGACCTGTGCCGACAGGTGAAAAGTGTTTTCCAAAAACAAAAAGATGTCACGATTTCAATCCACGTTCCTGAGCTCCATTTAGACATTGACTCGGCTGTCCCTATCGGATTGATCCTTAATGAATTACTGTCCAATTCTTTCAAATATGCATTCAGCAATGTAGAAATCGGAATGATCGGGCTGGAAATTACGGAGCTGGACGAAGGCAGATATCAGCTGCGCTACTCCGACAATGGCCCGGGCCTGCCAGAGGATTTTAGCCTGACTAGTGCACCCACGCTTGGCTTACAGCTAATTAAAGATCTCAGCAGGCAGATTGGCGGAAAAGTTCAGTATCAAACGCTGAATGGTGCCGTTTTTACGATTAATTTTACGAACCGCGAAGTCAGAAAAACCCAGGATTAACTACTCATGAGCGTTTTAAAAATAGGTGTAGTAGAAGATGAGCTCGTCATCGCCAGAACGATCCTCCACACGCTCGACGAGTTGGGATATTCGCATTGCGGCCCGGCGATCAACTACACCGAAGCGATCGAACTAATTGAAAATGACATGCCGGACCTCTTGCTGCTGGACATTCAGCTGGCTGGCCGAAAAGACGGTCTTGACGTTGCCGAAAAGCTGAACGAATCCTACAAGCTGCCTTTCATATTCCTGACCGCAAACAGTGATATCGAAACCATTGACCGCGCAAAAAGGGTGAAGCCTCATGCCTACATTGTAAAGCCATTCACGAAAGAGGAACTGTATGCCGCGATCGAGATTGCATTCAATAATTTCTCGGGAAGCAAAATGGGCGCTGGTCCGGCAAAAATGCCATCCGTGCCGATCAGAAATTTCATGTTCGTAAAAGATGGCTACGTGTTCAGAAAAATATTTTTCGACGAACTTCTTTACCTCGAAAGTGAGGCCAATTACGTGCTGCTTCACCTCACTTCGCAGAAAAAGATCATGGTGCGCTCCACGATCACCGATTTCATTGAACAGCTCGACCCAGCGGCCTTCGTCCGCGTCCACCGCCGTTTTTCAGTCAATGTAAATCTGATCGACGACATTTTCCCAAATGAAATTTCGGTGCACGGCATCAAGATTCCGATCGGCAAATCGTATCGCGACGAGCTCCTGAGCACGCTGGGCATCAGACACGGATAATTGCCTTCACCACCCCTTTCACAAACTTCTGCTGTTTCGTCCCTTTTTAGCGTCGTTCATCCCAATTTTTTGACCGATCTCCAAGCCTTATCCACCTTTGGGTAAGTTATGGCGCTGATCCATACATAAACTTTTTCCGACATTATATTATGAGCCTCAGATTAAACGACACTGCTCCCGATTTCCAGGCCGACACCACCCAGGGACCGATCCGGTTTCACGAATGGATGGGAAACAGCTGGGCCATTCTTTTCTCTCACCCCAAGGATTTTACACCCGTTTGCACCACCGAGCTTGGTTATATGGCCAAACTTGCGCCCGAGTTTGAACGAAGGAACTGCAAAGTGATCGGATTGAGCGTAGACCCGGTAGAAAGTCATTTCAAATGGGAAAAAGACATTGAGGAAACGCAGGGCTACGCAGTAAATTATCCGATGATCGGCGACCCGGACTTGTCGATTGCCAAACTTTACGATATGCTGCCTGCCGAAGAACCGGGCACGTCGGAAGGCCGGACAGCGATGACTAATCAGACTGTACGCTCGGTTTTTATAGTCGGCCCGGACAAAAAAATCAAGCTGAACCTCACCTACCCAATGACCACCGGGAGGAACTTCCACGAAATCCTTCGCGTGCTGGATTCCATGCAGCTCACTGCCCAACATCGCGTAGCCACGCCCGTAAACTGGAATGACGGCGACGAAGTAATCATTGTACCCGCTGTCTCGGATGCAGAAGCAAAAGAAAAATACCCTGAAGGCTGGAAAACGTTAAAGCCATATCTAAGAATCATTCCCCAGCCAGCGTAAAATATTCATTCATTCATCGGTGAAACGACGCGTACTTATTCCAAGGCAGGTTTCCGAGCCCTCCTTGCTACGACTTTCATAAGGCGTTTAACGTCGCCCGAAACAGTTACATGACCAGAACAGCATATGCAACCTTGGTAATGATAAATGATTTTACTATCAGCGATACACATTATTTCTGAGTCTGGAGTTTTTCAACATCCTTTATTTGGCATGACATACATCACGTTGCCAGAAACAGATAAGTTGAAGCCAAAATTTTCTACCGCAGGAATTAACAGTTTTGTCCATGTTTTGCCCATATCAGATGACCGGAATATGCCATCTGTGCGGCCACAAATTAAATAATTACCCATTTGTTTGATTGATAAAATCTCCGACAAAGATTTAAGTACGCCTATTTCTTTCATTAATAAACTAGCCCTGGAAGGTTGTAGGTCTTCGCCTATGGTATTCCAGGTTTTTCCGCTATCCATTGAAATGTGTATGCTATTTCTTTGAGTTGTCGGGTTGTTTACTATGGCGGCAAATCCTCCATCAATACGTTCCACAGCGACGCCAAGCCCCCCTTCACTAATCACGCGATCCCAGTTTTGACCATCATCGATCGATCTTAATATTCCATCTTTGCTGGTAGTCAGGAGTACGCCGTTTGACTCTACCAATCTCATTCTACCGTTTCCAACATGCAGTTGTTTCCAGGTTTTTCCCTTGTTAGTGGATCTAAAAAGGCTGTTGCTGGAGCCAATGAGCACTGTGCCTCCGGCAGTTTCAAAAACGGTGCGTACTTCTCTCTCTTTATAAGTCTTGTACATCCAATCTTTCGTGCTGTCTAAGCGTACGGCTTGCTCTTGAAAATTCGTATACATGGGCGACCAATCACTCGTTCCGTTTATTTTTTTTAGAAATTGACCCCTGATATTATATGCAAGTATCCCATTCTTGCCAGGGACAATGTTACGTTGATCACCAGGGAAAATTTCTTTTGTCCAGAAAGCAGTTGTGGCATTTGGTTCACTGTGATAAACCCCATTTCCAGCACGTAAATAGAGCCCACGGTCATTTGCAAAGAAACCATCTCCCCGTATACCTTCTTTCTGCAATTTCACGGGCAGTCCTTCGCTAATGTCCTGCCAGGTTTGTCCGCCATCAGTTGATTTGAAAATGATGTTGGTAATCGCCGATGATTTAGCTTCTTTTATTGGTTTCCTTTTTGCATTCTTTTCTTTTATCACAAATGAATTTAGCAGAAAGAATACCAGGAGGACAACCGGACTAAACACAAATAATTTTTTCATCTTTTTTAATTTAAAGTAAAACCACATTAACAAGTAATTAGCGGAAAGCAGCATCGGGAAAACATTATTGCCGGCAACGAAGTACCTGCATAATTTGCTTCATATAGCTATTATTTTTCAACGAGATCGCAATCCGTAACCAAGCCGTCGGAGGTCAGATGGACGAGTATATAGGTGTCCGGCTGATTGGACTTCAATTGGTAAGTTACTATTTCGCTTACGTCGCTTTCATGGCGTTGAATTCCCCGTCCTGCGACGTTTTCTGAGTGAATAAAAGTTAATGATTTCAAAGTTTCCGGCTCGCGCATTCCTCCTGCAAAATCGCGTTTGGCTCCCAAAGTGAGGCCCGATGCTTCTTCTAACATTTTACCACCTTTTACCATAGCCTGCAAAGCCACCATGATTTTGGGTGTGCGTGACGGATCAGGATCAGCATTGGTTTTATGGGCATCGGCAAGCGGCCCAATACGTGGAACCTTTCGCTGATAGCCTTGATCATCGTCTTTAAGCGTGAAGCCAGTCACATTTCCATTAGCGTCGGGATTGAAGATCACAGAAACATTGCGGTCAGTCGATGTAAACTTATTATTAGCGACGGGCACAAATTCTTCATCAACAAAACCATCTTCCAAGGTAAAAAGTCTCTGATTCTCAGCCTCAAAAGTGACAATTCGATTATTAAACAATTCATACCGACCTTCGAAAGCCTTTAAAGTTTTGGAATCCACATCCACCGCGGCCGGCTTAGTCTTTACAGGAAATCCCTTCCAGTGGTAATAGTCAGCGATAAAATCAACAATCCTGCCCATCATATGCGAGTTATCATTCGCATTGATCATGATCACAATGCCTTGTCCTTTGTCCACACTAGCGGTAAGTAACGCATCAAAACCCTCGTCGCGCCCATTGTGGCCGAAGCGGAGCGTAGTACTGTCACCCTGCAAAAAAACACCCAATCCATCCCTGTTTTTCTGATCTGTCAACATTTGGCGGGTCATGGACTGGGATAAAACACTTCCTGATTTTCCGGCATAGGCATTCTGAATACTAATCGCGAACCGGGCCAGATCGGACGGCGTAGTCCACAATCCCGCTGCTGCCATCTCAGGATAAATGTGCCAGCGACCTTCCACTAATCTTCGATTGTTGTAGTGACCGGTTGCCGTCAATTTGGCCAGTTCCGCGGGTAAGGGTTGTTGGTAGGTGCTATTTTTCATACCAAGTGGCGAAAGCACATTGCTTTTCATGAATTCCGAAAAAACAGCGCCCGTCACATCCACCATCAGTTGTTGCATGACGGTATAACCGCCACCTGAATACTTCCAACGGGAGCCCGGAACAAAGGCTACGCGAACCGGTGATGTATTCGACGGGGCTGTCCCATCCAGAATCTGAACGACCGAAGGGATCTTCCCGCCCACAGCGTAGCCCGGGAATCCGTGCACTGTCAGACCGGCAGTATGACTGAGTATCCCGCGCAGTGTAACCTTTTTGTCGTTTGTAAATTCATTATCAGGAACTTTCCAACTTTTTAGTTTTACGTTAACATCCTCATCCAGAGAAAGTTTATTATGTTCAACAAGATACAGAGCGCCCATAGCCGCAACAGATTTACTAACCGAGCCTGCCTGAAACAAGGTGTTCGTCGTGACAGGCACCTTTCCATCCTTATCAATAAATCCATATGACTGAGCCTTCAGGATTTTTCCGTCCTGAATGATAGCCAGGGACAAGCCGGGAATGCCCCGCTTCTGCATTTGGCTCCGGATAAAATCATCCAGATCATCCGCCTGGACGTGAAATACAACGAATAGAAAGGAAAGAATCAGAAAAAAGCGTTGGTTTTTCATGGATAGTTTTGGTGGGAATGGATTTCAACCACTGCGGTGGTCCGCCACTGCGGTGGCCGCAAAACTAAAAGTTATTATCCTGGCGCCTGTTAAGGACCGGTAAAAGAAGGTTAACGAAATGTAAAAGTTGTTTTTAGGGATTGCCTATAACAACTATCTTACAAAAGCGCTCATTAAACCAAATGCGAAATGTGATAATACGGGCAAGAACTTTTACCAACTTATCATATTGAAATGGCCATGATAAATTTCATTGGTTGGGCTGTCTTCCAATCGGCTCAATTCACGAGATTTTAGCGTATAAGCCTGCTGCCATTGTAAATGAGTATATAATCCGGCGTCAAATGAGATAAGCCGATTTAGTAAGCCAATCTCGATCTCATACCCTTCCATGCAACAAGCAGACTCCTAGCCAGAGAAAAACTATTAACCAGATAACCCAAGTTTTGCTACGCTCAGACCAGTTCCTGATTGTAAAATAAAGAATTGCTTCCACTACAAGAGATGCTGCACCGGCTAACATATAATATCGAAATGGTAGTCTTTCAGTTGGAACATTGCCTTTTACTAAAACACAAAATATGGAAAATAGGAAACTTCCAATAATCATAAACCGCCATAAATCTTTTTGGATCGCCTTACGAGTAGACTCATTCATGGGTACTAAGATATCATATTTTGAGTCGCTGTTTGATAAGGTATTTACCAAGTATATTGAAAAAGGAATGGTAGCTGGTCACACTCATACGGTTGATTCCGCTTCCATAAAAGCAATATTAGATCAACACCTTAAATTCATTTTGATATATTAACTGCATTTTTAAATAAAGTGAATTACGAAACCTACTCTCCTTCTGCCGACCTCGCCTCCTTCGTTAAATGCTATTGGACGTTAGAGGGACTGGTGGATAATGCGACACAAAAGCAGCGCGTTTTGCCAGACGGGTGCATTGAATTGTTTTTTATTCTTGGTGATGATGTAAGGCGGTTTGTCTCAGAAACCGAATTTGTTATCCAACCACGCTCCATGGTCCTGGGACAGATAACAGAGCCTTACTATATCCAGCCAACCGGGCAAGTCAACTGCTTTGCGGTACGATTTTACCCATATGGCTTTGCGAATTTCGTGCAAACGTCCATCGTAAACCTTGCCAATACGGAAACGCCAATCGAGTTGCTTTTTGGTGATGAAACGGCCGCTTACATTTCGAAGCAAATCATCAATGCTGCCAATACTCAGGATAGAATAGCGTTGATTGAAGCATTTCTATTGGAACGAATCAATGACAGCGCTAGCAGAAACAGAATCGTAGAATCGACCATCGAAGCGTTGCTGCTAGCCAACGGCAGCACGGCAATTAATGCGATACTTAAAAACGACTTATCAAGAAGGCGAAAACTCGAACGGTTATTTACACGTCAGATCGGCATCAGTCCTAAACAATTGGGAAAGGTGATCCGTTTACAAGCTGTGTTAAAAACGCTGCTTTCTCGTCAATCGGGCGATTTGATCCAGATTGCGTACGATCATGACTATTATGATCAGGCGCATTTCATAAAGGATTTCAAAGAATTGACAGGCACCAGCCCTGGCCGTTTTCTAGCCGACGATACGATGGCTCTTTCAACACTTCTTTACTCGGTGGGATAGTGTCGCAATTTTACAATTGCAAGTGCGCAGCTGCTGGTACATTTGCTGCATCACAAATTAACAGACATGAAGCAGCTCATTGCAACCCTACTTGTCGCCGCTATTACAAGTTCCGCCTGTTCGCACCAAGACAAGTCAGGTTCACAGGCCTCTGATTCTCAATCTATCCCGGAAACAACAAAAAACATGAAAAACTTAGTTTCGATCGTCGAAATCCCGACAGACTCTTTTCCCAGAGCTGTTGAATTCTATCAGTCAATACTTGACGTAAACATTGAGCAGCTTGATATGCAAGGGACGAAAATGGGCCTCTTCTCTGGTGAAAACGGCTCTGTCAATGTCGCGCTGATCCATGGACCCGGCTATAAGCCCTCTGATTTTGGCACACTCATTTATCTAAACGGAGGGGAAGATTTACAGTTGGTGCTGGATAAGGTTCAGGTGAATGGAGGAAAAGTTGTAACTCAAAAAACTGAGATTGATCCTGAAAATGGCTTTTTTGCTGTGTTCATCGACAGCGAGGGAAACAAAGTAGGCCTTCACTCGTTCCGCTGAATTTAACAGCAATAGCTATCATCTTGATGCAGGTTTTTCATAGACTGAGCTAACTGACCGTATGTTTCAGGAAAGTTGGACTTAGCATGGATACTTTAGCGCGCAAGACCAGACTAATATCCATTCAATTTCGCCCCAAGCTCTAACAAGCCGAGACTTTACATTTTACCCAGCATTTCGTAAAATTTTTTGACGGCTTTTGTCTCATAGGCCTCTCTGAGCGAAATTATCATAATAGTCCGCCTCATGTTTTTTCCATCAATTGGGATACCCACTACTTCGGGGTCGTTTACACTGGTATCACTCAATATCGTATGCCAATGCCCTGTTTTGACAATTTCAAACAAGGTAGGTATATCATTTATTTCCATACAAATATTCGGGACGAGATTTTGTTGACCGAATGACTCCTCAAAAAACTGTATGGTATTGTTACCGCTAAAAGGCAAAGCCAGTGGCAAGTCTGCCACCTCTTGCAGTGATATATTGTCTCGTTGGGCTAGCGGTGATTTTTTAGCAGTTACCAAGACCATATTTGCTTTTAACAAACTTTGATATTTCAATTCCGTTCCCTCCGGTTTTTCATGGAATGTCAGAATAAAGTCAAATTGATGCAGGTTAAGTCTTTCGAGAAGGTCTTTTGTGGTTCCAAACACAACCTGGATTTTGATCTTCGGATACTGCTTCGCAAACTCAACCAGTATTTTGGCAAACAGAATTCGCATGGAATAAATGACACCGATCGTAATGCTTCCCACATTCAGATTTTTCAAATCCTGCAAAAGCAATAACCCCTCATTTGCTTTATTAATACTCTGCAAAGCGTATTGAGCAAACAGATTACCAGCTTCGGTCAGCGTTATTCTTTTTCCGATACGGTTAAATAAGGGAACATTTAGCTCATCTTCCAGCTGCTTAATTTGCTGTGATAAAGTACTTTGACTGATATTCAAAGTTCTAGCGGCCTCCGTAAAATTTAAAAGCTCCCTGGCTTTTAAAAAATATCTGAGTTGTCTCAGCTCCATGTATCTTAATCGGTTTTATCGATCATTTTCATCGAAAAATAACGTTTTGCGAATAAAGTCATTATTTCAATATTTGCCTAATACTACTTATTATGAACATTTTACCAGTTAAACAAAGTAATTATGAAAGTTAAACTAGCTGTATCAATTATCCTTTTGACCATTTGTTTTGCAGCGTTCGGACAAGAAAAGCAGGCCGTGACTAATGTTGAGAAAGGGCTAACCAAAGTATCCGTCATGTACCCTTATGCCGAAGGTAAAACCTTTGATTTGGAGTATTATGAAACCAAGCACATGCCGATGGTAGCGGGGTTTTTAGGATCCAATCTGGTCAAATACACCATTGAAAAAGGTGTTTCCAGTGGCATTCCTAACCAGCCACTGCCTTTCATGGCTATCGGTACTTTCTATGTAAAAAGCCTGAGCGACTACCAAGCGGCTATCGGCCCAAACCGGGACGCCATTCGTGCGGATTTTCCGAAAATACACCAACATCACCCCTATCATCCTGGTAAGTGAAGTTGTCAGGTAAAATAAAGGCTTAGAGAATAGTTGAATACATTTAAACACTAAAAGGACTCACGCCATGTAAGACGTGGGTCCAAATCCTAATAGTATCTCGTTGATTTTTTCTTTTCAAAATAAATTCGAAACTGCCACTTGTTAAAAGGTAGCTTCAGGGTCAATTTTCCAGGAACGGATAATCAATGTATCCCTTCGCGCCTCCACCATACATGGTCGCCTGGTCAGGTTGATTCAACTCTGCATCCAATTCAAACCTTTCTGGCAGATCCGGGTTGGCGAGAAACAATGAACCATAAGAAATTATCTTAGCGATCCCCTTGTCCAATTCTGCCTCTCCACTTTCTTTATTGAACCCGGCATTGGCGATAACCAGGTGTTTACTTATACTGCCAAATGTTTCTATCGCATTTTTAGGATAATTTGGGAAGTTGTCCAAAGGGAACATGCCATTCATCAGATGTATATAGGCCAGTGGCATTTCATTCAAGGCTTCGATCAAGGGTGAGAATTGAGCAACAGGATCACTGTTTACAATATTGTTATAATAGACAGTTGGCGATAGCTTAATGCCCACTTTATCTGTGCCCGCGACATTAACCAACTCTCGCATTCCTTCAATTACAAAGCGGTTCCTGTTCTCAATGCTGCCGCCGTACTCATCAGTCCGAAGGTTCGCACTTTCTGATAAAAATTGGTTTGGTAAATATCCGAATGCTGCATGCAGTTCAACGCCATCAAAACCGGCTTCAATAGCATTCCTCGCAGCCTGGCCATAATCTTTCACGATCTGTTTGATCTCGTGAGTGGTCAACTCCTGAGGCGTTTCGTAATCTTTCATTCCCTGGGATGTGAAATGCTGCTGCCCTTTTATCCCGATTGCCGACGGTGCTACCGGAAGTTTCCCTTTTCTATCCACTGAATGCCCAACCCGTCCGGTATGCCAAAGCTGTGCATAAATTATTCCTCCTTTGTCATGAACGGATTTTGTCACTTTCTTCCAGGCTTCGATTTGCTCCTGGCTGTACAGGCCCGGTGTCAGCGGGCTACCCAGCGCCTGCTCTGAGATATTTATGGCCTCCGTTACGAGAAGTCCTGCACTTGCCCGCTGGGTGTAATATAAAGTCGTCATATCTGACACCACACCTTCAATGTTCGCCCGGCTGCGTGTCATGGGTGCCATCGCAATTGCGTTCTTTAATGTTTCTTTTCCCAGTGTTACCTTTTCTAATAATTTCATTGTGTCTTTGATTTTTCTTGATATCTGTACAAAATTGTTTTAATCCACCACAAGGATAACCTTACCATTTACGCCACCGGCCGGTATAAAGTGGTAATCAGTATAGCCTAAGCTGCTCCGGAGAATAAAATGCGCAGAAGTCATCAAACGGAATGCTTTATACGTCCTCTCGGAATTTCCGGGTTGGTTGATAGACGGATATAGGCGATTCTCAATTTGTCCAATTCGCCGACCCGATAGGTTCGTACTGATGAACAAATGTAGAAGTAACTGAATGGGTAAAATAACCAGAAAAGGCACAATAATAGTCCTATCCGGCAAGTAGTGTTTTAAGTTGAGAATGCAAAGGAAGTTTAAGAAGTGTAAGAGAACTTCTTTGGGGTGATGCCATACTGTTTTTCAAATAACCTGCTGAAATGGCTTAGGTTTGAAAACCCTAGTTCGTAGCCGACCTCAGAAACAGAATGTTTAGCTTGTTTTAACAGAAATGCAGCTTCTTCCATTCTCGCCTTCTGATAATAATTGTAGATTGTATCTCCAAAAGTTTGCTTAAAGAGCTGTTTAAGTTTCGTCTCGCTCATGGATGCGATCACCGCCAATTCGCTTAAAACGGGCGGACTGCTGAGATCACTCAATATTTCGTTTCGGATGACCAAAAGCTTTTCAGCATCGTTACTATTGATATTCTTGAAAGTAGTATTTTCCCTCAGCGACAGCTTACTAAAAAGCACATACATCAATTCCTGCACTTTGATTTGTACATAGAAATTATTCAGGGAATTATTCATATCCACGGATACAATATTGTTAAGCAGCAGCTGCATTTCAGCATCCAAACTTTCAAAAAAGAGAAAGGAAGCATTTTCGGCTGTGATGGTTTTCAATGTACCGTTCGGTTTTTCGATGGACAGTACTGAGCGTAACCGGTCGGCAGTTATCCCAACTACTACGTATTGAATGTTGCTGCCAGCAGGAAAACGGATTTCCGTGCGCAAATCATTGGTAGACAGCAGTATGGAAGAATCATTCTTTTGGGAGAATGGTATGTTTTCCTCGTTGTTGTATTTGACTTCAATATCTTCTTTGTTATTGTAAAAGAAAATGGTGCGGACGTTATTGGATGTTGCAGCCGGGTTGCGCTTAATAATCAGATCTTCTTTCAGTATATACCTGTGGATCGTTAATTTAAAATCGTCCCCGAAGCCAACTTTACGTACATAACCCTCTCCCATCTCCTTGGGGATCTCCAGGAAATTATCTCTCACAGGAACATTAATTTTTTCTGAAAACCGGGTTATAAAGTCAAAACCGGGCGCAGCTGTAAATTCCAAGATCATAGCAAGAGTAGCTGATTTATGCCTCTAAGGTCATGTAAATTCTTGAAATTTGAATCAACATCTTCAATCCTCTCTATTGGACGCGCCGCGCTCATGCCCGAACAACTCACTTTCAATCAAGCTGGATGGCATTGCGGCACAATTTACTTTAATAATCAACTTGCCTAAGGTTTTTGCTGCACACTAGCTGCTAATCACTTGTAAGTCAGAAAGATGAAATTCAAAAATTTCAATCCTTCTGACTATTTGAAGATTCCGTTAAAGCGAAATGTTTGTCACGCGTACTGCTCTGCCAAGTATGATTTCAAGATCGTCGGCTCTCGGCCAAGGAGTCGTACGAGATCCTGGCTTACCAGATCCGCCTCGCCATTAGCCTGCCCTATCAATATGTTAACATATTCTTGCGGAATGGCAATTCCAGCCTGTAACAACGCATCTAAAAAATCCTGCTTTGTTGGAGATACATACTGGATTGGTTCATTCGTGATATCAGAAATGATCCCAGCCACATCGCTGTAATTATACGCCTTAGTATTTACGAGATTATAGGTTTTCTTTTCGTGTCCGCTTGAAAGTAGAACAGATGCGGCAGCTTCGGCCATTTCCGAACGAAGGGCTACTGCCACTTCCCCAGTCTGCGCAGGCAAATAGATTGTTTTTGAACTGATAACATCTCCAATAAACGCTGGAATCAGCTCCATGTACAAGCCATTTCGTAAAATGGTGTAGTCTAATCCACTCTTGTATAGCAGCTGCTCTGTTTTGATATGAGCTTCCATAAAGTCATATAAAAATGAGTTTGGGTCGTCACTTTTACGGGCACCGCTTGTATAAATGATATGCTTTACTTTGGCAGCGATGGCCGCCCCTATAACATTTTCATGCTGTAAATAGCGTTTGGACAAATCTACCGCAGACACCAGCAACAATTTATCTACGCCGATCAGCGCATTTTTCATCGCGTCGATATCGTCAAAATCAGCAACGACAATTTTTACACCCAGCTCCTTCAGATCGCTTGCTTTTTCAGCGTTTCTTGCCAGGGCCGTAATCTCGCCAGGATGAGTCCCCTTGGTTAATAAGTGATTGATTGTCAGCCTTCCGAAATGTCCCGTAGCACCTGTAATTAAAATCATCTTTGTTATATTTAAGTTAAACTTTACATTTGTTTCACAAAGAAACTAATTTGGTTTCTATAAGTAACTTGTTACTTTTGGGTAACAATACAGAAACTGGTAACATCATGGTAACCAAAGGAAATAACCAAAATGACTTTAAAAACTGCCCCATTACGGCGACTATGGAGGTGATTGGTGGAAAATGGAAACCGTTGATTTTGTATAACCTGACGTTAGGAACAAGACGGTTTGGTGAGCTGAGTGTCCGTATTCCGGCGATTTCCAGAAAGGTTCTGACGGAACAGTTGAAGGAATTGGAACGTGATGGGTTAGTTATCCGTCAGCAATTTAAAGAAATGCCACCTAGGGTGGAATATTCACTCACGGAAAAGAGCAATAGTCTTGTTGCCGTATTCAAAGAAATCGCAAAATGGGGAAACCAAAATCTTTTAATCAATCAAGAATAATTCGGTGCAATGCAAAGCGGGAAGAAAAGCCCTATGATGAATGGTTACTTGTAACTGGCTGTTGGGGATGCTAAAAATGGGCATTTTAAAGACGAAAAAATCCACCATGTTTGAAACAGGTGGATTTATATTTTCAATATTAGACCACCGCCTGGCATTCGTACGGACTTATGAGGTTCCTTAGCGGGCAGTCTTTATAAATTGTAGGGCCCGGTCCAAAATTTCGTCTCGCCGGGCTAGCTCTCCTTGAATTGTCAACGTAACCGGAATGTCGATCTTTACGCCTAGTCGTTGATTGGGCGTACCGTCCGGGTAGTAAACTGCGTAACCTGAATACTTGGCAGAATATCCACCGGCCATCAGTATTGTGTTGGAAACGCCGTTAGCGCCGATGGTGGGGATCCCAATTGTGACCGGATCAAGCAGTTTTTGCCAGGCCATAATATTTGTCTCCGCCTGACTGGCATTCTGCCCGCAAAGCAGAATAAATTTCTTATCCTTTTTTACAGGAACGAACCTGGCTAAGGGCTTTACGGTTTCAGCTTCTAACGTGACCGCATTTCTGGCAAATTCCGGATGTGTTATCTCAGGAAAACTGTTGATACAGACCGTATCCCTTTTTGTCATGAACGGGGCGGCAATGGTCTGGACTATCGCTTCATCGCGCGGGTATCCCCTGGCGTCCAGGATAATATATTTGTAGTCTTTCAAAGCCTGCCACACACTATCTACCTGATTACTATAAATGCTGTTCAACCTGACGTAGCCTGTGCTGTCATCAATGCTCCGCCAAAATGGCTTAGGCACCGGCGGATAGTAGACGTTTAGCATGGCTTGCCAATAAACGTCCTTGTTAACCGGTTTTAATTGAATCACTTCCTGGCTGCTGTCCTGGTGACTGATCAATACTGTAAGCGGCTGATCTCCGGACCGGCTCATTAATGGAACCTTATGTAAGAGGTGGCGATAGCTGAATTCGTTGGAACTACCAGCATATTGGTCCCACCTTCGGAACAAAGTGTCAATAGGCACGTTGTCAATGGCCAAAAGTTCGTCTCCAATCCTGAGCCTGCCTGTTTGTCTTTCTGACTTCTCGTCCGAAAGCAAATTAACTACAATGGTTTTTCCTTCAATATACTTCACGCACATCGGAGCAAAGTAGTCAGTGATCCCGGGCGGAGGAAGAATGCCATACTGATAAAGCACTTCTGCATGACCGTCGTTTAATTGGGCGCTAAGCTCCCGTAATAGCCAGAAGTAACTTTTGTAATCTTTGGCAAAGAGAAACCGGGGAACAAAATAGGGAAGCTTATCTTGCCAGTCACCTTTTAGTAAGTGCTTATTTGGACAGAAGTAATGGATCACATTCCAAAAATTAAATAAGGCCAGCAGACGGACCTTCTGTTGGGGATACAAACTGTCTGCATAAGCCTGCTGCGGTAACCGGATGTAAACTGTATTCTCAACAGGCTTTTTTGGGCGAGTCATAGTGGTTTCAAAAAGCTTGGCGGCTAAGTCAATCAATTCATCAGTTGTAGGCTGTTTGGCCGAAATAATCACCCGGTCTGGGCCTGATCCCAGCGTGCCATCCTCGTAGATCTGTTCACCAACTTTTACATTGACCTTTATCTCGTCTGCCAGCGGCATTGTATAATAACTACCCTGCAGATATTCCGGAACAGGGCCGTCGAAAACCAGGTAGCACGCATTCCTGTTTCTAACTGCCAATAAAGCTTTCAAAGTGTTGGCGTTGTTGTATCGATTAACCAGGAAGCAAATCCGTTTAGTGCGTAAGTGGGCTTTGCCGGCAGCCAGGTAGGCTCCCTGAGACGTATTTTTAAGCCCAAATCGTTCCTGGTACCAATAATTAGGATCTCCTTCACGGGCTGCCGCAGGAATAACATCCAGGTCATCGGGAAAATCCTGCCGTAGAAAAGCATGATAATAAGCGGTGCGGGTGGTAGGCAGGATAAGCATTTGATCAACTAAACCCGAAAGCAGTGGCCGGACAAAAGATGTGTATTGCCGCAAGCCAGCAGAATGGTCTTCTGACCGGTTTCGAAGGTCGATAATCATTAATTTACCTTTGCTCATCATATCTTGTAAGGAAGAGTCCATTGAAAAAGAAGCTGTTATGATTTCTTGGGGAAAAGACAAATAAGAAACATTAGCCGCTGGCTTCCTGGTTGGTTTGCTTGCACTTACGCCCATTTGCTGTATTGGTTCAGCAGACCGTTTAATCTGAGAAGTCGGATCATCTAACATGGCGAGCATCTTATTGATGGTGGCCACAAAATTCTCGTGCGAAGGATTTTTTAATAAAGGCTCGACAGTGGTTAATAGCAATTGATCTGCGTCAAGCTTGCCCTTCATAAATGCAGGATGAAAGTATTTGAGCGTTCCCCAAAGCTGGCCAACGCTTGCTATTCGCTTGATAGCGGATTGATTCCATGTAATTGTGTCAAAAGGCTCAAACATCTGAGCTTCGATGGGAATTGGTGATTGGGCATTAGTGGATGTGGCCAGCATAATTGTGGCCAGAAGCAGGGAAATTCGACGGTTCATTGGCGCATATTGGATTGCGATAAGCCAGTCCATCGTGACAGGCTATCTCATTTAGCCACAAACATACGCGGCTGGAAAGTGTCGAAATTGTAAAAATCGTGCAGATCAGCGGGCTGGGATCCAGATAAGCTCGCTTTGCTCAACGGAGAACTTGTGTTTTAGCTGATTTGGAGTAAAACCGGTGAATTGTTTGAGATCTTTGATGTAATGGGCTTGATCGTAATAATCATGGGTGTATGCCAATTGGGTCAATTTGTCTTCTGGCCGTACGGCTAAGGCTGAAAGCGCGTGACGAAACCGGATCGTCTGACAAAAAGCCTTTGGACTTTGGCCAATGTGATCTAAAAACAACCGATATAATGTTGACTCATTCACGTGAAGTGCAGCTGCTAAACCATTTACCGTCAGCGGACCTGTGTTTTGCTCAATAAGCCTGAGTGACGTATCTAGTAGTGGGTTGCTTTTGCCGGACAGAAGCCTGGAAAGCAGGAACTGTTCCAACAAATTAGCTCGTGTAACTGGTGTATCGGTCGAGAAGAGCAAATCAATAAGCCCACTTGTTTTGCCGGGAAACAAATCTTCCAGCACCTCATTGGATTGCCATAGATCTGAAAAACCTTCATGGGTGAAGCTACGAAGCCCACCTGGTTTAAATAGGATACAAATCTGATCAATTGTCCCATCAATAGAAACTGTAAATGGCAGCCTGTGAAATCCGTATAAGCGGCTGTTAACCTTGCCATTGCCTTTGCTTACTTTGCAGTGATTTGTTGGCCCATTCACATCATATATAACCTGATTGTTTCTGTAAATTGCCAGGCAAACGTTTGTGTTTGGGAAAGTAGTATAGGCAAAGGATTGGCGCACATCTTCTTTAAAAAACAAAAATGATTGTACGTACCGCCTGAGTAAAGGATGCCTGACAGGGAGAATCAACGTGTCCATAAATGTAAAAGCTGACGAATTTAAAGATCCCAAATTATATTTTAGCCGCTTTTATTACAAAGTACAGGTAAAACATCCTTTGCAATGATTATTTACCTGCTGAAAGGCTTCGCTTTTGATAAAGTAGATTTATGAGGCTTCGCCGATCCATGTAAGAAGACAGCTCTCCATTCATTAAAATGACCAGTCCATTTTTGGAGAACGGGTCATAAAGCATATAAGTCGAGACACCAGGACCGTGCCCATTATGGCTGTACATGGGGGTCTCCGTATTAAACAAGTATAAAAACCATGTATGGAAGCCAAGGCTCATATCCTTAGGCGTCAAAGTTTGCACCGCAACGCTATCTATGATGGACTTTCCTTCAAACTTACCATCGTTCGTCCAGCACACTAAAAATCTGGCAAGATCACCTATGCTACAACGCAATTGGCCTGCAGGGTAATCTGGAAAAGTGCTTTGCTGCTGCCGCTGATAGACTTTAAGTGAATCAGAGAATATATACGGGGTTGCCAGCCTATTTGCATCCATTTTATCAGGGAACCAGTTGGTCTGACGCATTTCAAGAGGGGAGAATAGGTTCTTCTGGCAATATTCATCAAAAGGCATCTTCGAGATTCTTTCTACAAGATACCCCAGGAGGGCATATCCCATATTTGAGTACTCAAACCTGTCACCAGGCGCTGCTTGAATAAAATTCTTATCCTTGTGATAGTTTGAACCACCAATTGCCAGATAATTTTGCAAGAATATGTCTAAACTAATATTTGGGCCTTTGTATTTCCCTTCCCAAAATGGAAGAAGGTAATCAAAGTTATCACGTATAGAAGATCTGTGTCTTAATAATTGCCTGAAAGTGATAGGTTTTCGGGGGTGAAAGGAGCTTCTTACAGAAAAGGGCAGAAAGCCACTGACATCATCATCCAACGAAAAGTAACCCTTCGCAGCCAGCTGCATAATCGCCGCAGCTGTCACGGTTTTTGATATGGAGGCAATTTGAAAAATAGTATTCCCTGTAACAGGAATTTGTTTTTCCAAATTCTGAAACCCAAAATGACCTGTCCACGCAACTTCCCCCGCTTCTATCTTTGCAACCGCCAGACCAGGTATGTTCAGGCGCTTCATCTCAGTGGAGATATCAGAGTCAAGGCCAGTGTTCTGAGCTAAACATTCCGCGAAATGAAAAAGGATGAACAAACTTGCAAAAAGCCGCATGAAAGGATATTAATGTTAGCAGTATGAACGTGCAAATATAGCATGACGCCCCCTAATCTATCGTACTGAAGTATTTCGGGTCACCTACCCGGTTACTAAACGCCTTAAATGTTATAACATTAGCACTTGCTACTGAGCTTGAAGACACTGGAAGAAAGGTTCGCTCCGCAAGCGCTGGCTTTAACCTGCTAATGCTAATTAATTGTCCACAGCAAGATCTTGTAGCGGTCAAAAAAAAGCGGGCAATGCTGCTCCGCTTTTTAAAAACTACCGATACCAAATTTTTAGAGCCTTCCTTCTACCGAAGCATTTTTAATGTTCTTGCGCTCCATAATCAGTCATAGCGAAGACGAGAAAGCGGCAATGCTTTCCTTCTGATCTCCGTCTGCTAGATACCTCGAAGAATTTATGTTCATACAAAATCTCACTTACGAATAATAAATAGTGCTCAGCTTACTTTCCTGATTGCACTATTACAATTATTTCACAAATTTCGGATATCAGTTCTCCTTGGTATCACTTCTACGTCTTTCATCCGCAGCGGAGTCGCTCTTTTTGACTTTGTTTATTTGCCCGCCGAAGTTATAGGTGAAGTTTAATCGTACGGTTGTCGTTTCGTACCTGTTTTCCCAAACCTGCCGGAGTGCCAGCGATTGTTGTAAATACCTGTTTTTAAAATTATTAAAGATATCTGTTACGTTCAGGGCGATGGTTGCCCGTTTTTTTAATAAGGATTGCCGTAATCCGGATGTTAATGTAAAATAAGCGTCGGTTTTAATGTTACGTTCCTGTGATTTTCCACGGTAGCGAAAGAGAATCAGCCAGGATAACTGTTTAGTAAGTGAAAAGCTGTTGTAAGTGTCAAAATTGAAGGTTGTAATGCCCGTTATATTTACATGATCATCCACCAATTGATAGGATAACTTTCGCAAATTGATATTCGTGCTTGTGTACCACCAAGGCTTGATCTGACGATTATAAGCTGTAATCAGGCTCACAGTTTGTGTGTAGCGATTATTGACCGGTCTGGTCACCGTGCTGTCTCCGCGCTGGTTCTGAAAAGCAAAATAGGTAAAGTCGCGAAAATCGATCCCGAAGTTGGCAGTTACAAAAAGTGCGTTGCGGTAGGCCAGCGTAGCCGAACCGTTATATGATGAAACAGGCCGCAGGTTAGGATTTCCTTGTACAAAATTATTTGCATTGATGATACGGAGCAGCGGGTTCATATTTTCGTAGGTCGGCCGGTTTGTTTTTTTGTCAAAACTGACAATAAAGCTATGCTTGTCAGTGAATTTGTAATCAAAAAATACCGTAGGAAACAGTTGAATATAATTCTGGCTGAACCGCTGGCTTGACTGCAATTGCCGACCGCTGTTCCAGGTGCCTTCTGCCCGTAAACCAAGCTGGTAGGATAATTTTTTTAGCTCCTGATGAAATGTGGTATACAGTGCATGAATGCTTTCTGAATAGCGATAAAGATCACTTTGCGAATCGTTGGGTATCAATTTGCTTCCATTAATGTCATAGAGCACGTTTCGGTTATATGTCTCCACGTAGCTAGACTTGAACCCGGATTCCATCTGCGCTTTGTGTTTGAGCGGAAGGGTCAAGTCGGCTTTGGCCGAATAAACGTCAAATGCATTATTCTGATCAAAAAAAGTGCGTCTTAGCTCATCACGACCCTGACTAAATACCCCCTCAGTGTTATGCTGGTCGGAATAGTTGACATTCTGGTAATAATCCAGATCGACGGTTAGTTCTTTGCCCAGAGTATCCATTTGATGGAGCAAATGCAGGCCGGAGGAAAAGTTGTTCATTTTTGTTTTGACACGGTTATCAAAATTGCCGGCCAAGCTTTTTTCATCAAGGTTCGTCATCTCAGAAAAAGCATCCTTTTTAAACAATTGCAGTGCATTCGTAACTGCGAATGACAGCGTGGTTTTCTTTGTTAAATAAAGGTCCAGGCCAATACTGGGTGTAATATTGTTCATTTGCCGAACACTTTTGATCATTGATTCGGTGCCACCGGAAACTATGCCAGGCTCTCCGGCCGGGGTTGCCAAAATGTAATTATCGACAAAATATTTATTGAAATTGTAGTCCGTATTCAGTAGCAGATTGTACTTGCCTGTTTTAAAATTAAGATTAAATCCGCCGGTGTATTTGGCATATCGCCCAAATCCCCCACCACCGTAGGCATTGCCTCTGAGCCCTTCCCTACTGCCTCTTTTCCTGACAATATTGATGATGCCGCCACTCGCAGAAGCATCGTATTTGGAGGACGGACGAGCAATCAGCTCCACCCTTTCAATGGATGTGGCCGACATACCCCGAAGTAAGCCTGCCAGCGCATCGGCGGAGAGTGGAGTTGGTTTACCGTCAATGTATATACGTACATTTCGACCATTCAAATAGACCATATTGTCGGGGTTAACCTGTATGCCCGGCAGCCGGTCCATTACTTCCATCAGAGAAGAACCACCGGCAAGCTGATCGTTCAGGTTAATTACAATTTTGTCGGCTCGCTGCTCGATAAATGGCTTTTGTCCTGTAATAATAACAGCTGACAGATTTTTAGTCGCGGGTTTCAGTTGGATATTCCCCAGCTCATTAGCTCTGGCAACGGCAACAGATTCGATTTCCTTTCTGTATGTTTCGTAGCCTAGCATTGTTATTTCAAGCATAAAAACGCCCGTTGGAACATTAAGGAGTGTAAACTTTCCGTCAATTTCACTCAGTGCCGTTTTGATAACTGTGGAATCATGTAAAGCTTTCAAAATGATCGCCGCAAATGGAAGCGGCTGTTGTTTTTCGTCCAGGATCACACCGGAAACATGGGTATCAACCATTTCCTGGGCAATCGAAAATCTTGGTAAAAAGTCGAAAAATAATAGCAGCACTAAGAAGCTGGTATAACCCGCAAATTTTTTCATGGCAAAGCTGTTTGAACTGAAAATTTCTAATCAGAACAAATGTATAACTTATATTTTAGTTAATAAACTATTTTATAAGTTATTATGGCTTATTATTTAGTTATAATAATTTCTGCCTTTCCCAATTCTGCTATTGTATCCTGTCAATCAATTAGTTGACGACAATTGGTAGCCAAGTTTTATTTCATGCCTCACACGCACCACTCGGCCGTCTTGTAGGCCGGGCGACCATCTGGGTGAGTTGCGGATGATCCTGACAGCCTCGCTGTTTAACTTTGCGTTCGGGCTGTCCATTACCTGGGGCGATACTACATTGCCATCGGTATCGACAACGAAGCTTACTAACACCTTTCCCTGATCGTGGTGCGCTTTGAATATGTCCGATTGGCTTACCTCCTTACTCAGATAACCCAGAAAAGCATCCAGGCCGCCGGGGAAGGCCGGAGCAACAGAGCCTTTTCGGCCCATTTCGGCAGTTGCAGCAGGATTTTTGTACAAAGCAGAAAATGATGTAAGACAAAGCAGAACAGGGATTAGCAAGACATATTTCGCAAGATTTGCCTTGGAAGCGTTGTTCCTTCCCAGCATTGCGATCCGTTGTTTAAGTAAATGTTTATCAGTAAAAGCATTGGTCATCTCAGGTGAGGATTGCGACGACCTGTTCAGGATCAGCGATGCATATTGGTAGTAATTGCCGAAATGCCTTGCTGTTTCGCGATCTGCCAGAAACTCGTGCGTCCTTTTGATGCTTCGCTGGTAGAAATAAACAACCGGATTAAACCAGGCAACGATGGCCACTATTTCAAAAAACAAAATATCCAGGCTGTGCCACTGCCTGATATGCACATCTTCGTGATAGTCGATCATCTCAAAATTCGATACGTTGCGATCAACTACTTTGTATTTAAAAAATGAGAATGCCGCGTTATCCCCAGGGTTCTTGATTTTGTTTCTGATATATAGAAATCTGATTATCAGCCAGCCAAGTTTGAAAAAAACGCCCGTAAAATAGGCCCATTTCAGCCAGTCAGTGATGTGATCATTCCACATTTGCGGAGCGACTTGCGATAGCGTCTCACCATGAATCACCAGATCCAGGGGAATAGAGGCAGATAAATGCGGTTTGACGGGAATCGCCGGAATGCAGAACGAAAGTACCGCAAGACACAATAAAGAGATCCTGTTGAGCATGAAATACGTCTGTTTTTCCAGAAAAACATTGTAAAATCCGAAGCCCGCGATGAGACAAATATGAACTGAGATAAAGTAAACTATCATTTTCCGGATTGTTGATCTTTCAATGTGAGAAGCATTTTGTTTATTTCCTTGACATCATCTTCCGGGATTTTTTGCTCATCTATGAAAAAGGAAAACAGTTTTTGTGCCGAGTTATCAAAATAGTTACCCATTAATTTCATCAGCTGAAACCGCTTATATTCTTCCCTCGAGATCAAAGGATAATAACGGTGACTTTTACCAAATGCATCATAGCCTACAAGCCCCTTCGTCTCCAGGACACGCATAATCGTTGATACGGAGCTATGTACAGGCTTAGGTTCCGGCATCTGATCAATAATCTCCCTGATGAAGGCTCTTTGCATCTTCCATAACACCTGCATCAGTTGCTCTTCTGCCTTGGTAAGATCCTTTGTTTCCATCCGGTTGAAATAATTTGAACACAAACTAAAAAATTAGTTACATAATATACAACCCTATATGAAAATAAAGATGGCGTGACCCGATTTTCTTTTAAATCAAATGCATAAGCTTCCATTTTCAGTGCATGATATTTGTCTTGAACTAGCTCTTCATTGCCCCAATAATATTTTGATCATTGATTGTTGTGGTTTGTGAAATCAAGCACAAATGGTTAGGAAACAGTTTATCGGTTATTTAGCAATATATTGCCCACCTCTTCTCATTCTACTTATTTGCTGTCCATGAAAACAATATATGCATTATTACTACTATTATGTCTTACTTGTTCCTTAACCATAGGAAAACCAATTATTCCAGTATCTGCCAACAACGTAATCGATACATTGATAGATGTTGGAGGACACCGCCTCCATTTTAACGTGAGAGCAGGGACGTATCCGGCAATTGTGTTTGAAAATGGTGGCGGTGATAATTTGACAGTATGGGATGGCATACTTGATTCACTCTATAAGTCTACGGGTGCTACATTGATCACGTATGATAGGGCTGGTTTTGGAACAAGCGAACTGGATTCTAACCAAATATCCCTAACTCAGCAGGTTATCTCACTGGAAAATGGTTTACGCGCTTTGAATATTGAAAAGAGCTACTTTCTAGTTGCCCATTCGCTGGGGGGATATTTTTCGACGATATTCGCAAAGAGAAATTATAAGGCTGTAAAAGGTGCAGTTTTAATTGATGCTAATCATGTTGAGTTTTGGACAGATAAACAGACAAAGCAATATTGGGCTCAATACGAGCCTTTAAAGCAAAAATTCAAAACGGAGATGGTGGGTGTTTACTGGTTGATGAAAAATGCTCAGCAGAACGCAATCGAAATGCGTAAAATCTCATTTCCATCATCCGTCCCCGTGATTGACATGTTAGCAGAAACGCCTCCGTGGCAGTCGGAAGATGAATTAACCCGTTGGAGGCTTGCACACAAGCGATTTGTTGCTCAGGCCCCAAATCGTAAATTAATCCATATTAAAGGTTCTGGTCATTATATAATGAAAGATAAACCTAACCAGGTTATACAAATCATTTCAAAGATGTATAAGGAAGATTGAGAATTTACAACTCGATCAGGTTCAGTTAATATGCTAAATTCTTTATCGACAATCTTTATACCCAAAATTATTACCCTAATGCCTCTACTTTGTACGAAAAATAACTGCTCTCATGGTAAACTTGCCTTACCTTGTTTTTCCGATTATAGTAATCAGAATATTCAGTCCGAATGCCAGATTCATAGTAGTTGGTGGTTCCAAGTATATTCCGCCTGTGGTCGATGTTAATTTAGAGGAGCTGGATATACAAGATGAAAATGGTAGGAATTTGTAGCTTTAATAGCGCTGAACCAATATTAAGAGCATGCGATACCCCACAATACAAAGTAGAAAGAAAACCTCAGACATCATCCGGTATAATTCGGATTTGACCACAACAAATTCTAAAATTACACTGGATCAAAACTTGTTTAGCTTTTTACTGGAGGGCAACAAGAGTGTGCAATACGCGGGAAAAAAGATCACGATAAACCCAAACCAGTTTTTCCTTCTTTCTGCCGGCAATTGCTTAATGAGTGAGAAAACCTCTGCTCCTAACGGCAAATACAGAAGTGTTCTGTTTTTTTTCGACAATGAGTTGTTGACAGACTTTTTTACTCGCCATTCCATGCCCACGAGGCATTCAATAAGTGAACCAAGTGGAGAACCCTTCCTCGTATTTGAGAAAGACGCCTTTCTTACAAACTTTGTAGACTCTTTAGAGCTGATCTTATCCTCCGTTCCATCATTATCTCAGGAGCTGCAAAGGGTGAAACTTGAAGAACTGCTTATATATCTTAGCGGCTGCTATCCCGGAGTTCTCAGGAGGCTTCATGATAATAGTTATTATTCAGAGCGGGATTTTTTGATCCGCCAAGTGGTTATAGCAAATATGTATAATGTTGTTACCGTTGAGGAATTAGCGTTTCTGTGTTACATGACGCTGTCAACATTCAAACGGCACTTTGCCAATCTGTATGGTACGTCACCAAGAAAATGGTTTCAAGAGAAACGAATGCAAAAAGCCGCCGAAATGCTTAAGAACAGTAATCTTGACTTAAGCGAAATACATCTGGAACTTGGTTATGAAAATTTGTCCAGTTTCATTCAGTCATTTAAGCAGGTTCACGGAACCACACCCAAACAATATCGGCTCAACAGTTTGGACGCCTAGCTACACTTTTTGAACGTCTGCCCTTTCAGTGACAGCCCTCTTCGTCTCTACCTTTGATGTACATTAAAAAGAGAACATGACAACTTCACCGGAACGTACAGAAAAAGGCAGTGTTGATCTTAAAAGCTATTTTATTGAATTGGCTGAATTTAACAACTGGGCAGACAACCGTGTAATATCCTGGCTTACGCAAATCACGGATGAACAATGGAACCAGGTCGCAATAAGCAGTTTTGGAAGCGTCAGGGATACTGCTGTACATATCGTGAGTGCGAAGAAAATATGGCTGGATTTCTGGACAGACGCTCCTAATCCGGTATACCTATCGGCAGACTTTACCGGAACCAAAGAAGAGCTTATAGCCATTTGGAAGAGAGCCTCTACCGAACTTAAATTTTTCATCGATAATTATCCTAAGAAAAATTACGGAAACGAAATAAGTGTGATCAAACCAAATGGTGAACTGATCTCAATGGAATTCAGAAAAACATTCCCACATATGATCAATCATTCCACCTATCATAGAGGGCAATTGGTAACGCTATTACGCCAGTCAGGCTTTTTTAATTTATCAAATACGGATCTTTTTACCTACTATCTTACTTAACCGTGATTTAACAAGGACAAGCTTATCTTGCCTTTTGAGGCGGCATTTTGGATCAAAAGAAACTCCCTACCGAAACTGTCAGCAGCAATGGCTCTTCTTTGGAGGAGCCTGCGCTGATATTAAATGCGAATTGCTCCCGGAACGGCGTAATGTAAAACCCGCCACCATAGCCCTTGTGCCAGTATTTGGCAGCGTGATTTTCTCCGGCTGACCAAACCTGGCCAATGTCATAAAAGCCCCGCACGCCGATTTTTAAGGGAACAAATGTATTTCTGGTTTGAACCAGCTGATACCTCAGCTCCGTGTTGATAAATGCCCTGGCTCTGCCCGTGAAACGGTTTCTTTTATACCCTCTCAGTCCGTCCAACTGCCCCAGCGAAAGTTTTTTGTAGAACGGAATGTCGCCTTCGCTAAACCCGCCCCCAAGCCGCAACCCGAGTGTCAGCGGATTTTTTCGGTAAGTGGAGAGATATTGCTCGATTTCCACCTCGGATATTGAAAAAAGGGCATTGTTTAATTTTGAAATATGCCCTGCCTGCTGGGTAACCGCAAAAAGGAAGCCTCTTTCCGGCAGCGCCACCCTGTCGCGAAAATCGAGTTTGAATGTTCCTTTGATAGAAAACAGGTTCAGTTTTTCCACCCCGAAAATTTCTGGATGGTCGCCGAGATAGCTGTCGTTTCTTTGGATGCCCTCATTCATCTCATAATGAGCGGTTACTTCTGCAATGCTCTTCTTCCAGAATGTGCGGGTCAGCCCCGCAAATGCGGAAATGGAATTGTATTGAGCACGGTAGTAATTTGACGATCGTCCGGGGTCGTTTTCTGTGTCGTTCCCCACACCAAAAAAGTAATTATAATTCAAAGGACGGGAAATGCCAATGCCGGAAATACCGTCCCAATTGCCCACGAGCTGCCTGAACTGGTTATTGTAATTAAAATCATAGTTCCCCTTCATACTCACCGAGGCGCGGAACGCATGTTTGGCACTGAAATCTGGTTTGGAAAAACTTTGTTTGGTAAATGTAACACCTGCGTGGAAGGCCACGCCGATAAAGGGGCTGTAAGTGAACAATGCAATCGGCAGGTAAGTGTTATATTTAAATGCATTGCGGTTGTACTCATAAAGTCCGGCGTTTTTTGGCCTCACGTTTTTCAGTTCCGGTCCCCCTTCCAGTTCCGTGCTTGCGGATTTATCATAAAGCAAAGTCATCTTCTTTTTGCCAGAAACCACGGATTGGTCTGAAATTACATCATCTCCCCCGCCACTGATAATCCTGACCAGGATTGATTTTTCTGCATTCCCTTTGACTTCAAAAATATCATCATCCTGCAAACCAAACAGGCGGATTTCCTTAGTTTCGTCTGTGAAGAATTTCCGGTGATAAAATGTTTTTGTCAGGTCTGGCTTTCTTTTGTCGGCAATTCCCGATACTGTCACTTCCACCGATCCATCCAGGTTGCGGATTATCTGGAAAAATTCCTTTTTATTTGACCCCACCACATCCACTTCTTTTGCCAGCAGGGCGTAATACTGGCCAACATAAGTTTCAAGGTCTTTAATCCGGATTTTTAGTTTACGTTCAATCTCTTTCCCATCTTTCTCATAAATCTCCGCGGGCATATTCCTGACGGCATTTTCAATATCAGTTTTAGTGATTGATTGCTGGATTTGTCTGGCCGCATTGACCCAATCGGCTTGGGTAAGCTCGCTTCCCGCAAACCTGTCCAAGTGCCGCGCCTGCCACATTAAACTTCTCAACCCATGGATTTTTTCACCAAAATTCTCCCCGTTCGGAACGCCCCATTCCCGGTCCGCGATCCAGGGGATAATGCCATCCCAGCGCGAAAACGCATGGTCGCGGTCGCGCGGTATTGGTCTGAACACCTCCCCTCTTTTGTCTTTAAATCCAGCCCATTTCCAGTTGTCTTCGTGCTTGCTCCAGTCGCCAATCCAAAGGTCGAACATCCTTGCCCTGCCGAATTCTTCCTTGTTGATATAATTATCGTGGTCATGGTAAAGCTTGGCGAACATTTTGAAGCTTTTCTCAATGTCTTTTGCACCACCAAAAACCTTATCCTTTTCAATTTTGTCATTTGGGCGCTCTTCCAGCATACCGAACAGGCCCGCATAACCAGCCTGAAAATCACCGAGCCTGGGATCGTCCGGTAATACAAACAGCTTTGGCGTCGCGTGCAAAACACCAATTTTATCCATCAAAGGCGCTACCGCCATCGCTCCGTAAGGCTGCTGGGTCGATGTCTGGTCTTTCAGCACGTCGGCAACCACGGTCCCTCTCAACTCAAAACCCAATGCGCGGTAAGGGTCTTTATTTACTGACCTGAAAACATACTCCTTGCCATTGCCAGCCGATAGTTTGAGCGAAGTGGTTTGTCGTCCCCCTCCTTTGCCGGTGATAAGAAGGCCCTGGCTGGTTGTGTCGAGGTTAAGATAAGGCACCTGAACCGGCGTAGTCCACGAAAACCGATAATGTTGACCAAACCAAAGCCGCTTGAACCAGCTGCTCGCGTACTCAGGTCCGGCAGCAACTTTTATTGAAGATTGGTCTGGAACTTGCGGTTTCACATTGCCCGCACCCGCAAATGTTTCAGTGGTTGCATTCAATAATGCACCTGCCTTCGAAGCAGACAACGTATTTCCATTTAATTTTAAACTCGTAAAGCTCACCTGACCATCTCGGCTATACGTAAGTTCGATCACACCCGGATCGGAAGATGCCAAAAGCGCGCGCTTCGATTTTGCAACAAAACCCGAAGAAGCCAGGGCGCCGCTGTTCACGTAAAAATTATTTTCTGCTTTACTAATCGAATGGTTAAACTCATGGCCGGATGCAAAAACGATGGATGTGTAATCACGGAGAACATTAGCAAGTCGATATCTGAATGGATCAAAGGCTTGGTTGACAATGTCCTTACTTGTTCCAACATGCTGCCTGAATGCAACTTTCGGCGGAAGCAAGTATGCCGAAACCGGAAACCGGCCCCCATAATTCCCCGACGATACCAGCGGCAAGTGGGACAGCACGAGCACATTCTTCGTTTTTGTCTCGTCCAGGATCCCCTCCAGTTCCTCTATAAAATTGTCGGTGTCGGCAATCGTACATGCATCGGATGTGGGTAATGGCTTTTCGAAAGGATGGTTCCACCATTGGGAATTGATCACGACAACTTCCAGGTTTGGAAACGATACAGTCCACGGACCAGGGCAACCTTGATTAAGAAAAACCTGAAAACGCGGGTGCCCGGCCTGGGAAAGCAGTTTTTCGAGCGAGCTTATTTTCTTCCAACCGCCTTCTCCTGAGTCCATCCAATCACGGTCACCCTGATTAAGCAATATGAAAAGCTTGGGATTGCTATCCAGCAACCCATTTGCTTTTGATTTCCAGCTCAGTATTTGTTCGTCGGTGTAAGACTCAGGAAAAACATCCCCGTTCAAAGCCCAAATCACTGTATCCGGATTGTTGCGCGTGTGTTCTCTAATGATTTCAAATAATTGATCAGGATCTTTTAAATCCGCAGTGTTACCGGTCAGCACTACTTTCACATCCGCTGCGCGAACGTAATCAAATGAAGAAAGGAAAAATGCAAAGACCAGCAGTGCAAATGTCATGTCGAAAAATGACCGATGTTGGCGTAGTTTCATCAGAGGCTTATTGTCGTATTTTAGTCAGTGCTTTCATGAGATCGACCTCTTGTAGTCTGTGTGTAATTTACATCAGAATATTCCAAATCCGCCAGCATTTGATATAGGATATTCAGGAGAAATAGGCTCATGTGAAAATGATCCGGGCTAGTGAATAATTATGAATAGGAAAATCGCTTGGGGTTTTGTCCATAATGTCTTTCAAATAATCGGCTAAAATGGCTCAAATTGGTAAAGCCAATGTCATAGCCAACCTGCGCTACGGAGCGTTTCCCTTTTTTCAACAGGAAGGCCGCCTCCTCCATTCTTGCTTGTTGGAAATAATTGTATATCGTAGTGCCGTAAGTTTGCTTGAATAAACTTTTAAGCTTGGTTTCGCTCATGGCAGCGATCTGCGATAATTCGCGCAAGACAGGAGGCTTACTCAGATCGCGGACAATCTCGTCCCGAATGTAAAGCAGCCTGCTGATGTCGGCACTGTTAATCGCCTGATTGGCATGTTCACGCAGGGATAATTTGTAGAAAACGTGATACAGCAATTCTTGCACCTTGATCCGCACATAAAAGTTGCTCAGCATATCGCCCATGTCTATGGCAATCATGTTTTTGAGCAACAACTTTGGTTCCGCCGCCATATTTTCAAAAAAAAGAAAAGAACTACCATTACCTGTGATTATTTCAAGTACTGAGCTGGGTTTATCAACGGAAATAAATTCCTTTAAACTGGCCGGCCTAATGGCAATGACCATATAATTAATAAGTCTTTGAGCCGGAAAGCATATGACCGAACTGAGGTCATTAGACGTAACCTGAATAGCTGAATTGTCCCGCCCGGAAAATAGGACTTGCGGGTTGTTGTTATAAGTAATTGCAAGGGGTTGGTCGTTACTGTAAAAGAAAACGGTTATTAGATCGCTGGCTATTGCCGATGCATTTCGACGGATAATTAAGTCTTCTTTTAATAGAAATTGATGGAGGGTTATTTCGAAATCGGGGCCGAACACGATCTTACGGATATAGCCGTGCCCCAAATGCTTAGGTATTTCAAGAACATTGTCATGCACTTCGGCTCGAATGTGACGGGCAAAAGAGGTAAGAAAATCAAAATCAGGAGTAGCTGAAAAACTAAATGTCATATCGCGTTTTTTAAAAGCCAGGCTCAACTAGCCAATCAAATTTTCATGATTTATCCTACCGTTAAATGATCGCGTGCGATTACTGTTTTAGGATCGGTTTTAATGTATAGTAAATCCATTCCTGATATGTAATCAATTCATTTTCAGTACTTTAAATTTTGAGTAGCGATATTTCGTTACTTTATTTCGCTATTCATCGAACGGATTATTTGCCCGAGCGTCTAAAACCCGTCGGGATCGCATCCCTGGCGCTTCAAACAGAGCACGGCTGACAAAAGATTGTTGCCGCTGAAAATGCCATGTAAGCATCATTTTCTATATTTACTTCCATAGGCATATCAAGATCCAGTTCCCTGATAACCTCATGGTGCGTTTGTTTATGGAGTCAATACAATACAGGTCCATATTGAAAATCCCGGCATTGATCCGTGCGATAGGGATTTGTACCTATTTGTGTCTGACCTTTTTTGTGGCAAATGCTCAAAGCATTTCGAAGGATTCAACAAAGCAATTATTAGCAGGACTGCGCAGGGAGCAACCTGATTCTTTGAAGATCAAGTCACTCATTCATCTGGGTAATTACATTGCCGATAAAGAAGGGGCAGGCAAGCAGCAAATTGACAGCGCAGCGGTATTTTACAACAAAGGTTTAAAGCTGGCCAGAACAATCCGTTCGCTTAAATGGGGGAATAAATGTCTGCGGGCGATTACAAAGAACAATTATAATGGGCGGTATGATACGACCGGTGCCCACCTTCAGTACACGAACCTAATAAGCAGTTTCCGCCGTGCCGGTGATGTTGCCGGCGAGGCCGAATGCTGGGCAGATTTCGGGGAACTCCTGATCGATCATGCAAAAAGCTTTTCGGAAGCGCTGGTATGTTTTGAACGGCAAAAGCAACTATATCAAAAGATCAATGACAAGCTGGGTGAAAACCGTGCATTAAAACAAATCAGTCTGGTACACAGGCAACAGGGTCAGCTTAAAGAGGCATTGGAGGAAATGACCAGGGCGTATTCATTTTTTAGAATATCCAACAATCTCAAAGAACAAGTGAGTTGTGAAATCCAATTGGCGAATATTTATTGGAAATTGGGGAACACGCAACAAGCTTTATATTTCAATTCCGAAGCTTTAAAAACAGCCAAATCAATCAAAGACGATTATTGGATGGTAATCGCCACCAATTCATTGGGCAGGCAGTATTATGACTTGAAAATGTATGCCGAAGCTTTACCCCATTTAGAAAGCTCATTGGCTTTTACAAAAAAATTGAACTCGCGCTATAACTACTCCATTGCGCTGCTAAGTGTCATTGATAATCGGGTTAAGCTCGGCAAAACCCAGGGATTACTGCGCTATCTCACGACTGCTGATCAGGTGATGCCAGCCGTAAATGATATGGACAAGTTAAATATATATTGCGCCTACGGTTTGGTATACCAGTCAATGCAAAATCCTGTGGAAGCTGAAAAGTGGTTTTTAAAAACGATAGAAACGTTTGATAAATTAGAGAAAAAGAAAGCCTTCGGAAGTTACGGTCAATTATTTATGCAGACCTATTATAAGTCTATTGGAGATTTCTATATGAGCGAAGCGAAGTTTCAAAAAGCGAGGCTCTACTTTGAAAAGCTTGAGCAGCTTTCTCCGAAAGTCAAAACACCCCTATCGGAAAGTGAAATTCAGATCGCATTGTATAAAATAGATTCGGCGTCAGGAAAATATATAAATAGTATCAGGCATTTACAAAATTATAATCAAATCCACGATTCATTATATAATGCCAATTCAGCAAATCAAATCGCAAATCTAAAAGCAAGATATCTGGCTGATCAGCGGGCGAAAGATCTGGTGATTATGAAAGGCAGACAAAAATCACAGGCAATGATTGTGAAGAATGCGAATTTACAACGAGACATCACCCTTGCCGGTATTATAACCGTGTCGCTTCTTGCCGGTCTGTCATATTGGGCTTACAGGAAAAAACAATATGTATATAGCAAGCTTGAACTTCAAGGCGCCCAAATAGATGACCAAAATGTGTCGCTAAGGAAACTTTTGGAAGAAAAAGAAACATTGCTGACTGAAAAGGACTGGCTGATTAAAGAAGTGCATCATCGCGTTAAGAACAATCTTCAGCTCATTACAAGTTTGCTTAATCAACAGTCTGCGTCCTCCCGGCAAACAGATGTATTAGAGGCGATAAAGATCAGCAGAAACCGAATCCAGGCGATTTCACTCATTCATTTAAAACTTTCCAATGGCAGTAACCTGGCTAGCCTTAATATACGGTCGTATGTTTCAGAACTTATAAACAACTTACAGGACGCATTTAATCCGTCTTCACAACTTATTAAATTCACAACGTCGATCGAGCCAATCCAGATAGAACTTGCACAGGCAATTCCAATCGGTCTTATTCTTAATGAAGCGATTACCAATAGTATTAAATATGCATTTGATGCTACCGGCAGTGAAATTTCCATCACCCTCCAACATGTCACATCCACACAGGTCATGCTTCAAATTGCTGATAATGGCAGAGGCATTCCCGCGAGTATCGACCCAACCAGTGCATCGTCATTAGGCTTCAAGATTATGCGTGCGTTAAGCGCCCAACTAAGGGGCGATCTTCGCATTGAGAATAAGGAAGGCACTCTGATAACGATTCAATTTCCGTTAAAAAAATTGAAGGACTACGGAAATACTGGCTTTGGTAGCGTGTCTCAGAATTAGAGTTTCGTTCAATGTTAGCGTCATTTGAACAATTTGACTTTACCAAATGGATTTGTCGTTTTGAACTATTCTTGTGTCTGATTCGATCATTGACAGTGATAGCTGTGAATTAATTTTGACACACAATAAATGTATTGTGTAACATATTAATTTTCAAGCTCATGACAGATTCAAAACTAACGTCCTACGTTCTGACCGGGATTCTCTATCTATTGCAGCCAGAGGCAAATGCGCAAAAGATTGCGGATAGCACTATGGTAAAAATCAATAAGGAGAGAGCCTTTTATGAAACGCTGGGTAAAGTTTATCCACCTGATACTTCAATTACAATTGCCGAATCATCCATTGCAGGAATTAAGAGTTACTGGTTCAATCAGAAAATGATAGAACAGAAACGAATCATTATTTACCTGCATGGCGGTGTATATGCATTGGGAAGTATTAACTCATATAAGCCAATGGTTAGCCATTTGGCAGGGGCCTTAAATTTACCCATTCTTTTTATCGAATATTCCTTGGCGCCGGAACACCCATATCCGACTGCAAAAAATGAAGTGCTCAAAGTCTACACCGAGTTAAGAAAAAAATACCCTGACTTCCATATCACAATTATAGGTGATAGTGCCGGAGGCGGTTTGTCTGTAACATTGGTACATGACTGCATTGAGTCAAATGTACCATTGCCAAACGCCTTGGCATTAATTTCACCCTGGATTGACTTAAAAACTAGTAACAATTCGTATTTGATAAAGCAATCGGTTGATCCAATTTTAAGTAAGAATATGCTGCATGAACATGCTGAAATGTATGCTCACAACGACTTAAAGAAAGCAGATCCAAGCGAATTGAAATTCAAAAAGTTTCCTCCGGTATTTTTATTGGTCGGAACGGATGAAGTACTAAATGATGATTCAAAAAATTTCTATAAAGTGATAAAGCCTATCCAAAAAAATACAAAACTGAAAGAATATAACGGTCAAAAACATGTTTGGTTGTTTTCGGATATTCATTCCAATGAATCGATAGCTGCTATAAAGGATATCCAAGACTTTTTATCTGCAAATTAAACATATATCCAAGGTGCTCGGGAAGCTTGGATACTTGTGTAGACAGGCTCCCGAGCCATGGTTGTAATCTCAGTTTCCGTAGCTGGATGTTCTCTTGATTCCGAGTTTTTTCATTTTAGAATTGAGTGTGCTTGGCGGCATGCCAAGGATTTCTGCGGCTCCTCCGGTGCCATTTACCCTCCCGTTGCACCTCTTCAGCACTGATAAAATGTGTTCTGTTTCAACCTGCTGGAGGGTTTTACTGGCATCGGCTTCTGTTGATGAAAAGGATTTGCCTGAAGTCGCTGTTGGCAGCTCTACGCTGTCAATAATTTGCCCCTGTGTTTTGATCAGGGTACGTTCCATCAAATGTTCCAATTCACGAATGTTCCCGGGCCACTGATATTCTGACAATTGCCTTAGCACGCGTGCGCTGAATTCAGGAATGATTTTTCTTCCCAAAGCAGTTGCAGTCTTTTCAATAAAATGTTTAGCAAGTATTAAAATGTCTTCGCCCCGCTCTCTCAAAGGCGGAAGCGTAACCGGATAGACATTCAGGCGATAGAATAGATCGAGTCGGAACCGGCCTTCCCCCACCTCTTTTTCCAGATTGCGGTTCGTTGCGGCGATAATGCGTATATCAACATTGATCGTCTTACTGCTTCCTATGCGTTCGAAATGTTTTTCCTGTAAAAATCTTAACAATTTAACCTGTGACTCAAGCGGCAACTCACCGATCTCATCCAGGAAGACTGTTCCGCCGTTGGCAGCTTCCAACTTCCCTATACGCCTTTCGTTAGCGCCTGTGAAAGCGCCCTTTTCGTGACCAAAAAGTTCTGATTCAATCAGATCCGCTGGCATTGCTGCACAATTGATTGTTATGAAAGGCTTTGATTTTCTCGATGAAAGCAGGTGAACATTGTAGGCTATTTTTTCTTTACCGGTCCCGCTTTCCCCCAAGATCAGCACAGTCACATTTGTAGTTGCAACTAATTTTACCTGATCAAGAACTTCAAGTAACGGGGTGCTGTGACCAACTATTCCTTCAAACTTAATATTGGATCTGGGAGGCTGCACAGTTACAGCACGGCGCGGAACATCCGGACTTCTATCCAAAGGTTTATGAGAGAGTTGCTTGAACAGACGGTAAATGACCTTCTCCGACCTGCATAACAGCTTTTCGTGAGAACGGTCATAGCTGTCCTGATTTTTGCTAAAAAACCAGAGTTGCAGCACTCCGTCTTTATTTTTGCACTCGAACTGTAAGGTTTACCGGAAATCGCCATTCAATAACTGCTTTTTCTTCGAAAATTCAACATCAGCAGTCAAAGTGAAAGAAACGCCTTGGATCACTTTTGCACTAGCCGCAACTTCCCCGTCATTTTCAATACTTCCAAATTCCTCGGAACTATCGGAAGTCTGAATTCGAACCCCTGATAAAGCCTGATATTCACTGTAACCGATTCTCTGAAACGCCTCGGCAGATGCCTCATCCTGTCCATAAGGTTGAAAATTGTAAACCATCAGGTCAAACGGTATTACGGACTGAAAGGCAGCCGGGGTCCTGTCGAGCTTATTGATGTGAGGCGTATATTCATCTGCTAACGACCAAAGGCTCTGCTGAAGGAATGACTCGCGTTGGGCTGACAATTCAAGAATGCTGGCATGTTTACCACGCGCTATTTCCAGCATGAGCAGCAGGTCTTTTTCCCGGAAAGGCTTCACCAGGAAACCGTAAGGTTGGGTTGCCTTTGCCGTTTCCAAAACACTTTGATTTGTGTTTGCAGAGATGTATATAAACCCAATGCCCTTCTCCTGTAGATATGGTGCCAGATCAGTCCCTAATGAATCGTCTTGTAAAAATATGTCAAGCAAGACCCATGTTGGACGATGTTTCTCAATCGCTTCTTTTGCTGATCTTACGGTGTCGGTTGTTGCACATACATGATAGCCCGCATTTTCTACCATGCTGGCAAGATCACCGGCGACAATAAAGTCGTCCTCAACTATTAAAATCCGTTCATTCATAAACATTTAAACAAATCAAATCTTTGCCTACTGAAATATTTCCTTCCGATGGTTTAGTCCCCAGTCCCGCATGGCTTCTATAATCTGCCCGAAGGTGCGCCCGTAATCAGTAATGGAATACTCGACTCCAATTGGTTTGGCATCGATTACCGTGCGATCCAGGAGCTTGTTTTGTTCCATATCCTGTAATTCCCTTGAAAGCATCCGGGGCGAAATGCCTATCTCCTGTGCGAGTGCTTTGAAACGATATGGCCGCTCGTTTAGGGTCAATAAGATCAAAACTTTCCATTTGCCCCCGATCAGATCGAGCGTGTCCCGTACAGCCATTCTATTGCGGCCGCATTCTAGTTTGCTTATTTGCTCCATGCTATACTGTATGATACCGGTATACTAAATGTAACCAATAACAAAAGTATATCATACTCACTGTATCATTGTATATTATTTTAAAACGAATAAATGTCATTTTTTTCAAACACAAAAAAGCAGCAGAATCTGTTGCTTGCATTCATTTTGACATTATCAGTAATCATCGCAACATTAACTTTCAGAAATCATGAAAACCCAAATATTGAAATCCACCGACCGTGGTCAGATACAGAATGCAGTATTTGAAGGCCGGACGTTGTTCAGCAACGGAATGTCCAGCTCTATGCTACCTCAAAGTTTCGGCGCACTTTATGTCTTTAACGACGATGTCCTATACCCAAAAAGCCACCTGGGCATGCACCCGCACAAGAACGTAGAAATTATCACACTGATGATTTCCGGCACAGAATCACATCGGGATACGCTTGGCGCGCGCGAAGAATACCGTGCTGGCGATGTGCAATTAATCAGCAGCGGTAAAGGGCTGCAACATGAAGGCGGCAATGTTTCGGATTCAGAAAATGCCCGGCATTTGCAGATATGGGTAGCTCCTCGCCAGTTAGATCTGATGCCTTCGGTGCAGGTCTTAAAATCAGGACACGGATTTGATGGTTTACAAGAAAAACTAATGGTTTCTCCGAATGGGGCCCAGGATTCATTAACCATCCAACAGGATGTTTGGATGTACCAGATAAATATACCAAATCATAGTCCCCACAGCTATCAAATAAATAACCCTGGAAACGGGGTATTGGCTTATGTACTTCGGGGAGAGGTTACTATCAACGACATTGAAGTGCAGAAAGAGGATACTGTTTTTATCAGTGAAGCTGAGCTATTCAGCATCAAATCTCAATCAGACAGTTCAGAAATCATCCTGATTGAAACCATTCTTTAAATTTGACTTTATTTCACTGAACATGCCGACCTTTCCAAGTGGTGCATGCTCAGCGGAATAAAACCCGATCAGTCTAGGGCTTGCTCTCCTGATTCATTGAGCATGCCAGGAAAGCAGTAATATCAGCTTTTGCCAGTCGAGCAAATCGCTCAGAATGACCACTGCTATTTTATGTTCATACATATCTCATTAAATTAATCTACTTAGATGGATTACGGTTGCTGATATCAACAGCCATTTGGATGTTGCATCGCTCATAGGGTGTTGGTTGACCTGCAATTTTCTGAAAACCAAGCTTGTGATAGAGATTAATGGCCGGTTTAAGTATGGTGTTGCTTTCAAGATATACCTTCTTTGCATTCATTTCACTTGCCCGCGCTAGCGCTGCATTACCCAATAGCCAACCGATATTTTTACCCTGGACAGCAGGAGAAACCGCCATTTTTGCGAGTTCAAAGTCATATTCACCGTCATTCATTTTAATCAAAGCGCAAACGCCGACGGGCTGGTGATGATACAATGCGACCAGGATCAAACCGCCATTTTGAAGTATATAGCCTTCAGGGTCATTCAAAGATTTATAGTCAGCTTCCTCCATCACAAAATAGGAAGAAATCCACTGTTCATTCAACGCTTTGAAGGCCTGAGCATACTTAGGCTCATAGTTTACAATTTGGACGTCATTACTTTCCCTGGCCTTCTTCTGCTCGGTCACCCTTCGCAGCAAAGATTTCTGCATGAGTAAGAACTCCCATTCTTCAACTGCTTTCCAAAGGTTATGGGTGGCCTGTGCTGTTATGCCGTGGATTGCATTTTCAACATCCTTATATTGAAACTGAATCCGTTCCAAATAGCTCCTACCCTTCTCCGAGAGGCTGACCATGTTCCGTCTGCCGTCCAAGTCATCCTTTCTTTCCTGGATCAGCCCATTCATTGTCATCTCGCTGATGATCTTACTCACCGAAGGATGAGAGTGCCCGATTTCCTGTGCAATACCTGTTATTGTCTTTTCCTCCCCTGTCGATAAAACATAGAATACAGGAAACCATTTAGGGTGCAAATCAATATCATATAACTTATAAATGTCAGATGCATCATCTGTTATCCGATCTGTCAGCACCCTTAAACGGCTCCCTATCGCCATAGCACCAGCCTTTTCAAAAAATTCCATATTTAAAACAATTGATTACGTAACCAGTTACGTAAAGTTAATTGTTTTATTTTTTCTACACAAATACAGCGGCTCATCCAAGAAAGTCTGGCGCAAACACTTGCTGTCCATACTGCTGCGCAACCTGCTGTAAATGTTTGACAAACGCCTCATTCATAGCTGGTATTGGCAAAAAATGACCATTTTCAACGGGCTGGCCGACCTCTTCAAAAAACTGCTCCAACCCCGCCGGTATTACAGTGCACAGCAAGTGCGCGTTATTTTCAGTTTTATTTTTAAAGCTATGGACTACGCCGCCTTTGGGGATATTAATGTATGAACCCTTCACTGCAACATAAGTGCCCATCTCCGACTTCACCTCGACTTCCCCGTCGATCACATAAAAGCACTCCTCAAAATCGGGATGCGCATGTGGCCCGGGACCGCTGCCCGGTGGTATGAGCATATCAATAGCAGCAAATGCACCATGGGTGTCTTTTCCGCTAATCAGTGTCCTGTAAGTGCCGCCCATGACTGAAACACTGCTGCCTTCCTGGGGACCACGGGCAATCGGAGCTTTTTTTTCGTTTTCCATTTTAAAAAAATTTGAGTTTTAGCAAAGTTCTGCAAGCGACTATCTGAAAAATATCCCAACAAGACATTAAATCAGCTCCATAGGACAAACAGCTCGCTACTTACTGAAATATGTAACCCCCGCAACAAGTGTATCTATTAAAGTAAGTAAAGCTTCTGTAAAGCTACCATGTCTTTTCGGACTGTTTTTATGACTTTTCGCGCTATTTGTGGTTTTGGAGATGATGCAACTTTGTGGCGCATAAAAAATAAACATTTCTGATGAAAAAGCTATTCCTGCCTTTTGAAAAAGGCACATTCCGGTTAAAAAATCATGTTGTCATGGCCCCGATGACCAGGAGCCGGGCGATAAATAATTTGCCCAATGAGCTGATGGCCACCTACTATAAGCAACGCTCGGGTGCAGGGCTGATCGTTACCGAAGGCACCTCGCCCAGCCCTGAAGGATTGGGATATCCGCGTATACCAGGTGTTTTTTCTGACGAACAGGTTGAGGGCTGGAAGGCAGTTACGGCTGCTGTACATGCTGGTGGGTCAAAGATATTCCTGCAATTGATGCATACAGGAAGGATTGCGCATGTTGATAATCTGCCCGAGGGATACCATCCGGTGGGCCTGTCAGATATTCGGGCAGCTGGAGAAATCTTCACCGATACCGAGGGCCCTCAGCAGCATTCAGTGCCTGTGCCTCTCGATGCGGCGGGTATTGCAAACCTAATTAACGACTTTGTGAAGGCTGCTTTAAACGCTATGGAAGCTGGATTTGACGGCGTTGAACTGCATGGCGCTAACGGATACATTCTCGAGCAATCCCTAAACCCTCATATCAATAACCGTTCAGACGATTTTGGCGGCAGTATAGAGAACCGCAGCCGCCTGACCTTGCAAATCGTTGAAAGGATTGCTGGTGTGATCGGTGCCGAAAAGGTCGGCCTGCGTATCTCGCCTTATTCAACATTGAGTGACATGCCCGTTTACAATGAAGAAGACGTGCATGAGACCTATACTTACCTCGCCACCGAATTAAACCGCCTCGGCATTGCCTACATTCACGTTTCCAGCAATCCAGGTATCCCACAGAAAACGCACGCAGCGATACGTAATGCATTTTTTAATACGCTGATCTATTGTAACGGGCTTACACCTGAAACTGCGGAAGAGAAACTTCAGGATGCATCGGCCGATCTGGTGGCATTCGGAAGAAGCTTTTTGGCCAACCCTGACTTCATGAGAAAAATGGAAATAAAAGCCGCCCTCAATGAGGTGGATTATATGACCCTTTACACACCTGGGGAGCAAGGATATATCGATTACCCGGAGTCGGACGACTAGCCTTATCGTAAATCGTTACAGTAAGGTCGGCAACCAATAAAGTTGCCGACCTTACTGTAACGATTCATTTAAGAAACGGATAGTCTATATAACCTGCGGCACCGCCTCCGAACATCGTTGCCCTGTCTGGTTCATTGAGCGCTGCGTCTGATTTGAATCGTTCTGGCAAGTCAGGGTTTGCCAGGAAAAGTGTACCGAATGAGACGAGTCCAGCTATGCCTTTTTCAAGTTCTGCTTCACCAGAAGCTTTATCATAGCCCGCATTTGCAATGACCGTTTGCTGTATCAAGCTGCCGAACAATTCAATTTCGTCATCCGCCGGATAGTGGGCAGGCGATGGGAAATATGGGCTGCGCCTCATTAGTTCGACATAGGCAAAATCTAATTTGTTAAGCTCTTCAATCAGATACGTGTATGTGCCGGCGGGATCATCCAAAACCATGTTGCCATATGGATGAAAAGGCGAAATTTTAATCCCCACCTTATCGCCACCGACTGCGCTGATCAATTCCTGCATGACTTCCAGCACGAAACGAGTTTTATTAGGAATGCTTCCACCGTACTCATCTGTTCTTTGGTTTGCACTTTCTGCCAGGAACTGGCTCGGTAAATAACCATTGGCTGCATGAAGCTCCACTCCATCGAAACCGGCTTCAATAGCATTTTTAGCGGCTTGCCCGTAATCCTTTATTGTTTGCCTGATTTGATCAATGGTGATTTCCTGAGGTGTTTCGTAATACTTTAATCCCTGTGAAGTGAAATGTTGCATGCCTTGTATAGGCAAGGCAGATGGCGCAAGGGGCAATTTGCCATTCCTGTCGATGGAGTGCCCTACGCGCCCTGTGTGCCAAAGTTGGGCTATGATGACGCCTCCGTGACCGTGCACAGACGTTGTAACTTTTTTCCAGGCCTCGATTTGATCGCTGCTGTAAATGCCAGGTGTAAGCGGACTGCCTGTTGCGTCCTGACTTATTCTGATAGCTTCGGTAAATAGCAGACCGGCACTCACTCTTTGCGTATAATATTGAACGGTCATATCACCTACAATTCCGTTCTGATCCGCACGGCTTCTCGTCATAGCAGACATGGCCATCTTGTTCTTTAAAGCTAAATTCCCTAGCTGTGTTTTTTCTAATAATTTCATGATAATGATTAATTTATTGTCACATTCTTATGATGCAAAGATCTTTGTATAAAGGAGAATGAACTTGTATCAGATGACTGATTTTGGCTAGGTGATCAGTCATCACCTAGCCTTTATGGTTTTGGTTACCAAGGGATTTCACCGGTTTCAGGATTTGTTTCTTCACTGAAAAATTTACCGGTAGGTCCGTCCTGGTCAATCAATGCGTATTTTACGATACGTCGTCCGGCAACTGCAATATCACCTCCATTGTTCCCGGTAAATTCAGTTTTGGTATAACCCGGACAAACTGCATTTACTTTGAAGGGAGTGCCTTGCAGCTGGTAAGCTAATTGAATGGTATACATATTCAGAGCCGCTTTTGAAGAAGCATAGACTGCATATTTGGCGTAGTTATAAACTGGCCAGTCCGGATTGCTTTGAAGCGATAATGAACCCACGCTCGTACTTACATTGACAATTCTGGGCTGGGACGATTTCCGCAGTAAATCAATAAACGCCGCTGTCACTCTTGCTACGCCGATTACATTGGTATTGAAGGCTGCCAGAAATTGGTCCGAACTTGCTTCAAGCGCAGCATAAGGTGGCTTTCCGCCATTAATCCCGGCATTGTTGATGAGCACATCCAGAACATCCGTTTTTTTGCCAATTTCTTCACGGGCAGCTTTTACCGAATTTTCATCTGTTACATCCAGTTGCACGGCTTGCACACTGGTAAGTCCTTCTGACTTCAATATTTTGACGGCATCCAATCCGCTCTGTAAATCACGGCTTGCCAGATACACTTGAAAGCCACTTTGTAATAATTGCCGTGCTGTTTCCAGGCCAATGCCTTTATTGGCTCCTGTAATTAATGCTGATTTCATTTTATTAATTGATTATTGTTGATATGGCCATTCAGTTCCATGGAGAACTATTAAATTCCGCGCAGCCAGAGAGGTGTTTGATCTTTATTATTTATTGAAAGCAGGCAAATAAACCTCATTAACGAAGTCCTCTGCCGTTGTAGGCGTGGTCGTCGAATCGTCTCTTTTTTGATAATTCATAAACCCGGTTTTAACTGCTGTTCCCATTTCGATCAGGTTGTTGGCAAAATCCTCTGAAACACCGTTGCCTAAGAATGCTTGCTTTGCCTGCTCGACGGTCAGCTGCACATACGTAAGTTCAGGATTGCCAATGGCGCTGCCAATAATGCTGGTAAGCTCTCGATATGTATAGTCCCTGGGCCCCATCACGGCGCGGACACTTTTACCATTGAAGTCAAGGTTTGCCAAATGCGAGGCTGCGATTTCTGCAACATCTGCTGTGGCTACCATTGGAATGGCATGATCTCCATCTGCTGCCGTAGCATTGAAGCCCATTTTTTTAACCACACCTATTGTCCTAAGGAAGTTTTCCATAAAATAGGCCGAGCGGATGTGCAACACATTGACATCCTTCAATTGGTTTAGCCTCACTTCCTGTTCGCCAGTCCCTGCCATCATACCATTTCCTTCATGCATATGAGATCCAAGACTGCTCATATTGACGATGTACTTTATGCCCGACTTCTCGATGGCTTCAATTAAGATGCTGGTAACATGTCTCTGGTAAACTCTTGTATTCTCGGCCTTAACATTGTCTGGTAACAGCACAAAAGCGCTATCAGCATTTTTGAAAGCACTGGTCAGCGTCTGCACATCGGTGATATCCCCTGCAATGATTTCGGCTCCTAGGCTGCGGTATTTTTCCAGTTTTTCGGTGTGCCTTGCGATCAAGGTTACCTGATGCCCTTGATTTAAAAGGATTTCTGAAATTTTGCTGCCCACTGTTCCGGTGGCTCCGAGTACTACTATTTTCGTTTTCATTTTTTCTATTGCTAAATTTCTGTTGATTAATTACTATGCAAAGGTCTTGTGATCCGGGAAGTAAAACTTGTATCAGATCACTGTTCTGGTTTTGATTACGGCCGTTATCGGTGGAGATTGCCGCTATACATTCCACCATCAAAATGAGCTGCGTTTGTCTGTGTAATGAACAGTACAACATCACTTGTTTCAACTGCCCGGAAGCTTGGATCTTCCATTTCAATTAATACACTTTCGCCAGCGGTCAGGGTAATGGTTTCACTTACATTTATTTTTCCGTCAAATACATAAAACAGGAAGGCACTATTTTCAGACGGTGCATCGGGAAGCACAATTTCCTGTCCCCTTTCCAGCCGAAGGTCCATCAGCCATGTATTACTTCTTATTTGAAGCGGGTAATCATTGCCTTTGCCTGCTATTTTTCTCCAACGGTTTACACTATACGCATCTAGCAATTGAGAAAATTGAACCTTGGGAGGAAGACCGGCGGTTTCCGGCCTGATGAAGATTTGCAGCCCCTCTAAGGTGCCCCCTTCTTCTAACACCTTTTCCTCATGAGAAAACCTTAATCCCGCATTCATCATCATCAACCTATGATTGGAGATGATGTCTGTGTGGCCTTCTGAGTCAAGGTGCTTCACGTTGCCACTTCGCAGGTAAGTGAGAATTTCATCATCCTTGTGCGGATGCATTGGAATGAGGGTTCCTGGATTAATCCGCGCATGATCAATCCTTCCTATCGTGGAAAATCCACTGTCGGCTAACTGAGGACGGATGAGTCCGGGGTACAAAATCTGTATCCCGAAGCCGCCATGCTGTTTACCATATTTGATGGTATTATCTATTTTTGTAAACATGATTTCTGATAATTAACTGTTATTGAAAGTATTTAAGAAATAGCCTGAGCATCCCCAGGCAGTGTTTTGCAGCGCTTTTAGTTGACTTCTACTACAACTTTTCCAATGTAGCCGCCTTGCTCAGCATATTGATACGCCTCCGTGTAGTCGGCAAATGGAAATATTTTGTTGACTTCAATATCTACCCCATTTCTCACCGCATCAAGCAAAACATCTGTGTATTTATCAGATGGGCTGGCAAGCACGATAATGTGCTTTTGGGACGTAAATAAGTTTTTGATAAACGATAATGGAATTTCGATTGGCTTGGGCGTGGGGTTTAAGAAAAGGGCTTTCGACTTCATGATTTGTTTGGCATTGTCGTAGCCCATTTTGCCTGACAGATCAATGACGATATCGTAAGCGGCTTTCCGGGAAAGCACGTCTTCTTTTGCATAATCTATTACGGAGCTCGCTCCCCATTTTTTTGCAAACTCTGTTCCCTTGCTGCTGGTAACGGCTGTTATGTTAGCGCCTTTTTGTTTTAACAATTGGAGTAAAAACATACCAAAACCTCCGGTCGCTCCATTAACCAAAATGTTTGTTTGCGCGTTGATGTTACCCATTTTCTCCAATGCGGTAACCGCTGCCGTGCCTACCACGGGAATAGAAGCTGCCTGGGCAAAGCTGATATCAGCAGGTTTTTTCCAGATCAGCGAGGACGTAACAGCAACATATTCGGCCGAAACACCTTCTTTCATCATATTTTTTACCACGCCGAAAACCTCATCGCCTACTACAATGCCACTTACAGAATACCCGATATCTTCAACGATGCCAGCGAAATCAGCGCCTGTGTACTTTGGGAATTTCGAGCCGGACATCAATGTCATTTCCCCTTTTCGGATTTTCCAATCCATCGGATTGATGGAAAATGCCTTTACTTTAACCAGCACCTGATCTTCCTTAATAGTTGGTTTTGGCTGTTCTACGGTTTGCAACACGTCTGCGGTTCCAAACTCTTGATATACGATTGCTTTCATGATATGCATGTTTAAATGATATCACAAAGTTGCATCCAGGCACGTTGTCGAACTTGTACCAGATCACTGTTCTGCGCAAGGTGTCTTGATAAAGTGTCTTTCGTACTAGAATGTATAGAGGAAAAGCAGGACTAGTAAATCTCAATCAGGTCACTATTATGCTTTAAGGCCTTGGGAGGCATTCCAAACATTTCGTACATATACTTATTGAGTTGCGGAAGATCGTAAAAGCCCGTGTCGTAGGCAATGTCGGTAAGGCTTCTGTCCTTATCGGAAAGTGTAATGTAGATGGCCTGGCGTAACCGTGTCCAGAGCAGATACTTGGATAAGCTGCTCCCGGTTTGTTTTTTGAAGAGCGAGGCCAAACGGGATGGGGAAAGAAAAACGATATCGGCGAATGTTTGGGGGGTTATATTCTGCTCAGAATAGTTAGCCTTGATACATTCAACTATTTTGGTAACCCTTTCGTCATAGTCGATGGAAGTCAATTTAGTGAGCATGGCATCAACGATCTTGCCCGCATCCAAACTATCTTCCGGCGTTTGAAAGAACGAATTTGTTTCAGATGGTGAGTCAAAAATGATATAATCCTGGTTCTCTTTGAATCTGCCTGCCAGTTCTAAACCAACATTCGAATAAGGTTCTATATTCAGCACATTCAATGTTCCTTTTTCGGCAACACAAAAATGCGGAACATGCGGTTTAATCAAAAAACCGTGGATACGCTCATAAAGTGTCCCGCTAATCGTCGTATTAAATGGGGTATCATTGGATAAGACGATCTGATATGCGGAATGATGATGGATTTCGACGGTAAGATTACGGGCTTTAAGAGCAAGAATAAAGGGGTTACTGTTCTGTTTTCTCATAAATTCTCCATTATAACTGCCCTAATGTAAGGTTTTGAGATGCGAAGATCAAGGATTTATACAATCGGTTTTAAATTCTGATAATCGCACAGGATCATGCTTCCGTCTATCAGCATGAAAGTTCTTAAAAGTCTGATCATTGATAAATGCTGATACTTAAAAAATTTAATCTTCATGCATCCCGGCGCTGCATGTTTCGGGTCTAATGAATTGTATAAACTCCCGATGACGACCATGAGAAAAAGGATATCTTGTTTTTTGCTCTGCCTGGTAATGACCCAGCTGGGCTGCAACCGTGCAAAAGAATTGAACCCACAATCTGATAATGTTCCAAAAAAGGCATTTCAGGCCGTGAAAAAACAATTTCCGGAATCGACCAGCCTGGTCTTCGCACCGCTGACGCCTGAGAAAATCTGGTCTGTGGATTTCGAAAGCAATGCCCGGCAATACAAAGCTGTCGTTGATACGCAGGCGGTTTTGGCGAATGCACGCTTCCTGAGCAACCAACTTCCCGGGCCGCTGGCGCAATTCCTGGACAAGCTCGCTATCCGTGGCGGGACCATAGCCAGTGAGACCTGGGAAATCCAGCCTGACCCTGTCGCCGGTGAGGACTGGCCACGAGTTGCATTTGACTACCAATGGAAGGGCATGGAACGCACGATTAAGGTGATCACCAACGGGGCGAACAACGTAAAGTTTGCCCTTAATATGGGGACGCAGTCATCCCTGGCCTATTACGTAGACAAACCTGTGGATGTATCGCCAAAGATCGGCAGCTACTTAAAACGAATGGGCCTGGTGGAGCCCTCGGGCATGTGGGTTTCCTACGCCCGGGATGGCCGCAGGACCTTTATAAACAAGAACGGGACATACATTTTCGACCAGAACGAAAACCCGGTATACGTACTGCATGGATCGGTGATCAAGCAAGAAGATCTGCCAGCATTTGTATTCAACTACATCAATGCTTCGCCGGAAATGGACGGCTTCGTATTCGAAACTGCAATCCGGTTTTCAGCGGAGGGATCATCGGGTTATCAGATCAGCATACGAAAAGACACTGAAATTGGACAAATCTTTTACCTTTATTTCAATGACAATGGGGACCTGATCTATCATGATTATACCGCCTATCAATTTTAGCAATGCTCAATAGGAATAACCGTTCCTCCTAACTGATTCCCATTGATGCTTTTTTCTAAAAGACGATACAACTCCCTGACAGAACTCGTTGAAGGTTGCCAGCGGCGCGAGCGGAAGGCACAGAATGCATTCTATGACCGCTACCAGCGCAAAATGCTCGGCGTTTGCCGCAGGTATGCACGTACGCTTTCAGAAGCGGAAGATATATTCCAGGAGGCGTTTATTAAAGTTTTTACAAAAATTGACGACCTCAAAACGCCAGAGTCGGCCGACGGATGGGTGAAATCAATCATCATCCGTACCGCGCTGAGCTATTATGAGAGAACAACCAAAAAGGAGCTCATGAGCACTCCCATTGACCTGAATGTACAGGACTGGGATTCAGTTGAATTCACCTCATGGGCGCATGTCGATATTGAATTGGTGCTAAAAGTGCTCAGCGAACTGCCCAACGGTTACCGGACTGTTATCAATCTGTACCTGATCGATGGCTATAACCACACCGAGATCGTGGAAATGCTGGGTATAGAGCCCTCTACCTCAAAGTCGCAGCTAATGAGGGGTAAAAAGCTTTTAATGAAAAAATTACAGGAAATAGGGATCATTGAAAATGAACGGATCGAACGAGGAAAACTTTAAGGAACCATTAGGCGACTGGCTGAAAGAGTCCTTCGACCAGTTTGAGTTAAGCCCACGGCCATCACTCCGAAAACGGGTCTTTGCCGGGCTACCGAATAACGGCAAACGTCTCTTTCAAGCCGCATTAGGCTTGTTGTTGGCGTTGCTGCTGGCCTTATACTTTGTTAAGGCTGATAAGAATGAGATTGCGGTGGCAACTTCGCATGGAAAAGCAACAGCCTCCCAACATTCAGCTCCTATCAAAAAAATGGGCATGTCGTCGACAAAAAAAGCCACGAACGACGAGGCCATGCCGGTCAGAGCGTCGGCCCCGGCCGTTAAAGTTGTCACTGTCTTCCCTATCCGGCAAGTCCGCACCGCTACTTCAAAAGCTGAAATGGTCAAGAAACAGAAACAGCAATTGAAAGCGGAAACGGAATCTGAATCGGAGACTGCAACCGCCGGTCTTCAGGCGACATTTCCACAGACTTTGCTGGCGAGCCTGCCTACTAATCCTCCGAAACCATTGGAAACCAGTTTACCAGTCTGGCCTGAAATCGTCCCGGATTCGAATACACTGGCCCCCGTCCAGAAAAAAAATGCAACCGGATGGTTTTTTTCTGTTACGCCCTCCCAGAATTTCCAGATGCTTTACGTGCGCTCGAACGCGGAGATGGTCATTGAAAACATACGGTTTGCAGGGCTGTCATCTATGCAGTCGAAAGGCATCAAGCTTGCAGCCGGAGTTGAGCGCTGGGGCTTCAAAGGATCGGCTGCTTACACCTTTCTGCAATATCAAACACGTTTTGACATTGGCGGGCCGAAAATAGAAATGGAGCAAACCGGCCCCGACCAGTACAAGATCATACGCCAGAACACATCCACAAATGAAATCCGTCAAGACCTGCACTTCATCGGATTGGGAATCGCCCGTCAGTTTGATTTCCACGCCCGGTCCCTCGGACCTTACATTGCAACCACCGGTCTGGAATACACACGGTCACTATCGAATGACCAGGGACTGGCCATGGTAAATGCCAGTTTCGCCCGTAAGCTGCACTTGCGGGCGCCATTTCAAATCTCGGTTGGCCCCACTGTGGAGGTTGGCCTCAATGACCTTAAAATCAAGTCAATGGGGTGGCGTTACAGGCCTTATCAGGTTGGAATATCGGTGACCGTGTCTGGTGTCGTGAAGCATAAGTAGCGCAAAGAGGGCTTTTATCAGCGCATCAGTCCGAGCGAAGAGATTCTATCGCATTGTTCGTCGACACCAAAACAGTTTTGAGAATCAAAATGGCGGAACCAATGTCTAAGCGGTTCAATTTAAGGAATTTACATAATCAGACTAATATATTTAAGTGTGACACAAAACAATTAACCCAACCTTCAGCAAAATAATGGGGTATATCCAAGGGAATGCGGCCACGATGTCTCATGAACCGATATACAACCTCGTGCCTGCATATCCATACTTCTGCAATGCACATATTTTTGCTCACAAATGATTGATTTAAACAGGGAGGTTAGAACCCGCATATATTTTTTATATGCAACGGCGTCACTTTGTATGCTATCGGCAATGTATTTAAAATTTCATTTTGATTACGACCGCTTTCACGCTAAGTCCGACCGTATTTACATTGTTACTACTAAGCTCTCCACTCCTTACGAAACGACCACCACGAGCATTTCGTCGGGGACAACCGCTTCAACAATTAAGTCAGATTCCAAGTTTGTTGCGCAAACAGCCCGACTCGCTTACAGCCAAGTCCGAATGAAAGGGAACTCGCTTCTTTCCGCAAACGGATTATTTGCTGACGCTTCGATACTTGAAATTTTCGATCTACCGCTTGTTAGCGGAAATAAAAAGACTGCTTTATACAGGCCATTCAGTATAGTTTTAACTCAGGATGCTGCTGTCAAATTATTTGGTCATCATAATCCATTGGGGAAGTTGGTATTCCTTGAAGACTTTGACTGCGCAGCAACGGTAACCGCAATAGCAAAAAATCTTCCCGATAATTCTCAAATTAAAACGGATGCATTTATTTCTATGCCAACACTCGTCCAATTAAATGATTCATACCCTGACAAAAGTTTGGAAGCCATCAGCGTAATTACTTATATTCTTTTAAAGCCTAATGTTTCAGCCAAACTGACACAAGAAGAACTTTCGAATTCATTTTCAACAGGTAGGGTAGAAAAACAGAAACTGCTATTAAACAAGAAAAATATAATTCTTAAACCACTACGAGCAACTTTACTCAACCCTGTTCTTACGCGTTTTGAGATACTTTCAATATATACCGCATCAGTCACATTCTTTCTAATGCTTTTAGCATCTGTAAAAAGGGTAATAAAGATAATGCTGTTACAGATTAGTCTTTCTTCTCAATATATGACCATAACGTTAAACCAGCGAAATAGGAAATTAGCTTGGAAGGTCTGTTCGGTCACTGCGGTAACATATCTATTCTCTTATTTCACCTCAGTGGGCCTGATGTCCGGGTTGAAATATATTTTTAATATCACAATGACCGAAAGTCCTTACCCTCCACTTTACTTTGGTGTAGGAATGCTTATAATTATGCTTACAACCAGCATCTTCATAAGTCTATGGATCGCTTACCGGGTTCCCGCCGAACCGATTAGAACATATCTAATACTCAAAAAAAAACGATGAATTCACTGTCATTATCGCATTGAATGCATTGATCCTGAATAGTCCGTCACGTGAAAACCTGAGCCCATTGCCCGAATTGAGCAGAAGTAAAATGACCAACGTTTGTACTTAAATCGCAATTTTCGGCTGGCGAAGTGTTCTCAAATGCTCTGAGGGCGTAAAGCCTGTAATCTCTTTGAAATATCTGTTAAAGGAGGACTTGGCTTTGAAACCTGATTTGAAGGCTAGCGAAAGAAAATTGAAATCTTCCGACTGGCTCGCGGAAATCGACTCCATTTCTTTTAGCGCATAGGCAATGCGGTATTCGTTGATGTATTGATAAAATGACTTTCTGGCGAAGCTGTTGAGTGTTTCCGAAAGGTGATATTTGTTGATGCCAGTGAGGCTGGCCAGCTTGTCCAGGTTTAAATCGCAGTCTGTAAAAAAAAGACTCTGACGCATTTGCGATTCCAGCGATTCCCAGATTTCCCTCTGCTTTTCTTCTGGCAGCGTGACCCGCCTGGACATTGTGACTTCGGATATTGAGCCGTGCACTTCCGGAGTTTCCAAAGGAACAGTTTGATGTGATATGTCCTGTTCGGTCAGGACAGCTGCTGGTTCTGAATGCTTCGCCGGAGCCTCCAAAATACGTAATGCTGCATCCAGGGTGCTTCCGGCAACAAACTTATAGTAGATGATCATTACACAAAGCCCGCTCAGTGCCGCGTAGGTAATAATCCGAACGGGGATCATTAAGTTGGCCTCGAAAAATGTATTGATAAAGTAAACTGGCCCCGAAATGCACACCATGCCAAGAAAGCACCATGCAATAGCCAATACAATGCGTTTTTCAACAACTTTCTCCTTCCCGAAGCCCCGCATAATCCGGATTGCCAGCGTTGCGTAGCCGATATCCGAAAGCAATATACCGCAGTAACTGCCCAAATTATACCATTTGAGAAGCCTGTAACCCGATGTCCCAGAAAACATAATGACGCCGGCAGTGGTAAAATAGACGATAGCAGCGACAAAAAATGGCAGAAATACATACCAGCAAGTAGCGGGTATGAAGGTTTCATCATTCACTTTCCGCGCGTACAAGTATAACAGCGGCGCATAGCAAAAGCCGATGAATGTATTCATTTGCTGCCTTACCTGCTCATCGCTGACAAACGTGTAAATTACGAATTTGATGGAAAGATGGCAGGCTATACACGCGATGAACATGATTAAAAGCGTGTCGGCGCTCGTCCGCACTTTGCCTTTCCAGAGCAGAACAGCCGCGACAATCGCCTGAAAAATCCCTATTGCGATAATATGATGCATGTATTGCTGTTTTCTGACAACAAATTTACGGCTTCTATATTACCTGTATGTTAAAAACGCGACCGCACCGTGTGTCCAGTCTAATGTATTGGCTTTCTTAACGATTTCTTAATATAAAGTTAAGTATCTGTATATCAATGTTATTTGGGTACCAATCCAACGAGTGAGACGCTGTTGGGTAGCAGCTGTTTGCGTGGGTTGAAGTCAAAATTAAGTTGCCGCACCTTTGCCTAAAACAATCTCGGCTAACAATGTCTACTTCTACAAGGGTCGGTTCCTCCGTCGAAAAACAAATCAAACATCTGCTGTTCTGGGCCTTCCTGGCCTTGACTTCGCTTGCGTCCGGCGCTTATGCGCAGACTTTAAAAGGTGTGGTTGTCAGCAAGGACGGCAGTCTCCCCGGAGCAACGGTCCAAATTCCTGCGCACAATCTGTTCACCTCAACAGAAATCAACGGCTCTTTTACGCTTGTATCGTCCAAAGAAGGGCGAGCCCGCCTGATAATCACTTATGTGGGTTATGACAAGAAGGAGATAGACGTTATAATCGGCAAAGGTGTGACTGATCTTGGAAATATCGAAATGCAGCCTGACAACAAGAATACGTTAGGCGAAGTGCTTGTTACCGGCAGCATGGCGCCCTCGCAGATCAAGGCGATGAGCATCAAGAGGAATGCCAATGCGATTATCGATGTGATGGCTTCGGATGCCATTGGCAAGCTGCCCGACCGTAACATCGCGGAAGCTGTACAGCGTATGCAGGGTGTTGCCGTGGCCAGATACCACGGTGAGGCCGATCAGGCAACTGTTCGCGGCACACCGTTTGCATGGACCTCGACGCTGTTCAATGGAAGTCGTTTGCCGAGCTCGAATGTACTGGGTAACCGCTCGTCGGTCCTTGATGCGATCCCTTCGGAAATGATTCAGTATGTGCAGGTTGCCAAGGCAATTACCCCTGACATGGAAGGTGACGCAATTGGTGGCTCTATCAATTTTATCACGAGAACAGCCCCCACTTATCGCCAGCTGAATGCAAGCGCTGCGGGTGGCTATAACTCGTTTTCCCAAAACGGGACCTACAATGCTTCGCTAATATATGGAGACCGTTTTTTCAAAGATAAACTTGGCGTTGTGCTGGCAGGCGCGATCTGGGACCGTCAGTGGGGAGCTGATGCTTTCGATGTGAGTTACAACACAGGCCTGGCTGACCCGGTGCAGAAAAAATCCATTAACTCCGTGATGTTCAAGCGATACATGGGAAAACGCCAGACAATGGGTTTGAGCCTTGGAATGGAATATAAGTTAAATGGTGCAAACAAGCTTTTTTTCAGGGGAATGTTGAACAAATTCAATGACATTCGTCCGGTTTCAGAATCATACATTGACTATACCAACAGCCGCTACCAATACAATTACCGCTATTCGCATTACCAAACAGCCATTCAGGGGGGCGAGATCGGTGGAGATCACCAGCTGTCTCCAAAATTTAAGCTGGACTGGTCGTTCAGCGATTACATCTCTAAATATTTCCTTGAAACACCACCTACCTCTGGCACCAAAGGACTGCCTATCGCCACGTTCAGACAAAAAATCACGGGTGGTTTCAAAAACCTTTCGTCCGATGGCAAGCGCTACTGGAATTTCGATTCGCCTGATGGTATAGGCGAGAATCCAATGCATTTTGATGCAGGCCTGGCTAACGAATCTGAGGTTATGGATCCGCAAAAACTGCTTTTGCAACAGCTCGTGATCGCGCAGCTCAACAACAGCGAGCATGACCGGAACGTGCAGTTGAATGTTCAATCCGAAGTTTCAAAGAACTTCAAACTGAAATTTGGCGGTAAATACCGTCACAAATATCGTGAAAGCACCTACGGCTCGAACATTGTATTTATGCCTGCCGCTGCCTTGGGTGTCCCCAATTCTCCTGCTTTGCTCAGCCTGGGGAGTCTGCAAACAGCGAAGGCCGGTCAGGGAAGTGAATTTTTTGGTCACATGCCTGGCAACCACAACCAGTACGTGATGGACCCGCTTACCAAAGACCAGCTTTTCAATCTGTATGGCACAGAGTTGCTTACTAAAAACGGCTTTATGGAAGTGACTCCTAAGACGAATCCTACGGCGCTGTATGAGGGTACTGAACAGGTGGTTGCAGCCTACGTCATGGCCGAATATCAGGTGAGCGAACGACTCCGGCTCGTAGGCGGAGTGCGCAATGAATACACCAACATGGACCTTGAAGGCTCGGCAGCCACAGTTGCAGGGACACCACCAGTAACGGTTATTTCCCCCAAAAATGTAGTAAACCGCTACAACGCATTGTTGCCAATGTTGCATTTGAAATATGCATTGAATGCCAATACCAACATTCGCGCAGCTTACACCCGCACATTCGTTCGCCCCAATTTTGGCGACATGACGCCTGGAACCTCGATCGACAATTCTAAGACACCAATGACCATCAGTCAAGGCAATCCCGATCTGAAACCAACCTTTTCGAATAATTTCGATCTAATGGGTGAGCATTACTTCCCAAATATCGGCTTGCTTTCGGGCGGCGTGTTTCACAAGCGCATTCAGGATGTGGTTTTTACCGACATGCGGATGCAAAATATCGACGGAAACAATTACCTGGTAACACAGGCCAAAAATCTCCAGAATGCTTCGCTCATTGGATTTGAGGCGGGGATCAACAGGCGTTTCGACTTCCTTCGTGGCTTTTGGTCTGGGTTTGGAGTAGAATTTAATTACACTTTCATCGACAGCCGGGTCAAAGTTCCAAGGGGAATCGAAGGCAATGTGAAGACAGACCGCACGCAATTACCCAATCAATCGAAAAACCTCTTTAACGCCATACTGTTCTACGAAAAAAACAAGATAATGGTCCGCCTTGCCGGAAATTACCGCGGCGCCTCTGTGGAAACGATAAACCAGCAGCTAGGGCCTGAGTACTATATCTGGACCGACGCCAATTTTACCATAGACGCCTCCGCTACCTACACCATTAACAAGCGTTTGCGTGCATTTGTCGAGCTCAACAACCTGAGCGATTCGCCGGTAAAAATGTACATGGGCGACAGCCGCAGGACTACATCCAGCGAATGGTACGGCCGCAAAGGCCAAGCCGGATTACGTTGGGACATCATTAAATAATTCAGTTCAACCCAATTAATTATTCATGAGAAAGCTTATTTTTTGTTTAGCATTACTAATACCTGTGCTCTCATTCGGTCAACTTGCCGATAGCACGCAACGGCTTGTGCATGTACGCGGTGCGGTTAATTTTCGCGATGTCGGCGGGTATAAAACCACCGACGGCCGTCAGGTGAAATGGAACCGCGTCTTCCGTAGCGCGTCTATTCAGGGACTTACTCCATCGGATATGGACACGCTTCGCGCAAAGCACATTTATACGGTCATCGATTTTCGGGGCAAGCAAGAATCCGCCCAGGCTCCCGACCGTTTGTTGCCAAATACTGATTACCTGCTCAGTCCGGCTGGAAGCGACGACGGCATGATGTCCAAAGAGCAGATGAGCAAGATGTTCAAAGGCGAAGGTTTTCTGGAAGATTTTTATGGAAAAGGAGGGATCAAGTATTTCGGTGAACGCTACCGTCCACTTTTTCAAAAGCTTCTGGCCATGAATGATACAACGGCCATGCTCTACCATTGCACCGGTGGCCGCGACCGTACCGGTATGGCAACTGCCCTTTTTCTCTATACGCTTGGGGTTCCGCGCCAGACAATCAATGAAGATTTCACCGCTTCAAACACATATCTCCGCCCAATGATGGGCAAAATGATGAAGCCCATGGCCGAACACACCGGGATGTCGGTGGAACAGCTTAACAAAAAAATGGAACTCCGGCCGGAGCTGCTTGATATCTTCTTCGATGCATTAAAAACGGAATACGGCAGTGTGGAAGCTTTCATGCAAAAAGAACTGGGTATCGGTGAAAGTGAAACCAGTATTTTAAAGAAGAAATATACGATCTGATACCTGAAATTTGATTTGAGAGCAATTATATAGCATGTCTCTCCACTTTCCATATCGAAAGCGCATCGATATGGGAAGTGGAGATAGGCGTTGGAAGCGAATTGCCTTCAAAGCATTCGCTTCCGTCGCCGGCTGATTACAAATAAATCCGGTACATGATGTTGGGAAAAATACCAAACTGCTTGAAATAACCCACGGAGCCAGGTTTAGTATCGTCGTAATATTCCGAAATCCGGCTCAGGCGATTGGTAATGTTGTCGATATTGAGAAAAAGCTCGTGGGTTGTTTTACGTTTGTTGACCTTGTGACTGGCCGAGAAAGTGACCTGGTAAATATCGTCAATCTTGCCTTCGTAGGCTTTTTCATAATCCCAGACTGTTCCGCTTTCCGGGTTGGCTATCACCTGCCCGGCACCATTCCGCAGTAAAGGAATGTACTTTTTCCCACCTCCGAAAAAGACTTTTGCATTCAGCGAAATACTCTTATTATTCTTGCGGCCCAGGTTCGGAAACTCCTTGCCCATCAGCACATTGACCAGGTAATTGTCGGCATAGGCCGTGTTTCTTTCCTTACCGTCAAGTGGCGTGTATTTGGACTGGTACAAAGAGGAATTGATCAGGAAATAGTAATTTTTGTCAAAAAACCTTTCAATGGTCACCTCGATGCCGTAATTCCTTCCTTTTCCTTTATTGACCAGCTCCACGTACCGAAAGTCCTGGCCTTCATTAATGGTCGCATAAGCGCTGGTGTCCGAATTTTCAACCGGCAAATTGTACAAATGCTGGTAGTAAGCTTCTGCCTTAACCCTAAGATTTTCAGTTAACCGATACTCGTAACCCGCCACGAAATGGTGTGCTTTGAGCAGGCCCAGGTTACGGTTAGGCTCTGTGTAGCTTCCATTTGGTTGTTTCACTTTTACAAAATAATTGTGTACCCGGTCCATCGTGCTGTGCAGACCATATCCAGCATTGAATGTCCCCCGGTTACCAGCATTCCAGCGAATCGCCAACCGCGGTTCGAGCGTGCTTTTATGATTATAGAGCACATTCATATTGTGGAGTCCGGCTACGATGGTTACCCTGTTTCCCGCCCTGTATTTCCAGCTCACAAAATTGCGAAGCGTAGCAATGCCCTCGTCAAAGTCCGACAGAACCTGCCGTGCGCCGGTAGTATCATTCAAAAAGCCCTGCGCATAAGAAAAGTTGTTATACACAAACTTTGCGCCGGCTTCAATCCGGTGGCGGGCATTCAATTTATTATTATAGGTGACCGATGCGCGATAGGCGGAATTGTTCAATCGGCTTTTGTAATTGAGTCTTTTGTTTGCCAAAGAGTCCCTTTGCCACTGGCCGGCATCATCACGGATTTTGATAACATCGGATTGGTCGATATCCTCATTGATCCCGTTCCCTGAAAAGGAAAGCAGCGTCGTTAATGATCCACTTTTACTGAGTTGCAAACGATGCGAAAGGCCTGCATTCATCAGAAACGAGCGTTTTTCATAGTCCTTGCGGATTCCTTCCAGAGCTGACTGATTTCCCGGAATCGGAGCTGTGCCGGGATTGAAATTGTCAAGAGTTACCTTGCTCAACCCGCCCAGGCCAAACAATGAGAAGCTGCCTGCGTTTTTGGTTGGTAAAGATAAGTTGAAGGCGCCATCCTGAAATGTGGGAGCGCCGCCTTCAATATTCACCAATCCAATGTCACTTAAAAGACCAATGGTGGAATACCGGTAATTGGCCAAAAACGATCCCTGGTAATCTTTCCGAAAAGGGCCTTCCACAGTCACATCGGCACCTAAAATCCCGATCCCCAGGATTGACTGAAAATTCTGATTGTTCCCATTCCGGAGCTTCACATCATATACGCCCGAAAGCACGTCGCCATATTCCGCGGAGAATGCGCCTGTGTAAAAATCCGACTTGGCAAGCAGGTTGTTGTTCAATGCGCTGACACCGCCACCGACCGAATTCTGGTCGGCGAAATGGTTGGGGTTGGTAATCTCCACACCTTCGAGCCGCCACTGGACGTATTTGGGCGAATTACCCCGAACAATCACTTCATTGCTTCCGGTAGCATTGTTGGTAACCCCCGCAAAGTTCGACAGGATCATAGCCGGGTCATTGAAACCGCCAGCATACCTTTTAGTTTCATCTTGTGAAATAGACCTGCCGCTCAGCAGTGCCATATCATTTTGCGCCTCGCCTTTGTTTTCGGTTGCAGTTACCACCACCTCATTCAACTGGGTAGTTGCTTCCTGCATGACCAGTTCCAAAACCACTTCCTGGCCCGCGTCGACTACAATGTTAGAAACCTGACGCTGCTCGTATCCTACCAGCCGGAGTTCGAGCGTGACACGGCCCAAGGGAATTTGTTCCAATAAAAACCGGCCCGATTGATCGGTTATTACGCCTTTTACCGGCGCTGATCCGGCAATTAATACCGTCGCACCCGTTAATGGTTGCTTGCTGTCGGCGTCGGACAATGTCCCGCGGATGTTTTGAGTGACGGTCTGAGCGCTTCCCGCCATGGCTAAAAGCGAGAAGAATGTTAAAGAGAAGTACTTCATGTTACTTTGCTAATAGTTAATGTTTTCGCAAAGTTGAATTGAAGTTAACCGGTATCCATTGACTTTGGTTAAGAAATGAAGAGCGAACGTTACCCAACTTGTAACAATCTTCGTATATTCAAGGATTGTAGATAATCTTACCTGGTACAGATAAAGAAAGGCAGAAAATGCAAGACTTACTATTTGACTTTATATCAAAATATGTTTCCTTGACCGAAGAGGAAAAGGATATTATCATCTCTTTTAACACTTTTAGGACATTTAAAAAAGGAACAATTCTTTTAAGAGAAGGACAATATTCTAATAAAGTATATTTTGTATTGAAAGGTTGTATCCGGACTTATTACATTATTGACGGAGTAGAAAAAACAACCGCATTCTATACAGAAATGGAAGGCTTGACACCGCATTGTGTTACTAATAAAGCACCTTCCCAATATTACATATCTTGTAATGAAGACTCCATAATTAACGTTTCAAATCCTGAAATGGATGTCGAGGTTTTCAATAAATTCCCAAAATTTGAATCGCTTTGCAGGATTTTATCGGAAGAACTTTTAGCTAAACAGCAAATCAATTTTGATGAATTTAAGACCTCTTCACCTGAACAACGATACTTGAATTTATTGCAATCACGACCAGACCTTATTCAACGTGTGCCACAGCATCAATTAGCGAGCTTTTTAGGTATCAAACCCGAATCTTTAAGCAGGTTAAGAGCAAGGATTGTAACGAAAAATAAGTGGTAGGATTCATTTCTTAGATTAAGTCTACGAGTTATGGCATCTCGCCAATCTTTAATTAAGCAAGCCTGGTTTATAATATTATCTAAATCAGCGTAATTCACCCACTTGTTTTAATTATATCACTTTGTTTTATTGTATGTCCAATTCTTGTAAACAAATCGTAGTGCATCATAATATGCAGGAATTGGTTCTGTCATGTGGTCTTCGGAAGGATAATATTTATACTCGTGTTCAAATGCTTTCAAACTATCATTTTTAAATAGTTGATCAAATTTCAACAGATCATCTCGAAAAGTACCATCTTCATTCCCTACGCTATAAAAAATCTTTTTATCCATTTTTGATAGATCAGGTAATTTTTGTTCTGCTAATCGTAAAACATATTTATTGCCGAACCAAAGTGAAGGGCTTATTGCAATATAAGCATCAAACATATCAGGGTGCATAAGCATGCAATAAATTGCTGTGAGACCACCAAAAGAATGTCCGGCAAATATTTTGAAAGGACTGGTTTGATAATTAGCCTCTATGTAAGGCATCAATTCCTTTTGAATGAAGTTAAAAAACTGCTCATTGCCGCCTGATGTCTTATAATTAGAATCAACTTTACCGTCAAAGTTAATTAAGCTATTAGTGGGCGTGAGGTCTTTTACACGATCCGCACTAACAATGCCTACTACTATTATTGGAGGAATAATTTTCCAATGCGCTAAGTATTCTATATATGCAGAAAGGATGTGAAAATGATTCTCCCCATCCAAGAGATACAACACGGGCAATGCCCTGTTTATATCCGCAGAATCGATTTTTGGAACATTAATGTATATTTGCCGGTCTTGATTTAGCACCTGGGAATGTATTAAATGCACCTCGTTGGAGATATGATTATACAACTTTGGCACTTGGGCTGTTGCCTGGAAAGTAAGAAATAGAAAGAATACTATGAAATGCCTCATATCATTAACGAATAGTCTGGTAATAGTGTAATAAATATTGAATGGCCCCGTTCAAAACGTCACCAGTGTACTTGGGTAAAATGCCCTCCAGTACTTCCTAAACTTGCCGTGCTAATGTTCGATATACTGCAAATAAGACGGTATGCAAGCGGATATATTGAGAAGAAATAGGGTCCAAAAGCTTTTAACGCCTTAGTAATAAACACAATCTAAATCACCAACGGTAGCTCACACCGGTAAAAACTTCCTATAAGTACCATCTGCGTTGAAGACAATGATCAATGTACCGCCATTGCCCCCATGGAACCTGTGGGCCCCTTCTGTGATCTTTTCATTTGAAAATGGCCTCACACCATCTGTCCAGCGTCCTTTAATAGTTGGCCTGATATAAACGCGGTCGCCGATGATTTGTTCAAGGCATCGGTTCAGCTGATTTTTGTCCCCTTTCGCAGGGATAACATTATGCATTGAATCAGCGCTAAAAACTAAAATGATGTCACCTTGAAAAGTAGCGAAGCGCTCTGGCGGGTTGTCCTTATAACTGTCATCAATCGATGGAATCAGTAGCCAGCAATCCAGGCCTTGCTCATTCTTAAATTCCCTGAGCATTACGATCCCTTTGTCGTTTTTCCATTCCTTTCTCCCGCAGTAGTCTACATAATCGTGCAGAATTTCCTCCTTTTTACGATCCGTATCAATTTTGACCTGTTTTACTTCATCGCAGGGAGGATGTTTTCGGTTGAAACGAGCGCAGGAAATTAGTAGGATAAAGCCTATGCCTGCAAATATCGAAACTATAAGATTTCTCATGAGCGGAGAGAAGTGATCAATTCCAGCTTTCTCTAACGATTAAACAGCTCGATCTTTGCAAAAAAATCGTTGAACATCATTTGAATATCCAGGGTGTCGTAAACACGGATATTTCTTCCCATTGGATTGTATTGGTATAAACCTTGGTCGGTAATCATTGGCGCATTAACCAAAGCATAACGGCTTGAAGAAGGGTCCGCCTCAAATGACGATTGCAATGCGGTAAGCAAGACCAGCGGACTGTCCCCCAAAATATAGGTCTCCCCAATATTGACATATTTCACAATTCGGCCCATCAAACCTTCGAGCATTTCTGTCAGATACTCACCTAACTGACCTTTCGGCCTTACTTTCGATAGCAGTTCCGAATATGGCAGCAGCGCTTGTCTGTATGCATTTCTAGGTATTTGCCAAAGTGTAATTGATGATCTGTTGAAGACCGCTTTCGCTGCATAAATATCAATGCCCAGATTGTATTCAAGTGGCGTAAAATTAGGCGGTGGCACAGCCATACCGGGATGCTCCGGCCCTCCTATCCATATTAGGGTAAGTTTTGAAGCAATCGCTGGCTGGGTTAGCAATGCACTTGCTATTTCTGTTAACCCGGCCCCGCAAACAATATATAAAGGCAGTTTTGTATCCGTGCGCAGGGCTTCATTGATAATGAAATCAACCGCCTTGCTTTTGACGGGTGTGCTGTCATTAACCATGCCTACATTCGAACCGGCAATCACTGGAACCTTTCCCATCATTTTCATGATTTCAAGCAACTCCCTTGCTTTGCTGGCGGCATTATCAGCCTGGGTTTTAGAATTATCAAAGCCATCGCCAGGTTTAAGGTGTGATCCGATGATCCCTCGTACTTCCACAGATGGCGAAAGCAATTGATGGGCAAGTTGAAACAATCCGTCCGGATCTCCGCTGAAATCATTGTCAATGATCACGCGCATCCTGGGCTGTACCAGGTTATTTTTAAACAGATGGTTTTGTTGCGCCCAAAGCGGTACAGTGACATTAAAAAATATGCAAAAAATTAAAATGCCAGTCAAAGGCAAAGTAACAGGTTTAGACATAACCGGATGAGTTAATTGCTATTTAAAAGTTTTAAATCCCTCATTCAAAAGCATGAGTTCTATTTCTTCGACAATATCGCTACGTTCACAGAATTTTAATGCGGACGGGTCCCTTAATATCCTTAACATCAACAGGTATTCCCTTTTGTGTTATTGCTACGCTACCTTTGTTATGCAAATCAATTGCTACCTCAAGTACATCTTTCATATGCTTACGCCAGTCGTCAGGAAATAGCATGCGTGCAATTTCAGATGGACAGGTACTTTTCTGAGCGCCACGATGAATCGCAGTAGATAGGATGGTCGTTTCTATTTTATCGTAATGCTGCATGCGTATGCTACCAGGTTGTCGGGGCTTTAAAAGATACCGTCGGTCATATTATTTTTATGAATATAAGCAAGAAAATGGTGAGGCAAGCATCGGCAGATGGCTGTTGTTTTAAGTCATAGTCATTTCCTTGTGATGGAGTAGCTTTGTTCCACCTTCTCTACATTACTTGCGTAAAGCTGAACCTCGTAGGATTTTCCGTTCCTGGCCAGAATGCATTTGGGCCGGTTTCCTTTTTGGATAAACCGGATCGCCGATTTGTTCAGGATATGACTTTTACCAATCCGTATGAATGCATCTGCGGGAAGCATTCTTTCAATGGCGTCGAGTGTTGTGTTTGGAATGTTGATGTGCTCGTACTGAGAACAATACACGTTGATCTGCCGGTTGGCCGATTCGCAGTACAGAATATCGTCTATATCGATACAATGAAACAGCTGAGAGTTTTGAAACACCAGTTGATCGGATTTGTATGCAATTTGCGGAATGCCGGTTTCCAATAAGCCAGCCAATTCACTTTCCTGTTCCTTGGCCGCCTGCCACTTGTTATAGAAGATGGAAAACTTGGTTTGCAGAATAACCGGATCTATGGGTTTAACCACGAAGTCGGAGTGAAAATACGGGGCGGCTTTCTGAACGGCGGTCAGAGCCTCATCGGGATAGCCCGAAACAAATATCAGACCATACTGCTGCTGGCAATGTGTCAATTCTTCAAGCAGGTCGAAACCACTGCGGACGGGCATTTTGATGTCTAACAGGATCAGGTCCGGTTCTTTTTCCAGGATGAGCTCAATGCCGCTTCCCACATCCTCCGCCTCACCTACCACCATCGCATTGGGAATGTTGGCGATCATGCTTACCAGTGTTTGCCGGACGAAAAACTCATCGTCCACTATCACGATTTTCGCCGTTAATTGTTTCGTGTTCATCATTAAAATCAATAGCTGTCATTTGTAACTGCAACGAGTTCTTCGGGAGGGAGTATGGGATAAAGCGGCAGAAATGCTTCCGCACAAACGCCGTCCTCCCCCATTTTGCTCCTGTCGGAATAAACCTGGTAACTTTTGTAGACGTTATATTGGTTGAGCTGGTCAAAAAGGGCTTCATTAATGGCCAGTCCCCGCCCGGTCGATCTCTTGTTATACTGCCTGGCCTTTTCCAGACCCACGCCATCGTCCTCGACTTTGATGTACAAATGCTGCTCCCATACCGAAACGCTGATGCAGACAGTGCCTCCCTCGGGCTTGTTTTCCAAACCGTGTTTAATTGCGTTAGAAACATATCCCTGAATGAGCATTTTTGGAATAACAGTATCCATAGGAACCCCCGCCTCCACTTCGGTAACCGACTGGATCCGATGCCGGAAACGGACTTTTTCGAGTTCAAGATAGTTGCTCACAAAATCCATTTCTTCCCCTAAAGTCCAGAAAACCTGGCTGCGGCTCAATAGCTTATGCCGGAAAATACTGCCAAATTTGGCCAGATAATGCACCACTTTTTCAGACTCATTTTTATAAAGCATCGACTGCACGGCGGTCAGGAAATTGGATACAAAATGCGGATCGATCTGATTGGTAATGGCCCTCATTTCCAGCAATGCACGTTCGCGCCCCGCCTCCGCCAGCTCGCGGCTCATGCCTGCTTCCACATTTCTCCGTTCCGACGCTTCCAGTTCCAGCTCCGTGACCCTTTGTTTGGCGCGTAAAATCTCCTGCTGCCGGCGGGCCTGTTTTTTTACTTCCCTCAAAATAAAATAAAAAATGCAGCCCGCGATCACCAGCGCCAGCAACGTCCGGAACCACGTGGTAGCATACCAGAATGGTGCAATTTCAAATTCCTGCACCACATCTTTGGTGTTCCACATGCCATTGGCCCGCAGGACTTTTAGGGTAATGCGGTATTTCCCATCCGAAAGGTTTTTCAGCGGAATGCTGCTGCGCTGTATCGGGTCCGACCATTCGAGTTCGGGATCAGGATTGTCCAGCCGCTCGATCTTATAAACGTATACCGAATTTGCGAGCAGATTTTGGTGATTGGGTTCAAGTAACTGTATTTCAAGATCTTTGAGGTAAGGACTCAGCCTGAGCGGGCCAATTCCAGCCGGGAAAACAGTAGCCGTGCTCACATCCCTTAATGCCCTGATTCCAGTCGGAACGCGTTTCAGGAGTTTTAGCAGGTCAGCCTCGGGGATCATCATCAACCGGTCATGGGTTGTCATCCACCAACGTTTGCAACTATCGCGAAAACAGGCGTGAGAAACGCTCTGCCCCTCGTACCCATTCTTGTGATCAAACCAGCTGATCCATTCTTCTCCGTTCTCATAGTATTTTTCCAGGTCCAGTACATACAAACCTTCAATAGCTCCCAGCAGCAGATATGAATCTCCCAATGGCTGGCAAAAATTGATCACCCTCCTTAAATGCGAGCCTGCTACCCGGCGAAAACGCTTGTAATCGTACAACCACAATCCTTCATCCGTAGCCAGCCACATGTTTCCGTGCGCGTCGCGGTGCAGGTCAAAAACCATCCAGGAAGAAAAATGCTGAGCATTATAATGCATTGTTTCGAAATGATCCGACTTTCCATCCCAGATCACACAACTGTTTTGCCCGGCGATCCACAGCCGGCCGAAACGGTCTTTTTCAATGTCATAGTATCCGGTTGAAGGAAGAGCGATCCGGCGAACGAGTTGCAGGGTGCGGCGGTTGTATATCAAAAGCATTTTACTGCATGCAAACAGGTAACGGTTGCCTGCTACGTCATCGTAAAAGCCACGAATATTGTTGCCTGTTTCGCTGCCGGGAAGGCGACGGTAATTTTTTCCGTCATACCAAAGCAATCCTTTTCCACCAACCGAAGAAAAGATCAGGTTACCGTCTGCATCCCGATTGGTCGCTGCGATGAAATCTTTGACGGGAAAAGTCGAATAATAGGTGCTATCTTCCACAATCTTCCCGTTAATAAGCTTGCTCAGTCCGCGACCGCGCGAGGCGAACCACATCACGCCATTTCGGTCCTCGGTAACAGATACGGTTTCTTCCGGCAGCCCTACAGAATGGTCGAAATAGCGCCAGCCAGCACGAATAATGCGGTTTATCCCATTAATGGTACCCACCCACAAATCGCCGTTTTTATCAAAAATCATACTGCGTACGGTGGCCGTTTTTACGCCGGAGTTAAATACGTCGTCGCCATCGTACCAGCATATATTTCCGGTTTCGGCTGCAAATGCGATTTCCAGTTTATCGCTGATTGCAAATACTTCCATTTTGCTGATGTCCGCTGGAATGCTGACAGCCAGTTCAGTATCATTTGGTTTGAGTTGAAATGCTGCGGAATTGGTCAATGCAAATAGTTGACCAGAAGGACTTTGCAAGATTCGCCTAACCTTCCCCTCCACTTTTATCACTGACATTTTCTCATTTTTCCATTGCCAAAGCCTGCCGTCTTTGGTGACGATCAGCAACCGTTTTCCACCCCAGTCGGCACGCATGTCGACGATCTGTGGCTTTTCACCGGGAAAAAGTTTGCCTGTCATGTCATGCACCTGGTTACCCTCCAAATAGGAAATACCATTTTCAGTAAAATGCGCATCGGGAAGCCCGGCAAACCAAGCCCGGTTTTGATGATCAACTGTCAGGTAAGAGGTGCCAACCCGGTTGTAATGCGGGGCGTAACCGACGATGGTCGTGTCAACCTGTAATTTGAGGTCTGCCGAAATTTTCAATTTATACAGCTTATTTCCGGCCACCCATATCGTCCCATCCGGCCCGACGGCCAGGTCATTGATCAACCCTTTTGGCAATTTAGGCAGCCTGGCCGACGCGACCAATTGATGTTCTTCGTCGAAGAAATCCAGCCCCCAGTCCGTGGCAACCCAGATGCGGCTGGCCTGATCGGGCAGTAAAAAGTAAACCCGCACATTGTCCAACCCATCGGCAATCGTATAATGCTGCTGCGCGAGCTTGTGCGCATAGGCAACCATAGAAAGAAGGATCAAAATGAAGACGGAGAAAACCTTCCGCAGGGATTGTCGCCAGGTCATGAACGTAAAATATTGTGTGGCACTAAGTTACCAAAAAAAGAAGCTCGGCCAAGCCCGTGAAATCCTGGCTGCCCGAAAGTCGGGATTGACTGTTCCAAGTTCCGATTTGGACGTTCAAAAGCTGGAAATTGCCTTTCACAGTCTCGGAAGTTGCCCCGAAAAACACGGCGGATATTTTTCTTTACCTTCCCATTGACTTGATCGCCGCTCAGTTCCTTTGTAATTGATAATGAACTTATTAAGCGGTAAATCTCAAAAACCCGCCGGGGGAATTCATACATCCAAAGCCAGATTTGGTAAGCCGGTTCTGCCATTTCATCCATTCAAAAAAGCGGGCTGCTGCAATGTGTATTTCGCCGCTATAATTTTGAGCCAGTCAAACACTTAAAATTTATTAGTCATGAAAAATTTAAAACATTTTGCCTTCCTCCTGGGAGCGTTCATTATTGTATCATCCTGTGAATCTGACGATCAGGAGGAAACGCCGGTACCCGTGACCCCATTTACCGAAGTGAAAGGCAGTGGTGACATTGCCGGAAAACTTGCCGAATTCCGCACATTGCTGGGCAATCCGATTAATGCTACTCCAGGCCAGACAGCCGGTCGCAGGGAAATAACCTGGGACGGTGTGCCTGCTGCTCAGACCAACACGAACACTTTCCCGGGCGATTTTTTCAATTCCAAGGACACGGCCGTTGCTGCGGGCAGAAAACGCGGTGCCGAGTTCACAACGCCGGGTACCGGTTTTCGAACGAGCGACAACGACTTCGAGGACCTGCTGACCGGCTATGGCGAACAGTTCAATGCATTTTCACCTGCGCGTACATTTGCCCCAGTGGGCAGTAATAAAACGGACGTGTTGTTTAAAGTTCCGGGTACGTCAAACGGCGCGAGCGTGAATGGTTTCGGAGTGGTGTTTTCGGACGTAGATCGCGCCAATTCAACTTCGATCGAGTTTTTTGAAGGGGATAAAAGCCTGGGCATTTTTACAGCGCCCGTCCGGACTGATGCCAGCGGGATATCGTTCCTGGGCGTATTTTTCCCTGAAAACAAAGTGACGCGGGCGACCATTACATCGGGAAATATCGCCGTGAGCAACAAGTTTGCCGATGGTGCGCAATACGATGTAGTCGTGATGGACGATTTCCTTTATAATGAGCCAAAAGCGGCGAATTGATACACTCGTTTCTTTCCTGAACACATGATACCAACGGAAGAAATAACGGAGAAAAAACCCGAGAAGCTGAGTCAGAAAGATGTCGAAGTTTTGCAAGAAGTTAAAGAATATCTGGAATTAAATTACCTCGACGATCTTTCGCTCAATGCCATTATCAAACAATTCGGACTAAATGCTTTTAAGCTGAAATACGGTTTCAAAGCACTTTTCAATACTTCGGTAATGCGGTTTGTTGATGATAAAAAAATGAACTACGCAAAGCAGGTCCTGCTTCACCAATGCGATCAGGATGTGATCGACATTTCCGATCGGCTGGGTTATAACCACTATTCCAATTTCAGTCTGGCATTCAAACGCAGGTTCGGCTATGCGCCTACGCAGGTGAAACAGACCATGTCTGACAACTGAAAAATTCACGGAATAATACCTTTTTAATAAGTACAAATACTTTTGTCATAACCTCCATTAGACGTGCATCGGATTCCTTTGCAACGTTAAACAAAACATCAAAAAAAATGAAAAAATTACGATTATTAGCCATTTTAACAGTAGTGTCGGTCTTTGCAGCATGCAACCGATCAAATGGAGTTGAGCCCGGCGACGAATCCCGCAAGGTTCCTCATTTAAAGGAATATTCCAATCAGGTGATCCTGGATTGGAACCAGGTCGCCTTCAACGCGATGGGTGGTGCAACCTACCAGCATTCACTGGTCGCGTCCCGACTGAATGCAATGGTGCACCTGGCCATGCACGACGCTTTGAACGCCATTGCCCCGGCTTTCAAAACCTATGCGTTGCAGAAGCGCGACGCTGCCGCCGACCCGATCACCGCAGCCGCCACCGCAGCACACGATATCTTGCTGGCTTCTTTTCCTGACAAAAAAGCCATGCTCGATTCCGCACTGACAGTCTCACTTTCGGTTGTGAAGGAAGGTGATAAGCTTACCCGCGGAAAAGCAATTGGAAAGGAAGCAGCAGCCGGAATCATCGGTCTCCGTAAAGACGATGGTGAATTGCAGGACCCGATCGCCGGGGTGGAACCTTCGACCGTACCGGGTATTTTCCAGGGAGTACCGCCAATGGCATTTGTTTTCGCCCCTTTTTGGAAAACAATGAAACCATTTGGACTTACGAAAGTTGACCAATTTCGCGTGGCGCCGCACCCGACATTGACCAGCAAAGCGTACGCCGACGGATTTGAAGAGGTGAAGAAAATGGGCGATCTGGCCAGCACAAGCCGTTCAGCAGAGCAGACATCTTACGCAAAATTCTGGTACGAGTTCTCGGAAATTGGCTGGAACCGTGTAGCAAGGACCGCAGCAGCTTCCGGCAAACTGGACCTGATCGGAACGGCACGGCTGTTTGCATTGCTTAATATGGCACTTGCTGACTCTTACACGGCAGGTTGGGATTCCAAATTTCACTACAACTTCTGGCGTCCGTATACAGCTATCCGTCAGGCCGAAAAGGATGGGAACAATGCCACTTCTCCCAATGCAACCTGGGAGCCTTTGTTACCAACCCCTCCGGTGCAAGATTACCCGTCTACCCACAGTGCACTTGGGAATGCAGCGGCAACGGTTCTGGCTGGGATACTTGGAGACAAGGTTTCATTTTCAATGCCTTCTACAACGGCGGACCCCGCAAAACCGACGAGAAGCTTTGGTAGTTTCAGTGAGGCAGCCAAAGAAAATGCCGATTCACGCGTCATGGCAGGGCTGCACTTTCGCTTCTCCTGCGATGCTGGTCTTGATCTTGGCAGTAATGTTGGCAGCTGGATCCTGAAAAACCACTTGCAACCGCAAGCCGATTAAATCCGGGTGTCAGTGAGCAGCACTGTTCACTGACACCACTATCACAATCAATATGAAAACGCCCTTCCCATTTACTTTTATCCTGAACACGTTTTTTGCCTTATTACTCAGCTTATTAAATTCAATTGATTTAATAGCTCAGACGGATTCGGTGGTGAATGATCCGCAACGCACCCATTTGCTCCGCGAATTGAATGTGACCGATTACCGTAACCGCCTCACCGAATCTCTGCCGGAAATCAGGGGTACTTATCTCTTTGCAGGAAAACGCAGTGAACTGATAAAGCTATCCGACGTAGACGTCAACATTGCCGAGAAAAACGGCAGGCAGCTTTTCGCCCGCATTCCGGGTGTATTTGTATATGACATGGATGGGGCTGGTAACCAGCTCAATATCGCGACTCGCGGCCTCGACCCGCATCGATCCTGGGAAATGAATGTCCGGCAAAATGGCATTTTGACCAACTCGGATATGTATGGCTATCCTGCAAGCCACTATTCCGCACCGATGGAAAGCATATCGCATATCGAGCTGGTACGTGGAACTGCCTCACTTCAATATGGCGCCCAGTTTGGAGGAATGCTCAATTATGTGACAAAACAGGCGGATACAACAAAAACGATCGGTGTTGAAAGCATCAATTCAGCTGGCACGTATGGATTATTGAGCACATACAATGCATTGGGTGGTAGGATTGGAAAATGGACTTACTATGTGTACAACTATAAAAGACATTCTGCGGGTTATCGCGAAGGCAGCCGCTCGGACGCTAATGCGCAATTTGCCAGCGTGCAGTTTCAGGCGACAAGAAAAATAGTATGGAAGGCCGAGGTGGGCAGATCGGCCTACATCTATAAAATACCCGGGCCTTTAACCGATTCTATGTTTCACGAAAATCCAAAGCAGGCCAGCCGGCAGCGAAACTATTTTAATCCGGACATCTGGGTTCCGTCCATTGTTTTTGACTGGAAATTATCGGACCGAACGCAAATGACGGTAACGCATTCGGCGGTTTTGGGAAAGAGGAATAGCGTCCAATTCGATGCATTGGCCAATATTAAGGACACGATCAATCCTGAAACAGGTCATTTCAAAACCAAGACAGGTTGATATTGACGGCTATAAAAGCCTGACTTCGGAGATGAGGGTAATGCACAAGTATACACTATTCCAGGTCGGATCTTCCCTGGCGGTTGGTTTCCAGCTTATGCACAACGATCTCCATCGCAGACAGCTCGGGCAGGGCACGACCGGATCTGATTTTGATTTATCTGTCACAAAACCATTTGGGCGAGACTTGCATTACAAAACAAAAAATGCCGCATTCTTCATTGAAAATCAGGTTAGGTTCACTCCAAAACTGCTCATTTCACCAGGCTTGCGCATTGAAAGCGGCACGACGAGCATGTCGGGAACGATCAGCTACTATAAGCCTGAAAATGTTCCAAACAAGATCAGGCACCGGTTTGTACTTCTGGGCGTCACTGGTCAATACCAGGTCACCAATGATGTTCAGCTTTACGGCGGCTGGTCGCAGGCTTACCGGCCTGTCTTATTTAAAGACATTATTCCGGCAAGCATATATGAAAAGGTTGACAATAACCTGAAAGATGCGTCGGGTTACAACTCAGAAATCGGTGTGAAGGGTGTATGGCGAGGTTTTCACTTTAATGTCGGATTGTTTGACCTGGTTTATCGCAACCGGATGGGCAGCCTGGTTGTGAGCGTGGAAGATGGAGCCACGCAAATCCTCAGGACCAATGTGGGTGACAGCCGGCATATGGGCATAGAAGCGCTCATTGAAGGTCCGCTTTTCCATTGCGGAAAGTTTCAAACAAACTTGTTTTCATCGGTCTCCCACATGGACGCCCGCTACCGGAACGCCCGGATTTCAGCCGGGCCGGATAATAAGCGAATTGACGGGAACAAAGTGGAATCGGCGCCGGACTGGACGATCCGGAACGGCGTGACGGCAGCTTACAGAACATTCAGGATGACGCTTCAATTCAGCTATGTCAGCAAAACTTTCTCGGACGCACTCAACACTCCCGTGGCTCAATCCACCGGAGCCAGAGGGCCAGTGCCCGCATATCATTTGTGGGACTTGAATGCCAGCTGGCTGATAACGAATGCCATTTCAGCCAGAATCAGCGTCAATAATTTGGCCGACAAAAATTATTTCACCAAAAGACCTACCTCCTACCCCGGCCCGGGAATCTGGCCATCCGACGGAAGAACTGCCGTTATCTCGCTCGGTGTCAACATATAATTCAAAAAACTGTCATGAAAAAAGAAGCTTCTATCATTCTTATCTTCCTGTTTATCTTCTGCGAAAAAGGCATTTGTGAGAAGTTACTGCCTGTCGAAAAGCAGATCAAAATCAGTGACGATCTTACTTTGCATTATGTCGAACAAGGGGCGCCGGATGGCGACGTGGTGATCTTGCTGCACGGATATTCGGATTCCTGGCATTCCTACGAGCTCGTTCTGCCACTTTTACCCAAATCACTTCATGTATATGCCGTGTCTATGCGGGGCCACGGAAATTCTTCCAAACCCGACGGCAGTTATCATCCGGATGTCCTGGCAGGTGATATCGTCGCGTTCATGCAAAAACTTGGGATTCACAAAGCAGCTGTTGTCGGCCATTCTCTGGGCGCGACGGTTGCACAAAGCTTCGCCACGCATTATCCTGAGAAGACTGCCGCCATGGTATTAGTTGGCGCGTTTGCCCATTTCAATAAAAAGGTAATTTATGATTTCAAATCAGCGGTTGATTCGCTGCAAGATCCTGTGGACGCTGCGTTCGCTCATGAATTTCAAAAGAGCACATTGTACCGCCCGGTATCAGGCCATTTTTTTGAAACGGTGGTAAACGAGTCCACCAAACTTCCTGTGAGGGTTTGGAAAGCTGCGGTCAGCGCGATGATTACCTGCAACTACCTGGATAACCTGCAACAAATCTCAGTTCCTACCTTACTGATTTGGGGCGACCAGGATGTATTTACACCCATCGAAGATCAGCAGTTGCTTCACAAAGCCATTAAAGGTTCGAAACTGAGGATTCTCAAAAAGGTAGGCCACGCCGTGCATTGGGAAGAACCAGAACGGTTCTCGAAAGACCTTGTCGCTTTCTTAGGCGAGGCTCTTTGAATTACAATCACATTACTTGTCAACTATTTTATTCTAATCACTTTCTTACTTATTAGCCATGAAAAATAACAAAAACAATGCGGTCAACCGCCGCGAAATGATGGGCTCTCTGATGCTCGCCTCCGGTGCTGCATTGACAGAGCTGGGTTTTACAAAAAAGGGCACTGCGCTTAAAAAGCGGGGATTTACTACACTGGAAGGTTTGGAAAATGTTCCGAGGGGATTGTCGGAAGCCATTAAATTTCCGCTGATCGAAGCATTGTATGGCCGCCGCGCCAGACGGTTTTCAATGGGTGCCGAAATTGCTGACGGGGTGATGAAATATAAATCAAAACATAAGCCTGAACCGCTGACCAGATTGCAGCAAATGATGGTTTTGACCGCTGCTACCGGCAATACGGGCTGGCACCACATGATCTACCGGAACCAGAAATATGCCCCTCATCTGGCAAACTATGCAATGGCCGCAGGTGGACGGACTTTCCCTTCTGCCGCGGGTTTTCATACGACCGAGTTTTTCTTTACCGACGACAATGGCTCGTATTTTCTGCCCACGCGCGATTCCGGTTCGCTGGTTAAAAAGGAAAAAGGTGAATTTGACCTGCAACATTGGCTGGAAGCACATGAAAAACGCATTGTAAAACTAAGTGACGGCCGCCTGAACATTCCCGCAAAAGAGCCATTTATGGACGGCCACAATACCTGGTGCGTCAATGCGCCGGGCAGTACTTTGCTCATTCCCGTGGCCGATATCGCCCAGCACATGCTGGGATCGCTGTGTTTTTTGGTACAAAATGGAGCCTGCATTTACGACGATACCAACAACCGCAAAATTCCCGGAATGGAGAAATTCAAAAACCTGGTTGATGTAGAAAATCCATATCCGCTCAGTTATGTTGAACAAATGTCACTTACCGAAGCAACGGCGGAAATGTCTACTGCTTGTTACGCCGGAATGCTGATGCTGCAGGCGACTGGCCTGGGAGGGTGGATGTTCGACGGGTTAGATCGTTTTAGCCTGCTGGGTGCGAGCGGTGATCCCCAGGTTCCGGGATTGGGTTTTGTTTCAAATAAGGTTGAAAATTCACCTTTTCCCAACATTACGGGTTTGCCGGGTGTATTTGAGTCTTACTGTCCGCCGCATTACAAAGATATGAGCGAAGCAGTGAAAGCATTGGTAAAACGCAAGTTCGGGCAGGATGGGCCTTTTAACAAAAACACGGCCGGGCCGTGGAAAGAGAGCAGCAAAGTTCGTTCGGCGGCGCAATTTCACAGTCCGGAATTTCAGGAATGTGTTGCAACCATGGCCCAGTACATCTTCGACACCTTCGGAAAATTCCCAGCCAGCGTGCCCGCCGTTTACTGCCTCACTTACCTGCAGGCTCACCACCTTGACCTTGAATTTTATGATCATTTTCACCAGGAAGGCAGCTATTTATACACCCATAAAAATCGCAAGAAATGGTGGGCGACTTAATACCCTCGTTTTATACTAAATAGAGTTTTTCCTTGCTATATTTTTAAACAAATGATGACTTCCAATTATCGGGAAAGCCCGAACAAGGGTTTGTGGCGTTCACTTCCCTAGGTACGCTGAATGCTGCATATGCTCGGCCACTTCTCACAAGAGGCCGGGCATTGCAAGACATGAGGTAATCGTACGCCATTTGATTTCCAGGAAACGAATCTTTCAAAATGCCTAATGTGCTGTTTAGACACGTTTTTCTGGAATTGACACGTTTTCAAATGGATCTGCAACAAATTCAAAATCCTGTTTTAATCTGATAGTCGAGCTTTGCGATAGTCTTAGTCACAAAATCCGAAACTGATGAAAAACGCCCTTAAATGGCTGGGTTGCCTTGCTATTCTTTTAACAATAGCCTCTTTTATTAGTGCCCAAGACCCCATTGTGGGACGCTGGCAGCGGATACAAAAATCTCCCAATGGCGACATTAACCTGATATTTATCTTTCGGGCGGACAGCACTTATGATGGCATTGTGAATGGGAAAGCATTCACCAACGGGCGTTATTTTATCAAAAATGACACGATAAGTGTCTCTGACAATGGTTGTAATCTGGCTTACTACGGAACCTATAAACTCAAATATTACGCCCAGGATTCATTGCTGTTTACCGCCATTTCCGACACCTGCCAAGAGCGCTATCAAGGCGCGAATGGCTTAGCCTGCAAGAAATTACCGAAGAAGTAATTTAAAGCACTTTTCAGTGAAAGCAAAAATAGTCATACTGATCTGCGCCCTTCCGTTGGTTTTCATCCGCAGTATAATGCATGAACCCGAGCCGACCACTTCTTTGGAATTAGGAAAGCGGCTGTTTTTTGACCCGATATTATCCGGCAATCGCTCCATCAGCTGCGGTTCCTGTCATAAAGAAAACCTGGCCTTTGCAGATTCTCTGGCCGTTAGTCCGGGCGTGAATGGTCGGCTGGGAACAAGAAATACACCTTCGGCCATGAACATGCGCTTTCAGGAAAGTTTTTTCTGGGATGGAAGGGCCACAAGTTTGGAACAGCAGGTGCTGATCCCCATCGAAAATCCGGTTGAAATGGATTTGCCTGTGGATTCAGCCATTGCCCGCTTAAACTCCGATGCATTTTACCGGCAGTCGTTCCTGCGCATATTTAAAGAATTGCCGTCCAAAAGCAGTTTGGCAAAAGCGCTTTCTGATTTTGAACGCTCGCTGGAAACAAACGACAGTCCTTTTGACGACTGGCGCATCAACGACAATGAGGATGCAGTCAGCGCTTCTGCAAAAAGAGGATTCAAGCTATTTAACACCAAGGCCAAATGCATTCAATGCCACTTTGGGCCTGATTTCAATAACGTCGAGTTCAGAAACATTGGCTTATTCGATGGCAAAATGCACATAGATAGCGGCCGGTCAGCCATTACACATCAAGCTTCGGATCTTGGTAAATTCAAAATCGGCTCTTTAAGAAACATCTCCGTCACAGCGCCTTACATGCACAATGGAATGTTTAAAACATTGAAAGAAGTCATTAACTACTATGATAATCCCGAGGCGATCCTTCCCAACAGCATGAACCGGGATTCGCTTTTGACCGGATCTTTGCAGCTTACCGAAGTAGAAAAACAAGACATCGAAAATTTTCTGATCTCTCTAACGGACAGGCGGTTTTCAAAATGACCATTATATAACCTTAAACATCCATCACTTTTCCATTAATCGTATGTTCAAACTTAGCATTGCCTCGTTTACTCTTTCGCTCGCCTATGGCGTACTTGCTATCGCAGTTTCATGTTCAGATCACGAAGTGCCGGTCGGTAACCTGCCTGAATCAAAATGTAAGAATGTAGACGGCAGCGACCGGATGTATCCCTGCGAATTTTCCATTGAAAAAATCACATTCCAGGGCGAAGGCGGCGCGGTCGCTGGCACAGTCACCGGTTCAAATCAGGTGCTTGCTTTACCCCGGTCATTGGCTAAAACGGACAGTTATACAGGAAGTGAGGAAGGAAAAATCGGTATAGCAAAATTTGGCGTCAAAATCACTTTGAAGAGAATAGCTTCACCTTCATTTCCTGTCAATGAGGGTTATCTGATCGGATTTACTCACAACACTTCGGGCGCAAAAATCCTGCACACCAGCACTGGCGGCGGCACGTACGGTGAAAGAGAAAAAATGGGCCCGCCCGTCGCGTTAAACATGGCAATAGGCGAAAATATGGATGTCGAGTATGAAATGACGTTTCCATACAGGTTGGAAAAATCAGGCTCAGAAGTTGTCCCTATTACGCAATTCTCTTCTACGTCCTTCTTCGTGGACAATGATGTTACAACTTTGAAGCTTCCCCGGGCAACAGTTCCTTACAATTATGTAGGCAGCGTAACCGAAGCTTATTATGAAAGATTGATGGTTACATTGAAGAATTGATCACTAACCTTTACTGCTTTTCAATGCTCACTGAACTGGGTGGATAGCCAAAGTGCTTAGAAAAGCTGGTTGAAAAATTGGCGGGGTTGCCGTATCCGACCATGTAGGAAATTTCGGCGATCGTCCCGGCTTTGTTTCCCAAAAGTTCATGCGCTTTCTGCATGCGGATGCTACGGACAAACTCTCCCGGACTTTGGTTAATCAAGGCTTTTAATTTACGGTGCAGTTGCGCCCGGCTCAGGCCGACCTGTCTGCCAACCCAATCCGTGCTGATTTGTTCATCATCCAGATTTTGTTCGATAACTGTCCTGATTTTGTCAAGAAATGCCTTCTCAACCGAAGGCATTTCTTCTGAATGGGTAAGCCAACGGTAATTCTGACTGTATTTTTCTTGCAAAGCCTTGCGTTGCCGAAGCAGGTTTTCGATCACCGCCTGCAATTCCTTGTTATCAAAAGGCTTGCCCAGATACGCGTCTGCACCCGTTTCCAGACCATGGATCCGGCTGTCCTGATCCGCCTTGGCTGTAAGCATGACAATGGGAATATGGCTGCTGCGCTCGTCTGCTTTCAGTTCCGCACAAACCTCGTAGCCATTTTTAACCGGCATCATTAAATCCGTGATGATCAACGCAGGGATTTCTGCTAATGCAAGATCAATCCCGGCTTGCCCGTCTTCGGCTGTCAAAACCGAATATTTTTCGGACAGGGTTGTACGGATAAATTCATTCAATTGCTGGTTGTCTTCAATGAGCAGGATCACTGGTAACGAACCTGCGGACAGCTGCCCAGCGACTTCTTGACTTCCGTTGACATAAGGAACCCGTGGTTCCGGGTAAGGCGTTAGTTCAGCTTCGTTTTCACTCAATCGGTAAGGCAGCCGGACGGCGAAGACGCTTCCATTTGACTCGGAACTTTCTACCGTAATGGTTCCTCCAAGTAAGGTTACGAGTTCCTTGACCAGCGCCAAACCTATTCCCGCGCCTTCCCTGGTCCGGGTGTCGCTGCTGTCGGCCTGATAAAACCGGTCGAAAATAAACGGCAACTTTGCCTGCGGAATGCCAATCCCCTGATCCTCTACCCTAATCTCAAACTGCTCTCCAGCGAGCAGTTTAAATAAGACTGTCACCTGCCCCTCCTTATGACTGAATTTGATTGCATTGCTGATCAGGTTTTGAATGATCTTTTCAAGTTTGTCAGCATCTTCCTCGATAACGAGGGTTTCAGTCTCCGTAAAGAAATCCAGACGAATATTCTGGTTTGTAGCCAGAGAATGAAATTGGGCAACATGAATGCGGATCATAGCAACAATATCAACCGGCTTTACTTCCAGTTCAATTTGCCCGGACTCTAACCTTCCCAAGTCAAGTAACTGATTAATAAGCTGTAAAAGCCGATTGCTGTTTTGCAGGATATATCCGGCATATTGCTGAGCGACCTTCGGATCGGGGTTATTCAGTAGTTCTCTGGCAGGATTGATGATCAGGGAAAGCGGGGTTTTGAATTCATGCGTGAGATTGATAAAAAAACGTGATTTGGCAGCGTCCATCTCCTGTAACCGATCGGCTTGTTCTCTTACCTGAGCGGTTCTTTTCAAAACAGTTTCTTCCAGCTCCGTTGTGTGTGCCAGGATCAGCCTTTGTTTTTCCTGTTCCTGGGCTAGATTGGCTGCTGCAAGGTCGCGGGTTTCAATGAGCTGCTTTGCCAGAAAACGATTGGTCCCAGCCACTTCCAAAGCCAGGTAAATCGTAAAAAGCGCGGGCACGACCAGATTTCCCCACGCGAATGCAAGCATTACCTCCGGCAGTGTAAACCAGTTAAAAACATTGGCACCAATCAAGATTCCGGACACAAAATGAAAGATTACACCCGCAGCAATCAGCCACAATGTCTTTCTGCCTTTTCGCATTTCCCTAAGAACGGCAAGAAAGGCATCGGTGTAAAAGACCAGGATAAATAGCAGCAGATATAAATTATGAAGGTTACTTAGGATTTTATCATACCAAAGGTCATACCAATTCCAGACAGCCAGGAAAGTAACAGGAATGGAGATAGCAAAAACCGCGATGATCTTTTTACGTGGCAATGTGCTGTAACCCGCCGAATAAAGTAGCAATGCGCCAAACGCAAGGTTCATGGAAACAAAGCATAAAAACACTTTTGTATAGAACACCTGCATCGCAGGGTCGGTCGTGACAATGGTCTCATACCGGGCATAGAGTCCCAGCGCAATCATCGAAACATAGAACACATAACACAAATGGATCCGCTGTTTGGGATAGAATGCAAACAACAGCAAATGCAGCAGCACCAGCGTACAAGCAGCAGCCACGCTCATCAGGAGCTGGTCCATAAATCTTTGATCGGCCGTGAGCCTGCGGTTCATTTGATGCAGATCCTGGATTTGCGCATCAAAGCCGATAAAATTTGGATAAAATGCCTCAAAGTTGCTGAACCGGATTGCGATCAAATGCGGCAGCGTATCCGTGATAGCGAGCGGAATCGCCACATTTGGCTCCCGTACGGCTTGCATGGTCTGTTTTGAATTTCCCAGCCGGCCAAAAGACATGATCTTTTTACCATCCAGATAAGTTTCCGAAGCTGCGTCGTGGTTCAGTTTCAAACCCCAGCTGTTTGTTAAATCCGGACTTTCCTTTTTGACCCATAATCTAAACCAGCCAAAACCGGTCCAACTCTTAGGCGCTGAGGATCTGGTGTATTTTCCCTTTCCAAAGTCTGTTGCCGAAAGGGTCTGCCAACTACTGTCGGCGAAATTAGGACTAGCCCATCTGGTATCGTCCCCGGAATGGAATTTCCAGGCCGATTTGGTTAAGGACAAGGGTTTTGATCGGGCACTATCGGTCAGCAGTACCGGAGCTATTTGCGCAATAGCAGAAAAATTGAATAGCAAGCAGCAAAAGTAAAGGAGGCCCTTTTGAAAAACGTACGGCTTGTAAAATTGTCTAATCTTCCCAGTCAAATTCTGCATCATTTAACAGTTAGCACGTTTTTTGGCCGATAAGTACACCACTGCGCGGCATAAAGTTGATAGAACCCTATCAGTTCAAGGTAACCTTTTTTAGGTCAACCAACAAAAAACATAACAAGAGGGGAGATCCGGTTAAAGTCTCGGAATGGGAAGTCAAAGAATCTTCTTTGATACCATATGCTACTAATTATTGTGTACAATAAATGGATAACATCACGAATATTAGCACATTAGGACAAAATAAAAAACGGAGCCGCCAGACAGCAGAAAATCAGCGTACCATTGGCTATCCTAACCATATGGCTTATTGCTCTCGGTTCGGTTTCAATTCCGTGTCCAGCATTTGGCACGACAATAATCTCTTTTAGCTGGCAGAAATTCTTCTTAGCATTCCTCATTGATTTCTTATATGGGAAAAGAATATCACGGTCCCCGACAATTAAATAGATATCTGAGGTTATATCTCTTAATTCATCACCCATATCGTACGGTTTTTGGGTATGGTCATTGTATCGTGTCAAGGCAAACAATTCATAATCGATCAGCATTCGCTCAGCTTCGGGCGAAACGGTATGAAAAGGTTTGCACAAGACCGCTTTGTTTAAAAATTTATCCACATTCGAGCGAGTTGGGCGCAGGATTGGGAGTAAGTTGTAATAAAGATTTTCAAGCGAAAGAGAAAAAGGCTGCAGGCACCCCGGGTTTAATAAAAAAATGGACTGAACCATCTCAGGTGCTACCAGACTTAATTTCAAACAGACCAAGCCGCCAAAAGAGGCTCCTGCAACGTAGGCTTTCCCTAAATCCAATTTCGCAAGAATTTCCGCGGCCCAGTGACCATATCCCAATTGTTTAATGTCTGGCGTAGCGCCATCACTTAGGTTAGGTAAGCCGTTGGTTTCAACAAGGTATATCCTATAATACTGCTCCAAGGGCTGGAGACCATTATCTAAATCCCAAAACAATGCCGTGGTCCTAGCACCTGGAAATATGACCAATGCTGGCAAATCCATTCTTGCAGGGTTTAACGCCCACACCTGCGTATATCCCAAAGCGGTAGTAATTTCTATCCGGTCATATCGCTTTTGATTTAGTATTTCCAATCGACTGACCCAATTATCAAACCATGCCCTGTCTTTCTCTGGATCTTTGAAAAAAGACCGTCTTTTAACTTTCATGTTTGTTTAAAGTAAGCAACGATATACGTTTAATTGCCAGTCAAATACGATAAGCAAGATCAACTCAACAGAGTGCTTATCTGAGTCTTTCACGTGCCATTTCAAGAGTTTTGTCTACGCCATTAAGGACATCCGACTTCTGATTTTCACTGATGATTTTAGGCATAATCCCACGTCCCTCGTAGCTTTTACCGTCTGATCCGCGGTAGTCGCCTATACCTACTGTAATAATCCACCCGTTAGGCAATTGATGGGCGATCACGTCAGAAAACGCACCAGCAGTCGTGGTTCCCAAATGAGTAACATTGTCATTTTCCCGCATAGCAAATGTAAATGTTTCTCCGGCGCTGACAGTAGTAGCTGTGGTCAGCAGGATCACGGGTTTGGTATACTGCGTTTTACCCGTCGGCTCCACATACCAATTTAAAGCAGCTTCAAACTGGTCGTGCCGCGGGCCATTTCGTTTTTTGGATGTCATAAAGAGCTTTTTTGACTTCGCGAATCTGCCGGCTATATATTTACTCACATGATCAGAGCCACCTTTATGATCTCTTATGTCAAATACAATTCCTTTGGTGGACGATAAGGCATTGATCGCTTTGTCTATGCTTTTTTCGTAGACTGAAAACTTGTCCTGGAACGATCCAACATGGATGTAACCGATATCGGCCGATAACTTCCCGTAACCGAAATCCTCTGATTCTTCGTTGTATTCAGTCAGGTATTTTTCACGGACTACCTTAAAATCAAAGCCTTCCTGAGCAGGTATATGTCCATTTTCCCCGCTGTTATAATCTGTCAGCTGAGGGCTGTTTGTGTAGATATTTACATGTTTGTCATTCAAAGTGTGCAAGGCCGATGATAAGACTGAGAACAATTCCGCATCTGTTTTTGCAGCCCGGGCTCTAGGTAGGTGTGAAGAATAAACTTCATTCCAATCAACATTTTTTACAAGGAACAGGCCGTAGTGGCTGTCAAATTTTTCCCACGTGGCCTGAAAATTGCTTTCAAAAGATTTATCGGCCTCATGTCCAACCATTATTTCCTGGCAGGAAGAAAAAAGTATTGTCATTAAAACTGCTGCGAGTATTGTTATATGCTTTTTCACTAGTGATCCTATTTAAAAAGTTAAACCAAGAGATAATTGATTGCCTGCCTGGGTTAGGTGCTTGGGTTTGTAGTAGTGCATCCAGGAAGCTTCGTATGTAATATTTAAAGCAATGCGCTTTTTTACCAACAGGGGATATTTTATTGCTATTCGGGCATTTTGGAAGTGATTGAACGTTTCAACCTTATTATTACCCGTAAAAAATGCTGCTAAACTCGACTTCCCAGGTGCTCCCGGCGACTGGTGATATGGAAGCCTGGTTACCATAGAAACAACTGGAACTGCCAACTCGAAAATGACCGGCTTACCATTTTTTAAGAAATAGTCGAATCGCGCTTTGGCATTTAGTGAACTGTAGTTGATTACACCAATACTGATGAACCCTGGTGTGTAGGTTAGATTTTCTTCCAGACTTCCCCCCAGATAGAACGATTTGAATGAATTCCTTAATTGCTTAATTTCATGTAAATACCCCAATTGCAGGTTCAACCCTATCTGGCTTAATTCAAGTTCTTTACGTTCGATAGTTTCAACACCGTGAATGTCTGTTTCCTTACTGTAAATATCAACGCCAGATCCGGAATCTGGTTTCAAAGCGCCTAAAAAGACATGGAGATCAGAAGAGAAAATTCCATTTCCTGACTTATGGGAATAGCCCAACTGAACCCTTGTTCTTACCGACTTATACATTTGGGGAGAATAAATAAGGTCAAGCGTCTTGATGTAATCAGCGCCTAATCCAATCCGGAATTGACCTCTCTTAATTAAGGGAACAGCACTTCCCTGGCCATGAACCGGAATCGTCAGTAGTAAAAATGTGAAAGAGAGTATGAAGAAAAACGAATATTGATGTAAGCAAAGGCCTCTTTGGGAAAGATGGGGGTCTTTAAGTTTTGTTGTTCTGGCCTGCCTGGCTAGGCAGATCTTGATATTGCTTGTTCTCATGGCCGTATATAACTTGTTTAAAATGTTTGGTAAAATTGCTACTCGCCTTACTCCGATAAGACAATACAAACTTAGCGGGTTGTGCTGGGGGGATCCTATTAAAGCAAGTGTACAAGAAGTGTACGGCGGCAAAGTAAGAGCATACAAAAAGTGTGCATCCTCCTAAACAGACTACGAAGCCTGAAATTATCCAAAAAACAACTTGGGTCTTTATCTTAGATTTTACTTCACCTTTTATTAAATGATGCGTGCTGTGATTGATTGGTGCAGACCTAAATCCCGCTCGTCTACCATATGTATACTTGAAATTTCAGGTCGGTTAACTTCTTGTATACTCTTTAAAATTGTTGCCGCTGTTAATCTGCGCTACGTTTGCATTGCCTTCACACCATGTTTCTTCAATCACAAAAAGGCAGAAACGTATCAATCATTTTATAACAATTTATTTATCTCCATGAAAAAGCTATTTACAACATGTATGCCTCAAACATTGTCATACCTAGCCCGCACAATGCTGCTTATCGCTTTGCTAACAGCCTTTCAAAGCTGCAAAGAACCTGACATCATTAATGAGCCTGCCGTTTTAAAACAGGATGAAAAAGACACGCAGCTGCAAACGCTTAGCAGTTTTTTAGCAGGCGTAACAGGGGCGCCAATTGATAAGGTCAAATATATTAATGAAGAAAAAAAGTTTGTTATCGATGGTGACATGGAAATTTCCCGAACCAGTGCCGAAGAATACCTGAATGCTGAAAAGACAGGTCGGGTTAACCAGAAACGCGCAGTGTGGCTGCTAAGCGATAATGTTGCCAAGGATGTTAAAGTTTATATTAACCCATCCATTACCCCTGAATGGAAGGAGGCTGTCCGCGAGGCCATATACGAGTGGAACCACATGGGAGACATGAAAGTGAATTTCCGCGAAGTATTATTTGACTATAATACTGATGTTGTTGTAACCGCAAAATACGAGGGCCCGAACCCGTCCAGCCCGCAACCCTGGATTGCACGCCAAAATATGCCTGATATCGATGGTACAACCGGAGGTGGAATGACAATTAACACATACTATAATTCAAGTAGCCTGCTGTCGAAATCCGAAAAAAAGTTTGCCATGGTTCATGAACTGGGCCACGTAATCGGTTTTGCTCATACAGATAAACCTACACAGGGCCTCATTGATTTTCTGGTTTGTGATACGCCTGTATGGGATGCAAACTCGGTCATGAATTTTGTTGTAGGGTCCTGGACTATGTTTAGTTATTATGACCACGTTGCTGCAATGGTGCTTTATCCGGAACATACCTGGAAAAATTTACCTGGCCAGGCCACTGATGTAGCTGCTTCAACCGGAACTGATATAGAGTGTTGTGGATGATTAGCAAAACACCAGTCAACGGCGGATTTACCATTAACAAATTTAACTACCTGACCAATTCTTTTACACAAGTTCCCGGCGGCGGCGTCCGGATAGCAGTTGGCCCCGACGGTACTCCATGGGTTGTAAATAATCTTGGACAGATATTTAAACGTGTCAACTCCCAGTGGCAAATGCAACCTGGAAACGCGCATGACATTGCTGTGGGTGCTGATGGTTCTGTCTACATTGTAAGTACTACGCCAGCTGCCGGTGGTTTTGCGATTAAAAAGTGGAAAAACAATAAATGGGAGCAAATTTCGGGAATTGGCGGGATGCGGATCGCAGTCGCTTCGTATGGTTTTGCCTGGGTCATTGACAACGCCAACAGAGTACTGAAATATAACGGAATAAATATGGAGGATACGGGCGCCCTTGGAAGAGACATTGCGGCTGGTCGAAACAACAGTATTTTCGTCATCGGCCAAACCCCTGTTCCCGGAGGTTACTCAATCAAAAAAATTTGAAAAGGATTGTTGGGTACAGCTGGCAGGTGGCGGAGTAGCCATCTCAGCACACGGCACCGGCACACAACCGGTAATCATCAACAACAGTGGAGTAGTAATGGAGTATTAAATCGTGAATAAGGCAGGCCAGTTTATGACAAAAAAGCGGGCCTGCCTTTATATATACGGGTAGTGCAAATGAAAGTTTATCAAAAACCTCGTTGTGCGGTGCCTGTGTAAGCTTCCCCTAAAAGTTGTCGTTGAATAAATGGAGCTTTCCATCGTTGGATCAATAACGGCCTCTTAGCAGGCATTCGGACCGACCTGGCCAGCTATCAGTTTGCGCCGCACAGCTCAATAAAATCATTGCTCTGGTCAGTTGTAACTGTTTTATCATAGCAGCGAGCCAGCGTGCCGGGCCACATACCCAGCCGGTTGCAAGTTCAGCAGCGCACGCAACAGTTAAGTCTCTCGAACCAGGATTTGTGGCAAACCTGCGGGCGGCAGGATAGAAAAGTTGATTTCCTCGTTTCGGCTACGAGAGTCCTCATTTAGACTACAGGCAGGCACTGGCACCTGCTGATCTTTGTGTATTACAAATGGTTAAATAAAACATTATGGTACATCAAAGTAATATTTCAGGTGCTGGTTTAGAATCATCTCAGGTTAAAGCCAACAAAGTTTGGTTCATTACAGGCGCTTCACGCGGTTTTGGTCGTGTTTGGGCGGACGCTGCACTAAAACGTGGTGATAAGGTTGCAGCTACGGCACGCACGTTGGCCAGCATCGCCGACTTCAAAGATCAGTATGGTCCAAACGTTTTGACCTTAGAGCTTGACGTAACCAAGGCTGATCAGGTAAAAACAGTCGTGGAGCAAGCCCATGCCCATTTCGGAAGGCTTGATATTGTGCTCAATAATGCTGGCTATTCACTTGTCGGCACGATTGAGGAAGCAAGCGCTGACGATGTCCGGGCACTTTATGAGACGAACATTTTCGGGTCACTAGCCGTTATTAAGGCGGCCTTGCCATTGCTCCGGAAACAGGGCGGCGGTCATATCTTGGGCACATCCAGCAATCTTGGGCACGTGACCATGCCGGTGATCGGCTATTATTGTTCTTCAAAATGGGCGTTTGAAGCTATTTACGAAAGTCTGTCTGCAGAGGTCAAAGCTTTTGGAATCAAAGTAACGATCATTGAGCCCGGTGCCTATGCTACTGAATTTGGAAGCCAGGAATCCTTGAAATTTGCACCCGGACTTGAAGTTTACCATGATTTTAAAACGCAGTTTATGGGCGGGATCAGAAGTACAGAGAGAGGTGATCCCAGAGCGACGCCAGAAGCACTCTTCCAAATGGTAGATTCGGAAAATCCTCCGCTAAGATTTTTTCTGGGTAGCCATAATTTGCCGGCGGTGCGTAAAGCATACGCGGAGCGGCTGGCAATCTGGGAAGAATGGGAAGCTGTCTCCAACTCTGCTCAGGGCACATTAAAATAGAGACTAAACCAATCATAACCGGTAGCTCAATGCTATCGGTTATTGTTATATCTAAAATGATCCAATGAAAAAGGAAGAAAATATCCCCTATAAATTCGATTCTTTGTCCGACGTGCATCGGGCCTTTGGCTTACCCAAGCCGCTACATCCGCTGATCAGCCTTATAGATAATACCAAATTGCCGGTCGAACCAAACAGACCACAGCATTCACACGTGCTCACTTTTTATAAAATAGCTTTAAAGGGGAAACTGAACGGAAAACTGCGATATGGTCAGACCTATTACGATTTTGATGAAGGCGGGCTGTTGTTTGCTGCTCCCGGGCAAATCATCGGCCACCCAAGCGACGACGCTAATCTTAATGCAAGTTCTTCCGTGTTCACATTGCTGATCCACCCTGATTTTTTGCTGAATTTCCCTTTGGCTAAGAAGATTAAGCAGTACGGATTCTTTTCCTATTCGGCTAATGAAGCATTGCACCTGTCCGACCAGGAAAAGGCTGTGATACTGTCGATTTTTAATATTATGAACCAGGAACTGCAAAGCAGGATTGATGAATTCAGCCAGGACGTGGTGCTTTCGCAAATCGAGTTGTTGCTCAATTATGCCAACCGCTTTTACAAACGTCAATTCATTACCCGCAAAGTATCAGGGAGCAATTTGTTACAAAAACTGGAAGAAATCCTGGACGAGTATTTCCATAGCGAAAAGTCTCTGAGCCAGGGAATTCCAACGGTTCAATTCCTTTCAGACAATTTGAACATTTCTGCTAGTTATTTGAGCGATATGCTCCGTTCACTGACCGGACAAAACGCTCAGCAGCATATCCACCAGAAACTCATCGAAAAAGCAAAGGAAAAATTAGCTACAACCAGCTTGTCGGTAAGCGAAGTTGCTTACGAACTTGGCTTTGAGCACCCGCAATCGTTCAGTAAGTTGTTCAAAACAAAAACCAAGCTGTCGCCATCGGAATTCAGACAATCTTTTAATTAAGAATCGCATATCCAGCAGCATTAAAGCAATACAGGCCTAGAAAATGAATAGCAACGGGCATCTGATTCCTGATGTTTTACTGCCTTTTTTTTGAAAGTAACAAAATGTCGTCAGGGACTTACTAGCATTGTATTTTTTGGGACAATTCTTCCAGCATTTCCATTAGTTCTTCCAGGTTTATCGGCTTGCTAATATAATCATCCATTCCTGCGGCAAGGCATAGCTTCCTATCTTCCTGCAGAGCATTGGCCGTCATAGCGACAATATAAGGTCTGGTTGGGTTAGTTGCCCTGATCTTTTTAGTCGCTTCAAGACCATCCATATCAGGCATTTGCACATCCATTAATATTAAATCAAATACTTTTTGCATTGCCCTTTTCACGACTTCCAGGCCATTGCTAACCATCTCAACCTGGTAACCGAGCTTGCCCAGCACTTTTTGGATTACAATTTGATTCACTTTGTTATCCTCTGCAACCAATATCTCCAATGGATATTTTTTGGAAAAATTGGAATGCAGTATCTTACGGGAAAGCTTAGCTTGTTGCAGCGGTTGAGAGGCTGGTGCAGTGTTCTGCTGCTTTAACTGTTCGGAAATTCTCACAAGGATAGAAAAATAAAAGGTGCTGCCGTGACCTTCATTGCTGGTTACTCCAATCGTTCCACCCATCAGGTTTACCAGCTTTTGACAGATTGCAAGACCCAGGCCTGTGCCTCCGTATTGTCGGCTTGTGGAAGAGTCTACCTGCGAAAAGGCCTTAAACAGGCGGTCCATCTTGATTTCGGAAATACCAATCCCACTGTCCCTTACTTCAAAGTACAATCCGACCTCGTTGTCGCCCGACCGGCCATCCAGGGCGACTGTCAAGATCACCTCACCTTCCCGGGTAAACTTAATGGCATTTCCGATCAGGTTGATTAAGATCTGACGAAGCCTTTGCCCGTCGCCAATCAGGTGCTCAGGCACATCGTGATTAATTTTATACAACAGGTCCAGCTTCACTTCAACCATTTTTGGCATAAAGACGTCCATCACATCTTCGATGCAACTCCGCAGATTGAATGCCCTTTCCTCCAGTTCCATATTCCCGGACTCTATTTTGGAAAAGTCGAGAATATCATTGATCACAGTCAGCAAGCTGCCACCGCTCGACTGTATGCTTCTGGTATAACTGAGTTGTTCTTCATCCAGGTCGGTTTCCGCCAACAGCGAAGCCATACCGATCACCCCGTTCATAGGAGTTCTGATCTCATGGCTCATGACAGCCAAAAAAGAGCTTTTTGCCTGGCTTGCCAGCTCTGCCTGCTGCTTTGCCTTCTTTTCTTCCTCAATTGCGATTTCCGCGACGCGTTTCGCTTTTCTTTCTTCTTCGATCGCCACTTCAAGTTGCATGGTGCGCTGTTTGACTTTTGTGACAAGCAGTTTCTTCTGTCTCCGGATCGATTGAGTACGGAACTTGTAAACAAGGATGAGCAGGCCGGTAAAGCACAGCACCGATAGTAGCCTGAACCACCAGGTAAGCCAGAAAGGCGGTGTGATGATAATTTTTACAAAGTTGCCCCTGTTGTTCCATACCCCGTCGTTGTTGGATGCCTTGACCCGGAATGTATAAGTCCCGGGATCAAGATTCGTGTAAGTGGCCGTCCGCTTGTTCCCTACATAGCTCCAACCCGGATCAAATCCTTCCAGTTTGTATGCATACTGGTTTTTCTCTGGGATGGTATAACTCAGCGAAGCAAATTGAAACGTAAAAACGGACTGTTTATAGGAAAGCGTAATGGACTTCGTATCGCTGATATCTCTTTTCAGAATACCGGATTTATCACCTACGGAAACCGTTTTGTTGAAAACCTGGAAGCTGGTGAGATAAACCGGCGGGATAAAAGTATTGTATTTAATACTGTCAGGATGAAAAGTGTTGAAACCGTTCACCCCACCAAAAAACATTTGCCCGCCTTCTGTTACAAAGCACGAGTTATCCCTGAACTCATTGCTTTGCAGCCCGTCCTTCACGCCAAAATTCCGGAAGGTTTTGCTTGCGGTATTGAATCGGGAGATTCCTTTGTTTGTACTCAACCACAAGTTTTTATGTTGGTCTTCCAGCATTGCAAATACGACGTTGCTTGCCAGGCCGTCTTTTTCGGTAAAGGCTTTAAATGTTTGCTTATGGGTGTCAAAGTAATTGAGCCCGCCGCCGACAGTCCCTATCCATAGGTTGCCGCCCTTCCCTTCCCGGATGCATTGAACCTTATTATGTGACAGGGAAAAGATCTTTTTCGGGTTCCGCTGGTAACGGGTGAAATACCGACCGCTGCTGTCCAGTTTGTTCAACCCGTTATAAGTCCCCACCCAGATTACCCGATTCTTATCCTGGAAAACAGTAGTTACAATGTCCGAGCTAATGCTGGTGCTGTCAGCGGGATCGGTGCGATAATGTTTGAATTTCTTGCTTTTGACGTTATAATAATTCAATCCGCCTCCCCAGGTGCCGATCCATAAATTACCGTCGATATCCTTGAAAAGGTTATTGACATCGGCAATGGACAGACTGTTGGGATCTTTGGCATTTGGCAAATAGTGTTTCGCAATGCCCGTCTTGGTATCAAAAAAATCGAAACCACCATCGTGATATCCTAATGCCAGTACATCGGCGGAAACCCGGACGATCGAAATGACATAGTCATTGCTGATTGAATTTGCATTTCGCGGATCGTGCCGGTAACTGGTGAAAGTGTTGCTGCTATAGTTAAATACGTTCAATCCGCCACCATCGGTGCCAATCCATATTTTCTTACCTGAACTGTCCCCGCATAATGAAAGCACTACATTGTCTGTCAGGCTGCTCGGCTCCCCCTGTATGTGCCTGTAAGAAATAAATTTCTCCCCAAACTTTGGCAGAAAGTCGACCCCGCCTGCATAAGTCCCCACCCAAATATTCTCAGCATTATCCTGATAGATCGTATATACAGAATTATTGCTTAGCGTAGCAGGTTCATTAGATCTGTGCTGGTAATTCAGGAACTGTCCTGTGCGCCTGTCATACACGCTGACACCTCCATTTTCGGTTCCTATCCAAAGCTTGCCGTCTTTGGCCGCGAGAATGGAAAGAATGTCATTGTGAGCGATGGAATTTTGATCGGTTGGCTCGTGCATAAAGTTGCGGAAAGACCGATCCTTAAGATTGTAAAGGAACAAGCCCTTGCCCTTCGTGCCTATCCATAAGTTCCCATGATGATCCCTACACAAAGCCCTGATTGCCGGTGCCGGAGAACGGTTCCCACGATTTACATCGATGCTTCTGCTGGTGTACCTGTCATTGTTGATTGCCACCTGGAAAAGCCCGTTTCCTGTACCCAGCCATAGCGAGCCGTCGTCACTCTCTTCGATGCGGTAAATAGGATTTTTAGTTTTGCTACCCCGGGTCTGCCCGGCATACAGAAGCAGTCTGAACTTCATTTTTTGCCGGTCAAACAGAAACAACCCTTCCAGAGTGGCCAGCCAGATCCTGTTTTTACTATCCTCAAAAAGGTCGTTGATGTCCTGGGTTATGTAGTGTACAAAACTATTTTTATTCCTGTCAAATCTGTCCAGCCCGTTAGAAGTTGCAACCCACAAATCGCCGTGCTTATCTTCCAGTAGATCCTGTATATAACTATCCGAAATGCTGCTTTTGTCGTAAGCATCATGTTTGTAGTGTGTAAAAACATAACCGTCATATTTATTCAGTCCATCTTCACTTCCAAACCACATGAAGCCCTTTTTGTCTTTCAGTATCGCCGAGACGTGGCTTTGGGCCAGTCCTTCATTTGTGGTAAGGTGATTAAATTTGACACTTTGCGCTTGCGCGAGGCTTAGTAGTACCCACCAGATAAACGTGATCGCTACCGCGAATCTCATTTTACCTGAATGTGAGCGCTTAATCTGGTGTAAAAAAAGCATTTGTAATCCTAACGATTGCTTCATTGTTGGAAAATAAAGCCGGCTGTGAACAATTCATACAATATATAAAATTAATTCTACAAAGCTGCCTTTTTCGACTTCATGCGCCACTTCCTTTGCTGAACCTTTTAGGTCTGCGTTCCATCTCTGAGCTGCACGCATATTGGAGCTTCTAAAACCGCTGCATCCACTGATCAGTGTTATTGATTTTAGCAAAATCAAATGTTATGAAGATGCCGTCAGCACAATCTTGATAACCGCTTGTTCCTATATCTTGACTACCTTTTTAACAATTCTCTTCCTTTCATATTCAAAAATAAGCATATATAAACCAGCTGGCCAAGCAGTTGTATCAACCTCAAAAGTCTCATTAATTTGGTAATCTGTTGAAAGCAGCTCAACACCTGAGACAAGAAATACTTTAAATCTTAATAGGCTACATGTCGGCCGCCAGCTTGCACTATCCATTTGAACCGTAAACTTTTTGTCGATTACAGGGTTGGGATATACAAAAAGATCCTCACCACATACGGTTGTCCCTGGTTTAAATGGTTCAGTTGGTGATGTATTAAATGTAGATTGTAGAAAATTAGGAAGACCCTGGTAAATCTTACCACTCTGTAAATCCATGGGAAGCTCTTGTATATCAATGCTTTCTATCTGACTATTCGGCGAGTTTATCACCAATAGTCCCTTTCTGTCCAGGCAAGCCATATATAGCTTACCATCTGGACCAAGTTGTAACGCCCCGGCAACGTATGTAACATTGTTATTTAATGCATCCGGAGAAATTATCGAGGCCGGAGGCAGGTTTAAATTCTTTATATCAAACCGGAAGGCACCATAATCGCTTAACAAGGATAGGTATAGTTTCGAATTATCAGGAGAGAAAGACAGACTGTATTGATTACTAAAGTTGCCCAGGCTACGATAGTTGGAAATTGTGCCGTTTCGATTATCAAAATCATATAGCTCGAACGGACGCTTGCTTTCGTTGTAAACTGCAGCTGCAAGCAGGCGCCCATCGGGCGAGCCTTTCAGGGTCCCTATTTCCTCGCTAATATAATGGTCAGCCCCTTCAACTGCTTTTCTGTGAACAGTACCAATCTTTATCTCCTTAGCTGCGGAAATACCCATTGGAGAAACCAGATAAACCAAAAAAACATCGCTGTCCCATCTATGGGAAATAAGCCAGAAGTCCCTTTTATTAATGTGGGGAATAGCCGTTAGTTTTTCGGAGCCAAATTTTTCCAGCAGTATATTTTTTTTATCAACTGATACACCTCCCATGCCGCTGGATAGCGTCATATCAATGACAGAATAATGCAGTCCTCCGTTTTTATCGGCAAATGACCTTGTTGTAAACAAATAGAACAAATTGGACTTTCCCGGGAATGGTAAGGTTAATGCAGTTTGCGTGGATGTAAAACTACCTAAGAGACCTTCTCCATGCAGCATAATCTTGTGATCGGCATTCCAGACCGTGCTACCATCCGTGTAAAAAAGCAGTTTTCCAGACTTCGGATCTGTTGCAACAGCTGTTCCTTCGGTTTGTTTGATCGGGCTTCCATAGACGGGTATAGGCTTACCAGTCGCAAAAGAAAGTCCCACCTCCCGACCAAAAAACCAATTATCAGCTTCATGCTGGGCAAAAGTAGTCGAAGGGGTAAGCGTCAAAAACAAGTAAAATCCTATCAGAAACAGAAGCGCCAGCACCTTGCGAATATTTCCCATTATTAAATACACATTCCTTATAGGATAATTGGAGACTATATTCGCCAGTTGTTGAAATCGTGAAATTACTGACCTGGCTTCCATCTTGCCTTACGGCCAGAATACCAGGAACCTGCCACAGCAACAAGGTTGTCGCTGCCATGATAGAATATCATTGTAACCAAACGTCTATTAAATAATAAATATAAGTATTTCCTTAATTATTTACAGAATATCTATCTACGTTACAGTCAATATTTGGAGTACTGAATATGAGTGCCATTCAGGAGATCAACGTGGGCGCTTCACCTGATATTTGCAATCCTCATGTAAATCGCCCTGAATGGTTTCAAGCAAATGGGCTGCACAAAATCATTGAAGAAACCGGTTAGCCCGGCATGGCAGCTTCGCTTTTATTATTTTGAAATGAATTACTCACTTTTTAAACTCTTCACAGGATCCAGCAGCGCAGCCTTAATGGCCTGGTAACTAACAGTAATCATGGTAATCAGCATTGCACCCGATGCCGCAGCGACAAAAACCCACCACGATATTTCGGTACGGTATTCGTATTTTAAAAGCCAGGCGCTCAGGAAGTAATAGGCAACAGGTGCCGAAATCACGCAGGATACAATCACCAGTTTCACAAAATCGCCAGAGAGTAATGCCCAGAGATTTGCTACGGACGCTCCCAACACTTTCCGGACTCCAATTTCCTTGGTGCGCTGCTCAGCCGTAAAGGAAGCTAACCCGAATAATCCGAGGCAACTGATTAAAATAGCAAGGATTGCAAATGCAGACGCAAGCCTGGCAATGCGTTCTTCTGTTGCAAATTTGAGTGCATATTGTTGATCAATGAATTTGTAATCAAACGGGCTGCCGGGATTGAACTTTCTGAAAACGGCTCCGACCTTTGCCAGAGAACTGCTTGCCGATTGCTGCGGGTTCAGTTTTATGTTGATCACATTAGCCCAGTTGTAATCGGCCATAAATACCATAGGATAAACCGGCTGAAAGGGCGAATCCATCACCATATCCTTAATCACGCCTACCACATTAAATGGCCTTCCATGCCACTTTATGACCTTGCCAACGATCTCAGAGGGATTCTTTAGGCCCATGTATTTCACGGCTTTTTCATTAAGCACCATTCCCGATGAGTCCGTGGCAAATTCTCTTGATAAATCCCGTCCCTCAATAAACTGCCAACCGACAGTTTTGCCAAAATCATGGCTTACTGCAATCGTCCCGAAGTTTTCCTTAAAATTGGGGTCCTTTCCTTCCCAATCATATCCGTCATTAGAAGAATTCATATCCGTTGTCGGCGTAGATGAAGTAGACATTTCTACCACAGCGCCTGTTTTCAGCAAATCACTTCTTAATGCGTTGTAATGCTCATGTAGTTCGGGCGTATTTATATTTACTGTAATCAGCCCGCTGCGATCATAGCCAACGGGCCGGTTTTTGGCATGCTGAATTTGTTTAAAAACAATGATAGTCCCAATGATGAGCGTAACCGAAACGGTGAACTGCAAAACCACAAGCGCTTTGCGTGGAATTGATGTATAACGGCCTCCATGAAAGACTCCTTTCAAAACTTTTACAGGCTGAAAGGATGAAAGGTAAATGGCAGGATATATTCCGGAGAAAATGCCGGTTATCATTGTAAATGCGCCCGCAAACAACCAGAACCAGACATTTTTAAACGGAAAATCGATCTTTTTGTCTGCTACCTCGTTGAAAAAAGGCAGAATGACGATGACCAGCAACACAGAGAGCACGAAAGCCAAGGTCACAACCATAAGCGATTCTGTAAAAAACTGGTTGATTAACTGCGTTCGATAGGAACCGACTGCTTTGCGGATGCCAACTTCCTTGGCACGTTTCTCCGAGCGGGCCGTGCTCAGGTTCATAAAGTTAATGGAGGCAAGAAGCAGCACAAAGACTCCAATTATGCCAAATAGCCAGACGTACTGGATCCGTCCGTCCAGGTTTCCGGCTTTATCCCAACCAGTGTACAAATGCCATTTTTGCATGGGTTGCAAAAAAAGCTCCGGTTTAAAGAATGCTGTCTCAGGAGCATGTTCCAGCTTTAAATTCCGGATCTTTCCCGAGACGGTCGCAAAGTCTGAGTTGGGACTGATCTGTACAAGTATCTGCCATGAATTGTTATTCCACTCATTGTTTTCAATGGCTGTCTTTACCCAGTTCTGCGTGGCAACGTACAAACTCCATGGCGCAATAAATGAAAGATCTCTAAATTCGGTGTTATAAGGAAGATCCTCGTATACCCCGGTAACCCTAAGGTTCATGCTATTATCGAGCTTCACGATCTTGTCAATCGGATTCTCTGTCCCAAATAATGCTTGTGCAACAGACTCTGATAACAGGATGGAATTCTGATCTTTAAGCCCGGCGCGTGTACCTTGTTTCATATTAAGGGAAAACATATCAGGCGCTTCTGCACTCAGATAATTTCCTTTTCTGGTAAATTTCCGGTCGCCGTAAGCCAGGATATGCTCCCTGGTCCAGGACGACATGATCACATATTCAAAATCGTCCGCAAACTTTACACCAAGCTCTTTTCCCATCGACGCGGGCATGTACTCGTTGTTAAAGACCTCATTGTTAAAAGCGCCTTTCTGCATGACTTTGGCAATGCGATCGTAGTTCTTATGGTACTTATTGAAAGCAAATTCATCGTGAATCCATAACCCAATCAGCATTGCCACAGCCATGCCAAGGCTCAATCCGCCAATGTTTATGGCGGAGTAACCTTTATGTTTAGCAAGGTTTCTGAACGCGATTTTTAGATAATTTTTTAACATATCAATACTGAATAAAGGATGAGAAGAATGGTCATTATCCCATTGGCTGGGTGCGTGTTTTCGCCTGATATATCTTAGTTTGAAAAATCCCAGCACTTCCCACCAGTAGTCAAGGCGGGCCTTTCTTATGCCGGCACTTTCGGCTTTATAAATAAATGCTTCATGCAGATCGCCCTGAATCGATTCCAGCAAATGCGGCGCGCAAAACAGGCGAAGCAGTTTATCGGCCAATGGCGGTGGTTTAGAAAGTTTCTCGTGCCGGCTCATAAATTGGTGGAAAGCTTTAACGGATTTAAGATTCTATTCCAAAAACTCACACGCACCTCCTGAATTTCGTGCAGGGTCCGCTGCCCGAAAGCAGTTACTTTAAACAATCTTTTACGTCTGCCACCCCTTTCGGCAGTTGGCTCCCCCATTTCGGATTTCACCATTCCCTTTTCTTCCAGCCGCTGCAAAGCCGAATGAACCTGGTTCAGCCTTACGTCACGGCCAGTCTGTTCAATGATCTCACGCATCAGCACCACCCCATATGCCTGTCCTTCCATCACCGCAACGGTCAGCAGAACGATCTCTTCAAACTCTCCTAAATAGATCCGTTTCATACGTTTTTATAACTTCTACTTTTGCTGATTAAAATTTCAAGCCAGAATTGTAAGTAACTATCAATTCATTGATTAATAGATATTTATATTAAATATACTTGTTGCCTAATGTCCGATACCGGACATCTGAATGTTCGCTATGAGCCACCCGAAACTACTACGTGCCTCAAAACAACTTGTCTTTACAGTTGATAAAAACCACTCCAAAATCGGGGTTCATTGTGATGGTTATTACAAATAAAAGATACAAGACAGACTTGTCTGTTCGTTTTTAATTCTATACATTTGTTTCATCAATAAAATGAATATGAATACGCCTAAAGAAAGAATAATAGACACGGCTTCAATTCTGTTTCATCAACAGGGTTACAACAGCACTGGAATTAATCAGATTATCAAGGAAGCCAATGTTGCCAAAGCGAGTTTCTACCAACACTTTAAATCAAAAGACGACCTGTGTCTCGCATTCCTAAATGCAAGACACGAATATTGGTTTTCCGAATTGATATCATACGTCTCGGAATTTGAAAGCACCAAGAAAAGAATATTAAACGCCTTTGAATTCATTATTTACATGAATTCAAAGGAAGATTTTAGAGGGTGCAGCTTTTTGAACATCCTTTCCGAAATATCAAAAGAGCAAGGCAACATACTTACCATTATACAGGCACATAAATACGACCTTAGGGAATTTTTTGCAAAAGAACTTGGAGATGAATTATTAGCTGCTCACATCTATCTATTATTCGAAAGTTCAATTATAGAAAGCCAACTTTTTAAATCAAATGAAATAGTCGAGAAGTCAAAACAAATCGTGAATAGTCTAATTTAAGTTTTATAACTATGGAACAGAAACATCCTTTGCCTCCGTTTACTTTGGAGACTGCAAAACAAAAAATCCAAATGGCGGAAGATGCCTGGAATAGTCAAAATCCCGAAAAGGTATCAATGGCTTATACTGTTAACAGCGAATGGAGAAATCGAAACCTGTTTATCAATGGGCGGAAAGAAATTGTGAGATTTTTAACCGAGAAATGGGCAAAGGAATTGGATTACAAACTTAAAAAAGAGTATTGGGCGCATACCGACAACAGAATTGCTGTTCGGTTTGAATACGAATACAGAAATCAAAAAGGTAAATGGTTTAGAGCCTACGGTAACGAAAATTGGGAGTTTGATGAAAACGGTTTAATGAAAATGCGATACGCAAGTATCAATGACCTCGAAATAAATGAAACGGACAGATATTTGTAAAAACTATCTATTAAATATTTATCCATGCTTTCAAAAATAGGGTAAAATTCACTGTATTTGAAACTTGCCTACCTAACCAGTCCATGTGCTGATTACGTAACGGGAGCGTTGCTACGTGTTGACGGCGGACACACCAAATCGGTGTAATACCCTACAGATCGTATTTTCAGATCTGAGCCTTCTCAACTTACAGAAATCTTATCACGACAACCGAATAATAAGTAATGCACTGACAATGAGTAAATTGATTTGATTAAATTATTTAATACAATAAATTCAGATGCGACAAAGATGAATTTGCCTCATTTGAAAGATTCTACTAAAAAAGTAAACCAATTTCATCAATCAGCAAGGCTGAGCGAACCTGGCGAACGCATAAGAAATGGGGACCAACCGTGACTCTCAATAGGATCGACAGAAAGCATTAAACTATTCTTGGAATCCTTGAACATGCGATCAACCTGACCTAGCTATCAATAAATCCGCCCTCTTCAATGAAAAACATAGTGATCTGTTGCGACGGCACAGCAAACGAGTGGACAACGCCTGATAAAACTTCGAATGTAGTACAGCTGTTTTGCATGCTTGCAAAGGATCCGACTAACACCCAACAAGTCAGGTATTACGATCCGGGCGTGGGAACAAGGGGCTACACGCACGTGCTGGATTGGTGGGATCAGGCTACCGGGTGGAGTGTTGACGAGAACGTAAAACAAGCCTACACCTTTTTAATGAATTTTTACGAGCCAGGCGACCGAATATTTCTGTTCGGTTTCAGTCGTGGAGCATTTACAGTCAGGGTTTTATCGGGATTGATAGCTAAAAGTGGGCTGCTCTATAAGCGCAATGAGAACCTGATTGAATACGCTTTCAAAATATTTCGCGGCAAAAACAACGAAAACCAGGCGCGCGATTTTGTGACCAATCTTTCGCAGTCTGTTGAAATAGCATTTTTAGGTGTGTGGGATACGGTTAGCGCCATGCTTCAGAAAGCATCATTCAGTAAACTCCCGACATTCTTCCAGGATACTGAGCTATCTGAACAGGTACAATATGCTTGCCAGGCACTATCAATTGACGATTTGCGACACGTCGCATTTCGCCCGATTTTATGGGGACCTGTCGAGCCGCTCTCGCGGATGGAGCAAGTTTGGTTTGCAGGTGCGCACTCTGATGTCGGGGGTGGTTATGGACCGGATTCAAATGACCACCGACCAGCAAGAATCCCACTGCAGTGGATGGTCAAAAGAGCAAAGAAGCACGGACTGTTGATCGACCCGAGTGTCGCTGTTGACAAAATTGCCTTGCCGCAAGATGAATTAGGGAAACTTCACCGTCCAGATCAAAGCCTGCCGTGGGTTCTGGCCCCGTTTTTAAATGGCAGGCGGTCAATTCCTGAGAAGGCTATCATTCGAGGCACTACTACGAGTATGCTTTCGCGGATTCATCAATCAGTGGTTGACAGGATTGCATCAAGAAATGATTACCAACCTAGAAACTTGCCCGCTTGCTATGAAATAGTTGATGACGATGGCAATGTCCTTTCTGTGATCCCATAGAACTTAATGAATCTTCACCCCGTAACAAAAACCTACTCAAAATCAGCTGCTTCCACCGATAGGTAAAGTAAGAGCAATCAACCGTTTTGCTTAAAATAAAACATAAACTCTGTATCCGGGGCAAATGCCGGTAAACCGGGAAACTGGTGGGGAATCGTGACCAATACGGGTAAAAAGGACGGAACACCCATCGTCCAAACTGCCCAGGATCCAGCGCCCGGCTACTATGTTTCACCGACTTCTCTGGCTGATAAAACTAAAAAAATACAAGACCCAAACAGGTATGTGGACTCGCAGGAAATCCCGTACATTGCAATTCCCTCAAAATTCTCGACCCAATTTAAACTGGGCGATATTGCGCTAGTGGTCAACAAGAAAAATAACTTAAAGTGTTATGCCATTTTCGACGATGTCGGACCGTCAAACAAAATAGAGAAGGGTCTATCAATCTGGCAAAAGAGCTTCAGATCTCCGGAAACCCCAAAACTGGCGGGGCAGTTGCCGATGTTGTTTAGCGCGACAAATCATATAGTCCAGGCCATAAACAAAAAAGACCTGACCGTTTTGACCAACGAGGACATGATAAGGATGATCGGCGGTCCGAAAGTTAGGTTTCTATACGTATCGCCTTCAAAATTCATAGCTGCCCTATCTTAATTAAAGCTCGCTCTGAATTCCAGTGGGGAAAAGTTTGTCTTTGATTTAAATAACTTACTAAAAGACTGCGGATGCTCAAAACCGAGCTGGTAGGCGATTTCACCTACTGTCAGATCACTGAATGTCAACACTTCCTTTGCTTTTTCGATAAGCTTATTGTGAATGTGCTGCTGCGTATTCTGGCCAGTCAGTGCGCGGAGCATATCGCCCAGGTAGCGGGGCGAAACGTGCAGCTCGTCCGAAAGATATTGGACGCTCGGCAGCCCTTTCAGCAGGGCAGTTTCGTCGTCGAAATAATTGTTCAGCAATTGGTTTAGCTTTTCCAGCAATGCATTGTTGATCGAATTGCGGGTAATAAACTGGCGTTTGTAAAACCGCTGACTGTAATTCAGCATCAGCTCCAACTGCGAAATCAGTACATCCTGGCTCAGGTCGTCAATGGCCGTTTCGAGCTCGTCGCCGATGTTGCTGGCAATGCCCTCGATGATCAACTTTTCTTTGTCCGATAAATGCAGCGACTCGGTAACCGAGTAGGAGAAGAAGCCATAATGTTTCATTTTGGCGTCCAGTGGATAGTTTCTGAGGAAATCAGGGTGGACTAGCAATGTAAATCCCAGAGTCGATTCGGCCACTTGAATGCCCGTCAGCGGCTGGCCCGGCGAGGAAAAGAACATTCCGCCTTCCTGAAAATCGTAGGTTGTTTGCCCGTACCGCATCCGGCAGCCCGCCGATTCGTTGTAGGTGATGTTGTAGAAATCCATGGCAAAAGTATCGGCCAGCATTTCAGCAGTGATCTGCACCTTATTGAAATCGAGCAAGCTAATCAGCGGGTGCAAAGGTTGCGGCAGGCCGAATGCACGCTGCATTTCGGCAATGGAGTGGTACACGCGCGGTTTGAGATGTTCCCTTTTCATAATCACATAATTGTCTGCCGGCGCAAATCGTTCCAGCCTGCGTCGGCAGACCTTTGATTTTAAACAGTGGCTAACAATTGTTTGATCCCGTCCCGAAAAGCCTCGTCGCCCTTAGCCAGGCGCAGCGCATACCATTCTTTGGCATCGTCGCCACAGACGTATCTTAATGTGTCGGTACCATCGGTAGCCGCACCGTACACCACTTCGGCGATTTGTTCGGAAGTCGTCGCGGCTTTTTCGGTTGCCAGCATCGCCGTGAATTTGTTTATCAAGGCTTCATAAGCCGGGTGCGTGGCAAACACCGACTTGGCACCAATTTCCGTCGCCACCAATCCGGGTTCAATGGTTTTAATCCCAATTCCAAACTCATTCAGCTCATAAGACAAGCTTTCCGCCCAGCCTTCCAGTGCAAATTTACTGGCATCGTACATCGAGCTTACCGGGAAAGCCATCAACCCTGCCGATGAGCCGGTAGTGATAAAAAGTCCCGCTTTTCGCTCACGGAAATACGGAATAAAGGCCTGCGTCACCCGCACGACACCGAAGAAATTTGTTTCCATTTGCTGTACCAGCTGCTCGTCGGTCATCGCTTCCAATGCGCCGAACAATCCATAACCAGCATTGTTAAATACCACATCAATATCACCCAAAGCCAACACTTGCTTCGTGGTTTCGCGAATTTGCGCCAGGTTGGTCACATCAAGAGGCAGCACCGTTACATTATCCAGCGCATTGAGTTCTGTTTCATTTTCAGGTTTGCGCATGGTCGCGATCACCTTCCAGCCTTTGGCTGCAAACAACTTGGCCGTAGCCCTTCCGATACCTGTTGAAGCACCAGTAATAAAAATCGTCTTTGTCATTTGTCATATTTGTTATTTCGGGAGACAAATTTCCGCAGCGCGCGGCTGGCGCTTGTAGCGGATGTGGAGATTGTTGTAGCCAAAATGGTCCGCTATCCTTTACTTCTCGCTGGCCAGTGCCAGCTCTTTTTGCGTATCTTAACCCAATGCCGTCCTGAGCGGCGCGGGCTGAAATCGACGCTATCAAGGATGGCCTGGTATGCGACTGCCAGGCGTCGCGAAAAGAAGTGCTTTCAGCAAGACCTTGTCCTGGGTGAAGTCCGCCGCATCCGGCGGCAGGTTCCTGGTATTGGAACAGCTAAACTGCACGAATTGATGAAGGACTTTGTGCGCGGATACCAGATCAAACTTGGGCGTGACAAACTATGGCACTCTTATCTAGAACAAACCCCGCGCGACCACTAATCCACCACTCAGATCGCGGCGTGCAGTATTGCTCTGTCAACGGATTCTAGTAGCATACGCCGTCCACCATCTCACATGTAGTATTCCGATAACCGGTATTCCTCAAATCCAAGCATTCGGGCAAGCTGAGAAAAATTAATGCAACACTCGCCTGTTGGAATGACTAATTGGCGGTTCAATTCGTCTACTCAGCCGGTTTCTGGTTCGTTTACGCGGTGGTGCCCAGATACTTTTGGGAAACTATCCAACAATCGTATCCAATAGAAAAATGAAAAAGACCAACGTTTTCTTCGCAAGCACGCTACTCACAGCAGCATTCATTACAATGTCCTTTACCGGCTTTTCCCAGATATTCCCCACTACCGGTTCACAGGTTGCTACTCAGGCAGTGCGCCCCTACAAAGTCGCTGTTCCCCAAGCAACACTTACAGACCTACACAAGCGGGTCTTGGCAACCCGCTGGCCAGATAAGGAAACAGTGGCTGACCAATCACAGGGCGTCAAATTAGAACAGGTACAAAAACTCATAAAATATTGGGGTGCTGGTTACGATTGGCGTAAAGCGGAAGCGAAACTCAATGCGCTGCCGCAGTTCGTGACCATGATCGATGGATTGGATATCCACTTTTTACATGTCCGCTCCAAACATCCAAATGCACTGCCACTGATCATTACCCACGGCTGGCCTGGTTCGGTGTTCGAACTGACCAAGATCATTGGGCCACTTACAGACCCGACTGCATTCGGTGGAAAGCCGGAAGACGCATTTGATGTAATCATACCTTCCATGCCTGGCTATGGATTTTCCCAGAAGCCTACCGGCACAGGCTGGGGACCAGACCGTATTGCAAGCGCATGGGATGTACTGATGAAACGGCTCGGTTACAAAAAGTATGTGTCCCAGGGCGGTGACTGGGGCTCAGTTGTTGCAAACGCAATGGGCAGACAAGCTCCTGAGGGCTTGCTAGGCATACACGTAAATATGCCTGCGACAGTGCCTGCTGATGTAGCCAAAGCATTAAAAAACGGTGATCCTGCTCCACAAGGATTGTCGGACAAAGAGCTCGCCGCATTTAAATCATTAAATCACCTTTATACAAAAGGTGGCGGTTACGCTGGTATGATGGTCACTCGCCCCCAAACATTAGGTTATGGCCTTACAGACTCACCGGTTGGACTTGCTTCGTTTTTCCTGGATAAGTTCAACGAGTGGACTTATAGTAGTGGTCAGGCCGAGAAATCGTTGACGCAAAACGAGATGCTCGACGACATTACGCTCTATTGGGTGACAAATACCGCAGCATCTTCCGCGCAACTTTACTGGGAAAACAACACTAACAATTTTAATGCACTAGAGCAAAAAACAGCTCAAATCTCAGTTCAAGTGGCCATTACGGTTTTTCCTGGGGAAATCTACCAGGCTCCAAAAACCTGGGCTGAACGTGCCTATCCAAAACTAATCTATTTCAATGAAGTCAGTAAAGGCGGCCACTTCGCGCAATGGGAAGAACCGCAACTGTTTGCCGAGGAACTTCGGGCAGCTTTTAAGACGCTACGGTAAGATTGTAAAACATTGCTGTTCAACATCCTCTCACTTGTGTTTCCCTGTATTGTTTCCAAAGACTCGTCAGGTGTCCACTGGTTGGGGAAACCAGCTACCCAATCAAAAGCCAGACCGTTTTCATTGACTCCTCCTTGCGCCCAGCCATTGTCAAATCCTACAAACGCACAACCAAAGTGGCCTTTTCCAGAAGGTCGGAACCAAAGCCAGGTTGTTGGATTCGAATAATCCTCATTATCAAAAAACAAGGTACGGTCTGTCCCTGTCAGAATAAAAATCGTACAAGGAGTCGCGGAAAACGAGATTAGCAGCAGACAATATGTAGACAAACGATGTTGAATAAATAGTATAACAAGTGGCAAGAGTACCCGACGTTTTGTGAGAAGCCAAATAAGCATGATAAGTATATTTTCCCATAGGCTTCCTCTACAACAATACAACATCCATTTAGTGTATTAAAAGTGCGACAATCGTAAGTTATGCCCAACTTTCTGACAATAGAGACGCCCAGGCAGAAACGCAGTTAAATGAAACTTAAAAGAATTTAACATTGACAAATAACAAATTGCTTAGAATGGACAATGTTGGCATCGTTGTAGAATCCCTTGATGATGCGATTTCGTTTTTCTCAGAAATTGGCTTGAAGCTCGAAGGGCGAGCAACAATAGAGGGAGAATGGGCTGGCCGTGTTACCGGGCTTGGCACTCAGTGCGTAGAGATTGCGATGATGGTCACCCCAGATGGCCACAGTCGACTTGAACTATCGAAGTTTCTCTCACCTCCTACTATATCAGATCACCGGACTGCGCCTGTGAACGCCCTCGGCTATTTACGCGCCATGTTCACCGTTGAAGACATTGATGAAATGGTATCCAGATTAACCAGGCACGGTGCTCACCTCGTCGGAGAAGTGGTTCAGTATGAGAACTCGTATCGATTATGTTACATTCGGGGAGCCGAAGGACTGCTTGTTGGACTGGCAGAAGAAATTAGTAACAAATAGTAAATCCGTAGAATATTGACAATCAGTATCACTAAAACCGCCTACCGTGAGACAATGCGTATAATGTTTTCTCTCATTTCAGTTTTGTCATAGATTCGTTGAACATCGGCACGCAGGTCTCTGATATGTTGCAAATGTGCTGTCAGATGGTGGTCCCATGCTGCGTGATACTCGTAGCCCAGTTCAGAAGCAACGAACTTTGCCGAGTATCTGAACAAATCCATGGAAGCGAACGTAGCATTCCATATCTGAGGCTGGCTTGCAAGCGGATAAGTTGCAAGCAGTTTTTCGTACAACTCGGGCTCCAGATAGCGGCTGTAGAACTTCCCCCATTTACCAGGGTTCACTTTGAATTCATGTTTACATCCAATATACCAATCCAGCATTTGCAGCAGCGTTCCCCGGACCACCTCGCTGGATAATTGTTGAGCAAAAATCACTTCACCACGCCAAAGTGCTTTGCCCATACTGCCGCTTGTAAACCAGAACTCGTTACAGCAATCCGTAAATGAGCGGGCTGATGGTTTTTGAGTCCAATAGCTTGTATCGCTTGCCTCAGGCAGCGGGCTGGTAAAAATACCGTTCTTATCTAATAGCACCTTACAAAGGCTATCAGCCGCGAAATGGTCGAGTCTGTTAAGTGGCACCAGGACTAAATCAATCCGGTTCCCATCAGTAAATAGCATCAGGTATGAAAAAGCGTCTGCAAGCTCGGGAGATGGAGGATACAGCTCCATATCTTCGGGTAACTGCATGATCATCCTTTCACCAAAAACATCCACCCAAATATGATCCCGCAAGTAAGGCTCTAAATCTTCCACTATATAAATAATGTCGAAATCCTGGAAAATATCGGCAGTTACATTTGGGTTGGATCTGGACCCGTCCTGTAAAACCGCCAGAACACGGCTGTCTTTGCGCGCGATCCCCAATATTAAATCCATCATCTGTAACGTGCTTCTACTCGTCATGCTATTTGTCATATCTTTTATGTAGTGATTTAATAATCATCTATCGCAATACTTTTTTCATCATAATATCTGTCTGCTCATCTTCGCCAAACTTGAAAATATGTTTGTCGAAGGCGACAAAACCGTTCTTTTCATAAAAGCGGATCGCTTTTATGTTTTCTTCCCAGACACCAAGCCAGAGATATGCCATCTTTCGAAAACGTGCGACTTCCAGTGATTTTTCATACAAGATTTGCCCGATCTTTTCTGACAAGATTCCTTTTGTCATCTCTTTTTGAATTGCTACTGCTTGAATCAAGCTTGGAAACCAACGCAATCATCCATTTTTTACTTGACCATCCTGGCACGGAGCGTTTTAAAATACTTCAGCAAGTAGAATAGTAAGCTTAAAACGACCAGGGTAAATAACATTCCCATTATTTCTGCTTTTGTAAGGTTGGATAAAAAAACAAGAATGGTTATAATGGCCAGAACAGGAACCAGGTAGCCCCCTGGAATTTTAAAAGAGGGGGAATCTGCCTGATCTTTTATTCTTAACTTAATTACTGCTAAGGCAACTCCTAGATAGATCAAAAGCACCGAAGAGGAAGACAAGATGGCTAACTGTTTAAATTCACCCGTAATAGCCAGCAAACAGCCTAATGTGGTGAATGCAATAACTGAAACATAGGGGGTGGAAAATCTGGGATGAATTAACGCGAAGGCTCGGATGGGAATCACGCCGTCCTTGGCCGAACGGAACAATACCCGCGGCATATTCAATATGTCTCCACTTAAATAACCAAACATAGAAATGCAAGCCCCGAGTATCATTAAGGTCGCCCCGAAGGGTCCCATTATTCTTTTGGCCACCTCGGCTAAGGGAGCGGCTTTATATTGGGGGAATGCATCGCCCAGTATTCCCTGAGCAACCAATTGCACGGCTATGTAAAGCAAAATAATAACCAATAAACTTAAAAAGATGGCCCTTGGAATAGTTCTTTTTGGGTTCTGAACTTCCCCGCTAACGCTTAAACTATTCTCTGCTCCCTGAAAGGCAAAAAACAGGATAAGCGAAACACTGCCAAAAGAAGAAAGGGCGGGTACTTTGTCCCATTTGAAATTCTGAGGTGATATTTGAGTTGAACCCCAGATCACTAATAATAACAAGGGTGCCAATTTGGCTATTGTCGTTAATTTCACCAAAGTAATGCCTTGCTTTACCCCTCTGACATTGACTATGGTTAGACCCGAAAACAGGATCAGAAAAAAAACGGCTCGAAACGCTTTTTCTTTAAATACGGGCAGCAGGTAAGACAAAGTATCTGCCAGTGCATTAGCTACCGCTGCGGTGGCCATCAGGGAAGCTCCAAAGATAAACAGGTTGGTGGTTAGAAAACCAAAATATTCTCCAAAGGCGGCTTCAATGTAAGCGTAAGCACCTCCCGTCAGCGTTACTTTACTTCCTACCTCGGCAAAGCAAAGCATGATTATTGTTATCAGGAATCCGCAAAACAAGTAGGCCAGTATGCCGGCAGCTCCCAGTCCCTGGCTAACCAGAGCGGGCAAAACAAATATGCCGGAGCCAATGACCACATTGATGATATTAGAGGTTAACCCCCAAATTCCAATTTCTCTTTTTAAGCCTTCTTTTGTGGGAAAGTTACTTCTGGTAGTATGCCGCATATAACAATTGGTTGTGGGTTACCTTATTTAAAACATTGGTGCTTTCCTTCGGATCTGACTAGCAGGGAATGATGGGCAATAATGTAAGATTTCGTGAGATGAAAAGTTAGATCAGTTACAACTACAAAAAGAATACCTGCCGGCCACTACCCCTCGGGAACAAAGCGATCCTCATCTGCAAACACTTAGAATGGGGCCGGTAATTATCGATAATCTCGGAAATGTATTGGAATATTAGGCCCTTAGGCATCATTTCCGGCTCTTTCCGGCTATTGTACACCTTTTGTACACTATAAATTTCTCATCGGAAACCTTTTGTATACACCCAAAAATTGCCGGCAGTTTTAATCCGGCCTACGTTTGTATCGTCTTCCGGGACACATTCAAATTGGACTTCGGAAGCATATTTATTATTCAAAACCATTGTTGTATCACAATAAAGCAGGGTACGCCGAAAACCTGAAATCGAGTAGGCAAAAACGAACAAAAAAATATTTTTTTAAATCCAACAAAGCCATGTTAAACAAAACACATTTTTTTAAAAGTACCCTTTTTATTGCCCTTGCAATTGGCTCCTTTGCCTGCCAGAATGACAACCCGGTGGATCCCATGCCGACTGACGCAGCCTCGGCAGCCACAGCACGGATCGGAAGTGATATTGACTCACCTAACTTTCCCCAGGTGCACAAGCTCACTAAACATGGTGAGGCAACCCTGACTTACGACAACGATGGCCGACTCATGAATGTGACCACCCCCGTACGTGGCGGTCTGGCTATCCAGACCGACTACACCTACAGCCCCGGTAAGATCAGAGCGTTTACGCATCAGGGAAAGGTCAAACTCCGGGATGAAACCTTTACGCTGGATGCCAGCGGGCGCTGCAAGGAATCAGCAGAAGTCATTACCGTTGTCAACAACAATGTTCCTTTAACTTACCTCAGGGAGTGGAAGTTTACCTACAATGCAAAAGGTCAGTTATGGAATTTCCAAAATAAAAACAGCTGCGTCGGTGGATTCAGTTATGGTTACAATGCTGACGGCGATGTGACCTCGGTGAGTAAATCTACAGGAATAGGAAGCAGTGATGATACAAAAATTGGCTACACTCCGGCAGGAGGCGACCCGATCATGAACGATAAATATCCTTTGAACGTGCTAGGGGTGAACGAACACGACGCTTACCTGCGGATTTTCGGTAAGCCGAGTAAGCACCTGGCCACGCTCGTAACCGAGCAGGGTTCACTCGACGGAGATTATTACAATTACGTTCTGGACGCGGATGGCTACGTGACCCAAAGAAAGCAGTACAAACTGATTGGTAGCAGCCTGGTCGATACCAAGTCGTACGCCTACGTGACAGCTAACATCGGGATGCCGTTCTGAGCTGCGCCACCCCAGAAACCCGCGGGCCAGCCGCTCCCAAAAACGGGAAAGGTAATCCCGACAGAAAGCCCTTCGATGTCCATTCGAGGGCTTTCTGATTTTAACCGGCCGGGTCAATCGCCTGCTGGCGCATTATAAGCCAGCAGGTTCCTGTCAACTTTTGGGGTTGCGCTAGGACGACCGTGCTAGACAGACTAATTAAGAATGAGTATTGTTGCAATATGCTTGTCACGCATCTTGGCTGTAGCTAATCAAAGTTATCTTTGATTACAATGGTGGATCGAACTATCAAAGCGAAATTTCAGGTCTTGCGTCTAACATTAAAAGCGATTTTTATCCGAATATGATTGCTAAGTTAGTTAAGGATAGTTAGGCATAGCAATAGATGTTTAGTTTACACAAACGCCGCACTTATAAGCATCATACCAGCCCGGGAATTTCGGAAATCAATGGATATCTAGATCTTGCCGAAAAAGAACGGATGACCATTCTCCAGAGAAAGAAGAAGAAATCAGATTTCCGCATGCCAAGTGATGAAAGTACTGAAACTTATGTCTTTCGTCGGATCGGTAAATGTTATATGCTATTAAAGAAGGCATGAAGGACGTGAAGTTGGAAAGAATGACTTCCATGCACTATATCAAAAATATATCAAATTAGCCGCTGGTCAGTATCAATTATCCTACAACCAGACTTTCAGCGGGACGTTTCAGCCACTCTCTGTAAATCCCCGCATCCAAAAACACACTAAATCTGGATGCATCTTACTTCCAACCAGTACCCGCAAATCCTTGCGGAACTAAAAGTAACCATCCGTCAAAGTCGCCTTAAAGCATCCCTTTCCGCTAATGCACAAATGCTGACGCTTTACTGGCAGATTGGAAAAACGATCGTTGAGCAGCAGGAAGCTGCAAGTTGGGGAGCAAGGATCATCGATCCACTGGCATCAGACCTTCGAAAAGAATTCCCCAACATGCAGGGACTTTCGCCCAAAAACCTCAAATACATGCGCCAATTTGCTACCGCTTATCCCGACCGGGAATTTGTGCAAGCGGCACTTGCACAAATCACTTGGTACCACCATCATCTTGGGAGCTTTTACTCTTCCTCCTGATTACTTTCGCAAAAAAATAGAAAATCCGCTATCTTCGTGTACACAAAATCGTACACCCATGCGAATTATATCAGCCAGGGAATTTCGGGGAAAACAGAAGGATTATCTGGATCTGGCCGAGAAAGAGCGGGTAATCATTCACCGGGGAAAGAATAAGAAGTCAGTTTTACTCACGCCAATTGATGAAAATACTGAACATATGGGCAGAGATTCTGTGGTAGCCAAAACCCTATGACAAAAACTCTTGAAAAACATCATAACCATACCTTAGGATCATCAGCGAAACAACAACCAAAAATATTTTTCGGACGAATCCATTTCCTTCGCGCAAGGCCATTCTACTACCAATGATGTTGCCGGCAATGTTAAAAACAGCCATCAGCAGCCCAATACCCAACAGGTAATTCCAACTACGTATAAAAACCAGCAATGCCGAAGTATTTGTGACACAGTTGATGAGTTTTGCGTATCCCGAAGCGGTTAAAAAATCGAATCTGAGCAACACGACAAAACCCAGGATGAGAAAGCTACCAGTTCCGGGGCCAAAGAAGCCGTCATAAAAACCAACTACCAGACCAATTAGCGACCCCAGCAACAATTGCTTCGCAAATGGAAGCACTTTGGTTTGGACTGCACCCAGATTTTTATTTGTATAAACGTATATCAGCATTAAGATCAGAATAATCAGAATAACCGGTCTGAGAATGTCTGCCCTTACCATACTTACGGCTTTCGCTCCTAAAAAGGAAGCTGTAAAAGCAGCCAGACTAACGATGATGAGGAGACGGTAATCAAACCTGATGCGCTGGCTATACTGATACGCCGCCACAGATGTTCCAGAAATGGCGGCGATCTTGTTTGTGCCAAAAAGCGTCGCCACAGCCTTATCCGGGAACGCGATTAGGAGAGCCGGAATCTGTATCAAGCCTCCCCCTCCTACCACAGCATCAATAAAACCGGCTACAAAAGCCAGCGTACTTAAATGATAAAAGTAAGATCAAAGAGTAATCTGTATTGAAATAACTTATATCCATTCTGGATGTAGTTTACTGTTCAAAAACAATAAACTAAATAGCTTTGACATAACCGAAAATAAGAATATCAAAAGCATTATCCACGGATGAACGCTTTTGATATTCTTATTTATAGGCATCATTCTACTTTTTAACATGATAAACTTTACTTACAATTTTCCACAGATCACCATCTTTGACCAATGTAAACATATCAGCAAATTTACTGGGGCCGAATTGTGACTCGATCCGGACAATAGCCACATCTTCTGCCACATCCAGTGTAGTGAGTTCGTAACTCGCTTCCATAGGCTCCCAACTATCGAAACCATCAAATAAGGCCTGAATTGGTACACTTTTTAATTTACCATCCTCTGTCCAGGACATTGTTGCAGTCGGCGAAAATGCTTCCGCTGCGATTTTACCGCTGGCTTTCCGCCCACCTTCCACATACAAATCTATTGCACGTATTATACCTTGTTTTTCCTGCTGTGAAACTTCCATATTTTGGTTATTTTGACAACTATTTAATTGTCTTTATTTGTTGTACAAAATTACATCTAACCAAAGGAGCCTAGTATTCTATTCAGCTCAAATAATCTTTCTATTTGGTCCAATTTGGCCTGTTTAAAAAAGTGACATTTCCACACAAAAATGTGATGCTGACCAGGTCAGATTGAACCAGAATCAAATATCCGCTTATAAAAAAAGCCTCACCAAAATTTGGCAAGGCTTTACGTATCTGATATATCAACTACAAGGTTGCCATATCAATCACAAACCGGTAACGAACATCACCTTTTTCCATACGGTCGTAGGCTGTCTGAATATCTTTTATGTCAATAAGCTCAATGTCGGAAACGATGTTGTGCTCAGCACAGAAATCTAGCATTTCTTGTGTTTCGGCTATGCCTCCTATGCCAGATCCTGCGACACTTTTTCTTCCGCCAAGCAGACTAAAAGCCGCTATTTCTGCTGGTTTTGAAGGAACACCCACGCAAATCAGCGTACCGTCTGTCCGAAGCAACGAGAGGTACATATTGAAATCATGTTCGGCAGAAACGGTGTCCAGAATGAAGTCAAAAGTCCCCAAAGCTGCCTTTACCTGAGCCTCGTCGCTGGTAACAACAAAATGATGCGCACCCAGCCTTTTGGCATCTTCTTCTTTTTTTGGTGATGTACTTAAAACAGTTACTTCCGCACCGAAAGCAAGGCCAAACTTAACACCCATATGCCCCAAACCGCCAAGACCAAGTACCGCCAATTTGTGTCCTTTTCCCACTTTCCAATGTCTGAGAGGCGAATACGTGGTGATACCTGCACACAATAAGGGTGCGACAGCAGCCAGGTCGAGCTTTTCAGAGACATGCAGTACAAATTCTTCCCGCACCACAATGGTATTAGAATATCCACCATACGTTGGTGTTTTCCCATCACGTTCCAGTCCGTTGTAGGTTTGCGTATTGCCTTCCAGACAATATTGCTCAAGATCTCTTTTGCAATTTTCACACTCCTGGCAGGAATCAACCATACAGCCCGTTCCGGCCAGGTCGCCTACTTTGAATTTTTTTACATGATCACCAACTTTGACCACACGACCAACGATTTCATGTCCTGGTACCATTGGGAATATGCCCGGAAACCAGTCGTTATTGATCTGATGCAAATCGGAGTGGCAAACACCGCAATATAAAATATCAAACTGAACGTCGTGTGGGCCAACTTCTCTGCGTTCAAATGACCAAGGCGCTAAATCTTCATTAGGACTCTGTGCAGCGTATCCTTTTGTTTCTATCATCTCTGTAACTCTGTTTAAAATAAATATTGGGATTTGTAAAAATTTTGTAGGCTCAGCATAAGATCTGATTTAAATGCTTAACTACGAAATACCGAAGGAGCCTGACCGTGGTACTGCTTAAAAATCCTTGAAAAATGCGAAACGTTTTCAAACCCGAGCGTGTAGCAAATGTCAGAAACAGACATGAGTGTGGTTTCCAGCATATCCTTTGCCTTTTCCAATCTCTTCTCGCGTATCCATGAAGCCGGAGACGTATTATAAACCATTTGAAAATCTCTTTTGAAACTCGACAAACTTCTGCCTGACAAATAGGCCAGCTCCAATAAGGAAACCGGCGAAGCATAATGTTGTTCAACTACCTGACGAATCTCTGCCCGCACCGGCTGGTGCAATTGAAGAATCTGCAAAAACATATTGCGATTGCATTCTGCAACGTCGTATAGCAGTTCCATTATTTTCAGTCGCAACTGGCCTGGATGCACAATGGAGTCGTCATGAAAATATGGTTTAAGGGAATAGGCGAATGCCACCAGACATTCATTCATCGGATATACCGCCGTTTTAACCTCGCCTTCTATTTTGGGGACTTTAACTTCTGATGAAGCCAAAAAAGTTTTTAAGAGATCATCTTTTAAACTGAACATCAGACTGTCATAGATGTTGTCATTATCCGGGTTGCCCACTTTATCATATTGTACTGAAATCGCTTTCTTTAAAAGGATCATGTCGTTCTTTCCAAGCGTGTACTGCTGCTTTCCATACGTCAGCGTGACAGTCCCTTCCAAAACGATCAGCAGCAAATGCTCTTCCAGATACATAGTGCCTTTGGCCTCCATGCTGTGTATGCATTGCTCTATGACCGAACAGCCATCCAACATTAAAGCACTTTGTTGCCCTGGCCCGCTAACCAGCGCAGTAGGAACCTTAATCACTTTGCTCATATCGATTCTATAAAAAATCAGCTTGTTGGTAACATGATCAACGCAATCAATGTTGCCAGCACACTCATATCTGAACTATGACACAAAGGTATCAATCTTAAAATTGTCGGATTGTTCTATTTAGGTCAAAAAGTTTGCTGATTTAGCTCAAAGATTTAAGATCTGAACTCCTGCGAATTTTTAGCAGCCACAATTCCTTACAGACGATCCTGCCGAAGATGCTTACTTTTTTTGAATCATTCCAATGTCCATTAACCACCCCAAAAAACTTTCAGGCCAGTATTTCAGGGTTTCTCCTTTTGTAAAATCCATTGCAAATCCATGAGAGCCTTTATTGTAGATATGCATTTCGGCCGGAATTCCTGCTTTCAGCAGCGATGAATAAAAGTCAACACTTTTGGAGGCCGTAGTCAACTTATCGTCGTGGGCATTGATGATAAAAACTGGTGGACAACTTTCCTTTCGAACAGTATAATTCTTTAAAAATGCAGCATAAAAAAGACCTGCGAAATTGGGTTTCCAGCTAACCTTGCCGGGTCCTTCATTGATTTCTTCGGTTGCTGCAAGTTCTACCGCCAATGTTCCGCCAGCCGAAAAACCTGCTATGCCGATTTTATTGGGGTCAAGTTTAAGTTTAGATACATCTTTTCGTAAAGTGATGATGGCCTGCTTTGCATCATCGAATGCAGCTGCGAAATATGTATCTCTGGGAATTACAAAATTTTTGCTGCTATCTCTGGTATTGAGGCGATACTTTAACACCAACGATGCCACGCCCTGTTCTTTTAGCCAGAGTGCAAGGTCGGTACCTTCCCGATCAAACCAATTATCTACAAAACCGCCTCCGGGACATATCACTACGGCGACCCCCGTTTCTTTTCCGGGCGGTGGCAGATGAAGAACGTAAGTAGGAACGGACACTTTGCGAAAGACCCGGTTCTTCTTTGAAAGAGACTGGGGATTTACATCGAAATCTACCATTTCTTCGGCAGGATATTTGACGGGATTATCTTTGATACCCGATGGCCATAGTGGTTTTTCTTCGGATGTTTGGGCATCAACGGTAAATCGCAGAGTAAGCGAAAGACCAATTGTTAACAGCGTTGTCAATATGTTTTTCAGGTTCATAGCGCAAGATTTATGATTATAAACTCTTCAAAAAATAGCACCCTACATCGCCTCAATCTCCAATACCACACTAGTCCTTCTCGCATTCACAACCGGATTGAACCCCGCCGTCATTAGATATTCTCCCGAATAAACCTGATCTTCCTTGATAGCAGATTTTGTCCCAGGATAGAGATTCAACTCTTTCACTTTATAATTTTTAGAAGCATCTAACCCTTCCAGTCGGATCGGCGTATCGGAGCCGTCTCCGTTTCTATTTCCGACCAAATAGGAGAAGAGCACTGCTTTGGACTTGCTTTTCGTAACATACATCAGAGCGGCATAATCATTTTTCTTGGGATCAACCAACCGGAAAAGATCGCCCTGGAAAATGATATCCTTCACCGCATTGTAATTGGTAACCGCCTGCTGACTGAATTGCAGATCCTTTTCATTCAAATGACTTACCACAATGTCATAACCCAATCGCCCCATCATGGCCACATCCGTACGGAATTTCAAAGGTTGTTTCCCCCAATCCGTTACGTGCGCGCTAAGTGCGATTGACGGGAAGAAGTAAGAGTATTCCCATTGCATAAAAATCCTTTCCAAAGGATCCGTATTGTCGCTGGGCCAGAATTCTGTGAAATATTTCAGCGCTTCATAATCGACGCGACCACCGCCGCCGGAGCAAAGCATCATCGGGACTTTTGGATATTTTGTCCGCAGCTTTTCCAAAACTTTATATAAGCCTTTTACATAATCCACATAGAGTTTGGATTGTGCCTGCTTGCTTTTTTCAAGGTAAGCGGAGTAAGGATTGAATGTGGTTGCGTTGCAGTCCCATTTAATATAGGCGATGTCCGGATTTTCAATAAACAGTTTATCCAGAATGCCATATACAAAATCCTGAACTTCCGGATTTGACAAATCCAGCGGGAGCTGATTTCGCATGTAATGTTCCGGGCGCTGCGGTTGTTTGATCACCCAGTCCGGATGTTTTTCTTATAACTCACTTTTTGGATTTACCATTTCCGGCTCAACCCATATCCCGAATTTGATTCCGGTTTTCTGCGCTTCCTTCACCAGATAGCCGATCCCATTTGGCAATTTCTTTACGTTTTCCTGCCAGTCTCCCAAGCCAGCCCCATCACTGTTTCTCGGATATTTATTGGCAAACCAGCCGTCGTCCAGCAAAAACAGATCAACGCCCAGCTTCTTGCCATCTTTAAAAAGCTCAGAAAGTTTAGCTTCGTTGAAATCAAAATAAGTGGCTTCCCAGTTGTTCAGAAGTGTCATTCTGGTGCCTTCCCCATCCAAGATCCGATATTTTCTGGCCCAGTTATGCAGGTTGCGACTGGCTTCTCCTTTTCCATTTTCTGAGAATGTGTAGATAAAAGAAGGTGTTTTGAACTCCTGTTTTGAAGCAAGCGGATATTCGGAGGAATAAGGATTGATACCAGCGATTAATCGCAAATTATGGTATGAATCAACCTCAAATTCCATCTTGAAATTGCCTGACCAGGCCAGTGTCCCCAGTAATACTTTCCCTTCCGTTTCGGTTGCCGGTTTGTCAAAGGACAGGGAAAAAGTAGGTGGCTGATAAAGATTGGCGCGGGTTCCCAGTTTGGAGTCCAACACCCGGATTCCGGCTGTCAATTGCTCTTCTTCCGGATTCATTTCTTTGGCCCAGGTGCCGTTGTAATGTGTCAGATAATAATCTTTTGCGATGAAATAGAGGTTGGCGGAAGCGTATTTTTCAAGGGTAATGGGTTTCTTCTCTTCGCTTTTAATCACACTCCACTGCTCTACTACATTTTCCTGGAAATAGGTTTTGTAAAAAAGTGTTACTTCCACTGCATACACGGGGTCTTTCAAAACAATGCTGGTTAGACTTACATTGTCATTTTCCTTTGCGGTGCTGTGGCTCACATAAACAAGATCCAACGATTTGTTTCCATCGCCATGTGTAACTTGCAGCGCTGGTTCGGAGACATTCCATGTTCCCGCAGGCGTATAAGCCGAGTTATAAATCCCCGCATTTCCGTCACGCTGGCGGCTCTGCGATGGGATGAGTTTGTACTCCGTAGCCTGACTTAATTTCTTTCCGAAATAGGTTATTCCAAGATGATTTTCCTTGTCTGTTTGCAAGACCAGAACATTCTGTCTGGTTTCAATCGGGATAATGGTTGGCGCATTCTGAGCAAAGGAACTGGTTCCGATTATTGCCAGAAAAACACTGCTGAAAATATGCTTATACACAACTATATAATTTGATATGGATTGATTTATTCACCTGCGCCGAACCGAACAGCTTTGATTCTGATTGGAGCTCCGGTAAAGACAAAATAAACATCTTTAACACCCGATACTGCACCGGCAGCGATGTCGAAAATCATCCTATCACTGTATTCACCGGAAAACTTACCTAACAGAATTCCATCTGCGCTGCCTGCATGTGCCTCGATCGTTCCGGAGGGAGGTGTCGGTGCATTCCGCCCGGCAGCACGAATAATTTCAATGTGCTTGATGCCGGTCAGGTCAGCTCCTTTAAGCCTGAAAGACGCGCCGGAATTTCTGACAAATGCCATGGTACTGTCATTGTTAAAACTGATCTCTTTAACCTCATCGGCAAGAGTGACCGGCACTACCGGATTTCGAAGGACAACGGTCGATTCCGACGATTGGGAGGACGCTATTTTTGTACCCCGATCTGCGTATGCGGCGCGGAATATGAAGCTGCCTTCCGTATCACCCTTAGGCACAGCCGTTGTATAGGTACCTTTTACAGGCAAAGTTTTGGCCGGTTTGGGCGCATCCGACAAGCTCATAATGTAGCGGACAATTCCTTTCACATCGCTTTCCGCCATGGTCGGGTGTGCAGGCATAAACGCGTCTCCCCAAACGCCCGAACCGCCATTTAAAATCTTCTTGGACAAACCTGCAACCGCGGTTGGATCTCCCTTGTATTTCGCAGATATAGCTGTAAAAGAAGGACCCAGCACCTTTTCTTTAATGGCATGACAAGCCTTGCAATCGCCATTATTGATCAGCGAAATCGCGGTTGCATATTGCGCCGAAGCATCTACACTCATTTGCTTTTGTGCGATCCGGGTTAAGTTAAAACCCTCTGACAGATAGTTGGTACTGACAGAAACCTGAGAAGGCGCTATTTTCTTGTTTGCAAGACTGCCATCTTCCTTGTCGCTTACACGCACCTCATAGTCAATGCTTTTTCCTGGAAAATAGAAGGTGGAATTTCCTTTGGTTATTTTAAATTCCACCACCGGAGGTTCATTACCTGCTTTTATTTCAACTGATTTGGTATTTTTCTCCCCCGCTTTATCCGTTACAGTCAGGGTTGCCTGATACGTACCCGGCGTGGTAAAAGTGATCGACGGATTTGCATCTTTCAGCGTTTTGAAAACTGCATTGTTTTTCCTGACAACCCATTCATATTGCAGCGCGTCGTCTTCGTCAAAGTCTTTCGTGCCTTCCGAAGACAGTGTAACCTGCATGGGAAGCGCACCTGCTGTTTTACTGGCTGATGCTTCTACCAATGGTTTTCTGTTTCCGCTGTTGTATTCGATCCGGATCAGTTCTGCCTCCGGGTTATCTTTGAAATATCCGTTTCCATATTCCAGCACATACAGGTCACCGTCAGGCCCGAATTTCATGTCGATCGGCCCCTTTAGTTTCAGGTCAGGAAGAAAACGCTCCATGGATTTGTATTCGCCGTTTTCATCCATTTCCACCACATTGATCCAGCCCCGTACCCAGTCGGTGATGAACCATTTTCCTTCGTAGTATTCTGGAAATAATCGTGATGCATTTTTGAAATCATCTTTCCTGAATACCGGCCCACCCACTGCGCTGTTGCCCCCACTTTCCATCAGCGGAAATTCCTGGCTTTGTGCTTTTGAATACCATATAAACGCAGGTTGTGCAGCCGGAAGCTCCTTTAAGCCGCTGCTGTTGCGAGAATTGTTGACCGGATGAGCAGCATCAAAAGGCTCCCCAGACACTTTGGTGGCGAAGTCATATTTTACGTATGCCTTGTTATTGGCTACAAAATACGGCCATCCGTAAAACCCGGGTCCCTTGGCGCGGTTGAATTCATCATAGGATTGCGGTCCGCGTTTTTCGATGTCGTCACGGGAACCATCCGGGCCTACTTCTCCCCAGTAAAGCCATCCGGTTTTCGAATCGATTGTTGGCCGCCATGGGTTTCTGTTGCCCATCGTGTAAATTTCGGGCTTGGTCTGCGGCGTTCCAGGAGGAAAAAGGTTGCCTTTGGGAATGGTGTAGCTACCGTCCGGCTCTGGGTGGATACGCAGAATTTTTCCTCTCAAATCATTCGTATTGGGAGATGACTTCTGGGAGTCGCGGGGTGATTCCCCCGGCCTTTCATCTAGGGGAGCAAAACCGTCGGAAGCGCGCGAAAATGTATTGTCACCCGTAGTCAGATACAGGTTTTTATCTTTATCGAAAAGCATCCCTCCGCCCACATGACAGCATTCTTCACGCTGAACCGGCACTTCCATAACGACCTTTCGCGAGCTTTCCAGTAACTCCTTACCATGCCACTCGTATCGCACCAGCACGTTTTTGGCCTCGTCGCCAGCCAGGGAATAGTAAATGTAGATCCAGTGATTTTTATCATAATCAGGATCCAGGATGACGCCCTGCATGCCGTCTTCTCCTTCGGTTACTTCTCCTGCTTTGTTTACATATTTTGTACTGACGGCAAACTCAGCCACCATTTCCATAGTCTGCGACTTTGGATCATAAACCTTCAACTTACCCTTCCGCTCCGCATAAAGTACCCTGCCGTCTTTTAAAATTTGAAACTGCATGGGCTCTTCAAGCCGCTGGGCAAGAACCACCTTGGTGAACCGGTTACTTTCCGGCTTTTTAGGTGTTTGCGCTAATAATGGGCGAATTGGCAGAAAGGCAATGAACAATGAGAAAGCCCCTAATAAAGGCTTTCTCAAACATTTTGTCAGGAAATTGCAAGTATGGAACATTATTTAAAAAGTTGATAAGCTTTACTAAGAAATGGTTTGTACATCGGCTCATGCTTGGGCATATTCAGGTAAAACAGCACAATCATATTGTTTTCGGGGTCGATAATATAGTCCGTACCGTACAATCCGCCCCAGGCAAATGCGGTGTTGGAAACTTCCGGAACCGGTTTCTTTTCTGCATTATAGAGTTCAAATCCAAGCCCAAACTGAAACCCTTTTCCACCGGAATTCTCGGCAGGCAAGCGGTTGACCTTCGTCATCAGCTCTATGGTCTCCGGTTTGAGGATGCGCTTGCCATTGTACTCGCCCTTGTTGAGCAGCATCTGGCAAAATTTGGCATAGTCGCCAATAGGTCCGTTCAGGCCGATAGCTCCCTCCGCATAAGTTTGAACCGGGCTGATCGTGGTCTCGCTGAATTTGTTGGATTGCGGCACCAGTTTGCCATCAATGTCGCTATAAGCCTTCACAAACCGGTTCATTTTCGAAGATTCATAATACCAGTCCGTTTCAGTCATCCCTAAAGGATCCAGAACCGTTGATTTGACATATTCACGCAGACTTTTCCCCGAAATGACCTCGACCATATAAGCCAGCATATTCGTGCTGATATGGTAACTCCACTCGCTGCCGGGATCGAAACCCAACGGATATTTAGCCAGTGTGATCATTTCGTCTTTGAGAAATTTGGCCGTGCCAGCTCCGCCCGTTCGCTGTCCCGGGCCTGCCGGTGGTGTGGCTCCTGAGCTTGCAGCGGCACTTTTCTTCTCCATTTCGGCTCGCCGTGCCTTTCCGACCAGTCCGGCGCTGATTCCGGAAGAATGCGACATCAGATGTGCAAATATCATCGGCGTCTTCACTGGCCTTATTTCGAATGTTCCATCCTCTTTGATGGCTGTCGCCACTTCATCGGAAATCTCCGGAAAATATTTAGAAACTGGATCGTCAACCGAGACCAATCCCTTCTCCACCAGGGTCATAAAAGCCACGGTCGTCACTGCTTTGGTTTGAGAAAACAGGATATAGTAATCATCCACAGCAGCCGGAACCTTATTTTCGACGTCTTTGTAGCCAAATGCTTTATTGTACACGACATTCCCGCCTTTGGCAACAAAACCTACAATGCTGCTCGCTTTCTTCTGGTCAATAAAACTTTGCAGCAGCGAGTCAATGCGTTTTGTCTTGTCTTCGCTGGTGCCGGTGGCTTTAAGATCAGCTTTATAATTTAATTCCTGCGGCGCGGGGGATTTTTGCTGGGCAATTGTGCTGTTGAATGCAGTTAAAAGCGCAATGCTCAAATATATTTTCTTCATAACTATAATTTTTAAATTGATAACTATTCAGCAGCAGATAGCCTTTGAAATTTCAATGCCGTGTCAAAAAGCATATACATGTTGAAAACCCAAAAACAGATAAGACCTACCTATTACTAGAAGGCACAAAAAGCGCTATCTGCCATATATATTCTTCAAGTCGCCTTCAAACAGCGTGTATTCATTTTCATAAAACTTCTTGAAATCGGGTACGGCGGGATGCCCTGGAAACGGTGCGTAATAATGTGTTTCACTTCTGGTATCGTTGCGCCAGACAAGCACATAAGCCAGATTCAACCTATTCTTTTGCAATACTTTAAGCAATACCTCGGTATACCAGACAGGATTTACGATGGATTCCAGACCTGTTTCGGTCATGGCGGCCAGCTTTTTGTTTTCCAGTGCAAAGTCATTTACGATTTTGAGTTTTTTGATCGCTTGTTCCAGATTGTACTTGCCGTCGCGTCCCATGTCTCCGTAGTTATCCATCCCAACGAGGTCAACCCAATCGTTGCCCGGATACCGCTCCGTAAATTCGGCGACGCTGTTGAATTTATTGTCAGGGGAAAACGCGTAAATCAGGTTATGAACATCCAGACTATCCCGTAGATACCCTGCTGTGAATTGCCATAATGATTTGAATTCATCCGGCGTGCAGTGTGCCCTTCCCCACCAGAACCAGTCTCCGTCAAACTCATGATAAGGCCTGAAAATAAGCGGGATAGCCTCTCCTTCGGCACCTTTCAGACTTTTGAACCAACCTGCAAGACCTTGTAAAATGACCTTGTAATCTTGGTGATTTTTACCGCCCGGAATAATGTATTTCACCGCCGGCAACGAAACGGAATCTTTCCAGTAAAAACCACCGCCAGAAACTGGATTGGAGAAATGCCAGGAGATGGTTGTAATTCCGCCACGCCCGTAGGTATCAGTAACCAGTTTTTTTAGGCGTTCCTGACTTTTCTGTATAGACTCCACAGACCTGCCAGTCAATGGCGCAATGTCAACACCAATTACTGCCGGGTGTGAGCCAACAACTGACTTCACGTCCGATCGTCCCGGTTCGTCTCGCCAGCCATGTCCATAATCTGTTGCGTCCTGATGTCCAAAAAGTGTATGTTTTTTGGCTAGCTCGTGCATATTGCGGTAAAGTGCAGAGGTTTCTTTTGTTGCTTTGGAATCAATTAGTTTTTGAGCCCAAGAGAGCGAGCACGATGCAATAAAAAGTGCAGCGAAAGCGATTGCTATTTTGTTGATTTTGAAATTAATGTGCATTTGAAATTAGTATTGCTGTATTGAGATGAGTTCTTTGCCCTGGTAGAAAACCGTTGTTTTATCCGATTTGCCGTCACCGTCATAAATAGCTTATAACTTGGGAATTATTTACCGGAAGGAATAATTGGGAATAGAAAAAATAGAACTTTTTATTGCAAAAGTAGGACGGATCAGAATGCAGTTGGATTATGGAAAACCCTACTTTTTTAAAACTTAGGGTTTTCCCTTAAAGTCAGTCCAACTGTGCTGAGAGCAGCACCAAAGCATCGCCAGCAGGTACGACCATGCCATAGTTGATAGCTTGATCAAGATCGCCATCCGGGAAGAATCCACTTCTGCAAAGCACACAATCCTGAAAAACATACCCAACAATCTGCAACCGGTAACTTACATTCCCTGGCCTGTAAAATATACCTGAACTTCCCGAAGGATTTATATAAATTGCCTTTTTAACAAAAACCGTCCCTGTATGACACATACTACCTCCAATCCAAAGATCCACGAAGGCCGTAACCTTAAAAGATTTCGAGAAATGCTCGGGATCAAACAAGATTTCCTAGCGTTTGAACTCGGAGAAGACTGGAACCAGCAAAAAATCTCCCTCCTCGAACAAAAAGAAAAGATTGATTCCGACATTTTGGAGCAAGTTGCGGCGATTCTCAAAATTCCCGCTGAGGCGATTCGGAATTTTGATGAGGAGAAGGCGATTAATATCATTACGAATACTTACCACGATCATTCTAATGATAATTCGTTTAATCAGGGCACCTTTTATTTAAATCCTGTTGAAAAGATTATCCAGCTTCATGAGGAGAAGATTGCCTTATATGAAAGAATGTTGAAGGAGAAGGATGAGATGATGGGGCGTTTGGAAAGGTTGATTGGCGGGAAGTAGACAAAAGTCAGAGCGCTAATTATCAGTCTAGACAATTTACAAGAGTAGGCTGTGGTAAATCAAAGATCAATCCAGGTGCCATTGTAATACCTCTACTATGTGCTTACTATAAAGCCTCCCCACAAACCAGCTAATTAATTCTTACCAAGTTCTTAACCCTCAATATATGGACACGAAAAAAAATGCTCCTACATTTCTAGAAAACAAGCCGATCGGTGAAGATCTTTTTGAGGGAAAGTCGCAAGATAAAATTGCCAATGTTCTTATCGATGCAATCAGCAAAGAAAGTTTTAAAATAATTGGCATTGAAGGAGCATGGGGTACAGGCAAAAGTAATCTTGTCCAAATAATGGCTAAGAAACTAACATCTCACAAATTTTTTATCTATGATGTTTGGGGCCATCAAGAAGACGATCAGCGCCGGGCGATCCTAGTAGAGCTAACGGATTTTATCACGAATGAAAAAAGTAATATAATTAAAAATAAGGAAAAATGGGAAAATAAATTAAAGTCATTGCTTTCTAAGCAAAAAGAAACAACCACAACAAATATTCCTTATCTAAGCATGGGATTCATATTCTCATTGCTATCTATAATATATATTCCATCCGTAAACGCATATAAAGATTCATTTACGGATTATCTCGGAATTGAAAGAGTTTTTTGGAAGGCTGTCTTGTTATTTTTTCCAATTATTATTGTATCGCTTATTTACACATATTATTTGTGCATAAATATATTCTCAAATAAAAAAGGAAAAGAATCTTTCAAACTAGCAACCCAAGACACATTTCAAATCTACACTAACAAACAGAAGGAAGAAACCAAAATCGAAACAATTTCTGAAAATGAGCCCTCAGTAAAAGACTTTCGAAATTGGATGAAAGACATTGATAATGACCTTGAAAATAAGAAGCTGATAATAATTTTTGACAATCTAGATCGCCTTCCTAAAAAGCAAATACTTAGTATATGGTCTTCAATTCACGTGTTCTTCTCGGAAGAATCCTACAAGAATATTAAAGTGCTGATTCCATTTGACCGCCAACATATTCATCTGGCATTTCAAGAATCATACAGTCAAAAAGTCAATTTCGCGAACGACTATATTGACAAAACCTTCGATCTTGTATACAGAGTATCTCTTCCCATACTTTCAAATTGGAAAGGTTTTTTTAAAGACAAATGGAAAAAGGCGCAGTTATATACCGTGGAAGAAGAATACTTAAATGTCGAACAAATATTTGATGTGTTCCAGCAAACAATAACTCCGCGATCGATCATCGCTTTTATTAACGAAGTTGTGTCATTAAAAAGACTTTATGCTGAAATACCAGATAGATATATATCACTATTCGTGTTGAACAAAGAGGATATATTGTCAGACCCTCTAAAAGCAATTACATCACCCGCCTTTTTATCTGGCTTAACCTATAAATATGGTGATGACGAGGATTTTCAACGATACGTTACTGCCCTTGCATATCAAATAGATCCAAATAATTCCTTGGAGATCGTTTATAGAAAAAAACTAAGAGATAGCCTGATCAACAACAATCCATCCGTTCTTGCAGAAATTGCTAAAACTGCAGTGTTCAATCAAATAATTTCCCCAGCACTTGAAGAGATAGAAGATTTTGAGCGGCCAATTCTTGCATTAACTACATTAGACCAAGAAGAAACTATTAGCACATCTACGATCCAAGGCATTTGGGATGACATATATTTACAAATACGCCCCATATCTTACAAAGATTTCTCATTTAAAGAATATGAAGAGCAAATTGTTGCTCACATATCTATTGGATATAAAAAAGCCGCTGTAAAGAATATTCTTGATAGACTCATTAACCATTCGGATTTTGATGTAACTATCTACACTGGTGTTGTTGATAAACTAACACAGATAATTAATGAAAGCTCAATTCCGACCACTATAAATGAAATATTAACTTCAAAAACTATTAAACCAGAAACTTACATTGAACTAATAAATGTTAGAAAAGGTGAATATTTGAAGTATAACCTGAACTGCCCAATTAATGACATAGACTTATATTTGACTAATCTAGATTTTACAAAGTTGAGCATTAGTAACATAAGTACTTTCGACTATTTATATTACCTGAACAAATACTCCTTCCCGAACTTAGTAAGCAAGTTGGAACTCGATATAGAAGCAAATAAGCAATATAAGGATATTGTTTCTGCTCTTTTCCAAATATTAAAAATTGTAAAGAAAGATGTCATTGAATCCCCTTTTGAAGACTCAGAACTATATAGTCTTTTCAGCAGCACCGGGAAGGACGAAAAATTTTATTTAGATCTTATGGCAATGCGGATTCAAAGGACTAACGATTTCAGCGATATTTATGAATCAATATTCGAACCAGTATTACAAGATGAAGATCAAGATCTTGCCGATAGAATTTCTGAGCTAATTGAATATTACGTACAATTTGATAAACTCCTATTAAACTCACTCGAATTCGAAACTAAGGGTTTATATAGCAAGATAGTACTCAGCACAATTAATCGCGGTTTTTTTAACAGGAAAGCTGATGTTATTTCGTTGCTATATAAATTTGAAGAATTGTGTATAACTAATAACATTGAGCCTCAGAGGTTATTGAAAGTTTTAGACAAATTAAGTAAATCTATCATCGATCAAGATATTTCTGTAAGTCTTTCTCATTTTTATTTTAGCTCTGCTATTAGCAGCCAAACTAAGTTGGCGTCGAACAGCATAGATCAAGTCAGAGATTATTACAATAGAATATTAAAAGATGAGTGGATTTCCATTTTCAACAATTTCCAAGGTAGAGAGTTTAATATTTTAATGACGATTACATATCAAGGGTGGAATACCTACGCCGTCTCTGCACTTAGAGATCGTCTAATGGACATCATCTCTGCTAATGATGTGAGCGAATTGGCAAGCTTTCGACTCCTTATCGATTCTATGGAAGCATCTGGCAAAAATCTTGCAGGCATATTCAAGGATGTTAGAGACAAACTAATTTATACCGGAAATTCGACTAGTGATTTTTTCAATTTCTTCGCTGATGGTTTTTTCAAGCATTCTGTTCTTTTAGAACGAGCAGACGATGTGCTAAGAGCTATATTGGCACCAGAACTGTTTGATAATCAAATTTCCATACGAATTTTAGGTGAAAATCATTCTAGTATATCCAGGTTACTAGAATCTGGCTCAGAGGCAGAAAGAGTCCATTTTGTAGAAGCATTAATAGATAGAAAATCAAAGCCTGAGATTTTAGAGCTTGCCAGACATTTGAATATCGACGTCTAGCACTCTCAATAGGTATTTGCTACCTCATGGAACACGCATTATATGGCTATTTGCTTAAACGGTAACTAGTTTTCGGCACGACATCCAAGATCTGGTTAATTCAAAATCCATTTGGCAAAGTGGTTCTTAAAAATTCTGCCATTGACTGAATCCATCCCGGAAAATTTGAAAGCGAAACTTCCTTCCATTGAAGAACTTGAATTGCCAACAATAATTGAATGTTGCATTAAAAATCACCCAACCCTAACTCCAATCAACTCAACTCCCAACACCTCCTCAATCCGCACAATCGTCTCAATCGTGAAATTGCTATTACCTTTCACCCAGGTATTTACAGTCTGAGGTGTTACTTGCAACTTCTCCGCCAAATCCTTTTGGCTCATTCCAAGTTTGCGCAATTGGGCAAGGATATTAATCGCAATAATCCTCGACTTTTCAAGTGCTTTCGGATTTTCGGCTTTGCGGGCTGCGCGTTCTTTCCATTTGCTGGATTCAGTGGCTGTGACTGACTCCAATTTTTGTAATATATCTTCTCTCGTTTGCATAGTCATTCAAAATCAGTCTTCCTAGTTTCAATATTCAATTATTTCAAACAATAAACAAATCGACTTTTTCAGAATAAATACTTATCTTCGTGTACACAAATTCGTACACCCATGAGAATCATAACAGCCAGGGAATTTCGGGGGAAGCAGAAGGATTATTTGGATCTTGCAGAGAAAGAACGGGTGATCATTCACCGGGGAAAGAATAAGAAGTCAGTTTTACTCACGCCAATTGATGAAAGTACTGAAACTGATGTCTTTTTTTCGGACCCGCAAGTATTAAATGCCATTAAAGAAGGCATTGAGGACGTGAAGGCTGGAAGAGTGACTTCCATTCGCGATCTTAAAAATATATGGGCAGATATTCTGTAACCTTCTCTGACAGAGCAAAAAAAGACCTTTCCTTTTTACATAAATCCGGTGGCAAGTCACTCGTAAAACGCATCGAGCGCATTTTCGAAGAGCTTGGTGAAAATCCTTACAGTGGAATCGGCAAGCCTGAGCAACTTAAAAATAATCTTTCTGGACTATGGTCGCGGCGCATTGATAAGAAGCATCGCCTTGTTTATCAGATCATTGAACAAACTGTTACTGTCTTTGTGATTGCTGCGAAAGGGCATTATGACGATAAGTAGTTGGGATCGCGATGAGTCACCCCATCCTAACCCCAATCAACTCAACCCCCAAAACCTCGTCAATCCACACAATCGTGTCAATTGTAAAATTGCTATTCCCTTTCACCCAGGAATTCACGGTTTGAGGCGTTACCTGCAAATGCCCCTAATGTGAACAATGTATTATCCGCCTACTATCTCCTGGCAACATTCGGTCAGGGCTTAGCCTGAACAATTTGAACATTTCTAACGATTGCTTCTTCTACTTTTTCCGGATTATGGGAACAGATATACAAACCCACAAAAAGCGGAGTGGGTAGGTCGGGCATGTGATGCGAACCAACGGTCTGTAAGGCTTCACCTTTTTTTGCCACCCGCATGGTATACGCATTGCCCTTGCGCTCTACCTGGATTGTCTGAATATTCTTTTGCGGACTAAAAATTTCGCCTTCCGGATCACGCATCGCCATGCCTTTTTTGACTCGCCACTGAAATACGGTCAAGCCATCGCCATGCGCTACGGCACTGATGTGCGCGGCATCGTCGGTCAGTGATTCTCGAACCATCCAGCCTACTTTTCGATGCGGGTCTGTACCGGTTCCAACAAACTCAAAATCGGCAGTTACAGTAAAATCGCCACTTATTTTTTTGAACAGAAACTGAAATTCATCCCGTGCAAACCAAATGTTGTATCCGGAACCGCGCAGCCTGTATTCCTTGGTCACCTCGTTATAAGTTGATGAGCCGGCTAGTTTGGGCTTGCCAATGTCCTGACTATGTTGGAAAGCACCAATCGGAGTGTCGGCGGTGAAGCTGATAGAAATACCAATCGCTACGATAAAGAGAAAGAAACTTACTGGACGCATAGATTAAAAAGGTTTTTTAAAACTTAGGGAAAACCCGAAATAGAGAAGCAAAACTCAATTTTTGGACTGTCAAGCCACAAACGCTTCCAATTTTTGTAACTTTTGCATGGGCAACGAAATCATAACGGATGTTCCTTTTCCGGCTTCGCCGTGCCACATGACCTGCCCGCCGAGGTAGGCAATGCGGGACTGAATGTTGGAGATACCATTTCCTTTTGATTGCAGATTGTCAAAATCAGCCCCCTGGCCATCGTCATCTACACTAATCAAGGTTGTTTCTTCATTGACCATCAGCTGGACCGTCACCATCTGGGCGTGCGCGTGTTTCAGCGCGTTATTGAGCAACTCTTGCACTACCCGGTAGATCATCACGGCAGCTTCATCACCCAAAGGTGGCATCTCGCCATAATGGTCTAAGATCAGCTTTGTTTTGTTTACCAAATTTAGTTTTTGCACCAGGTCTTCCAGCGCCGGAACGAGGCCGAAAGTTGACAGCGCATAGGGGCGCAGATCGTTGGAGATCAGCCGGGTTTCGGTGCAGGCTTCATCCAGAAACTGGTTCAAGGGTTCCTTAACGGATAAAGGCAATTCTTCCTGATGCGCTTCAATGAATAGTTTAATTCGCGAAAGTTGAATTCCCAGACCATCGTGCAGATCACGCGCAATCCGACTGCGTTCGCCTTCTTGACCTTCGATCATCGCACGAAGCGATTTAAGCTCCAATTGTCGAATCTGTTGCTGAGCGATGACCGTGTGTTGATGGTCAATCAATTTTTGCTGACGTCTTAGATACGCAAGTGTAAATACGCCTATAATACTGATTATAAAGCCGATAAATAGTGCAGAATTCAATACATTCTGATTGCGACTTTTTTCTTCCACCAGTTGTTTTTCAACTGCCAGCGTTTTGATCTGACTATCCAGTTCCTGCAAACGAATACTTTTTGTTTGTTCGGATGCGTAAAACTGGACCGTATAATCGAGCGTTTTTGATGACCAATCGTATGCATTTTTATAGTCGCCCATACGTGAATAGCTATCTGCCGTGTGCCGCGATAATTCCCGCATCATGCCCAGACTATTTTCAGCCTTCGATAAGTTGTAGCTCTTCTGGTAGGCTTCAATAGCCGCCAGACTATGATGTCTAAACTGCTCAACCAGGCCCAGGTAAAAGTGATTCAGGCCAATTAACCAATTGACATTTAATCGATTTGATATAATCAGACTTCGGCTTGCAAAATAGTATGCAGAATCGGGCTGCTTGGAGAGTAAGTACGTATTAGCTAGCAGACTAAGGGCATACGCCTGAGAATAGGGTTGTTTGTATTGTACGCTAAGCCGCTCGGTTTCACGCAGGTGTGTTTTCAAACCGGGCGGCATAGGTTCTACATGTTGCGCGATATTGTGCAAACCCAATCGAGATTCGATGACTTTGGGCATGTTATGGGTTCGCTCAAAATATTGCTGGGCTTTTTTAAGATATTGTTCAGCGTAAGCATGCATGAAGTAATCCTGGGTGTAGTAGTCCCCTATCACCAGGTACTGATTAAAATATCCAAGTGAGTCGCCCATCAGGCTGTAATATTTCAAGCTACTTAAGTAAGAATCCATCGTGTATTTATTGTATCCATACTGCCGATGGTATAGTTTACCCAAAGAATCGTAAGCTTTTGCAGCCTGACTGTAAAGCTTATCCTGCACCAACATCTTAATCTGTCTTTGTAAACTATCAACAGACGTCGTGTCAGTTACCGCCTCGACGGATTGAAACCCGCCGGTCAGGATAATTACGAAAAGGAAAATGATCCGCCAAACAGACCGGAGAGAACAGCATTTCATGAGCATTACCAGTAATGACAAAATAGAATTAATCAATCATTTGCATCTCCATAGCCGTCTTAATCAGTAGGGCTGTATTAGGAACACCGAACTTCATCAGCAGACTGCTTCGGTGAAATTCGATCGCTTTGGCGCTCACAAATAACTGAGTGGCCATCTGCTGCGTAGTTAATCCCTGCGCAATGCGGGTCAGCACTTCCGATTCGCGAGGGCTAAGGTGTGGTTTTGCGCCAATGCCGGCCGTCGACCTTCTGGTCTTGGGGCTATCGTTCAGCAAAATTTGCGTGATCGATTCATTAAAATATTGCTTCTCGTGGTGAACCGCCTGGATGGCCTGCAGCAACTCCGTTTTTGTAGTATTCTTCAACAAATAGCCTTTCGCCCCTTTTTTCACGACCCGCTTAATGAGACTGGCATCGTCGTGCATAGTCAGTGCTACCACTTTCGTTTCCGGGTATGTACGGACAATATATTCACAAAGGCCGAGGCCGTCTTCAATGTAGGGAAAAGAAATATCAAGTAACACGACGTCGATCGCGGTCTGGCTTAATCGCTCCATAACTGACTGCACCGTATAGCAGCGCTCCGTCACTTCAATATCAAGTGATCCCGAAATAAGCGACTCGATGCCTTCAACAAAGACATTATGGTCATCCGCGATGAGGACTCGTATCATTTATATTTATAAATTTATCCATCGAAAGTACGATGAATCAGCCGTGAACGTAAATCCAACAGTTCCCATCTTATAAATCTTAGGGAAAACCCTAGCAGGAAGCATCCATCTTGTAAGTGGCCAGTTCCTAATTCGGATTCAGCAACTTACGAAAAGCAGCGGGTGACATGCCGGTTTTTTGTTTGAATAATTTGTTGAAAGACTGCGGATGCTCAAAGCCTAATGCATAAGCCACATCGGCCGTTGTAAGCAGGTCATTCCCAAACATTTCCTTGGCTTTGTCAACCATCTTCAAATGAATATGCTGCTGGGTGGTCTGACCGGTGAGGGATTTGAGCATGTCGGACAAGTATCGCTGTGAAACTTTCAATTCCTCTGCTATTTCCTGGGTCGTCGGCAAGCCGCTCACAAGCGCCTCTTTCTTCTCAAAGCGCTCATCTAAAAATGCATTCATCTGATCGATCAGATCGTGATGAACCACATTGCGAGTCAAGAATTGCCGGTTGTAAAAACGATTGCAGTGATGAAGGAGCAGCTCGATCTGCGAAACCAGCACATCCAGGCTGAAATGATCAGTGTGCGTTCCCAGCTCCGTCGCTATTGACTCAAATACACCTTTGATTACACGCTTCTCTTTCTCGGAGAGAAACAATGCTTCGGAGACCGAATACGCGAAAAAGCCATATCGGTGAATGCGGGATGCAAGTGGATGTTTGTAGAAAAGATCGGGATGAAAGTACAATGCATAACCCTCGTGCTCCTCCAAATCATCGGATAGCTGGACGATCTGATTGGGCCCAACGAAAGCAAGCCCGCCATCGCGAAAATCATAAGATCCAGGTCCGTATTTCGCCTTGCCATTGAACCGTAACTTAAAAGCTATTTTATAAAAATGCAGCAAATACTGACTTCCCGCATCAGCCAGGCCAGGTTTGTTTTCGTCATAGTTGACCAATGTGATCAGCGGATGCAGCGGTGACGGCAAGCCGACCCGCTCCATCAAAGCTGAAATATTATCAAAAACTACTGGTTGCCCCTGCATATCTATATACCTCTTTTTTGAAAATACCAATCTGAAAACTTTCTACTTAATCCTGAACAGTCGGACGGATCACAATGTCGCCGATATCCACCTGATCCGGCTGCGCGATCGCGTAGGCAACCGCTTCTGCAATGGCCGTGGCAGGGATAGCAATTTCGCTCGCTTTTTGCGTCACAGCATCCCGGACAGCCTCATTCTTGATTTTGCCCGCGAAGGGCGTATCCACGAATCCGGGAGATATTCCGGTCACACGCCACCGGCCTTTTGACTCTTGCCGCAAAGCTTCGCTGACCGTGCGAACTGCATTTTTGGTAGCCGCATAAACGCCCATTGTAGGCACAATACTAATGCCAGCTGTCGAAATGATGTTGATAATATGTCCGGAACCCTGCATTTTGAAAACGGGCAACGCGGCGGCAATGCCATAAAGCGTTCCTTTCAGGTTCACATCGATCATTTGCTCCCAACCTTCCACATCTACATCCTCCAGTAATTGCAGCTGGCTGATACCTGCATTGTTAATGATCACATCTAAACGGCCAAATTCATTCAAAGCCAATTGTACCAGGGACGCGACTTCTGTCCGCTTAGTAACATCCATTTGCAGGTAAACCGCCTGGCCGCCTGCTTTTTGGATGCGTTCAGTTAGAGTTGCTAAAAGATCTGCCCGGCGAGCACCGAGAACGACTTTCGCTCCTTTTGCTGCCAGCAGCTCCGCCGTGGCTTCACCTATGCCGCTGCTTGCGCCGGTGATGGCAATTACTTTATTTTCAATTCCATTAATCATATCGTATGGTTGAATGTTACGATACAAAATTCCGGAAACGAATAGCCGAAAGTGTAGCCAGAACCGCCAAATGTGTAGTCGGTAATTGCGATTAAATCTCAATGTTTACCGAGATTGGAATAATCATTCAATATGTAGTTTCGGGATCTTGAAACAAACTATGTTATGGATTATCAAACACTACTCCGCCAGCTCTATCAGGATTTCAATGCTCGTCGGATCGATGCAGTTCTGGCGCATATGCATACAGACGTAAGCTGGCCCAATGGCTGGGAGGGCGGCTATGTGTCCGGGCACGAGGAAGTGCGTGCTTACTGGCTGCGGCAATGGGAACAGATTGATCCTATGGTCGAGCCGATTTCATTCGATAAGAAGCCGGACGGACGGATTGCGATCAAAGTCCGTCAGATCATAAAAAGTGTGGAAGGTGAAATTTTAAGCGACACGCTGTTATTTCACGTCTACACTTTTAAAAATGGAAAAGTGCGGACGATGGCAATTGAACAGTAGGGCACGTCGTAAATAGGTTTTTGAAATTTTGTATCTTACCAAAATTTCAAAAACCCCCACACACGAATGAAAACCTCCCTCTCTCATCTCCCACAAAACAAGCAAGACGAGTTAAAAGAGATCACCCAAATTATCATCGAAAAGGTTCCGGCGGAAATGATCATTCTCTTCGGCAGCTATGCGCGGGGTGACTGGGTCGAGGATTACCAGGAGAAGTACGAGTATGTAAGCGATTTTGACATTCTGATCGTCACCAAAGACAAAAATTCGGCAAAGCAAGTTAAGAAGTCGCGTGAGCTGGATGAGGAACTGATGGCCGATGATGAAATCACAAGAACGAGCATCATTTATCACAGCATTGGTTTTGTGAACGACAAGATCGAGCGCAATTACTATTTCTTTGTCGACATCCTGAAAGAAGGAATTATGCTTTTTGATTCCGGAAAATTCTCCTTGTCCGAACCGAAAAACCTTAATCCGGAGCAAAGAGTCGAAAAAGCGACGGAACAATTTGAGCATTGGTTTGAAAGCGCAAACCACTTTTTTGAAGCCTTTGAATTTTTCTTTCAAAAAGGAGAGAATAAGATAACCTACTACAATAATGCTGCATTTGAACTTCATCAAGCCACAGAAAGATTCTATGCCGCGATACTGCTTGTTTTCACCGACTACAAGCCGAGAATCCATGACATTGAAATTTTAGGGCAACACGTCATTAAGCAACATGCAGAGTTCGCGACGGTTTTTCCAATGTCTACCGAGGAGGAGAAGCGGCTGTTTGTGCTTCTTAAAAAGGCGTATATTGATGCGAGGTATAATAGGAATTACAAGATTGAGAAGGCGGAGTTGGAGTATTTGGGGAGTCGGGTGGCGTTGTTGAGAGATTTGACGGAGCGGATTTGTAGGGAGCGGATTGGGCTATTCGTTGATCGAAATTAGATCAATTCGTTAGGTATTAAAAATTGGGACGTATCGGAAAACGGAACAATTTCAACTTTACCTCGTTCAGGGAGATGATTTATTAGCTCATTGACCATTTGAATCATATTGCCAGCATTAGGATCTTGAATCATGTGGAAATTTTTAAGAATGCAATATAAAATTATACACTAACATATCAATGAAATATTGACAGGATGAATTCTGATAATAAAAAGAGGAACTATGCTTGGTTAAAGTCAATGGAAAATGGTTCCGTAGGCAAAGCCCGAACTCGGCCTTTCTTGATGGATAAGTTTTGAGTATTGGATCGATCGGTCAATGTTGATGGAGAGGATTTTTTGATTCAGGTGAAACCTAACGAAGAAACACTATTATCAAGATGCCAGCGAAGTTCGGCCGTGTGCAGTCAAAATTTGTGCAGGATTCACAAACTACATCAAGCGAGAATATGTCTTAACAGATAGCAATGCAGCCCGTACTAACTTCTTCCTTCTTGTAAACACTGGTCAGTTCTTACTTAAAATCATGGCTTCCTTTTCATCCACCATTTCAGTACTTTATAGTCCGTGCTTCCGATATATGGATTGCCCGTGATCACCCAGCCAAATTCGTTGTCGTCAAATATTTCCAGGTGCCCAACGGTTTTTTCTCCGTACACGGCGGCGATGTCCTTGTTGTCGTTGAAGAATGTTAATTCTCCGGTTCCCGCTGCCACGCTCTTGACCGTATAGCTCCACCGGCCCTGTTTCCTGCACGTTTGCTGCGAGCAGCCGTCCATACTGCCGTCGGCATAAAACTTATAGCCCAGAGCCCCTTCTTTAATGGTAAGCGTTATTTTATCACTTTCCGACTCAGTATAGGTTTTATACACATCCCAACGTCCTCCGACAAGGAGTTTAACGTATTTTTCATCAGGTGCGGGATCTTCACTCTTATTATTACAGCCGGCCCCCATGTTCAGGAATACAATTCCGGAAAGTATCAGATAAGAAAATAGCTTTTTCATGTTTACTTTATTTGCCTGCGTTGTAAATACTCATTAAAAATGCTTTGCTGATCCGGGTGGCGGCTTTTTCGCAAAGGTGTCCCTGCCCTTCTGCCGCGTCTACTCCCTGATTTTTGCTGGAACAAGCTTCTGTTGAACGGTTTTCGTCACAGATCGTGAGCACATTGCCCAACTTGCAGGCGCCGTTGTTGGATTCGATCTCTTCCAGTTCGTAAATCACGTCTGTGGTCTTGAATGTATCTTTCATCCATTGGGCGACATTCATTTTGGCTGCATTGCCGTCGTCCCGGGTTACGATGTAGATCAGCGGCGGGGTGATATGGACAAAACGGATACCGGTAACCTGTGTACGCAGTTCGTCTATCATTTTTTTGTAGGCTGCTTTTACGTCTTCCCGGTTGGTATCGTTTATGTCTGCGTATCCGAATTTGAAAATGGCAATCTTTACGCTCGCCTGGTGGGCGATGACATTCTTTTTAAACTCTGCCATCTTACCCATCGGATCGCCGTTAGACACGCTGAACACGTTACCACTCAGACCTTTTGGTGCAGCGGCGAGATCAAAATATTCAAACTTAAATCCATTGGCTTCGGCACCGTCTTCCAGGTCACCACCGACCGACTGATGCATGAATACCGTGTTCCATGCTTTAATCCGGTTTCTTTCTGTTGCGGCAAGCTTGTCCCAGGCCTCAATACCCGACAAGCCCACAATTCCCGGTTCTCCTTTGCCGGTGCCTGTTTGTTCCCCGTTTGGTTCGGGATCAGGCCCACCTGGATTATCCGGATCAGTGCCCGGCTTTGAACATGCGATAAATCCAAGCAGGGTGATAAATAGTAGTTTTTTCATCGTGTTTCAAAGGTTTTGATATGTGATGACGTCGCCATACTCACTTTTCCAAATCATTTTGTCTCCCGAGAATGTGAGCGTATACGTATGTCCGATGCCCTCTTTGCCGCCAATGAATATTTTTGAGCCATCTATTTTCCACACATTTTTTGAATAAAGTCTCTGCTGGATATTAACATAACTTGCATCGCAGCCCGAAGAGGACGCATCCAGGCGGTAGTTGCCGTCTGAGGTGATACGATAGACGATTTTGGATGCGCAGGGACGCTGGTTAAGTAAGGCAGCATGTGAGTCGAAGGTCTTTCCGTCATAGGTGGCCAGGTGTGAGAGCATTTTCCAGTTACCTACCGGAGATTGTCCGGATACCGTAAAGGCCCCCGATACCATCAAGAAGAGAAATGTGAGATTTTTCATTTGAAGTGCATCAGTTTTGGTGATCTTCTTGTGATAGGTCAAAACTAGATGATCGCGAATTTGCAAATCGCAACGAATCGCCCAACTGCATTTTAAATAGACGAACAACCGGTTTTCACTATATTTAGACTGAAAACTGGCTCTCTAAAAAATGTCTGGAACGCAACTATCCTGCATCATCATCGACGATGACGAGATTGACCGTCTGACGACACAGGCATACGCAAAAAAATATCCATTTCTGAATGTTGCCGGCGTCTTTTCATCGGCCACACAGGCTCTTACTTCTGTGGATCAGATACCAATTGATGTCATGCTTAGTGACATTGATATGCCCGATCTGAATGGCCTGGAATTCCGCAGAAAAATGATGAAGATCCCGGTTTGCATTTTCATATCCGCATATCCCGACTATGCTGCTGATAGTTTTGAGGTGGAAGCTTTTGACTTTATGGTTAAGCCATTGAAAAAAGAACGCTTCGACCACTGTATGGCCCGTGTTCAGAATTACTTTGATATAAAGAGAAAGGCGCACTTGTTCGAGTATAGCCTTGGCAATAGCAACACAGTCTTTATCAAGGACGGGCACGAGCAGATCAAGTTGAATCTTCATGATATTATGTACCTGGAAGCGTTGAGAGATTACACGCGAATTGTCACCTCAGGCAAGAAATACTCAGTGCTTTCTTCGATCGGAAATCTGCTGACTGAGAATGCATTTCAGTCTTTTGTGCGTATTCACAGAAGTTACGCAGTCCAGCGCCATTACATTGAACGGTTTACTTCTCAGGAAGTTTTTTTGCAAAATATCTCACTACCCGTTGGTCGCAGCTACAAGGACGTCCTGGTCAATCTGAAATAAGCTAGCCATGAAAACCCGTTTCATTTTTTTCTTGCTGCTGGGGGTCGTATGCAATGCTTTTGGGCAGAAGCAGGGGAAGGAGCTGGTGGATTCACTGATCGCCCGGATCCCTAATGTTCGTAACGATTCATTGAAAGTGAGGCTCTTCAAGCAAATATCGGATGAGTACTTTTACATTGACGTCGAGCAAGCACTTGTGTACAGCAAAGCAGGGCTGAAATTAGCTGACAAAATAAAATGGAAACGCGCGATCGGTGCTTTTAATTTAAACATTGGACGTGCATATAGCGACAAGGGTAGCTATGATTCCTGCATGTATTTTTACAATAAAGCATACGATATTCACCGTCAGGCAGACGACAAGGTGAATATGGCTTCATTACTGAACAACATGGGGGCCGCCGAGCAAAACCTAAAATCCAACGACACCAAAGCCGCCAATTACTATTTCAAAGCATTAAAAATAAGTGAGGAACTGAAAGATGACTATCTCACGGCCCTTTGCTATGACAACATCTCCCAGATTTACTTTTCTCAATCCAATTATTCCAAAGCGCTCGATTTTGGATTTAAAAGCCTCCGTTTATATCAAGGAAACTTAAATGGGCAATCCGGTAATGATCAAAGAAACGTCGGAAATGCTTTTGCGAAAATTGCGGCTATTTATACAGACATAAATGAGGCGCAAAAAGCGAAATTGTATTACGACCAGGCGATTCCGTTGCTGGAAAAATCCGGCGATCTGGAAGGCATGGCCAAGGCTTATTCGAATATGTCTATTCTGGCGGGGAAAGACTTTGCCTCCAAGCTTGACTACGGCTTAAAGGCAGAAAAGCTTTGGAACCAGGTGAATCCGATGCACCTGCTGGCCGTGCATAATGTGGGGAGCATGGGAATTGCTTTCCAGGAGGTTGCACATAGTGATTCTCTTTCAAAGCTCGGCTATTCGCGAAGCCAGCTTGCTGATCTTGCCAAAGTTTATCTTACAAAGGCTATCCGGTTGAGCGAGCAAACGGGAGAGATCAGTTCCCGTGCACATTTTACAGGGGCACTTGCCGAAATCCAGGCCGAAACCGGCGATTATAAGAACGCATATCTCAACTTCCGGCTTTACCAGCATGTGCAGGATTCACTTTATTCACAGGAAAATAAGAACCGCATAGCGGGCCTCCAAGGCAAACGGGAAATAGAGCTTCGGGACAAGCAGATCCGTATCAATGCGCTTGAGCTGGAAAATCAGCGGAAACAGCGGCTGGGTTTGGCAGTTGGGCTGCTGCTGCTTACGCTGGCAGGAGGACTTTTTTACAGGCAAAGCCTTTCCAGAAAAAGGGCAAATGTTCAGCTTCTGCGTCTGAATGCCGAGCTCGATGAGGCAAATAAGGTGAAAGCAAGGTTCTTTGCTATTTTGAGTCATGACCTGAGAAGCCCCATAGCGAATCTCATCAATTTCCTTCATCTCCAGAAGGAAGAACCCGGCATGCTTACAGCCCAGCTGGCAGAAATGCACCAGAAACGTATCACGGCCTCAGTCGAGGGACTGCTGGAGAACATGGAGTCGATGCTGCTTTGGAGCAAGGGACAGATGACCAACTTCAAACCACAGGCAAAATCGGTACTGGTGTCGGGTTTGTTTGAATATATAGAAAAGTTCTTTGCGGCCGAGCCGAACGTAGCATTCAGCTTTTCAAGTCCTGGCGCACTTGTCGTTGTCTCGGATGAAGATTATTTGAAAACCATTCTCCAAAATCTTACTATCAATGCCGTGAAAGCACTAAAAAATGTTCCGGATGCGCATATCCGGTGGGAGGCGGAAGAGCAAGGCATGGAAGTGATGTTGACCATTACCGACAATGGCCCTGGCGCAAGTGCGCAGCAATTGAGAGCGTTGTTCAACGATGACACAGAGATCGGTGTGAAGACGGGTTTGGGGCTACACCTGATCCGTGATCTGTCGAAGGCGATTGGCTGTAAAATAACTGTCAAATCTGAACCGGGAGCAGGAACGGCATTTCAGTTGACCGTTCCTGACTTATCTTAGCGGTAGTATAGTGAGCCTGGATGCATCATGGCACCAATATGCCCATTACCAATCGGCAAGGTTTCGACCCACTGTGTCGTCGGCCTTTTGTACCATAACTTCTAGTGAGTCGGTTTAGTGCCAAGGAACTGAAACACGGCTACTATATTAAATTTTCAAAAACAGTTTGTTCTTAAACAGCACATATAGGAACACCAATTCTACCAAAACAACGGATACAGCCTTTAACAAATCACTGAAAGGATCCGAAGCGAGATTAATCAACCCGCCGAAAATAAAATTGGCCGTATATTGAAAATTCACAATGCCTTCGACTGCCATATAAATCACAATTGAATTTGTACCGATCAAAATGAATGGGAATGTCCATTTTTCAAAACCAAGCACATCGATGACCAAATAGAACAGCGCAAAAAATGCAACACTCCAGCCGCCTGCAAAAAGCACAAATGAGCTGCTCCAAAGACGCTTGTTGATGGGGAAGATCATATCCCACACCAGTCCGATCAACATCAGTCCAAGTGCAGTGAGAAGCATCAAATAAACACTTTTCAGCGGTTCATAATTTTTCTTTTTCACAAATGTCCCCGTGAAAATTCCAAGCAACCCTGTCGCGATGGCAGGAATAGTTGAAAGGATCCCTTCCGGGTCGTGTACTTTACTATGGAGCCTTCCTGGCAATAAAAGCCGGTCAATACAGGATTCCAGCGACCCTTCCATCGACAGGTCACCCGCTCCAAAACCAGGTACAGGAATGTAAGCCATCGCCAGCCAGTAACTGATCAGGATTACCAAGAACCATTGAATTTGTTTAACCAGGCTGCAATTGAGATAAATCATTCCGGCAAAAAACCAGGCAATACCTATTCTGCCCAATACGCTTGCAAACCGTGTGTTTTCCAAACCGTTAAATTTAAACAAGCCATTGACAACCAGGCCAAGAAAAATCAGGATCAATGCCCTCCGGGCCATGGATTTATAAATTTGGTTTTTAACTTTTGATGGAAGCTCATAAGCATTTTCCACACCCGCTGCAGCAACTTTTTTACCGAATGAAAATGGCATGGATACACCCGAAATGAAAAGGAAAAGCGGAAAGATCATGTCGTAAAATGTACAGCCATTCCATATGGTATGATGCATTTGAGCAGACAGCCAGTTCATCACCGGCCATCCGGTCAGTTCTGCAAGGGCATGAATAATGTGCTCACCTCCGATGATCCAGAACATATCAACCCCTCTCAAGGCATCCAGTGAAACCAGTCGTTCCGTTTGTAGGTTCTTATGCTCTACCGCGTTGATACGATTACTTTTTGTAGTCATTACTAATTTGCTGACGGTATTTTGTATGCAATTTCACCGCAGTGTCCAGGCTGCTTCCTTTTTCTGTAATTGGGAAAGACTTTTGCTCGTTCACCCACTTCCACTCCCACTGAGAGATTGTTTTTTCAAAGGCGCCGAAATCGGGCCCCTTTCCGGTTTCGTGTGAATTGTTGAGCATAAGAAAGAATTTTTCCCACCGAGGTCTGTAAAAGTCACTCAATAATCCGCTCCATTGACGGTTTGAATATTCATGAAGCGGGCTGTTTGCATCTCCCCAAAGTGTAATGAGATCCCTGGCATTTTGTTCATACAAAGCCTTTTCCTCTGCATTGTTGCCCCATTTTCTGGCATCGGCAATCCACGGGCCGAGCAGGAAATCTTTCCGGGTTGCCAGCAGCGCATCCATATCGTTGATCAGATCAATAAATTCTTTGCTATGTTTTTTGAAAGCGGTTTTACCGCCTTTTTTAAAAGCAGCAACCCATTTCTTGTGAAGAACCAATGCATAATTGGCAAGAACCTGACGTGAAACGTCCACCAGATCGTAGCGGAATCCGTCCGTTTTGCTGCCGCTTTTAGCCGATTTAACAAACAAATCCCAGGCAGGCAACAGCTCTTCCGGCGCGTAATTCAGTTTCGTTCTTGTCCAGATCGTCGTCGAATCGAGCGTTGGTCGACCCGTCACAATCGATTCCGCGCCATCACGGATTTCTTTGCCGTTGTATACTGTTTTTCTTAAAATCTGCCAGGCCTGATTGAGATCCGGGTCATCTTTTCCGTACCGATTTCTGGCATATTTTTTCAGCCAGTCATCCAGATCAATCGGCGTTGTCCGCCAGGTATGGTCCATGGTAAGTTCATAGATCACGGGATTCTGTTCAATCGCTTCCATCGTCAGACCGATTCCTTCAAGCCGTTTTTTGTTGGGGTCATTCCAGGCTTCGGCAGGTCCTTTTGCAACACCTTCCATCCGGCCAAACAGATTGACATTCCCTCCAAAATTATTCAGCATATTCCAAATCCAGGGTTTGCCATAAAATGCACCCGTTCTTTTCCATACAGGTTCAATTTCAGCCGCCAGGTCAAGCAAGATCATTTTATCATCCGGGACAGCTTTTAAAAGTGCTTCAATCTGAGGTGCTTTCCAAAATTTCCGGTCGCTGTAAAACAACCAGCCTTGCATTACCCAAACTGCATCGGGGTCAGCCTGGTTCATTCCGTCATATATCCTGGCGCTCAGTTTTGACAAGTATTCCGGTTCATCTGTCGGCGGTTCGTTTTCATTAAAAGTATCCGCAGAGTATAAGTGGTCGGTACCGTAAAGCTTAGTTTGCTTATCCAGGAATTTCTTTCCGATTTCGGCAAACATTGGATCCTGTGAATCCAGGATATAGGTGTCACCAAATCCGTTTGTCCAGTTGGTTGCTTTCAGCTGTGCTTTTGGAAATTTCTTTTTAAAAGCAGCAGGAACGTGTCCTGTGAAAGCTGGCAATACGGGTTTCATTCCCAGTTCACGTTCTCTTTTGACAATCTGCTGTTGCAAAGTTTTATGGCTTTCCATCCAGCTTATGGGCAAAGGCCCGCCCCAGCCGTCCAGATTCCCCATCCAGAACCAGCCAAAATAAGCCGGCCCACTGAAAAAATCTTTCAGATCATCTTCTTTGAAACCCATGTCTTTGTACACCTCCAGCCAGGTATATTCTTCGCCGGTAATGGCCAGCGGCATGTTAATTCCGTGTAGCGCCATCCAGTCGATCTCTTTTTGCCAACGCTCCCAATTCCACCAGCTCATGCTATAGCTAAATGTGCAGTAATTGAAATTGTATCTAAAATTGTAGACTGTGGCCTTGCTGATTTTGTTTGGGACAACAGGAAGTTTTGCCGGAAGCGCCAGATTGGTCCCGTTCCAGGTAACCTGGCAGTGTGCGTATTCTGTCAGATAATGGTAAAGTGCGGAAGCCACAGCAACGCCACTTGAACCACGAAGTACGATTTTGTCATTCTTACTTTCGATTTCAAATTCGTCTTTTCCCGATTTTGAAGTTAGTTCCTCCACTTCGAAATGGGACGCATGAGACGGGATAACCCTTTCAACTAATGATCTTGCCGAGCTTGTTATAGTTTGCGCGCTTGCAGTTTTTGAGAAAACAATAAAGAAAAAGACAAGACAAAACCAGTTGATCCTTCCCAAAAATTTTGGAGAAGAACAACCTTTAAGGATGTTATTCATTTTTAATACATTAAGGTATGATTCGCCGTGTCATAAAAACGATCCGGGCTGAAATGTCACAAGAAGAAAATATCTCCGTATCCATAAAACAGACACGGAGAATACCATAGATCAATAACCTGGATTTTGAACCAGCGCAGGATTTAAAAGCATGGCTGAATTCGGGATCGGGAAAATGCGTTTGTTAACATCCGCATCCGTTTTGTATCCCCATTTATTTTCAAATTTTCCAAAACGGATCATATCGTTTCTGTGCCACATTTCGGAAGCAAACTCACGTGCCCTCTCCTCATAAATTGATTCAAGCGTAACACTAGTAAACGCTTTCGCTGTCCGAGCCGTCCTGATTGAGTTGACCAGAGACAAGGCGGTTGCACCGGAGGTTGCAGCTCCACCCCGCTGGATCGCCTCTGCTTTCATTAAAATTGCGTCGGCATAACGGAATATAGGCACATCGTTATTCTGGTTTCTGTTCAAAGAGGTAGCGTCCGGATGAAATTTGATGTTTCTGTACCCCATGTTCCAGGCAAGCTCATCGTTTCCAACATCGAAAGAGGCAACATCCTGTCTTAAAGTAACTTCTGGCGTAATGTTAACCTGATAAGTATATGGGGCAGAAGGGTCGGCACCTTTATAAAACTGGTCATACCCTTTTTTGGTGGTCGTTACAGTAACTGGCGAGCCGTCATCGTAAAACTGCAATCCCGTCAGCCATTCTTTATTTCTGATGTCCGTTGCATCGTTGAAATACTTGTAAAATTCGGGTAATGTACTCACCGCTGCATCAGGCGTAAACGGCATCTTGAATTTAGCAACCATACCTCTTGGAATATCATAGCGCGAATGCAGGTTCGTCGCACGGAACGGGAAGCTATTGGTTGCTGTCGCGTCGAAAGGAATTGCAAAAATGAACTCTTTCATGGCAGGGCCATTATCGGGATAGAACATTTTCAGGTAGGAACTTGCCGGTTCGAGCGAAAACTTGCCGGAACTAATAATTGCATCACAAGCTGCGATACAATCTGCATAACGGGGTGTTCCGGTGTAAACCTCCGCATTCAGATACATTTTGGCAAGTAACGCGTGCGCAAGATATTTTGTCGGACGGCCATAGGTCGAAATGTCTACAACTTCACTAAGATCGGGAAGTGCAGCTTTGATCTCTGTTTCCAGAAATGCAAAAACTTCTGCCCGTTTTGCATTCGGATGTGCACTGTAATCGCCATATGTTGTAATTATAGGTACATTTCCAAAACTGTCCATCATCCAGAAGTAAGCGAGTGCACGAACCATTTTAAGTTCTGCCAGGCTTTGGGTTTTGGACGTTCCTTCGGGCATATTGGTTTCGAGAATAGACAATGACTGGTTAACCGTACCGATAATTGTGCTCAGCCAGGTCCAATTTCCAGTGACGGTACTGTGGTCTTTTGTCCAGCTATGTAAGTGCAAATCCTTAAATTCAGCGCCATTATACCAGTTACCACCTTTGGCTGGAAAAATGGCTTCGTCCGTACTTAATGTCTGCAAGTGAAAATATTCAACAGAAATATTTCCCCGGAGCGCTACGTAAGCAGGTCCCGCTGCGCTGATAAACTGTGAAACATTTGTGGGGAAAACATCCGGAGTAAGTTCAGAAGTTACCGGCACATCCAGGTCGTGACAGGAAACCATTGTCCCCATTAAAACTGCTGAAAAGATGGTTTTTATATATGACTTTTTCATAATATCTAGTTTTTAAAAATCAGAATGATACGTTCACTCCCAAAAGGAAAGTTCTTGTTTTAGGGTAGAAATTATTCGAATCCACCCCTGGCGCGAGTCCACCCTGATTGATTTCCGGATCAACCCCTGTATATTTTGTGATCACAAACAGGTTGTTCACGGACGTGTATACACGCAGGCTTTTCATTCCTGAACCAATATTTTTGAAATTGTAGCCCAAGGTCGCATTATCGAATCTCAGGTAACTACCGCTTTCAACGAACCTCGAAGAATACTGATACGAATTGAAATCAGCCATCGATTCGCCCCCTGCATCAGCAAGAATGTTTGTGTACTGCGCAGTATTCGGACGGAACAGATCGGCACGGGTTGCGTTGAAAATCTTATTTCCAAAAGCACCGCGCACGAAAACATTCAAATCGAGGTTTCTGTAACGAAAGTTGTTAGACCAACCAGCCAGCAATTTTGGCTGCGCATTTCCAATGTATTTGTAGTCCACTCCGATGGAGGGTGTTGTTGTCAACTGCCCGTCTCCGCCGACAAACTGTGAAACGCCTGCCGCATCTTTACCTGCATACTGGAGAGAGAAAAACTGACCAAGTGGCTTTCCTGCTTTAAGGATTTCGAGCGAGTGGCTGGACTGTCCCAAACCTTCCGGATAAGCAAGCAAAACGGAGTCACCACCTGCAAAAAGCGGGTTAGATAGACTTGTAACCGTGTTCTTGTTGTGCGCAAGATTCAGACCCGTAGACCATTTCAAAGATCCTTTATCGAATACAATTGCATTCAAACTCAACTCAATCCCTTTGTTATTAATACTCCCGCCATTGGTCGTGATTTTACCAGTTGGCACCAGAATCGGATCTACACTGTACGAATAAATCATACCTGTCGTATTCTTGTTGTACAGTTCCAAAGTACCGCTCAGCCTTCCTTCTAATACTGCAAAGTCAACTCCAAGATTACTGGTTGCTGTTTTTTCCCATTTCAAGTCCGGATTGGCAGCTTGCGTTGGTCCGAGCGCTGCAGTAAGTGTTCCGTTGTAGTAATAAGTCCCAAGGCTTCCTGACAAAAACTGGGTTGTGTAAGCTCCAAAGCCAGTAGCATTACCCGTCACGCCGTAGCTTGCACGCAGTTTAAGATCATTAAAGACCTTTTGTCCTGTCATGAATCCTTCTTCTGAAATTCGCCATGCTGCACCAACAGACGGGAAATAGCCCCACTGATTGTTTTTACCAAAAACTGAACTTCCATCCCTTCTGACAGAACCCTGAAGAAGATATTTGTTTTTGTAATTGTAGTTGAACCTGGCAAAATCAGAAATCAGGCGTGTTTGCTGATAAATTCCATCAGCACCAAAGCCAATCTGAAAACCTGACACGCCGTATGGATTACTTAAAGCAAGGTTGTTGTAGCTGATATTATCAACCGGCATATTGCTCGTAATCACCTGGAAACCTTCGCCGATAATGTAATCCTGCCATGAATAACCTACAACAGCGTTAAGCGAGTGATCTCCGAATTCCTTGTTCCAGGTTAAAAATGTTTCGAGGATTTTGCTTGAATTGCGGTATGAACTTCTATTCGCTTGTCCGTTTGCACCAAACGACTGCTGTGTATGATATCCCAATCCAGGTTCAGGATTATCATACATATTATTGTAGTTATCAGTAAAATATTTGTTATAATAAGTGCCTCCTAATGAGTTGGTATTGAGATAAGATAAGTTTAAATTATACAGCAAGCCAAACGGCAGCTTCACCTCGGTTGTGAAACTACCAGTCAGGTTATTTGTTTTCGTGCTGTTTTCAGCATTGTTGATCATTGACAACGGATTGTAGTAATCTGTGTGATCCAAATTTTCAAAATAGCTTCCATCGGCATTTCTGACCGGAGAAACGGGCAGATAAAGAGCTGATTGAAGTAAAACGGTATTACGGAACGGAATGTCCCTGGCCGTGCTGTTAGAATTGGTAACAGTAAGCCCAAACTTGATTTTATCCTTGAAAGCGTATTGTTGCAGCGACAAACGGCCGATGAACCGTTTAAGGGAACTGTTGAGCAAGATACCTTCCTTGTTTACGTAGTTCAAACTTGCGCTGTATGTACTATGCTCGGTTCCGCCACTGAAGGATATATTATGATTTGTAGAAATCGCAGTTTTTCTCTGAACCGCCGACTGCCAATCTGTGTCTGCACCCAAGTCGTCTTTTGGAGCAAGTCCCACGCCGTTGTTTTCAAGAAAAGTTCGTAACTGCGCGCCGGTCATCATATCCAGTTTGTTCGAAACCTTTTCTATCCCTACAAAACCATTGTACGTTATTCTGGACTCACCTTTTTTACCCTTTTTAGTGGTCACCATGATCACACCGTTTGCCGCCCTGTTTCCATAAATAGCCGTCGCAGCTGCATCCTTAAGAATGTCAATAGAAGCAATATCGTCTGGCGCAATAGTCGCAATATCAGCACCGGGCACATTATCGATCACGTAAAAAGGCCCCTGCGAACTGTTAATTGTTGACGCACCGCGAAGAACAACCGCCGCTGGCTTGTTTGGGTCGCCGTTTGCCGTAATGTTCAAACCTGGAACTTTACCCTGCAAAAGCTGGCCAACGTCCGTAATTGCTCCTTTATTCATCTCTTCTGCTTTGACCGTACTTACAGCACTGGTCAGCGTTTTGCGTGACTGCGTACCATAGCCGATCACCGCAACCTCACCCAAAGTCGTGTTACTTTCTGACAGCGAAACTGAAATATTGCTCTGTTTGCCAACGAGAACTTCTTTTGAATCGAATCCGATATAGGAGAAAACAAGCACATCCGTGTCTGTCGCGTTTATGGAAAAATTCCCATCCATATCAGTCGTTGTTCCTAATTTGCTCGCTTTTACAATCACAGTAACCCCAATCAACGGTTTCCCATCCGAACCAATTACCTGACCTTTAATAGGTTCCAGAATCTTTATGATGGGAGTTATAATTTTATCCTGCTTCTTGGCTTGCAAAACAACCGTATGATCTACAATAGCGTAATCAACCTGCTGATTTTTCAAGACCTTCGAAAGCGCGTCTTCCAGATTAGCGTTCTGAATGGTAACACTAACTTTCGCCGCCTTGCTAATAAGCTCAGTTTTATGCCAAAAAGAGTAGCCACTCTGTTTTTCAATATCTTTCATTACTCTTTCCAGAGATGCATTTTGAGCAACTAATGTGATTTTCTGCGCTGAGCTGCTTGCGCTCACCTGCATACAAAAAGCCAGAGAAATAATAAAGATTAGCTTCATTACCAAAAATGTTTTGGTTGTCAAAAGACTCCGGTAACTGTCGGCTATATACGACAGGCCTCGTCTCTTTTGGTTTAAAGAGTTTCGATTCATACTTTTGTTTAGAGTTAGTAATACGGTTTTGGACAAATTGTAATATTTGCTGGCTCCTCTGAACGAGAACGTTGACGCGTTTTCGTTCTTTTTTTGAGACAGCACCTGTTTTTTGAATCTTACTGGTGTCTATTTTGTCATAGGCTCTAAAACTGGGTTATGGTGTTACAATAATTGATTTTCCCTCTATTCTGAACTTCACACCGCTAAGTGACAATATTTTAAAAACCTTGGAAACATTGGCATTTCTTGGTAACCTGCCTGTATAAGTTTCTTTCCCCGGATTTCCTTCATAGGTCACATCCACATCATACCATCGGGAGATCTGTCGCATGATATTTTCCAGATTATCATCCTGAAACTGAAAGAAGCCATTTTTCCATGCCATTTCTTTCTCAGTATCAATGTTATCCACCACACGGATATTGTTTGTGATGCTTTTTATTCGCGCCTGCTGACCGGGCAACAGCGTCGCTGAACCGCCCGCGATGCTCACTTTCACAGACCCCTCCAACAGTGTGGTTTTCATCACTTTTTCGTCAGCATAGGCCATCACGTTAAAGTGTGTTCCCAATACGGCTATTTCTGTATCGCCGGATTTTACTATAAACGGCATTCTGGCATTGTGCGCCACTTCAAAATAAACTTCACCAGTGATTTCCACTTTACGCTCTTTTCCTTTAAAAGCAGTGGGAAATCTTAAACTGGAAGCGGCATTCAGCCATACTTTGGAGCCATCAGGTAAAACAATGTGATACTGGCCTCCTTTCGGGGTAGCCATCGTATTAAACACAACCGCCTGATCAGGAACGCCGGAAACATTGTAGACCAACTCGCCTTTCTTTGATTTGGTAATATTCGTATTTCCCTGACTGGCCAAATTCCCATTTTTCGCACTGTCAAGCATGATACTGGAACCGTCTCCAAGGGTCAGGATTGCTTTATTTCCGCCCGGGGCAATGTCACCTGCTACAACACGTGCTGTGGTTTGCAGAGCAACCGGACTTCTATCTTTCCCCGACCACCAGTATATTCCCAAGGATAGGATTAAAACAGCAGCCGCTGCGATTTTTGACCAGAGATATCTTGTAGATGAATCACTAATAAATCTTTCAGATGACGAGATTTCGGAATTTGACGCCAGGATATTGCTTAATATTCGGTTTGAAACATGATCAGGCATCCGGATGTCACTCTCAAAATCATCCCATTCATTCTCCAGTGCCTCAATCAAAGTCTGATCGGGATTCTCTTTGATCCAAATTGCCAGCTCTTCCTTTTCTGATTCACTGTAAGTGCCTGCAAAAAACTTATTTGTCAGATATCTTATTCTCTCGTTATACATATCGAATTTTCCTTTTCTCCATAATTACTGCTGCACTTCGAATAATTACCGAACGATTCCATCATTGATCCGAACGATCACCAAATAAAAGACAAATGAGAAGCCCGCAGGGACTAGTCTGTGATGAAAAAAAACCAAATTATATTTAAAAAGCGCTTATGTACGCTTGAAACAGGCTTTTTACTTCCAAATTTCTTGTGACCTGATCCAAATCCATTAGAATTCAAGAGCAGTGAGAGTAATTAGTCTTTGAAGATGGTTACCAATGCCAACATCAGGAGTGTATCAGAATAGCGGCGAAGTTGTGTACGGATGGTAGACATTGCCTGTACAATGTGATTTTTAATTGTATTGGGAGAAATTTTAAGCATGTCAGCTATCTCATCGTGCGTCTTTCCTTCATGTCTGCTAAGCTTATAGATCATCTTTTGCTGAGCAGGCAGTTTATCAATGATGTCTTCGAGAATTTTTTTAGTTTCTTTCAGCGACACGGTATCCTCTGTTTGATTGTCAGAGGGATTTGCCTGAAACATTTCAGAGATGATTAATGTCTCGCGTGACATCCTCCGAAAATGATTAATTGCCTGATTTTTCGACATGCGAAACAGGTAACTTCCAAAATTATCAATCTCAGCAAGCGTTTCACGATCATTCCAAAGCTTTAAAAAAACATCCTGAACGATATCTTCCGCAAGCATTTCAGATTCCGTAAGGCTTGTCAGATAGGAATAGAGCTTATGCTTGTACAAATAAAAAAGGGACGTAAACGCTTTCTCGTCTGCCATAGAAGAAAGCGCCAGCAAAGTCCGTTCATTATTTACATCAGTTCCTAACACATCAGCAAAATAGAAGTTATGCAAAGTTCAAAATAACAATATTTTGTTCTAATTTGATTGAAAAAACACAAAGAAAATTACAAAAAGACAATAGCCTGCAAATTGAGTTTTTGATCCAACTCTTTATCGATGGTTGTCACCACTGAACGACTTTCCAGCTTTGCGAACCAATCTTTTGAACTGCTTACCAAGTAAGTTAAAGACAAGTCCAGCCATCAAGAAGATCTGGCGAGGAAGGCTAGCGCGGCACCGTCTCTCTCGCGATCCCTTCCGTTTGTGAGAGGGGATCACTGAAAGCACCTCAAAGGGCGCCTTTTTCGTTTAAAATGGCCTGAAAATCAGCTTGTTTGAAGATTCGTGAATCATTCTGATCAAAGTAAACCAACCGATTCGGTTACCTATCAGATTTTCTAAATTAGGTAACCGAATTTCGCAAAATAGCTTGTGTGATGTGGTTTTGAGGAAATCGATGCGTCGCCTGCGGGATGTCCCCGCCGGGAAACATTAGATCACTTAAAAATGTGAAGGATGAAAGCAATCAGAAACTTTCGATTTTATTCTGGCTCTTTAAAGCCAAAGCGACCAAGGATGGCAAAGCGCCCATCTATGTCCGGATTACCATTGAGGGACTCGAAGATGAAATTTCCCTGGGAAAAAAGGTGCACCCAAACCACTGGTGTTCCAAGACCAAAAAAGTGACCTCGCCAGGCATGGAAGCCAAAACCGCTTGCCGAGGTTTCTGCCAGGAAAGATGTCAAGTGGATCAGGCAGATCGCCAACATCGGTGTCAAAAAGGATCTGATTACCAGGAACCCCATGGAGAGCTTTAAGTGCTCAGGTGGAGAGGTGGAGGTAATCCCGCTGGAATTCGAACAGGTTGAGCGTATTTACCTCAAAAAATGCATGGACATTGAGGGCTGTTCTGGTGCGCAAATCACCCAGCGATTTGCTTCGTTTTCCATCGGGATCGTTAGAATATTATCATAAATTACATATACTTCGTAATAATGCTCACCGATACCGAAAATTTCCTCAGAATAAATTGCTCGGATCCATTAATAAGTCTTTTAGCAATCCTCTGTTTTTCAATTAATAATTCATTCATTGCTATTTTGCTCTCAAAATAGATCCCGTCATCGTATTCAAATTCCAACGCAACATATCTCTATCTCGACGGACTTAAGTTTGTCTATCACCAGATATAGGAATCAAACTGATGCTGCCCGATTCTCCTTCGCAAATCCGCTCGCGGCTACACCGGAAAGATTTAATCCTCATTACCATGGCTGCGTATCCTTTGCGTTAAAAAAAACAAGTGCTGATTGTGGGCAATAACACCTTCATTCCCCAGAAAGCACCCATCGCTGCAACGACAATAACTGCTATGCAGTCGGCATTAAACAAGGTTATACATTCTGGTTACCATACGGAATATATGATGCAATGGTGGGGTGAAAAATACAAATTTTCGAAATTTTTAAATTTCTTCCATTACCCCACCTTTCTCAAAATCCAACCGTAATTATCGAGGACTTATCATCAGTTTCTAATCACGAAACGTGCGTGACTTGCCCAAACATGACTGTAAGTTATCAGTGGGTTAACATTCTGCTAATCCCATAAATGCAATTTTACGGAATCCATGAAAGCACTTCGGTCTGCCTCCATTTTCTTATTCACGCTGGTTGTTTTACTATTGGTAAACCAATATTTCTTTTGCCCCAGATTTCAATTTTATCGGTCAGCGCCCTTCAATGGTAGCGCGATTTACAATCCATATAAATCGGCAAAATCTGACCATTGGGTGAAGTGCAATTTTCACGCGCACGCACGGAGCTGGAAGGGTATTACCAATGGACACGGGACAGCAAATGATGTTCACAGCGCGTACAAAGCATTGAAATATGGTGTTCATTGTGTTTCCAATTATCAGAATATTGATACAACCGGCTCTTTTGAAAAGAATTATATATCTGCATATGAACACGGCTTTAATATCAACAAAACGCATCAGCTTGTTTTGGGAAGCAAAAAAGTTCAATGGTTGGATTACCTTTTTCCACAAACTATTCACAATAAACAAGATGTGCTTAATCATTTGAAGGAAGCCCAGTCAGTTACTATATTAAATCACCCGGAATTAAGAAAAGGCTATGTTGATAGCGACTTTCAATCGCTGTCAGGTTATGATTGCATGGAAGTTTTAAATCCTTCCGTAATTTCAACAAGTCAATGGGATGCCGATCTTTCTGCCGGGAAAAAAACGTTTGTTGTTGGTAATGATGATTTGCACAATGTTATCAAAAAGGACCGGCTTGGCAAGATGTGTACATTTGTAAACGTTCGGGAAAATAGCAAAGATTTAGTTTTACAGGCACTTAAATCCGGAAATAGTTATGGTGTTGTAATTGGTGACAATCAGAATGTGGATTCAATACCTTATCTCAAAAGCCTGACAATTAGTACAGATATTATCACAATCGAATTAAGTCAACCTGCCAGAGAAATTGTTATTACTGGCCAGAATGGAAAGGTGATACAGTCGTTTAATAATCTTCAAAAAGTCAACTTTGTACTTAATAAAAACTACCATTACGCCAGAGCCACCTGCACCTATGACAATGGTACCAAGCTATATTTAAATCCTGTATTTTACACCGAAGATCCTGATTTGACTCTTTCAAAAGTTCCGGAAAATATTTTAGAAACGATGTTATTTCGTGCATTAGGTGTGATAATCCTTTTCACATGGCTGTTTCTGGTGGGAAAAGTGGTGCAATGGAACAATACGAATCGCCATTCCCGTCAATGGGTCTATTTTAAACTATAATTTCTGTCTATTAGTGGCACAAATAGCGTCGTCATTCAATCCATTAACTCAAATTATTGTCTTTACGGCACTGATACGCATTCTATTAGCCACTTTTCTTAATCTTGGCAATGATGAAGTTTATTACTTTACTTACGCAGTACAACCCGACTGGAACCACTTTGATCATCCTCCGTTAGTCGGACTTTTTATTCGGCTTACTACGTTAAACCTGACCTGGATTAGTGATCTGTCAATGCGTTTGCCAGCAATTTTTGGAGCTGCAATAAATACATGGCTTATTGCTAAATGCACACAGCGGATAGCCAATGAAAGAGCAGGCATTTTCGCTTCCATTCTCTATAATGCCTCAATCTATACTAGTCTTATTTCCGGGCTTTTTATTTTGCCCGATTCGGTACAGCTTATGTTTTGGTTGGTGGCGCTGCATGAAATGGTCAAGATCGTTACCGCACCAGAAAATGCAAACCAAAACAATCGTATTTTACTAGTTGGTATATGGATCGGCTTAGCAATGATGTGCAAAGTCCATGGTATTTTTCTTTGGCTTGGCTTTATAGGTTTCATTATTTTTCATCGCCGCTCTTTACTGAAAAACCCGTTTTTATATCTGGGAATAGCAATTACACTTCTTCTTATCTCCCCCATTCTCTACTGGAATATCAGCAACGATTTTATCACCTGGAAATTTCACAGCGAAAGAGTTACAGTTGACGAGGGCATTCATTTCAAATCGTTCCTGGTGACAACAATCGGCCAGATCCTCTATTCGAATCCTGTGCAATTCGTTATTTATGTCGTTTGCCTTACAGCATATGCAAAAAGAAAAAAGTTTATAGCAAGCGACGCTGTCCAATTGTTGTTATGGTGCAGTGTTCCGATCATTTTCGCAACAAGTCTGGTTTCCCTATTCAGAAGTACGCTACCTCATTGGAGCGGGCCTGGATTTCTGGGATTGATGATTATTGCAGCGGTTTACATTGATTTCAGCCTGAATCAATATTCAAAAAAAGCGTATCGTTTTTTAAAAGCTGCTGTTTTGATTGCCAGCTTTGTCTGTGTTGCTGGCCCTTTGCTTATCTACTTTTTTCCGGGCACCATCTCAGATAAGGCTTCTCCCGAGACCGGCCTAAATGACCCGACACTTGATTTGCATGGCTGGGATGAACTGCTACCTGCTTTCGACAAGATTCGCAAGGATGATATTGCAAATAAAAGAATGTCCGAAGGCGATCCGATGGTTGCACATAAGTGGTTTCCTGGCGGTCATATTTACTATTATGTAGCTTACCCTTTGAAAATGAGATTTATCGGATTAGGGGACTTGAACGATCTACATAAATTCCAATGGCTTAATGCGATATATGGGTCTATCAAGCCCGGATCAAATGCCTATTATATTTCACCTTCTAATCATTTTACAGACCCAAAGACACGCTATTCCGGAAAATTTGACATCATAGAAAAGGCTGCTACAATGGACTGAACCCCAAAAGTTGGACGAGTTAAGATTTAACGATTAGTGTGATGAGCCCGGTATTGAGCCGGGCTCATTCCATTTAAATTAAGCCTGATCCTATCTTTGTTGTAATAGTGAATGTAATCTTTGATGTCTTTTTTGAGCTCATCAATGCTTTGATATTTGTTCAGGTAGAACAATTCCGATTTAATTGTTCCAAAAAAGTTTTCAATAATAGCGTTGTCCAGGCAATTGCCTTTTCTGGACATACTTTGGGTAATGCCTTTTGATTTGAGCATTTTTTGATATTCACTCATATTCATTTGTCATCCCTGATCCGAATGTAGCACCAGGCTTTCTGGCTTATTTATCTTTTTAAATGCGGTTTTGAGCATTTGTGTGACTTGTTTGAAATTAGCCGATTCAGATAGGCTATAACTGATGATTTCTCCATTAAAGAGATCAATAATAGGAGATAGAAAAAGTTTTTTGTCTTTCACCCTGAACTCAGAGACATCCGTTGCCCATTTCTGTGATGGCTTTATAGATTTAAAATCCCTGTTGAGGATGTTGGGCGCTACCTTGCCTGTCTGACCTTTGTAAGAGCGGTACTTTTTGGCGCGGACCAGCGATTTAAGGTCCATGGCCTTCATCAGCTTTAAGACCGTTTTATGGTTGATGTTGCTGCCCATCTTACGGATAGTCATTGTAATGCGACGGTAGCCGAACCTTCCCTTATGCCGATCATAAACTTGCCTGATCTGCCTTCGCGCGTCTTTATACTTGCTGTCGGCAGCGCTATTTTTAATATGGTAGTAGAAATTACTTCTGGGTATTTCAAAGAGGTCCAAAAGCAATTCAAGCGGGTATTTCTGCCTTAACCCATGGATTGTCAACGCTTTTTCTTTTGCGCAGCTTCCTTCTCGCGGATTAAGGCATCCAGCTTTTTTAGCAAGTCATTCTCTGCCCTCAGGCGCAGGTTCTCGTTTTCGAGCTCCTCCAATCGGGTCAATGGACCGTATGTTTTAATGATCTTGGGTTTGTTTTTCATAGACCTGGGCCTGCCACGGGCCGTGATAAAACCATCTATACCAAACTGCTCATACTGCCTGATCCAGACATGTAAAGTACTCATGCTGGGTATTTTAAATTTGAAGCAGCACTCATTCAAAGATAAGCCCTGGTTCTGATAAGCATGCACGACTTGTTGCTTAAATTCTTTTGTGTAATTGTGCCCGTATTGCGGCAAAAGGCTTGAACCCCCGCCTTGCTTATAATGTCCAATCCATTTTTGCACACTGGATTTAGCAATCTTAAAGCGTCTGGATAATTCATTGATACCATCACCGGCTAGATAGGCTTTAACGACCTTTAGCCTGAAAGCTACACTGTGTTTTCTGTTTTTGCCCATAAAAAAGCCCCCAAGAAGTGTCTAACTTTTTGGGGGCAGTGCACAATTACTCAAAAAAGAAACGGGAAAGTTGCCCGTTACTGGTATGTTTACAGACTTTTGTATCTTACCAAAATTTCAAAAACCCCCACACACGAATGAAAACTTCCCTCTCTCACCTCCCGCAAAACAAGCAAGACCAGCTAAAAGCACTCACCCAAATAGTACTAGACAAAGTCCAGGCTGAAATGATCATTCTCTTCGGCAGCTATGCGCGGGGTGACTGGGTCGAGGATTACCAGGAGAAGTATGAGTATGTAAGTGATTTTGACATTCTGATTGTCACCAAAGACAAAAATTCCGCCAAACAAGTCAAGAAATCGCGTGAGCTGGAAGAAGAACTGATGGCGAATGAGGACATCACCAGGACGAGCATTATCTACCACAGCATTGGTTTCGTGAATGACAAGATCGAACGGAATTACTACTTTTTCGTAGATATATTGAAAGAAGGAATCATGCTTTTTGATTCTGGGAAATTCACCTTATCTGAGCCGAAAGATCTAAATCCGGCGCAACGGGTCGAGAAATCTACTGAGGAATTTGAGCATTGGTTTGAGGGAGCCAGCCGGTTTTTGGAAACTGCGTATATCCAGATTGAAAAAACGTGGTACAAGGAAGCGGCCTTTTTACTTCATCAAGCTACGGAACGATACTACGCAGCTGTTCTGCTTGTTTTCACAGACTATAAGCCGAGAATCCATGACATTGAGATTCTTGGGAATCAGGTTATTAAACAGCATGCAGAATTTACTACTGTTTTTCCGATGACCACGGAGGAAGAAAAGCGGCTGTTTGTACTTCTCAAAAAGGCGTATATTGATGCCAGGTATAATAGGAATTACAAGATTGAGAAAGGGGAGTTGGAGTATTTGGGGAGTCGTGTGGCGTTGTTGAGGGATTTGACGGAACGGCTTTGTCGGGAGCGGATTGGGCAGCTTGGGTTATAGTTCGTTAAAAGTCATCTATTAAATTTATACAAAACCTGCACCCTGGCACCCCACAAAAGATCTTTGTTGGAAAATTCTGTTTTACGTAATTGAGGACTAACGTAAGGACTTACCCTAAACAGGAACTTGTTCGAGCGACGCTCCAGACCCAGGTTTATTGTAATATCGTTAAAAGGCTTTATGGCTAATTTTGCATTGTATTCTCCTTTATCAAAGGATTGACTGTCTTTCTTATAATTGAAATGGATGTCTTTTAGGGAGTAAACTGTAAGATCGGTTCCTACTCCGAAACTTAGGCCCCAATTCGGACGTATCTCGTGATGATATGCAATGGTTAAGGGAATTTGAACGAGCTGGTAATTTTGTTCAATATTTAACAAATCAACATTTTGAGCTACATAGGGCGCATATAAAGTCCGAAAATCCTGGCCGGTCTCTTGACCAAACTGCTCGGCAGTGTCGTAACTGTCGCCGGTGATCTCTTTCCAGCGGGCACCGGTTTGAAAACTCCATTTGGGAGTGATCCGCAGCTCTCCAAGAAGTGAGCCTTCCACCTGTCTGTTACCTGCGCCAAGGCTTCCACCCACATAATAATCCATCTTTTTAAGAACCGACTTCATTGATTCGGAGTAATATTTGGGTTTGTCTTTGCTAGCAGAAGATGATTTTTCCGGCGTCTTTAAAACCGGTAGTTTTAACTCCGAAAATGAAAGATGAATGTTGCCAATACGGCTATTAATTATTGGCTTACCAGCTTTGGGAAAATCATCTTTATTTGTATACGCTGCCTTGTTTGCCGGATTATTGTCGTTGCCAGTTGTTTCGGAGGATCCTTTCCTAACTACGGAATTATCTGATCTGCTGGCATTTAATTCTGCGCCAGAAGCATTATTCTGAGCAATGGATTTCGCAGTAGTACCAGCCATTTGGTTCGGTACCATGCCAGATGAATCTGCTGGTCTGAAGTTTGGATTCTTTACTGATTCATCCGTAAGCGGATTATTAATTGGCTGCTGAATTTCGTTATGAGGACTCTGCCTGGTATAAAGCAACTCCTGACGATTTTGAGCTGCAATGGTTTTTTCAATATATCGGTCAATGTATACGGTGTCGACACGTAGACTTGTTTTTTTAGTAGAATTTAGTTCGATAGAAGTGATTCTGCTTTTTAAAGAATCCAGGGAGGATAAGAGTTTTTTATTGGTAAGATTTTGAACATAATTGAAGGTTAGAGAGCCGACCAATAACGAAGCGCCCAACCCGTAAATCAGGATTTTAGTCCATGAAAAATGGGGCATACTATTGCCATTCGAAGAGACATAATTATATATCCGATCGACTTCTTCATCGCTTGGATCTAGACCCAATAACTTTTTCCGGAATTCGTCGTCAAATTGCTCAGTTTTCATTAAATCCCTTATTAGGCCAGTTATAAAGTTGATACAAATGCGGAAAGTTTAGTTTTATCATTGTCTGCAACTTTCGTCTGGCATCCCTCAGGTTAGATTTTGATGTTCCTTCCTGGATACCAAGCATGTTAGCTATTTCTTTATGTGAATACCCATCAATTACAAACAGTGTGAAAACCATTCTATATGCGGGTGGGAGGCGTTGAACCATTATCAATATTTCTTGGGCAGATATTTCGCTTAAAATGTCATCACTCCAGTCCGCGACTTCCAGATCATCCAGACTAAGCTGTCCCTGCCATTTGAGATTCTTTCGGTAATGGTCAATGGCCGTATTAATAGCAATTGTTCGAAACCATGCTTTGAAAGGTTGAGCTTTGTCATAGCTATGTAAATTATTAAACACTTTTAAAAAGCAGTCATTGACAATCTCTTCCGCTTCCTCAAAGGTAGCTGCATATCGAAGCGAAATGCTTTTGGCATATCCTGCAAATTGTCGGATCAGACATCGTTGGGCCTGAGCATTGCCATCCTTACAGGCATCCAAAATGCTTGACAGATCCTGTTCATCAAAGAGAGCTTTCCTTCTAAATAGCAATGGTAATTAGATTTAACATCATCTTCTTCCCCTTACGGAAGGTAACATGCAAAGGTGGGGTGTGATTCTATATTTTTTTGAGAGAGGAAAAATTTTTAGCATTCACCCCACTATTTTTCCTGACAACCCGTAATGGCCTTTGAAAACAGTCGTGCTGTCGAAGCCAAGCCTCACATTAACGACAACTAGAATCTAAGCAAGCGTATAGCGCTTATCGTTTGCTTGTGCCTTACCTTCTTTTTCAAAGGATCTACAAATTCATGAACCATCTCGCATCTGAGAAGGGCGATTGCTTGTGGGGTAGATGAAATTTTAAACAACACATAAATAACCTCTTTGTAAACATTATGAAAAAAACAAGTCAATTAAAACCCCTTAGGTCAAGAAAAAGACAGGCCTTATTTACGGTGATGATGTTGTGCCCAGTATTCCTTTTTGCACAAACAAAATATACAATTAGTGGTGTAGTCAAGGATGTTGGCAACGGTGAAACACTCTCGGGGGCAACTGTCCTTTTAAAAGGTACTTCCATTGGAAGCACGACCAATGAATATGGTTTTTATTCTATCACAGCACCTGAAGGTAATTATACCTTAACCATTTCCTATTTAGGATTTACAACTTTTGAAAGGGCAATAGACCTTAACTCTAATCAAAAGCTCAACATTGAGCTTAAAGAAGATGACGCTCAATTAGATGAAGTAGTCATCACAGCTGAAGAATCAAAGAAAGTTGACCTTCAAACACCGCAAATGAGTGTGGCAAGACTCTCAACTAAGGATATCAAACAGATGCCTGTCGTGTTGGGTGAGGTAGATTTGATCAAGTCCATTCAATTGCTGCCAGGTGTTACCAACGCCGGCGAAGGCGCATCGGGCTTCAATGTACGCGGTGGTGCAGAAGACCAAAATCTAATTCTTTTGGATGAAGCAATTATTTACAACGCCTCCCATTTGTTTGGTTTCTTCTCAGTATTTAATGCTGATGCCATTAAGGATGTTAAACTTTATAAGGGAGGCATTCCTGCACGTTTTGGAGGGCGGGCTTCTTCTGTACTGGATATACGTCAAAAAGACGGAAATAGTAAAGCATTTGAACTCACTGGCGGTATTGGTGCTATTTCCAGTCGCTTGGCGGCGGAAGGGCCAATGTTTAAGGACAAAGGCTCGTTTCTTATCGCTGGTCGAGCTTCTTATGTAAATATATTTTTAGCCTTGGCCAAGGAGAGTAGTAGAGCCGGATTTTACGATTTGAATCTGAAAACGAATTATGAAATTAATGAGAAGAATAAACTATATCTATCTGGTTATCTAGGGAATGATAACTTTAACCTGGCAGGCTTGTTCACTAATTCATACGGAAACCTCTCAGGAAACTTGCGATGGAATCATATTTTTAATAACAAGTTATTCTCCAATGTATCCTTAATATACAGTCGTTATAATTATAATCTGGAAATTCCCATTGAAGGAATTGATTGGACCTCAGATATAAGCAATTATAATATGCGCTATGACTTTGGGTATTATGCAAGCGATAAATTAAAATTTGACTTTGGAGTAAATGGCATTTATTACAACTTTAATCCGGGCAGGCTCAACCCTTTGAATGCAACTTCGGGTGTTAATCCGGAGAAATTGGACGATAAATTTGCTTTTGAAGCTGGGGTTTATGCAAGTTTAGAACATAAGATTTCTGGAAAACTCACCGCTGAATATGGGTTGCGTCTTAGTTACTTTAATCGGCTGGGAAAGCAACCATTAAATAATTACGCCAATAATTTACCAGTCATTTACAACGAAGAATTAGGAATCTATGAGCGTGCCGAACCCATTTCCAGTACCAATTACGGTAAGGGGAAAAGCATAGCTACATTCAATAATTTAGAGCCTCGGTTTGCACTTTCATATCAGCTTAATGAGAACTCTTCTTTTAAAGCAAGTTATAACCGGGTTGCTCAATACCTGCATCTAATTTCCAATACCTCATCAGCCACGCCATTAGATGTTTGGGCACCTAGCGGAAAGTTTATTGAACCACAAATGGCAGACCAATATGCTGTCGGCTATTTCAGAAATTTAAACGAAAATATGTTTTCGATCGAAGCCGAAGCCTATTACAAAACGATCGACAACAGGATAGATTATATTAACGGCGCAGAGCTTATAGCACAAAACACCATTGAAACCGAAATTTTGACTGGTGAAGCCCGAGCTTATGGATTAGAGTTTCTATTGCGGAAAAACCAAGGCGATTTTACAGGCTGGGTGTCATATACGTTGTCAAAATCGCAACAGCGCACACCCGGAGGAGCAGCCGGCGGAGCAGGTATTAACAACGGGAAATGGTATAACTCTAACTGGGACAGAACCCACGACTTTGAGTTTACCGGAAGTTACAAACTCAACGAAAAATGGCGATTTGGGGCGAATATGGTATTCCAGACAGGACGACCTGTTACCTATCCTAACGGACAGTTTATATACAACGGATTATCCGTGGCGACTTATTCCGAAAGGAATGCAGACCGATTGCCGGCCTACCACAGACTAGACCTTTCTGCAACCTTAACACCTCGAAAAAATAAAGATAGAAAATGGCAGGGAGAATGGGTATTTGGCATATACAACGCTTATAACCGAAGTAATGCAGCCTCTATTTCTTTTGGTCAAAATCACCAGACAGGTGTATCTGAAGCCACTCGTACTTCCATATTTGGTATCGTGCCTTCAGTAACATACAATTTTAATTTTTAAAACAATGAAAAACATGAATATATACGGCAAGTTAGGGGCACTCCTTCTATTAATAGGACTTTTAAATTCTTGTACCGATGTCATCGACGTTAATGTCCCAAACGGCGGGGCACGATTGGTGGTTGATGCGTCTATTAAGTGGCAAAAAGGTACTACGGGAAAAACACAAACCATTAATCTAAGAAAATCAACTGCTTTTTTTGATAAGAATCCAGATGTTCCTGTTACGGGTGCTTCAGTAACAGTAACCAAAGAAAACGACGGGTCGGTATTTGTGTTTGCCGACCAGAATAATGGTAGTTACACTGCAACCGATTTTGTCCCGGAATTAAACGCATCGTACACTTTGAAAATCCTTTACAACGGCAACTCCTACACGGCAACCGAAACCTTAATTGCAGCACCTGTTATTAATCGGGTTGAACAAAAGATTGAAGGTTCTGATGGTGACAAGGAAATTGTGCTTCAGGTATTTTTTGACGACCCCGGAGCTGTTAAAAATTATTATTTAGGAGAATTTACCCCGTCTAATCCACCACTGCCGTCTCTTGCAGTTATTAGCGATAAATTTTCAGATGGCAACGAAAATTATATTGAGAACGATAATGAAAACAATGTTGCCGGAGTAACTGTAGGAATTAATGTGTATGGTATTTCAAAACGATATTATGACTATTTAAACATATTGATTCAGCAATCTGGAAGTGATGAAGGCGGGCCTTTTCCAACTATCCCCGTTCCGTTAAAAGGAAACTGTACTAATGTCAATGATTCTAACGAAGAAGTATTGGGATATTTTAGGCTGGGTGAATTTGATACTACCTCATATAGGGTAAATTAGCAAGCATCCCGAACTGCAATTGTTTTTCTAGTCATTTTCCACAGATCTATTTGCTTGAAAATAGGCGAGATTCTATGAACTATCCGGAAGCTCAACACAAAAATTTTATAAATGAATTGGAAAAAGTTCATCGAGCTATAAAGAGGAAAGCATTTAGATATCTTACTGGTAGTTAAAAGCAAGATAGGTAAAACGTGCAGTAACAATGATGATGTAAAAAAGAATCCTAATTTGTAGACCGAGTCATAGATTAAGAAATTACTGTTGCTTTCACCTAGGTGGAGAACTCGGAGCCACGGATCACCACAATTCAGAAATTACGGACATCTCGTTTCGGTTGAAATTGACAATGCTAGTGCCTTGTCCTGATACAATAGAAAGTGTCCCACTTACCACCCAAGTATAAGAAGCACCGCTAATATTGGTTACTGTAAAATTTCCAGATCCGGAAATGTGTACCGCTTTTTGGATCCACCTCAAGCTGCCGTAAGACTGCGCCCCCTCGCCTACTCATCCAGATCCGCCGCAGATTTCGGACGCTATATGAGACATATTATCAATTAAAATGTAGGCTATTACAGCTTAGCGAGAAATTTTGCGCTCAAATGTGCAACTAATCACGAAGGCCTGGAATAGGCCTACGTTAAACCTGATCCAGAAAATGGTATCCTCGAAAACATTCGGCAAACCGTTTTCAATGGCCTGCCCAATTTGAGCCACAGCGCCCCCCCGATTTCAAAGAAGATGGATCTGATAACCGGTTCTGAAACCAGGCGATATCTTTTTCAGAGTCTTTAAAAAAGATCTCTTTTGAATACCAATTAATTTTTTTTGAAGAATGTTGAATTGCCGGTGGCTTGGTTGTCAATGCGGCTGCAAACATCATGACCAGAGTTTTCGGCTCCAATTCGTCGGTATATCAAGAGTGGACGCAGATTGGTTACCTTTTGTATACGGTCGGGAGCCCGGCTGATCTACCTTTTGTACACCTAAAAAAATTGCTGTTGGTTTTGATCAACCCTACGTTTGCATTGCCTTCCCAGAAAAGGATTTCCCTGGTTCTGAGGCAGGGTTTAATCAATCAGTATTTTATCCATTTATTAATCAACGCCATGAAAAATCTATTGTTAATTCGAATTTCCAGATCATCATTAATCATTTCCCGGGCAATGCTGCTCTTCGCTTTGCTTATATTCTTTCAAAGCTGTAAAGACCCGGACATCGCCTCGGACCCATCCGTTTCCCAGCAGACGGGCAATGATCCGCAGTTGCAAGCGCTCAGCAATGTTTTGGCCAGCGTTACCGGCGCACCTGTTGATAAAGTCGTTTACGATCTGAATGAAAAGACATTCACCATCGACGGTGACATTAAAGTTTCAAGAAGCAGTGCCGAAGGTTATCTTAATGCCGATAAGGGATCAAGGGTGAACCAGCGGCAACTCTTGTGGACGCTTAAAGACGAAGTTGTGAAAGACATAAAGGTTCACTTCGCCTGGGGCGTTTACACGGACTGGTATGAACCTGCCATCCTGGCAATGAAAGATTGGAATGAGATACCTAACACAAAGGTGCATTTTCACCAAACAACCAATCTTGATGAGGCTGACATCCGGATAACTGCCCAGTATGGTTTTCCCAATCCCGATGGATCGCCAAACTGGGTAGCGCGCCAATGTCTGCCGAACGCGGACGGAACAATAGGTGGCGGCATGGAAGTCAATGTTTATTACAATGCCGAGAGCATCATGCCCTTATCTAAAAAACGGCTTGCTATTGCCCACGAGCTGGGTCACGCAATCGGCCTCACCCACACAGACAAACTCTCAGGTTTCCTTGAGGTTCAGGTTTGCGACACACCCATTATGGATAGTTATTCGGTGATGAACTCGTCGGTAAGCAATTGGAAAGGGTTTAGTAAATACGACATGAAAGCAGTGGCAACCATGTATCCGCAACATACCTGGAAATATTATCCCACTCAGGCCACAGATATCGCAGCATCGTCGGGCAAGACTCAATGGTTGTGGACGATCAGTAAGACACCAGCCAGCGGAGGATATGCAATCAACAGGTATAACTATGTGACACATCAATTCCTGCCGGTTCCGGGAGGAGCTCTCCGGATAGCCGTAGGCCCAGACGGCCTGCCATGGATTGTAAATAACAAAGGGGAAATTTATAAAATGAGCATTGATTCCAAGTGGCAAAAGCTGACAGGCAGCGCACTCGACATTGCCGTTGGGACTACCGGCACAGTACATATTATCAGCACAGTACCCGCCCCTGGCGGTTTTGCGATCAAATACTGGAAAAACAACCAGTGGAACCAATTGCCCGGGAAGGGCGCGGTACGCATCGCGGTATCTTCAACAGGTGTTGCCTGGGCCATTGATAATGCCAATAAAATCCTGAAATCGAACGGAACATATATGGAAGATACCGGCGCATTTGGCAGGGACATAGCAGCCGGAGGTAATGGCTCGGTGTATGCAATTGGTCAAACGGCGGTTCTTGGAGGCTATTCGGTCAAAAAAAATGAAAATGGCTGCTGGGTGCAATTAGATGGAGGCGGCGTAGCCATCACAGCCCACGGCAACGGCATGGGACCTGCGGTCATTGATAATTTTGGAATGGTCAGGGAATATTAAAGAGCTGGCCCCTCCGGCTTTAAATAAATGATCAGGAAAGTAACTTCATGGATTAACAACTTGTTTAAATCTGAAAAGCCGACTGCATCCCCTTTCATTTTGGAAGGGGATGTTCGCATAGAAGACGACAAGTTGATTTACTCGGCGAGAGAAGATTCCGGCCAACAGTGATCGGCCTGGTGCCACTGCAATAAGTGTATGTTACACCACAGAGAATTGTCAGAATCTGGTGCACTCCGAGAAAACAACATTTTTCGGAGTATGCGCCCTCAGATAATTGCTTGTTAGTAAATTAAGCAAATTGGCTTGACCCACACTCGCATGCTGCATGTGCAGCTCACAGTCAGTAAGCGCATTATTGATTCATGGATTGGTGTCATGCATGTCCAAAGATACCACGGCTCACTGATTGAACACAATTTAAAATAATTTCACAAATCCTCGCGGGTGTTGCACAACTCCTATTTGCAGCAGCCATTATTGTTACTCAATCCGAACGTATTTTAGTCAGCAGTATCAACTGGCCACGCTCATTTTGAGATTCCTGCGTTTCTGCAATCGACAGCCAAGTCTTCAAGAATTTCAAAGATTCGGGGTGCTGAGCCAAGACGTTAGTACTTCACTTGTTATTGCACCCTCAGATGTCTCACAGGGTTGGCAACAGCGGCTTTCAGTGCATGACCGAGCACCGTTGCGGTCGTAATAATGGCCATTAGCGCAATAGTCGCGAGTAATATCCAGCCGTTCACATGGATCCGATGCGCATACTGCTGCAGCCAGCCAGAAGTCAGCCACCAGCCGAGCGGCGCGGCCAATACAAAACCAATCGCCATTAATCTACTGAACTCCTTTCCAAAAATCCACAACATTTGTGCAGTACGTGCGCCAAGTATCCGACGCATACCAATCTCTTTCGCACGGGTTTCGGCCATAAAAGTGACCAGACCATACAGACCAAGACAGTTCATGGCAATGGCAATGCAGGCAAAAATCTGCACGAACCCGGCCAATAGATCTTCCATTTTGGTGAATGACTTCATGAGCCTGTCGACCGACGAAGATTTGTACAGATGATCGGGCATAACTTGTTCCCAAATAGTTTGTACCGCTTTTTCTGGCAGGTTCTGTTGACGTGAGGTGAAAGAAAGCACTGCCATCGCCGTGTGTTTTCGATCATGGATTAAGGTAACGGGGACTATCGGAGAATGCGAATCACCACTTCGGAAATCTTTCACTACCCCCACAATGGTACGGTCCGCATCTTTGATGCGCATTCGCTTGCCGATTATCTGGGCTGGTGAAGAAAGGCCCAGTCTTTTTACCATAGTTTCGTTCACAAGCACTCGTTGCCCGGTTGTGTCGGCTGCATCGAAGTTGCGGCCCGCGACAAGTGTTAGCCCAAATACCGCCAGGTATTTCCCATCGACCGCCCTGACCCGCGTTTCGAATTGCTCCGGTTCGCTTGCCGTGTGATAACTAAAAGATGCGGGACGATTGTACGGTGATGCCGGTGGATCGCTTGCGAAGGTAACCGATTCAACTCCTGGTATGCGTTGCCACCCATTCCTCAGCCTTTCATATTGGGCTGGCACCTGCTGGGGAAGCCATATAGCGAGCATCCCTTCGTTATGGAAGCCCCAATCTATTTTTTGCATATGGCGCAGCTGCGCAGTTATAACCAAAACGACAATCAGGAATAATTGGGTAAGAAGGAATTGACCTGTAATGAGTGTCCTACGGATGTTCAGCCCACCGGCGCCGCGGTCCAAACGGCCAGCCAGCGCTTTGGCGGGATTGAAACCAGAAAGGACTATCGCCGGATAAAATCCGGAAAGCAACGTGACGCCGATTAATAGCGGCAAAAACCAAAGTAATGCGCCAGGTTCCAGGAGGTCCAAAATTGAAATGGACGGTTTAAGTGTTTCGTCCTGATCATTAAGAGTCTGGTTCACAAAGGGCATCGCAAGCTGTGTCAGCACAAGTGCCACTAGCACTGAAAATAGGGTGATCAGTCCGGTTTCGATCATGAATTGTTTGAGCAGCTGAAACCGGTTACTTCCAACAACCTTTCGGACGCCAACTTCCCGCGAACGTTGTAACGCCTGTGCAGTGGCCAGATTGATATAATTAATGCAGGAAGCTCCTACCAGTAAAAGACCAACCGCGATCAAAGAATACAGTACAACCCTGGGAGCCATTCCGCTACGCTGGTGGTTCAGCTCTTCCAGTGGAAGAATATGGTACGAAAAGTGGCTCGATTCGGCTGGCGGCAAATACTTCTTTTTGATGGCACGCAAGGCGCCAAGCAGCTGGTCTGTCTTTGAACCATCACGCATGAGCACAAAACACATGCTCTGAAGCCCCAGCCAATCCTGCATTCCGGCCTGCGATTCGATTACCGGAATGGTAGCGTAGGAAATGAGCCCGTCATAACGCAGTTGCGTGTTTGTCGGCGGATTTTTAATAATACCGGTTACTGTGAGATCAACACGGCTATCAAACCGAAGCGTTTTTCCCATCGCGGCGGTTGTATTGAAGTATTTTTCGGCATATCGCTCGCTAAGGACGATGGCGTTTGGTGACGATAGCGCGGTTTCAGGGTTTCCACTGACCCATTCCACCCCGAAAAGATCAAAGTACTGGGGCTCGGTAAAACACATATTCCGAGCTTCATTAAATTTTTTCGCCCATCCCCCCTTGCCATTAGGGACGCTGATCATCCGGCCAAAAAGGGTTTCCAGTCGCACAGCACTTTCAACAAACGGGTAACTCCGGCGCAAAACATCGGCCAATGGTCTCGGCGCGGCATCGGTCTGCTTCGTCGATTCCCGGTGAACATCTGTTACTACCCAATATGAACGGTCGACATGCGGATGATACCGGTCAAAGGTCAGCATGTAATTGACCACCAGAAAAATTACCAGGCCGCTGGCGAGCCCAATGCTGAGGTTTGCGGCGCGAATAATGTTTACGTGTTTTTCACGCCAGATCCGGCGCCATGCGAACGATAGGAAATGTGATAGCATAAAAGTCGTTTTTAAGATAAACAACTTTTATATGTAAATATACTTTATATATAAGACAAATTTTAGAAATTTTGTTGTTTACAATTTTTGTATTTATCACAATTCAGGGGAACTTTATCAGGCGTTGAGTGGCACTTATTAAGGAGTTTAATGCGATTGCCAGTGCCCTCATCAATTTATGATCGATCAGCTTTGCAGAGACTATATTCCACTTGATGCGGAGAAATATGTATTCCGTGCCAAACATACCGAAAGAAACCTGACTAGAGTTACAAAGGTGTCGCGTCTGCCAAAAAGCCAGTGAAAGCTCAATATGGAGCATACTACTTCATGACTAGCGATACGGAACCATCTTGAATTTGGTGGGAAAGGTAAATCAGGTCTTCAATCACAAAGATCCTTTTCAAGAGTGTATGGCGTGATTTCATATGGATTGTAGTTAAAAAAGTCAATTTCCCGGGTGTAGTTGAAGACATGTTTTTCCAGCTTATCAATTGCCAATTCCACATTATTGTACCCGTATCCTCTCCCTTTTTGGCCAAAAAGCAAATATGATGTGCGGCTCATCGTTTCATCGAGTCAAAGCGTCTCCCGAAGAAGTTAAACGAGTGGAAGCCTATAACCAAATTATGGGGCAGCTTGTGGACAATAAAATTCTCGGACTACCTCAATTTCCGCCAGTGATCAGTATATCCTAATACCTGTTGTGTTTCATGTCGTGTGGAAAACCTCGGATCAAAACGTCTCGGATGCGCAGCTTTGCGACCTTTTAAGTATTATTAATGAAGATTTCAGCCGAACTAACCCGGATCGAAATGACACACCCGCGGCCTTCCAAATATATGCGGGGAACCCTAAAATACAGTTTCTATCTAGCCAATCGGGACATTAATGGAAATGCAACAACGGGACTTACCCGAACGCAAACAACGAAAGATAAATTTTTGACAAGCAGTAATGAAATTATGTCTACTTCCACCGGAGGCAAGAACGGATGGGATAAAACAAAGTTCTTAAACATTTGGATAAGTGGGCCGCAACTAGAAGGAAGCGACGGTGGACTAGTTCAAGGTTACGGGGTGTTTCCTAACAACGGTGGAAATGGTATTGCGGTTAGAACGCAATACTTAAACACTCCGCTACATCTTCCTACGCCACTAAGCATACCGCGCACTATCAATAACAATAACACTTGTAAGGTTACCTTTTCCCTTTACAATTATAGCAGTTTCTATCGCACCGTAGTGTATCCTAATCCAGCATCTAATGACTTCTCAATCGAAGCGGTTGTAATTGCAGACATGAATTTAGTCGAATCATATTCGAAGAAGGCAAACATCCTATCTAGAAAATCGTTTACTCAAAACAAAATAAATTTCGATACTGAAAAGTTGCCTAACGGAACTTACTTTCTTCATATTGGTAGTGGAGAATCTAAAATTATGAAGCAGATACAAGTCCAGCACTAATTTTCCGTAGGGGCCCCAAAGTAATAAGGGATTCAAGTCAATAAATCTGAGCAAAATGAAAACGCGAACCAGCATAATTATATACTTTGGGCTTTTATGCCTATGGGGTTGCAAGAAAGACCAAGAGCCTAAAATGAGGAATTGCGGTTGTGACAGTGAACCAGAAGTAATTCTCAATGAAAAAGGCAAAATCGTCTTTGAGAAAGGCGAGCCTACTTTGTACACTGTCTACTGGGCCGGACGTCCTTTGTCCGTTTGTATTGATTCAACATTCAAGAAAATCTTGACGGAAAACGAAATTGTTGACAATGATAGCATTGATTTTGTCGGTGGTGGGAAATCTAGCTGTTCAGATTGCAATAATTGTGAGCCGCTTTTTCCGGTCTCAATTATGAGCATGAAAAAGATATAGGCACTAATTCGTTGGGTTTATAGCAACACATCTGTGGTCTTTCATTAATTGAAGCGTATCTCAAGTGGTAATCAAAATCTTGTAGAGCTTTGTCGCACGAAAGCCTTGTTAACAGAAAGTAAACTTGTTTAAATAGTAATCAAAGGCACTGAAATTTTTTTGGAGCTTTTGTTTAGTATCATTTCAAGCTGTTGATTGAGTATTTGGATTACGAATGACGGGCCGCTTTCGAACCCGCCGACAGCGTCGCAGGGCGGCCTGTGCCGCTGGCACCTGTACAAAACCATGCAGGCGCAGGGATTGTTGCAGGCTTTGGAAATGGCACTCTTATCCAGAACAAATTCTGAGCAGCCACTGATCCACCATCGCCCGGCGACGAAAACGCCATGGCGGAACGTGTCTTTCGCACTTTAAAACCGGGCCGCCGGGCGGAGGATTTTAGATTGACCGGCTTTTTCTCTTTTTCATCAGCGCAGGCCAGCATTGCGAAAGCCATTCATGCCTATAAAACTTTTCGGCCACATACGTCCGTCGGCTATCTAACTCCCAACCAGGCACATCGCCGCTCGGTTTGCTGCCATTAAAATGGTATCCATACAAAAAAGTGCATTTTGGAAATGTATTGGAATATTAGGCCCTTAGGCATCATTCCGGCTCTTTCCGGCTATTGTACACCTTTTGTACACTATAAATTTCTCATCGGAAACCTTTTGTATACACCCAAAAATTGCCGGCAGTTTTAATCCGGCCTACGTTTGTATCGTCTTCCGGGACACATTCAAATTGGACTTCGGAAGCATATTTATTATTCAAAACCATTGTTGTATCACAATAAAGCAGGGTACGCCGAAAACCTGAAATCGAGTAGGCAAAAACGAACAAAAAAATATTTTTTTAAATCCAACAAAGCCATGTTAAACAAAACACATTTTTTTAAAAGTACCCTTTTTATTGCCCTTGCAATTGGCTCCTTTGCCTGCCAGAATGACAACCCGGTGGATCCCATGCCGACTGACGCAGCCTCGGCAGCCACAGCACGGATCGGAAGTGATATTGACTCACCTAACTTTCCCCAGGTGCACAAGCTCACTAAACATGGTGAGGCAACCCTGACTTACGACAACGATGGCCGACTCATGAATGTGACCACCCCCGTACGTGGCGGTCTGGCTATCCAGACCGACTACACCTACAGCCCCGGTAAGATCAGAGCGTTTACGCATCAGGGAAAGGTCAAACTCCGGGATGAAACCTTTACGCTGGATGCCAGCGGGCGCTGCAAGGAATCAGCAGAAGTCATTACCGTTGTCAACAACAATGTTCCTTTAACTTACCTCAGGGAGTGGAAGTTTAACTACAATGCAAAAGGTCAGTTATGGAATTTCCAAAATAAAAACAGCTGCGTCGGTGGATTCAGTTATGGTTACAATGCTGACGGCGATGTGACCTCGGTGAGTAAATCTACAGGAATAGGAAGCAGTGATGATACAAAAATTGGCTACACTCCGGCAGGAGGCGACCCGATCATGAACGATAAATATCCTTTGAACGTGCTAGGGGTGAACGAACACGATGCTTACCTGCCGATTTTCGGTAAGCCGAGTAAGCACCTGGCCACGCTCGTAACCGAGCAGGGTTCACTCGACGGAGATTATTACAATTACGTTCTGGACGCGGATGGCTACGTGACCCAAAGAAAGCAGTACAAACTGATTGGTAGCAGCCTGGTCGATACCAAGTCGTACGCCTACGTGACAGCCAACATCGGGATGCCATTCTGAGCTGCCCACCCCAGAAACCCGCGGGCCAGCCGCCACTAATAACGAGAAAAGTAATCCCGACAGAAAGCCCATCGATGTCCATTCGAGGGCTTTCTGATTTTAACCGGCCGGGTCAATCGCCTGCTGGTGCATTATAAGCCACCCTAAGCAGCTGCTCTGTCTCTGGGTTTTTGAGATTCTGATATCACTTGACAATGTTGCTGCTCGTATCCGCTGGCTTTGCAACCAAGTCAGGTAGCAGCGGGCTAGCTCTAAATGATGAATGCCGAAAGATTTGTTAATTTACATCACAGACATCGTGAATATAAGCAGATCATTGGGTTGATTCCTGGGCCGGCCGAAAAAATGATTTTGGAGACTTTTTTCTAAATCTGGATCATGATGCCCTGGCTGAACTAATTGAGGCGTGGGGATTGAGGTTTCCGGTAAAGAAGCGTATAAGCCGCCCTTGAAAAAGAACCTATGACAGCCTTATTTGGGCACCCCCCCACGGTTGTTACCTGGCTGCACGAACTTGTATAAGTATTTTTATAATAATGGTATTCGTGAGCGGGAAGACCTGATTTTAAGTAATCTTCCCAATGAAGACAAACGTTACGGTAATTCTACCAACTGGGGCAACTACATATTGTAGCTGTCATGGCGCGTCAGTATGTCAAGGCAGCCAAATTTAAGAGACTTCCCGCAGTAGCCTTCCATCTTAGGTTAGTGTGGTTTAAGAAAACCATCCAAGATTTATCCTAACTTTCAGACCAAATATAATACCCCAAAAGATAGCTATGCTCCTCATTGGCCTCATTAAAGATGAAGATCCTACATCATTGATTGACCCCTTGACTGTCGAATCGGTTGAAGCGCTGCATGAATTCCTCTCTTTGGTTTAAAAAAAACGCAATTTTTCGCTTTCCTAGCCAATCACAATTGATCTTCTCAATGAAAGTCTGAAACTGGAAAAGCCTCTGGATAGTAGATCGCGTCTTTGTGTGGAAAGTTAGCGTGCGATTGTGTTACTTCGCCGAGGATTGCTGGGTATGGTGCGGAGAATGCTTCGAGAATAACTCCCGGGTTATCGTAAATTATGTCATCATTTGGAAGATCAGTGGTATATGGAATGGTTGCAATACCATATTGTGTAATCACTTTGCTGGAGCTGACTGCTTACGAATGATTACTAATCTTCCACTTTTGTCCCTTCGTGAAATTTGTGCGTTGCATCTTCGGAATCTGCATTTCCGAAGTCGTGTGGGTAAACTGTAAAAGTAGCAGGATCAGCATTTTTGACAATCTCGGTTTTATAAAACACATGTTTGCTGTCACTGCCGTAGTTTTCACCTAACACTTTAAATGTGGCTACGTCCGCAATTTTTAACTTTTTGTCGTCCATAAAAACGGAAGATCGGTCATGGGCAAAATTGAAATCATGCCCGTATTGCCCATTTTCCACATAAACTTCAAGTGTTTCAGGATCAGCGCCTTCGACCTTTTTCTGCTGAAAAAAAACTTTGTATTTGTCTTTTGCATAGCCTTCTGTTAGTATTTCAAAGGATTTGCTGTCAGCTCCTTTTAAAGTAAATCCAAGAAAAAAAACATGGTGATCGTCTTTGGAATAACGATAATCGAGGATCTTAAATGAAGCCCTTTCACAAGGTATAATGCAGATACTATGCCGCTCCTCGTCGGGATGCCCCTCACCTGTATAGCCATAATAGTAAATGTTCAACGCATCTTTCGCAAAATTCTCTTCTAAAAGCTCGAATGTTTTCCCCTGACTGCCGGCAACGGGTAGCCGGTTCAGATAAGCAGATACATGGTCTTTGGTAAAATATGAGTTGATACTAACCAGCGAGGAAACCTGTTTTACATTAAAAGCAATCCCGTCGAAAAAAGCAGTTGATTTGTCTTTTGCATAACCATTTCCCAGACTGATGAAAGTCTGTAAATCTGCATTATGAATTGTAACTACCCTTTGTTTTTTAGTCAAATAATAGTTTTGTCCTTCCCGGTACTCATCACAATAATAAGCTCGGTTTTTATCTTTCGCATAATGTTCATCCAGAGCCTCAAATGTTGGCACGTCAGCATAGCTGAACGCGTAATCTTTGTAATACGCAGTAGTTGAATCTTTTGCAAAAGCGTTGTTGAGTATCTGGAAACTTTTGTCCGTGATCACCTTACCATTAAATTTAATCTCCTCAGCTTCTTGGTCAAGGCCAAATATCGCTTTTATCAACCCTCCGATGAGCCAAAACAGGGTTTTAAGCAGCCATTTTAAAAATTTTAAAAAATCAAGCATGATGAGGGATTGGTTTGAATGAATTTATAATGACGCATTTCGGCTTGTCTGTTCCGGGTCATTGTCCACAATGTTGGTTACTGCCTCAAAGTCTGCCGGCATGGTGACTTTTTCATCTTTTGCCATCTCCTGGATTCCATTGACAATACTGATAAAGCTTACATTCTCAGGCGTTTTGTAGATATACTGCCAGCGACATTTAAAGAGGATACAAGCAATGCAAAGTGTATTTGTTTACCTTTTGTATACTTGATTTCCAAGGTCACTTACCTTTTGTATACGCCCGAAAATTGTTGCTGCTTGTGATCCTTCCTACGTTTGTATCGCTGCTTGACTTTAAAGTCGAAGGCCTCAGATTACCAGATTATCCACCTTAAATTTCAAAGCAAAATGTCAAACGTAACAACACTAATGGATCAATGGGCCGTAAAAGATCTGGAAGATGGCTCCTGGTTAATCATCACCGTAAACAGCTGTACGGAACTGGGAAAGGAATCGCTCCCCGGAATACAAGTGTTGTATATGGGAAACGCCATCAACTTTGAACCGGTTATCACCGAGCGCTGGGCCTATCAGGCTACAAAAGCGGGAGTCACAGAATTTTTGTTAGCGGATTACTCCTGGATGGCTCATGAAGACCTGTTTATCAAAAACTTTCTGATCGTAGGCGACACCCTAAAAACAAAAATTGAAGTAAAAACCAGGAGCTCCAAGTTGATCAGCAAAGAGTATGAATTACCTTTTACAGTCTAAGCGTCTGGTATTCAAAAGAAACAGCGGGCTTTACTTTTATATCACTGCTACGCCTGGATTTAAAAGACAGGTGCATATAATGTAAACAATTATAGGGAATTATTCCGGGCTTCGTGAGAAGCCTTGATCATTGAGCTTGCCCAAATATTATATAGTTCAGTCCATGCCTGGCAGCATTCTTCATCCCAGTGCTCTTCAAGGAGTTTTTCCAGCGTCGATAGCAAGGCCCCTCCTACCGTGATATAATGCGCATCATGGACACCATAGCCTGCGTGCCGAACCGCCAGGGCGTCGATTTCTTTTTGAATATCGGGCATGGCCTGCATACGTCTAACCATATAGGTGATCATATCCGTCAGCTTTTGCGCCTGGTGCCCCAGGTCCGGTGGAAACATACCCCGCAGTGTAGGGTCCAGTTCAAAAAGTTTCTCATAGAATAATTCCCCGGCCAATTCCGGCTGGGCGATCACATAGCTCCATGTGTTTTTTATAGTAAGTGTTTTGCGGTCAGTCAATTGGGTAATGATTAAGAGAGTAAAGATTGATTCTTAAAACAAAGGGACCCATTTTAACCCGCATCACCAAAGAATTGCGGTATACAAAAGGTAATCAGAGCTTAAATTCGCATTAAATACTCCAATAAATTGTTTTCCTCGCCTAATTTAAGTTTTTTTCGAAGTCTGTGGCGGGCAGTTTTTACGCTGTCAGGTGAAATGCTGAGCAGACCAGCAGATTCTTTTAAATTAAGGTTTAGCCGGACCAGCGCGCAGAGCCTTAACTCTCCCGCACTTAGTTCAGGGTGTGTACCTTTCAGTGTAGAGAAGAAATTGGGGTGAACGCCTTCGAAATAAGCCTTAAACTCGTCCCAATCTTTATCAAGGTTAAAACTGTAATCAATCAAATTGATCAGTCTGCTGAAAAGTGGTGTATTCTGATCTTTTGGTCCTGATTTTAATGCCAGTGTAACTGTCTCGCGGATGTCTTCAAGGATACTGTTTTTTTGAATTAGGTTTAGCGTGTGTGTGGTCAAAGCTTTATTTTTGAATTGTAATTCATTTGTAAGATGCTGCTCTTTTTCCAAACTATTCTGGATTTCAATATCAGCCAGCGCTTTTTGGGCAGCCTGCAGTTCCTTGTTTTTTGCATCTTTCCGCCGCTGACGGTTAGAAGTTTGTGCAACCACAATGAGAACTACCAGTAGTCCAACCATAATCATATTGCGCGCAGCATCGCCACGGCCCCTTTCTTTTTTCAGTAGTTTAATCTCCTTCTCCTTCAGCTCATTCTCATAGTGAACGCGCAGGTTGGTCATCTGAATTGTACTCTCTTCATTAAAAAGCGAATCTTTCAAATCCGTAGCCAGCTTTTGGAAACGAAATGCATTTGCGTAGTTGCCTGTTTGCCCATAAACACTCGCCAATCCTTCATACGCCAGCTGCAGTGCAGGCCTTATTCCATTTGCTTTCGCCAACTCCTGTGCCTGGTAATAACTGGCGAGCGCTTTTGCATGCTGGTTGGTTCTAGAGTAAACATGTCCAAGCCCGTTATAGGAACCAACCATCGCTGGTTTGCGCTGAAATTCCCGGTTAATGGCCAGAGCCTGCTCGTATTCAGCAGCTGCCAAATCATACTTTGCAGTTTGAAAATAAATTTCGCCTAGGTTATTGTGACAAATGATCTTCCCGTTTGTATCCTTAAACTGGTCAAAAAGCTTTAAACCCTTTTTCACGCTGGAGAGTGCAGTATGGTAATCTCTCTTTTTGATATATATCGTGGCAATATTAACGTAAGACCCAGCCAGGGACTTTTTATCGCCCAATTTTATCCAGATCGCCTGGGCTTGGCGGTAAAACGACAATCCTTCGTCGTAATTCCTCTGGTTCTTATGGACATTTCCAATGCTGTTCAGGATGTTGGAACTGCGCTTCTGGTCCTTTAGTCCCTGAAAAATAGCAAGCGCCGTTAGGTAGTTATCCAATGCCTGGCTATAATTTCCCTGTTCTTCATAAACAATGCCCGCGCTTGCAATCGCCTTTCCGATTCCCACTTGATTTTCAATCTTACGGGAAATGTCTTCGCTTTTAGAATAATGCGCAATTGCTTCGGGATACTTGTTTTTTTGCCAGTAATAAACACCCAGGGCATATTGGCCATCCGCTTCACCTTTTTTATACCCAATTTTTTTGGACATGGCCAATACCTTTTCAGCATTTTCCAATGTTTTTTCCGGCGCTGTGCTCCACGACTCGATAGCGATTTCAAATGTGAGATTGATTTTCGCGGTGTCAGACTGTCCTTTGGCGAGAAGATTTTCCAGGCTATCGAGCTTAGAGTGTTGTGCAAAAACGGATGATGAGGTTATAATAAGGAAGTAGAGCGTGAGTTTCATGCAGACGTATCCGTCAATATAGTATAGGTTTTCAAAAATTTTACTGGCGTTTCCCAATTATCCGTGCTGGCAACCACAACTGATCTCCCTGCAAAACCTATACAATTGCATAGGATCATCCAGATTAAAAGTAGAAAAGTAGAAATGAATTTTAATTTTAACATTTGGGCAATTTTCATGGCTAATAGAAATAATGTCTTACAACTGTAATTACTTTTCCCTTCAGCAACCTCTCGAAAGTTGCCTTTTCAAAATCCTGATAACAAAGCCTATAACCGGTAAATTTTCGTAAAAAAGTGCCCCTGCATCGTAGTAATCACAGTGGGAAATGATTTTGTCGGATAGCAACAGAACTGTAATCCCTGAAACATGGACCCGCCTTTTCGACACTTTATATTCCAGTTCGAGTCTCCATGACAAATAGGCTTTATCATGCAATAGTGTTTGCTGTGTGTATCTAAACCCACCTCTAACCAGGTTTCCACAAAATCGATTGTGATACAACCGCACATTGTCCACCCCCTTGATTTTACGGATGGGATCCTGAAACTGTACATCTTCTGCATAAAACGCCTCAGTCTGTATCCCTTCCAAATGCGGAAGACTTTCGAAATATTTTTTAAAGTTGTCAATAATGTGCGTATCCATTTTCTTCCAAACAATAAGGGCATCTTTTTTCTTCAAAAGTATATTAATGCCGTTTTTGGTAAAAATTTAACTATGTGAGGTGCTACCTTTTCAGTCTGAAGCGTAGTGAAATCACAAGGAAGGGTTTACAGGCAGATGAACGTATATGCAGCGTTGTTTTAACGAAAAACCCAACGGGACGGATCAATTCATTTGAAACACACTTGATTCTCAGATTAACACGTTTCACAAAAAAGAACTAAGATTGATCTGATTTTTTTGCAAATTTTAGGGTAACAATCTCAGCAATTACTTCTTGCTTACCCTTCACTTTCATGAGGCCTGTAATTCATAGACACTATACACACTTCCTTTTCAAATGCTTCCTTGTCTGCTCCTTTCATTTTGTGCATAGCCAGGACCTGGCTTTCAGGGTTACAAGCTACGACGAATCAGAAGGGCTGGCCAGCAAGTATGTGCGGTGTATGATCCAGGATAAGAAGGGCCTGCTCTGGTTTGGAACGATTGAGGGGCTTGCCCGTTTTGACGGGTACCGGTTCAAAATGTTCAATAAGGAATCGGCCGATACCAATTCACTTTCTTCCAACTACATCACCACACTGGCTGAGGGGCTTGACGGGCTGATCTGGATAGGATACCAGCAGGGCGGCGTGTCTTCCTATAATCCTGCAACAGGGCATTTCAGAAATTATCCGCTGGTTGATAAAAATAACAAACGTTTTCCCACACATGAGATACGAATGTTGCACGTCGATATGGACAATGATGTTTGGATCAGCATTCACAGGGAGGGTTTTATGCGTCTTGATAAAAAAAGCGGGCAATGTGTCAGGTACAGTCTTTTGCCTGCGGGTACTCCGCTGGACAGCAGAAGGCGCCTGTATGACTATGCAACCGGCATCGTTGAGGTAAAAAAGGGCAAGTTCTGGGTCGCCACGGCAGACGGACTATACCATTTTGATAAAAAAACGACTAAGCTGCGATCAATACCCTTTCCAATCCCGCCGCAGAACTTTATTAGAAGCGATCTTTTTACGTCTATTCATTACGATCGGGACACGATCTGGCTGGGTTCTTGGTCAGGAGGCATTTCGTATTATCATCCCCGTTCCGAAAAATGGGGGAATTTCAGGAATGAGCCGGGGATTGTCAGCGGCACTACCAACATTATCAGCGGCATGGTGGCAAAGGGCAGGGATACTTTGTGGATTACAGCCGCGACAACGGGCGGACTTGGCTATTTCCTGAAATCCAGAGGTACATTTCATTTTTATAAAAACATTCCTGAATTACCTGCGGGCCACTTTTTCGGGCTTTGGAAAGACAGGTCTGGAAATTTTTGGCTTAACCATGAAAAGGGTTTATACAAAGTGCAGATCGACAAAAAGAAATTTTCTTTTTTCAAAACCCCGGTGACAAAATCGGATAATGGGGAGCTTTATATCATTTCCAAAATCTTCGAAAACAAACGTTTTCTGATCAAGGGAACCATGTTTGCTGACGGTATACACATATACGACAAAGAAAAACGAACAAACAGGACGCTTTCTTTTGATTTTGACCTCGATGAAAAAGTGATGATCGTTAACGATATTTTAGAAGATAGTAAAGGTGTGATCTGGATAGCGACCCGCGATTATATTTACCACCTGGATCAGGATAAACTAGCACTTCGAAAACCAGTCCAGCCGCCGTTGTTCTCAGCTATCGAAAATACTTCTAACTTATTTTACAGGATCTGCGAAGACAAGGAGGGGGATATCTGGATCACGAGCAGGCGCAATGGTGTATTTGTATATGAAAGAAAATCAGGAATCTACAGGCATTATGCGGCCTTTCAGAAAGGCAAAAACCATATCCCGGAATCGAACATAAAGGCAATTTCCATGGACTTTAAAGGGAATGTCTGGATTGGAGGCGTCAACGGGTATCTGGCCTATTTTGACGTGAAGACGCAACAATTCATGCGCATTTCAGCCAAAGTCCTGGGGCAGGCAGCCGGAAATCACATCCACGCATTAATCACTGACCGCGACGGAACGATCTGGGCCGGGACCAACGCTGGTTTGCTGAGTTTCGAAATCGCAAATAATGCCGCTGTGCGGACATGCATGCTTACAGCCGAACATGGTCTCCGCGGCGACATTGTATATGACTTGTGTGACGATGCTTATGGGAAGATATGGTGCGTTACCAGCTCGTTACTTTGTGTTGTAAAGCCTGAAAATCATAGTATCACCAGTTTTGGCCCATCGGACGGGATACAATATTCAGAAACCGAGCAGCGGATCATGCGCTACGGCGACCACACGATGCGTTTTAGCCTGGCTCAGGGACATTATGAATTCGACCCTGCATTCCTGACAATGAAACGGGCTGCCGTGCCCGTTTTACTAACGTCTTTGAAAGTTAATGACCAGGAGAGATATTTTGAAAACCAGTTCAGGCGTGACGGAAAAATAAACCTTGGATCGGATGAAAACAGATTGTCTTTTGAGTTTGCAGCCATTGACCTGGACCAGCCCGAAAAGCAGCATTATGCGTATATGCTTGAAGGTCTGGATGAAACCTGGGTCACGTCCGGGAGCCGCAGGTATGCGAGCTACACAAACCTGCCGGGCGGAGACTATATTTTTAAAGTAAAAGTTAGCAGTGTAGACGCAGACTGGAAGGTAGCGGCGGTAAATTTGCCGCTACATATTGAAACCGTTTATTATAAACAATGGTGGTTCCGGCTTGCTACGATTTTCTTAGCTGGCTGTATTATCTACCTATTCATCAAGTATCGCGTGCGGCAGGAACAGAAACTTTATGCGCTCGAAAGCAAGGCCAATTCGCTTGAAAAAGAAAAGGCGATGGTTATGTACGACAGCCTGAAACAGCAACTTAACCCGCATTTCCTATTCAATTCTTTAACTTCACTAAGTAGTCTTATCCAGGTAGACCAGCTCAGGGCCGGGAAATTCCTGGAAAGTCTGAGCAGCACTTACCGGTATATCCTTACAAACCGGGATAGTGAACTGGTGTCACTAGCAAGTGAACTGCAGTTCACTCAGACCTATATCAGACTTCAGAAAACGCGCTTTGAAGATGGCTTGGAAGTAAATGTAGATGTAAATCATGAACACAAACATTGGAAGATTGCCCCGGTGACGCTGCAAAATCTGATTGAAAATGCAATAAAACACAACAAAATTTCGCCTTCCAGACCGCTGATAATCGACATATTCACAGAAAATGACAAACTCGTGGTACGTAACATTCTCCAGCGTAAAAATTTTGTAGAAACCAGCAACAGAAAGGGTCTTACGAATTTAATCTCGCTTTACCAGTATCTGACTGACCAGACGATCGAGATCATTGAAAATGAAAAATTCTTTATTGTTAAAATTCCTTTAATATGATGAAAGCCATTATCATTGAGGATGAAAGCCTGGTAGCCAGGGAATTGCAGCGAAAAATCGCCATTGTTGCCAGTGATATAATGGTTGTAAAGGTACTTTTCAGCCTTGAAGAGTCCATTGCCTGGCTTAAAGGGAATCCGCATCCAGACCTGATGTTTATGGATATCCAACTTGGTGACGGGGTTAGTTTTGAGCTAATGGAGCATGTAAAAATTAATTGCCCCGTCATTTTTACCACTGCTTATGACGAATATGCGATCCGGGCTTTCAAGGTCAACGGAGTAGATTATCTGCTGAAACCTGTTGATGAAACAGAACTGAAAAAAGCGACGGATAAATGCCGCGCGCTTCTGGGTGATAGCTATTATCTGCAATCCAACCTGCACCAATTACTGCATGCTTTCGCGCACCCTTCACAAACCGAATACAAGAAAAAGTTTCTTGTTTGTATGCGGAATCAGTGGATTCCGGTCAGCACAGATGATATTGCCTGTTTTGCCAAGGATAACATTCATTTTTTGTATACGCTAAAAGGTGACCGTCACGTAGTCGACTTCACGACAATGGACGAGATTGAAGAGCTGCTTGATCCTAAAAAGTTTTTCAGGGCGAATCGTCAGTTCATCATCAACATTGAAGCCATTCATGGTATTCGTATGCATGAAAACCAAAAGTTAACCGTAGCACTCAAAAGTCCTTTAACAATGGAGTTGGACATCAGCCGTGAAAAAGCTCCAGCTTTTAAAAAATGGTTTGATATCTAGCAGGTTTCCAAAGCCTACTTAACAGTATTTTCCCTTCTTATAAGCATTGCTGAATCCTGCAAAGCTGCTTACCCCCTCTCAAAACCATATCGCCTGGGCCTTCCAATCCGTCGTCGTAATTCTTCTGGTTCTTATCAACATTGCCAATGCTATTCGGGATGTCGGAACTCTGCTTCTGGCCCTTAGGCCATGAAAATGGCAAGTTCCGTTAGGTAGCCGTATAAGATCATTCTTAGGCCAGAAAGTTTTCCAAGCCCTCACGCTTCGAGGAACCTGCTGAAACTGGAAATGAGGTAACAATTATAAAGTAGAGCGCTTTTTGTGATATAAGACTTATCGATAGCTAGCTCTGCGGGCAATATTTCGACAAGAAAAAGGTAAATACTTATTCTATTGCAGTTTTGTATACCTATTGTATACCTACTTTTTGGGCTTGTGTACCTTTCGCATACCGCGCCAATTAGGATGCCTGCCACTGCCATCTCTAAGTTTGCATCAGTCCAATACCAAACGCATCTGCATCTGTGGATCCGTTGCTAACATGACTAAAATCAAACAATTTAAACCACATGCAACGCCATGAAAAATGTTCTTATAAGTACCGCAATGCTTTTACTTTCGCTCTCAATTTTCAGCTGCGAAAAACCAAATGAGTTAACGCCGGATGGCGGCGCAATATCTGCAGTTGATGCTTATCAATCCGCACCAAACGAGGCTACAACAGCGATGCAGGTAGGCGGCACGACACCTAAACGGAAACCGCCGATCTCAACATCTAGCTGGAAATACGTCCACACGGCAACGGTCCCGTTTCTTAAAGGTTTGAAACTGACAAGCCCATTCTCGATCGTTGATGAGCATGCAGGAGATATCAGCTGGGGATCTGGTTTCGGTTGCTATAATGCGATCAATACCGAATCTATGCATTATGCAAATGCAGGCATTCAGGATGTAAGTACCCTTACGAAGGAATACTTGGATACGCTCAAATTTTACATCAAAGGCGGCGCGAGCTGGGCCCCAGCGGGCTCCACATTCTGGACAAACCATATTCCCGTCGGAACAGTGCTTGTGTACAAAACACCAGGTGGAAAATATATTCTGGTGCAAGTCAAAAATACAGATACCCTGGTGCTGGATATTTATCATGAAAATGTTCATATCCAATATTAATGCGATTTCAAGGCCGGGGATTTGACTGTCTCGGGCCTTTTACCAAACAGGCCCGCTCCAACAATTCTAACAATGATTTTATTCTGGATTCTTTGGGCTTTTTGCGCCGGTATCCTGCTCGTGCTGCTTTATCTTTTCAGAGACAGCGTATACACCACTCCGGGAGGCCCGCCTGCATCTTTTTACAGGGCTGCGGTTATCGCAATCGGCTTGCCCGCAATTGCATTGCCGGCAAGCTTGTGGCTGGTCAGCAATGGTTTTCAATTAGCAGCAAAACTGTTGCTCTTGTTACCTGACTTACCGGGACTGGCCTTTCTGCTTTTTCTGCTGATATACCAGTTCTCAGATGGTCGTAAAAATTAGCCGGCGATTGTCTTTGAAAACGCCAATTTCATTTCTTTAAATACAAATTCACATTAGTCATGAAACTTTCTATTACTATAAGACCAACTATTTACTTCACTCGTGCTCTGCTGGTATTCCTGCTTTTTGTCCAGACTTTTGCAGCCCACGCACAGATCGATTGGACGAGCCGCCCGCTATTGCCTGACAATATTCTTTTTGATGTAGCCTTTGGTGCAGGAAAATATGTAGCAGTGGGACAGTCCGGGATGATCCGGGTTTCAACCGACGGCATTACCTGGAACGAACGATCATCACCCGTCGGCAAGACCAGAAATCTGAGGCGCATTATATACGCCAACGGGTTTTTTGTAGTGGTGGGGGATCTCGGGACAGTCATGACCTCAACCGACGGCCTGAACTGGTACCAGCACAATTCAGGAACAGACCGGAATCTGTACAGCATTGCCTACGGCGGCGGAACTTTCGTCGCGGTAGGGATGTGGGGTTGCCGGTTAACATCATCGAGTGGCATTGACTGGACTAACAGATCTGATAAGCAGCAAAACAGTCTCTACGACGTGGTTTACGGCAATGGACTTTTTGTATCAGTCGGCGATAGTGGCATTTTAAAAACATCCAGTGACAATGGTGCAACATGGACTGCAAGGGTTTCTGCAACAACTAACACCTTGTATGGCGTTAGCATGAACAAATTCGGACGTTTCGTGGCAGTGGGCATCAAAGGTACCATCATCTCTTCGGCAGTCGGAATGGATTGGACCTCTTATAGCCTGATTGACCAGACATTGATCCTGAAAGCAGTGGCATCTAATCCGAACACGGGTAAGTTTGTTGTCATGATCCAAAACAAAAACAAGGTACTTACTTCCGCTGACGGTGTTTCCTGGAATACGCCGCTCGTCGGAACCGCCATCGATCAGACCCTTTATAGTGTGCGCTATCTTCAGAATCAGTTTCTGGCCACGGGAGAAGGCTGCATGTTCCGGTCTTCCTATACCGACGGCGCCACATGGGTTTCCGAAACAGTCAATCACTGGAAGACGTTCATTTGCGGTTCCGCTTATGGAAACGGGCGTCTTGTACTCGCTGGCGGATCGAACAACGGCGAAATCTATGGAACACAGCGCAACCTGATCTTAACTACGCTGGATGGCATCAATTATAAAGCGGCGGAAACGATCCAATTGAATCTCGGGGCATCAGTCTTTACCTCTGTCACATTTGGAAAAGGTCTTTTCGTAGCCGTGGGCACGGACGCCATCATTCAAACCTCTACCGACGGTTACGTATGGAGTTATAGTCGCGTGGAGTACGGCCAAAGGCTGGAAGGCGTTGCATATGGAGGTGGCAAATTCGTTGCAGTCGGCGATAATGGCCTCATACTATATTCCTCAGATGGCAAAAGCTGGATCAAGGCCGTCACTAAGAGTTCCTACCATTACAAAGCTGTGGCATATGCCAACGGAATGTTCGTACTGGTAGGATTGCAGGGAGTTGTGGCAACCTCCACAGATGGCAATCAATGGACATTCAGGGCCAGCGGTACGCCCTATCCATTGGAAAGTGTAACCTATGGCAATGGCAGATGGATAGCTGTGGGTCTCGCAAAGTCGTTTGCAACATCGTTCGATGGCAAGATATGGGTGGCAACCAGCGATCCGTACAGTGATATTGACTATCTCGACGTGGTGTATGAAAATGGCCAGTTCGTGATTTGCGGAAGAGATGGAAAATTGTTCCGATATGTTCCCGGTGTATCGTGGACGGCTTTGAAGAGCAAGGTAACCGTTGACTTGCTGACCATTACATACGGCAATGGCATGTTCATTACCGCCGGCGGATATCAGGGAATTCAAACGTCACCTGGCATTAGCTCTCCTGCCCCGGCACAACAAAGTGCATTTTCAGCTGACAATACTATGCGAAGTGCTTTCGCGGGCGATAGTACGGGACTTGAAAACTTTGCACCCGAAGTTGCATTCAAGGCTACTACTTATCCGAATCCGGTTTTGGATCAATTCTCTGTGAATGTGGAAGGTGCCAATGGCGAAACGATACGCCTACAATTATCGGACGTCTCGGGCCGGACGATCTTTGACAAAGTGGTGAAAGCCCAAAACGGAGTTTATCAGGAAGAAATCCCGATGGCACAAAAGCAAACCGGACTATACCTGATGCGCGTGAGTACGCCGACCCAAACGCAAACTGTAAAGGTTTTGAAGAAATAATTATTAGCGCGTCTTTACCGATGCCACCACAAATGTAACCGACAAAAACTAATTCGGCACTTGCTGGTCTCAATTCCAAAATCAATACTACGCTTTAATCAGTTTGAGTCTCCTTCAGGGCTAAATAGGTTCTCTGCGTAAAAATACGCTTGAAATACTTTTTCTTTGCCCACCCGTTCTGGGTGGGAAACCCTGCCAGCTTCGGTAGCTTTAAGGATGCCCACATTTTTTAGGGCATCCTTATTTTTCAAATGCGGTGGTCGCAAGATTTCTGCCAATTGGCATTATGATGATCTAATAAACCTATCTCAAAACCCGCTGTGCTAAATAGGCAGCATTACATTAAATCGCCTGTAAAAGGGATATTTTATAGTGACTTAAAAAGTGGCGATCAAGTTTTGAAAGGGCAAAAGATCGGTAATATAACGGATGTCTTTGGAAAACGAATAGCTGATCTTAATACAGATCAAAATGGGGTCATCCTGTATAAAGTGGGCACTCCACCGATTCATGAAGGGCAGACATTATTGTGTATTGGATACACTGATACCCCCACAATTAATAGCTGACAATAGTACGATTTAACGTACTCCCAAGCACTTGAAACATACTAAAATAAGCTTCCAGATAACTGAAACTGCTAAAAGTAGTGAGCTTCCATATTTCGTTTTAACCACCGAATTTATAGACAGCTCCAAGCGGTTACAAACCCAGCCTTATTTATGATCTCGCATTAAGCCGACGCCGACGTGCTTAACCTAAACATGACGGTTACCGTTTCAGAAACTTACATTAGATGGCTCGCTTGCGGTATACATTACCAGCACAGTGAAAGTATGAATTTGTTCTAGCCTCATTGTATTTAATAGAAGGCATTGGTGTCTTTTGTACATCCGATACTGATCTAGCTGGGTCAGTATTGGACGTTTTAGGGCGTTAAGTTTATGGTTGCAGACAAGTCGAAATGCAAGATATCTTAAGGCTAAAAACATTAAGGCGAATTCGTGATGCCCGCATTGTAGGTCGAAGATTAAGAACATTTAGTTCATTTACTACGTGGCTGTTTAAACAAAGCAGGATTTTGTTGTCCAAAAAGAGGATAAGTTAAAAGAGTAGCGTATATAGCTTATCGTAATTTATTGGTAAGCGATATACGCTTTTTACTTTTCGGGTTGGTTTATATTAATGTCTATTAAACCTGAGACACATTTTCACTATCAGCATGGGCGTAAACCTGATCGATAAACTGCTTCATTGTGGTTGGTTTTCTCCCTAAAAAGCGCTCCAAAGTAGGATCATCTGCATCCATTGTATGCTGTGATAATGCCGTAGCCCATGTGGTGAACATCCCGATATACTGATCCGGCACACCAAAACTTTTTAGCATTGATTCAAATTCTTCCACCGGTGGAGAATGATATGCCACTTCTTTTCCGATGGCCCTGGATAGCTCAACCGCTATGTCAAGGAAAGAGACCGAATCGGTATTCGTGAACTTGTACAGCTTGTTTTGGTGACCATCCGTAGCCAGGATGTGCGCCGCGGCTTCCGCTAACTCCTCCCGAAGCACGTAACTGGCTCTGCCATTCTGGGCCGGGAATACAATAGTGCCTTTCTCTACAACCTTTTCGCCCAGAAAGACCGGTATCATTTCCAGATAAATACCATTTTGCAGGATCGTATAATTAATCCCGCTATTCATTAAGAACGCCTCTGACTCGACATGTGCATTTTGAAATCCAGCAATGGCCGAATCTTCAAAGTTGGGTTTTCTAACAAAAGAAGTATAAACAATGTGTTTAACGCCAGCCTGTTTTGCAGCTTTGATGGCATTTAAATGATGGGCTGTTCTGTTTTCAACAGCCTGCCGGTCATTACTCGACACAAGTAATAGCTTGTCTATGCCATTAAATGCCTGGACCAGTGAACCGTAATTTGAATAATCTCCAACTCTTATTTCAATGCCCTTTTCTTGAATGCCCTTTGACTTTGCTGCGTCTCTCACCAACGCTGAAATTTGGGATGTTTCAATTCCTTTTTTCAATAAATGGTCAATGGCTTTCCCGCCAAACTGCCCCGTTGCACCAGTAACTAGTATCATGTTATTTTTGTTTTTGATGGACAAAACTACCACTACTGATATATTTAGTATAGTTTGTTATCATAAAATATCAGTATACTTTTGTATACTGAACATCGTAAATATCTGGTATGAGTGACTTTAAAGATTTTATTGGAAGTGAAAAAGGCCCGCAGTGTCCACGGATTTACATTCTGGCTTTAACAGATACATTAAACGTTATCAGTGGCAAATGGAAATTGCCTATTATCGCAGCGCTCCTCCGCGGCGTGAACCGGTTTAAAGACCTGTTAGACAGTACGGAAAAGATAACTCCCCGAATGTTATCAAAAGAATTGAAGGAGCTTGAAATGAACAGTATTGTGGAGCGCAAGGTGTATAATCAGACACCCGTTTTAATTGAATACAGGTTAACAAATTCTGGAAAAGACATTGCAAATGTTATCGATTCAATGATTGATTGGGGGATGGTTCACAGAACGCAGGTGATCACAAATTCCAACACAGGGAAGGGTTAATCGAGCGCCGGAATGCGTTTGATGAATTCAATTAGATGCATTACAGTAAATTCGTCCAGAAAACAGGGATGCTCCGGAGAAGGCTGTGATTTTACTACACTAAACGGATGTAAAAATATCGTAGCCATTCCAACCAAATTGACATCCGTCATGTCACCAGTAAGTCACTAAACCTCAAAACTTAAATGAGAGCTAACTTATTTTTACATGTCTTCTTGTCTTTTACACTTGCCATGATGAGCTGCCGGGTCGATCAGGATGAGCCGACAATAGTTGGACCTGAACCGGAGCCGCGCATAAACTATCTTGGCAGGGACAGTATCACAACGGGCGATTACAGAGGCATTGCAATCAATACATCTACGGATGACGCTTTTAAAGTCTTGGAAGCTTACCGCGAGAATAAAACTGTCGTTTACCTGGGTGCAGTTAATAGTTATTTTGCTGATGTTAGTGACCTGAAAAATCGTCTACAGTTTTTCGACTGGATGGTGCTCGACGAGACCTTCGATACCCCAACCGGCGTACAATTTCAACTTGCAGCAGGTCAAATCACAAGCATTAGACTTAACCAGGGTACAGCGCTGGGTCAATGGCCCGAAGCGGCCGATTTACAGGTGGCAATAAAAATTGGCGATGCACCCGAAATCTTGTATAAAAAACTCGTTGCGCTGAGCAAGCAGGCCGAGTATACACACAAATTTCAGCGCGTTGTACTGGGTGCTAAGTACACCTACGCCCTATACGATGCCAAGAAGGCACAACTGCCGTGGGCATTTATATACGACACTCGATCGCAGGGTGTGATGGAGCAGGTACGCGTTTATTTCAAGGACAAAAAGGTCGATTACATCATTGTGGATCGCTTTCAGCAGTATTAAAGAAACGAGATACCAAGATTTCCACACTCAGCGCATCAGGCTTTGACAGCCTGATGCTTTAGTGCCATTTAGTTTAGCTTAGCAATTCAAATGTCCATGTTGAAATTTGAAACATTTATGAGCAAGTACGTCCTCCTTAGAATTAACGGTAAATTCCGACCGCACTTATTATAGTTTAAATCATCGCACCGATCGGAGGTATTGGTGACCGATCAAACTCCCTATATCCTAAGCAGAATCAAGAGCTTGCGTATAATTACCTCCCCTGTAAATCACAAGTTCAGCAAAATTTAGCACTTGTAAAAACCTGACACATTACTTAAATGACAGCTTCCGTATGGAGCCTGCGGTAGGCTGTTGGGTTCATTCTTTTATATTTTTTAAATATCCTGTTCAAATGGCTCTCGTCCGTAAAGCTTAGTTTGTTTACAATCTCATTGATCCGCATATTGCTGTGCAGCAAACGGGTTTCCACCAACTTAATTTTGTAACTGGTAATATAATGCCGCATGTTTTCCCCGGAATGGGTTTTAAAATAACGCCCAAGATAACCTCCGGAAATTCCGAATTTGTCACTTATAATTTCTATGCGCAGCTTCTCGGGAGTATAAATATTCTCCTGAATATAACTGATGATATGCAGGATCGTCCTGTCTGTATTATCATCAATTTTCTCCGGCAGTTAACAGCTATGTTCCTGGCGACAATAGTAATGATCATATTGATCAGTTGATCAACCATTTCCAGGTGATACCGTTTCCACATCGAAGGAATGGCTGTCTTCGGGCGTGATAAGAAACATTTGTCCCGGCTTGTAGTGATATTCATTTTCATTTATGCACTGTTTGCCGCTGCCGCTGATAATGTAAACCAGTTCAAAGAAGCTGTGCTTATGCGTTGACTTCGGGAACTCTTCCAGCTCTGCCGTGTAAATTACCGCTGCTTTCATATTAGTCATTTAGATTTTATGCGTGTGGGTGCCTAATTCAGATCTTGTTAAAAATATACCGGAAAATCTTCCAGTCTTCCGCCCCTCTTGGGACCACAAAGAAATCCCTCGTTTTTACGGCGATGGATTGACCTTGGGTGTTTTCAGTTGTCACTGTTGCGATGCTTTGAACAAATGCAAAATCACTTTCCACGGCTTGATCTTTAAGCAAAAAATCAGCTTTCAAGGTTTGGGTTTGAAAGAAACGTTCGGCACTATTGTAAATTTGCTGCGCGCCGCGGATCGTTGCAAAACCATCGGGCATATCATCTTCCATGCAATCATTCACTCCATTGAAGGTGAAGAGAGTATATAATTGAATGCTATGCAAAGTTGTGGCCAAACATTGAAACAGACTCATAAACAACGGCAAGAAAACCCGTAAAGAAATAGCACTGAGTTTGGACGGTCTTTATTGGAAACAGCAAATAGCATTAGTCCCTGAGGTAGGTTCTACCGAATTGATATGTGCTTAATTACGGAATTGCAGTGGTCTGTGCTCCGAATTCTCCACCCATTGTGCATCTAAATAACAACAACTTCCTTAAACAGCAAGTCGGCCGGCGTCTGGCATCGCGACCGAAAATCGTAGCACGCAATCTCGACCGAGCAATTCCTGTACCAAATTATTTAAACAACTATATAGATTTTCGTCTATTTAATGCTACATTTCCATGATTCAGACAGTACGCTGATTCAGACAGTACGCCTCCAATTTCGAATATTTATGAGAAACAAACAGGCAGGCAGAGCAAGCAAAATCTGGCCAGTTGAGCAGTTAGCAGCCCCATATAGATTTGTTTTTTTTGTATTTTTCTTTTTACATTGTTTCAATGCCTTAACCGCTCAGGAAATCCAATTCGAGCATTTGACAGTTGATGATGGATTGGCTCACAGCGATGCGATGGACGTCGTGCAAGGCAGCGATGGCTTCATCTGGATAGCGACCAACAATGGCGTTGACCGACACGATGGTTATGGCCTGAAACATTACAGAATGCCTCCTAGCAATCCCACAGGAGTTACTTCGAACAGGGTACATGTCCTGTTTGTCGATCTGAACGGACTGCTATGGGCCGGAACAGAGAATGCGGGGATCTATTATTACGATCAGCGGACGGATCAGTTCTACAGCCCTGCCTTTACTATCAACCGGGTTTCGCATGATCCGTTGCTTAAAAAGCTGCACAGTTCCAATATCAAATCTATAACCATGGATCAGCGTCATCGTATGTGGGTGGCGACAATGAAGCATGGTGTTTTTTGCTTGCAGACGGGCACGGGTGGCGTGATCTCCTCCATTCAGAATGTAGCCCTGGGTCCCACCGGCGATTTAAATTATGCAGCTACAACCGTGTTTGTGAATATCTCCGGACAAGTGTGGATCGGAACCCTGGACAAAGGGCTTTGGATGGTTGAATCCATAAAACAACATAATAGAGGCCGATACACAGCTACTGAGATTCAATATATTCCAGACAAAAACATCCGGGTTTTGGGTCGGGACAAAAAAGGAAACGTCTGGATCGGCTCAGACCATTCTATTTATCGGATTCAGCAAGGCACCTCGGACCGGCAACCTACAATTCGAAAACTCCCCCTGATATTTGACGATATACAATGTCTTTATTCTGATTCATTCGGCCATTTGTGGATCGGCTCAAATTCAGGCTTAAAAATGATCGAAAATGTTGAAAAATACCTGAATGCGCCAGCATCTCAAAATATTCATCATTACGCTCCGGATGGTTCCGATCCATCAGGGATTAATTCAGCGCGGATTCATCGAATCATGCAGGATAATTTTGGAAACCTCTGGCTGGCCGCCTCAGATGGTGGGGTGAATAAAATACGCCTTCAAGCGAAAGGCTTCCATAATTTAAGCCGCTCAGTTTCTAAAAAAAACACATTAGCCAGTAATTTTGTTAATTCGATCGTTCGGAGCGACACGCAACAAACAGTATGGATTGGCACAAGTAACGGCTACTGTGTATATGATGAGCAAAGCAATAGCTGTGCAAACTTTTTGTCAACAACGGCCCGGGATAAAGGCGAAGGGGTTGAAGTATCCGCTTTTTGCAAGGTGGGAAAAAGCATGTGGGTTGGTACACGTTACAATGGATTGTATCTGGCGAAAACGGATTCGCTTCAAAATCCGGTTGCATTTGGCAGGCAGCCAGGCTTGCCTGCCTGGGGCCATATCAGTGTAGAAAGTATTGTCTCCGATAACAAAGGTCAGGTCTGGGTGGGAACATTCGGCGCAGGATTGATCCTGTTTACCAAAGAAGGTCAGTTCGTTAGGTCCTACAACCGCTCCAATAGCGCTCTGCCATCCGATGATGTCAGTTTTCTGCTGTATGATCCTGTGTATGACGTAATCTGGGCCAGTTCACTCGACCAGGGAGTCTTGAAGATGCAGGAGCAACGCGGAGCGCTACAACTACTCAAACAGTTTAAACATGATCCTGGCAATGACAACAGTTTAAAAGTCAATTTCGCATGGCCTTTGGCACGCGACAAAATCGGAAATATCTGGGTTGGAACGATTGGTGGCGGACTGCATAAAATAGAGATCAGGAATGGGTCGGAAGTACTCCGTCCATTTCAGCACTTAGTCCCAGACAGCGATATAGAAAGTATATTGATCGATAAAAAGGGAAATCTCTGGATTGGCGGCGCTGGGTTGAAAAAATTTACGCCAAAAACTGGTGAACTGATAAACTTCGACGTGAAAGATGGCCTTCAGGGTAATTCATTCAAAGTTGGATCTGCTTTTCTGTCCTCCACAGGCACAATGTATTTTGGCGGGCCCAACGGGGTTACTTGGTTCAAGCCCGAAGAAATACGTCCTACCCTCCCCCCGATGGTAAGAATAACCGCATTGAGGGTATTGAATAAAAATCTGGCAGAAACCAGCGGGCAGCCAGGAAGTTCCATGGTCAATAAAACTTTTTCAGAAAGGGATGGGGTTACAATTCATCCGGATGAAAATGACTTTCTGTTTGAATTTGTGGGGTTAAATTATGTCAATGCACAAAAGCAATCTTACGCTTATAAGCTGCAAGGTTATAGTGAAAATTGGGTTAAGCTTCCCGATGGACAGCGCATAGCAAGCTTTTCAAATCTGCCAGCCGGCGACTATGTTTTTAAGGTAAAGGCCAGTAACGGTGAAGGCATATGGTCGGTATCCCGGCCAGTGCGGGTCACAGTACTGCCGCCCTGGTGGCAGACCTGGTGGGCGTATTTGTTTTATCTTTTTGCTATCCTGGCCGCACTCTTCTGGTACAAAAACTTAACAACCAGCCGGTTAAAACTGGAAAATAAATTGGCACTGGAAAGGCTCAAAAGCGAGAATGAACAAAAGATTGCGGAGATGAAAGCCAACTTCTTTACAGGTGTCTCACATGAGCTGCGCACACCACTCACGCTGATCTTAGGCCCGATGGAGGAACTTGCAAGGTCATATTCAGAATCCGGTGCGATGCGTGAGAAAGTCCTGATGATGCACAAACAATCACGTAAATTACTTCATCTGGTCAATCAGTTGCTCAGCTTTCGTAAGTTCGAGGCAGGTGCAGTACAACTGTCTGCGTCCAGTCAAAATGTAATGGAGCTTATCCTTGAGGTTTTTTCGATCTTTAAGATTAAGGCTGACGAGCTTAATCTGCATTACCAGCTTGATGCTCCTTCTCACGGCGTGCATATGTATTTCGATCATGAAAAACTGGAAGTGATAATCACCAACCTTTTATCAAACGCATTTAAGTACTCCAAGTCCGGCGGGACTATCCGTTTTGTCACCACGATAATTGGTGACCCGGAATGCGACGCTGTATGGAATGATAAAAAGCTGGCTGATCACTTCCTGGAAATTTCTGTGACCGACACCGGCATTGGCATTCATGCGGATGATCAGGAAAAGATTTTTGATCCGTATTTCCAGGCTTCCAACAATATTTCGTTCTTATCTGGTTCTGGAATTGGTCTTGCACTGGTCAAAGAGTTTGTAGAAAGGCATTCCGGTGAGATTGCTTTTAAGAGTAAAATCGGATCAGGATCGACGTTCATTGTGCGGTTACCTTTCGGGAAAAAACATCTGCGACACTGCGAGATAGCCCCTGCCACTGCGTTGCCTGACTTTACCCAAAATCAACCTGTGGCGCCTCAGCCAAATGCAGAACAAAGATTACCGAAACATGAAATGTACAAGCTGCTGATCGTAGAAGACAATGCCGATCTCCGAGACTATCTGTATCATTTATTTCGTGATCAATACCGGGTCTTTCTATGCGCTGATGGCTTGGAAGGATGGAAGAAAGTAACAGAAATTTTGCCCGATCTGATTCTGAGTGATGTCAGTATGCCGAAAATGAGTGGACTTGAATTAAGCAAAAAAGTTAAACAGAATCAAAAAACAACGCATATTCCGGTAATATTACTGACAGCGCTTGCGGCCGCTTTACAGGAATTGGAAGGACTGGAAACAGGAGCAGATGACTACATCGTAAAACCTTTCAATGAAGATATCCTCAGAGTTAAAATTGCTAATTTTCTTGAAAACCGGGAAAGGCTTCAGCAGTATTATCACACGCAGATTCTTTTGCAGCCCAATCAGATTGTAATTGCTGATGAAGACAAACTTTTCCTGGAAAAGGCCATGGGACTGGTTGAAGCAAACCTGAATAACCGTGATTTCAATGTGCAATGCTTAGTGAACGACATGCATATGAGTCAGTCCGTTTTTTACCGCCGCATCAAAACAATTACCGGGCAGACTGTGATCGAGTTCATCAGAGATACCCGTCTGAAAAATGCAGCTCAGTTACTTAAGAACCCGCACATACGGGTTTCGGAGGTAGCATCGATGGTCGGCATGGAAGATGTCAGAAACTTCCGTATTTTTTTTCAAAAACGCTACGACATGCTACCCTCCGTATATGCCAGGACCTACCGGCAACAAGAAGTACCGCCTCAATCGGACAACAGGACTGATTTACAAGCATTAAGTGAAATTTGAAACGTTTTCTGACGAATTCACCCCCTTTCCCTCACACGATTTACACATACTTTTGTATGCTGAAACCGAAGTTATAATTCTAGGCAGGAAGTAGGATTACTGAAAGCATGTCAAATGGCTTGGATAGGTGATGTACTACCTGTGCCTGATCCCTTCAACGGTAGAGCCGCATATAAATTCATTGCCTTAGTATGAAAAGCTACCAACTTGAAATTTACGCCCCACACTCCATGGAATCCTGGGTTTCGTTTGAATCTGACACTCCATTTGGAGCGATTAACAAAGGTGATATTTTATCAGTGGCCTCCTTTCCGGATGCTGTGATCAATGAGGGGGTTCGTGTCATTTCCATTGAGCACATCATTTGGGAAAAGCACGAAGTCGGTGTACGTCATAAGATTTGTATACGGACTGAAAATGTAGACGGGAATGTCTTATTAAAGGAAATTGGAGTTTGGAATTAAATTCTTAATGGAGATAAGCGCGCGTTAAGGATACATTCAAACCAAACATGCCTTTCGGAAATCCCTCAATAAGTAAATGACACGCAAAACCGATTATTTAGCATTAGTCAATCAGGCCACTGATCTGATTTCTGTATTGAACAGTGAAGGGAATTATCTCTTTTTAAATGAGAGCCATACCGCAATAATGGGATCAGATTTATCCCTATTTATGGGTAAAAGCATATTTAATCAAATACACCCTGCCGACCGTGCCGTATTTCAGGCTTCATTCTCATTGCTACAAACACAAAACAAGATACAATTTGCTTTATTTCGCATGAAATCTTGCTCGGGAAATTGGCAATCAATAAAAGCACATGCTGTAAATTTTTCGCATGATCCTGGCATCGAGGGGATTGTTCTTGTTTCACAAGATGTAACAGAATTGGTCACAGCAAAGCAACAGTTAGAGCGCGCACAGCAGCGTGATAGTGCATTAGCCAATGCAACCGGAGCGGCTATTTTTGACTGGGATATTTGTGCTGATAAGTTGGAATGGGTGAGCGGGTTTTACGAAAACTTCGGTTACTCAGCCACTCAAAGTAATAGTTATGAATTTTACAGTAAAATTGACAGCCCGGATCGAAAGAGAATATGGAATGAAATAGAAGATGGAATAGGATCATCTCCGGTAAAAATGATTAGCTCGGAGTTCCGCTTTCGTAAAGCCAATGGAGTGCTGGCCAATGTTGATTACTTTGGAATATTTTTGCAAAATCAATATGGGAAAGTCTACCGTGCTGTGGGTACACTACGTAATATATCTGAATTTGAAAGCCATCTTCAAAAGGTTAGAAGAAAGAACGTGATCATGAAAGAGATTGCCTGGTCAGAATCCCATATTGTCCGCGCACCATTATTAAAAATGTTGAATATAATTGAGCTAATGGAGACCAATCCCGATGTTCAGCCTAATATTAAGGACTTAATTAAAATGGTTTCTCAGTTGGCCAATGAATTTAACAATAACATAAGAGGTCTCGGAGATCAGTAAGAAATGTAGCCAATTATGACGTTTATGGAACTGCACTACGTTCAAATAGCCTCCTACCGAACATTTTAGCTTCCAAAATGTTCCTGAACTCGAATGGTGAGTTTCCAAAGCTTGGTTATAGAGATTGGGAAAGTTACCAATTATCCGCATTTCTCAAGAGAGCGGTTTAAATCTGGACGGGATAATAATTAATTGTTCTTTAATGATTTTTCGGTTTTCATTAGATTAAGCGCAAAGTTAAAAGCATCCCGATACGCTACACAGTGGTCTCGGATTACGCCAGTGAAATCAGATTTTTTGGCTCCAATGTTGCAATATAAATTATGTGATATGGTTAGCTCAGTATTATAGTACCTGGGAAACCGAACAATCAAACTCCTATTCGTGTAGGCTTTCCAATTTTCAGGAAGTGTAAACCAGAGAAGTGGCCAAACTAGTTCGCCCTGCTGTTCTCAGGCTGCACTTGTCTTGGCGTTTGTTGTGCCGCTTAAACAAAATGAGCTCTCTTGTGATTTAAATGAGCAATTTGTCAAAGATGTATTGGAGCAAAATGGGAGAATAGAATATGATTCTACAAACCAAAAGTACCGTTTTTAGTAGGAATAGATGGTACATATGATTCAATGGAAGTTGGGGTAATTTGCAATATACCTGATGAGTTAAAAAAGGGTGGGCTTAAAATTATATTCAGTGGAAAATATTATAAGTACTCTGAAAAAATAACCTATTACTATCCGGGTCAAATCTATTATAACTTGAACCTATCAGAGTATAAGATAGCTATGACAGAGTAACATTTCTTCTTCTTAACTCACCAATCTATGAAAACTATTTACTTGATCTTGTTAATTGTTTTTGTCATACCTGCGGTTTTTGGTCAAAAAAGGCTCTTTTGTATGACAATTGGCCTACTACAGTTGCCAGAACGGTTGAACTTTATAATGAAAGTTCAAAAAAACCTGTAAGTCACTTCTGATTCAGGATATTTATAAAAACAAAGCTGTCAAAGATGGACATAAGATTGAGTTAGATGTAAGTGATTTACCGCGTGGAACCTATTATCTTCATGTAATGCCCGGAAAAGGTACAGACCAAAAAATAGAAAAGACCAGAATTGTTTTACAATAAATAACACTTAAATAAATCAACTCTAATGTGATTATAACCGAGCAACAATGCCCGGTTATTTTTTGAGAATCTCAATTGGTATAGGCTGCCACTGATGCAAACGCAATTTGCGCTTGTCTTTTTTTATCTACATTCGAGGTTTGCCTTGGGATGAACAATATAATACAACTACTTTTCCCAATGAGTTTGGTTTGCCAGTTTTGCAAATACCCAAAACTCAGAATTCACAACTTTGTTAAGTTGTCTTATATACTGCTATATTTATATAAATATTGAACTTTATTACTATTGTTGTAGAAGCGATAAAATAGTATTATTATTTCTCTTGAAGAGAAGCAGCGCGTGATAGGGATACTTACAGTGCTCCTTCATAATCGCCCGTACGTTTAAATTTCAAAGTTAATTTTTCACTTTCGAGACTGACAATTCTACAAAACTTTCTGTCATCAATCTCTAGTGTAAGGGTAAAGTTGATATCAAGACTACGATGTCGCCGCTTATTATTAAGTTGTCGACAAAAGAGATTTTAGAACCAATAAAACCCTGCGTATAGCAAGAATTTGCTATTGTGCTTTGCAGCACGCTTCGCTTCCTTTGTCTTCAATAAATCCGGCCACTATATAAGTTCGGCAACTTCTCAGGTTACTTCCAGGCGGATCGCTTTTCAGATCTATGAATTTACCTGAAGTTATTTATCGCTCCACATTTTCACAAAAATCAATACCCTTTGAAATGCAAGAAATGATTATTTGCTCAATGTCGTAATACTTCCGCTTTTTATAAAAGCTTGTGCAGACCACACCGAACCTATTGTTATTCAGCATGGAACATTCCGGTCCAAAGGATTTGAAGCGAAAACAGGTAAAGTGCTGGACGAAAGTGGCAAAACGTTATTTGCTGATATCACACAGCCGACTTAATAACTCAAAAATGAAAAAACTATCTGCCTCCATTTTTCTGATGCTTTTGTGGCTCCAAGTGAGCGCGCAATGCCCCCTGCCTGGGAGTATTGATCTTAACTCTCAGGCTGATGTCAACAACTTTCAAACCTTATATGGGTCATGCCCCAACCTGATTATCGATGGAAATCTGCGGATTAATGCGAGTGACGTTACCAGTCTGCTGCCCCTTGCCAATCTGAAAGGTGTTACCGGTAGTTTTAGTATTTCATCCAACAACAACCTGGTCAACCTCAATGGCCTCGCAAAACTCGAACAGATTGGACAAGATCTCAATATCGACAATAATGCTTTACTGGTCGACATCAGCGGTTTGAGCGCGCTTACATCCATTGTCGGGTCTATGTATATACAGAACAATCCTGAACTGGTGACCCCGGGTACGTTAGCCGAATTAACCGACGTAGGCAATACGATGTATATCCAGGACAATGCGAAAATGACAAACCTGCCTAATTTTCCCAAAGTGGTAAATTTTAGTGGTAATATGCGAATTTTGTCTAATCCTGTACTGACTAGTTTAGCAGGACTCTCGGCGCTGGAAAAATTGGATGGTGGCCTCGAAATCATCAATAATTCTTCACTGATCAACCTCAATGACCTAGCAAAAATCGAGCAGATTGGAGGATATCTCCAATTTATCAATAATGCTTCCCTGGTCGATATTAGCGGGTTGAGCGCACTTACCTCCGTTGGCAAGTTAATGTACATAGGGGGCAATCCTAAACTGGTGACTCCGGGCACGTTCGCCGAATTAACCGACGTAGGGGTTATGCTGTTTATTGAAGGTAACGCCAAAATGACGAGCCTGCCCAATTTCCCGAAACTCACGCATATTGGAGAAGATCTTTATATTGTAGGTAATGCTTTACTGGTCAACCTCAATGGCCTCCCGAAACTCGAACAGATTGGAGGAGATCTCGATATTTACTTTAATGCTTCACTGGTTGACATCAGCGGGTTGAGCGCACTTACCTCTGTTGTCAAGTCTATGTATATACGGGATAATTCTGGGCTGGTGACTCCGGGTACGTTAGCCGAATTAACCGACGTAGGCAATACAATGTACATCCAAGACAACGCCAAAATGAAAAGCCTGCCAAATTTCCCTAAAATGGTCAATTTTAGTGGTACTATACAAATCTTCAATAACGCTGTGCTGACTAGTTTGGCTGGACTCTCGGCGCTCGAGACCATAGGACTTGGTATCAGAATCAGTAATAACCCGTCACTTACCAATCTGAGCGGACTTGAAGGTCTCAAGCAGGTAAATCAATACTTTCAGATCAGCGGAAATAACGCTCTTACTAATATAAGCGCTATCCAGGGCGCTACAATAACGGAAAACCTGGAAATTTCAAGCAACCCGCTTCTAAGCACATGCGCAATCATTTCTGTTTGTTCCTTACTCAGCACATCGCCGGATCAGATATCCATCGCAGCCAACGCAACAGGATGCAATACATTTGAAGAAGTTCAGGAAGCTTGTGAAGCAGTTCTTCCGGTTACCCTGGTCAATTTCTCAGGAAAAATGAACGCCGAAGGTTTTGCCGATTTGGAATGGAGTACCTCTTCCGAAACCAACAGCGATCATTTCATTAATGAACACAGGAGGACTGGAAACGAAAAATGGTCGGCCTTAGGAAAAGTACCTGCCAAAAGGGAAAGCAGTTCACTGGCCACGTACGACTTCATTCACAACCGGCCGATGAGCGGTGAAAATCTGTACCGACTGAAAATGGTCGACACCGACCAGACTTTTGCATATAGCCGCATCATCAGTATCCGGAGCAAAGAACTTACAGCAATGTATGCCTATCCCAATCCCGTCAAAAGCAAATTGCATTTCAGTGGTGCAGGTGATGTACAGGAACTATCGGTATTTGATACAAGCGGCGGACTTAGGCTCAAAACGAATCTGACTGGTACAAATGAAGTGGATCTGAAAAATCTGGCACCAGGGAAATATCTCCTGAAAGTGCAAACCAGTGATGGGAGCTCGCATACACAGAGCGTTGTGAAGGAGTGATGAAGATCTGATATCAATTTGCGGGGTAATGTTATCGATTTTGCAAACGCCTGACCATTTGCTCCCCGATTACAAATTGGGGCGACCCTGTTGTATATAGCTCAAAAATTCAACAACAGTTTCACAATTTAGACTATAAACTCAATTGAAAAATTTTATGAAAACATATATACGAACATTTGTGCTTTCTTTTGACAACAGCTTTAAAGCAAATGCACTAAACAAATACCGCGCAGTTCATGGTTTGGCTGGTTGTGTTTCAATGCCTGAGAATGCACTTTCCCCCTTTTTCTTACAAAGAATATGGCGGTCTTTATTATGCTTGACTGTGTTTCTTTCTGCTGCCGCTGGCAGTATTTACGCACAAGGCTATTGTGCCTCCACAGGAGGTAATGGAGGTAATAGTCAGGATATCTCAAATGTACAGATCGGCACGTTAAACAATTCCTCAAATTGTAGTTCAACAGGTGGCACAGGATCTATACAAAATAGCTATTCGGACTACACCAATCTTGCTGCTCCGAATCTTCCGCAACTAAACCCTCTCTCTTTTTCGGTTGGTATAACTAGTTGCACCAATTACACAAATATCATGATTTCAATTTGGATCGATTATAACCAAAATGGAAGTTTTGATGCGCCCGATGAACGCGTCTATCAGTCAGGCGCAAACGCCGATGCAATTTATAATGTAACAGGTTCCTTCATTATTCCGGAGAGTGCCTTGTTAGGCCCAACGCGTATGAGAGTAATTGCTTCGGCAAATACAAATGTAAATCCGTGCGGAAGTTATCGTGACGGTGAGACAGAAGATTATACGGTGAATATCACAGGACCAGTGTATTGCAGTGGCACACCTGCACCAGGAAGCACCTTGGCAAGTCAAACTACTGTTTGCTCTAATGAAACCGTTGACTTCTCTTTTTCTTCGTCATCCGCACTGAATAATATAAATGCTACCGGATTCACTTACCAATGGTTTAATAATGCAGGCCCTGTTTCGGGTGCAACCAATCCGACCTATACAGCAACTATTACCACCACAGATAATTTTTATTGTAAGGTTACCTGTAGCCAAAGTGGTCAAACAGGTCAATCCACTCCGGTCGCCATTAATTTGACACCATACGCCGAATGTTATTGTACCTCTGCTGCCGGCAGCACCACGGGTTTGGATATTTTCAATGTGACAGCGGGAACGTTAAATAATTCAACCAACGTTTCTCAAACCGGCGGGCCCGGATCGCTATTAAATCGTTATTCGGATTTTACCACCTTAGTGGCTGCGCCGGTGTTTAATCAATTAGCTACGATTCCATTTTCAATACAAGTCGCTGAAAACGGCGGTTACGCCCGAACTTCTATCTGGATTGATTACAACCACAATGGTATTTTTGAGAGCCCGGATGAACGGGTTTATCAAACAGCGGAATCAAATTTTGAAAACCATACGCTTAACGGATCTTTCACGATTCCAATCACCGCTTTGACGGGTACTACCCGGATGAGAATTATTACCACTGCCGGTCAAACGCCAGTAAGCTCTGCTTGTGGAAATTATGGTGAGGGAGAAACCGAAGATTATTTAGTCAGTATCGCAGTACCTGTTGCTTGTAGCGGCAGCCCGGTACAAACGAACACAATTGCCACGCAACACCTCGTTTGTCCGGAAGCTAAATACACCTTTTCTCTGAGCCCATCCATTAGTACTGGCGGTACTACGTATCAATGGTATAACAATGCCGGACTAATTGCCGGTGCCACAAATGAAACTTACACTGCAACCATTACAAGTCCGGATGAATTTTATTGTGATGTAACCTGTCCAACAGGAGAAAAAACAACAAGATCAATTCCTGTTTCTGTCCTGACATGTTATTGCACTTCTACTGCTGACATTAATGGAGGTCTGGATATTTATAATGTAACAGCAGGAACGCTAAATCATTCAACTACTCCTTTTGAAACCGGCGGGCCGGGATCGATATTAAGAAGTTATTCTGACTTTACAACCTTGGTGAATGCACCGGTGTTTAATAAATTAGCCACGATTCCATTCTCAGTAACGGTCGGCGGAGGTGCCACTTATGCCCATACCGCCATCTGGATTGACTACAACCGTAATGGCATTTTTGAGAGTCCAGGTGAATTTATATTTCAAGAAACAGGTTTTGCCGGGTATACTGCAACTGGGTCCTTCACAATCCCCCAAACCGCATTAACAGGTGTGACCCGTATGAGGATTGTTACCAATGAAGGTAATCTGGCAATAAATTCTGCTTGTCAAAATTATGGTCCGGGAGAAACAGAAGATTATCTGGTGAATATTGCACCATCTCCGCCTTGCGGTGGCTTCCCGCTACAAACTAACACAATCGCTACGCAAAACCCGGTTTGTCCGCAGGTGAGCTTTACTTTTTCTCTCAGTCCTTCTATCATTACCTCAGGCAATACCTATCAATGGTATAATGATGCGGGCCTGATTGCTGGCGCTACGCATGAAACTTATACCGCGATCATTACAAGTGCCGATAATTTTTATTGTGATGTGACCTGTCCCAACGGTGAAAACACAACCAGATCAATACCAGTTGCTGTGAGAGAGCCCTACCTTTACTGTCCTTGCACCTCTGTATCAAATGATCCGGAAGCTGAGGACATATTTAATGTAACGATTGGCGAATTAAATAACTCCTCCAATTGTGGTTCAACTGGTGGTGCGGGGTCTATACTAAACAGGTTTTCGGATTACACTTCCTTGGTGGTTGCTCCGAATCTTGCGATATCCAATGCTATTCCAGTCTCTATTCAGATAGGCATTTGTAATTCTTATGAACCCAGCGCAACATCTGTTTGGATCGATTACAACCACAATGGAAGTTTTGACTCGCCCGAGGAAAGAGTATATTATGCAGGAGATAACTATTCCCCAAACTATACTTTAACGGGTTCAATCACAATTCCGGAAACTGCTTTGTTAGGTCTGACACGCATGAGAGTCATATGTGGCAATGGAGAGATAGATGCTTCTGCATGCGGTGGTTATGGCGGTGGTGAAACGGAAGATTATTTTGTCAATATTGTTGCTCCGACTTGTAGTGACACGCCTACTGCTGGCAATACAGTGGTTAGCCAAAACAATGTGTGTGCCAATACAAGCATTACCTTGTCACTATCATCTCCACCAACAATTACCAACGGAATTACCTATCAGTGGTTCAATAATGGCGGTGCTATTACGGGTGCAACAGATGCCACCTGTACGACAACAATTACAACCACAGGTAATTTTTATTGCGAAGTGACCTGTACCAGCAGTTCATTAAAAGCTTCATCAACGCCTGTAACTGTGAATGTGGCGCCGGTTTCCCTCCCCACATCAGCTACAACCCATACACAAAACGTAGCCACTACGCCGTTGGTAGTCAACAATTGCCAATATATAGCCAAAGTGGTGCCTACAACCGGCTTTACGGATGCTACTATTAAAAGCTGGACTGAAACAACTCCGCCATTCATTTACGTGCCAAGGCATTATGAAATTACACCAGGCACCAACCCAAATACGGCAACCGGTACCGTAACCTTGTATTACTCACAAGCCGATTTCAATGCGTATAATGGGACCATAACGAGCGGCTTATTGCCAACCGGCCCATCTGATGCCGCAAAAATTGCCAATTTCCAAATCCTGAAATATGCGGGAACCAGTCCGACAGGCCTGGGTTATGCAGGCTCACCAACATATATTCCGGGTGAAGGAAATTCCTGGAATACGGGCGCATACACTTTTGTTTGGAATGCAACAAATTCCATTTGGGAAGTCACATTTCCAGTTACGGGTTTCAGTGGTTTTCTGGCTAAATCAATTGCACAACCTTTACCAGTTACTTTAATTTCTTTCACAGGAAAAGCCACAGAGAAAGACAATGAACTTAACTGGAAAACCAGCTCAGAAGTCGATTTCAGCCATTTCGAAATCCAGAGAAGTGTGAATGCAAAAGTATTTGAAAAAATAGGCATCCAGGAGCCGAATGCGTCAGGCAATTATACGTTCCTTGATTCGAACGCCCCCGGAGGGAAGGCCTATTATCGCCTTAAAATGATAGATCGGGCCGCGGGCGGTATGGATGGAACTTACAGCTTCTCAAGAATGATTGCAATAGAAAACGATGCAGAAAAATCTATTGTTGGCAATTTCTATCCCAACCCAGGAACTGGCAAAGTGTACATTGAAATTAAAGCAACAGAAAAAGGAATCTGGAACATTACCACCTATGATTTAAGTGGAAAAGTAATCTCGTTTAAAAGTAAATTTTTACAAGTTGGATTGAATAAAATTTCGATCGAAAAGCTGAATATTGGTTTAAACGTTGTAAAGTTTGAGAATGGAATTATTTCTGAAACCAGGAAAGTAATAAAAGAGTAGCTTCTGAATATCATTTCGAATCTGAAAACAAAATAGAAAGCAGCGACTTTTGAGACAATTCTGGCATACAGTCCGCTGACCTTTTTAGCATAGTTTTTTTTGATCACAAACTGATCACAGAATTGCGAAATGATGTCTCAATACGCTTCCTTTTTTTCGATGCAGCCATGTCCATTTCTGTTCTTTAGGCTGGTTTTCTCCTTGGTGTCGTTTACTTAAGGATATTCAGAGTTTCCTGTATGATATACAGTGTTTTTTTGAGTACTCTCATGATTGGGGAGATTAAGACGACTTCCGTCGACTGCCAACACACTTATCGAAAACCAACTCAGTGAAGGAACAAAGAAGCTATCTATTCATTTACTACTTTTACCTACCGTGCTAATTCCTATTGGTGTTTTTCCAGAAAACCTAACCGACGCTGTTCTTTCATGACAAATTTTGTGTTTATCCGTCATTTAAGCCAACTTCTAACCACTATCAGAACAACTTTATGGCAACCCTAAATCCTTACATCTACTTCAACGGAAATTGCGAAGAAGCATTCAATTTTTACAAATCAGCTTTTCAAAAAGAGTTTGCATACATCGGACGCTATAAAGATGTTCCCCAAACAGACAGACAAGTTTTTCAGGAAGCAGATGAAAAAATCATGCATGTTTCTCTACCGATCAGCAATGAAACAGTTCTAATGGGATCTGACAACCGTGAAGCGTATACAGAGCTATTGACTTACAGCAACTTCTCGCTTATTATCCATACCGACAACAAAGAAGAAGCGGATAGACTATTTAATGAACTTTCTATAGGCGGACAAATCAAGATCCCAATGGATTTGACATTTTGGGGATCGTACTATGGTATCTGTATTGACAAATTTGGAATTATGTGGAAGGTAACAATCGAATCATAACACCAATAGACGTCCCCCAGAGAGAATTAAGCGAATTCACCCGTTACAAAAAATAACAAAAAGAAACTAATTTAAACCCGTTGTACGGTTGAAATTTAAATGGAAAAAGATTGTGCATTTTCCTGAAATTCAGTAAGTTAATAAGGGTACCAAACCATATTAACGATGCACAATCTTAAGGCCAATTTCAGCAAATTTTTGGCGATTGCCAAATCGGTTTTTCGGGACGAAATCAACACCGACGGTAATTTTAGATTTTACCCTAACAAACCTAAAATGTCTGATATACAGATAATTACCCTGTCATGCTTTACCGAATCTTTATCAATTGATTCGGAAAATTGGCTTTTTAGTAAGCTTCGCTCTGGGTATCGAAACTGTTTCCAGACTTGATTCACAGAACAAATTATAACAGAAGGCGGCGCGGGCTTTCAGAAAGGACGGCGCAATTGTCAAAACTAGTCTGTTTAAAATTTTCCGGAAGCGACGGTGAATACATTATTGACTCAATACCCGTACCGATTTGCCAAAAACCTCGAATTGCCCGGCTGAAAATTTGTCGTGATGATGACTTGGTTATGCCGTCGACGGCTTGGCACGCAAGTCATAAGAGTTGCTACCATGGCTTTAAGATGCACTTGGTAATTTCTAAAAGCGGCTTTCCGTTTGCAGCAGGTATGACCACTGCAAGTATGCATGATTCTCAATACATTCCATTCTTGAAATATGACAATTTGCCTGAATGTGAACTACTTGCGGATCGAGGTTATATTTCAGCCGACCAACAACTCGCTTTATTCCAGCAAGTAGGCGTGAAAATAATAACCCCATTAAAAGCCAATATGAAAATCCAAAATCTATGGAATTACCAGCGCCGGAAAACCCGTAAAACAATCGAAACTCTCTTTTCACAGCTATGCGATCAGCAATTAATTAAACGCAACTACGCGAAGGCCTCAGATGGGCTATTTGCCCGAATTGTCGCCAAAATAGCTTCTGTCTCAATTCTGAAAGCAATCAACTCGCTGGCAAACAAACCACTCGGACGCATTAAACACGCACTACTTTGCTAACCGCACAACGGTTAAGTTCTGATTTATTAATTTTTATAGTAAGCCAATTATATTCTTATTTTAATCAGCTAACCGAACGGTAAACGGAAAGTAAAAATTTGAAAGCAGGACTTTTCCTTCCCGCTTGTTCTGTGTTCATTCCTCTGAAAGTACAGTTTAAGTGCCAGACTCAAAGTAAATCAAACTTCCAAAGGCATTGATCAGCTCCAAACCTACATTTGTGAAATATTTTTAATTACGTTTTAGCTAACGGATTATTTCAAGATGTTAGATTGTATAGTCGGTGAATCATTTAGACTTGAAATCTATTAGACGACTGAATATTTTAAAAACGGACTATGGTACTAGTCCGATTATGGGTTAGATTTGGAGTCAGTTGTAGAGGGGCTGGTGTTACAAAACCATGCTAGAAATAAAAGAATGAACATGACACAAATAACCATTCATAAAGCTGAACTAGCCGATCTGTCCACGGTCCAACAGATCGGGCGGGAAACATTTTTTGAAACCTTCGCCGAAGCCAACACCGAAGCGGACATGCAAAAATATCTAACGGAAAATTTTAACGATGCGAAAGTCTTGGCAGAGCTAAGCCATCCCGACTCTCAATTTTTCATTGCTTGGGAAGGTAATGCCCCTATCGGGTATTTGAAAATCAATACAGGCGAGGCACAGACTGAGCCGCAGGGCGAGACTGCCCTTGAAATTGAACGCATTTACGTCAAGAACGCCTACCACGGTAAGAGTGTAGGGCAAAAGCTCTATGAGCGGGCACTTGCTGTCGCCCACCAGGAGAACAAAACCCTTCTCTGGCTGGGCGTCTGGGAAGAAAACCCGAAGGCGATCCGATTTTATGAAAAGAATGGATTTGTCGCGTTCGGCAAACTTAATACTATCCCGGAATATTTGTAAAACGTCCTGCGGCTTCTAATCTGAAAAGAGTCTATGATCTCAGCTGTGGTATGATGAGCTAATTGGGTTCTTCACTAAATGCGCTATCTTCTGGTATTTTAGAACCAGAGCTTTTGGCCGCTGCAGTTCTAGCTTTAATTTAACCCAATTTACTTGGGCATTCGAAAACTGAGTCCAGCGAATTCGAGGATGTGATACGAATCATCTTCACGGAATTTCACGTTAAAACCTCCAAAACCAGAATTTACCCCACTGGTCAATGCGTAACCAGAATCGATTACATCCAGTGGGATCTCATTAGAACTACCCATTGTTTTAAGCCTGAGCATAAGCACGCTGTCTGTTGACAAATACAATTCAGTGCTCTTGAATTTACTGTCCCCAATCAACATTTGATATCCGTAATGTTCATAGATGCCAGTTTTTTTCGCCCATGTCGCAGGATCAATCGGCGTCAGGCGGTATCCCAGATTATATTCCCTTCCTTTCACTCTTCGAGAAAGAAAGATGTTGTCGTTAATGTCTTTAAAAATCAGACGCTGATTACTTCTGGGAATAGTGTCTGTGGTTTTAATGTCGTAAGGAATGAATTCCGTTTCACTAACAGGTTTCAACACAAGCTTTGCCCCACCGTTTGCCAGCATAAGTTGGTGGCTATCCATTCTAACAACGTTATAGGAGCTTGATTCGGCATAGATCCCGGAATATCTCTCCAACACGCTGTCAGGAAGAACAACCAGGTCTTTTTCCGTACTAACTAAATGGGTATTAGGTACAGGAAACAGGTCAGGGATACTTAATCCGAATCTGGGTAGCAGATTAAAGCAAAAATTCTCAGCCGCCTGTCCGCCTTCGGCGGTATTTGTCATCACTATTATGGCTGCATTACTTTCGGGTATCAATAGTAGTTTGGCGTGTGTAAAGCCGGCGCTACCCGCATGGTATACAGCAAAAGTTGAATCATTGCGGAACATAAACCAGCCAAGTCCTTTCTTATTTGTTTCCAATGGCACATGGGCGTTTTGCAGGGAAAACATTTCTTTTGCTGTTGCTTGCCTAAGCAGCCGGGTAGATTCACCACGGTAGGCCTGTAACAGGCCGATAGCATATCTGGTGAAGTCGTTCATATCCGTGTAAATACCCCCGGAGGCAATGTCCCGTAATTCATACTCTTGGGCCTGCTGGCCATACGCATAAATTTTTGTACGATTTTTAAGCCGGTCCATTGCGAAGCCTGAGTGCTTCATCCCTAACACATTAAAGATATTTTTATGTACATAATCTGCATAATGTGTCTTGGTAACATCTTTGATCATATGCCCCAGGATGTTGTAGCCAGCATTGGAATATAGTCCCGCCAATCCTGCCGGATAAACCAGGTGAGTATGGTTGATGAAACCGAGCACGTCTGTATATTTCCCCGAACCGAGATCTGAATTCTTCCATATATCTGACTGGATACCGGAAGTGTGCGTAATGAGCGTTTTCACGGTGATCGAATCCAGATGAATCCCTGGGCGTGCCAGCGGATGAAATTCTGGAAGATATGTTGTTAGGGACTTCTGGATATTGAGAAGATCACACTCCTGCAATTGCATGACACTAAGCGCGGTAAAAGTCTTTGTTACGGAGCCTATATTAACTACAGTGTTAACCGTCATAGGGACTTTGGTCTGTCGGTCGGAATAGCCGAATCCTTCCTTCCAAACCACCTTGCCATCCATGATAATTGCCGCGCTGAGTCCTATAATTTTATCCGTTTTTAGTTTTTCTGCAAAGTACTCCTCAGATTCAGTTATTAGGCCTGCGTAAGTATCACTTTGTGGGTGGGCATGCCGGATTTGCCCAAAAACAGGTGAAGTAGTTATCAAAATCAAATTTAACAACCACAGTGAAAAGATAGTTGGTGCCGGTTCGATGCCTTTCATGGATACCTAAGTTGTGATTATAGGGTTGAATCTGGAATTAAATGTGAATTTAACATTGGGTTAAATTAAAAGATTGAACGAAAAGTACCGCGGGTTCGGTAGAGCCGTTTTTCTAGTGAGACGTTTACTACGTGTAAATCTAGCCGCCATCTTTTAACATACAAGGAGAGCTCACTTCTCCCATTTTGTTTCTTAGCTGGCAGCAAGAAGGTGTTTAATCATAAGGCATTTATGGGAACTGTAGGTACCGAATCAACTTTCAAAACGTCGTAAGTTGCCCCGATGCTCCCGCTTGTATGAATGTATTGTACAATCTCAGGATAAATTTCGTAATGCGGCTGTCGTCAGGCCAATCTTCAAATCGCTCTCCAAATGAAGACGCTGAAATCGGAATCAGCTTCTTCCGATCAGTTGTTCCATCTGGGTAAAATGTGATTCTTGAAGCCCTCTTTTTTTTAGAATCGTCGTAGGCCATTGCAGTCGGGCATTTGCAAAGTGAATCATAAAAGGCCACTACAAAACGACTTCTGTTTATCCCTTCTGGTATATTAAAGGTGGCTTCTTTGGGAACAAATTCAGAATATTGAATCGAGTCACGTTCGGATTTGTCCGTCATTGCAGATTTTACAGTTATTTTATCGGGTATCTTGTTGTACATCCTTTTCAACTGTCTGTGTTTCTATTGGTATAGAGCCACCATTTCTAGTGGCAGGTTTGTTCATAAATAGCAAAACTACAATTGCTAGTAGAACTAATATTGAGAGTGCAATTCCTTTCATTGGAGATGAAATGGGTTAAATTAAAGTTAGAACAGTACAGTTGGCAGGTGTAGATCTGCTGTATTTAAATCTCAGCACGATCTTTGAAAATGTTAGTAAGATTCTGCCATTAAAGTGTTTGCAGATAGGCCTACAAGATTTTTTGCCCAAAAAGTTTCATTCCAGCGTCCTAACAGGGACGACGGCACTTTATATACAATCTTTTAATATAACCATAATATCCATTCGTGAAGCTTTTGCCTGTTTCTTTAAACCAGGCCCAACACGTGGGCGATCATGCATTAAAGGTTAGAAATGATATCAAAGTGATCAAGGAATACTGATTGAAATCTACGCTTGGTTAACGGACTAGGCAGATCACGGAAGAGATCTAATTGACTGGGTGATGGGCCTGAAAATCAAGGTAGTGCACTGCGAAGCCTGCACGAATTATCTAAATATACATTGCGACGGGTAAATTGGTGTTTCACCCGTTTAGGGTTTTGGCAGAGTCTGAACGTGACTTGATCCAGGAGCGAACCTTGATAGGATTGTCAGAAGCACATTCTCGCGAAGCCCAACCGTTACCCGCCATTGAAAAAAAGTTGACAGAGCCAACAAATCAATTCTTTATTTTTATATTTGCAACCTGCCTTATTATTCATAACATATTATCTGCATCCTATCAATAGGACTAACTCGCTGAAAAGCCGAGTCGTGAGAGTATTGAAGCTTTTTAATTTAAATACTCAGATAGTACTCTCTTTATTTCCTTGATTCTTAATCAAAACAATTGACCTCAATCAATTGCATTATCACGTTGTGCTATCTCCAATGGCTCAACTGTGATATTAAACGATGAAAAAAAATGAATAGTAAACAGTTAATAAGCAGAAACATAGAGCACTTTTATAATAAAGTCTCGGAAGAAACCAGACTTGATAAAGGAATGGGGGTATTTGAGTTTGAAAGAAATAAATCACTTATAGAAAAATATACCCCTAATTGTCCATCAAAAATTATTGATGTTGGCGGTGGGACAGGGAAATATTCAGAATGGCTTGCTAAGAAAGGGCATTTAGTTCATTTAGTAGAACCAGTTCCTAAACATATAAAGATAGCAAAAACAAGAGCGAATAGATTAAAAAACAAGTTTTCCATTCATTTAGGAGAATCTCGGAAATTGGAATTTCCTGATAACTATGCCGAACTAATTATTCTTCATGGCCCACTTTATCACCTTCAAAAACAGGAAGATAGAGATTTAACCATTCAGGAAGCTAAACGTGTTTTGAGAAAAGATGGAGTTATACTGGCATTTGCAATAAATTACACCGCTTCAACTTTAGTCGGACTTTTAAATGGTTTAATCCATAAACAACCATTTTTTGAAATGTGTAAAGAAGAATTAACTTCTGGAATTCATAATCCACCAGATGATTTCCCTTGGCTTTTAGCCGAAGCATTTTATTATAAACCTGCTCAATTAAAAGAGGAGTTCGTCAGTCAAGAATTAGTCCATCTCAACACTTACGCTGTTGAAGGTTTGGCCTGGCTTGATAAGGATTTTTTCATCAATTTGTCAAACGATAAACGAAAGAAGACATTGTTAGAGTTAATTCAGTTAACAGAAAATGACCCTTACCTTTTACCTTTTAGCCCACATATGATGATAGCGACAAAAAAGCAAACCACTTATGGAAAATAAAAACAGATATTATAACTTACTGAAAGAAGATAACGGTCAACAAAATGAAATTGATCTCGGAGAAAAAGTTGGCCTAAATGAAGAAGAAACAAGGGAAATAGTATCTCAACTTCTTTCGGAGCATAAGATAGAATATAAAGAAAACAAAGCTTGTAACTACAGAGTTGTGAAAAAGCTAAAAAAAATGGGCATGTAACAGCACCCACAAGGATAGCAAGCGCAAAACAGTAGCAATCAACAGTTGATTGGGACGACATACCGAGAACAGCTTACGGCAGAAGGCTGTAAAGGGTTAATTGCTAACTTCATGTACTGTTGGAACCTTCTTTATTTATTTGGAAGTCTGTCAGAATGTAAAAATCCGTTGGACCGGGAAGCATGATTAAAAAATATACTGGCCACATCCACCCACAGCTGGGAGCATATCAATATGCTTGGGGAGTAGGACTTTTCAGAAAAGGCAGATTTTCAAACTTTTAACCTTGATAAAATCCTCAAGATGGCGCTGAGATTTGGATGTAGCGTACCTAATCCTAGAAAAATTATTCTAATCAAACCCGCGGCACTTTTGGTTCTAACTTTTAATTTAACCCAACATTTCAAAGAGTCTGTGCTAACCAGATCCGGGAAACCCTTTCAAATTATTGATTGAGGTTTTTGGTAAATGGTCAGTGCGGCTGCCGCAAAGTATTATGCCAGGCATCGCTACGCGGCTCGCCGTCCTGGACTTCTAATCATCCTTGGCGCTTTGAATGATCAACTGGTTTAATGATCACGCCGGCATAACGAAGCACTTTGTAAAATGTTCTTCGACCACCAATCTGGAACGAGTTCATGATTTCAGTTGTGGACTGTTGGCCTAGTTCATAAAGATTTTTTACTGAACGTGCAATCTTTTGATATTTTACGGCTAACCTTTTTGGCCGGCCTCCTTTTCGTCCACGTGCCCGGGCAGAATCTATCCCGGCTCTTGTCCGCTGTACAATGACATTGCGTTCATGTTCGGCAAGTGTCCAAAATACCCGACATTAGCTGAGACGTGGCAGATAGCCGGTTTGCAGATTCATCACTCAAAGAAGTGTTTTGCAAACCTAGGAAACAAATTCAATGCCACTGAAACATCTTTGAGACGTTGATACAGAAACGGACTCGAAACGTCTTTTTATTCCTCTTGATTCTGTTCATATTAAAATAATTGAGGTTTGCAAAATCACGAGGTCAAGCAACCACTGAGACATTATCGGTTCTATGTAGAAACCAACTTTTAAAAAAAAGATCCAGAACAGAGTTTTGATAATCATGCTGGTAGCAGCATTTTTAACAGGTTGTAAAAATGGAACCCCGCTCTTAATGATTTTTACACTATCAGAGTATCGACTTCAGACACGATTCGCGTGGACGGGGATAGAGTATTTAATAATAACCAGTACGTGGTGTTGAATGATTTGCACAGACCCTTATTTAAAGGGCGTCAGGAGGAATTTCGGTTTATTGGCATCCGAGGTGACACCATTGCTGTCAGTGAAGCTTACGTGATACGAACTGATAGATGTCATATTCAAAAAGTGAGTGGTAGGGATGCGATTTGAAACAACCTTCTGCTACTATATTTTATCTAGTTATCGGTGGTGAGACATTCCTCTAATCAGTTTTGGCAACAAAATTCAGAATCTCACAAAACGCTCGAACGTGAGACGTTATACCCTCGTCTGCCCCACGTTAGAAGCTGCCGCGTATTTTGGAGATTTTGTTGAGATGCTATTTATTTTAGTCTTTGTTATAATCACGCATTAACTTTATCGGGCTATGAGTTCAAAATTCCAGTAGCATACGAAATATTATTTGGCCTAATTTCTCAGAATGTCGTTAACTCTGCCATAGTCTTTAGACAATGACCATGGATATTGCTACTAAAATCTCATTATTTAAACATAAACTTGATTAGCGGAACTAGCTCTGTCAGATCATGTTGCGAAGCTTCCTGTTTAGGTTTGTTGGCTGTCGCGAAGCTACCCAAGGGTATCGTGCAAATCAGATATTAGAATTTGTTTTAAAATCACATCCCGCAAACGGTCCTCATGTTCATCGCCCCACTGTCCTAATGCGGCGATTACAGGGATTACAGTCTTACCAAAATCCGTTAGGCTGTATTCTACTTTTGGCGGTACGACGGGATAAATTTTCCTTGTAACCAGTTCATGATCTTCCAATTCTTTCAATTGGATATTCAGAACCCTGCGGGAAGCGTCGGGGATTTTGCGTTGCAGTTCGCTTGGGCGTTGATAACCCTGGTCAATAAACCACAGCAAGCGGATTTTCCATTTGCCATAAAGCACTTCCCCGATCAGGTCAAGTCCGCAATTCAGGTTTGGTGTTGTCTTTCTTTCATACATATTTCAAAATTAAGCGTATGTATCAGTTAGTGCAATAGGGGATCAATTTATCCCTATATGAATCGTAATTCCGTACTTGTCTAAACTTCATTTACACGCCAATTTTGTCCTATCATTCATTTTTAAGCAAAGGACAATACAATGGAACAGTTTAATTTTAACAATGAATTATCAGGCAAGATTGCTTTGGTAACCGGGGGTACAAAAGGAGCCGGAAGAGCAATTGCAGAAAGGCTTTTACAAGCTGGCGCAACTGTGATTATTACCGCAAGGAACGCACCGGAAGAGCAAAACGAGAAGTTGCATTTCATTTCCGCTGATTTAAGTAAGGCGGAGGGATCACAAAAGGTGGTAAGCGAGGTGCTATCGGCTTATGGAAAGCTGGATATTCTGGTAAACAATCTTGGATCGTCATCAACGCCTGCCGGTGGATTTGCTGTATTGAGTGATGAAGATTGGGAATCAACGCTACAGGCCAATTTGCTTGCCCCGGTTCGGCTGGACAGAGGATTTTTACCACAAATGATCGATCGAAAGAGTGGTGTTATCATTCACATTGCTTCCATACAGGGCATACTGCCTTTGTACGATTCAACTTTGCCATACGCAGCCGCAAAAGCAGCATTGAGAAATTACAGTAAAAGCTTATCCAACGGGGTTGCGTCTTCGGGTGTTCGCGTGCTGACTGTTTCCCCAGGCTGGATTAATACGACAGCATCAGAAGCCTGGCTGGGCGAACTTGCAAGAAACGCGAATAGTACCGTAGAAGAAGCGCAACAGGGGGTGATGGATGCATTGGGTGGAATACCCTTTGGAAGACCTGCCCAACCAGAAGAAGTGGCTGAATTTGTTGGCTTTTTGGTTTCGCCAAGAGCGAGTTACCTCACAGGGACAGAATATGTCATTGACGGCGGAACTGTACCCACTATTTAACAACCTCAAAAAAAGACAAAAATGAACTTACCAAAAGTAGTAGCCGATTTAGTAGAAACGCAAAACAACTTTGATAGCGTCGCATACGCCAATTGTTTTTCTGAAACAGCCGTAGTTTTCGATGAAGGAAAAACGCACAACGGAAAAAAAGAAATAGAGCGTTGGATAGCGGATTCTAACGAGCGATACAAGGCGACAATAAAGCCTGTCGGCTTTGAAGAAAAAGAAACGGAAAGCCTTTTGATGGCAGAAACTTCGGGAAATTTTGAAGGAAGCCCTATTGTATTAACCTATCATTTGGAAATAGTTGATGAATTGATTCAGACGTTGAAAGTCACAGGATAATTGGAAACGGCTAACATGCTGGCTGCGTTTAATGAGCTGATTGATCACTGGAAGCTTATTTGTCCTCACGTAGCGATGTTATCTATAAAGATGGTGGCGCACTATGGTGCGATTGCTGAATTTAAGGTTGACAGGTTTCGCAAGATCTATGGGAAGGCGGTTGTCGAAACACACCGCCTTTTAAAAAACCATATCCACTCACACACATACGCGCTAGTTACTCACCAATACTTGCAGCAGGCGAATGACAGTAATATGGAACAATGGGAAAACAAGAGCCAACTTTATGATGTTTATGATGTGGGCGAGCTTTGCTATACGTATTTTCCCTATGAAATGGCATAAGTGAGCTGAGTCGTCTGACACAATGGTTTGGCAAATGCGTATTATCATCAGCCAGATGTATCTCAAAAGGCCATGCTTTCTCGGCGATGATACTGAATGCCAGGTTTCAGCGGGACATGGAAATTTCACTTATACGACCGTTTGAATGAACCCGCATAGGAAAAATAACCCTGTTAAAATAGTGCAAAACAATTCTAAATTGGGACTATCGCATTAACTGTGTAAAGTTTTCAATCGGGGTTGGGCGAAGCTTATAGCCTGACCCTATTTTCAAAAATAGTCAAAAACTGATTCAGGATCATGCCCCAATTCCGGATGGGCATAGTCCATTTCTTCGAAGCCTCTCTAAGGGCTAAATATACGGATTTCATCACTGCTTCATCAGTAGGAAACGACAGCTTGTTTTTTGTGTACTTCCTAATTTTCCCATTTAGGTTCTCTATGAGATTTGTGGTGTAAATGATCTGGCGGATCTCTAATGGAAAATCAAAGAAGACAGTCAGCTCATCCCAGTGCTCGCGCCAGCTTTTGATGGCGTAGGAATATTTGCTGTTCCATTTCAGTTCAAGGTTATCCAGGGCAGCTAAGGCCGCCTGCCGGGTGGGGGCACCGTAAATGTCTTTCAAATCACGGCTAAACTCCTTTTTATCTTTCCAAACCACATACCGACAACTGTTCCGGATTTGATGGACTACGCAAATCTGAGTAGCAGAGTCAGGAAAAACAGACCGGATTGTTTGGGTAAAACCATTAAGATTGTCTGTTGCCGTGATCAGGATGTCCTGTAACCCGCGGGCTTTCATATCTGTCAAAACACTCATCCAGTAGGCTGCAGACTCATTTTTACCAAGCCACATGCCTAAGATTTCCTTGTAACCATCGCGTTTAAGCCCAACAGCGATGTAAACTGTCTTGTTGACTACCTTGCTGTTTTCACGTACTTTGAAGACAATACCGTCCATCCAGACAATCAAATAAACGGGTTCCAAAGGCCGGTTTTGCCAACTGACAATATCTTCTGCTATCCGGGAAGTGATACGGCTGATGGTAGATGTCGATACTTCAAAATTGTAAACATCCCTGATCTGATCTTCGATATCGGCAACACTCATTCCCTTGGCATATAGCGATACAATCACCTCTTCGACCCCATCTACCATATTTTCCCGCTTGGGAACAATCATCGGATTGAAACTCGCGTCCCGGTCGCGGGGCATACGTATTTCCGACTCGCCATAGCTGGTCTTGACCCTCTTTTTTCCATAGCCGTTACGGGAATTGCTGTTGGGCGACTGCTCGTGCTTATCATATCCCAAATGCCCATCCAGCTCTCCTTCAAGCATTTTCTCAATGCCCCGCTTCTGTAACTGGCCAAGAAAGTCATTGAGCGTCTCGCGGCTCTTGAACTGCTTTAAAAACTCATCAGTCAACAAATCTTCTAGTCTCATAAACTGTGTTTTGTTAAAAGTAAAAAATCGGAGTTACAAACCCCGATTTAAACTTTACACAGATTTTGAGATAGTGTCTCTAAATTCACATGTCTGCCTATTCGCGCCTTTTGTCTTTTAAGTCTAGGCAAATTAATTAAAGCCCAAAAATACCTCCTGAAACAGATATTTTCTCACCTGTTATCCACCCCGCATCGTCCGAGGCTAGAAATACGGCAACTTTTGCAACATCCTCTGGCTGCCCTGTTCGGCCAAGAGGCGTATTGGCAACTACTTTGGCTTCAAAATCACTTCCAATAAAACCATTACTGTGGGTTCCTTCCGTTTCAATAGCCCCTGGTAAAAGGGAGTTAATACGAATCTTCCTACCACTAAACTCCTTCGACAAAGAAATCGTAATAGCATCTAATGCTGCTTTGGATGCAGAATATATCGATCCTGTCGGAACTGGTGTTTTGCTGGCTCCTGAGCTGATGTTAATGATATTTCCGCCCTTATCACCAAACATTTTTAAAGATTCCTGAATGGCAAATAAGGACCCTAAAACATTAATGTTGAATTGCTGATGGAAAGAATTTGCTGTGGCATCTTCAATACGAGCGTATTCGAAAATGCCGGCATTGTTCACCAAAATATCTAATGTACCGAATGCCCTTTGGGTTTCTTCAAAAAGTTTGCTGACATCACTTTTTTTCGACACATCCCCCTGCACGGCAATAGCGATCCCCCCATTTTCAATTATAGCCTTAACAACTCTTTCAGCTCCTTCTTTACTTGAAGCATAATTCACGACAACCTTTGCGCCTTCGGCTGCAAAATATGTTGCAATTGACGCTCCTATTCCTTTCGACGCTCCCGTCACTATTGCTACTTTGTCCTTTAACTTATTCATATCTATTATTTTAAAATTTAATTACTACCATTTATTTTCCATGCAGATTTTCAGAAATAACCAGAAAACCCTCTGCGGCATTATCCATCCGTATCCGGTCGACTACCAGGGGAGTATCCCATTAGGCCCGAAAAAGCCTCCGTTAGCAGCTTCCAAGTCCATAGTTGCATACTTTATGGGCACTGCTGCTCCCTCCTGCGTACTCAGCGTTCCTGTATTATCGTTAAGCTCGGTCCGGATATGCCCGGGTTCGACAGCATATACCTTTATACCAAAAGGGCCAAGTTCCTTAGCAAAAGCGACAGTGATCATATTCAGTGCTGCTTTTGAAGCCGAGTAGCCCATGAAATTGACTTGTCCATAAATGACATTAGGATCTGAGCTCAGGCCGATAGAGCCAACAATACTACTTAACATGATGACACGCGCATGATCAGCAGCTTTCAGCAAAGGCAGGAAAGCTTGTGTTACGCGGATTGGTCCGAACGTGTTTGTCTCAAAAGTTTGCCGGATCAAATTCATGCTTTCCTCGCTAGGCAAGCTTTTTAGGTTCGGGGCAACACCTGCGTTGTTAATCAAAATATTCAGATGCGGGGTGTGCTCATTCAAAGTGCGCGCCGCCTGAATCACACTACTATCATCTGCGACATCAATCATAAGCAAGTATACGTCCAGCCCCTTGGAGCGAAGATCATCGACAGCTGCCTGACCGCGGGAAAAATCCCGCGATCCCAGCCATACTCTATACCCTTGTTTGGCAAGCCCTTCAACGGTTGCCAACCCTATTCCTTTGTTTGCCCCGGTAACAAGGGCCGTTTTCATATTATTCATTATCCTTCATTATTTTCGCAGATGGCCCGTCCGGGTTAGCGTGGTGTGACAAGTCTCCGGCAAAACCCATAGAAAGGCTTCTCTCTTTAAAATGCCATTGACCATCAATCCGCGCGAAGATGTCGTCATACGTACCAGTCATGACCGGCTGCAAAGGAAATGACCGCTCAACGTCCTGTTGAAAAATGATAAGGTATGATTTCGCCGTAGCTGACGTTTCATCCTCATTTATTTTAATAACAGTATTAGTTGTTATGTGCGCAGTCTGAGGAGTGCCGTTTGGATAGATCTGAAGATTAGATTTAAGCATTGCTTCAATATCCGCACCGTTTGTAAATTCTCCTAGGGAACCTATTCTTCCATGTGCAAACAAGGCACCAACCCCTGCAAAGTCACCTTTGTCCAATAAATGTGTATAACGAGCGATTAGATTTTCTATCTCTCTTTCGCTACTGATTTTATAATTTACCTGATTCATTTTTATAGATTTTATATTTATGTTTGGTTTATCTTTAATTGTAGAATTCAACAGTGAAGAACTAAATGCTAGATGGTTGGGATAGCACCGCCGTCAATGATATAATTACTACCTGTGATGTAGGACGCCCTTGGTGAAACTAAAAAGCCAACTAGCTCCGCAATATCTTGCGGTGTTGCCATTCGGCCCATTGGAATCCCACCAAGTGTGTTCATCAGATTCTGTGTCGTTACTTCTAAACTTAGCCCTAATGATTCTGATAAAGACTGCAAATACATGTCCATCGTATCGGTCTTTACCATACCTGGTGAAACGCTGTTAACGCGTACGCCCTTAGGCGTCACCTCTTTTGAAAGGCTTTTGCTATAATTATTCAAAGCGCCTTTGGCCACCGCATAGGCGCCAAGGGACTGGTACAAGGGCAATACCCCACTTAAAGAAGAGATATGGATAATTACCCCGCTTTGCTGTTCCAGCATTTTTGGAAGAACGGCCCTATCTATACGTACCGGGACCAACAGGTTTAATTGCAGGTCGTTCTCCCAATGCTCATCTGTGAGCGCGGCAAACCCGCCCGAAGGACTGTTAGAGCCGCCCATATTGTTGATTAAAATATCAATAGCCCCGTACTTTTCATGGATATGCCCTATTACTCTTGCCGTTTCTGAGGAAACCGTTAAATCTGTTGCAACAAAATGATGCTTTAACTCATTATCATCCGGATGATTTCTTGCTGTTACAATTACGGTAGCGCCCGCCTCAGAGAGCCTGTCAGCAATTGCTCTTCCAATCCCTTTTGTACCCCCTGTCACAAGGGCAATTTTACCGGATAGTTCCGGGGTTTTTATTAAATTATTTTCCATTGCACTACTTAACTAAATTAGTTATAAGGATTAATATGACTGATAGTCAATACTTTAAAACGACTGTTCCAGAATTAGATAATAAGTTATTTTGATACATGAGCGTTAACTTGTGCAGACACTTCTTTCTCCAACGGTACAGGGTTATTTGTATGTGCGTAATTATAAGTTGAGTAATTCAATGTCTAGGGCTTTCAGCAGTGCTGTTCCGTACACCGAAGCAGGTGATTGAAAGCCTACTGTATAGAAACCGTTTACTACCCTCGAAACAATTTCTACCGATGATTTGACGGTGGGCATATAACCGGCAGGCATAATCGCCATGGATCGTACTATGGATCCATCTGCCCCCATCACCTCTGCAACAATCTTACTCTGCAGCACATTGTAGTCAATACCCATTTGGCTGTGGACATTAATAGTATCTGGCTGCCCGGTACTGGCGGGCAAAGCCATTTGAAAATACTCTTCTATATTAGCGATCCCTGTTGACCGGTAACAAAGCACGACCCCACCCAGTGGTGTGGGCAGACACTCTTCAGGGCCATCTCCAAAATCAAACTCGGCAGCCGTGGCCTCCAATAACCGCTGGATCAACCCATTCTTTCTTATCAGTATTCCGGCATTAATTATGTTAGCACTGCTGGCAATTGAACCAGGCGTGAAACCACCGCTGTATTTGAAAGCAACACGAAGCGAAATCGGGTTCTTAATCCGGCCGACTGTATGTAAGACCAGTGGGTCATAGGTAGCAAAGAGCCCTGCCCCAGAAAGGATCATTACGCCTGCATCAGCTGCTTCTAAGCCCTTAGATTCAGCTAGTCTGTAAATGTCAATTTCGGCAGTAATGTCAACATAATGTACTTTGTGACTTATACAAGCCTGCATGGCAGGCTTCGCCGTTTCGCTGAAAGGGCCCGCAACATTGAGCAAGCAGGTTTTACCTGAAAGGGCTTTTTCCCAGCCAAATTTATCATCTACCAAAAAACATGATATGGCACACTTAATTCCCGAGACAAGGCCAGAAGCTTGTCCCTGTCTCTGCCTGCAATTTCAAAATCCAAGCCGCGCCTAACGGCTTCGTAACAAATCATTTTGCCGGTATATCCAGTTGCGCCGTAGATGAGCAGTTTTGCGCCGACAGCTTCTCGTGTTAATTCCATATTAGTTACTTAAAAGCTTCTCGGTTCTTGACAGAAATCCATCCAGTGCTGTATTAATATCTAGATTCATGCGGTCAGCCAGTATAATTAGCCACCAGATGCTTTCACCTAACTTGTGTGAAAGTTCATTTTCCGGCTTGTCGCCTTTGGGCCAACGTCCTTGCTGTGCCATCGTTAACCTGCCAACAAGCCCGGCATCTGTCATAAATGCCAGTGCATCTTCCTGAACAGACCACTCGCTACCGTGGTGTTTGAGTTCTAGTTCGTGGTATAGCTTCCTGATAGCGAGTGAGCGTTTTACCACATCATCTAAATTGATATCTTTCATAGTTTAAGTGTTTAATATCAAGTCATATATCCTGTTTTTCTGCAACCATTAAGTGTTGGCCAATGTTGAAAAGGGATTAAAACGCCTGATCCATAGGGTATTGATCATTTATTAAAAAACAGTAGGTATTGTTCCCCCATCAATTACGACGTTGCTCCCGGTGATGTAGGAGGCTTTGGGTGAAACCAGAAACCCTATCAGATGCGCTATTTCTTCTGGCTGGGCGAGTCTGTTCATTGGTACACCTCCCAGACTGTCCATGACCAACTGGGCTGTTTCGTCCAGGTTTTTTCCCATAGAAGCGCCGTAGCTGTGAAGAAAACTTTCCATGGCAGTGGTTTTTACCATGCCCGGTGATACGGTAATTACGCGCACACCTTTGGATGCAACTTCATTGGCCAATGCCTTGCTGTAATTGTTAAGGGCCGCCTTGGTTACACCGTAGGAGAAATTAGAAGCATAAAGCGGTAACTTACCATTAAGGGAAGAGATATGGATAACCACGCCACTGTTACGCTCGATCATCAAAGGAACCAGCGCCCTGTCCAGTTTGATGGCTGACAGTAGATTCAACTGCAGATCATCTTCCCAGTCCTGATCAGAGAGTACACTAAAACCGCCTGCCGGCGCGGATGTTCCACCCGCATTATTAATTAAAATATCGAGGGCGCCGTATTCATTTATAATTTTGTCTGATAACTGTTTGTTATCCTCTGGCTTGGTAAGATCTGCTGCGATAAAGGCGTGCTCCGGATTTGCATCAGGTCTGCTTCTTGCTGAGATAATCACGGTGGCTCCCAGGCGAACTAGCTCATCTGCTATCGCTTTGCCTATGCCTTTTGTTCCCCCGGTGACTAGCGCCACTTTCCCGGTTAATTCATTTGTTGCTGCTTTCATTATCAATTGTTATTATTGAAACATTTGTTTCAGATTTGATTAAAAATTATTGTTGCTTTGCTACGGGATCGCGAAGGATCGTTTGAAGATGTGCCTGACTTTCCCCCACCTCGAAATTGGTCAGATGAATTTCATGATGCATGCCGGATTTTTTAAAACCGTTGTCGGTAGCAAATCGTTGCAGCACAGGTAGCGTTTGCAATTCCCCGGCAAAAGGGCCTGTATGTAAAAGCTGGACACTAGTTCCTGCTGTGTAGGTGAAAAGTTCAAAGCCGCTGGCGAAGGCAATATCTTGTCTTTGTCGTGCCGTTTGTGCAATGGCTTCACTCGTAACAAAATCAGGAATACGGATCGCAATCCGGTAGCGGAGTAGGTCTAAATTTACTGTTGTATAAAAGCGGCCGATATCGACAAACCCAACCTTCTCCGGATCAAACCAGTAAAATATCTCCACGATCCTGCTTGTAAATGCATGATCAGTGAGCGCAGAGCTCTTCTCCAATGCAATGATAAATTCTTTTATGGCCGCTTTCTTTTCATAAAAAACGGTAGTCCCAGGGCTTCCTTCTCCAAGAATTGAAACATAGCTGGCTTTTCCTATTTCGATAACTTCAGGTTTTTCAGTTGCCGTGAAGTAATCTTTGTATTGCTCATGTATATTCATAATTTCGAAACATTTGTTTCAGATTAGTTGCAAAAAATTACAGGCTTATCTGCTGCATAAGGAATGCTGCCATTTTCTTGATGCGCACCTTATCCTTGTGAATGATAAACGACTCGTGCCAGCCGGTAAAGTGGTTGATGATATAGTCTGTTAACATGGCTGCGTCCTGGCTTACTTTTATTTCTCCTTTCTCTATTGCCCTTTCCACCAGAGTGATCAACAAATTATAAGTAAAATCATTGTCGGCTTTTATGATCTGCTGCACCTGCTTATCAGTTGCGGCTACTTCAAACGTCGTTTTAATGGCTAAGCAGCTATTAGGTTCATTTGTAATGGCATGAGCGGATGATTGAATAAATTTTTCAATTGCTTTTAATGGCGATTTGATCGGTTCCAACTGCTTCAAAGCAGCTCTCATTCTTGACTCAGTAAAATGCGTTAAGCTCCGGATAAAAAGTTCATGTTTGTCGCCAATCGTATTATACAGGCTACTGCTGTTGATACCCATCGCCTCTGTCAGATCTCTCATCGTAGTGCCGTTATAGCCTTTTCTCCAAAAGACATCCATTGCCTTGGAAACAGCTAACTGTTCATCAAATTCAACATTCCTTGCCATGCCCTAATTTACAAATGATAAACAAATTAAGTTCAATTCTGAAACGTTTGTTTTTTAATACGCTTTTAATTTAATTGTTGAATGATTGTCTGAATTCCAGTGGTGAGATTTTTGTCTTACTCTTAAAAAGTTTATTGAAAGACTGCGGATATTCGAAGCCAAGCTGATAGGCTATCTCAGCAATGGTCAGATTGCTTGTGCTTAAAATATCTTTCGCTTTCTCGATTAGCCTGGCGTGTATATGCTGCTGGGTGGTCTGACCGGTCAGCGAGCGAAGCATATCACTTAGATAGCGCTGGGAAACGTTCAAATGGTCGGATAACTGCTGCACCGTTGGTGGCCCCGTCAGCAGGGACTTGTCTTCATTGAAGTATTCAGATAAATAAGCTTCCATCTCTGCAATCAGGTCGTTGTGCAACACTTTTCTTGTTATAAACTGGCGGTTATAAAAGCGGTTACTGTAGTTGAGCAGTGTCTCAATCTGTGACACCAGCACATCCTGACTAAAATGGTCAATGTTATTATCGAGCTCTAATGCTATTGCATCAAATAAAGAAAAGATTACTCTCTTCTCTTTCTCAGATAAGTATAGCGCTTCTGCAACCGAGTAAGAGAAGAACCCGTATTTGATCATACTTTTACCCAAGGGATAACTCCGGATAAAATCCGGATGGAAAAGCAAAGTATAACCACTATAATCCTTTTCTTCCTGAGCGGCGGATATGAGCTGGTTTGGCGCTGTAAACGAGAGGCCCCCTTCCTCAAAATCATAATGGCCCTGCCCATAACGAACCTGCCCTGCAAAATGCTTTTTAAAGGATATTTTGTAAAAATTCAGGATATACCCCTTTCCAATATCGCCAGTATCAACACGGACGTCCTTGTAATCAACCAACGCCACTAAGGGATGGGTTGGCTTAGGCAATCCCAAAGCCTGCAGCAGCTCAGAAATGCTTTGAAAGATATAGGGTTGAAATTCTTCTTTTTTCATAATTCAGCCAGTTTGTAACTATTTGGGTCAAATTTGATGATAGATCGGGTAAATGTTCCAGGAAACGGTCCCTTGGTCGATCGCATCATGTACAGGTGAACCTGCCAGCTCGTCCATTAGCCGGTGCATGGCATCGGTGCCCTGCTTCTCTGAATCCCAGATCAGCGCATCGACAATCGTTCCGTCTCGCCGCTGGGCAATATGCCTGGACTGAAAGCCAGGCTGCTTTTTAAGCCAGGTGTCCACATCAGCATTGGCTTCAATGAAATCCTGATAGGTCTTCCTTTTTTCAAGTTGAAAGGTGGTCATTTCCAGGCCACCTGGTTGCAGGCCACCTGGTTGTTTTATGTCTGACATTGTTTTGTTTAATAGGGTTGTGCAGTTGGGCGGATTATCATTTCACTAACGTCCACATCCTGGGGCTGACTTATCGCGTACGCCACGGCATGTGCCACTGCATTAGCTGAGATTGCTAAACTTTCCACAATCAGTTAATTTTATATAGTTCACTGATTTGTTCACTGTGCGCTTGTATGCCGAGCTCCTGACGCATCTTGGCAGCATTGACCGCATCTGGGCCAGCCAGGTAACGCACTTGCGCCTTTCCGTCCGTGGCGGCTTCATAGACTACTGCTGCAATTGCAGCTGGGTCTGAAAATACGACATTCGTACTGCCATCTGTAAAGCCGGACATCATCTTGTTCCAGAGCGGCTCATACGCTTCATGTGCGACGTATGTCAATGACCTGCCAACATAATCGGTGTTCATTGCACCAGGTGCCACTGTTTTAAAGAAAATACCAAATTGGTTGGTTTCATAGTTCATTGCCTCGCTCCATCCTTCCAATGCAAATTTGGTTGCGCTGTATACCGACGCAAGCGGATTAGCCGCAATTCCTGCTGCCGAAGTGATTGTCAAGAAAATGCCTTTTTTCCCTTGTTCGCGACATGAAGTTATAAAAGGCTGGCTTACCCTGAAAACGCCCAGCAGGTTAGTATCCAGTTGCCTTTTGATTTGCTCATCAGAATATCCTTCAAATCCTCCAACCAACCCATAGCCCGCATTGTTTAAGACTACATCCACGCCCATTGATATGGCTACCTGGGTGGCGTCATTAACCTGCTGCACGTTTGTCACATCCAAAGCCAGCAGGGTCAGGTTTTCCAACCCAATAAGATCGGTTTCCTTTTCAGGGTTTCGCATGGTCGCAATGACTCTCCAGCCATTGGCCAGAAATAGTTTCGCCGTTTCCTTTCCCAGTCCGGATGATGCTCCTGTAATGAATATCGTTTTCATTGTTTATTGTTTTTGGTTCGATGCAAAGGTCTCACCTGTGCAATTCACGCATGTTTCCATTTTGGTCAATGTTGTATCCAAAAGCGGCCGCACAAAAATTTAATGTATTTTTTGAAACAATTGTTTCAAAATGGTGTTTACTGGTTAAAATATGGCGACACCACCCTAGTTACTGTAAAAGCAGCAACAATCCGGATAACAGGAATGGTAAGATCCTGGAAATAATTAAAACGAAATTAGCCAGCCAGCGCAAATCCAGTAACATACCCAGCCCAAGATGGATACATCTTCTACATTTCTGGAAACCTTGGCGCTAGAAACATTTGTGACATTTGCAATGCAAGTTCACAAACCAATACTGCAATGAAAAAGGGATCAAAAGGACTAATTTTTATCGTAGATATCAGTGGTTTTACCAAGTTTGTAAGCAGGACTGCTAACGAAGATGGGAACTGGATTATCAGGCAACTGTTTAACTCGATTATCAATGCAAACGAGCTCTCATTTCAAATCTCGGAAATAGAAGGTGACGCAATCCTGTTTTATCAGTTCGGCAAACCGTTATCTGTCACAAAAATACTGACCCAGTTTAAAAAAATGCTGCACTCCTTTCATGATCAGATTAAAAAGTTAAAATGCGTTTACCCAATTGTCAAAGATTTAAGCCTTAAAGTCATTGTGCACTATGGAGAGATGAGTGTCTATCAAATCGGACGTTTTTTCAAACTCTTCGGACGTCCGTTAATTGATGCGCACAGACTTTTAAAGAACAGTATTGGACTGGACACTTATGTGCTGATAACAAACCAGTATATCAAGGAGTTGACGTCTGTTTATAAGCTACCCCTGCCGGAAGGTTATAACGCCTGTGAGCTATATGACGTTGGAAACCTGTGCTACACATATTTTCCATTTCAACAAAATGGAAGAACAGCATGCAGCGCTACCGCCGGGGCAAAGCTTATCAGGGTATGATAAATAGCGCTTTTAGTCATACAGCCATATAGTCAACTCGTTTTTGTTAAATCTTCACTGTTTGCGATTGTTCTATCAGCTTGAAGATCACCTGGTATGGAAATAAAAGATTTTAATAGGGTATCAAAGGCGTTAAGCGACCGCAATCGGGTACTGATGCTTATTGAAGCAGCGAAACAGGAATGGATAGAATACTCAGATCTGCTATTAACTTTCAACCTATCCCAACCCACGATATCTCACCATATCAAGATTCTCCGCGACGCGGGTCTGTTGGTTATTAAAAAAGATGGCACAAGGATAAGATGTTCTCTGGGTTATCAAGTGATCGATGAACTTAATTATTACCTACAAGAGCTGGTAAATCAACGTCCGAGGCGGAGTTAGGATTATATGATGGATGAAAGGTAATATCTTTCTGAAGTTAAAATTTCCGTCTGATTTATTGAAATTCATATCATTGGTCGGTGGTTACTTCTCGGACAATCTTTTGCAGATCCGGCTCAGGGATTGATTTTTGACGCCCAAATAGGAAGCAATGTGATATACCTGTACCCGTTTGACAATAATGGGGTGTTCTTCCAACAGATTCAGGTAACGCTTTTCATGTGTTAAAAACAAAAGGTCTTCGGCCCGCCCCTGAGAGTGGTTGAAAAAGTGTTCAGCAAGTAAGGCGTCCAAATCTCTCCCACGGTTTGGAAGATGTATACATCTGTTGCAGATCATGGTAATTCATATACAATATCTCCGAATCTTCGAGTGCTTCGATATAATAGCTGCACGGATATTGGTATATAAAACTGCGTGTGAAATCCATCAATAAATCGCATATCTATTTTACTATTAAATTGCCGTATAAACAGCGGGTCTAGTGAGATCACTAATCAGCAGACTGTTTTACTAAATTTTTTTTTACCAGCTTGCGGATTTGATCATGAAAATAATAGACTCTTGTCATGTCAGTTGGGTCAGCAGACCTATTTTCTAGGATAACTACACTGATTTTAGTTGATGGAAAATACAGTATAGTGGAAATAAAGCCCGGAACGTAACCACTCATACTCAGCTCCTGGATACCGTCAATGTAGTCAATTTGAACACCATCACCATATTTGACTTCGCCCCATCTATGCGGGCGGATGACTGCCTCATTAATCATTGAACGGTAGATACTGTCGGTTAAGATTTTTCTCTCATGCAAGCAATAGTTCCAACGTGTCAAATCTTCAACGTTTGAAATTATGCCAGCCGCGGGAACACCCATAACCGGAAGATTCAGCAATGTCAGGATATTATCTCCTGAGGTCCATTCTTTATCATGATTCTCAACGTATCCCCTTACAATTTTTTGGTGCTTTTTGTCTTGAGGAGTTGATGCTGGGACTTTTGAATCAACCATTTTGCAAGCAGAAAACAGGGCTCTTGTCAAATTTGCATAAGTCTGAGACGATGTTTTCTCAACAACTTTCCCAAGAATAGCATAGTTCAAGTTTGAATATGAAAACTGTCTGCCAGGTTCAAATAAAAGTGGCGTGTTCCAGTTTCTAATCCCTGACGTGTGATTCAGCAGTTGCTGAATGGTTACAGAATCTGCCCATCTTTCAGAAAATTCTGGCAAATATGAATGAATGGTATTCTTTAACTTGATACGACCAGCCTGAACTTCCTGCAAAACTAAAACTGCCGTAATTTGTTTGCTGATTGACCCAATAATGAATTTGTCTTCCATTCTGAGAGAGACCATTTTCTCAGCATCACTGAGCCCATAGGCACGCTCATAGATAGTATTCCCATTTTGACTAATCTTGATAATTCCGTTGAAACTCCTAGGTGTTGATATTTTGATTAGAGAATCTACCGACCTGGTTAAAGCTGACTGTCCAAAGCTGTTGCTGGATAACAATAATAGGAAGAAAAAAAAGCTGATGATATGATGTGCCATAGTAAAAAATATTCGGGTGTGAACGTGAATTTGCCCTCAAAGTGTACCGTGAGTTCTGGACAAAAGTACCGGCAGACTCTGGATGAAACTTGGAAAAATGCGAACAGACGCTTTATTTTTTTAAGGAGAGAAGGTAGTCATCGGCAAAAAACTTTCCAGGTGACGTGTTCGTGATAGCCCGAAATGTATTGTTAAAATGTGCCTGGTCATAGAAGTTGTTCTCCAGCGACAAGTTCGTCAACGATCTATGAATGTCTTCAGGATAAGCAATAAGCTCGATTGTTTCTCGTAGCTTAATTATCACAATGAATTCCTTTGGACTTAGGCCTATATGTTTTTTAAATATTTTTTGTAAATGCCTTTGCGAGCATCTGATGGCTGTTGCAATGTCTTTTACAGTTGTGTTTCCTTTCAACTTTACAATCATTTTAGTGCTTTTGGTGATCAGAGGTGATGCTTTTGCTGGATTATAAAATTTTGCTAAGCATACTTTTAATTTGTCAAGGAATTCGTTGATATCCTTTGTATCGCTAAATTTAAGAATAGTCGCCTCGTTCTCCTTTTGACATTCTAAAAGGCTAACCATATTTGTATAGGGGCTGAGTGCCTGTGAAGTAAAATGAACGGGTGCCCAGGGGTAAAGTTGTACCATTGTGGCTTTGGAAAAGGGAAAAGCATCAATTGAAACTACATGAGTGCTTTGCCCGCAGAAATAGATACCTGCCCCTAGCACATCAACTCTTCCATTTTGTCGAACGGTAAAGCCTATACCTTCAATAATGGCAATGTTAAAGCAGCCGTTAGGCAAAATAGATTTGTCCAGGACTGCCAGACAGTTGTCAGAGTTGTTTAAGATCCAGATCTTCTTTATAAAAGGAGACAGAGCATCAGTGACTTCATGCTCCTGATATTGAAACATATCTTTAATAATGTGAAGGATTTTAAACTGGCTTGCTATATGATGAACAAATTTACTTTTTTATTTGAGCGAAAGTGCGAGCAGGCGAACTATTGGTTAGAACTTACTACTCTGACACACTGATAGAGAGTAAGTTGGACATTGAACACAAACTCATCTTGGAGGATACTAACAAATGAAGGACTTTTTGGAAATTATGATCGCGAAGTCAAGGAAAAAATAAAATTCTTTGTCGGTGAGCGCATTTTATCAATCAGTCAATTCGGAGAATCTGGGCAAGATTTTACATTATCTCTCAGCAACGGCACCAAACTCCAGATATTTAGTAATACCTATTTCGAACCGTGAATATTTTGTTAGGTGGGCAAATCGTTTTAGTAGCGGCATATCCAGATAATCTCTCCTGCAAATAGGGGGTAAAAGAACTATGTAAAACACTGCAAAACAATTCTGAAAGTCACAACCAATTGGGAAGAAAATCACATGGTGCTGAGAGTATGGAAAAACCACCGGATATTTGGTGGGGTTAAAATCGTATAGTCAGAGATTAGCACCTGCTGTTTGGAACACAAATCCGCTGGTATTGAGGCGAATCGATTAACGGAAGATGTGCACGACCCAAGAAGATGCACTAGGTTAACTGCTTTTAAATATGGCTGCGTCATTCAGGAAATCTTAGATTCTTCGTCCTATGCTTCCCAACTATTTTCATATTTTCTGGGTCACTCTTGTGAATCTTAGACAATATGCCATATGCGGTTAATCCTAAAGGCTCCGTTGTACTTCAATCTGCTGTTCATTTTCGCATTCGCATGTTCAAAAAATGATGAAGACTGTGGGTGTGATGGCTCAACGCGCCGTGTCCTAGAAAACCGACTAGCCAGATACATTGGCGACGGTACCTTTGTTGTTCAAGAAACAATGGCAGGTTCCATAAGCGTACATGCTTGTGATGTGGATAATGCTTGGGAAACAAATAAGGATGAAAAAAACTGGAATTATACTATCTCAGGCAATATTAAAAACACGTGTCTAGGCCCTAATCCCGAATTGAGGCTTCCGCCTCCGGGAGGGCCAATTCAGATTACATATGTTAAAAAGAATTAGGCTGAACTAGTAGTCTTCCAATTCTATCAACAGCATTTTCTTGCCATGCCACTTTGGGTTTTGTCACCGGGCTTGCCAGTGTAGGGCTCCTTCCGCGCTACGGTCTATACCGCCATCCCGTAACCAACTACCCCCCTCGGAATATTTGGATCAAGTAAACAGTTTACTTTGACCACCGTTTCCAATACGCTGATAAATTTGTTAGTAGCCTTGCAAGTAGCTTGCAGCTGGCTATGCAAAATATTAAATGTTCGCTGATAGATTTCTAGCTTATCCGGAGTTTGCAAAGAAGCTGTATATTGTTAATCTTACATTAGTCTTACCGACAACTAAAATCACTTTAGTCTGGCAATTCATTATGCTGAGAAGGATATTAAGATATTGCATAGGTCTGGCACTCTTCGTAAATGTTCTGGCCTGTTCTACTGACGAGCAAAAACTGGTAGGAATCTGGCATACTGAATTTGAGGCTGTGCCACATCTTAAAGGTCCGCTCGATGTTGAGTTGCGTCATGATTTTTTTTCTGATTCGTGGAGCGGCAGGTTTGAAATTCCGGAATCAATGGCGGAAGGAACACTGTCTGGTATAAACATAACGAATTCAAAAATATTCCTGGATCTGGGGCAAGGAGCGACATTCACGGGTAATCTTTCGAAGAATAAAACAGAAATCGGAGGATTGCTCAATATACCCGATCGCAAACCTGAAACGGTGACCTTGACGAAAACTGATCGTTGGACGTCACAGCGGCCAGCAAGGGTTGACAAGGAAAATCGTCCTCTGTTGAAATGGAGCTATCAAGCTCCGCCTGTAACCAGTGATGGCTGGAAAGTGGGCGCATTGAATATGCAGACTGCGAATTCCAAGGTATTACACGATCTTTTCGAGAACATATTAAAGGGCAAATATCATGGACTGGACGCAGTGCTTGTTGCCCAGAATGGAAAGTTGTTGCTTGACGAATACTTTTATTTAGGTGAACGAGAAAGAATCCATAGTTTACAATCCTGTACAAAAAGTGTGACGTCGCTCCTGATTGGCATCGCGAAAGATGGTGGCCTGATCCAAAATCTGGATGCACCATTAACCGCTTTTTTCCCGGCCTACAAGAACTCTATAAAAGAAAAATCCCCACAACCCACGCTGCGTAATGCTTTAACCATGTCGGCCGGACTGGATTGGCATGAGGACATTCCTTACACTGACCCCAAAAACGATGCTGTTTTAATGAACCAAAGCAAGGATATGTATCAGTATGTCCTGGCTAAAAATTTGGATGAAAAGGACAAGCCGGGTAAGAAATTTGAATACAACAGCGGCCTTTCGATCTTGCTAGGTGGTATTCTATCCAATGTAACGGGAAAGCCTGCGGACAAATACGCAGAACAATCCCTGTTTAAAGGCTTGGGAATTGAAAACTTTTCCTGGACTTCAATGAATAATCAAGTCCACACAGGAGGAGGATTGTTTCTCAGGCCCCGGGATATGTTGAAAATTGGCCAGCTGATATTGGGCAAGGGAAAGTGGAATGAGAAGCAAATTGTGTCCACATCCTGGATCACCGAATCTACTGCATTTGTTATACCAATAAATGAGTCAAGCTCGGATTGGGGATATGGATATCAATGGTGGCGTGGCGTGTTCCGAGTTAGAGATAAAGTATTTCCCGTAATATACGCTGCTGGTTACGGAGGTCAGGTGTTATATATCGTTCCCGATTTAAACCTTTCAATCCTTACATTACATCACAACGCTTCGGATGTAAGTGGCAGCCACTCCCTGACCTGGAAAGATATCGAGAAGTCTATTCTTCCTGCTTTCATCTGATTAGAAGCATTTAGGCAATGTGCCGTCCACTTATACGAGGTTGCTTTCCGATTTATGCGTAGGGGGCTACTTGAAATTTGTCCCATCGTATTACAGTAAATTACCAAGCAAAATTTTTGTGCAGACTGGTAAGCTTGCATGCATTCCACCAGAAAATAATGAAAACCATGTACCAATTCAGAATGGATTAAGCATCATTGCCTAATGATAAAACTTTTAGGAAAAACGTATTAGAGCCGCCATAAAGATGGATGATGCTATGGAAAAAATTGAAGATTTTAGGTGGGAATACAATCACGTTAGGCCGCACCGTGCACTGAATGATTTAACCCCAAAAGAAATTTGTTAATTTTCATCAAGAAACACCGGAAACTCTACTTTCAACCCTCTGAAAACCAGGGATGGGCTCAGTAATGGGATACTTACACTGGCTTCCCACCAATGATTATTTTTTTGCTAAGGTAGTAATCGAAATTAAGCCGCAGAATTCACAATCCGTACACGTATTTTTTGCTTCGCCACCAAAGACGACACTATCGCCATTCATGATCTTATTCTGAGCCAATAAGGTTTGAAACGTTGAATCGTTACAAACCGCTAATCCAGTTGAATAATACCCTTGGAGTCTGTATGAAATAGGCTGTTCAGTAGTATCATATTCTATTTTGCCTGAAATATTGTTAATTATAGCCTCTGCATCACTATCACAGCCACACTGAGCTCTTTGTGGGTCTTTCTTTTCTTTGCACCCTATTAGGGACAAAAAACATGTGTAGAAAATCGTTTTGACCAAGAATTTCATGTAGCTTTTATCTTTCTATTTTTATGTATGCACAACATCCGTCATTTTTTGATATCAATCAGTGCTGAATTTGAATCTGTTTCATAATTTTGGATTCACCACTACCAATATGTAAAAAGTAGGTTCCGTTTGGCAGCTTATCAGTGGCAAAATTGATTTTCTTTTCAGTAAAGGCTTTTTTAGAGAGAACATTTCCCTTCTCGTCCAGCAACAAAAGTTCTGTCATTTTTAAATCGTCGGTTTTCAACAACGTTTCTGTTTTCGAATATGATTCAACTTCATTCATGTCTGTTACGGCAACGGCTTCAATGGAGAAATCACTAGAAGCCGGATTTGGATAAACTATTGTCCGATAGAAACTGCTATAATTATAAAAGGAAAAGGTGACCTTACAGGTGTTATTGTTATTAATAGTGCAAGGAATGCTCAGGGAAGCACCTGGTCCAAGCGTAGCATTTGCATTCCGACCATTAGCACCACTACTCACCGATCCGGACTGTGTGGGCGGACCCCATACGTATGTAGCTGTATTACCGTAATCTTTCATTAAAACTGAAATGCTATTTCCACAACTATTACAAACCCCTGCGCCAGCAGTGCTTCCTGTAAAGTCAAACGTCGTTAATCCATAACTAATGCTTCCTGCTGGTCCTACAAATACTTTTTTAGATAATTTAGTGCTACCGCACAGAGATCCCCCTGTAATATTGGCACTAATAATTACTTCACCATTAAAACCGTTCTGACGGGTTGCAACCCCGCTGCTGGTTATACTCAGGCCTGACGGGTTAGAAGTAGACCAACTAATGCCCAATCCTGCTGACAATGTTCCAGAAAACGAATATGATGCCGATGTGCAGATGGCTTCATTGCCTAGTACCTGATAACCAGTGTTAGCAAAGGCATAGGATGAATACGAGCCACCTGGAGCAAAGTTGGCACGCATTCGAGATATCTGTCCATTGGTAAAAAAATTTAGTTGATTACTGTAATCCATAAAATTCATAAACATAATTGTATTACACTGAAATAGCCTTACAATAACCCTGTAAGCTTATGAAATTGAATGGATTAATTGTTATCAAGAAAAATTACAAAAACAGTAAGTTCCGATCTCAGGTTGTTGAGCTTTGTCGCTCTGGCATATTTTCCGACCAACAACTTTTGAGTCAACTTAAAATTTCTCGAACTTCACTTAAAGCCTGGCATCGTTGGCGGTCCGCCGCGCGGTACATGCGCTACCGTCTTGGCCGCTGGCTTAGGACTAAACCACGTGTTCCAATGAAAAAAGAATCTGATGAGCTCTTGGCATTAAAGCAGAAACTGGCTGCTGTTGAAAAGGAAAACGAACGGCTTAAATTGAAGAATGAAGGATTGGAAATTATGATCAATATCGCTGAAAAGCACAGGGCCGCCTGTGCGGTTTGACATTCCAATCCGAAAAAAGTCTGGACCCAAGCAGTAACGGAGTTGAGCTACCAGCGTCCACTAGTGGCGATGAAAACATTATGCGAGCTGTTTGGGTATGGCCGTCAGGCATGGTATGAAGCCATAAAACGCAAAGATCGACGGGCTGATGACGAGCGGCTTTTAGTTGCTCAAATTCGATTGATACGGTTACAGCATCATAAAGTGGGCGCTGAAAAACTATACTTTCAGATGAAAGACTGGTGCATAGCACATGGTATCAATATTGGACGGGATAAGTTTTTTAAAATTTTGAGAGACAATGGCTTAATGATTCGAAGGAGGACAAGAAAAGCCATTACAACGAATTCGCGACACAACTTGCGTCGCTATCCAAACCTAATTCGAGATTTAGAAATCTCTGGTCCTAATCAATTATGGCCGGGCCGCCGGGCGGTCAGCGATATGACTTATCTTACCCTTACCCGTGGCTTTGTTTACATGAGCCTGGTGACAGACGCATATTCTCGCAAAATTGTAGGCTGGTCAGTGCACAAATCTTTGCAGACCGAAGGGCCACTTTTAGCTCTGAGAAAAGCGTTGAGAACCATAATGGGAACAGAGAATTTGAAGTTAATCCATCATTCAGACCGGGGAGTTCAGTATTGTTCAAGGTCGTACATTCAGCTTTTGAAGAATAATAAGGTTGATATCAGCATGACAGAACATGGTGACCCCTACGAGAATGCGCTGGCAGAAAGGATGAACAGAACCCTGAAGGAAGAATTTTCTCTTGACCGGACTTTCTTCTCGTATGAGCAGGCAAAGCAGTTAGCGGCTGAAGCAATTGCATATTATAATCAGACTAGGCCTCATGCCAGCTGCAATTATCTAACACCCAACCAAGCTCATGAGTGTAATGGGACGATGCTAAAAAAGTGGAGACCCGCAAAAAGAAAGATAACCGGAATATTACAAAATCGACTCGTCTACAAAATGGTGTAAATCTTAATTAAATCTGTAAGGTAAAGTCAGCGTAATGCACGGGTAATAGTCCTTTATATCTCCCTATTCCGGCATGCGAGTTGACCTGCTAAGCTGACTTAACATAGCAATTGGTTGTCGGGAATGCTACATGTTAGGTGTGTTAAGACAGTACTCATTCCGATTTTAAAGTCGTTGCCGGATTGGCCAATGCTGCTTTTATTGCCTGGGAGCTGATGGTGGCAAAAGCCAAAGCAATGGCAACTATGCTGGCTACTGCAAACATCCACCATTCGATATCTATTTTGTAAGCAAAATCCTCCAACCAGAGCCGGCTTGCATACCAGGCAATGGGCGAACCGATGACAATTGCGATCAGCACCAGTTTGATAAAATCCTGTGACAACATTGCTACAATGCTGCCAACCGTTGCCCCCAGCACCTTACGAACGCCGATTTCCTTGGTGCGCTGGGCAATGGTGTACGACGACAAACCAAATATCCCCAACGAAGCGATCATCACAGCCAGCATTGAAAAGAATGTCGAAATCTGGCCGAAAATGCGGTCGTCTTTATATTGCTCGTTGAACTTTTGATCCATGAAAAAGTAATTGAAATTATTTCCAGGGAAGAAGGCGTCGTATTTTTGTTTGACCTGTTTGATTGTCGCTTCTGCCTCAGGCGCATTCATTTTCATGGAGAAAAATCCAGCCATTGAGTAAAAAGGAGCAAAAACGATCGGCTCGATGGCATGTTTGAGCGATTGCTGATGGAAGTCGCTGACAACGCCCACGATCTCCCATTCCCTGCCATTAACAACATATTTTTGGTTAATTGCTTCTTCTGCACTGTTGAAACCAAGCAACTTTACGGCAGCTAGATTTAAGATAGTGTTTTTCACTTTGCCGCCATCCACATTCGAATCCGTTGCCAGGAAATTGCGGCCTGCCAGTTTTGTTATTTTATAAGTATCAAAAAAATCAAGGTCAACGGCCATTGAACTGAGTGTTACACCTTTTTCATCATTAGAACCCACCCGTTTGATATTGAAGCTGCGGCCCAGGCGGTTACCAAAGATATTTCCCGATGCGCTCGCCTGCTGCACAGCAGGAATGCGTTCCAATTCGGTTTTAAACGCGTTTAGGCGATCAATCGCGGTTGAATCCCAAAGGGTAAGTTCCGGTCCGCGGATAACCAATACTTGATCCATATTAAAGCCCAGTTTCTGCTCACGCATAAATTTAAGTTGCTGGAAAATAATGAATGTCCCAATAATCAGGATAATGGATGCGGTGTATTGAAAAACCACCAGCGACTTGCGTACCCAAATGCCCTGTGAGGATCTTTTGAATGTTCCTTTCAAAACCTGGATTGCCTTAAAGCCTGATAATGCAAAGGCAGGATAGAAGCCCGAAAGGAAAATGCCAGTCATGAAGACGCCAGTCAAGATAGCGGGTAAATAATAACCGTTAAAACCTTGTCCAAGCAGTAAAGACAATGACAAAGGCCTGCTAACAAGTTCATTCAATGTGGGCTGCAAGAACATGGTCAGCACCAGGGATAGCACCGCCGCAGTAAGGTTAAGGATGATGGATTCGGACATAAACTGCCAGATGAGTTGCCCGGAGGTTGCGCCTGCCACTTTGCGGACACCCACTTCGCGCGCACGTTCCAGCGATCGGGCTGTGGAAAGATTGATGTAGTTGATCCAGGCGATAACCAAAATAAAAGCAGCGATTATAAGCAGCGTCCAGACGGCCTTTCCACTATTGACCTTGCCAATTTCATACTCGTAATCCGAGAAGAGATGTGCTCGGTGCAGTGGTTGCAAGCTGAATTTTTCAACACTTCCTGAAATCTTATCGCCTTGAAAATGCCGCTGGCTGAAAGCGGGAAGCTTTCTTTCCAACGCAGCTACATCAGCACCTGGTCGGAGTTTGACATAATGCCACATATCCGAATTTTGCCAGCTATTTTTCACCCATTCGCCCCAAGTTTTGGACAAAGTTTCATAAGACATCAGAGCGCCAAATTCAAGGTGCGAAGCTGCTGGAAAATCTTTCATTACGGCGGTAATCTCATAAGGCTCGTTATCCGTATCGACTTTCAAAGTTTTGCCGATCAGACTTGCATAATCTGCTGAACTAACCCTAAAAATCTTTTTTGCACTGCTTTCTGAAATCACAATGGAACGTGGAGCCCTAAGCGCAGTTCGGGCGTCGCCGGCAAGCAATGGAAAGGTGAACATTGATAGGAATTGCGCGTCCGCAAAAATTGCTTTTTCCTGAAAAATCTGTTTATCCTTTTGAAGGTTGAAAGTGCCTACATAGCCCATCGTTGTCACGCTCTCCACTTCATTGAAATCAGCAACCATTGCCGGACCAACCGCCGGATAAGTGATTGTTCCATGCTGTACAAGCTTTCCCTGCTGAAAACGATCGTTTGCAATCCGATAAATGCGTGGTCCATCCTGATGGAACTTGTCAAAACTAAGTTCAAAATTCACATATTGGAGGATTAACAGGCAGGCTGTTATGCCTGTAACCAGGCCAGTAAGATTCACGAGTGAAAAAGTCCTGCTTTTCCACATGCTACGCAAGGCGATTTTAACGTAATTCCGAATCATATCAGGTTATCTAAGGTTGGCTTTGTTGGCAATCCTTCTTTTTATAAACAAAGTGCCAGTGGCCAAAAGTAGCCTGTATAGCGTGCTGATCGCGATTTATGACTTTGTCAGTGTTCGAAAATGAACAGCGCTTCGCCGCGGCGGACGGTTTTACAACACGCTTCGAATTATTCATTGTATATGAACTATTCAACCCTTGTTTTATCTCACAAAAGAGTAATTGTTATTTGGTTGAAGCTAGTTTAAGAACCGGCTACTACACTGGTGTGGTTTCAGCAATAAAATACTTGAGCTATTCAGGATCGGTGGCATAATTCTTAAATTCTATAAAACAGCTCATAACATTTCAGATTTTGACGATTGCCAATGTTTTACTTGTCCAGCAGATCAAGTTTGTTTACTCGCCGTTTGAGTCAAGCGATTCGCCAACGCAGCAATAGGATTGAATTGCATGTTAGACAGAAGCTAATATGCTGTGGCCACTTTCTAGATACAACGTATGATTTCGAGCGGTCAATGTCTGGTTATACATTCACAGCAACTACTCGCTCCGAAGACTTTTAACCGGATTCATCAACGCTGCCTTGAAACTCTGAAATGAAACAGTTAAAATGGCGATCGTCATCACAAGGGTTGCGGCGGCGGCAAAAACCCACCATTCCATCTCGATTTTGTAAGCGAAGCCTTGAAGCCACTTATTCATCAGGTACCATCCTACCGGAGTCGCGATGCAAATAGCAATGAGCACTAATTTCAAAAAATCCTTTGAAAGCAATGACACCACACCTGCAATGGAAGCTCCGAGTACTTTGCGAATTCCAATTTCTTTGATGCGCTGCTCGGCTGAAAACAAGGCAAGCCCCAACAAACCCAGACTAGAAATCATTATAGCGAGTGGTGCCAGCAGGTTTGAAAGTTTGGCGATTACCTGCTCACTGCGGTAGAGTTTATTGAACTCCTGATCCAGAAATTGGTAATTGAAAGGAAAATCAGGATTTGCTTCTTTATATATATTGCCGATACCAGCAAGCGCCTGGGTGGTTTTGCCAGGTTTGGTACGGATGAGAATGACGCCGAAGTACTCGTTTTCTTTTACATCAATGACGACCGGCTTGATCTTCTCATGCATGGATTGCACGTGATAATCTTTCAATACACCGATGATATGCCCTTTTTTGGCCCAGGCCGAAATCCATTTTCCAATCGGGTCTTTCATTCCCATTTGCCGCAGCGCTTCTTCGTTGATCAGAAACGCATCTGTCGAATCGGTTGCCATTTCTTTGGAGAATCCCCGGCCTTGAACAACTTTCAGGTTCATCAGTTTTACAAAATCCATCCCAACCGAAGCTGGACTAAAATACACTGCGTCATTCTTTTCCTTCCCTTCCCAATTAACTGCATCGGCAACTGAAAAACCCATGTCATGCGGAGCCTCAGTGCTTCTGTCGACCATTGCCACGCTGGCAAGTTTTGAGACCCGCTCTTTGAAAAGTAAGTAATTGCTTCGGGCTGCAAGTTTTCCTTCAATGCGAATGTAAACCAGATTATCACGGTCATATCCGAGATGCTTATTTTGCACAAAGCGGGTTTGACCCGAGATAACGATGGTGGCAATAAGTAGGACAATTGACATTGTAAATTGGAAAACAGTAAGTCCCTGCCTGAACCACAAACTACCCCGGGTGAAACGCACTACACCTTTTAATATACGCACAGGTTCAAGGGAAGAAAGATACAAGGCCGGATAGCTTCCCGCAACCAGTCCGGTGACGACTAATAAAGCTAGGAGAAAGATCCAGAAAGAAGGTTTTGCGATAGGGACCTGGATATCCTTTCCGGTTAGTGTGTTAAAAGAAGGCAAAAGGAGTAGAACAACCGCCACTGCAACCAACATTGCCAGAAAAGTAAACAAGAGTGACTCTCCCAAAAATTGTGATGCCAAACTTATCTTGGACGAGCCTACAACTTTTCGTAAGCCGACTTCTTTGGCACGTTTGACAGACCGCGCTGTCGACAGGTTCATAAAGTTGATGCAGGCAATGGCCAGAATAAAAAGGCCTACACCTGTGAAAATCCGGACATATTCAATGCGCCCGCCTTCGGGTTTCCCGTTTTCAAATGTGCTATGAAGATATTGGTCATAAAACGGGATCAAACCTGCCCTTTGCTGGATTCCCTTTTTCTTTTCCAGCCGCGTGGCCAGGTACTGATTGATTTTAGCTTCCACTTTGACAGGATCCGAATCCTGCGTGAGTTTTAAGTACGAACGGATCTCGTTGGATGCAAATTCGAGTTTCGTTTTTTGCGCTTCCCAATTAAACAGATAATCGAATTTCAGGGAACTCTGCCTGGGAAGGTTCTCGAAAACCGCAGTAACCTTAAAGTCTGCCCGGTTCTCGTGGCGCATAATTTGTCCCATTGCTTTGCCGGGACTGCCAAAGAACATTTCGGCCATATGCCTTGAAATTGCTACGCCTCCAATGTCTTTCAATGCCGTTTCCGGGGTCCCCTCAATCAATTTATAACTAAAAATTTTAAAGAAATCTTCTCCTGCCCGAGACCCTTCCAGCTTGATCTTCTTATCGCCCACTTGAAATGTTTCAGGGTGGCCCCACGGCAACTCATAGCCAGTGGCATAGTAGGCTTGATACTTAATTTCAGGAATGACTTTATCAATTTGTTCCAATGCAAAAGAAATGCGACTCGAACCAGGCGCTAGAACAAATCCAGCAGCATATGAACCGGCTACTTTCCCGTTTGTCGTGGTGGTCTCATACATTGCATACAGGGTTTCTTCGTCGGCAAGGAAATGATCAACCGCGTTTTCATCCTGCACCCACAAAAAGATAAAAAGGCAGCAAAGAATCCCCAAAGCAAGCCCACAGATGTTGATGGCTGAAATAACTTTGTTTTTGAAAAGATTGCGGAATGCAATTTTGTAATAGTTCTTGATCATGGCAGTACTCAGAAAAAAGGGTGAATGATATTCGTTTGTTTGTCGCCTGATAAATATGGGCCGCATGTAGGACATTGCTTCTATGAAGTATCGCCTTTGCGCATTGAGTTTGCCATGAAGCTGAATCCTTCGGGCATATCGTTCATGCAGATCGCCGAGCACTTGTTCATGCAAGTGGGGCGCAACCAGCCATTCAAGACATAGGGTCAGCCAACGTGGCGGCTGGTCAGATTTCTGATCTGCGGACCTGGGTTTTGATTTCATCGGAGATATTTTAAGCGATCAGTTCCATTCCATGCGTACGGCCGGCAGGATACGCTCCCAAAACCGGTTACGCACAGCGCGCGACTCTTCAAGAATTCGCCCGCCCAAAGCTGTCACCGAATACATGCGCTTTCTACGCCCTCCCCTTTCCGCAGTCGCCTCCCCCCAGGCCGAGCGGAGGTAACCCTTCTGTTCAAGGCGCTGCATTGCTGCATGGACGGCGCCAGTAGTCACCACATTGCCAGTTTCACGTTCAAGGTCTTCGGCTATGGTCAAAGTATACGCATTAGTCGACAAGGCGGCGACGGCCAACAATACAATTTCTTCAAACTCTCCCAAATCGCTTCGTCTCATTATCTTACCTTATTTAATGTCCGACTATATGATCTATTTCTGTATAACAAACTATGTACCAGTGTCAACAATGTGCCTTAGCAGCTTAAATTCAGCAAACAGCACAGATTCTAATTGATAAAAATGGCCGGAATCGGACAGTTAGAGTTCGGCCTTGAACATGCTTGGAATCCTAGGAAACAATTAAATAAAGCTCGCGCTCTTATTTGTCGTTGGTGTATCTTTTCCTTTGTCTGGCTACCTTTGATTTTATCATGAGCCTGGATCAGATTGTGGTAAGCACAGCGTATAATATCAAAATATGAGTTTAGATAATAGCCAAATTCAATTTATTTCGGACATTAAAGAGAAGGTGAGAGCTGCGCAGTATGAGGCACTCAAAGCCGTTAATGCACATTTACTAAACCTGTATTGGGAGTTAAGTAAGGCAATTTCCGAGAAGCAAGCAAGCGGTTGGAGTAAATCTATTGTTTCATCCTTATCGAGCGAATTGCAACGTGAATTTCCAGCAATGAGTGGGTTTTCAGTCGCTAATTTGTGGCTTATTAGTCAGTTTTACTCTGAATATTCAGTTCATGAAAATCTCGTACCATTGGTACGAGAAATCAGTTGGACCAAAGATGTATTAACCAACCAGATAGAGAACAATACCTACGAAAAATATCTCCTTAACCAAACAAATTTCGAGGACGTATTGCCTGAAAACCTAAAAAAACAGGCTTATTTAGCTGTAAAGGATAATTACACATTTGATTTCTTAAACCTTGCAGACAAACATTCAGAGAGTGACCTCGAAGAATCCCTAATCAAGAATATTCGCGAGTTCCTGCTGGAAATGGGATCAGACTTCACCTTTGTTGGAAATCAATATAAAGTATTAGTTGACAAAAGGGAATATAAAATTGATCTGCTCTTATACCATAGAAAGCTACAGAGTTTAATTGCCATCGACTTGGAAATAGGCGAATTTGAACCAGAGCACAAGGGAAAAATGGAGTTTTACCTTTCCGTACTCAATGACAAGGTGCGTTTACCTCATGAAAATCCGGCAATAGGGATCATAATTTGTAAAAGTAAAAACCGAACAATAGTTGAGTATTCTCTTCGGACTGCCACATTACCAATCGGTGCTGCAACATACCAAACAACCAGTTCATTGCCTGCTGAGTATCAAGCCTTGTTACCTTCCGCAAACGTAATAAGCCAGAAATTGATGCATTTGCTAGACAGTAATCATTAGACAGTATAGAGTTTCTAATTTTAACCAGTTTGCAGTGTAACCCTTCCGCTGATTAATGACCGCGTCGTTCTGAGCATATGCACAATCTAATGCCTAAAATATACCAAGGTCCAGATTACACCACTCAAAAAAGCTAGCGAACCTGTAAGACGCTTGTTTGTAGTCGGTCTGGGCACCTCCCGCATTGACTTCTTTTCCCAATAGGCTATCCAAGCCTGGCTAAGATATGGCCATAGATGTGTCAGTCCCAGACAGCAATAGACAATTACGATCAAACCATACCATGCTTTATCACTCCACATAGGCTCCTTTTTGTTCTTGCGATGTGAAATCAAGTTAAGCATTTTATCTCCTTGTTTCTCCACCTAACACAAAATATTGGTAAAGTCATTGCGACCCGTTCAAGGCGCCATACACAAAGTTTTAATGCAACAACAGTCGCAACTTCGGTAAAATTTGGCTTATGGCATTTCAAGAACGTCCGTTTGTAAAATGCCATAACATACAAGAACAAGTTGGACCTGTTGTGAATTTCTTGCCATACACGGGAATCTGCGTTGAAGTAGGGTTTGATTTTAATGGCACATTCCTTGCTGTATTACCGATAACTCAAATGATTTGGCTCTGCTTGGTTTTTGAGGTAAATTCGATAGCTACCCCACTAGGTCTCGTTAGGACAAGTTTCATTTTTTTCCAGGATGAAAAAAAAGTATTTCACGGCGCTATGCCTAGCCGCTGTTATTTTGTTTTGCGCCGCTATCTTCCGCAATAACAGCGGGATTAAAACAAGCGCCGCTCAACAGGTAGGGGAAATTTATCTAAATGAAATGCAGCGGCTGGACTCCATGCTCGTTGGGTATCCAACCTACTTTATGGATAGCAACTATGCTGCAAGGATTCGTGTGTACACCGATCTGGCTCGCCAGTTCAAGCGTGTTGAGCTTTTCTTCCTTTATTTTTATCCCGAAAAAGCATACACGACTATATGGCAGCCGATCCAGGCGATAAAGCAGCCGGTCGGACCATCATTACCGGACAACTTCCTGATAGCCGGGCCATTTGGCATTGATGCGGACTCGATTGTTACCAAATCCAGTAAAGGGAGTCGGGATTTTGAGAAAATGTTTATTGCGCGTGCTGCAAATAACTTCCATGCGACGTTGGTGGAAACGCAATTCGAGAAAACCATTTCGCAAATAACAGATGCGCAGATTATGGAAGCCATGAAGCTGCAAATGTTTAATATCAGCTCCGTAGGGCTGGGCAATGGCGATTTTCAACTAAACCCAGTCAATTTGCCATGCATTCATGCTGAAATAGAAGTTTGGAATAAGGTCATGAGAGTGTATCTGGCGCAGCTTCCCCGTTCTTCTGAAAAACTCAAAATCGAGGTTGAAGGTTTGCTAGATGACACTGAGAAATATCTCCTTGTCAACACTGATTTTGATACATTTGATAGAATGAAGTTGCTTACCAGCTATCTCAATCCGCTATCCAAATACCTGGAAAGAGTTAGAAAAGCCCTAAATATCCCTGCTGAAAACCGTTTTGTAGCATTCAACCCGGAAGTTAACGGGTTGTTTGAAGCCGATATTTTTAATCTGACTTTCTTTATGCCCGACAGCAGCGTTACGCTATTTAAGGAACGAGCGGATTTAGGGAAAGTCCTGTTTTTCGACCCGATTCTTTCTGATAATAACGAACGCTCCTGCGCATCGTGCCACAAACCCGAAATGGCATTTACCGATGGTTTAGGAAAAAGTATGAGTTTCACACTTGATCAACTACCCCGGAATGCGCCAACTATTATCAATTCAGTTTTTCAGCCATTTCAATTTTGGGATTCACGCGTTAGTTCTCTCGAAGATCAGGCAGATTCTGTCATTATGAATCCGAATGAAATGCACGGAACATCCTTCGAGATCGTCACTGAGCGTATTACAGCTAGCGACGAATACATTAAGCTTTTCAACAACGCATTCCCTGAAACAATTAAACATGGAATTGCCAGGAAGCATATCAAAAGCGCCATTGCATCGTACGAAAGGACATTAATTGGTCTTAACTCCCGGTTCGACAAATACATGAGAGGCGAGAAGACGGCAATGAGTATCCAGGAAATTAACGGTTTCAACGTATTCATGGGCAAAGGCCGTTGCGGAAGCTGTCATTACGCACCTTTATTTAATGGCACCCTGCCACCGCACTTTTCCATTTCTGATCACCGCAGTTTAGGCGTGCCAGTGAAAGACACGATGACTACATACGAGATCGATGCGGATATTGGCTTGCAACATTCCACACGAAATCCTTTATTCAAATCCTCATTTAAAGTCCCGACGGTTAGAAATGCAGCTCTCACAGCGCCTTACATGCACAATGGAATTTATCAGACACTGGATCAAGTGGTGGACTTCTATAATCATGGAGCAGGTAATAAATTTAGATTTCGCGGCCTCTTTTTGTCAATTCTTCCGGACTCTTTAAACCTGAGCAGCACAGAAAAGAAGGACCTTATTTCTTTCGTGCACGCGCTAACAGACACCTCGGGGACAAGAGCAAGGCCGAGGCATCTGCCAGAAATAAAAGGCAAGCACGCTGTACTGAATAATCGACTGATTGGAGGAAAATTTTAAGGTGCCAAATATTTGTAGCCGCGACTTTACGACGATATCTTGTCATCTTCGTTTTCGCAAAAACCCTTTGACATCTACTCCTGCATATTTTAAAATCTTATAAAGTGTGGGCTGGCTTTTTATTTTGAACATCTCTCGGATCTCATCCGTGCTCCTACTTTTCTTATCATAAATCTCCTTGACCTCCGGCGCGATTTTGCGGTAACGCTCACTCAAACCTGCCGGCCTCCCTCCTGCCCTTCCCCGCGCACGTGCCGATTCCAACCCAGCTTTTGTTCGTTCCCTAATGATGTTACGTTCATGTTCAGCAAGCACGCACATAAATTGAAAAAACAGATTGCCAGTTGCTGTACTGGTATCAATGGATTCCGAAAGTGATTTTAGATTGACTCCCCTTTCTTTTAGTTCTTCTATCAACTCAATAAGCTTGACAGTACTTCTGCCCAAACGGTCAAGTTTCCAGACAACGATCGTGTCGCCAGGCCTGGCATACTCTAATAGTTTCTCGAAGTTCGGCTTACTCGCTTTTACTCCGGAAACCTTGTCGGTAAAAACCTGCTTACATCCTTCCTTTTTCAAAGCATCCAACTGCAGGTCTAAATTCTGCTCCTGTGTTGAAACCCTTGCATAGCCAATTTTGATCATTTGTGTACATTACTTAACAAAATCAAATATAATACATTTTGTTATTTTACATGGCAATATAAACAATGAATCCAGCTTTAAATTTTCCAAAACTTCCTATTTACAAAAATGGTCGTTTTTGTAAACAGATAAATCTTCCTAATTTATACCAAAAGAACGTCTACCGCGCAGATTTCCCCAGCTGACCTTTTTAAAGACCAAATAGCAAAAGCAGTTACTGAAATGGTGACCAGAATACGCATGTAAGCTGAAAGCGCCGACACTTGCTACAATGTTGGTCACAAATGAAGTACCGGTATCCAAGGAGAATAGTTATATAGCTAGACTATGCATCAACATAGAGCGTTAATAGTAGAATTCGGAATAATTATTCTCGCTATGAATCCGGTTAAAATCTTCATTTACGTTGTTGCCTTGCTATTTCCTACAACTTTTGTTGGCTGCACAAATAGTGTAGAAGAGAGAGATGAAATAGGAATGAATAGATCCATTTATGTGGACGAGTTCAAGCTTACTTATTTTCGAAAAATGTTGCTTAAAACTTATAATAATTCCGGCGCTGCCAGGGAAATCATCAATCAAGATCATAGTGGATTTACCGAGATCGTCCTAACCATGGATGACTATAACCTATTGGACAGTTTAACAAGTGCTGACAATGAATTTCTGAAGTCAGATTCCGCTTATAGCATTGGAAGACGTGCCGAAGGAGCTGAGGGCAAACAATCACTTGGACTAATACTTGACAGAATTAGTAGTCATTGGCTTGACAGCCTTGCATTGAGAAGGTTTGAAATCTCCAACGCGAATACTTCCATGTTTTATGATTGACGCCGAGCGGCAGATCAACAATTCTGCATGTACCACAATTTGCGATTATGCTAAACATGACCTCCCCCCGGCAAACGAGACGGCTGAAAACTAGAGATTTTCGGTGGCAAAAACGGATCAAAAACGTAATTTGTCACTATGAAAAAGTCAAAATTCACCGAGGCGCAGATCGCTTTTGCGCTTAGGCAGTCCGAGACCGGAACACGGGTAGAGGAGATCTGCCGTCAATTGGGAGTGTCCCAGGCAACCTTCTTTAACTGGAAGAAAAAATATGGCGGAATGGGTGTTGCTGAGCTGCGAAAACTGCGCCAGTTGGAGGAGGAAAACGCGGGATTTGTAGCTGTCACGCTCGGATTCCGCCTTTTTAACCGCGGTGTCCTTTTCCTGCGTCAGGCGCGCGCGCTGATCGGCCAGTTTCTGGTTGATATCGCCACCACCGCTGTCTTTCAAGTGGTTATATTCTTCGGTGCTGAAATCATCCGTCAAGCCACTGTATTTGTCGGTCAGCTCGGTTACCTTCGTTTCAAGTGCCTTTTTTTCGACGCGCGCACTGGTTAGGGATGCTTTCAAACCTTTAACATCAGGGTGATCGTCAACCTGCTCAATGTTCAAAAAGAACTTGCCGTCCTTTTCGGTGTAAAACGCCTGAACGGCTTCGTCCAGACCATCGAGGTTTTCAAGAACTGTTTTCAATTTCATAAGGTGTGCCTTTCGGGTAGGGTTAGTATTGGCTGATTATTAAATATTTATGCCTAATAGTCAATTTATAATTTTGTTTTTGTATTCATTTGGATTTGTTCGTTTATTGTAGCTTAACTTAATCCTCTATCATGAACAAGTTTCTTCTACTTTTGCTTGTATCCTTAATCATTATTCCGCTAGGTTGTAAAAAGCAAAAGTCTAGTGATGATCCAAAGCCTGTTTCTACTATAAATGGCAAGTGGAAATATGATAGCAATTTGACCGCAGGTGCATGCGAAGACCTTTTTACAACCACTATTGAGATAAAAGATGGGGAAGCGAATGCTTTGAGTGTACCAGATAACAGATTTGGTTTTAAGGCTGGCGAAAAGTGGTTTGTAAATATCAAGCAAACGACATCGGCAAACAACTTTTCTGCCAATGGTGTAGTGCGAAATGCAGGTGGTGCAGTTGCTAATCCTAATGACCTGGTTGATATAGTTATTCAAGCCGGTGGTCAGGAAATGACTGTAGAAAGTAAAAGCAATGTTTGTAATCCCAAGCAAAAATGGATTAAGATCCCTTAAATTTTTCGCGCCGGGCGAGTTCCTTCAATGTATAGACATGCCCGGATTGGTCTACAAACTTTTCTAGACGTTCGCCAGTTCGGAACCGTTTCGCACGTTCGAGGCCTAAAACATCTTGCTGGAATTCGATTGACAGTTTTTTGAGAAATTCCTCAAAGTTGGTCGCGGCCGGCACGGGTCCGAACATACTTGCCCGGTTACCTTCACCTGGGCCGAAATATGGCACATAGATGGATCGGCAACGCCAGTGCGCGGGGATCAGCGGCGCCTTGTCCAAAGGAAACACTTTGCCATGTAAGCTTTCCCGAAATTAGGACAGCGTAGGATTAGACTCGAAATGAGCTCAATTCCGTAAGAACTGTCTCATATTGCTCAACAAAAAAGCACCCTTCTGAATTATGTGCTTCATCGGATACTTACCCTGAGGCGCCAGTATCTCGAAAATCAATTTTGGACAATTACAAACTCCACTCGCCGATTTTGCGCCTTCCCGTCTTCTGCCCTATTATCTGCAAGGGGTCGACTTTCACCGTAACCCCGGCTACGTAGGCGCGATCTGACAATACCTTTTGAAATTAGGTAGAAGCTAACGGCATCGGCCCTGTCTTGCGAAAGCGTCAGATTAGTTTGGTCGTTGCCGACGTCATCGGTGTGACCAGCGATCTCTACACCGACACTATTGTTCTCCGTTAAGAAGCTGGCAATACGGTTAAGCTCTGCATATGATTCAGGGAGCAGATTTGACTTACCTGTTGCAAAAAAGATGTTGTTAATATTAACGGTTGTTCCAACCTCAACAGGTGCAACGTATAATGCTGTTGGTTTGATAACGATTTTTTTTTCGGGCTTAATTAAATCTAAATTTACCGAACTGGCTACAAAACCCTTTGCTTTGGCCGTGATGCCATAGCGTCGACCATAAGGCAAATCAAGCACGTAATCTCCAGTCTCGTTATTTACCTCAGTTTGCCCCAATAACTCGCCTGTGCTTAAATCTTCGTATATGACAATAGTTCCTGACGGCACCGTATGACTTTTTTTGTCTATAATGCGTCCCCGATACTGATACGTATTGTTAGATTTATCCAAAACGACGGTCGGCGTTTTAATCATTTGAAGAATTTCATCAACTTTTTCATTTTGGCTATTTTGCTTATATCGGGACAAAAGTGGTTGAATATATCTTTCATCTCTTCCTCCTGCTTTTATGTATTCATAAATATAAGAATTAGCTTTTTCGTAATCTTTTAGCGCGTCAGCGGTAAGGCCAGCATACAAAGCTGACAAGGTGTCTTTTTGATTCGCCGCTAAGAATGCACTATTAAAATTGGATAAGGCATCTTCATATAATTTCGCCTGAAATTGAGATATTCCGTTTTCCATGAAAACACTGTAATTTGCTGGATAAGCTGCATTCCCCCCTGGTGTGACTTTCGGTTTTCGGGTTGTGTTATCCGGCATATTGATTTGCTGATGTGTGATTGCATCGAAGTTCCCCCACGTTAGCAAATCATAATCGCCGGCGGTTGGTTGCTGCGTTTCTATGACCAGTTTACAGATACCAGCTTCTTTTATCACATACGAGCGATTAATCAATCGAGATGTTGGACTGTTGTCAAAATGGGGTACTAACTCCTCGCCATTTTTATCGTACACTTTAATTAAACTCGCTTCGACGTTTGTGGAGCGGTAAATGAATTCAAGTATGCCAGGTTTAGCCTGGATCGTATATTCGTGCCGTCTATTGTTAGCTGAAAATTGCCCTTTTTGAGCTTGGAATTTAGATTCGATGCGTTTAGGGGTAGTTTTTAGTTTACCCATAACCTCTAATTTATACTTAGCTTTTGCATTAGGTTCACGAGTTGCAACCCATATTTGATAGGATCCTTTTTGATCGACTTTACTTACGACATAATGCAGCCCTGGTTCTTCTCCAGACATTCCCATATTTACCGAACCAGCTGGATTTACCAGACCAACTTGAACAGGTACACCATTTGCTTCAACATTGATGTCAAGAACGGTCCCTTCTTCTGGCTCAAAAACATAACAGTGATTGCGTGGCGAAAAGAAGTTATTGTTTACTCCTCCGCCCCCTTCTTCGCCAAATGTCAATTCTTGCTCAAACCACCGGGGAATAGGCTCCTGGTAGAAGTTTTGGATTGGCCCTTTCAACTCGAAACGGTATTTGCCTTTCTGGTACCGCCATTGAGTTGCGACCTGAATTTTATATTTGCCTGCTCGTGGAAGTGTGTAATCGTCAAGATAGTGATTAACGTCGCCGTTAAACTCCGTTACGATACCCCTCGGCAGGTTTAGCATATTTGATTCTGCCGAGAACGTAATGTGAGTATTTGGCTCGGCAACTTCGAAGTAGTAGACGTGGTTTCTTGGCGATGTCGTAACAAAATCAAGATGTCCTGTACCTTGCCAGGTTCCTCCTCCTCCATAGTCGGACCAACCATTTTCAACTACTTTTGAACCTAGTCTTTTTGTAACACTTCGTCCTTGTTTGTTTTCAGAATTACCTCCCATAGGTTGTCCATTGACTGTAATTATTTTCCCAGCGCCTTCTGCTAATTTTCCAAAGAACCCTTTTTTGGGGACTGTTGTAGTTTGCGATGGATCTTGGGCGAGAAGTGGCGAAGAAATTGCTAACGTAGCATAAATCCAGAAAAAGACTATATATATTTTCATTATTGATTATGAGTTTACAAGAAATGAGAAATTGAATATTATAGCTTTGGGAAATACATCCATTAATAAATTTGGTTCAATTCAGGAGCATTTCCACGCGAATACAGGAGAGTCGGTGTTTTTTCTTGCGAAATGGCTTTTCTTTCTTTCCTAGGCCTAGGCCTGGATCGAACTTATTAATAGATTTGATACCTGCTGGCTATTCTAAATCTGATTAGCTCCTGTTATAAATAATGCTGCGATTGTGCAACTGCTACTTCACAATATCCCTTTATATTGTCTTCTTGATGATGGCTGCCGGTGTAAATTTGCTGAACGCCGTCACTTCGTTCTGAACTGCTATCGTGGCATCAGGCACTTGTCTCATATCGGCGCATTTTACGTGTGGGCGATGACGGCTTGTATGTCCCAAGAAACCATCAAACTACAGGTTCAGCCGAAACGTTTGAAGAATGCTCAGGAAATTGAGCAAAAGGCTATTGCAGCCCGTGATTCGATACTTTTAGCCGAAGCGTGGTATCTCTACGGGAAAATGTATGTGCTGGCCGGAGATTACCGCAGCGCACACGCCTATTTTATGAAAGCCTTTCGTGTCATTGAACCAAAAGGCGATTCCTTTGAGCTCAATCGGCTCTACCGGCGGTTGGCTGAAAACGAAGAACGGTTAGGGCATTTTCAAGAAGCACTCCGCCTGGGCAATCAATCTCTGGCCATTGCCCAGCGAGTTCGTTCCAACCCAGGTCTTGCAGGTTCCTATATGGTATTAGGCGACATCTACAAGAGGATATGGGAAACCCAGGGAAGCCAGAATCAAAAAATCTATCTCCTTGCCGTGATCAATTACAGGCAAACCGAATCGCTCTGTCACCAGGTAAAGGATTCTATGGGCATCGCCGATGCCTGTGTACGGCTAGGAATGCTATACCTACGGGCAAATGACCGACAGGCGATTTCCTATCTTCAAAGGGCTATTAAACTATATCACCCCGATGAGAAGATCGGTAATCGCATTCAGGCCATGTTAAACCTGGCATCCGCATTCGCTTCGGCAGGAAATTATCAATTGGCATTCCGGACAATCAGGGAGGCAGAAAAACTGTATCAAACCAAATGGACAGCTGATTACTCACTGTTGTTAGAATTCGAGAAACAATATATTCAATGTTATCAGGCAGTTCATCAGTGGCAGGCTGCATTTGACCATCTAGAGAAGCTACACAAATTGGAAAAAAGCCAGTTGATGGCCGACAATCAGGGGGCCATCAGCCGTTTAAACATTGCTTATCAAACCAGTAAAAAAGAATCCTTGCTACATGCGCAAGCTAACGAGCTTTCCACCCTTCATCTCCAGCAACGCTTTTTCCTGGTAACCTCGATGCTGCTGATATTGACCATCGGCTTAAGCATTACCTTTTTCCGGCTTTATCGCAAAAACCAACGGACCAGTCGTCAAAATCAAGAATTGGTGAAAGAGCAAAATCACCGGGTCAAAAATAATCTTCAAGTGATTTCAAGCTTGCTAAGCCTGCAAGCGGACCAATTAACGGATGAAAAGGCCCGGCAAGCCATTGAAGAATCCTATTTGCGTGTAAAATCCATGGCTATCCTTCACCGTAAGCTCTACGATGGTGACCAGTTGGCCAAAGTTGATTTGGAAGAATTCATTCCTGAACTGGTAATTGGTATCCTGCAAACCTTCGGGATAAGCAAAATCGAACCTGCTTTTTTTATTGATCCAATCCATTTATCAGCTGACAAGGCCACTCCATTCGGGCTGATATTGACCGAACTGATAACTAACGCATGCAAACACGCCTTTGCTGACAATCCATCTCCTAAATTACAAATAAGCTGCCGGCAGAAAGGGCGGAATATTCACCTTGAAGTGGCTGACAACGGGCGGGGGTTGGTTCCACAAATGCCTATGATACCACTGCATGCCTTATTAAGAACACAGAGTGGCACATTCGGAATACAACTTATTCAATCTCAACTGGCGCAGCTGAAGGCGGATGGCCATTTTGAGACTGTCCGGCCAGAAGCCGGGCAAGGAACAAAATTCCATATGGATTTTAACGCTTAGCAAATATGAATTCTCTGCAGATTTTGATCGTCGAAGATGAAATACTTATAGCAATGATGCTACGAAATGCTCTCGAAAAGAACGGTTACAATGTAACTGCTATGGCTAGGACATTAACCGATGCCCGCGAATCGGTGCTGGTTAATCCGCCTGATTTGGCGGTGATTGATATTACGCTTGATGGAGCAGAAGGTAACGGTGTCGAAACTGCAAAAGAATTATCTGACTTACATCCCATGCCCATTATTTACCTAACAGCAAATTCTGACTTAGATCAATTTCTTGAGGCTCAGCAAACCAGGCCATCCGCCTATATGCTCAAACCATTTAAGGAAGATGAACTGCTATTCAATATAGAATTGGCATATCATAATTTCATATCGACAATACAACATCCCCGTTTTGAAGGGCACATGATGTTACCTGTGAAGCAAGGTCTTGAAATGGTGGTTTTGGATAATGTGATGTACCTGAAGGCAGGTGGCGCCTATGCGGAAGTGGTTATGGCTAACGGTACCCGCCACTTAGTGAGCACAGGCCTTGGACAGTTGGAGCACTATTTTAAAAAAGATTTCTTTCGGCTCTCCCGTTCCTACGTCATAAACCTTCGCCATATTAAGCGTATAAAGGAGAATGAATTGCTATTAAGTGATGAACTGACCCTTCTGCCCATTCCTGATGCCCACAGAAAGGAATTGCTCAATCGACTAACGGTTGTCCGTACGAAGCCTTCGACTAAGAAATAGAGGAATAATACAACAACAGTACAGAGGTTGCATTAGGGAATCCCATCAAAACCTTGTAGGTTCACTGGTCCCAATTTTTATTGACCCGTGAAGTAAACAAGTGCTACTAAAACCTTCGAAGGGTTGATTTTTAAAGTGTTGATGGTCATCAAACCTTCTTTGAAATGTGAAATTTTTCAGAGTCACTTTATAATGAATGATAGCTCTACCTTCGGCGCAAGTGGATTAGTTAATGGCTCTTGCTGATTCAGTATCAAGAGTTCTGTACAACCGTTCTGGCACTGATCCTACCTTATCCAGGGAATTGCAACGTAAATTCCCAGCCATGAGTGGATTTTCGGGCAAACTTGTGGCTAATTAGTTAGTTTTATTCGGAATATTCAGTTTATGAAAATCTGGTACCATTGGTACGAGAAATGAGTTGGACTAAACACACTGTGATTTTGAAGAAGTGTAAAGATGCCCAGCAGCATCAATTTTATATTTTGGCAACTAAGAAATTTAGTTGGACCAAAGACGTATTAACCAACCATATAGAGAACAACACCTACGAAAAGTATCTTCTCAACCAAACAAATTTTGAGGATGTATTGCCTGAGAGCGTTAAAAAGCAGGCTTACTTGGCTGTAAAGGATAACTATACCTTTGATTTCTTAAATCTTGCAGAGAAACATTCAGAGAGTGATCTTGAAGAATCGCTAATCAAAAACATTCACGAGTTCCTGCTGGAAATGGGGTCAGAATTTACCTTTGTGGGAAACCAGTATAAAGTATTGGTTGACAAAAGGGAATATAAAATTGATCTGCTCTTATACCATAGAAAGCTACAGAGTCTAATTGCCATCGACCTGAAAATAGGCGAATTTGGACCAGAGCGCAATGGGAAAATGGAGTTTTACCTTTCCGTACTCAATGACAAGGTGCGACTACCTCATGAAAATCCGGCAATAGGAATCATCATTTGTAAAAGTAAAAATCGAACGATAGTTGAATAATCTCTTCGGACTGCCACATTACCAATCGGCGTGGCAACCTACCAAACAACCAGCTCATTGCGTGCCGAGTATCAAGCCTTGTTACCTTCCGCAATTGTAATAAGCCAGAAATTAATGCATTTTTTAGACAGTATAGTGTTTCGAATATTTATCCTGTTTGCAGTGTACCCATTCCACTGATTACTATAGCCGACGTAGTTCCGAGCATATGCATAAGCTAGTGCCTAAAATATAGCAAGATCCACATTACACCACTCAAAAATGCTAGCGAACCTGTAAGACGCTTGTTTGTGCTAGGTCTGGGCACCTCCCGGATTGACTTCTTCTCCCTATGGGCTATCCAAGCCTGGCTCAGATATGGCCACAGATGTGCCAATCCCAGACAGCAGTAGGCAATTACGATCAAGCCATACCATGTTTTATCACTCCACATAGGCTCCTTTTTGTTCTTGACAATGTTTAATCAAGTTAAGCATTCTATCTCATTGTTTTGTCACTTAACTTAAAATCTTGGTTAAATCATTGCGACCCACCAAAGGCGCCGTACACATAGTTTTAATGCACCAACATTCACAACTTCGGGTTAAATTTGGCTTATGGCATTTTAAGAACGTTCCTGAAGTTACAAAAAGTCAACTTCTTTTGGAAGAAACTTAAGTTGTTTTTGTTTGAGTTTTGCAACGGCCACCACCGATTAAATTGCGAACCTTTGGCGGTTACATAATGAGTTCGCAATCATCTTGCTAGATTATTGTAGCTAGAGTCGTTTGATAAATATATATATGTTTGTGGGACTGGCTTCATACGAACACAATAAATTCCAGATTAGAGGTAATTAAGGTGCCATCGTTTTTACGACTCACATCCGGATGTTTTCACTCGCCTTACCATTGATTTCTTGAACCATAAATATAATTACTGCTTGAAAATGATTACCCGATTCTTAAAATCGCTTCAATTTTTACTTGTATGCGTTGCGCTACTGATGTTACCGAAAGCAAATGCGCAAAGCATTAAGTTAAACACCAATACGTTGGAACCGTTTCAGGCATTTATGTCTTTGGTAACTTTGAATGGAAAATCCGTTATCAAAGTTGTGAAAGATTCTACTATTAAAGGTGTCGATGAGCCCACCTTTGTCAAAATCAGAGATGTAGATTTTCATAATGGTACAATTGAAGTGAAGGTACTGAGCAAACTTTTGAAAAATGCTCCACAGTCAGCAAGAGGCTTCATTGGTGTTGCCTTCAGAATTAATGATGATAATTCCCGTTACGAAAGTATCTACATCCGGCCGACAAATGGCAGGGCAAATGAGCAGGTAAGGCGAAACCATTCCATTCAGTATTATTCCTATCCGGATTACAAATTTGACCGTCTCAGAAAAGAAGCGCCCGAAAAATACGAGTCTTACGCAGATATGGACTTAAACAGATGGATTACCATGCGCATCGAGGTTAGTGGCATGCATGCGAAACTGTTTTTGGACAACAGCTCTCAGCCGGCACTGATCGTCAATGATCTTTTCCATGGCCCGGATTTAAAAGGTGCCATAGCGCTATGGGTGGAAGTTGGTACGGAGGGCTATTTTTGTGATTTAAAGGTTACCAAAAAAGATTAATTACATCGGATCGTACTGTTCTCATTACAGATGAAACCTGTCATAGTAGGCAGGTTTCTAGCGCCTGCCAATCAATAAAAGGCACTTTTTGCCATCATGACCAGTTCGCTTTAACCACCGAATAATTTCTGCGGTTCAGCTCATAGATAGTATCTATTATATAGTTGAAGCGATGAACTACAATGGGATTCTTGATGTCGAGTAAAGACCCAGTGTGGGATCAACTCAAGCCGCACATTTATCTAAACCATATTTCATCGAATGAGTCTAACTTTGGTCGTGGGCGTAAAACCGAGTGATGCCGGATCGCTTTAATAGGTGGCCCATGATAGAGTTGGTTGATGGATCGGCTCGAATAAAGTACCCTCTGCGCCCGCACAATTGGACTAAGTGCAAGCAGTATTCCAAATAGAGTAATAAATCGGCTCATAATCCAGACTTTTTTTTTAAATGTATTACCGATCAAAATAGCATAGGCTGGGCGAACTTCCAATAAACTAGAAGTAACTTATAGTTATCCAGTTGGCATAACGGTTGTATATAGCATGTTTTGCTTGCAAACCCAGCAACAATTAATGACAGTAGACGGTGGTCATATTGAACTTGCTCGGATTTGTTAGTGCACATTCAAAGAGCCTCGCAGTGTATTCATCATAGACAAAGAATGATGGGGAAACTTGTAGCATATAAATTTTATGGGGCTTGTTTCCATTCTATCCCATGTAGTGCCTATAGTGGTCTAGCTTGGAATTCCTGCCTGCACGGATAAATTGTTAGTATGTCTTGGGCGAACATTTTTCTTCCTAGTTAGAAAATCCCCGACCAAATTAATAAAGGAGTTAACCGCCGGTTGCTTTCAAATAAGAGACTGGTGCATTGCCAATGGTTTTTATATTGGAAGGGATAAGTTCTTTAATGTACTGCTATCTCGACAACCGTTAGTAGAGCGCTATTGAATCAGAACACAAATTTGATCTGAATTGTTAAAGCATTGCCCACCAGCGAAATGCAATGGACATTCCGTAAAGGAACGATAATAACGAACTACATGAACCAGCGTACGCAGTCAAGCGAGCGGCATATCTCACTTTTTCTTCGAAACCAAAAGATGTTTAAGCGCCGGGTCCAGATTGATCTTTGCAATCTCGGTTTCAATGATCTCTCGCACATCATCCTTAATCTGCTCGAACACCTTTTTAATGATCTGGCCGTTGATCTGCCTTATGACAGGGATCGGTTTGTAGCCCGCCGATTCTGCTGCTAAGGCCTGATGATTGTTCAAGATACGGTTATGAAACGCTTTCAAATCGATTTGCTGATCAGGATTGTCGGCGACCAGACCTACAAATTCCCCTGAGCTCATGGAAGAAATTTTCGAGGCCGGGAGTTATGTCGCATACCGCCCGGCGGCCCGGCCAGACCTGGCTAGGTGCAGTAATCCCTTTAATAATAAGAAGATTAGGATGCTTTTTGAGTCTATAATTGTAATTAGTCGTCTGGTACCTGCCGGCGCAGACGAAGCATCAGGCAATGGTCGTGAAGGATCTTATGAAGTTTATCCCTGCCTAATTTAATGGAACCCCTGACGACCCTGCCCTTTTACTCCGACCTGAGAGTCTTCACCGGGGTCATCAATGCGGCCTTGATGGCCTGGTAACTCACCGTGAGCAGGGCAATACCGGTTGTTATCACGCCAGCCAGTGCAAAGATCCACCACTCCGCGTCGATGTGATAAGCATACTCCTGAAGCCACCAGTTAGCGCCAAACCACGCAACAGGGAATGCAAAGCAGCAGGCGATTAAAACCAGTTTCACAAAATCTTTAGAGAGCAACGCCATAATGCTTAACAGATTGGCACCCAGAACTTTTCTTACACCGATTTCCTTTAACCGTTGTTGTGCCGAGTAGGTAGCAAGTCCGAAAAGGCCCAGGCATGCAATGACCACGCTGGCCAGGGCGACCCAACCGAGAATCGTTTGGCTGCGCTGATCTTCAATGTAGAACCGAGCGAGCTGCTCGTCGAGGAAGTGGTATTCGAAAGGCTCGCGTTCATCGTTTGCCACCATTACTGCTTTAAGCTTTTCCAGGGTAGCCTGAATGTTCTGCGGTTGGATCTTTACTGAATAATAATCGATAGGATAAATCGGGTTGTCGTGGTAGGCAATGATCAATGGCTCGATCTTCGCCCGAAGTGATTGAAAGTGGAAATCCTTCACGATGCCGACCACACGCGGTTTAAACGAAGCGTTGATATCATCATAAACCGGAGCAAAAGAGGAACCCCGGGCACTTTGCGGAATCTCAACAGCTTCATTGGAAACATGGGTAATGCCGAGAATTTTAGCAGCCGCTTCGTTGATCAGGACGGCGGAGGTGTCATTCTTATTGCCAAAGTTCCTGCCTTTGAGCAACTCGATCCCATAGGTGGCTAGAAAATCCTTATCCGCACCAATCACATAGGCTGTGTGCAGCTGGTCGCTACCGCCCTCCTTTTTGAGTTTGACTCTCACTAAAGTTTTCCAATCCCCAGGCACATGCGATGTTACAGTAACTTGCTCCACAGCAGCAATCTTCGACATTTCGTTTTTCACCCAGTCAAAGTTAGAGCGGGCCTTGCCCACATTCACGTCGATGACCACCATCAGGTCTTTGTTGAAGCCCAGGTTACTCTCGTTTAAAAAATGTACCTGCCTGAAGAGCACAATCGTTCCAATGATCATTACAGTCGAAATTGTGAACTGCAGGACGACCAATGCTTTGCGCACGGAGAAATCACTACCACTTTTGAGCACCAGGCCTTTTAGTAATGAAACCGGTTTGAAATAGGAAAGCAACAGGGCGGCGTAGCCACCAGAAAGCAAACCCATCGCAATGATCAGGCCTGCCGCAGCGGCCCAGAAACCTAAGCCCACGGAGGAGAAAAGCAAAAACTTTTTATTGGCAAATTCATTGAATGAAGGCAGCAAAACCGCAACGATGAGCACAGCAACCCCGAACGCGATCACTATTGTGATGAAGGATTCGACCAGAAACTGCCCTATCAGATTGCCAGGCACCGCTCCGATCACTTTTCGGACACCGATTTCCTTAAGCCGGCTTGAGGCCCGGGCTGTGGTCAGATTCGAGTAGTTTATTCCTGCGATCAGTAACACAAGAATGGCCGTAAATAAGAACACTGTTACATATACCGGGTTTCCCTGCGGAATGGGATCAACATTTGCATTTCTTGCGCCATCGATAATTCCGTCAGATTTCAAATGCACGTCCTTCAATGGCTGAAGATTGTACGAAAGTTTTGTGCCTGGTTCGAGCGTTACATTGGCATGAACCAGGCGAGTGATCTTACTGGATACAGAATCAGCATTCGCATCAGGCTTTAACAATGCATAGACGGTGTAGTTCTGTGAAGTCCAGTCACTCAGGGCTTCACGCATGAATTCTTCATTAGAATACCGCGTCGACTCCGACAACACACTCGTAAAAGTAAAGCTGGAATTCTTTGGGTGATTTTTCAAGATCGCTGTGATCTTTACTGGATTATCCATGTGGCTGAACTGCAAATTTTTATTGATTACATCAGTCCTGCCGAAGATTCTCATAGCGAGCTCTTCGGTAATAGCAATAGAATTCGGCTCTTTTAACGCAGTACGCCGATCGCCCTCAAGAAGCGGAAAATCAAACACCTGAAGCAAATATTCATCCGCGACAGTGATGGCCTCCTGTACATTGACGGGATTCTCGGGATCGACAAGGTTGGCACGCCCAATGCGTTGCATGCGTGTTGTCCGCTCTACATTCGCAAAAGTTTGCGTGGGATCTTCGGCCACCATATACCCTGCTGCGGCGACTGTTGTAGCTTCATTGTTGGGGCTTTTTTCGTGGGTAATTACACGATAAATTCTTTCCGCATTACTATGTTGCGTATCGAAGTTGAGTTCATCATACACGTAGAGACCGATCAACAGGAAACAAACCATGCCGAATGTAAGGCCCAACACATTGAGCGTCGAGTAGAGTTTGTTTTTCCAGAGGTTTCTCCACCCCATCAAAAAATAACTTTTGATCATACCGTTGGAGGTTAAAGGTTGGTGAATTTTAGCCGATCGGATAATTCCCGGTCTGAAGAGGAACAAAACGTCTTTGCACAAGTGTAAATTTGCCCGGTTTCTCCCCCAGTGTTCTACCCTTCTATCGTAGATTTCAAGCAGGTCTCCTTCGATGTCTGCATGATATTCCGGCTTGCAAAACCATTCCAGGAAACGCAAGATGAAACGGGGTGGCTCAACGCTTTTCATGGCCTTTTATTTAAGGTTAAGCACCATTTGGGGCAGCGCCTTCCATAGCTCGTCGCGCGATTCTTTACAATAGTCCAGAGCTTTTTTTCCGTAAGCTGTGACTTCGAAGAAAAGCTTTGGTCGTCCACGCCGGCTTTCGGTTGAATCCCCGGGCGTTGACTTCAGGAAGCCTTTGGATTCCAGTCTCCGCAATGTAATCTGCAAGGAGCCGACGGATACTTCCCGGTTAAGACGTTGTTCGATCTCATCCTTGATAGTTACTCCGTATGCATTGCCGTGCAACACGCCCACCGTAAGGAGGACGATCTCCTCGAATTCACCGAGCTGAAAACGTTTCATGACTGAATAATACTATTATGCAGTAATAATAGCAAAGATTTTGCATAAATACTATTTTGTAGTAATAATTATTTTCTCGCGTGTGTTGGACCCCGGATATTTGGAACCAATCATTTATCAAGAAGCGTCATAATAAGATTACGATAGTGAGTAGGGAGAGTTGGTTTGGACTTGCTACAATGCAAATAATTAGAAACGCGGGTTCATTATATAGTAAGTTATTGTTTTAATCCGTCTCGAATATATTTCGGGCCCATCAGATGCAATGTTCTTGAATGCGGGAATCGTGTTTATTTTTCCTGTCATCCAAAAAAATACCAGAAACCTTTATCAAATGCTTTTCACCTATCTTTTCATTTTTTGAATTTGCTAGTACAAAGTTGAAAAAGCAGGTATTTTAAAAGCAGTAACCTAGTCTGATATAACAGTAATATTATTGGAGTATATGCACAATACATCTGCCATTGATCTTCGTAAATGTTATCACCATCACAGTTATGCTGATTTACAGCAACATTGATCAATAATGGTAGTGCAAATTTACCCGGTGAATCAGGCAAGGTGTTAAAGGTATTCAAACCAATGTTTAATACATTTAAACAATAGTCGGTTGGTAACAGCTACTATCCGACATAGACGAACTTAGGCAACTATTGCCTATCAATCTGGAAGCTGCTTATGAATGTAGATTGATGTGTCAGTTAAAGTGTGTGACTACATATTACATTAAAACGTGCTTGCTCAATGGTTTAGTAAACCTTGAGAGTTCATTTGCGCATCTAGGACTTGATAATTACTTAATTTAACCGATCTCCAAAATGTTCGTTATAACGACCGGATTAATAGAATATAAATACTACTAGATACCATCTATATATAAAAATCCTGATTATTTTGAACAGATTTATATGTGTGTAACAGAAACAAAATGACAGTATAGGAATAGATGATTTAGTGCCGCCATCATCCCAGAAAATGAAGCGCACAAAAAACTTCTGTAAAAAAAAGGAGGGAGTGTATGCTATAACCCCGGAGGAAGAATTTGTGATTATCGGATAGCCTTTCGCATTGTTAGGCATCAGAAGAACCAACCCATATATTGTCAGGTCTAAGAATATTCTCGTTTTTCGACTAAGGTCATTGCATTTGTCAAAATTCATTCTCCTATACACCTTGCAACATAGACGTTGAAAGATCAAAACTGTTTCGTCAATATACTGATCAATTAAATGGGTACGCCAATATCAGAACTTACAGCGTGTCTCAAAATCACCTCCCGCAAACGCTCTTCGTGTTCATCGCTCCACTGCCCCAATGTGGCAATCACGGGAATTAACGTCTTACCAAAATCAGTAAGGCTGTATTCTACTTTCGGCGGTACGACGGGATAAATTTTCCTTGTAACCAGTTCATGATCTTCCAATTCTTTCAACTGGACATTCAAAACCCTGCGGGAAGCATCGGGAATTTTGCGTTGCAGTTCGCTTGGGCGTTGATAACCCTGGTCAATAAACCAGAGCAAGCGGATTTTCCATTTGCCATAAAGCACTTCACCTATCAGGTCAAGTCCGCAATTCAGGTTTGGTGTTGTCTTTCTCTCATACATATTTCAAAATTAAGCGTATGTATCAGTTAGTGCAATAGGGGATCAATTTATCCCTATATGAATCGTAATTCCGTACTTGTCTAAACTTCATTTACACGCCAATTTTGTCCTATCATTCATTTTTAAGCAAAGGACAATACAATGGAACAGTTTAATTTTAACAATGAATTATCAGGCAAGATTGCTTTGGTAACCGGGGGTACAAAAGGCGCCGGAAGAGCAATTGCAGAAAGGCTTTTGCAAGCTGGTGCAACTGTGATTATCACCGCGAGAAACGCACCGGAAGAGCAAAACGAGAAGTTGCATTTCATTTCCGCTGATTTAAGTAAGGCGGAGGGATCACAAAAGGTGGTAAGCGAGGTGCTATCGGCTTATGGAAAGCTGGATATTCTGGTAAACAATCTTGGATCGTCATCAACGCCTGCCGGTGGATTTGCTGTATTGAGTGATGAAGATTGGGAATCAACGCTACAGGCCAATTTGCTTGCCCCGGTTCGGCTGGACAGAGGATTTTTACCACAAATGATCGATCGAAAGAGTGGTGTTATCATTCACATTGCTTCCATACAGGGCATACTGCCTTTGTACGATTCAACTTTGCCTTACGCAGCCGCAAAAGCAGCATTGAGAAACTACAGTAAAAGCTTATCCAACGGAGTTGCCCCTACGGGTGTGCGGGTGCTGACTGTTTCGCCAGGCTGGATCAATACGACAGCATCGGAAGCCTGGCTGGGCGAACTTGCAAGAAACGCGAATAGTACCGTAGAAGAAGCGCAACAGGGGGTGATGGATGCATTGGGTGGAATACCCTTTGGAAGACCTGCCCAACCTGAAGAAGTTGCAGAACTTGTCGGCTTTTTGGTTTCGCCAAGAGCAAGTTACCTCACAGGGACAGAATATGTCATTGACGGAGGAACTGTTCCCACTATTTAACAACCTCAAAAAAACACAAAAATGAACTTACCAAAAGTAGTAGCCGATTTAGTAGAAACGCAAAACAGTTTTGATAGCGTCGCATACGCAAATTGCTTTTCTGAAACCGCCGTAGTGTTTGACGAAGGAAAAACGCACAATGGGAGAAAAGAAATAGAACATTGGATTGCCGATTCTAACGAGCGATACAAGGCTACCATAAAGCCTGTCGGCTTTGAAGAAAAAGAAAATGAAAGCCTTTTAAAAGCAGAAACTTCGGGAAATTTTGCAGGAAGCCCATTTATATTAACCTATCATTTAGTAATCATTAATGACTTAATACAGTCATTGAAATTTACAGGGTAAACAAGGAATGGCTAACATTAACTCGACAACTATGAAATCGGGTAGCTTTCGGCGGGAATCCACTCACATACATACGCGCTAGTCACTCACCAATACTTGCAGCAGGCGAATCGCAGTAATTTGGAACAATGGGAAGACAAGAGCCAACTTTGTGAAGTTTATGATGTGGGAGAGATTTGCCATACTTATTTTCCCTATGAAATGGCAGCCGCGAGCTGAGTCGTCTGAAACAATGGTTTGCCAAATTCATATTATCATCAGTCAGATGTATCTCAAAGGGGCTCTGCTTTTTAGGCGAAAATACTACATTTGGAATTTGTCCAAAAATACGAACGTTTGCATGTGGAAGCTTGGAGCCTACGAAAAGTAAAGATTAAGGTGTGCCACTCCGCTTATAATGTACCCAAACATTCCTTCGAACGATAGAACGCCAGGTTTTAGCAGGACATGGAAATTTCACTTAAACACCGGTATTTCTGTACACCAATCAATCGGCAGACCGCATACATTGTCCTCATTTTCAGATAATTAATCCTGATATTAATTTTAAATCATCAAGCAGCCGGTTCGACATTTGTTCCGTTGCGGGTGGAATATTAGCGTGTCAAGTTCATCTCTTTTACGTTAAGAAATTTAGCGGGACAATCAATTCCAGTAGATTATGTACCTTCCTGACAAGGTCACCTATTCGAAAATCGAAAGGGTCTTTGTTCCACATTTCTCTAGGTTTAAATTTAAGCTGAGAGAAATGGCAGAGGGGAATGGAAACGACCAACGAACAAAAAAGACTTCAAATCCAGAAAATTATAAATGATTTAAAAGAAATAGGTGACGAAATCTCCTATGAACAAGCAACGTTGATGCTCAATTCGATGCAACAACTGGTTACATTGGCTGTTAATCAGTATTTTCGCGATATTATTAATAGCGAAAGCATCTCATCAACAAAACGTTAACTCAATGGCACAAGCTATCCTCTATGTCAGAGTGAGCACTGACGAACAAGCAGAAAAGGGCTACTCACAAAGAGATCAGGAAGAACGGCTTCGAAACTGGTGCAAAATCAATTCGATCGAAGTCAGTGAGGTGATCTTGGAAGATCATTCAGCCAAAACATTCATACGACCACAATGGCAGTTATTATTACAACGCCTAAAAAATAACAAGCGATCAAATATTGCCCACATCCTGTTCACAAAATGGGACCGGTTTAGCAGAAATGCTGGTGATGCCTATCAAATGATAAGCCATCTTCGACGATTGGGAATAGATCCACAAGCTATCGAGCAGCCATTAGATTTGCGGATTCCGGAAAACAAAATGATGCTCGCGTTTTACCTGGCGGCGCCAGAGGTAGAAAATGACCGTCGCGCCTTGAACGTTTTTCATGGAATGAGGCGTGCGAAAAAAGAAGGAAGATGGGTCGCAACAGCGCCGATTGGCTATCGAAACACTACCTCACCTGATGGGAGGAAAACTATAGTACCCGACGACAACAAAGCCCCGATTCTTCGTTGGATTTTCGAAGAACTCGCCACCGGGCGATTTAATACCGAACAGGTTTGGAAAATGGCAATGAAGCGTGGATTGAAGTGCAGCAAGAACAACTTTTGGCTTGCGATAAGAAATCCGGTTTATTGCGGGAAAATTTTCATACCGGAATTCGAAAGCGAAAGGGCACATTGTGTTCAGGGACTCCATGAACCGATTATTAGTTCCAATACTTTCGACGCAGTACAGGATGTGCTATCTGGCAGAAAAAAGAATCCATTTAACAAGCCAAAAATTGTCTCAAAAGAGACCTTGCCACTTCGTGGGTTTCTAATCTGCCCAGAGTGCAATCGAATGCTGTCAGGTAGCGCTTCGAAGGGTAACAAATATTACTACCACTATTACCACTGCAAAGCACCTTGCGGCGTACGCTACAGAGCGGAGGAGGTGAATAAAAAGTTTAAGGCTCAACTTAGAAGGTTAATTCCTCGGCCAGGAAGGCTGGAAATCTATTCAGATTTGCTACTAGCCCGATTCAAGGAAGAAGCAAAAAAAAGAGATCAGGAACGTCGAAATGTCCTCCAAGAGCTTGATAAGGTTAGCGAGCGAATGCAAAACGCACGCATTAAGATGGTAGACGGCCTATCGAGCGCTGATGATTTCCAACAATTAAAAGAACACTGTTCTAAGCAGATGACAGATTTAGAAAAGAGGCTTAACAATTTTTCGTCCGATCACGGCGAAACAACAAACTTGCTTAAGAAAACCCTTACGAGACTCGAACACCTAGTAAACCTCTATGAATCAGGAACTTTGGAAGAAAAAAGACAGCTAGTGGGTTCGATCTTTCCCGATAATTTGGTGTTTGACGGAAACACAGTTCGAACTCCTCGAATCAATGAAGGAATCGATCTTATCTATCAGATTTCCAACGAGTTACAAGGCAAAAAAAATGGGACAAATCCATTTAATTTGGACTTGTCCCTCAGGGTGCACCCAACGAGATTCGAACTCATATCGTCGGTACCGGAAACCGAAATTCTATCCATTGAACTATGGGTGCTTGGGTGGCTTTTGGCCGGTAATGGGGTGCAAATATAGCCGCTATTTTGAATTATGACCAATGCGGCAAGAAATGTTTTGCAAAATTTCGGCTTGCTGCCCCATTCATAGTTGTTTCAAAAGATCCCAGTCCTGGACGTCTTTGAGATACATATAATCAAGCAAAATGCCGTTTACGTTGGTAATCAGCTTGTGACCTTCGGCGAACGGAACCACGTGGGTGTTGATATACTCGTGGTCGGAGAGCAATCCTTGTGCCTGATTATGGTAAGAGTGGATCGCCTCTGCGGTGAGTTCGAGTTCACAATAAAACATATACATGGCCTCGTCGCTCGTGCCGGTGGACGGATAAAAGGGCTGCTCATTAACCTTCGTTAATTGCTCCTTCTTAACCTGGATCCCGGTTTCTTCAAAAACCTCCCTGGCAGCAACCGCGGCTGCGTCACTTTCGCTGTCGAGCATTCCGGCTGGGTGCTCGAAGGTCATCGACCCGTCACAAATCCTTCTTTGCTGAACCAGTAACAAATACTTTTCACGACTTTCGACATCGATGAAACAGATCAATACACTGACCACTTCACCTTTCAGAAAACAAATGGGCGGGATTTTGTTGCCTTCGGGTGTGGTCGCATCTGTGTATAATAACGAAAACAACACTTCTCCCTTTCCATTTCTGCGGCTGTATAGCTCATCGACGCGGTGAATATCCAGGCCGTTGCCTTCCAATTTGCCTTTCCAGAGCTTGTATTTATGTGAATCGGTAAGCTTTTCGGTCATAATAAAGATAATGTGCGCTGATTAATTATATAAAGGAAACGAAATGGAAAGGTTTGGAACACCATAGGTTTTACTGAAGCGTTTCTGACCATTATCCAGCTTGGCTTCGGTTGCGTAAGTTATCCTTCCCGCCATATAGGCCAGCTTTACACCGATGCGGTCGGTGATCCAGTAACGCAGGAACACTTCCGAATTTCCGTTCTGGTTATCCAGTGCCAGCGGCAATAAATTGAGTGTACTGGGATTACTTCTTACGTAAGCATTGTAATATTTAGCTCCTTCCCCTTCAGAAAACCCAGGTTTGGTATATAATGCTCTTCTCCGCAGCCCGAATGCAATGCCCACAATATCCGTGTTTGCCCCAATGTCAAAGCGCCACAACCTGATGTTAGCACCCAAAATAAAACTTATACCGTTTGCTGTCAAACGTCCGAATTCCAGTGTATCGCGGGATAATGCGTTATCTTTTGGTAATAAATTTGTCCTGCCTGCATAATATCCCCACGTTCGCACGCCCCAGCCTATTCTGAACCATTGAAAATTGGCCAGGCTCAATTCCTGGTGATACAATGCTGCCGGCACCCATTCGTCCTCCTGATATCCGAGCCCCAGATCAATGCCTGACGTTACACGGGAAAGACTTTGTGTAAACCCCTGAATTGAACCAATAAAAATAAAAAGTACTATTAACCGGAAGCTTTTCATTGATTTTTAAATGATGTGATGGGCAAAGGTAAAAAAATGTACAAAAAAATAAGGCAGAGATCTGCTTCTCTGCCTTAAGTATCCCGACAAATTAAGTAAACGGCCGGAAACTACTATTTATGCTGTGGCACTCCGTTTTTCTTCAGAACGATCGCTCCCATCGGCGGCAAGTCAAGAATTACCGAGTGGCTTTTGCCATGCCATTGATGCGCTTCCGAAGTGACAGGACCTGAATTGATGACGCCGCTTCCCTGAAATTCGGCTTGGTCAGAATTAAAGATTTCCTGCCAAATGCCTTCTGTAAGCACGCCAACGCGGTAACCCAGACGCGGAATAGGCGTCAGATTGAGCACGACAACGACATTCTGATTTGGATCAAGTCCTTTTCTTGCAAAAACCAGCACCGAGTTCTCGCGATCCTGTGTATCAATCCATTCAAAGCCATCATGGGAAAAAGAAAAATCATACAGCGCAGGCTCTGTTTTATATAATTTATTCAAAGCGGTCACACAATCTTTCATCCCCTTATGCATCGGATTATCAAGCAAATGCCAGTCCAGGCTTTGCTGAAAAGCCCATTCGGAAGTTTGCCCGAATTCACAACCCATGAACATCAGTTTCGTACCCGGATGCGTAAACATATAAGCGAACATCAATCTCAGGTTTGCAAACTTCTGCCACTCGTCGCCCGGCATTTTATTGATCAGCGATTTTTTGCCATACACCACTTCGTCGTGTGAAAATGGCAGCATATAATTTTCTGAAAATGCATATACCAGGCTGAATGTCAGTTGATCCTGATGCCATTTGCGGAAAGCGGAATCTTTTTCAAAATACTTTAATGTATCGTTCATCCAGCCCATCATCCATTTCATCCCAAAGCCAAGTCCGCCCACAAAAACGGGACGTGAAACGCCTGGAAATGCCGTAGATTCTTCGGCAATAGTCTGGATGTCAGGAAATTCAGTGTAAGCTGCGACATTCATTTCCCTCAACAAGGCAATGGCTTCCAGGTTTTCCCTCCCACCAAATTCGTTTGGGATCCATTCGCCGTGCTTTCTTGAATAATCAAGATAGAGCATAGAGGCCACTGCATCCACGCGCAAGCCGTCTGTATGATAACGATCCAACCAAAAAATCGCATTACTGATCAAAAAGGACTTTACTTCATTGCGGCCGTAGTTGAAAATGTAGCTTTTCCAGTCGGGGTGATAACCTTTGCGCGGATCTTCATGTTCGTAAAGCGATGTGCCGTCAAAACGGAAAAGCCCATGCGCATCGCCGGGAAAATGCGAAGGAACCCAGTCTACATAAACGCCGACTCCGGCCTGGTGAAGCTGATCGATGAGATACATGAGCTCCTGCGGTGTCCCCATTCTGGACGCGCAAGAAAAATAGCCGGTAATCTGGTAACCCCACGATGGTGGATAAGGATGCTCCATGATCGGCATCAGTTCCACGTGCGTAAAACCCATTTCCTTCACATAAGGAACAAGGCTTACCGCAATTTCTTTATATGTCAAAAACCTTTCGGGATCAGCAGGATCACGTTGCCATGAACCCAAATGGACTTCATACACCGAAATAGGCGCATTTAGCTTGTTTTTCTCTTTGCGGACTTTCATCCAGTCCGAATCGCCCCATTCATACCAGGTGTCCCAGACAATGGAAGCAGTGCGCGGTGCCACCTCGCACCAAAGTGCAAAAGGATCGGATTTTTCCTGAGCCTCTCCGGTTTGGGATACAATGTAATATTTGTAAACCTCTCCTACGCCTATATTTGGAATCCAGCCTTCCCATATTCCCGAGCTGTCCCAGCGTGCCGCCAATGCATGTGCGCCCTGATTCCATCCATTAAAATTTCCAGTAACGGATATATAAGACGCGTTAGGTGCCCAGACCGCAAAATAGGTTCCAGTAACACCCTTAAAATCCATTACATGAGACCCCAGCTTTTCGTAAAGCTTGAAATGCTTGCCCTGACGAAATAAATGTATATCAAAATCGGTAAAACGGCTAACGGTTTCTACCGCATTCAAACCATGATCCCGGATGGTTTCCACTTTGCTTTCAGAGGGATCCGGAGTTGAGTCTGTTTTTTTCTTACCAGTTAATTTAGCCATTTGCAATACACAATTTTAGTAATCCTACGAGCATGTAAGATTTACAATTTTATTAAACTATTTCTTAAAAAGTATATATTTTTTTACCCCTGATAGCTAAATCCGTCAGAAACAGCGGCCTTTACATGGTGCCCGCAGCTTTCTCAACCTCATCCAAAACGCGCATAATGTTGCCTCCCCATATTTTGGCAATGTCTTTTGCAGAGTAACCGCGCTGTACAAGTTCTTCCGTAATGCCACCAATCTGGCTCACATCGTGCAGCCCGATCACCTCTCCGCCTCCATCCAGGTCCATGCCAATGCCCACGTGATCCACGGAAGTGAGCTTGATCACGTGCTCGATGTGGTCCACAGCTTCTTTCAATGTGGGCATATCGGATTTATATTTTTCATTAATGGCCTTCATTTCATCGCGCAGCGCTTTTTTGTCCTCGTCCGACAAATCCGTCTGGCGGATTTTCAATCGCAGTGCTTTCAAAGACATTTCATGCGGCTGTGAAGGCTTTTTCACAAAACCCGGCACAAAATTGATCTGGATCACGCCACCGTTTTTGGCCAAAGTCCTGATCATATCGTCGGTCATATTCCGGGGCACGTCGCATAATGCGCGACAGGAAGAATGGGAGGCGATCACCGGTGCTTTGGTCAGTTTAATTACGTCATAAAATGTCGAATCAGAGACGTGCGAGATGTCTACCATCATTCCAAGTCTGTTCATTTCCTTCACAACTTCCTCACCAAAAGCGCTCAGACCATTGTGTTCAGGGCCATCTCCGTCGGTTGAAGAATCGCATATATCATTGTTGGATGAATGCGAAAGGGTTACATAGCGCAGGCCGAGATCGTAATATTGTTTAATGCTGGACAAATCCTTTCCAATCGGCCAGCCATTTTCCATGCCGATAAAGACGGCACGTTTTCCTTCTTTTTGTAACCGGTATGCGTCTTTTGACGTGGTAGCAATGCCGGCAACGCCTGGATTCAACTTTACTGATTCGTGTATTTTGTCAAAAATCGCCAGCGCTTTTTTCCTGGCCTCCGCATTTGCTTCTTCCGACCGTTTGCCCTGCCCCAGATAAACGGCAAAGAACATCCCGTCCATTCCGCCTTTGATCATCCTTGGAAAATCAATTTGAGAGCGATCTTTTTCATAATCATGTTCCACCGCAATGTCGAAACCCGGCTTCATCATGTTGATCGGAACATCGGCGTGGGTGTCGATGGTGAGTGCTTTTTCGTGGATCTTCGCAGCCTTTGGCGACATAGTGACGCCCGCATTCTGGCCGAACGAAAGCACCGGCAGGGAAAGCAAAAGTAGAAGCTTTTTCATTTTAAGGAGTGATTGGTTAAAGGAATTGTAACTGTTTTTAAGTTGAGCCTTTTTTTCTAAAATATCAACAAAGCGCAGCTTTTCCTTCATTTCCTCCTAATTAACATCGCCAGGATTCTATTCAAGTGGAAAAATAAAAATGGCCGGAGCCTGTGCCACATTCATGCTGAGTAGACAAACTTTATTTTGTGTTTTAACAACACGGGAAGGCCCTAAACTAAACGATCCCCGTATCCTATAAATGAAGCATTACTTTACCAGTCACCGGTTTCCTTCCATGCTGCCGGCCATTGTCATTTCTATCTTCTTAATATGCTGCCAAACTGCAAAAATGCCTGCGTCCGACGCAGAGCGCGAGAAGGATTTCATGTATCAATACTCGATCATCGATGCATTGATGGCCGGCGTTTTTGATGGGAATTTGAGAATAGGGGATTTGAAACCAAAAGGCGATTTCGGTGTGGGCACTTTTAATAAAGTGGACGGCGAACTGATTATGCTTAAAGGTAAAGTGTTTAAAATGAGCTCCGATGGCCGTGTTAAAGAAGCCTCTGACAGCGACAGCACTTCCGCTGCTTTTGTTAAATTCTTCAAGGCTGATACGACCATCTATTTTAATGAGCCCGGTTTGAGTTATGAGCAATTGCAGGAACATTTGATTGAAAAACTAAATGCAAATACCATATATGCAATCAAAATCACCGGGTCCTTTTCATCTATGACAACCCGCGCTGCCAGTCCGGCAAAACCGCCCTACACAACACTAACGGCACATTTAGGCGAACATCAGAAACTTTTTAACTACAATAACACGACTGGCACGTGCGTTGGGTTCCTGCTCCCGCCCTACCTGGCCAGAGCCAATGTGCCGGGATTCCATTTGCACTATATTGCGGATGACCTGAATGCAGGCGGTCATATTTTCAAGTTCAATACCAATGCTGTTGCTGTTGAAATTGATTTTGCCAAAGGTTTTACCATTGAAAATAATACAAATGCAGCGTTTTTGAATGTGAACCTCAAACCGGACCGCGGTGCTGAACTTAAAAAAATCGAGTAATTTTATGTTTCTGACCTGATGGAGATTAAATAATCATGTATTTTTTATCCCAAAAACTACTCTTATCCTGTGCCCTGATCCTTACAGGTTGCGGTTCGCTGTACGGACAAGTTACTTACTTTGCTGACATTCTGGGCCACGGCTTCAAGCAAGCGACCATTGTACAGCCCTCCGACTATGAGGGCAGTGTAACCTGTACAGTCATTAAAAAACAAACCCCTGAAAAAAGCGATAAGGCGGTTCTTTACGTGCATGGCTTTAACGACTACTTTTTCCAGGAAGAAATGGCCGAGCGTTTCATTCAGGAAGGTTACAATTTTTACGCGGTCGATTTACGCAAATATGGGAGGTCTTATCTTGCCAATCAGAAGTTTAATAATGTACGCGATCTTTCCGAATATTTCGCTGACATTGACACCGTGCTCCATATCATCCAGAGTGAAGGATCAGACAAAATTTTACTGAGCGGACATTCGACGGGCGGTCTGGCTGTATCTCTGTACGCAGCCGAGCGAACGGGCAAGGAAATGTTTGATGCTATTTTACTAAACAGTCCGTTTTTTGATTTGAATGTAAAGTCGGTTTTGAAAAAAACAGCTATTCCTGTTATTGTAAAGAGGGCTGAAAAGCATCCTGAAACAACGATCAGCGCTGGGTTAAGTCCCTTATATGGAGAGAGTTTACACAAAGATGCGCATGGTGAATGGAGCTATAATCTCGGTTGGAAGCCACACATTGCGCCACCTGTCAACTTTGGCTGGATCAGGGCCATCCATGTAGGGCAACTCAGATTATCAGAGGGTTTGCAGATCGACAAGCCCGTTCTGGTGCTCCACTCCGCAAAATCTATTGACGAAAAAAAGTGGAGCGATGTAATGTTCACCGGGGACGCGGTGCTCAATGTGGAAGAAATAGCAAAACAAGCACAGAACATCGTAGGGCAATACAGCATTCAAGCCATTCAGGGCGGTATGCATGACCTCATCCTTTCCCGAAAACCGGTTAGGGAAGAAGTCTATTCCACTATTTTCAACTGGGCCAAGCGAAATGTAAAATAATTAAAATGTGGCTGGCCTGAATGTCAAACCTGCCCATAGCGCGTCCGGGATGATGAAAATGTATATATTGCCGGAGTTTTCGGTTTCATAAAAGCAAATTTTTTACAATGCAGATCAGCGACCTTAAAATACTTTTTTTCGATATCGGCGGTGTCCTGCTGAGCAATGGCTGGGGCCATGAATCGCGTTTGCTGGCCGCGGAGAAATTTGGGCTGGATTATAAAGAAATGGATCAGCTTCATAACTTCATTTTTAATGTTTATGAAATTGGGAGCATTAATCTGGATCAGTATCTGGATACGGTGATCTTTAATCATCCCCGGGATTTTGTTCGGGAGGACTTTAAGGAGTTTATGTACGCCCAGTCCGTGGAACTTCCGGGGATGCTTGCGTGGCTCAAAGAATGGAAAAATGATTGCGGCTTCCGCATCATTTCAATCAATAATGAAGGCAAAGAACTGAATGATTACCGCGTTCAGAAATTTAAACTTCACACAGCCTTCGATGCTTTTATATCATCTTGTGAAGTCAAAATGCGCAAGCCTGACCCGCGCATCTTTGAACTCGCAATGGGCATTGCGCAGGCAACGCCCAGTCAGTGCGTGTATTTTGATGACCGTATCATGTTTGCCAATATGGCCAAGAAACTTGGTCTGCGCGCTTTTCACCACACGGGTTTTGAATCAACCAAAGAAATTCTGGAAGACTTAAAAAAAGAACGCTTCGAACGGGTTAGCTGAATCCTTTATCATCTGCGGATGGTCCGTAAATCGAGGGAACCGCAATATCGTTCAGCCGCATATAAACGGTCAGTTGGCCTCTGTGGTGAACCCAATGATTAATTGTTGACCCTATGGCAGCAACCATTGGCTGTGCGTACAACAGTTCCCCTTTATTCATGAGTCTGAATTCTTTTGCCAGATCTTCTTCCGTGGCATTTTGCAATGCAGCCTTTGCGCGCTCGATGTTTTCGTCGTAATGCCGGACCACAGCTTCCCTTTCCCTTGTATCCATATGTTTGAAAGTAACGAAATCAATTTCGCCTTCTTCCACCATTACAGCCACCCAGAGCGGGATTTCCGCCACGAGTAATGTAAGATATCCCATTTCCATTGACTTGGGATGCGGTTTGAAATTATACGATGTTTCCGGAATTCTTTCCAGACATTTCCGTGTGGACGTGTACTCGGCCTCCAGCTCCTGGATGTAGGCATTTGCAAAAAGTTTGTTTTCCATAGCGTTTATTTTTTATTTGTAAAAAATAAAAAAAATATGCCTGTTCTCTTTAAAGCTCCGGCACTCAGTACATTACTCGATTAAAGCGGACAATTTTGAGGGAGTTAGCAGAGATCAGAAAGCTTTATAGCCCCATTCAGCCCACTGTGAAGCAGTCGGCGAAACACGTTAATTACGTCGAATTTTTACCCGATTTGCGTCTTCAAAACTACATTTACTGTTACTGGCAGCTCCAAACATCTCAAACGCTGGACGAACCGTTTCATTACCGCGTGGTTGCGGACGGCTGCATCGACATTTTCTTCGAGCTTACGGACCCGGCAGACAGTTATGTAATGGGTTTCTGCAAAAAATACACCGAGTTTCCGCTCGAAAACATCTTCAATTACATTGGCGTGCGCTTCCTGCCAACCATGTTTCCGCAAATGTTCCGCGTCAATGCGGCGGAGTTGAGCAACCGATATGAGACGTTGGAATCGGTCATTCCGGCAACCGCAAAATTTATCGCAACGCATTTTGAAAACGGCCTTTCTGCGACCGATGTCAAATCCCTGTTCGACCACTATTTCATTGATTTGCTGGCAGATGTCGAATTCGACAACGATCACCGGTTGTACGGAGCACTATCCCTTATCCTCAAAAATTACGGTGCTGTTCAAGTTGAAACAGATCTCGACACCGGTATCAGCCCGAGGCAGTTACGGAGACTTTTTGCCTATTATATCGGTGACTCGGTCAAGACATTCAGCAAAGTTGTCAGGTTCCAAAACATTCTACGTGCGAAACCTTCACAGCAAAGCCTGAGGGAAAATAAGCTGTTCTTCGATGGTTACTATGATCAGGCGCACTTCATAAAGGAATTCAAAAATTTATACGGCGTAACACCCGGGCGAGCTTTTGGAAGATGATTTTGTCCGAATTTTACAATGTTGCAGTTGACGATTCAGCGAAATTTGAACCATATTATCAACCTAAATAATCTGGAAAATGAAACTTAACGCAGGCATTGTCACTACTAAGATCGCTGAAACAAAGGCATTCTACAAAAAAACACTTGGCTTTGGCGTCACATTCGAAAACGAATTTTATCTCCTTATGCACACGCCCGGTCGCGGGGCAGAAATCAGCTTCCTGTTGCCCGAACATCCATCCCAGCAGCCTCTTTTTCAAAAGCCGTTCAAGGGCCAGGGAATGTTCCTGACTATTGAGGTCGAAGACGTGGACAAGCTTTATAAAGACCTGAAAAAGAAAGGGACTTCGATAGAAATTGAACTTCGGGACGAACCATGGGGCGACCGCCACTTCGCCATTGTTGACCCAAACGGCATTGGCATCGACTTGGTAACATACGCCCCGGTTGAGCGGGAATGACGTGCACAGGGTTTCCATTACATCCCTCCGGGATTTGGGTCATGCGGTCACTGTATTTTTCTACCAATATTCCATCGCTCCGCGATTCAGGTTTCGATAATCCCGACGGGATAAAATATTGGTAGCAACAATGTATCCGTGTAACGAAAATCCCGCAGGGATGTAATGTTATGTAATACGCATTCATTAACGCTTCAGCCTCGCTGCCCGTTGCGGAAGATCAATGGCTTGCAACACCTTGTTTTTGAGAAAATAAGGATAATCCGGGTGCTTTGCAAGAAATTTGCTGGCGACGTCGGTTGCGGCTCTGGATGAATGCCCTGAAAAGGTTGCATTTGTCCAGCGCGTCGGAAAAAAGATATCGCCCGTAAGCTGAATTTCCTGCAACATTTCCAGCGATGGCTGCAAATATTTGATAGCGGTGGCAGAACGTAGCGGATGGTGCAAATTGGATAATCCATCCAGCACCCAAGCCTCTTTCTCCCGGTTCTCAGGTTTTTTTAATGATTCAAAAAATGCATCCCGCTTTCTCTCATCCTGGCTTAAAGACGGAATAGCAAACTGCATTCTGGCCTTGCGATCAGGATTTTTGGTGCTGTCCAGCTGCATTTGCAATATGGTCTTTTCATCGCCTTTTGCTCTGACGGCCAATTCATAAGCCAATGAAATCCTGTCGTCCTCCGACAATGCAAGATCATTTAAAACCAATGTTTTATTCCAAAGCGATTCCATTTTCTGATAGGCATCATCGCTCAATGCAACGCGTTTGAACGTCCGGAAATAGGACTTTTTCATTCCCTTATCCGGCACCTCATTAAGCAAGCTCCATATCCCTTTTTCAATCGCTGGCTGATATCTATCTCTGTTTTCATCGCTCAGGAATGACCACCAAATGGTTTGCACACGTCCGAGCAGATAATCTGTCAGCAACGGATCCTTCTCTTTCGGCAATACTTTCAGAAAATCACTCAAAAGCGCGCTTGCGTCCGGTCCGTCACCACGCAGGAAGCCTTCCCAGACGTTGACCAGCATCGCGCCACGGAAGACAGGCTTCGAGAAAATGGAGTCACCTTTCTTATTATAGTTCGTAAAAAAATAGGAAGTGCTCGCGCTGTCCATTTGAAAATAACCGTAACCAGCCCCATCGGGATTTGGAAAATGGAAATGTTTCTGACCCAAGGTAATGTCTTTAAATGCAACGGGTTGCTGCCATATCCGGTTAGAAACAGAATCCCGTTTTTGAATGTATGTGCCTTTCGTCTCATTGGATAAAGCATATTCAGGCATTCCGGGCGTCTTCACCCATACGCGGCTCCAATCAGCAATGTCAAGCGGCGTTTTATTGTCTATGATCCGGATCAGGTCGTCCCAGCGGGCGTTTTGGTAAGCATAGGTTTTCAAATATTCCGCCAGGCTTTCACGCATTAACTTTGCGCCTATTTTCCTTTCCAGCTGCCGCATGATGATGGGTGCTTTCATGTAAATAATGGCTCCGTACAATGTTCCGGCGTTTTTCAAATTGCCCAGATCCTGCAAAACCGGATTAGTGCCCGCCGTCCGGTCGACCTCGTACGCATGGGGATAATGTGCCAGCAGGAAGCGCAGTTCGTGGTTGATTCCGGGGAAACTTGGATGAACGATTTTCGCAGCCATGAAATTGGCGAAAACCTCTTTCAGCCACACATCATTAAACCAGTCCATCGTAACCAGATCGCCAAACCACATATGCGCCGACTCATGGGCGATCACACTCGCACGCGCCATTTTTTCATTTACAGATGCGTTTTCGTCCAGAAAAAGTGCTGACTCGTTATAAAAAACAGAGCCGGGGTGTTCCATGCCGCCATATTGGAACGACGGGATCAGGACAAAATCAAACTTTTCAAACGGGTAGGAAATACCCGTGTAATCTTCAAGCCACGAAAGGGATTTGGCATGGAGATCGAAAATCTCATTTTTATTCCGACTCACTTTCGCAGTATCGGTTTCCCGGTAATACATGGTCATTGCCCTGCCTTCCACCGTTTTTTCGGTTTTTGAAAACTTTCCCGCCGCGAACGCAAATAAATAGGAGCTGATCGGTTTGGTTTCCGAAAACTGGAAAACACACTTTCCGCTACGGGAAGTTTTGGACTTCAAACTGCCATTCGAAACCGCCTCCCAGCCGTCGGGAACGCTCAATGTTAATGCATAAGTTGCCTTTAAGTTGGGCTGGTCGAATAGCGGAAAACAGGTTGACGCACGGTCCGGGACGAAAAGCGTGTATAAATATTCGTCGCTCCTGTTCAGGGAAAGGTTACCCGCTATGAAGCCGATCGTTAATGTATTCCTGCCTTTTTTGAGTCCGTCCGGCCCGATTACAATGTGCTGGTTAGCCACTTCAAACTCAATCTCCTCCCCTTCCGATTGCACCGATATAATGTGCGTGCTATCCGAATTGAAATCCAAAACCAACGCTGAATCAAGTGCATTAAGGTTAAAAGAAATCGTCTCGATCCCTTTGATCGATTCACTTTTCTCACGCGGTATGTCAAGCTGAATGTTGTAACTAATGCTGTCTATGGTTGCTTTCCGCCTTTTATTTAACTGGTAACTAACCCCTTTTTCAGGAATTTCGGATTTGTGGTCAGTGCATGCCATTTGAAACAAAAACACAACTATTAAAGCAAGCCAGCAAGAAATTTTCATACGTGAGTGAATGGTAACCGTCAAAAATAGTACTTGGAGCGTTAACTTTTAGTGCCTTTCTTCAATGTATCATAACATGATTTATCTTTAACCGACACAAAATAAAAGTTACACGATCATATGTTCCATGTTTTTCGCATCGCCTGCCTAGCACTTTGTTTACTTTCCAAATCGTCTATTGCTCAAACCCTGGGCGTGCTTACCGTTGAGAAAATTATGCGGGACCCTAAGAAATGGATAGGGACTTCGCCAACGGAAATTGCCTGGTCGGAAGACAGTAAGACGATTTATTTCAATTGGAATCCAAATAAGAACGCAGGCGATTCGCTTTATGGCTACGATCTGTCGTCTAAAAAAATAAACAAGATCGCGCCGGCCGAACGCAGAACACTGCCCGCGAAAAGTAATGTTTTTGACAAACAAAAAGCGCAGCGCCTCTACGAAAAGAATGGCGACATTTTCCTGATTTCGACAGCGGATTTCAAGGTCCGGCAACTGACCAACACAGTCGAACGGGAAAGCAACCCTGTTTTTAGTGGTGATAATGAGAAGGTTATTTTCACCCAGGGAATGAACCTCTTCAGCATTACCTTAGAAAGCGGGCTGTTGAGCCAGCTAACCGATTTCAAAACAGGAACAAAGAAGGCAGATCCCAACCCGGATGGTCAGGAAAAATTTTTAAAGGATGATCAGCTGGCAATGTTTGAGGTTTTGAAGGAAAGAAAGGCGAAAAAGGATGCGGGCAAAAAGATAACCGATGCTGAAAGGGCATCATACCCAAAAGAAATTTACATTGGCGAAAAAAGTCTGACTAACCAGGAAATCAGTCCGGATGGACGATACATTACTTACAGATTAACTCAGACAAACAAGGCCGCAAAATCAACAATTGTACCCAATTACGTTACAGAGTCTGGCTTCACCGAAGACATTTCCGCAAGAACCAAGGTCGGCGCGCCGACTTCGGATTCTGAGTTTTGGGTTTACAATGTTAAAAGAGACACAACATTGAGGGTGAGTGTCAAGGATATTCCGGGCATTACGGACAAGCCGGATTATGTGAAAGATTATCCCAAACTGGACTCCGCATGGAAAAACAAACAGCGTGACGTGATCATTAACGGACCATTCTGGTCGGAAAATGGTGAAAATGCGGTTGTTATTGTGCGGTCAACCGATGCGAAAGATCGCTGGATCATGGCATTCAATCCGGAGACATTGACATTGAAATTGCTCGATCGCCAAAGGGACGAAGCGTGGATTGGCGGGCCGGGCATTGGCGGTTATCCGATGAGCTCCGGGGAAATTGGCTTCATCGACGAAAACACCATTTACTTCCAAAGCGAGGAAACGGGTTACTCGCATCTTTACAGTCTGGATGTCACCAGTGGCAAGAAAACGGCGCTCACGTCCGGCAAGTTTGAGGTTCAGCATGTTAATTTGTCAAAAGATAAAAAAACCTTTTACCTCATTACCAACGAAGTGCATCCGGGTGAGCAGCATTTTTACAGTATGCCGGTTGCGGGCGGTCAACGCGTGCGCATAACGCACCAAACCGGGGCCCACGAGGTTACGCTTTCACCGGATGAAACCAAACTTGCCATTCGCTATTCGCAGAGCAATGTTCCGTGGGAATTGTTTGTGATGGAAAATCCTGCGGTTTCGCATGCAAAGACTGCCAAACCTGAGCAAATTACCCAATCTGTAACCCAGGAATTTTTGTCATATCCATGGAGAAAAGCGAAAGTCGTGACCATAAAGGCAACGGACGGTCAGGACATTTACGCACGGGTTTATGAGCCGAGGAAGTCGAATGGAAAGGCTGTCATTTTTGTGCACGGCGCGGGTTATCTGCAAAATGCACATAAATGGTGGAGCCAGTATTTCAGGGAGTATATGTTCAATAACATGCTGGTGGACCAAGGTTACACGGTTTTAGATCTGGACTATCGCGCAAGCTCGGGTTACGGGCGCGACTGGCGCACCGGCATTTACAGATTTATGGGCGGCAAGGATCTGACGGATAATGTCGACGGTGCGAAATGGCTGATTAAAAACTACGGTATAAACCCCAAGAAAATAGGCATTTACGGCGGCTCGTATGGCGGTTTTATCACATTGATGGGCCTCTTCACTGCTCCGGATGTTTTCGCCGCCGGGGCTGCGTTACGTCCGGTCACCGACTGGGCAGCCTATAACCATCCCTACACTGCGAACATTTTGAATGAGCCCCAGTCAGACAGCCTGGCCTACAGGAAAAGTTCCCCTATCTATTATGCAGCGGGCCTTAAAAACAATTTGCTGATATGCCACGGCATGGTGGACGTAAATGTACATTATCAGGACGTTGTCAGACTTTCGCAGCGGCTGATCGAACTGGGCAAAAATAATTGGGAGCTGGCTTCCTATCCGATGGAAGATCATGCGTTCGTAGAAGCCTCATCCTGGACAGACGAATACAAGCGGATATGGAAGCTTTTTGAAGAAAAATTATAAACATTAAATGCCGTGCTGGTTTCCAGACACGGCATTTTCAATTGTTCAAGTCTTATGCAGCGTTATTAACCTTTCTGACCAGCGAATAACCGCCGTAATTTTCCCACAGGTTAACAATCAAATTGCGCTCTTTAACATTGTGAAGGCCAAAATCAATCAGGATTTCTCCTTCCTGGATCCGCCTTTGAAAATAGGTTGCGTACTCATCAGACAAAACCGTACCCGCGATCGCCCGCTGGCCGCCTTCATTCAATTTCCCTGCAACTACAAGTGCCAGTCCCGGAATCGACACAAACCTACCAAACACATCCAATGCATCCGAGATCCTGGTTACCTGTAGCTTTTTACCTTTGCCCAAACCGAGCGTCCGATTATTGTCGTGATCCGAGTCGTGATATTGATAAAGTCTTTCGCAAGTTTCTTCGGACATGATCAGCGTAATTTCCTCTGCATCGTAGCCCAATTTTAACAATGCTTTATACGCATTTTCTGCATCCGCCCTTGTTGCAAACACGCTTGTTACCGTGTTTACACTTTCTGTGTTATATGTGTCGTTCGTCATCTCCCACCCCGCAATAGTTCAACATGTACTAAAAATTGTTCTGCTTAATTAAAAAAGAACTGTTCCATCAGCAAAAAGCCAAATATTATTCCTGGAAGTGCTGGGATTGTGGAAGTGGCTGATTTTTACGTTATTATACGTCGACTTATCTGTGGCTTTTGTTCTACATCAAAACAAAAGACCGTCAAAAGGAGTATTTACAAAAATCGCAGGTCTTATATCCAGGCTATTCAAGGCTTGCAAAATCAATCGCATATTACTTAACCTCATAAGGATGAAACAGCTATTTTCTCAGATAAAAACAATTGTACTGGTTCAGGGCGCTGTGTTGCTGACATTGGCCGCAAATACCCACGCACAAGTAGGCGTTGGAACCAAGGCACCGCAAGGCGCGGAAATCTTCCTGGATGGGAGTCGCAAAATGTTGGATGAAAAATGGGTTTATTGGGAAGGCCCGCGCTTTTCAGCAAAGCCTCCTATTAAATGGACCGTTGTGAATGATCCGGTTGATAAAGGAACGGTCATCAATTGTAATGACGCGGCATCAGCCGGTGGGAAATATGGCGCTGCCGACATTGTTACTAAAAAGCAATTCAAAGACTTCCGCGCGCATGTGGAATTTTTGATCACCAAAGAAGGCGGAAACAGCGGTGTATATTTGCAGAACCGTTACGAAATCCAGGTTTTGGATGGCGACACCACTTCCCACGGGATGGCCGCGGTTATCAATGAATCCAAGTCGCCATACGCTGCTTACAATGGCATTGGCAAATGGAATTCGTACGATATTCTTTTCCGTGCTGCGCGCTTCAAGGATGGTAAACTCGTGGAAAAGCCGATGGTAACCTTATATTTTAATGGAAAAAAAGTGCACACCAATCAAAAGATCAGCCAGGTTTGGGGTGGACCCAATTCAGGAATTGACGGTGGTAATGATGGCGGCAAAGGCATTACAGACACACCAGGAGGTTTGAAACTACAATCAGAAGGCCACGATGTGTACTATCGTAACATTTGGGTGAAAGATATGACGCTTGATAAAGCGGATACAGATTTTTGAAAATGGAACACAGAGTTGTTTTTGACTTTGCGGTTGAATTCACCAACGGCGGCGGCGTTCAGGGTCAGGATTTCAGGCTTGACATGGAAGGCGAAACCATTTCAGATCAGGAATTGGCAGACTACATCGTTGCGGATCTCCGCCTGCTGATGGTGGAAAAAGTGACCATTCTAAACAAATTCTACATTCAGGAAAAACATAAGCGCGAGCCCGTTGATCCAGATAATGCCAAGAAACTGATTGATTTGAGCCATACGATTTTTGACGGGCTCATTACCTATAAAGGCCTCCCCGCTCCCGTTATCTGTGATTTCCTGAGCCGTGAAAATTCAAAGGCGAAATACGAAGAAGGAACTGAATTTCAAATCGGGAAAATTGAGATGGTCAGCAACACAGGCACTTATATCGACTGCCCTTTTCACCGTTATGCGCATGGGAAGGATTTGTCGGAAGTAAGCCTGGCAGCATTCGCTAATCTGGACGGGGTCACGATCAATGCCGTCGGAGTGATGGAAATCGGTGTCGATTATTTTAAAAATAAGGAGATCAGGAACAAAGCGGTCATTGTCAGAACCGACTGGTCAAGACACTGGAACACAGACGCATATTTTGAAAATCATCCATTTATAAACCGTGAAGCTGCTGAGTATCTGCGTGATTGCGGTGTAAAATTGGTTGGCATAGACAGCCACAATATCGATGACACGCGCGGTAACAACCGACCCGTTCACACTGTTTTACTCGGTGCTGAAATTCTGATCGTCGAGCATATGTGTAACCTGGGCGCATTGCCAGAAGCCGGGTTTCTTTTCAGCGCTGTGCCGCCGAAATTCAAAGGTGTGGGCACATTTCCTGTGCGTGCATTCGCGACATTGGCATGAAATTAATGTTCCATGACGGTAAAAAGTAACGTTATGGTTTCAGAGAACTTTAATTTAAAGGGAAAAACAGCATTAGTGACGGGTTCAAGTCAGGGCATTGGCGAAGGCATCGCTTTGGCATTCGCTGAATATGGTGCGGACGTGATTTTACATTGCCGGGAAGACAGCGCCGATGCAGAAAAAGTAGCAAATAAGGTTAAAGAATTCGGTGTCAAATGTTTTGTTGTGGAATCGGATCTTTCCAGAGCCAGTGCCGCCACCGAAATTTTTGACGCTGTGAAACAAAATATGCAGAAGGTCGACATTCTCGTGCTGAACGCTTCCGTTCAGATCCCCAAGGCTTGGGACGAGATTAATTTTGACGACTTCGACTCTCAAATCAACGCCAATTTCAGATCATCCCTTTTATTGATTCAGCAATTTGCGCCTTCGATGATTCAGAACGGTTGGGGACGCATTCTTACATTAGGCAGTGTGCAACAAACGAGGCCTCACCCATTCATGCTTGTGTACGCGGCCACAAAATCGGCTGTTCTGAATATGGTGCAGAATCTGGCCATGCAATTTGCTGATAAAGGCGTTACTGTAAACAACCTGGCTCCCGGTGTAATCGGCACGCCACGCCTTGATCAGGAGGTTCCCGAGGTGGAGGAAAGGATCGATAAGCGATTGGAAACGCCTTCGGGCCAGATTGGTGACCCGAAGGACTGTGCTGCCATGGCGGCCTTATTGTGTTCAGAAGCAGGGCGCTTCATCACAGGCCAGAATATTTATGTCGATGGCGGAATGAGCCTTTGACTTATTTTTTTTGGTAATCAATTTTGAAAATAGTGCCGTTCAAATCGTCGGTCACGTAAAGTGCTCCATCCGGGCCTTGCGCCAGGCCACATGGACGATGCTGGATCGGGCCGGTTGGTTTCACCAGATCAGTTCCTGCGAAATTTTCCGCAAAAATCTCCCATTTCCCAGCTTTCCCATTTACGAATGGCACAAATGCAACCATATAACCCTTTTTCAACTCAGCCGACTGGCTGTGAAAAGCGATAAATGCGCCATTTTTATACTTGGCTGGAAACATGTTCCCGGTATAAAACACAATCGCGTTGGGCCCTAAATGCGCGGGAAATGCAACCAAAGGATTTATGGCTTTTTCGCCAGCGGTCTTTTTGCCGTCTCCACCATATTCCGGTGCAAGGATCTTTTTGTTTTGAAAATGATCATAGTAAATGTACGGCCAGCCAGCGTCATCGCCTTCGTGCAATTTGTAAAGCGTTTCTGCGGGAAGTTCCGCGCTCTGCTTAGGCGTATAGTACTGAGGGTAAAAATCATCAAACTTGCCGCGGCCGTGCACCGTTGCATACAATGCATTGGTTTTTTGGTCCCAGTCAATGCCTACGGCATTTTTCACGCCCGTCGCAAAGCGAACGCCGTCCGAAAAAGTTTGGCCCGCCTCGTCCGCTTTAAATTTCCAGATCCCACCTGCCGAATCCAGAATGGTGCAAGGCGACATTCCCTTACCGGACCCTGCCTGGCGGCAGTTGTCGCTATACGATCCTACTGTGACATAAATGTTTCCTGCATTGTCCAGCGTGATTGGCTTTGCATTATCGCGGCCATGATCCGCAAGCCCTTCGACGATTTTTTCGGGTTTTTCAAAATCAACAACTTCCTCCTTTTCATTGAGTTTATAGCGAAACACACCTTTGTTGGAAGAACTGTACAAATAGCCGTTTTTAATGGCAATACCGGTTCCCGTATAATCCCCGAAAAGCGTCTTGGCCTCGATTTCCCCGTCGCCGTTTGCGTCTTTCAAGTGATAAATTCCCTTGCCGTCTTTCAGCTTGGAAAGCTTCACATACATATCCCCGTTCTTTCCAATGACCAAATGCCGGGTTGCCCCGAGATCAGCAGCCACGATCTTCGCCGAAAATCCTACGGGAAGTTTTAGCTCAGTCGCTTCGATGGCGTGTTTTTTGTTAACTGATCCGGGAGGGTTAACCGGAACATTGGTGTAGGCAAACAGGCCCGTAGCTCCTGCTAATGCCAAAAATGTCCCTTTGATTTTTGCTAAATTTTTGCTCATGCAATGAGTTATAAAGAGTTAAGTAAATAAAATATGAGCCGCTGCCCGGGCAAAATTTCTATCTGTATTAGAAAGCATCCGACTGAAAGTTTATTACTTGTTACGCCACTTCAATTTTCCTTACTGAAATGTAAATTGGAATGATTTTTTTTGACATCTTTGAAACGTGGAAGGAAAGAAAACCTCACTTACAACTAGCAAACCAATAAATTTTTGAGCTATGAATCCATTCGATGATGATGACGATGACTTGTTTGATGACGATTTGCCAGGAAATTATCCCGCAGAAGAAGACATTTTCCGTCAGGGATTAATTGATAGCGACATTGATCCGGAAGACATTTCAAAAGTAAAAAGTGAAATAGAATTGGAATCGGATGATTGGAATGAAAAATCCTTCGATGATGATCTGACTGGTGATGACCTGGATGTTCCTGGGTCAGAAGATGATGACGAAGACGAAATGATCGGCAGGGAAGATGAAGAAAACAACTATTATAGCATCGGCGGGGACAATCACGACAACCTGGAAGAAAACCAGGGCGACTAAGCTTCTCAGACATATTTACAAAGCCGGACAACCACATTGCCCGGTTTTTTTATGCCCTGTTTGCGTAAAAAAGAAATAAGTATGAATGATTGACCAGATACTTTTTCTTGAAAACAAACTGGACTATGGCCGAATTTGCCCCGGAAGCATTCAAGAAAGAACTACTCAGCATCCTTACTTACTGGGAAAAATATGGCCCCGATATTGAAACGGGTGGTTTTTACGGTCGTGTGAATTATGAGAATCAGGCCGTCAAAGACGCTGAACGCTCGGTGGTTTTAACAGGGCGCATTTTATGGACTTATTCACTGGCTCACCGGATTTTTAAAGAAGCAAAATATCTGACATTGGCCGATCGGGCTTATCAGCAATTGGCCAAGCATTTCTTTGACCCTGAGCACGGCGGAGTTTACTGGTCTGTGAATGCGGATGGAACGCCATTGGAAACCAAAAAGCAGATATACGGCAATGCATTCGCCATGTACGGGCTCAGCGAATATTACCGCGTTACGCATCATCAACCTGCATTGGACAAAGCAAAAGACTTGTTTAATGTTATCGAGAAATATGCATTCGATCCAATTAATGGCGGTTATAGAGAGGCATTTGCGCGCGACTGGTCCCAAACGGACGATTATATTTTGAGTAAAAGTCCGTGGATCAAAAGCATGAACACGCATTTGCATCTGGTGGAAGCCTACGCCAATTTGTACAGCGTATGGCCCGATCCCAAGCTCAAAAAACAAACCTCCGATATGCTGGAGGCGATCATTACACGAATCGTAAATCCGCAAACCAACAGTATGGAGCTGTTTTTCGACGAAAAATGGCAACCGAAAGACCACGTCATTTCTTATGGGCACGACATTGAAGCTTCATGGCTATTGTTCGAAACGGCTGAAATCCTGCATGACGAGCGCCTGATCGCGAAACTGAAAAAAGTATCCATCGCCATGGCCGAATCCGCCAGCAAAGGACTGGCAGCGGACGGCGCGCTCAATTATGAATACGATCCCGAAACCAAACATTTACAGACAGACAGATCCTGGTGGGTTCTGGCCGAACAAATGGTCGGGTTTTACAACGCATATCAGCTTACCAAAGATGCACAGTATAAGGTGAAGGCCGAACGCAGCTGGGATTACATTGTAGACAAGTTCGTGGATCGTGAAAAAGGAGAATGGCATGGCACGGTGAAGGCCGACGGCACGCCGGTAAAGGGCGACAAGATCAATTTCTGGAAATGTCCTTATCACAATGTGCGTGCATGTGCAGAAATGTTCAGGCGTACATCAAAAGCCTGATTGTAAATTAATTAAGAAACATCTCATCGACGAGCAGCAGCGCTTTGTTCCCTTTGCTTCGGTGCCAGTCCGGTATTTTGCTTAAAGGTTTGGCAATGATTTTCAAGTAAGTAACGCTTTGTGGCTTGAATGTTCCTTCTACCGTTTGCAAACTCGGCCTATCCCCTTTTTTTGGCATTCCAGCCTTGAACCGCGTCAGCAATTTCAGGTTTTTCGTATCGTCCCCGCCCCAGATTTCAATCGATTCCGGCGGAAAAATCCCGGTGTCTTCTTCTACCATATAATGCACACCGAGTGACGAGATCAGGATTGGTTTCTTGAATTCTGAAATAAATGCCATGTCATTGTCCTTAACGCCCGCCCAGTTGTTGGCCCAGGCAGGATTGTTGGCACCGATAACACCCAATTTGTGATCGAAAAATGTCTTGGCACCCTCCGCCTGGTGCACCCGGTTTAAAGGTGCCAGCAAGTTGACGCTGTCCGGGTTGTAAGCACTTTTGAAAAAGTCAAATGTGGCCATATCGCTTCCATACCAGCCTTCCTTATATGCCTTTGCCTTAATGGTCCCGCTTTTGGTCACCAGCATTTTATCAAATAATGCTGAGTGGATGCTATCCGGTTCAGAGCCATCCGTCGTGTAACGGATATCCACGTTCTTGATGGGGTGACGAAGTTCCAGGTTCAGTGATTGGGCGAAGATCGTAGAGCTGTTTTTAACCTGCGGCGGGTTCAGCTTCAATGGATTTTTACCATCGTCTTTAAATCCGCCTATAATTTCAATATTCTTATAGGCCTTTTGAAGGTTCTGCACGTCCGCAGCAGTAAGTTTTGTGTCCCAGACAGTTACCGTTTTGAGTGGTTTCAAATTGGGTAACAATGCTTTCAGATCTTTAAAATCGACTTTTGTACCTGATAAAGTGAGATTTTGCAAATATTTCAGGGACGCCAATGTCTTTAAGCCGTCGGCTGTCACATCGGTGAAATTAAGATCCAGGCGACGCAGGTTTTCAAATTGCGCGATGCTTTTTAAGTCAGCATCTTTGACAGGCATTTTATTGAGATTTATTGAAATGACCTGCTTTTTAATCTCGCCCAATTCCTCCAGCTGCTTTACATGATAAGTTGCACTGTTATAAATGTTTACTGCAAGTGCCGGGGATTCCCTTGCTAGCGGCAATATTGTGCGGTAATCTGTGTTCAGACTTGCAACTGTTTCTTCTTCCGCAGCATCAAAATCATATTCGATTTCTTGCTCAACGGGTTTTAAATAAGCCGTAGCAACGATCCTTAGCGAGTCGTTTGCGGGCAGTTCGGTCAGCTTTTTCGTGAAATCCACATTCTTTTTAACCCAAAGCGTGAGCAATGCAATTTCCTGCAATGTGAGCTGCGCCTTACCCTTTGGCGGCATGTGTTTTTTGTCCTCCATCGGCAAGTGAACGCGTTTTAGCAGCAGGCTAACTTCCGGATTTCCAGCCACGAAGAGCTTCCCCGTCTTCCCACCCTTCAATAACGACTCTGCATCCGTCATGTTCAACTGGCCTTTCAACTTATCCGGATTATGGCAGCTCGTGCATTTTTGTTCTAAAATAGGTTGAATCACATTTGTAAAAACAACCGCCTGCTCCAATGGAACCGCTGCCATCGTTTTCTGGCTATCGATCGGTTCCCAGATGAAGTTACTGCCGTGGGTTAATGCGGCTCCGTAATGTCCCGTCATCACCAGTGCGACCACCGTCATAAAAGCGCCTGCCCTCGCCACCGGGGCTTTGTACCAGCTTGTATTTCGGACAAAATAAATGAATGATGCAAAAAAGAAAATGCCTGCGCCCGTCCATTTGTGGTATTGCAGGACGTCTCCGCTGTAACCCTCTTCTCTGGATAAAAAAAGGCCCATCACCACAGTGACAGCGGCGAAGAGCGCGCCTACCAGCAGCATGTTTTGCAGGAAATTTTTGTAAAACTGATTGGTCGCGTATTCGGGCTGGAACCTGAAAAATTCAAGCAGCATCGCAATAAGCAGGATCACAATCGGGAAATGCAGGATGAGCGGATGCATGCGCCCGACGGTTTGTAACCAGGCAGGGATGACCAGTTTGCTTTCGAAGATCAGTAAAAATAAAATAAAGATATTAGAGGCAACTAATAACTGTTCCGCAAAAACCCTGAATCTCAAATGCATTAAAATTTAGCCGATAAATTGATCAATCGTTTACTGCCAGGCAATTTAGCTGATAATGTCTTTCACCACTTTTCCGGAAACGTCGGTAAGCCTGTATCTTCTTCCTAAATGTTTGAAAATAAGTTTTTCGTGGTTCAGTCCAAGCTGATGCAAGATAGTCGCCTGAAAATCATGCACATGCACAGGATCTTTGGCAATGTTGTAACCCAGCTCATCGGTTTCGCCATATACGATTCCCGGCTTAATGCCCCCGCCCGCCATCCAGATCGTGAAGCATCTTGGATGGTGATCGCGGCCATAGTTATCAGCTGTAAGCTTGCCTTGGGTGTAACTGGTCCTGCCAAACTCTCCGCCCCATATCACCAGCGTTTCATCGAGTAGCCCGCGCTGTTTCAGGTCGGTAACCAATGCTGCCGATGCCTGGTCCACGTCCATCGCCTGTTTTGTAATTTCAAAAGGCAGGTTACCGTGCTGGTCCCAGCCCTGGTGATAAAGCTGCACAAAGCGCACACCATTTTCAGACAGCTTCCTGGCTAGCAGGCAGTTGGCCGCATAAGTGCCTGGGACAAGACATTCCGGGCCGTATAATTTAATAATGTCGTCAGATTCTTTGGATAAATCCATCACTTCCGGCACGGCAGTCTGCATACGGTAAGCCATTTCATACTGCTTGATCTTGGCCGTTATTTCCGGGTCGCCGAACTCCTGGTAAGAAAGCTCATTCAGCTGCGACAGGTTATCGAGCATATCCCGTCGGTCGTGACGGTCCATTCCTTCCGGGTCACGCAGATACAAAACCGGGTCCTCGCCCTTGCTAAACTGCACGCCCTGGTGCACGGAATCCAGAAAGCCATTAGACCACAATTTGGAATAAACTCCCTGACCATTCCCCACCCCGCGTGAAAGCAAAACGGTGAAATTCGGAAGGTTTTTATTCTCATTACCAAGCCCGTAGCTCAGCCACGAGCCCATGCTCGGACGGTTGCCCTGCTGCGAACCCGTTTGGAGAAATGTCAACGCGGGATCGTGGTTGATGGCCTCTGTATACATTGATTTTACAAAACAAAGATCATTCACAATCTTGGCTGTATAAGGCATCAAATCACTTACCCACGCGCGCGAATCGCCATATTGCTTGAAATCCACGAACGATCCGACCAGCGGAAATGACGCCTGATTGGCCGTCATACCGGTTAACCGCTGCGTTCCGCGCACAGAAGGCGGTATTTCCTTGCCCAGCATTTCACGCAGTTTGGGCTTGTAATCAAACAGTTCCTGTTGCGACGGGGCGCCATTCTGGAATAAATAAATGACCCGTTTCGCCTTCGGAGCAAAATGCGGAACCCCCGGGGCCAGACCCTCGTCTTCAAATCCACCCCCATTTAACAGATCTGGCATCAGCAAGGAGCCAAGCGCCACGCCCCCGAGCCCAAGGCTCATGGAAGACAAAAAACGCCTTCTATTAAAATTGAACCCATGTTCTAGTATTTCCTTTTCCATGATTTGTTGGCTATCGGCTTCCGGCAGCCGGCTTAGCTTATTTTGGTAAACTCGTGAACATAATACCTGACAGCCGAAAGCCGACGGCCGATCGCCCCTAAGATTTTGTTATCGTTTCTTCCAGATTATAAATGGTGGAAATAACGCGCATTAATGCTGCCTGCGCCTTTTTATCCAGGTTTTTTGTCAATGGATACTCTCCTACCGCAACCATTTTTTCAGCAGTTGCCGGCTTTATGGACTTTATCTGCTTATCGTAATAGGCCGTCAGCACGTCCAGCTCCTTTTCACTTGGCTTGCGGCAGACAATCAGGCGGAAGGCTTTTATAATCTTGTCTTTTGATTCTGTTTTTTCCTGTAACAGCTTGGCTGCCAGCACGCGCGAAGCTTCCAGCACAGCCGGGTCGTTCATCATGACCAGGGCCTGCAACGGTGTGTTGGTTTTCAGCCTTTTCACTTCGCACAAATCACGGTTACTCGCGTCAAAGATGCTCATCGTCGGAGGCGGGACGGTCCTCTTGATCAATGTGTACATGCCGCGGCGATACAAAGCACCGCCGTGATCCTGGTTGTAAACCGACAATAAACCACGGCCCGAAGTGGCGCCTTCCCAGAGTCCTGCGGGTTGATACGGCTTCACACTGGGTCCGCCGATGGTTTTGTTCAGCAAGCCGCTGCTGGCCAGCACGAGGTCTTTGATAAATTCTGCATGAATGCGGTAACGAGGGCCGCGTGCCAGCAGAATGTTGTCGGGGTCAGTGGCTAGTTTCTCTTTGGTAACAACGGCCGATTGCTTGTAAGTGGCTGACGTAACCATTTGTTTTACAAGGCGTTTGATATCCCATCCGTGATCCATAAAATCGGTCGCCAGCCAATCCAGCAATGCCGGATGCGAGGGAAGCTCGCCCTGCATGCCAAAATCCCCGGAAGTTTTGACAATGCCTTTTCCAAAGAACTCCTGCCACAGCATGTTAACGTAAACGCGCGAGGTCAAAGGGTTTTTCTTATCAAAAAGCCATTTGGAAAGCCCTAACCTGTTTTTCGGATAACTGTTGTCAAAAGGCAGAATGGACGTTGGCGTTGCTGGTTGCACTTCATCGCCCGGGGCATCATAAACGCCTCTTTTAAGAATGTAAGTTTTCCGCAACGTGTCCAGATCGCCCATCACAGACACAATCAGACGGTTGGTATCCGGCTTGTTCACGAACGTGAGAATGTTCTTAACGTCCTCATTACTAATCTCCATGAGCGGCTTCTTGGCGTAAGTTTCAGGCCCGCCGATCACGGATTCAATCCCCTCTTCTTTCACATTATTAAAAAAGGCGAACATCTGGTAATATTCTTTCTGTGAAAATGGATCGTATTTATGGTCATGACAATGGGCACATTCCAGAGTGACACCTAATAACCCCTTCCCAAACAGATCATTGCGGTCCGTCACGTACATGATGCGGTATTCTTCCGGGATTACACCGCCCTCTTCCGTGATTTTGTGGTTTCTGTTAAAACCCGTTGCCAACAGTTGTTCCTTGGAACTGTTTGGCAATTGATCTCCTGCTAATTGCCACGTTACAAAATCATTATAATGCATGTTTTTGTTAAAAGCATGGATCACCCAATCGCGCCAGGGCCATTGCGTGCGGTAACCATCGTCCTGATAGCCATGCGAATCTGCATAACGCGCCAAATCCAGCCAGTGGATAGCCATTTTCTCTCCATATGCGGGATTTTTAAGCAATTGATCGACCATTTTTTCATAGGCATTGGCACTGTTGTCCGCCATGAATTCGTCCATCATTTTCAATGTAGGCGGCAGGCCGGTCAGATCCAGGCTCAAACGTTTTAGCAGTCGCTCTTTATCCGCTTCCTCATTGGGTTCCAGGCCTTTCTGCTCCTGTTTGTCGAGAATAAAGTAATCGATCTCGTTCTTTGGCCAATCTTTATGTTCAACCTCCGGCAGAGCTGGTTTTTTTGGCGCAACGAAAGCCCAGTGCTTTTCATATTTCGCACCCTGTTTGATCCATTTTTCTATCAGATCAACTTCACGCTGGGTAAGTTTGAGATTGGAGCCTGTCGGAGGCATGCGAAGCGCGGTATCCGCAGTCGTAATGCGCAGGTAAACTTCTGAAAGTTCCGGTTTCCCGGCTACGAGTGCATGTGCTTTGGGATTTTCCTGTAAAGCTTTGAATGCACTTTCGGCAACATCCAGGCGCAGTCCGGCTTCGCGTTTATTCGCGTCAGGGCCGTGACAGGCCAGGCATTTATCGGAAAGAATCGGGCGAATGTCAAAGTTGTAACTGACTTCCTTCGGAATCTCCTCTTCAACAGCCGTGCTTTCTGACGATTTGTTGCAGGCCTGGAAACAGATAGCTGATCCAGCCAGCAGCATGGACAAAATCAATCTTCCTCTAAAAATCATAACCGTGGGTTCAGGGAAAGCAAATGCTCATTTTTTACATAATATAATTAATTAATTAAAAAAATGCACATTTTGCTGGAACAATAATGTCAAAATCAAATTTGACAACTGTCCTGCTCTATGCTGTTCCCACTATCTTCCTGACTATTTTTTTGCACCGATCCAGGCGTTTGTTTTGTCTTCAAGCAGTTTCAGGGGCACACAGCCTGATTCGAGCACCAACTTGTGAAAGTCTTTGATATCAAATTTTGAACCTAATTCTTTTTCTGCCTTCGTTCTCAACTCCCTTATTTTCAACTGACCTATTTTGTAGGAGAGCGCTTGTCCGCCACCAGCCATGTATCTTTCAATTTCAGCAATAATGCTCTCTTCCGACTCAGCTTCATGATCCAGCGAATATTGAATGGCCTGCTCACGTGTCCACCCTTTTGAATGCAGGCCTGTGTCAACAACAAGCCGGATAGCGCGATGCATTTCGCCGCTTAGCATTCCAAAATACTGATAGGGATCGGTGTAAAGGCCGAGTTCTTTGCCAAGCGACTCGGAATACAGCGCCCAACCCTCTCCATAAGCACTGTACCAGAGGTTTTTACGAAAATCGGGCAGGCTTTTATTTTCTTGCTGTAAAGAAATCTGGTAATGGTGGCCTGGGATCGCTTCATGCAAAAAAAGACTTTCATCTGATACAACATTGTATTTCTTTACATCAGGAACCGGAACATAAAAAACGCCCGGTCTTGAACCATCCGCCAGCCCCGGGTTATATTCCGCTGCCGCCGACGCTTCCCTGAATGCCTCCGTCCTGCGCACTTCGAACTTTGTTTTTGGGGTTAATTCAAAAAGCTTTTGAAGATTCGGCTTCATCGTCTCATGAATCTTATTGAAATGCACGATCACTTCTTCGGGGTTGGTAAAAGGCATTAATTTCTTGTCTTCCCTTACTGCATTGAAAAACGATTTGAGATCACCTTTGTAACCCACTTGCTCCTTCACTTTTTCCATTTCGCCGGAAATTCGCGCAACCTCATTGATGCCGATCTGGTGGATCTGATCGGCGTTCATTTCCGTTGTAGTGAAGTATTTGATATAATAATCATAAAGTGCTTTTCCATTTGGCAGCGCATCGAAACCATGCGTGCTTCTTCCTGCGGGCAAATACTCCTTTTCTACAAAATTATGCAGCTTTTTAAATGTCGGGATAATTTTTCCTTCCACCATGGCTGCATATTCTTTTTCAAAGCGGGCCTTTTCATCATCAGAAAATTCTTCTGGAAAATTTTTAGCAGGCGAATAAAAAAGGTGCTCCTTAACTGGGCCATGATCCATATCAGCCAGCTGTGGGATCATTTTTTTAATCAGTGGTTTTGGTAAAATATATCCTTCCTTCATCCCCCTTCTCATATTCACAACAGCCGTATCGCACCACACAACGAAACCATCCACCCGTTTCAACCAATTTTCATAGTCCTTAACCGTCTTGAATGGCTGCAGGCTTCCGCCACTGGCCATCTGCCCGATCATTAAATGCGTCGAAAATATCTGGTTCAAAGGCATTAGCTCCGTAGGGAATTTTAACCCTTCGAGATTAATGTTACATTCCCATTGCAGCAGGTCCCAGCTGGTTTTCTCTTCTTCCGTGAGTTTTTCCCTGTCGTATTTCGCCAGTTCGGACTGGTATTTTTTGAAGAATGTTTCAGCCTTCAATTTGCCTGCCTGTGTGAGATCGTCCGACATCTTGTCGTTGTAACGATTGTCGCCATTCATTGTAGCTTCGAGCGGAAACAATGCAAGACGCTCCTCATAATAGCTGGCAAAAACGTCCTTAACAGGCGTTGAAGCCTCATCTTTTCCGGGTTTTTGTTGACAGGACTGCATAATGGCACCTAAGAAGATAAAGAACACAAGAAGTTTTAACATAGTCTCATAGTTTTGCGGAAGCCAAACAACTTTGCCGGCTTTTATACATCATAACGGATTCTTTAAAGATCGGATTTATACGATTAAAATCAGTGTTCGGGGGTTTTAATTATTTGTTATAGGTTTGCATTTATACAAATCAACAGCGATGGGACTGAGGACTTACATCAGGGAAAACTTTATTGAGGACATTAAGCCGTACAAACCAAGGCATTTCAGGAAACCCGGGCAAATGCTCGACATCGTTTCCGCGTGGAAAGGTCTGGAACAAATTGTCGAAGACATTATTGACCAATTTGGTTTAGAGCGGGACCGTTGCATTGAGTTTGGGGTTGAATTCGGCTATTCTGCCGTGGTTTTTTCCAATTATTTCAAAAGCGTAACCGGCGTTGACACCTTTGAGGGCGACATTCATACGGTTAATAAAAACGAGCACTTCGAGGAAACGAGTCGGCGACTTGCTTCTTATCCAAACATTCAACTTGTTAAATCGGATTATAAAGACTGGATCGCCAGAGACGATCAACATTATAATTTGGCGCATGTGGACATTGTTCACAATTATGCCGAAACCTTTGAATGTGGCCTTTGGGCGGCACAGCACAGCGATTGCACCATTTTTCATGACACGGAAAGCTTTCCCGAGGTGCGCAGGGCAGTGAAAGACCTGGCCAAAAAAACAGGGCACAAGCTGTACAACTATCCCGAGCATCACGGTTTAGGGATTTTAGTAGCCAGGAAAAAATGAGCTAAATGAAAAACAAAGTCCTTGTCATAGGAAGCTCCAACACCGATATGGTTGTGCAAACGGCCGAATTCCCAAAACCGGGCGAAACGGTTCTGGGAGGAACGTTTTTGATGAATGCTGGCGGAAAAGGTGCCAATCAGGCCGTTGCAGCGGCCAGGCTGGGTGCAGATGTCCGCTTTGTCGCCAAAATCGGAAAAGATATTTTTGGGCATGAAGCGAAAAAAGGTTTTGTAAAAGAAGGACTGGACATTGACTATTTGCTGGAAACAACCGAGTATGCCTCGGGCATTGCGCAGATTACGGTGAATGCAAACGGTGAAAACGAGATTGTCGTAGCTTCCGGCGCGAACATGAATCTGCTGCCCGCCGATCTCCCGGATCAGATTTTCGAAGGCGTCGATTTTGTTTTGATCCAGCTGGAAATTCCGCTTGAAACCACTGCCTGGATTGTAGAAAAATGCCGGAAGTTAAACATTAAGGTTGTTCTTAATCCGGCGCCAGCAGTTTCATTGGATGAAACGTTGCTGGCAGGCGTTTTTCTGATCACCCCTAACGAAACCGAAACACAGATGCTTACAGGCATTTATCCCGGGAATGCTGAATCTATGCAAAAGGCCGCCGGGTATTTTCACAGGGCTGGCATTGAACATGTTATCATTACGCTGGGCAGTGCAGGCGTCTATTTGTCGAATAAACATTTCACAGAAATAATCCCTGCCCAACAAGTAAAAGCACTGGATACGACAGCGGCGGGAGATGTGTTTAATGGCGCTATACTTACCGCCCTTGCATCGGGAGAGGGCTGGCCCGAAGCATGCCGTTTCGCTTGCAGGGCCGCTGCTATATCTGTGACGCGCGCCGGTGCACAAAATTCCGCTCCATACAGACAGGAGCTTATTGAAAAATCAGCATGAAAAAGAGGGCATTAATCATTGACTGCGACCCGGGCCATGACGATGCATTGATGCTGATGCTCGCGGTGGGATGTGATTTGTTTGACATTAAAGCGATTACGGTTTCTGCCGGCAACCAAACACAGGAAAAGACACTTTCCAATGCATTAAAAATCCTCACATTGATTGAAGCTGACATTCCGGTATATCGGGGTGCAGAGAAGCCGTTATTCAGGGATTTAATCGTTGCCGACTATGCGCATGGCGAAACGGGACTTAATGCACCCTCTCTACCAGTGGTTACCCGTGAACCCGCCCAAGGTTCAGCCATTGAAGCCATAGCCAAGATTGTAAGGGAAGCAAATGAAGGAGTTACAATCGTTCCCACCGGGCCATTGACCAACATTGCTACCTTCTTACTGGCTTATCCGGATTTGAAGAATAGAATTGACAGGATATCATTAATGGGTGGTGGAATTTTCAGAGGCAATATGACTCCTTTGGCAGAATTTAACATTTATTGTGATCCCGAAGCCGCCGCCATTGTTTTCAATTCTGGCATCCCAATTACCATGTGCGGCCTTGATGTGACGCATAAGGCACTGGTTTACCAGAAAGACATAGATCATTTCAGGGCCATTGGCAACAAATCGGGAAATGCAGCAGCGGATCTGATGGATTTCTTTTCGGTGTATTACCGCGAGCACCACACGGAACTTGAAGGAGGCGCAGCATTACACGACCCGTGTGCAATTGCCTGGCTGATAAACCCTTCTGTGTTTGCGACTAAACCTTGCTATGTAGATGTGGAAACCAAAGGCGAACTAACGACAGGAGCAACAGTGGTTGATTTTTACAATACTTTGCAAAGGAAGCCCAACACCGAAGTCGCCTATGACATTAACCGCGAAGCTTATATGGAAATGATCTATCAGGCTGTCAAACGACTCCCCTGACTTGTTTTAAAGCAGAACCGAAACTTCATCTTCCACTTCTCTCCTGCTTGCCTGGTGCTTGACAACCGCATTACCAGCGTGCAGAATTACGAGTCCGCCCAAAGAACAAGCGGCCATCATGCCCACCATCGGTAAGGCCGTATTGTTATGTAAAACGCTCACAATAGCAGAAATAATTGCCCCGGCACCCATTCTCCAACTACCCATTAAGGCGGAAGCACTGCCCGTGTGTTTCCTGAACGGTGCGAGCGACAATGCAGAGCCGTTTGGTCCCGTAAGTCCCTGACCGGTAAGGAAGATGAACATCATCCCGATCAGCGAGTATAGTCCGAACCAGTTGTTATAAACGCCCGCAATCAGCAGAACGCCAACAATGCTCTGGTAAAATAAGGTCACCTTAATGATCTGCTCGCTCTTGAATTTTTTCAGTAATATATGGTTCAGTTGCGTAGAACCAATCATTGCAACGGCGAGGAAAGCGAAAATCCATCCGTATTGCTGCTCGGTAACCTTATAAATGTTCATGAAAACATCGGAGGAACCGGCGATGTAAGCAAACGGAGCAGCTGTTGCCAGGCCGCCTGCTAATGTATAGATCAGGAACTGAGGCTGCCTGATAACCGTTGCAAAGCCATTCATCACCGCTTTGGGGCGCAGGGAAACGGAATTATCTGCTTCCCGTCCTGTCGGCAAGAAAAAGTAGATCGCCGCAATAATCAGTGAAACGATTCCTGCTAAAATGATAAAAATCCACTGCCAAGAAATCGATGCAGTAACATAACCTCCAACGGTTGGGGCGATCATTGGCGAAACGGCAATAACAAGGGTAATCAACGAAAAAACTTCGGCGCGTTTATCGGATGGAAAAAGGTCGCTGACCAGCGCCTGCGAGGCAACCAAGCCAACACATCCACCCATCGCCTGAAAGAAACGCATCACGATTAATGCGTCAACAGAAGAAGTAAGCGCGCAGCCAAAAGATGCCACCACGTACAATGCCAAACCCGCATACAATGGCTTTTTCCTCCCAAACCTATCCAATAGCGGACCATAGAGCACTTGCCCGATACAGATCCCCACAAGATAACTGGTCAGCGAAAGCTGAACCCTGTTAATCGTGGTCCCCAATTCCATCGCAATGCGCGGGAAACCAGGAAGATACATGTCTATGGAAAATGGACTTACCGTGGCCAGGGAGCCCAGGATAAGAATGATGAAAAAATACTGCTTACGACTCATGAAATATTAAAAACTTACCCCCCTTTAACGAGCATTTCAAGAAATTAAGTTCCTGTTTTTCAATAAGTACAATATTTTCACCAATGATCACTATCCTAAATTACATTCCCGTTATAATGCAAAAATGCCCGTTAACACGAATGTGTCCACGGGCATTTGTTTTTCAGGATAACCGATCAATTATCTGTTTTGTCCTTTACGTCTTCCTTCAATTCTTTCGCTTCCCGTTTTGAGGCTTTATATGCCTTTTTTGTTCCTTTTTCTACTTTATCAGCTCCTTTTTCCACACCATCACCTACCGCTTCGGCACCGTCTTTGGTTTTTTCACCAACATACTTTGCGTCTTTTTTGATTTCCTTACCTGCCTTTTTTCCAGCAGCTTTCGTATTATCGACAGCTTTTTCTGTTTTGGTTTTCGAGTCGTCCTGTTGTGCAAATGCTGCTGTCGACAATCCGATCAATGCAGCTAAAACAAATACTTTTTTCATGATCATTCTTTTTAATGAGATTTTTACCGCTCCCGCTATTTGCCAAAATCGGCAACGTTGCAACGGCAGCATTAAACCCCAACAAAAATCGTTCCGGGCGTAAGCTGGACATTCATTAACATCAAAGCCACTCCGCACATTTATACGGAGTGGCTTAAATGTTAAAAATACAGATGCTTATTTTGCAATGTCCTTCGCGGGATAGTGAGCAACATGTTCCAGGCTTTTGGCAGCTTTCTGCGCAGCTGCAACTTGTATTCCCTTTACTTTCGCATCGAAGCCCTCTATTTCCGCTTTGTCCACGGCAATGTGTGGTGCAATAACCAAGGACACGATGGACATCAGCTTGATAAGGATGTTCATCGATGGGCCGGAGGTGTCTTTGAAAGGGTCCCCTACCGTGTCGCCGGTTACTGCTGCCTTATGCGGTTCAGACTTTTTATAGTAAGTTTCCCCATTGATAACGGCTCCTTTTTCGAAAGATTTCTTAGCATTATCCCACGCACCACCGGCGTTGTTTTGAAAAATACCCATTAAAACGCCCGAAACTGTTACTCCCGCCAGTGTTCCACCCAGCACCTCAGGGCCAAAAAGGAAACCGACGATGACCGGAACGATCAGTGCAATGAGACCTGGCGCAACCATCTCGCGGATGGATGCTTGTGTGGAAATGGCCACACATTTATCATATTCGGGTTTGGCAGTGCCTTCCATAATGCCCGGGATCTCGCGGAACTGCCTGCGCACTTCTTCAACCATTTTCATGGCAGCGCGGCCTACTGCCGCAATGGCCAGTGAGGAAAATATAAATGGGATCATCGCTCCCACAAATAGCCCGGCGAGCACATTTGCTTTATATATATCAATTGAATTAATGCCCGCCACACCACAAAAAGCGGCAAAAAGCGCCAGTGAAGTAAGCGCAGCGGATGCAATGGCAAAACCTTTTCCGGAGGCAGCGGTAGTGTTCCCGACAGCATCTAAAATATCCGTGCGACCACGGACCTCTTCCGGCAAATGCGCCATTTCGGCAATTCCACCGGCATTATCGGCAATCGGGCCGAATGCGTCGATGGCAAGTTGCATGGCTGTTGTTGCCATCATACCAGCAGCCGCAATTGCCACACCATATAGTCCGGCAAATTCATAACTGATGTAAATACCCGCAGCGAGCACCAATGTTGGGATCACAGTAGATTCCATTCCCACAGAAAGTCCGCCGATAATGTTGGTAGCGTGACCAGTTGACGACTGATTTACAATGGATTGAACAGGCCTTTTGCCCATTGCGGTGTAATATTCCGTCACAGTTGACATGATAGCACCCACAATCGACCCCAATAATATAGACCAGAAGACATCCAGCGAAGTGAAATCAACGCCGCGAATGGTTAACGTTCCTTCGGGCAACATCCACATCGTCAGCGGATAACTTCCGATTAAAACAAGAATGATAGAACCCCAGTTACCCAGGTTCAAAGCGCCCTGCACATTACCCTGGTCATTTTTCACGCGAACCAGCAACATACCGATGATAGACGCAATGAGGCCCATTCCAGCAATGACCATAGGAAGCAAAATCGGCGAAATACCGCCAAAATTATCTGTTCCCTGAGAAATGATCTCACGACCCAGAACCATTGTTGCCAGAATTGTTGCTACATATGAACCGAATAAATCGGCTCCCATACCCGCTACATCGCCGACGTTATCACCCACGTTATCGGCAATGGTCGCCGGGTTTCGTGGATCATCTTCCGGAATTCCGGCCTCAACTTTCCCTACAAGGTCAGCACCAACGTCAGCAGCTTTGGTATAAATACCGCCGCCTACGCGCGCAAAAAGCGCGATGGATTCAGCTCCCAGTGAAAAACCGGCAAGCACCTCCAGCACTTTTTCCATGCCCAGACCATTGACATCCGTGCTGTCGCCAACGAAAAAATGATATAAAATGATAAACAAACCGCCCAAACCGATCACAGCTAAGCTTGCCACACCAATGCCCATAACGGAACCGCCGGTAAATGACACTTCAAGCGCTTTGGTAAGGCTTGTGCGTGCTGCCTGCGTAGTACGGACGTTGGATTTTGTTGCAATATTCATCCCGATGTAGCCTGCAAATGCAGAAATGAATGCACCGACCAGGAACGATATGCCAATAAAGGCACTCGAGTTTTCAACCAATGTGCCTGAGTAACCCAATAAAATACTAACAATGATACCAAAAACTATGAGTACACGCCATTCGGCTTTCAGGAAGGCAAGGGCACCATCTGCAATGGCGTCCGCGATTTCTTTCATTTCAGGACTTCCACCGTCCTGCCGGACAACCCAGCCTCTTTTGAAGAACATAACCAGCAAGCCAACAAGGCCCAAAGCCGGCACTAAATAGGTAATGTTACTCATGCGATAACTAAATTAGGTTAGAGGTTTTTAAAATCTCGTAAATATAGAGAATGAGACCTCATAACAAAATCCGAAACCACTAATTTTTGATCAATTCGTATAGATTTTATAAAAATTTGTAGAAAGTGCGAAGAACTCGGATCTTGTTCAAGTGGCGTTACTTGCGAAAAATGACCAATAAAAGATAAGTTAGAAGGAAGCCGATAAGTCCGGCTACAACCGCCAACAATGTTCCGCCAATAAAATATTGTACGAAATTTACATGGATTGATTGAAGTGTAAGGTTCTCAAAAGAAGCAAGTTGCACGCTATTTTTATAGAACAGACCACCGAACTTGTAACTACAATAAATGATAAGGGGAATAAATGGAGGGATGCTGATATTGGCTGCGGCCAGAAAAAGCCTTGTTCATCTTAAAATAAATGGACAGCGGAATGCCAATCAGCAGCTGGAAACCCCAAATTGGCACAATGCCCATAAAAAACCCAAAACCAATGGATTTTGCCTTGCTTAAATTGGATTCTTCCGCCTTTACTGCCTCTTCTTTAATGGTCTTCCAGAGACCTTTTTTTTTTACTTCCCTAATCAGCTTTCTGGGCAAAAAGTAAAGCAGCGCGAGGGTGACCAGCACTGTATTCAGCACGCTGATCCGGGCAAAATCCTTGAATGGGCGGAAGTGCGTCACGCGTTCCTCTTTATCGTATATCACGTGAATGTCTACCGGAATGATCGGCACATCGCGCCATGCAAGCCTGACAAGAACTTCTATTTCCGTTTCAAATTTGGTTGTATAAAGTTTCATTTTGGCAATTTCGGCCAGCGGATATAACCTGAAACCCGTTTGCGTATCCGGAAGTGAAATGCCTGTCTCGACCTTAAACCAAAAATTCGAAAACTTATTACCGAAGGAACTCTTACCAGGTACATCCTCCTGCTCCATATCCCTGGACCCCATGATCACAGCACCGGGATTTTTAGCGGCAGCTTCCAGGAAAAGCGGAATGTCTGAAACCAGGTGCTGCCCGTCCGAATCGATCGTGATGGCATTGTCGTAACCCATGGCAATCGCTTTTTTGAAACCTGCGCGGAGCGCGTGGCCCTTGCCATTGTTAAGCACATAATCAATGACGGTAAGCCTCCGTCGATAATCTAACAGCAGATATGGCGTTCGGTCCGTAGAGCCGTCGTTTACGACGATGATGTCTTGTCCGCCTGAGAAGAGAAGAAGGGATTCCATAATCCCTTCTATTGTTTTGATATTATTGTAAGTGGGTACGATTACGCAGCAATTGATGTCCTTTAAGGTCATTGTTATATTTATGATCAGATGGCTAATTTAAATGAATCGGCCGCTGAGTAAATTGAAACGAATCTTTGATTAAAGATAACTCGCCTGCATTTTAAAAAAAACCTTTCCCTGGGCTTCTCCTGAGGCAACAACATCTAAAATCTCCGACTGCTTGTATTTGATGTTAATCCGGACATTTGGATTTTCCCGGGGATTAAGCACTTCCAGGAACTTACAGGTCCGCATCGTTTTCATTGCCAGTTTCCTCCTCAGATGTGCTTCCAGAATTTCCTTCACAATCTGCAATTGCACCACGCCAGGCATAACGGGTGAACCAGGGAAATGGCCCTCAAATACGGCATGCTGTTCATTGATCTTTATCTCTGAAACAATGCTTTCCGAAGTCAATTCATTGCTGATAACAAAATAGAGACTATTTACAAACATGCCAACGTTCTAATAATGGATACCTCAAAAGTTAGAAAAAAGACTATCGTTTATGGGGTGGTTAAACTTTTCGTTCTGAAATTTCATCACGCTCTTGTCCCCGCCTTTTTCAAAAAAAGACAGCTCTTTTAAATGCAACGTACTTTTAGGGAAAACCAAAGTGATCTTGGAATAAATATTTTTTAGTCTGCGGTTAACCGGCGTTAAGACGATCATATATTGGCCCGTGCTTTCAAGGCAGCTTTGTGCGAATGCTTTGTTTTGCTGAAAATCACCGTTGACAAGCCCGATCATCAGCTCCTTGATCTGCCCAGCCATTCTACTTGCCTGTCCCACATTTTTCTCCTTTCCAGCCTCCTGAACGCGTAATTTATCGCTGTTAATTAATATTACATAACTAGAAGGCGATTTTTGCTCCCATCGCATCTTGTCGCTTTTCTTATAATAAAAAACCCCGGATGAATGCCCGGGTTCTTTTAAAACCGACAGCATTTTCTCCTCTGTAAATGCCGCCTGAATGGAATTGACGGATTGCGAAGCCTTACGCAGTTCCAGAAAAACTTTCTCAGGATTGGAAACTTTGTTAAATGATTGCCCTTCCGCGATTCTGATGACCGCGGAAAATATGAGCAACATTAGCGTGAATTTATTCATATGGTTCCTTTTGGATCAGCTTCGACAACGGCTCGATTTTTATTCCCTTTTGCAAACAATGTTCAATAAGGTCTTCCAGGGAATCGGCTGTTACCTTACGATTGTCGTGCAGCAAAATGATGTCTTTCGCGTTAACAGCAGATATAACCCGATTGATGATTTCATACTTATTCCGCGCCTTTGTATCCAGACTCCTCAGCGACCAACCTACGGAATCCAGTTTCAGATTACGCAGTACGCGCGCATAGCGCGGGTTGGTAACACCGAACGGCGGGCGGAAAAATTTTGGTGTTTTTCCAAGAATACCGGCAATAATGCCAGAGCAACGATCCAGATCATTCTTTAATTTCTCTGTCGAAAAGAATGCGATGAGATAGTGATGGCTGTACGAATGATTACCTACAATATGACCTTCTTCGTCGATCCGCAGGAGCAGCTCAGGATGTTTTTCGGCCCTTTTACCAATGACAAAAAAAGTCGCTTTTACATTTTTCTCTCTCAGCATGTCCAGAATCCTGGGGGTGGTTTCGGGATCCGGGCCATCGTCAAAGGTTAATGCGATTGACTTGCGCTTTCCCCGACTGGTAGATTTCAGAAAATAATTCGCCTGAATGTTGAAAGATCCGTACGCAGTGACAGCCAGATATGCGAGTGCGATTGCGATAAATATCAGCCATGCAAAGCCCGTTTCCCAGAAGATGATTCCGCTGAGTGCGAATATAGTGATGGCTATTGCTGTAACGATATTATGCTTCAACGGATTGCAAGAGTGTCAGCCCCAGGTTACTTTGAATTAATGTATTGCAAATCAGTACATTTTTTAGCGATTTATCCGCTTTCATTTTGTCAACAGCTAAATGCAGTGCAAAAGCAGAAGTAGTTGGATAAATTCCTGAAAAACAGAGATAGTCAGCACATTTACCTTTGTCTAACCCTAAATTCGCAAATAAGTTGGTCACACCGCTGCTATCCTTACTAATTCCCGGAAAGAGTACCAAATCCAAATCTCGAACATTAACCTGATTTTCTGTCAAAAATGCACGGATCAACCCACCGGCGTCATCCACAAGCCCAAAGGTCCGGGTATCTTTCACATGCGCCAACGACCGATCATTTTTTTGATTGGAAAGAATAAAAAATGACGCTCCGGAAGTAAGCGGAAGGTGCAGATGCAGGTGCAGCTTATCAGAAATTTCGTTCAAAAAGTCAATGGCTTCGTCAGCAGCGCCCACCAGAATGTTTTCTTCCTTTTCATCCAAAAGCAGCATGGCGTCCAGCATGGCATTTTCGAATGACACCGTATTTTGGGTATGGGTCATGTTATATCCGTGGTTGCCAATGCTAAGCGAAATTTGCCCAGCCATCGTGTTGTGCGTCGACTGAATAAACGAGGTCGGCGGAAGCATGCCTTTGATGGTTATAACATTGTTAAGAAATTTTTCCGTGTCAAGAAGGCATCCCAGTCCCGTCCCAACGATGATTGCGCCGGGCTGCTCTATTTCGGCTTGCCGGATACAGTCCTGCGCACAGGCCACTGACATCCTCAAAATTTTGCTCATTCTGCGCAAGAGTCCTGCGTCAATAAATTCTTTATAGTCCGGGCTCAGGAGCGCAGATGATGCCTGCACTGGTTGAATAGCAGCAGAAAAGCCTACATTTTGAAATGTGGGCTGATGCGAAATGGTTGATGTGGCAGAAATGTAATACAACTATAAAAAGCTTTGAATTTGTTTAAAGTCATTCACGATCTGAAAAGACCAGTGACGAGTTATTTCCTCCAAAACCAAAGGAGTTAGAAAGAACTGCCTTAACATGTTTTTCGTTTCGCAATGATGTAACCGGTTCCAGACCCGTTTCGGCAATGGCTACGGCGTAATTCAGGTTAGGAAAAATGAGCTGATGCTGGATGGCCAAAATTGAAAAAACCGCTTCAATCGCCCCTGCGGCAGCCAATGTATGCCCTGTAAATGGTTTTGTTGAGCTGAAAGCCGGGATATTTTCCTTAAATACATTCCTGAGCGCAACGGATTCGGATAAATCGTTATTCTTTGTGCCTGTTCCGTGAGCGTTTATGTAAGATATGTCTTCCAAGGGGATGCCTGATCGCTCCAAAGCATTGGTTATAGCCATCGTAGCGCCTTTTCCATCTGGTGACGATGCAGTTTGATGATAAGCATCCGCCGCATTCGCCCAACCATTTATATAAGCAATCGTTTTATTTCCCGAATTTTTGATGCTCTTTTCATTTTCCAGGAGTAAGAAGGCAGCACCTTCGCCTAAGTTCAGTCCGCTTCTGGTTTCGTCAAACGGCCTGCACCATTGATCGTCATAAATCATCAGCGAGCGAAAACCGTTAATTGTGAATTGCGTTAATGCGTCCGAACCTCCCACCAGAACTCGGTCCAGCTTTCCGCTTAACAGCAGGCGTGCGCCGAGCATTATTGCGTTGGCACCTGACGAACAGGCTGTTGACAATGTATTGATATAGCCCGAAATACCCAGCTCTGCAGCAATCCGCTCAGTAGTACTGCCGCTGTTGTGCGTTTTTAAGATATTAAAATCTGGATTTGCTCCGGCAAGATATGCTTTATAGAAACCTTCAGTATTATCCATTCCGCCCACGGATGTCGACGAAATGATGCCGGTTTTGAGGTTGTGTGTATGCTTATTGTCACCCCAAGCCTCCTTTGCAGCTTTCAGGCCAAGTAAGGATGTGCGGGAAATGCCTTTCGAACCGATTCCGAGCTCTTTCTGCAATGCTTCACTGGACATTTTTACTTCGCCAACCAGCAATCCTTCCTCCTCTTCCAAATATTGGACCGGCCCTATTCCGGATCTGCTTTCCCTGAGCGCCCGCAGGTTTTCCGCAACGGTTAATCCAATCGCTGAGACAATGCCAATACCGGTGATTCGGACACCCATTTTAGTTTTCAGCTTTTCCTTTGACGGATATATTCGGCCATTGTATCGATCGACTTAAATGCGACCTTCCCTTCTTCCGGATTAACGACTTGTATTGCATGGTATTTTTCGAGCAGTACAATCAGTTCCAGCGCATCAATGGAATCAAGTCCAAGACCTGCGTCAGCGAACAATAATGCGTCGTCCGCTATGTCGGCAGGCGTAATATCTTCGAGGTTTAACTGCTCTATGATTTGTTTTTTAAGATCTTCCTTTAAATTATCCATTGTAAATTCATAAGTAAACTTAAATTCGAGTTGTTATGGATGGCCCAATTGTGCGAGGTCCGTAAGGTTTTCCACGTTGAAATCACTGCCATTATCCGATTCGCTTTCCACTAAGAATACGAACACTTCAATGTCATCCCCGAGGACTCCCAGCCACCCGCAAAGTAACGCTTTCGCGCCGGTTGACAGGAGAATCTTCCCGTAGTCTACGAAAAAACCGGGTGCGAATTTAGGCAAAACAGCGAACATATTTTCGCCATACCACTTGTTTCTGATTGCTATTTCGCCCAAAACGATATTGGGTAATGTGTATACAAATAAAGAAGGACTCGGCGCACCATTGTGCTCGTAGGAATGCATAAACCGCATATCCGTATCCGCGCTGGACGATTGGTTTGCAAAAAGCATCGCTATCTCGTCGTCCTTATATTCGCTGGTAAGTCCCTGATTTGATCTTTTTATCAATTCAGACGCCAGAAAGCCAGCCTGCGACAGCGCGTCCATTTTGTAAAACTTGGGGTATACAAATTCCTGCTCCTTATAAATCTGTTTAAACCAACTATCGGCGGAACTCATGTGGCGCGTGGAAACAATTTCACCGTTCACCGAACACTGGTCTGGGGATAAATAACAAAATGTGGTAATACAACTCATAAACTTCTGATAATCAAAGATGCATTTCCGCCGCCAAATCCGGATGCTGTTTTCAGGATCGTCTCTGGCTGACTAGCGGCATTTTCTGCAATGACATTTAATTTTCTCGAAGTCCCACTTTCCCTGTATCCCAGGCTTTTCACCAAAAGGCCATGCCGCATCATTTGCATGGAGGCAGCAGTTTCGATTACACCGGCAGCGCCAAGTGTATGACCGAAATACCCCTTCAAACTGCTGAGATGGACGTCACTGAGGCCTAGACGGTCGAAAGCAATCGATTCCATTTCATCATTAAATACAGTGGCCGTTCCGTGGGCACACACAAAGTCAATGTCCTCCGCCGTAAGCTGATTGTTTTCCAAAGTCTTTTTTACGCTCCGAAAAAGGCCTTCACCTGTTCGCGATGGTCCGGAAATGTGGTTGGCATCGTTGGCACTTGTGCCGGATAACAGCTGCAAAGCGCCATTCCGGAAAATATTCTTTGTCTGCGACACCACAACAGCGCCACAGCCCTCGCCCATTGTAATTCCGTTGCGTAAAGTATCAAAAGGCGCACAAGGCTGATCGCTCACTGCGAAAAGCGATTGAAATCCATAAATCACAAAGTCGGAGATCAGATCGCAACCAATAACAACAGCATGATCGTAAATTTGCGCATCAATAAAATTACCAGCTGCATTGATGGCCAACACACCCGATATGCAAGCATTCGAAAGCACAACTGGCTGATTTGCAAGCAAAAACCGGGAAATCAATGCCGAAATGCTCTTTCCAAACTGGTCGTGGATGTTTTTATCCAGTTCACCTTTCGTCGAGCTGATGATAACAATGGTTCTGTCCGAAGTCAGGATTGCAGGATCAATTTCTTGTGCAACAGTCGATAACGCATCTATGAGAAGCTTTTCAAATTTATAATCATCAACCAGATCCAGCATTTTCGATAAATAAAGATCTGATTTATCAAAGCCGGCCCGTTTAACCAAGGAAATCCCCGACTGGTTTGCACGGATAGCAGCCCAATTTTCAGCTGTGGTCCTACCCAATGGACTTATGATAACTTCGGCACCAATGTAGGTCATGCTGATTTTACTAAACCTTATTTATTTCTTTCCATTCCCGGTAAAAATCGGGCGTAATCAATTCCAACGTGCGCGTTTCCTTGTCCAAAAAGACCTGCATTGTCTTTCCTACGGCACACAATTCGCCTGTTGTCAGGTTAACAACCTCGTACTCAAACTGGATCTTTGCAGATTTAGCAGGAACATATTTGGTTATCACCTTGATAATCTGTCCGTAATAGACGGGCGCCTTATGGTCAATTTCGGATTTTACGATGGGTGTGAAATAGCCTTTGTCAAAAATCGTCAGGTATTCCAATCCGTATGTTTTGCCAAATGCTTCTCTTCCGTCTTCAAAAAATTTGAGGTAGTTTCCATGCCAAACCACGCCCATTGCATCTGTTTCACTGAAACGTATATCAATTTCGATCTCCGAAGCAATCATATGTTTTCAATCTCGTTAGGGGTTATTGTGTCACCACAATCTTCATTTCACAGCCGAGCAATATACGCCCTTCCATGAAACTTTCCCCTTTAACGAGGTAAATATTTCCTAACTGATGTAGTGGAATCACAATGGTCCGGATTGTTGAATGGACCGGCGGAAGCGCCGAAACTTCTACTTTGGTCATTGCGCCAATAAAGCCGATTTTAGGCTCTCCCGCTTCCTCACGTGCTAAAAACCCGAATGATGCCGCACAAGTTTGCGCAATGTTTTCCAGCAGTCCCGATTCCGTAAAATGTCCGTTTTCGACCAGCACATTATGCTCTTCAATAACAAATTCCGATTCAAACCTTTCAGCCGTAACGCTTACCAGACTGCTGATCATGATAAAGGGCTCCCTATGCGGAATATATTGATTAATAGACACTTGGGGCACGATCATTAAACATAAAAGTTGAAATAGTTAAACCATTGTTCGGGATATTCCTGCACTTTTCGTTCCAGCTCTGCCACGTATAATCTGGCGATTTCTTCTGGTTTTAATTTGTCGGTAATCGGCATTGTTGCGCTCAGGTGGTAGCTGTATTTACCATCTTTTGCTGCAAACACAAATGTTACCGGTGCATCAAACTTGGAAGCGATCACAAATGGCCCATAGGGGAACTTTGCTTTTTTTCCAAGGAAATCCAGTTCAATAAATTTCGCGCCGTCGAGATAACGATCGGAATGGATGGCTATGAATTCATTATTAACCAGCGCATTACGAATCGCTATAATGTGGGAAAGGTCTTCCTTGATCGCAATTACTTTAAAGCGCGAACCGCCTGTCGACGTGTCCATAAACTGTTTGATACTTTCAACTTCCGCATCCAGCATGACAATGTTAATGGTTGGCGTAACGCGCCCTTTCAGCAAGTTCCCGGCCGTTTCCCAATTGCCCAGATGCGCACTCAGTAATATTCCCCCTTTTCCACCTTCGCGGATATCAATCAGATATTGCTCATTTTCAAAAACATGCGTAAAATGCTCGGTCTTGCCAAGCAAAAATGCGGCACGGTCAACCAATGTTTGGCCGAAAATGTAAAAATTCTTTCTGGCCAGCTTTTTGGCCTTCGCAACAGGAAAATGAAGGATATTTTGGTAAAAGTCCAGCAAGGCGCTTCTTTGCTTTTTTGCAAACAGATAATAATAGTATGTTACCAGTTGCAAAAGCCCGTAGGCAAAGTTCAGCCCAAGCGTATTGATAAAGAAGAGAAAAATTTTATAACCCGCTAATGATCCTTTGGTCTTACCATCCCAACGGCTCATGCCTACAAATTTAGTTTCTTACGGACAAGCTGATAGAAATCGCCGAATGTTACAATCTCTTTGAAATCCTCACCGGTAATTTTAATGTTAAGATTTTCTTCAATGAGCACAACGAGATCCACATAGTCAAGACTGTCCAAATCGAGCGTTTCTTTGAGACTGTTTTCAGGAAGAATCAGATTCCGGTCCACCTCAAACTCCTCAGATAAAAAATCCCTCGTTTCTTCGATAACTTCTTCCCAACTCATTTTTACGTCGTTAACATACATGGCTACAAAATTAGATTATTCTGGCTGATAGTTTAAAAATATTGCTCTTTTTTCAAATAAATTCTAAGGCTTGCACAATAATTCCGCTTAAAAATCATTGAATGCCATAATAGAATACGGAGCAGAACAAAAATACAAATTTATGGTTGCCAGGGACTGCCGGTCACGAAGTTTATGCAACTGCCGCGCACCCGGTCAGTCGATCTTTTTGAGAATCAGCGTAGAATTTGTCCCACCAAAACCAAATGAATTAGATAGGAAGCAATTGATATCCTGCTCTTTAGTTTGTGCCACGACGTTGATCCGGGCCGAATCTTCGTCGGGATTTTCGAAGTTGATGTTCGGTGCAATAAAGGAATTTTGCATCATCAACAGAGAATACACAATCTCGCTCGCGCCGGCCATCCAGCATTCGTGACCTGTCATGGATTTGGTTGAACTCACGGGCGTTTTACTACCAAACACATCAAAAATAGCCCGGGCTTCACTTCCGTCGCCCACCGGCGTAGACGTTGCATGCGCGTTAATGTAATCTACATCGCTGGCTGCAATGCCCGCCTGAGTCATGGCCATTCGCAGAGAGCGGGTTTGTCCGTCAATGCTTGGGTTAGAAATATGGTCACCATTGGATGAGAACCCGTAACCGATCAGCTCAGCCAGGATCGGAGCGCCGCGCTTCACTGCGGCTTCGTAAGATTCAAGAATGACGGTGGCTGCGCCGCCGCTCGGGATGAGCCCGTCGCGGTCCCGATCAAAGGGCCGGGATGCTTTTGTGGGATCCGATTCGCGCATGGAGAACGTTCCCAGGCCATCAAAACTAGCCATAGCAGCTGAATTAATCTCCTGTGCACCGCCGCAAATGATCCTGTCCTGTAACCCCTGCCTGATCATCAGATAACCCATTCCTATTGAATGTGAACCAGACGCGCAAGCGGCGCTGAGCGTAAAGTTGATGCCCTTCAACTTAAAGATCGTCGACAAGTTCATATTGACCGTGCTATTCATGTTTTGAAAAATAGCGCCGCTTCCGATTAATGTCGTGTCGTGCTTTTCTTTGGCCTTGTCAACTGCTTCCACCACGGATGCTGCGGTGCTGTCGTTGCCATAAATGATGCCTGTTTCTGTGGTTTCGAGGAAATCCACCTCTAGCCCGGACAGTTCGAGCGCCTGGCGGGTTGCCATGTATGCGTAGATCGCAGGCTGATGCATGCCCAGGCGCTGCCTTCTGGACAGGTAATTTTTCAAATCCGGCTCAGGAACCATACCCGTTAAAGCGGAACGAAAGCCAAAATCCTTCCTGACCTGATCAAAAACAATCCCGCTTTTGCCGGCATATAACGATTTCGTGACCTCGTTCAGGTTTGCACCCAGGCAAGAATAAATCCCTATTCCGGTTACGACAACTCTATGATCCATCAATTATGAATAAATTCCTCCGTTGATATTAATTACCTCGCCGGTGATGTAGGCGGCTTTATCTGAAACCAGGAAACTAACCAGGTGCGCGACTTCCTCAGCCTGTCCAAAACGGTTCATCGGGATCATTTGTTTCAATTCGGCCTCATTTAGATCTTTGGTCATATCACTCGTGATGAAACCTGGCGCCACCGCATTCACCGTGATCTTGCGCTTGGCGACTTCCTGTGCCAACGCTTTTGTGGCTGCAATAATTGCCCCTTTTGCAGCCGAATAATTAGTTTGTCCGGCAACCCCTTTCATACCCGAAACCGACGCAATGTTCACGATCCGGCCGGAACGCTTTCTGAGCATTTGCTGGATTGCATTCTGTGTAACATTGAAAAGTCCTTTGGCCGAAATATTCACCACATCGTCCCAGTCCTGCTCAGGCATCCACATAAAGAGCCCATCCCGCGTAATTCCGGCGTTATTGACCAAAACACTGATATGTTTTTCCTCGTTTCTTTCTCTCCACTTGTTCAGCGCCTCATCCACTTCCGCTTTTGTCTGAACATTGAATGGCAGCAACTCTCCTTCTCCTCCGCTAGCTTCAATTTCAGCAAGCGTTTCCTCGGCAGCAGCCTGGTTTGAGGCATAATTGATCAGTATATAAAGTCCGTGATCTTTTGCCAGCTGCACCGCAATGGCACGCCCCAATCCTCTTGATGCGCCTGTTACCAATGCACAGTTCATAGTTGAAACGGGGTTTCTTTGATATACTCAAAAACGGCAGCAATACTTTCAGACTGAGGTACGTCTTCTTTTACAAAATGCGCATGTCGCCGGATCTGGCCGTAAATGGATTTAGCATTGGGCGATAAACGCTCTTTTTCCTCAGGTTCCAGCAAATCAATCGCCTGGCAAATGGCCATAATGTGGATTGACATGACTTGGAATGAGTTTTCCAAAACCTGTTTGGCTAGAACAGCACTGTTGGTTCCCATACTCACAATGTCCTGATTATCATTGTTGTTTGGAATGCTATGCACGTAAACCGACCCTGATAATGCCTGATTTTCCGCCGTCGTTGAGGTTGCGGTGAACTGCACGCCCTGGAATCCAAAATTCAAGCCCCATGTCCCGGCATTCAGAAACGGCGGAAACTTGCCATTCAATTTACTGTTCATCAGGAAGTTGAGTTGACGTTCCATGAGCATTGAGAGCTTGGTAAGCACAATTTTCACTTTATCCATTTCCAATGAAATGTAATCGCCATGGAAATTACCACCGTGAAAAACGTTGTTGTCGTCCGGACTGACGATAGGATTGTCATTGGTCGAATTCAACTCATTTTCAACCACTTCCTGCGCATATTGCAATGTGTCAAGCACAGGACCCAGAATTTGCGGAACGCAGCGAACAGAGTAATATTCCTGGATTTTGCGCTCAAATTCTTTCCGTTGCAATGCCGTATCGTCTTTAAAAAGCTCTTCCCGGCTGCGAATAAGCTGACTTCCAGCCAAAAAATCACGCATTTGCTGCGCAATCACCTGTTGGCCCTTATGGTGTTTTACAGCATTCAATTCCTTAGAAAACGAATCATCGAATGCTTCGATCACCTCATTCAGCATCGATGATGCGGCAACGGCCCATTGCAACAGCCTTTTAGCATATATAATGTTGATAGCCGCAATGCCTGTCATGCATGAAGTGCCGTTGATCAGCCCAAGGCCGTCACGCAACTCCATTTTGAGCAGGGTAATGTTGTTCTTTGCCAAGACATCGGCCGTTTTGGTCCGCACGCCCGCCTCATACACATATCCCTCGCCGATCAGGTTCAGTCCCAGGTGCGAAAGCTGCACTAGGTCCCCGCTTGCGCCGACGCTGCCGTGTTCAAAAATTTCGGGAACGATGCCATTATTTAAAAACGCTATGAGCTGCCGGATCACACCGGTGCTGACGCCGGAATTGGCCTGTAAAAACGAATTCAGACGCGCCACCATCACGCTTCGGGCATAAATTTCGTTGAGTGGCTTCCCTATGCCGCTGGAATGGCTGCGGATCAGATTGTATTGAAGATTACTCAATTTATCGGTCTCGATCCGGTACTGGGCCATCGGACCAAACCCGGTATTGATTCCGTATATAATTTTATCTTTGGAGAAATTCGTTAGAAATGTAAAGGATTTAGAAACTTTATTGAGGGCGTCTTCGGCTAAGATAAATTCCTTCTTTTCAAAAGCATACTGCTCGATATGAGCTAAGGAAATACTATTCATTTATAGTTTGCATAATTAATATTACGTAAAATAAATCTTTTTTTACGGTTTTGACAAACATGGACTAATCTGCAAACGTGCCACCGGAAGTTGCCGGAATTTTACATTTGCTTACTTTTGTCTGACATTCACGTTCCCCTTTCAATGATCGGAGATTTACTTTTAAGGTTACATAAGTTCCTTTCCAGACACAAACCTGCATTTTTTCTGAGTCTGGTTGCCCTTATCAGTATTTTGCTCTTTGGGATTTCACGGTTAAAGGTTACGGAAAGCATCTTTGCCACCCTGCCAAAGGGGAAAAGCTTTGAAGAGTTTAACCGGCTGATCGAGAGCAAGAACATCATTAACCAGATCGTTTTCTCCCTCGACATTCCTGAGGAAACCACGTCCGACGAGGCCAAATTACTTGCCGAAGCGTTTTCTGATTCCTTAATCCGCTATACCAATGGCGCAATCAGGAACATTCAGACCGAAAGGCCATTTGTTCAGGAAGATGTTTACCAATTCGTGTACGGTCATTTCCCGCAGCTGATCGATTCTTCCTATTATACGCATATTGCCAGCCGCTTGGCTCCGGATTCGGTCAAAGCGTCGGTGAATACGGCCTTTAACCAGCTTACAACACCCGGAGGCACATTCCTTAAACAATTCATTGTCAATGATCCGCTTGGTATAACCGGCCGCTATTTCCGGAAATTGAATGCTGGCAGCAATGCCAATGGAATGGTGCTGGAAGACGGTGTCATGTTCACGGGTGACCGGAAAAAGATGATCATTTTGGCGGCTACCAGCTTCGATTCAGGCAATTCCGAAAAAAATGTTGCGTTGTATGAAGATGTCGAAGCTTTCAAGTCGCGATGGAATACACAGCAGCGGCATCATCATTTTGCGTATTTCGGGACATTTGAAATTGCGGCCAGAAATGCAATTCAGGTTAAGCGGGACTCCTATCTTACTTCGTTTATGGCATTGGGAGGCATTTTGCTGCTGCTCATCCTTTATTACCGCAAATTTCTGATTCCGCTCTACATTATATTGCCGGGATTGTTCGGAGCCACTTTCGCATTAGGCATCATTGGTTTTGTCCGGCCAGAGATCTCGGGGATTTCCCTCGCCACGGGCGCAGTGGTTTTCGGCATCTTGCTGGATTATGCATTCCATTTTTTTACACATTTAAGGCACACCAATTCTATTTCAACAGCCATTAAGGAAGTAAGCGGACCGCTGCTGACCGGCAGCTTTACGACCGTGATGGCTTTCAGTGCATTGCATTTTGCAAATTCGGCCGTTTTACAGGATTTTGGACTGTTTTCATCGCTCAGCTTGCTGGGAGCAGCACTTCTTACATTGATTGCCTTGCCCGTTATTCTTTCGTCCCTTGCTTTTGACAATAAGAAAATACCGAAAGAAAGCCGCACATTTCGTTTTCCTGAAATTCGGGAAAAGTCAAGACCGGTTATCCTGGCGTTTATTGCCATTTTGACCTTGATATTTCTCTACTTTGCCAGATTTACGGAGTTTGACAGCGGCTTTGACAACCTTAGCATTCAGGATGATGACCTCAGGAAACGCGAAGAAGCGATGACGGGCATTGATCCGAAGTCTGAAAAAAGGATCTATATTTTCGCCGGTAATCCGGTCCGGGCTAAGGCGGAGGACTTGAATTTTCGGGTTTACCAAAATCTTGTTCAATTGCGCGAAAAAGGAAAGATCAACAGCTTCGTCTCATCCGGTGCCTTCCTGATCCCGCAAAATCTTAAACTGGAACGCAACCGCAGGTGGCATGATTTCTGGGACATTAATCGCAAGGAAGCGACCTATAATGTGCTGGACCAGGCGGCTGCTAAAAATGGCTTTAATGCATCGGCATTCAGGGATTTTAAAATGTGGATAGCCGGCCAACCATCCGGTTCAGTTCCTGTTGATACATTACTAACTGAGTTGGGCCTGGATAACCTGATTGAATCCAACACAAAAGGCACGACATTCATCACGACCCTAATCGTTCCTCAGCATCAGCTGAACAGTGTTAAAAGTGAGCTCCGGGCAATCCCGGGCATCGCCCTGTTTGACCGTGGCGAGCTTGCCGGCGACCTGTTGAAAATGGTAAAAGATGACTTCAATTACCTCCTGCTCGTCTCAGCCTCCATCGTCTTCCTTACTTTGCTCATTGTGTACGGCCGGATAGAGTTAACACTGTTAACATTTCTGCCAATGGTGATCAGCTGGATATGGATACTGGGTATAGCGGCTATTTTGGGCATAAAATTCAATTTTGTGAATGTCATTGTTACCACATTCATATTTGGACTTGGTGATGATTTCAGCATTTTCGTAACCGACGGCCTGCTTAATAAATACAAATACGGCAAGGATTCACTCCGTTCTTATCAATCGGCCATTGCATTGTCTGCCACCACAACCATCATTGGCACCGGCGTGCTGATCTTTGCCCGGCACCCCGCCATTCAATCCATTGCGTTAATCAGCGTACTGGGGATTTGCTGTATTCTTTTTATATCATTCGTTTTCCAACCCGTGCTGTTTGGTTTTTTTGTCCAAAACAGAATTGCCCGGAAAAAAGCGCCCGTTACCTTACTGCCGTTTCTGATCAGCGTTTCAAGTTTTACCTATTTCTTATCGGGTTGTCTATTTCTGCATTCGAAACTGGTCACGATTCTGCTGCTGCCTATCTCCAAGTTAAAAAAGAAAGCGATGCTCAACCGTTCACTTTCTTTTTATGCCAAAACGGTCATTTACTCCGGGCCGCATGTGAAGAAGAATTTCTCGGGCCTCGAAAATTTGCAGCCGGATAAACCGGTCATTTTTATTGCGAACCACACTTCTTTTCTGGACATTCTGCTGGCTATTATGCTCAATCCCAAGATCGTGTTAATGGTAAAAGGCTGGGTTTATAACTCCCCGTTTTTCGGACCCATCATTCGCCATGCGGGTTACGTGTATACGGACGACGGGCCAGAGGAAAATATTAATAAGGTGCGAACATTGGTTGCAGATGGATATTCCCTGCTCATTTTTCCGGAAGGAACGCGGTCGGAAGACGGCGGGATCGGGCGATTCCACAAAGGCGCTTTTCACCTTGCCGAGCAGCTCAAACTGGACATTCAACCCATTCTGATCCACGGAGCCTCGGACGTTTTGCCAAAGAATGATTTTCTCATCCGTCCGGGCGCACTTAATGTGCGCGTTCTTCCGCGCATCCGGCTGGATGACACGCAATGGGGCAGCCAGCTTCGTGACAAGACCAAAAATATTTCAGCCTTTTTCAAATCTGCATTTGCATCCTATAAAGATGAAATGGAGGACACGGCCTATTTAAAACATAAGATTTTTACCAATTACGTCTTCAAAGGCCCCGTGCTTGAATGGTATTTCAAGATCAAATGGCGGCTGGAAAGCAAGAACTTTGCTTACTATAACGAGCTGATCGGAGCGCGCAAAAATATCCTGGACATTGGCTGCGGATATGGCTATCTGTCGTTTTACCTGCATTACAAAAACGCCGGAAGGATCATTACGGGCATCGACTATGATGAAGAAAAAATTACCATAGCGCAGCAAAGTTATCACAAAACGAACCAGCTAAGCTTTATTTACGCAGACATTATGCTGGCGGACCTGGGCAGCCCGGACGTGATTTTTTTAAATGATATCCTACATTATTTATCAAAGGAAAAACAGCTTAAATTGCTCGATCGTTCTGCATTAGCGCTGCAACCGAACGGCATTCTTTTTATCCGTGACGGCATTACGGATAATGGCGAAAAGCATCGAAAAACAAAAGCGACCGAGGCATTGTCCACGGGACTGTTCTCTTTTAACCGCAAGGAAGATGAGTTTCACTTTTTCTCGTCAGCAGACATCCGGGATTTTGCAAATAAGCATAATATGCATTTCGAAATGCAGGAACATTCTGCAAAGACATCGAACGTTTTATTCGTTTTGAGACCCATGCGTGCAGATTTTCCAGATAATAATTAGCCTGTTGTAAATTTTTTCAATAATCATTTTAATACAATCTTCCGCCTTGCAAAAAGAATACGACTTTGTGATTGTAGGGAGCGGGCTTGGCGGCCTGGCTTGCGCAAATATCCTGGCTTTGGAAGGTTTCAGCGTTGTTGTGCTGGAAAAAAACCATCAGATAGGGGGACATTTGCAGGTTTACAGCCGGGGAAAGAGCATTTTTGACACAGGCGTACATTATGTGGGCAGCCTGGACGAAGGCGAAAATCTATATCAGTTTTTTAAATATTTTGGGATAATCGATAAACTCAAAATGAAGCGGATGAATGATGACAAATTTGACGTCATCCGTTTTCAGGACGGCTCGGAATATGATTATGCGCAAGGCTTTGACCATTTCAAAAACACGCTGATCGGATATTTTCCGCAGGAGACAGCAGCCATTGAAGCTTACTGCAATAAGATATTAGAAATTTGCGACAAATTTCCCCTTTACAATCTGAGGGTATCCGGAGAAAACTATCAGATGGATGGAGATGTAGTAGGATTGAACGCACATGACTTCATCGCCTCCATTACTGAGAATGAACGGCTTAGAAATGTGTTAGCGGGATCGAACCTGCTATATGCCGGCGTTCGGGACAAGACACCATTTTACGTGCATGCCCTCATTATGAAAAGCTATCTGTCCGGTTCCTACAAGTTTATTGATGGCGGTTCACAGATTGCGATCCAGATGAGTAAGGCAATCAGGGCGCGCGGCGGTGAGATTTATAAATACAAAAAAGTGGTTTCCGCCAATTACAATGATGAGGGCCACATCACCGAAGTGGTTTTGGAAAACGGGGAGACGTTTAAAGGGAAACAATTTATTTCTAATGTACACCCTTCTATAACCATTGATATCTTCGGGAGCGAAAGGTTTCTTAATGTATATAAAAACAGGGTTCAGGGATTGGAAAATAGCATTTCCACTTTTTTAGTCCATATTACCTTTCAGGAAAAGAGTTTTGAATATTTGAATCATAACATTTATCAGCATCACATTGACGATGTTTGGGGCGGCATCGATTACGATAAGGAAACCTGGCCACAGACCTACTTTATCTGCACACCCTACATTTCAAAAACAAGCCAATATGCTGATTCCATGTCAATTATGACATACATGAATGCTTCTGAGACCGAGAAATGGAGCGAGAGTTTCAGCACAGTTGCGGAACCGGGAAAGCGTGATGCGGAATATGAGGCGTTCAAAAGAGAGAAAGAAGCAAAAGTCCTATCGCGATTAGAGGAAGTTTTCCCTGGAATTTCACAGAAAGTGAAGGCCATTCACAGTGCTACGCCCTTGACATTCAGGGATTACATTGGCAACAAGGACGGCTCGCTGTATGGCGTGCTCAAAAACTCAGCCTCGCCTACAAGGACACAGATCAATACAAAAACACGGGTCCCCAACCTCCATTTGACGGGTCAGAATATTTCAATGCATGGTATTCTCGGCGTGACCGTGAGCGCTTTCGTGACATGCTTTTCATTTGTAGATAAAGAAGAACTCATCCAAAAAGTTAAAAATGCCTAATTATGCAAACAGTTGATGTTGTGGTCATTGGTGCCGGGCCAGCCGGGACAGTTGCAGCTTCGTATTTAAAAAAACAGGGCTATGATGTCACAATTCTAGAAAAAGAAAAATTTCCCCGGTTCCAGATCGGCGAGAGCCTGCTCCCCTGCTGTATGGAACATTTGGAAGAATCGGATTTGCTGACAGCTATTGAAGCCAAAAACTTCCAAAAGAAGACAGGTGCAGCATTCATGAGAGGCGAAAAAAGATGCGAATTCCTGTTTTCCGAGCAATTTACAAAAGGCTGGACCTGGACATGGCAGGTGAAACGCGCCGATTTTGACCTTACCCTTGCCGAAGCCACTCGCGCAAAGGGCGTAGACGTAAACTTCGAATGCGAAGTACTGAAAGTAGCGTGTGGTCCTGATATTCAACACATTGAATACAGGGATGTCAATGGAAACATTCACGAGATCCAATCCAGATTCATCATAGATTCCAGTGGATATGGACGCGTGCTGCCCCGCTTGTTCGATCTGAGCAAGCCTTCTGCATTTAGTCCACGCGGTGCTATTTTCTCGCATTTGGAGGATAAAAACCGCAATGAAGAGACCAGTAACAACATTTTTGTCCACTCTTTTGACAACAACCAATCGTGGATCTGGGCCATTCCTTTCTCCGATGGTTCCACTTCCGTGGGGATTGTTGGGGACAAAGAAAAAATCACCGCAATGGCAGAAAACGGTGGCGAGGCTTACAAAAATTTCATCCGTGAGTTTGAAGACCTCAGTGGCCGCTTTAAAGATTCAGAACTAATATTCGAGCCGCGGCACATTTTGGGTTATTCCATTGGCGTGAAAAAAATGTACGGCGAAGGATTCGTTCTTTCCGGCAACAGCACCGAATTCCTGGATCCGATCTTTTCATCCGGTGTAACTTTTGCAACCGCATCGGGACTGCTGTCCGCCAAGATGGTGCATAAACATTTGCAAGGCGAAGCAGTGGACTGGGAAAACGAATATGAAATGGTGGTTCAAAAAGGAATCAATGTGTTTAGGAGCTACGTTACAGGATGGTATAGCGGTGATTTCCAGACCATTGTTTTTACCCCGCTAATTGATAATGACATCAAAAAACAAATATGCTCGGTGCTGGCTGGCTACGTCTGGGATCATTCAAATCCTTTTGTAAAAAAACATGATACAATTTTAGCCACGCTGGCAAAAGTGATCAGAATGAAGGAAAAAAACGTAGAAAACCACGGTTCGCTTCTTTCAGGGAGTTAATAATATAAAGCTGTGCTGTACACCTTTGTAGTGGTTGTAAATCAACACATTGCTTGCTCTTTGTGAACTTGGGTTGTTTTGAATGCAGGATGAAGGGACCGGATGGCCGGAAAGCATTTTTACGGCCATCCATGTTGCGAATGCCGAGGCAGTCGGATAATCTCCGACCATATTCTTATATGTGTACGTGTTGCTATCAGGGAAAAATTTCGATTGGAAATCCGCATATAAATGATCCGTGCGGTTATCTCCACTGATCCCCAAAATCAAAGAACTGATATCCGGTCTTTTGAGGCCATTTCTGGTCAGGAATTGATCCAGTTTCATTTCAAGGTCATCATGGCTTGGATAGCTTAATTGGTCCACATCCTTAATGTGGGCCAAAGTGTTCTCATTTCTGATCGATTCCGCGACAAACATTGTTGCTCCCTCCCCATTTACCGATCCGGGTGAATTACTGGTCAGCAGGTTTTCCGAAGACGAATCCTCATTTTTGAAATGACCGTTCAGGAAATCAATGTTGTGATTATAATCCGAAATCTCCTCCACACTCCCTACCAGGAGTCGTTCGAGTTTTTTCGCTTCCAAAAGCATCATTGCATCGAGCAACGCTGCTTCAAAAGCCAGTCCTTTGTGCACATGTGTGGTATTATAGCCGGTCACCTTGCTCATCAGGGCCAGATTTCCCGCCACTGCATTAGGCGTGCTCTGTACAAAATGGGTTGGTGTTAATGTGCCCTCATCGTAGTCTACGATCTGGTTTAGAAATTTCAGGCAGTCCTCCAGTCCTCCATTCGCGGTTCCGAGAATTATTCCGTCCACTTGGGTTTTACGGATCAAAGGAAGCCCTGCTCCTACGCCCATGCGCACAGCCTTGCCCATTCTGCGCAGCAAGCCGGCTGGAATTAATTCTCCATAACCGGGCTCGACGGCCGCGTAGCGATTGCCAAAGTGCACTTTTATCTCTCCTTCAAAAAAGGCGTTATCAAAAGTTCGCTGGGGTGAGATACAAGCTAAGTCGGTAATGTACATCCCTGGTTTAAAGTGATTTGGTTGCTAGGCTCCGGCGTCGGTGATAAATTGTTTGAGTTGCAGGCCATAGTCATCAATGTGCCGCTGCGTTTCACTTTCATCCCAACCCAATTCCCGTGCCATCAGACTAGCAACAACAGGCAGACAATTTAAGGTTTCCTGCCAATCTGTAATTTCCAACCTGACCCGTCTTGCCAGGAAGTCCCGGGGTGTGATAACCATTTCATTTCGAACGGCATAGACAACCTCTGCCTTAATGTAAGGATAAGAATCGCTTAAACGCTCTTTTAAACTAATGTCTTGTTCCGTCAGATCTGCCACCGATATAGCCCGCGACCCATATTTTCTGACCAGATGTATTGCAACATCGGCAGGCAATGCATATTTTGGAATCAGTTTTTCAGATAAAGAAGAGTCGTAGTTTTCGCCGCCAGCCAGCACGTAGTTTGCAGTCAAACATTCATTTCGTTTAAATAGAATGGCATCTGCCTCGTCAATCGTATCTTTCGCCATCAGACGGTAAGTTGTCCATTTCCCACCCAGCAAACTCACCAGCCCGCTGGACGGGTCCACCTCCACCTCATGATCTCTTACCAAGCTTTTTGTTGACTTGGACGGATCTGCGGCAAGCAAGGGCCTCAACCCGCCAAAACCGGCTTTTAATGTTGTAATGTTGATCGGATTTGCTAAAAACGGATTTAGCGTGTCAACAAGATATTTTTTCTCGGACTCATTTAAAGTAGCCTCAGAATCAATGCTATCCGATTCAGTATCCGTTGTCCCGATCATCATTGCCCCCTCAAAAGGAATGGCAAAAACCACCCGGCCATCGGAGGTTTTGGGAATAAGCATTGCATATTCACTATTTAACGTCTCATAAGGCAGTACAACATGAACGCCCTTACTAGGACGAAGCCGCTCAGGCAACGCAGGGTTAGCCAGCAACCGGATTTTGTCTGAAAACGGCCCCGTGCAATTAATAACCAGCTTCGATTTAATAATGAATTCAGATCCCAGCTGCATGTCCTTCACCTGAACACCAACCAGTTTCCCTGAGTCATTTTTAGTAAAACCGGTCACATCGAGATAATTCGCAGCAGCGGCGCCCGCCTCCGAGGCCGATTGCACCAGTGCCAGACAATAACGTGCGTCGTCCAGCTGCCCATCGTAATACAGCACGCCACTATGGAGCTTTTTTTTGTTCAGCGTCGGGATTTTAGCCAAAACTTCCTTTTTGGAAAGCCATTTGCTTTTCGGAAGTGAATCGTTGGTCGCAAATGTATCGTAGAGCTGCAATCCTATTTTGAAATACAACCCTTCAATCCAGGAACTTACCGGCGTCATCAGCGCGAGCGGACGCGCCAGGTGTGGTGCGTTTTTGAGAACAGTATGCCGCTCTTCCAAGCCGTGGCGGACTTGTTTGAGCTGCGCAAAATCTAATTTTTTGAAGGCCTGTTCCAGGTAACGCACGCCGCCGTGTATCAGCTTGGTGGAACGGGACGAGGTTTCAGAAGCGAAATCTTTCTTATCAATGATAGCGACTTTATATCCGCGTAAAATGGCATCCAACGCACAACCTGCCCCGCTTGCCCCCGCTCCAATGATACAAATATCAAACTCTTCACTTCTTAATTTATCCAGCGATGCGTTACGATTCATTGATTGGCAGAATATCGAGCATTTGATTGACCTGTTGCAAAAGTACAAACTCACACCTGAAAGATGAGGTTGTTCTCACCTCTTTTAGCGATTTGAGGTAAAAAACTTTGGTATAATAATTGCACTTACCCAGTTAATCTCACATTAAAACAACTTAAACATGGGCTTACTATCGTTTTTAAAGGGCGTAGGGGAAAAAGTATTTAAAAAAGAAGATGTAGCTGCCGTTCCGGCACCTGAGGCAGAACCATTGCGTGCCAGCGCGCTGCTGGCGCACGTTAAAGCGCTCGGACTTGCGTATAACAATCTGACGGTTAAGACTTCAGGCGATACAGTGACCATTGAAGGTGAAGTGTCCAATCAGGAAGACGCCGAGAAAATAGCGCTTGCCGTAGGTAACGTAGAAGGCGTACAAGTCGTAGACAACCGCCTGAAAGTGGCAACTCCAGCACCGGAAGCAACTTACCACACTGTGGAAAAAGGCGACACGCTTTCAAAAATAGCAAAAGAAGTCTATGGCGATATGATGAAGTATCCCATCATTTTCGAAGCGAACAAGCCAATGCTTACTCATCCGGACAAGATTTATCCAGGCCAGGTTTTACGGATTCCAGCACAGTGACGGGCGGCAGTCAGCTGTCGGCTGTCGGCAATAAGCTCTCGGGAGATAGACTTGAATGGCTGATAGCTGATAGCTTTCGCTAAGACATAAAAAAGGCAGCCTTTTGGGGCTGCCTTTTTTTATGTCTTAGCGAAACAATTAATCTTCCTGCGCGATAACGTTCAGCGCGATTTTGTGTTTCACTTCTTTGTGCAAATCGATTGTTGCAGAGTAAGTTCCGATGGATTTTACGTCGTCCAAAGTAATTTTCTTGCGATCGATGTTGAAACCTTTTGCTTTAAGAATATCAGAAACCTGTGTATTGGTAACACGTCCGAAGATACGGCCGCTTTCTCCAACCACTGTTTTGATATCAATTGTAAGATCACCGATGGCTGCTGCGATATCTTCCGCATCTTTTTTAAGCTTTTCAGCTTTGTGTGCAGCCTGGCGAACGTTTTCAGTAACGATTTTGCGGTTAGAGGCGTTAGCCAATAATGCATAACCCTGAGGGATAAGGTAATTACGACCGTAACCTGCTTTCACAGTCACGATGTCGTTCTTATAACCTACACCTGCTATATCAGTTATTAGTATGATTTCCATTGTTTGTAGCTCTTTCTATATTATTTCAATTGATCAGCAACAAAAGGCAATAAAGCCAAGTGACGCGCTCTTTTAATTGCCTGAGAAACTTTGCGTTGATATTTCAAGCTCGTTCCTGTAAGGCGGCGTGGCAAGATCTTACCTTGCTCATTCACCAGTTTCAATAAGAAATCAGGATTCTTGTAGTCGATATATTTAATGCCTGCTTTCTTAAAACGGCAATATTTCTTACGGTTATTGTTTTTTTCAACCGGTTCGTTTACTAGTGACATAGCTTATGCGTTTTCGGTTTTAGACTCAGTTGATTCTTCTCTTTTTCTTCCAACCAGACCCTTGCGTTTTTTCTCGTTGTAAGCAATGGAATGCTTATCCAGGGCGATGGTCATAAAACGCAAAATGCGCTCGTCACGACGGAATTCGGTTTCCAAAACGTCAACCACGTTTCCTTCATTTGCTGTGTATTCTACAACATGATAGAAACCTGAGTTTTTCTTTTGGATGGGGTAGGCCAGCTTGCGCAATCCCCAATTTTCTTCATGTACAATCGATCCACCATTTGCGGTGATGATTGTCGTGAATTTTTCAACGGCGTCCTTTGCCTGGGCCTCAGACAAAATGGGAGTTAGAATGAACACCGTTTCATATTGCTTAGACATACGGTAATTGATTAATTATATAATGTAAAATAAAAACCCTCACTTTGGGATCATACCAAAATGAGGGTGCAAAAATAGGGCTTGAAATCTACAATTCCAAGCCCCGATCTTACTTAAATTCAAGTTATTCAGCCTGATTACCTCACTTCGAAGTCGCCCTGCCCAATTTTAAATCCTTCACTGTACACTTCAATCGCATACTTGCCGTCTTTCAAAGGAATGCCGCCACGCCCGTATAAGATGTCAACCGATTGTCCGCTATTTGTAAAATTAACCGTTTGACGTGAGCTGTAAATCAACTCCTTGCCATCATGCATGAATGATCCCGACCCTGTTGCCATATCCGACAAGACCGCGCCGTCCGGATCCAGAATGCGCAAATACATTTCCTTTTCATTCTGTTTTGCAACCGCATTCGGCGCCAAACTAAAATTCACCCGCAGTTTATCAATGCGTTTTGCTTTGTATTTTCCGCCCTCACGTTCCTTGCCTTTTGCCGAAACTGCATTAACCGTCAGGTTTTCAGCTCTTAATGCTGATGCAATGGTAACTTTCTCAGCCAACTCCCTGTTTTGAACCGAATAATTGGTAACGGAGTCTGCCAGCAGTTGCTTCTCCGATTCCAGCCCGGTAACTTTTTCGTTCAGTTCCTGGTTTTTTGAAGTCGCAATGCCCAGTTCCTGTTTTAGCTCAGCAATTTCTGTGTCTTTTTCATTCAGCACAGTTTCATATCCTTTGATCTTCTTGTTGTAACCCGACGCTGAATAATTGCTCATATTCTTTAATTCCAGCTTATCCTTTTCCAGCTGCGATTTCATTGCCAACAATGAATCCACACTGCCCCCGAGCTTCTGAATTTCTGCAATTTTAATGTCGAGCTCCTGTGAAATAGAGTCAAGTTTGGTTTTGATAAAAAGAACTTCCTCTGTCTTGGCCGTTATAATGTCGTCTTTTGCGAGATTTTCCTGTTTTTCATGATAGATAAAATAAACAAGCACCAAGTTAAGCAATAGCAATACGGCCAGAGCGGCCCATAAAAGTGTTTTCCTGTCTTGCTTTTGTTCCTGATTATAGTCCATACAGAAGGTTATATTTTTAATTAGTTGGTAAAAGAACTATGTTTTTTTCAATTTTGAAATATGTTAACATCTATTTCTGGATGCCGACAAGCAAATTTGCCGTTTAATACTTTAATACTCAAAAAATTAGTCTCCCCAAATGCCGTCAATTGCTGAAAATATTGGACAAATAGAAAAAGGATTAAAACAGGAAACCCGTTTGATTGCGGTAACAAAAACCAAGCCCGTAGAAGTTCTCCTGGAAGCTTATCAGGCTGGCTGCAAGCGTTTTGGCGAGAACAAGGTGCAGGAGATGACAGCCAAACATGAGGCGCTTCCCAAGGACATCGAATGGCACATGATCGGCCATTTGCAGACCAATAAGGTCAAATATATGGCACCGTATGTTACACTGGTGCATTCTGTTGACAGTTTCAAATTATTAAAGGAGATCAATAAAGAAGCTGCGAAAAATGAACGCGTAATCGATTGCCTGCTGCAAATTTTCATCGCGCAGGAAGAGACAAAATTTGGATTGTCGGAAGAAGAAGCTGTTGAAATACTGACCACCCCGGCATTGAAAACATTGAAGAATGTGCGCATATTGGGGTTGATGGGAATGGCGTCGAATACGGCAGATGAGCAGGCGGTCAGGAATGAATTCCGGGGGTTGAAGTCTTTGTTCGAATCATTCAAAAAATACAATAGCGAGCAGATCAGCATGCAGGAGCTTTCCATGGGTATGAGCGCGGACTACTCGATCGCGATGGAGGAAGGCAGCACGCTTGTGCGGGTTGGAAGCTATATTTTCGGGTCAAGGTAGCTGGATAACGCCAGCGACTTTGTCCTTTACAAAATCAAACGAAAGCTGCGAGCACGGAAGGCCTTTCTGACGTACAAAAATCGCATTCTCCTGCCTTCCATAACCTCCTGAATAGGGATTATACTCTGGAAAATCATTCAGCGAACCCATTAAAATCATTCCGAATGTGCCCGAAGCATTGCCCAAATGCGAAGGACCGCTGTCCAATCCGATAAAATAGGAAGCACGGCGGATTACCTCGGCTGTTTCCAAAATGCTCAGCTGACCGCATAGGTTGCGATACGATTTCGCAGTTACCGAAAGATTGCTTTTCAGGCCAATTTCGACGATCTGATAAGGATAATTACCCGCCAGCCATTGCACCAGCTGCTCCCATTTTTCGGCAGGCCAGTCTTTCGGCGCGTAATTGGACTGGCAATGCAGCACGATAAATGGTTCTTTTAAATGCAAAGAATCCACTTTTTGACGGTGACTTTCCTGCAAATAAAGTCGGGGACGGTCATCCGCAGGAAATGCAGCTTTTTCAGGAATCAGATCGCCTGTCTGAGCGAAAACTTCCAGCAAATTTCCAAAATTGAAATAATTGAAAATGTTGATGTTACGCCGCGTTGCAACCGGATTATTAATAAAAACCTGGCATTTGGGGCAATGGTTATTGTTGGTGAATTGCAGCTGGATAACCTCATCAAAAACGCCCGTATCCAGCAACGTCTTCCGTTCTGTCACACAAAATTCCTTAAAGACCTCGTCGATAGAAGGATTATGCGCAACCAGTTCAGCGAACGAAGGTTTAACAAACCAAACAATGTGCGCATTAAGGTGCAGGGAGCGCACATAACGCGAGATCGGTTCTGCTGCCACGATGTCCCCAAAATGTTCCGTGCGGATGATCGCGATTAGCTTTTGATCCTTCCTTAATTTACTTTTTACGCCTTTGAAATGTAACCAAGCCTGATAACCAAGAAGATGGGCTTTGCTAATGTGCGAATATTTATGATAACGATGAGTCCAGAGCGCTATAAAGCTTTTTAAAGTCATTTCGTAATTCTTATCCAACATTGGCGGCTACGATCTCCCCGCCTTTTTTACAACCACGCAAGATAATAAAATTGAATCAAAGAGTTGGTTACAGCTCAATCCGGGCATAACTTTACCGCACTGCGAAATGCTGGCTATACTAATATGCAAGCCGTAAAACGGACATTTCCCGCAATGCATTCACATTACCTTAATTGATAAATAATATGAAATTCATGATTCAGGCCGGTGGGATTTTGGGTGCGCTAGCCGTGGCGTTAGGCGCGTTCGGTGCACATGCATTGAAAGGAATGCTGGAAGCTTCCGGCCGGAGCGACACTTTTGAAACAGCTGTAAAATATCAGTTTTACCACGCCATAGCCATGGTTTTGGTAGGATTGCTCATGCAACGCGCCGGCACGGACGCCATTAAATTACTGGGTTGGTCAGGCAATGCATTTGCGATCGGTGTGATCATTTTTTCAGGTTCACTTTACGCCATTTGCTTTACCGGCATCACAAAATTCGGCGCAACGGCACCTATTGGCGGATTGGCACTAATCGCCGGATGGGTTTTGCTGATTCTGGCAGCTGGGAAGGTTTAATGAATTTTGAATGATTGAATGATTGAATGACTGAATAAGCAAATTTTGAATGACTGAATGACTGAATAGTTTTTTTTCATTCACTCATTCAATCATTCATCTCAGCCCCTCGACAACGTAAACGGTCGCTGGGCGTCGATTTTTAGGAAAACGAAAAGCAAGATCGAAAAAGACCAGAGGGACGAACCTCCGTAACTGAAAAATGGCAATGGAATCCCGATCACGGGCATTAAACCGATGGTCATGCCAATGTTGACCATGAAGTGGAAAAAGATAATTCCGGCTACGCAGTAACCGTAAACCCGCGCAAACCGGCTTCGCTGTCGTTCTGCGAGCACAACGAGCCTGGCTATCAGGGAAACGAAGAGCACAACCACGATAGCGGAGCCGATAAAACCATGCTCCTCTCCTACGGTGCAAAATATAAAGTCGGTGCTTTGTTCGGGCACGAAATCAAATTTAGTCTGCGTCCCCTGCAAAAATCCCTTCCCTGCAAATCCGCCTGAGCCGATCGCAATCTTGGACTGGATCACATTCCAGCCAATTCCGCGCGGATCGGAATCAGGATCCAAAAGCACCATAATACGGCCCCTCTGGTGTTTTTGAAGCACATTATTCATAAAAAAGTCCACCCCGAACACAATCCCGATCATCACAAATGCAATAATGATCGTTGCCCAAAGTCCGCCCCGCCTACGCGTCATAACGGGCATCAGCCAGATCGCCAGACCCGCAATGACAATGATCACACCGGCAATATACCACTTCACAAAAAGCAATGTAATGATCAGCAAAGCAGCCGTTACCATGCCGATTGCCGGAATAAATCCAGGCATTCCTTCGCGGTAAAGCACAATCGCAAATGAAGCAAAAACGAGCATTGAACCCGTTTCGTTGGATAAAAGAATGAGAAATGCGGGCAATGCAATGATCCCCATAATGGGATAATAATCTTTGAGCTTGCGCGTAAGACTGATTGCAGGATCACTCAGATATTTGGAAATGGCGAGACTGATTGCCAGCTTTGAAAACTCCGCAGGTTGCAACGAAAACGCCCCAAACTTGATCCACGAGCGTGATCCATTAATGTTCGATCCCGCGAATAAAACGACGACCAGCAAGAAAACAATGACCGCATATATGATGAAGGAAAAGGTCTCATAGAATTTATAATCAATCACAAGGATGCAAATGATCAGTAAAGCGGCTGTTCCAATCCACATCAGCTGCTTCCCGGCATTGTTCCCCAAATCGAACATGCTCATATTCACTTCAGGGTTGTAAACGGCAGCGTAAATATTCACCCAGCCAATCCCCAGACAGGCGATGTAAATGAGCACCACCATCCAGTCTACATTCTTTGTTATGGGCTTATTTTCCGCCATTGGTGTGTTGGGTTATTGTTTTTCAGGTGGGGTTACCGGCTTCGAAACCGCTTTTTTCTTCAATGAATCCGCAGAAATTAGCTTTTTCTTCAACGAGTCCGCGGAGATCGGCTTTTTCTGTCCAGGCAAGATCACTTTGCTCATCAAATCTGCCTTGAACATCCGCTCTTCCAATGCCTTATTGGTAATCTTTCTGGTTAAATATTTTTCAATGATCAAGTTGGCAATCGGGGCAGCGGCCGAGCCTCCTGCCCCTGCGTTTTCTACAAAAACAGCAATAGCGATTTTGGGATTTTCAACCGGTGCGAAGGCGATGAAGATCGAATGGTCGTCCCCGCGTTTGTTCTGCGAAGTTCCCGTTTTTCCGGCAATGGTAATGCCTTCCACGCGCGACCTGCGGGCCGTTCCGCCTTCCACCGCACCGATCATTCCCTCAATAACAGGATCAAAATTGTGCGATTCGACTCCTGTGTCGTGCCTTACCAAAAAATCGGGATTCACTTTCTTGGCGTCACCAATACCGTGGATTACGTGTGGCGTGTAGAAATAACCTTTGTTTGCAATGATCGCAGCCACATTTGCCATTTTGAGCGGCGTGATCAACAACTCGCCTTCGCCGATGCTTAGCGAATAAATGTTGGAGAACTTCCAGCGATATTCGCCATAGAAGCGGTCATAGTATTTTTTATTAGGCAAATTCCCTTTGTATTCACTCGGTAGGTCAATTCCCAACCTTTGTCCAATCCCGAATTTACTGATCGCATCATGCCACGCGTCCAGACCCACCGCAGAAGCTTTGAACGTATTTTGAATGTTGTTTTTATAAATGATCCGCCTGAAAACATTGTAAAAATACGGGTTGCACGAGTGCATAACCCCCAAAGCCACGGTTCCAGTGGCCGGGTGATTGTGGCATCCAACCGGACAATTTGCATGCGTAAAACCGCTTTCCGGCGTAATCACGCCCTCCTGCAAACCAATTAAAGCTTGTATCAATTTAAATGTAGATCCCGGCCTGTAACTCGCCATAACCGGTCTGTTAAAGAGCGGCTTATAAGGATTTCGCGCCAGGGCAGCATAGTTTTTGGAGAAATATCGACTGGCCAGAATGTTGGGATCATAAGTGGGTGCAGAAACCATGGAAATGATCTGGCCCGTTTTCGGCTCAATGGCCACCACGCTGCCCACTTTATTAACCATCAGACTATCCGCATATTGCTGCACTTCCAGGTCAATTCCGGAATAAAGGTTCGCACCTGCAACGGCCATTGTATCCAACTCACCGCCTTTCCAGGGGCCTTTGTAAACGCCGCTCACATTCTGCATGACAAACTTAGTCCCGCGCTTCCCGCGCAGTTCATTTTCATATATTTTTTCAATCCCGCTCTGGCCAATATAGTCGCTCTGGCGGTAATAAGGCTCTTCCTGCTTTTCCAGCTGACCTCTTGTAATCTCGCTCACATAACCGAGCGTATTCGCGAGCGTGGGCGCCGTATATGTGCGCAGGGAGCTTTTGGCAAACTCAAAACCCGAGTAATCCACCATAATGTCCTGGATAGAGGCAAAATCCTCTTTGGACAGCTGGCGGAGAAATAAGGATGGCTTTACGCGGCTGTATGCACTCGCTGCGTTCATTAAGCTGTCAAAATCGCGGCGCTCAATACCCAAAACCTGGCAAAAACGAAGCGTATCATCCACACGCGCTTTGTAAGGCGTAACCAATAAATCGTAAACGGGTGTATTATAAACGATGAGCTTTCCGGTGCGGTCGTAGATCTGCCCGCGAAACGGGATTTCTATGACACGCTTAATGGAGTTGCTGGACGATTCGATGGAGTAACTTTCGTCCAGAACCTGCAAGTAGAAAAGTCGTAATAAGTAGATTAAACCTACTAAAGCAAAAAAACCAATGATGACAAAGCGACGACTTTCAAGCATTCTGCACTAAAAATTCCTGTTCTCTATTTTCATACGAAGTTCGTCATATCGCCAGACTTATCAAAGCACATGTAAACGTTTCACGCACTAAAAACTTCATTTATAACAGAATAAATCGGCTATTCACCTTTCGCTGCCACCATCAAAACATTTTCCTTATCAATCACCACAGCCCCTTCCGGCAGACCCTTTGGTTTACGGACAAATTTCTTTGGTGTGTAGATAACCGGGCACAGCGAATCGTTTTTTCTTTTGGAATAAAAAGCCGCTAATTCCGCTGCCCGCTCGATAACCAATGCCGGAAAATTGCGTCCTGGCTGATTTTTGATCACCACATGCGAGCCCGTAACGTCCTTTGCGTGCAACCAAAGATCGTCTTTGGTTGCAAATTGTTTGGTTAAAACATCATTGTTTTTGGCATTTCGCCCGATCAGAATGGTGTAACCCATGAATTCTACTTTTTTGAAAAGATCCGTGGCTGTGGCGACGGCTTTGGTATGATCGAGGCCGTTCGTTTTAATGTAACTTCTCAGCTCCCGCAACGATTCAATCGATTCAATGGCCGTCAAATGTTTGGCCAAATTCTGACGCTCAATTTCCCGCGCAGCAAGGCTATCATTTAATCTCCCCAACTCGATTTTCTCGTTTTTAGACTTTCTGTAATAACCTTCTGCATTCTTCTGTGCGGTAAGATCCTTTTTTAATTTTACAACAATGGGCTGGTCACGGTAAAAGTCAAAAAGCTCTATTTTCTCAGTCCGCTCGGGAATGGCATGTAGATTGGCCATGATAATGTTCCCAATCTCATCATTCTTGGTAGCCTCTTCCAGCTCGACGAGTTTCTTAAACGTATTTTCGAGATAATGATCCGTCTGCGTGAGTCTTTTTCTCAACATGCGGATGATCTCAGCCTTCTCCTTGTCAATGCCGCTGAGCCGGATGTATGCTAAATAAAACCCGTTCAAGGCCTCAATAGGATCATTGTATTCTGTAATAATCTCGCCAACAGGCAAAAGCGAAAGGGCCGGAACGAGCTCGATTTTGGTCAGATAATAGGGAGGCGTATCCAGCTTAATTAATGTTTGCTGAATGATGCCCCACTTCTCTGAGGCATTATTTAAATCTCTTATTTTTTCCACCAAGTAGGCATTTACAAGCTTCCCAAATGTTGGAAACAAAGCTTCGAAACGCTCCTTATTTTGGACAAAAGCCTCATAAGACTGGTCAATCTGGCGGTTAAGGGATTCCGAAGTGATCGATTTGTCGGCAGGGAGTTTGTTGTTAAAAAGCTGCGTGGCTATGCCTTCTTCATTTAATGCAATCAAATTTGACCGGTTGCCAAAAAGCTTGAAAACGAGTTTCTTACCATCTTCAAAACGGATTTGAATTGCTCTTTCATTGAGGTAAACCTGAACGAAATCCACTTTTTGATTTTGGAAATCTATAAATAGGTTTACGCTATTGCGCCGGGCACGATCGAAACTATCCGGAAAGCTCAGGCAGGCAAAATTCGACCTTAATGTGGCTTTGATAAAAAAGGGATCAACCAGGTTTTGATCATTCACCGAGGCGTCAAACACCAGAATAATTTCGTCCTTTTCCTGACTAAAAGCTTCAATGAATGTTTTTCCGGCCAATTGCTGATGCAAAGCCGGAGCAAGCTGTTTTAAAAAATAGTAATTCTGGTGCACGGCATTTCGGATAATTCAGCGCAAAAGTAGGCACTTTTACACTAACCCGGTCACGCAGGCCAATCTGCGGCTCTCTTCCTGAACCGCATCCAGAAAACCGTTTTTCGCCAACCATGCGTCATTATAATAGGTATCCTGGTAACGCTCACCCGAATCGCAGATCAGCGTGACGATTGAACCTCTCAAATCCTGCTCCTTCATTTCCTGCGCCAGTTGAAGCGCGCCCCAGAAATTGGTTCCTGTTGAACCTCCTACCCTTCGGTTCAGCAGTTGAGACAATGTTTTCATCGCGGCAAAACTCGCAGCATCCGGCACACGGATCATGTGATCCACCACGGTTGGAATAAATGAAGGCTCTACTCTCGGCCGACCTATGCCCTCGATCCGCGATCCAAAATCACTGCAAACGCCGGGATCATTGGTTTGCCAGCAATCGTAAAACACGGAATTTTCAGGATCAACCACGCAAATTCGGCTCGCATAGCGCTCGTAACGCACATAACGGCCCAGTGTCGCCGAAGTCCCGCCTGTGCCCGCGCCTATGACGATCCATGTCGGAACCGGGTGGGCTTCAAACTGCATTTGCCGAAAAATGGATTCGGCAATGTTGTTATTACCGCGCCAGTCCGTCGCGCGTTCGGCGTAGGTGAACTGGTCCATAAAATGACCTTTATTTTCCTCCGCAATGCGTCTGGAAACGTCATAAACTTCGGCCGGATGATCTACGAAGTGACATTTACCACCATAAAATTCAATGGCCTGCACCTTGTCCTGACTTGTCGTTTTGGGCATCACCGCAATGAACGGTAAACCCAGTAACCGCGCGAAATACGCTTCAGAAACAGCAGTTGAACCGCTGGAAGCCTCTGCGACCGTCGTCCCTTCGTAAATCCACCCGTTACAAAGCGCATACAAAAACAGCGACCGCGATAACCGGTGCTTCAAACTACCCGAAGGATGCGTCGATTCATCTTTAAAATAAAAATCAACACCCGGAAATTCAGGCAGTTGCAACGGAATCAAATGCGTATCCGCCGACCGCTGATAATCCGCCTCGATCTTGGTTATGGCCGCGGTTACCCAGGAATTAGAAAGTGAATGTGTATGGGTTGAATGCACAGCGAACGGTTTGATTAGGAAGCAAAGAAAATCATTAAATAAAAGATTTGAATATACAATGGCATCAATAACAAAATAACAAAACTTTCGCGACCTCAAAATTATTCAACTCAATCGTCCCGGAGGGACACCCTGTTTCTAGAAGACCCCGGTTTATGGAAGAATTTACAACTCCCGCGGAGTTGCCTAATTCTGGCAATCAAGGAGGCCCCGCCGCGTCAAAAAAAAGAGAAGCTTCCCAAAATCGGAAAGCTTCTTCAATATTACCACTACACTTGAAATCTTAATGCACGGAGGAAGGATCCACTTTGGTTTTGCCGCTTTTGGTCCAGAGCACGAACGGAACGCAGATGAGAAACATGAGTCCCAGATAAAGGAACACGTCCATGTAAGACATAACCTGCGCCTGTTTGGTGACCGTATAATCCAGGATCTTGTAACCGCTTTTCAGCGCAACATCCGAGGACATTCCTTTGGCCATAAAAGATTGCTGCAAACCTTCAACCCGCTGCATAACGGACGGATTGTTAACGTCCAGCTTGCTAACCAGATCATTGCGGTGCAGCATGTTTTGTCTGGCCAGATAGGTTGTGATCACCGCCACGCCAAACGAACCGCCCAGCTGCCGCATCATCCCGGTAAACGCTGCCCCTTCACCAATCTCCCTTCCTTTTAATGTCGATAATGCCAATGTCGTAATGGGCACAAATAACAATCCCAAGCCAATTCCTCGCACAATCAGCATGTTGAAAAATGCGTCTTTTCCTGTGTCAGGAGTCAGGATTAAGTAACCCCAGTAACTGTAAATAAAGAAGAAGACCATTCCGGCCGAAACCAGATATTGCTGCTTCACACCGCGCTGGATGAGCTGACCTACAATGGGCATCATCATGGCGGTAACAACGGCCGCGGGGACCATTAACATGCCCGATTGTGTTGCCGTCCAGCCTAATGTAGCCTGCGTATACAAAGGAATGACGAATGTAGAACCATATAATCCGAAACCGAGAATGAAGGACAAAATGGTCCCGACGCGCAGGTTTCCATTCGCTAAAACCCTCAGGTTAACAATCGGATTTTTATAAGTCCATTCGCGCCAGATAAAGAAGAAGAATCCAAAAACAGCTGTAACGGTCAACAGAATAATGATTTCGTCGTTGAACCAGTCTTCTTCCTGCCCTTTTTCCAACACATATTGAAGCGAACCTACGGAAATAGCCAGCAGGACAATGCCCCAGTAATCAATTTCATTCGCTGCTTTCTTTTGAGAAAACCTTGGGCTTCTGACAAATTGCAAAGTCAGCATCGCGGCAATGATGCCCAGCGGAATGTTGATATAAAATATGTAAGGCCAGCTGTAATGATCCACAATGTAACCTCCCAGCGGCGGGCCCAATGTAGGGCCCACAATCACACCCAGACCGTAAATAGCCTGCGCAACTCCGCGTTTTTCGGGTGGGTAACTTTCGGTGATCAGTGTCTGGGCAGTTACCAGTAACGCGCCGCCGCCCAGGCCTTGTATTAACCTGAAAAATACCAATTCCCAGATGTTGTTCGCGTTACCGCAAAGAAATGAGGCAACCGTAAAAATAATGATAGAAGCTGCAAAGTAATTCCGGCGGCCAAACTGTTGTGAAAGCCAGCTGGTCATGGGCACAACGATCACATTACCAATGGCATAGGCCGTAATAACCCAGCTCACTTCGGACAATGTTCCGCCCAGGTTTCCCCGCATGTCGTTGAGCGCGACATTGACAATGGTGGTGTCGACGATTTCGAGCAACGCACATAGTACAGCTGTGATCGTAATGATGACCCTTCGGAAACCATATTCGACGAGTGATTCCTGTAATTCCATTTAATTTGGGTTTAAGGTCAGTGTGCTGATCCTTAGTTCAATTCCACATCCACGAACACGTTCATGCCCGGTCTCAAAGCTGCTATACGCTGGTCATTTGGCTGCGTAAATTCAATCCTTACAGGCAGTCGTTGCACCACTTTTACGAAATTTCCACTTGCATTATCAGGAGGAAGTAATGCGAATCTTGCGCCTGTTGCAGGAGAGAAAGACGCCACTTTTGCCTCAAATTCGTGATCCGGATAAGCATCCACGTGAATTTTCACATGTTGTCCCAATTTCATTTTGGTCAATTGTGTTTCTTTGAAATTCGCCACAACCCAGGGCTCAGTGGTTGAAATAATGCTGAACAGCGACTGCCCCGCCTGCAAATACTGGCCAACCTGCGCATTCACCTTTGAAACACGACCGTCTGTCGGTGCGGTAATCACTGTGTATGAAAGGATTAATTCTGCATTCGCAATCTCTGCCTGGCGTGCCTTAATGTTTGCATTAGCCACATCGGTTTGAACAGAAGTCGCGCGGGTTTGACTGCCTGCTGCTTTCGCCTGACGTTCTGCTGCGTTTTTCTGCGCAACCAAGACGGCCAGCTGACGTTCAGCTTTTTGTTTCGTCGCCGATGCCTGCTCATATTCCTGCTGTGTGATCGAATGGTCTTTGATCAGGTTTTCATAGCGGGCAAAATCCTGATTGGCACGCCATACATTCACTTTTGCCTCTTCAATCTGCGCTTCTACGATCGACACATTGGCCTGATAAGTTATGCCGCTTGCCTGCGAAGCATTGGTTGTAGCATTGGCCACGACGAGGTTGCCTTGAGAGCCTGCCAGCCCTGCTTTCGCTTGTTCAAGTTTGATGAGCTGATCGCGATTATCCAGGACGATCAGTGTGTCGCCTTTTTTGACAGTTTGATTGTCCTTCACCTTAATTTCCGTCACATAACCCGATATCCTGGGAATTACAGGACTGATATTCGCGTCAATTTGCGCGTCGTCTGTTTCTTCGTGGTGCAAACCGTGGTTGTATTTGGTAAAACCCCAGGTTCCGCCGATCGCAATCAGCACGCAAAGAATGATCACGAATGTGTAGTTTTTCTTTTTTGGAGCTTCCTCGGGTTGCAGTGTATTTTGATTGGTTTCCATTTTCAATGTTTAATGAGTGAATGACTGAATGATTTTAATTAATCACTCCGGCTGATTGTTCTAGTTTTTTGTAGGCTACGATGGCGTCGGCTTTGGCGGCTTCGTAGTTGATGCGGGACTGCACCTGGGCGACGTCTGCATCGAGTAGTTCTGTGGTCGTTACCAGACTGTTATCGTATTTATTTTTGGTGATCCGGTAATTTTCGTCGGCTTGCTCCACGGCTTTGGCATAGACGTCAATTTTTCTTTTGCTCAAAACATAATTGAAATAAGCCGTGTTGACTTCCAGATGAATGCGGTCCAAAAGGATCTCTTCATTCGTTTTCAGCTGGTAAACCTTCGTCCTCGCCTGCGCAATTTTTGCACCCGATTTCCAGAGTGATCCAATGTCGTATCGCACGCCAATTCCTGCATTCATTGCATTCGGGATCGTCGCCACTCCTGGAATGCTGAGGGCAACGTAACCTGCGGTGAGCGCCACATTAGGATAAAAATCGGCCTTAGCAACCTTAATGTCTGTATTTGCTGCTTTTTGACGGATGCCATTGGCCGCAATGTCCTTGCGATGTGAAATCGCCGTTTGCTCCCACTCGGCCGCATTGCCTTCTTCCTTCAAGGCCATAAAACTGGCCGAATCGGCTGCCAACACCGTATTTTCAGGCATGCCCAGCAGGAGGTTCATATTAATGGTCGTTACTTTCAGATCGTTTTCAGCATCGAGCAATGCAAGTTCAATGTTCGACTCCTGCAATTTGGCTTTCATCAAATCGTTTCTGGCCAGCATGCCGTTTTTTTCACGGTTTGTAAATTCGGCCACGCGCTCTCGCTCCCGCAACAGGTTTTCAGCAACCAGGTCCACCGATTTTTTGGCCTTATACAAATTGCTGTAAGCCGCAACTGTATTCTGGATCACGGCATCACGGTCATTTTCAGCGTCCAGTTTCGCCGCTTGTTCCAGGTAATGTGCTGATTCCAGGCCATATTTGAATCTGAAACCGGAGAAAATCGGCAGTGATGCGCTTGCCATTCCATACATTACCTGGTGAACTTCCGGAGCGCTGGTTTGTGTGCTGTCGCTTCCGTTTCTTGGCAGTTTGAGGTTAATGTTCGGCGAATTCAATCTCAGGTAAGAACCTGAAACACTCAGGCTTGGCAACTGATTTTCCTTGATTTGCCTGATACCCAGACCGGCTAGATCTACATTGGTCTGACTTAATTTGAGCTGCTTGCTGTTTTTCAAACTCATTTCAATCGCTTCTTCCAGCGTCAATTTTCGCGGGTCCTGGGCGAACGAATGAGCGGTTGCGGCGAGCCAGAACACGCTGGCGATCGCAAAAACCATTCTTTTAGTCCTGGTTGTGGTGTTCATTAGTTACTGTTGATTTAAATAAACTTTTTAAGTGCTGGCTTAATTTTCTTCTCAAATGGTTCTGAAATTCAGCCTCTTCCATATCTTCCAGACCGTTGATCCGCTTGTAAAAATCCTGGGTCGCGATCGCGTAATTGATCGTGCCGTATAATGTGGTGCTCATCAGGCTCAGGTCAATGTTCTTGCGAAATGCCCCCATTGCCTGACCTTCTTCGATCAGCTTCTGCATTAACTGCACATTCCGCAGTTTCAAAGTTCTGATATGCTCCGAAATCGCCGGCGTCCGCTCCGACGAAAGCTGCTCACGCATCATAATATTGTGAAAGCACTGGTTCCCCATCAGACGGTCAATTGCGCTGTCAATCAGGATGTTGATTTTTTGAATTGGGATCAAATCTTCGTTACTGAGCAGCATTTCCATTCGCGAGCGGGATTCGCCCATGCGCATGGCAAAAAGCGCCTCGATCAATTTTTCCTTCGATCCGAAATAGTAAGAGATCATCGAGACATTCACATTGGCCTCCTGCGCAATGTCCCGCACCGACGTCCCCGCAAACCCTTTGTCGGCAAACAAACGTTCTGCAACTTCTATGATCTGTATCTGCTTTGCGTTATATTCCATCTAAATGACTCATTAACAGTTCATAACATTTTCTTTCCGTTAATAGTGATGCAAATTTAAATCAGCCAAAAATAAAAATCAAACGATTGTTTGATTTTACTAAACAAACGTTTGATTAGTAAAATGAAATGTTGGTTAAATACCATTAAAATTTTTTTAATCTCGGTTGAATGCCCATTGCAACGAAAATGATAAGAACATTGTCCTATTTTTAGGGCAAATGGGCACATTTCCGGCCCATTCGCGCCGCAGACCAGCGTTAAGGCAAAACTCCTCGTTCATGAAAATACTTTTTACCAGGATCATTGGGCTGATTATCCTGTTGTGCGTGGCACCTTACATCGCCTCAGCACAGCAAACCCTTCCTGTTTGCGGCACAAATGACTCCCTATCAGCATCCCGACTCGTAAAATTTGCCCGGGTAAAAGACCTGACTCGCGCCAGAACGGCCGGGGAGCAAAAACTCGAATACAGGCTTGCACTCGACATCAATTACAAAACTTATCAGCTTTACGGCGGAGATAAGGCGCTGATTACGAGACGGGCAGTGCAATTTATCAACCAAGCCTCCGCCATTTTTGAAAGGGACATCAATGTAAAGCTGACCATCACGTCGATCCTCATTTGGGATAAACCCGAGCCTTATGCGTTGGACGAGGATTTTCAGTATTTCTCCAATGTTCAGAATTACTGGCTCTTCAACAGAACTGACGAAAGGGACGCCGTTGTGAGTCTTTCGAGCCGGGACGGGTGGTTTTATGGCGGTTATCGCATGTGTTCTTCCAATTTTCCAAGGCCCGAAATGCCTGACCTGCCCATTGACCTGCTTTGCCACGAGCTCGGGCACACGTTGGGCTCGCCGCATACACACAATTGCTCGTGGCCAGGCGGTCCAATCGATCGCTGCACGGCGCTGGAAGGTGCAAGCGCGGAGTGCGAAGAGGGTTACCAGGAAACGGTTAATGGGTCTATCATGTCCTACTGCCGGTCTGTTTTGCGTTTTCACCCACTGTGCCAGAACCTGATGCGGAATTATGCGGAAGGAAACATGGATGAGAATTTCAAACTCACCGCCATTCAAGAGAACCCCAACGCGCCGGATTCATTGACCATTTACGAAGACGATGCTCAAAAAGCGTCTCATACGCCCTCATTTCGATGGAAAACACCTTTTGGCGTGAATCAATATCGCTTTCAAATAGCCCGGGATGCGGCTTTTACGGACATTGTCGAAGACACATTGATTGCCCAATCGCATTTCACGTCTGCAGGTCAGGGCGAGGGAAATTACTTCGCACGGGTGCTTTCAGATCAGATTCCCAAAGCTGCATTATGGTCGAAAACATTGCCGTTTTCGATTGCTCCTTTTGACAAAAAATCATCAGCACCGCTCCTGTTACAGGTTTCCTGGAAGAATGACGGCTTTCTTGCAGGCATTTTTCAAAAATATGAAGGCATTGAATCCTTCCAAACTGAAGTTGCCGATAAGAACCAGACAGACGGGGTCGTGTTTCACGATTTTCCTGTCACAAATCAAAAGATTCAGCATTTTAAAATCATACTCAGGCCTAACGGCTCGGAGCGATATGCCGTCCGGCTACGGGTGAAGCAAAACAATGAATGGAGTCAATGGTCGGATGCGGCGTATTTTCTCCCGCCCTGGAACGGCACATTGTGGTCGTCTACGGATCTTTCCCATGCTGCTGCCAAGCCCGTTATCGCCGTTTCAACTTACATTTCATCCTTGCATACGGGGTTTCGGCAAAGCATCGAGATTGCCAGTGACCGAGCATTTAAACAGGTTGTTTTCAAAGATTCCATTGCATTAAGCGAAATGAACGCAGCCTTTACCAACAAGGGCGTTTTTCAGCCGATTCTGAATGAAAATCAATCCTATTTTGGCCGGACGAGAGTTCAGTATATGCCGGGAATTTTCACCAACTGGAAAAATTTTGAAATTAAGACCAATTGGAATGATTCCCGGTTTGAATTTCTTGGCCTGGTTTCCAAAAATCTGCTTTCTACCACAAACGCTTATGGTTTTCTAAAAAACAGGTTTTACAATGTTGGGGACAAATTATATGTGTACGAAACAAACAATGGCTATTACACTACAAAGGATCTCAAAACCTGGGAAGCGAGCACAATAGCGACGACAGCAGGCAAAAGCCCTAACGCAATCAACTTCTTCGGTGCTTCGAAGGGAGGCGATGTTTTTGCAATGAGTTTCAATAATGTGCTGCTCAAACGCGATGTGAATGGTAACTACGAGTCGAGTTTTGTCAATGAAAAGTTTTCTGCGGGTGAAATGGCCCCGCTTGTGCTGACCACTTCTGCGGGCATATTTTTCAAAACATCCGACCGCGGCGTCGGACGTTTCCTGAATGGAGCATGGACATTTTACGGACAGGAAGTGCTTGGTAATAACCACGTGATCTGTGTTGCGGCAGATGCTGAGGACCAGGTTTGGACGGTAACGGAGGACGGGTTGATTTATTCATTTAAAGACAATAAATGGACTTTCCGGACGCAAATAAGCAATGCGCAGGGATTAGCCGGTATTGCTTTTGACAGTAGGCAAAACCTTTACGCTTACGGGGAATGGGGCGTTTCCAGGCTTAATAAGGCAACTCAGGCCTGGGAGGCGGTTTTCTCGCTTTCTGGCTATTTTATCAGGAACATAATTTTTGACAAGACCAATCAAATGTGGGCCGCTGCCTACGGCGCCCCGGAGCAACATTTTGAACCGCACGCATTGATTAGGTTTAAAGATCAAAAAACAAACATTTATTCCGATGGCCTGAACATGCTGAAAGAGCCGTTTGACATAACCATTTTCAATGATAAGCTGCTGATGCTCACAACAGGCGGCGAGGTCTATTCTTTTCAGGAAAGGCAATTCCAGCGTTTCCAACCCGAACCTTCCTACAATGCGGGAGACGAAATAACATTGACATTGACTACCAACTCGACTTTTGGGAAAAATAATGAGACCCGCTTTATCCTGCGCAACACCAGCAACAATGCAACAGTAAAATTAACGGGAACAAACGTCGCGGATAACACTTACACATTTAAGATCCCTATTGACATAAAAGGAGGAACTTATCAACTGAAAACCGCCACAACCGAACCGGAAGTGACCAGCAATGAAAGTGTAGCATTCATAATAAATCAATCTCCTGCTTACAACCTGCCAACCGAGGTGACTTTGATGCAGAATGTTCCAAACCCGGTCGGCGCCAGCACCGAGATCGCCTTTTTCCTGCCCGAGGAAGAACTGACAACATTGACACTATATAATGTAAGAGGTCAGAAAATCAGGTCGCTGGCAGAGGGGAAATATCCGGCAGGCTGGCATATTGCAAGACTTGACGGGCAACATCTTTCCGCGGGTTTTTACATTTATCAACTAAAAGTCGGGAATGTGACTAAAACGCTTAAAATGGTCCGCTGATGCTATTTTACCCGCTCCGGATTTTCACTGACAAATGCACCCCATCCACCTTTTTTAGATTTTTTTGAAGACCCGGTGGATACAGAAGCGGGTGAATTGGCGTGATAATGATGGCAAATAGCAATGGCGATCCCGTCGGTTGCGTCCATAAATTCCCGGCTGAGCTCCATACTGAGGATTTTTTCGAGCATATAAGCAACCTGTTCCTTGGAAGCGCTTCCACTGCCGGTGACAGATTGTTTCACTTTTTTGGGTGAATACTCGACAATTGGAATGTCCCTGGCCAGTGCAGCTGCCATGGCCACACCCTGCGCACGGCCCAATTTGAGCATCGATTGCGGGTTTTTGCCGTAAAATGGATCTTCAATTGCCATTTCGTCGGGCAGATATTCCCCGATGAGCTGGGTAATGCGCTCAAAGATTTTCTTTAACTTCAATTCATGCGTAGTATATTTGCTTAGATGAATCACACCATATTGAACCAATGTAATGTGCTGGCCTTTCACCGAAATGACTCCGTAACCCATCACCTGGGTGCCGGGATCCACCCCAATAATCACTTTTTCGGTAGCGTCGGTTTGCTGCATTTTAATCATGGTGCAAGATAAGGAACTCTCTACTGCCAAAGAAAAAAGAAACCTGCAAAACCTGCTCTGGCTGGGCAAGCTCATTATCACGCTCCTGATCCTGAGTTATATCTATAAAACTTTTCAAAACGAGCAAAAGGGCATTGCCGATGTGAGCGCCGTTTTTCGGGATATACTGGTTCCCGATCATTTGCCGATTTTGCTTTTCATGCTCGTGCTTGTGCCTGTCAACTGGGCACTGGAAAGTCTGAAATGGCAGCAACTGGCAAAAAAAGTGGTTGATATCAGCTTCCGGGACGCATTTCGCGGGACATTAACCGGGCTTGCGCTTGGTGTGGCAGCTCCCGCTCAACTCGGTGACACTATCGGACGGGTGGCTGCATTGAAATCGGACCGGCGGCTGGAAGCAATAGGCGCGGCGATTGTGTCGAATGGTATCCAGTTTTATATTTCGGTGGCGATGGGAGCAGTGGGTTGGTTGCATTTGGAGGGCAGATTAGGCCTGCCGCCGAGAAGCAAGCAAATCATTCATATGCTGCTTGCGGTTGTCATAATAGCCGGAATTTTTGTTGTCTGGTTCCGAAAACCGCTTACAGACTGGCACCCAAGGAAGGCCATTTTTCAGAAGGCGCACGCCTATTTGCGCATCATTGGCAATTATTCAGCCTGGGATATTGTTGTTTCCACAATGTACGGGGCGCTGCGTTACGCAGTGTTTCTGGGTCAGTTTGTGCTGGCGTTGTCGCTTTTCAATTTTCCCGTTCCTGCATTTGAACTTGCGTCTGCGGTTTCATTGATTTTTTTGGCCAAAACACTGATCCCGGCGATCAATGTGCTGGGTGATCTGGGGCTGAGGGAGTTTACTGCCTTGCTGGTTTTTGAGCCTTATAATTTGCCTGCCGAAGAGATTATCGCGGCTACTTTTCTGGTCTGGATGCTCAATGTGCTCGGACCGATCCTGATCGGGATTTTCCTGATCTGGAAATATAAATGGAGTAAGATGAAATTTTCAAGCTCCAATAATTAACTCAATGACACAACATTATTTACTTTCCTGGCTGATTCCCCTACTCTGGCTCGTCATTTTGAGTTACGCGGTTTTTACATTCATTCTCACCTTTTTCTGGAACCGGATCAAGCCGTCGGGTATTTTTAAGTTTGATAAAAGAATCTTCATTTCGGTCATTATTCCTGTCCGTAATGAAGCAGATAACATTGGTCTTCTGCTCAATGATCTGGACAAGCAACACTTCCCACATGAGCAATTCGAAGTCCTCATTATGGACGATAATTCCACCGACCGCACCGCTGCGATCGTTCAGGCACTTGCGGCGAATTCTCAGGTAAACCTGCACCTTATCGCCCTTCCGGGCACTGCCACCACATCTCCCAAAAAACGGGCTATCGAAACGGCCGTTGCGCGCGCAAAGGGAAATCTGATCGTGACCACAGACGGGGATTGCCGCGTGGAATCAGGCTGGCTGCAATCCATTGCGGCCTGTTATGCAGCAACGAATGCAAAACTGATCAGCGCGCCGGTCACTTTTGCAGATGAAAAATCGGTCACTGATCATTTACAGACCGTAGAATTTGCAAGCCTTATCGGAAGCGGCGGGAGCGCCATCGGGGCTGGATATCCTTCCCTGTGCAATGGGGCAAATCTGGCCTACGAGAAAAGTGCATTTATAGAAGTGGGCGGATTTGAAGGCGTGCGGCACATTGCTTCGGGCGATGATGAATTCCTTATGCACAAGATTGCGGACAGATATCCCGATGGGGTGCATTTCTTGAAAGATGCGAGGGCAATTGTGACGACGAAGGCGCACGATAACTGGCAGGCTTTCTTCGGTCAGCGGAAGCGCTGGGCAAGTAAATGGAAGCATTACCAGAGCAAGACGCCTCTTTTTCTGGCCATTTATATCTTCACTTGTAATCTTTCACTGATAATAAGCGGGTTACTCTATGCTGTCGGCCTTGTTGACGGGTATGTTTTTCTAAGCCTGTTGTCTGCCAAATGCCTGCCCGAGTGGCTTTTTCTCGGCTCTGTTTTATCATTTTTGAAAAAGCCCGGATCTATTCCCTACATTCCGATTACGCAGATCATTTATCCTTTTTATGTTTGCTTTTTCGGCTTGGCGGCGCAGAATCCGGCGTATGAGTGGAAGGGACGGAAGCTGGTTTGATTTGTTATATCCTCATCGAAGTAACGTCATAAAGGAAGTATTTATCAATCACTTTCAGCGTAAACGACGAGGGGGTTAAACCCAGGATCATATTCCGGATGTAAACGGCGATGCTGCTCTCAAGCTGCCCGATTTTGCCTAGTCGCCTGCTGTCTTCAACGATGTTTTTGGCGCGGGCAAATTGCAAGGATTCGTATCGTTGAAATACGGTGTCGGTGACCCCATATTTCCGGATGATTTCTCCTAATATATGCGCTCCTTCAAAAGCAAGACACCCGCCTTGCCCCAGGTTGGGGGTTGTCGGGTGCGCTGCATCTCCTAATAATGTACAATTTCCTTGGGACCATCCTCTAACGGGAACCCTGTCCGCGAGGCTGGTTTTGTAAATATGATTGGTTTTTGAGATCAGGTCCGGGATCGGATCATGCCAGTTTCCGAAGAGCCGCAGCAACTTTTCCTTTGTTCCTTCCGGCCCGTCGTCGGCCATAAATCGCTCATTCTTTGTTGCCCACCAGCCACATTGGCTCTCGCCGATGGGAATAATGCCTACTCGTTCACCTTTCCCATAACTTTCGCTTGTGTAACCGGCCCCTACCCCCAGATCCGCAATGCCGCACCAGATGCTGTAACCCTGAAAAACAGGTTTGCCATCGCCAACAATAGCTTGCCTAACTAGTGAATTAATCCCATCGGCGCCGATCATTGCATCAAAAATCTTGAACGCACCATTTTTAAAGCTGACACTGACCCTTCCGTCCGGAGTATTTTGAAATGAATCCAGCTCATGGTCGGGATAAAGGGTTGCATTGGCGTGTCTGAGCAAAATTGCGTGCAACTCGGAGCGGCGCATACTCATGGCGGAGAGCTGGTATCTTGGCTCGGTCAGGGCAAGTATTTTGCCCTGATCCGTTTTCATAATAATCTTCGAAATGGCGCTCCCTATATCCATAACATCTTTCAAGAGTCCGAAAATGCCTGAGCACCCGTAATGCATTAGGAAACAGGGTGATACAGGCATCTATCTCGTTGAACGTTTCTTTTTTCTCGAAAATATGGCACTTGAACCGCGTGTTCCTCAGGCTGACAGCCAGTGCCAACCCTGCAATTCCTCCGCCAATGATTGCAATTTCCTTTGTCTGCATGGGGCTTGGGGTTTTAGTTACTAATTTTTGAAGATTTTTTCGGATTGCACAGATCCGTCTTTTCTGGTCATGCTGACGATATACATGCCGGAAGGCAAGTCCCGAAAATTGATCCGCCTGCCAGACATTTTTTGTATTTGCTCTTCCTTGAATGCCCCTACCGTAACACCAGCGCCATTCGTGATTTTCAGCTCTCGTATGTTAGCCCAATCTTTGGCGTCAACTGTAAGCCAGTCTGATACGGGGTTCGGGTGAATTGCCAGCCCGCTTTCAACACCGAAGTGAATGTTCCGCACGCGGCTATACGCATAAGTTCCATCTTGATCTACCATCTTCAGGCGATAAAGATTTTCTCCTTTTCCCGGGCTGCTATGCTCAAATGAATAGCTTTTAATCGCATTGCTTTCGCCATCCGCCTTCACCTGCCCGATTCCTTTCCATTGCTTGCCATTCGTGCTGTGCTGAATTTCAAAATGGTCGCTGTTTGTTTCTTCGGAAGTGCTCCATGTAAGTGAAACCGTGGATGCGTCCGTCAGCATGCATTTGAAATCAATGAGCTTGACCGGCAACGCAGACATGGCCTGCGGCGTCAAACTCCCCAAAACCCAAGTGACACTTACGCCGCCGCCGGAGGAAATATTGGCTGCGCCGTAAATTCCTGAGGGAGAGATGGATTGTGAGCTAGCCAAACAGGCTGAGCAGCAAAAACCCGTGATCATTAAAAATCTTTTCATTTCGCAGCTGATTTTATCTCTGTAAGACCGGTTCCTTTATTGACACTCGCTTCCAGCAACTCCAACCGCTTACCCATTTCCCGCATGCCTTCCAACTCCTTACGCAGGACCGCAATCTCGTCCGTTTTGCGCTTCAACTCCTTAACAGATTCAATCAGGTGAGGAACCAAACCAATGTAGTTGACAGACTTGAAACCATCTTTATTCGTAGAAACCAGTTCAGGAAAAATCTGCTCAACTTCCTGGGCAATCAATCCCGTTTGAAGTGTCTGATCTTTGGTTTTATCTTCCCAGTTGTAATGGTAGCCTTGTAAGTTGCTTACTTTGCCGAGGCTGTTTTTGAATGGTAGAATGTTTGTCTTGAGGCGGCGATCGGAGGTTTGGATTAAATTGCCGTTTAGATAGCCATTGCCTTGTGGATTTACCCAAAACCGCCAGCCTCCGCCTATGAAAAGGCCAATTTCGGTGTCTGTCTTCATTCCAACAAATCCCTCGGCAGCGCTTTGTGAAGCATCGAGATAAATTCCTGCGGTTGATGTTCCATTGTATCTTATTCTCATTCGGCCATTGACGTCCATCGGATATTCTGGATTAGTTAACCCAATTCCTACTTTGCTATTCCTTAGAATGGTAAGGGCATTTATACGCCCGCTAGAGGACCCAGCTCCGATTTGAAATATCCGATCAGTCGGAAGACCTGCTGCCGGATTAGGGTTGTCGTCGTTTTCATTCCATCTTCCCAAAGATATTCCTCCCCGAGCCTTTGCAACGGTGCCTTCTCCAAATGCCATCGAGTAATTTCCTGAAGCAACGGAGTTAAACCCTCCCGCAAATGATGCTTCTCCATTAGCGGATGTATTATTACCAAATGCAAATGTGTAATTACCGATTTGGGCATCGTCCCACGCTCCTGTGTTTTCAAAACCGAATCTGAATGCAGCCTTTCTCGGATACCAGATAAATTTTGTTTGTGCAGGTATCGCTGGAAGCGTCCCTCCCTGCCCAATATTTCCAGTCATAAAAACTGGATCATCATTTTTCAATCGATCAGCTTCAGCAGCGTGGAGCGCGTAAGGCACACTTAGCAATTGAGTTGTGCCAAGATCGACAAAATTACTTCCCGAACTTGGATCCATTTCCACTTTTAAATAGTACTCGCTGGTCTTCCAATTGATGTTGCTCAAATTAATCCCCGCGCTTCCTACTGAGACATTAAACACTCCCTGAGAATTAGTAAAAGGGACATGCTCTTCTTCAAATTTCGTATTCGAGTTAGGGGCACCCTGATAAATCGTCAGGCGTAGTCTCACTATTTTATCCGCAATCACCTTCCCGGCCGCGTCTCGCGCGACTCCTTGAAAACTGAATTGCTGCGGCGCCTGCGCTTTGGCCAGTAGGCAAAGAAACAGCAGTATGGTTGCAATAATAAGTGTCCGACAATCTGATAGTGGGTCTTGCGTCCGCATGTGTAAGTGTAGAATCGTTTTTTTCATTTTATACTATCGGTTTTTAAGATTAATACTATAATGCATGGTGTGTGGGCATGCATTTGCTTGGCGTAATTCTCGGTATTAAGTCTGAGAAAAAGAACACCCGATGAGCCAGAGGCGGGGATGAATTATTTAAGGGTAGAGATTTCCGCTGGGCGTAAATTATTATATAAGCAGGGCTTATAGGCTGGGTTTTGACATTAATTGAGCCGGGTGCACTCGTGGCAAAATTCTACTCCAATTGTCTCATACAGTGAAGCGCGATGTATCCAGATGAGGCTTTTGATGGTCACGCTTTATTCAAAAAGATTTTTGATAACCCATAAAATAAATATTGTAATCAAAGCCTTGATAAGCTCGTGACGGAAAGAGCGGGTCTTGCGCATAGAAATGGTAAGGTTGGGAATTCACTTCATTTAAAACAGACGCAATGCCGTCAAAAAACGCCAGATAGGAAAAAATGGCTGAGCCAAAGGCGGTGCACGTTTACCCAAAGGCAAAGCTTAGCAGAAATCACCAAAAAAATGGCTGCCCCAAATGAGACAGCCATTTCCAATTCACATAACGCTATATAAGAATTCTAAACTTACTTTTTCGAAATTTTGGAGGGGTATTTACCTTTTGCTTTTGACGCTGAGAATGCCGGGAAGTCGATGATGCGTGCAAAGTGGTTTGAACCCGTTCGGAATACATTCTCGCAGATCGGGTTATCATTTTCACCCAGTTTGGGGGACCAGGTATTTACGTTCGCATTAATGGTAATGTTGGGTGAATCGCTGTATCCTGCGTTGCTTCCGGTAATCTGGATTGTGGACTCAGCATTGTTGCTGTCTTTGTACCAGATCCGCGATGCCGAATTCGGATCTAACGGTGCACATTGACCTATTAGTGTGATATTCGCAAGAAGGGCTACGAGTAAAAGTATGGCGCACATTGTTGAGTTCCTTTTTATTACTCAACGAAAGTAGACTACAACCAAAAGTATGCAATCCTTTTTGTGACCAGTCAGGGAATGCCTGGGGTGATATCTCAGAATTCCGGGGTTTTAACAAAAGTCAGAATTGCATTTTAACGATATATTCCCACACTAAACATTAACTAAATTGGAGCGGATGACATTTATTTTTTTAGTAAAACACATTCATTCTACGCCTTCATCACACTATTATTCCATTCCTTCTTGCACTTTCTAGAAATGCTGCGATATGCAATTCGTTTATGGTTCTAATTCAATCGCATCATAATAATTTTCCCATTTCCTTATTACAGCATCGCAAAGGAAGGAACATCTGTGACCTATGGTTACTATCCAATTATTTGGATGCCGGTTTGCCTTTAATTTCCTTGATCTCGTTCTGCATCTCCTGCAACATTTTCATCAATTGCTGCATATCCGTTTGTGGCTCGGGAAGCGCCTTGCTATGGAAGCTGTAATATTCCCAAAGCTCGATAACCTCCGAGAGCGGCACAGTGTAGGCAAAGTATTGCTTATTAAATGACTGCAAGAGCATAGTCCCATCTTTATTAATGGTAACCTGCTTGAAAACAAAATCCTGATCGCCCTTCAGAATAACAATGCAAGGGGTCTCCGGACGGATCGTTGTCCAGTCCTGCACATATCTGGTAATAATGTCGGCACCTTCCGGGACGGGCAGCATGGAATCCCCCACCGTCGGGAACATTCTAAATGTGCCGTTTTTGGGAAGCGTAGGTAAGCTGAACCGGGGCAATGTTGCCAGAAACTCAGGGTCGCTGTAACCTGAGCGATATCCTGCCTTGGCCTGAACCGGAACATATTCAATGTTTTCTTTCTCCTCTCTGTCCACAGTAATGGCTAGCACGCGAATGTTGTTGCCTTTCATGAATAGCTCACTTCCCTGTTCCAGATCCTTCACTTTCTGCTCCGATAGCTTGCTCAGATCAATTTTAAGCAGGCTGTCAATGCTCATCCTGAAAAATTCCGAAAAATGAATGAGATCGTCGATCGTAGGGTTGGCTGTGCGTCCACTTTCATGCGCATTCAACTTCACCCTGGTGATTCCCAGCCGCTCAGCGAGTGCTTCCTGACTCAGTTTAAGGCGCAAACGAAGGAACCTGATGTTCACCGGCCAAAATATTTCCTGACTTCCCATAACGTGAATGATATTTTATAAATCAAACATATGATATTAATAATATCAAAAGTAGCAGCATTTTTTTATTTTCCTACAAATAATGGCTAAAATAATTTTGTTTAAGTATTTTTGAAAAAAGTTAAACAAAATGTCATCCTATTCTATCAAAGACCTGGAAAGAATAAGCAGCATGAAAGCGCACACAATTCGTATGTGGGAGCAGCGCTATGGCTTGCTTGAACCTGAGCGGACGGATACGAACATTCGCTTTTATAATGACGACCAAGTCAAGAAGCTTCTGAATGTGTGCACGTTACTGGATCGGGGAATGAAAATCTCGCGGATCGGAAAGCTGACCAAATCTGAAATAGCATCGGAGATTGACAAGATCATCCAGGCCTCGTTTCAGGGCGATGTGAATGTAGAGGCGATTATCAATCAGGCACTGATTGCGATCACCACCTATCACGTCGCGCTTTTCGAGGAGCTTTTCGCAAATGCGGTTAAAAGGCTTGGATTAAAAAAAACATACACGAAAATCCTGTATCCGCTGCTGGTGAGAACGGGCTTAATGTGGGTAAAGGATGATTTGCTGCCTTCTCAGGAACACTTTTTATCTAATCTTATCCGGCAAAAATTGTTTGCTGCGGTTGACGCCCTGCCACTGCCGGAAAAACCAGATCAAAAATGGATCCTTTTTTTGAATGAGGAAGAAGATCACGAGATCGGTTTGCTTTTTGCGTACTATATGGCCAGGCAGATGGGCCAGGATGTGGTTTACCTGGGTGCCCGGGTTCCGTTGCAGGATCTTACAGCAGTTATTTCTGATTACAAGCCTACGCACGTTTATTCTTTTTTTGTACGTAACCAGTATGATAATCAAGCAGAAACACTATTGGGAAGCCTTAGAAATAATTTCCCCAATCTGACGATCTGCATCTCGGGAGGCGATGAAAAAACAAAGGAAATCGCTAACAAAAAAGGGGTTATCTTAATTGAGACAATCGAAAATCTGACAGACATTCTTAACAGTTCAAATGCATAACCAAATTCTGACTAAAACTGGTAAATCACATGAAATTGCAGTCATAGGTGCAGGTTTTGCCGGACTGGCAGCAGCTTCTGTGCTCGCCGAAAGCGGAAATAAGGTTACTGTTTTTGAAAAAAATCCGGGCATAGGAGGCCGCGCAAGGACTTTTTCGCAAGATGGGTTCCTGTTTGACATGGGCCCGAGCTGGTATTGGATGCCCGATGTTTACGACAGCTTCTTTTCACTCTTTGGTAAAAACACATCTGATTTTTACGATTTAAAAAAACTTGACCCTGGTTTTGCCGTCATTTTCGAAAACGAGGTGATGGACATTCCTGCTGATTATGATGCGGTTTGTGCGCTTTTTGAAGACATTGAAGCGGGCAGCGGGGCAAAGTTGCGGAAATTCATTGCCGAAGGGGAATTCAAGTACCTGGTTGGGATGAATGATATGGTTTACAAGCCAGGGCATTCGGTGACAGAGTTTTTCAGTTTGAAATTATTCAAAGACGCGCTGAAACTCCAACTTTTTACTTCGTTCAGTAAGCACGTCAGGCAATATTTTAAAGATCCGCGGCTGCTGGCGCTGATCGAATTTCCGGTCCTCTTTCTGGGCGCGATGCCAAAAGACACGCCCGCCCTGTATAGCCTTATGAATTTTGCTGGCCTCAAACAGGGCACATTTTATCCTATGGGCGGCTTCGGAAAAGTGGCGGAATCATTCAGGAAGATAGCAGAGGATGCAGGAGTCAATGTGCTGACCAGTCAGAATATTGAAAAATTCGATATAGCGTCAGACAAAATCAGCCATTTGCATACCAAAAACAAAAGCTTCAAAGCCGACGCTGTTATTGGAAGTGCTGACTATCATCACATTGAACAGAATTTACTGGAAAAAGAATACCGCACCTATAACGAAGCGTACTGGGAAAACAGGACTTTCGCTCCCTCGTGCCTGTTGTTTTATTTGGGGGTAAATAAAAAGGTCGATAAGCTTCGTCACCACAATCTGTTTTTCGACGAGAATTTTGATCAGCACGCCGTTGAGATATACAAAGATAAAAAATGGCCGAAAAGTCCGCTCTTCTACGTTTGCTGCCCTTCCAAAACCGATGCATCCGTAGCGCCGGCGGGAAGTGAAAATCTGTTCATATTAATGCCCATTGCCATTGGCCTGGACGACCCCGACGCAATCCGGGAGACGTATTTCAACGTACTTATGGAAAGGCTGGAAAAATTTGCCGGTGAAGACATCCGAAATCATGTGGTTTTTAAGAAAAGCTATTGCGTGTCCGATTTCATCTGCGACTACAATGCCTTCCAGGGAAACGCTTACGGACTTGCTAACACGCTGATGCAGACTGCTATTTTTAAACCGAAACTCAAAAGCAGCAAGGTCAAAAATCTATTTTATGCTGGCCAGCTGACTGTTCCCGGACCGGGCGTTCCGCCTTCTATCATTTCAGGCCGCATTGCAGCCACTGAACTTCAAAAATTCCTAAACAAATAAGTCATGAAGAGCTTGTTCGACAATCTGTCCGCATCATGCAGCAAAACAACCACACAACTATATAGTACGTCGTTTTCGCTTGGCATTTATTTCCTGAAACCATCATTGCGGGCGCCGATATACGGTATATATGGCTTTGTAAGGCTTGCCGACGAAATTGTGGATAGTTTTCATGACTACGATAAGGAGTTTATGATGGACAAAATCCGTAAGGATACGGTGGAAGCGCTTCACCACAAGATCAGCATTAACCCGATCTTGAACAGTTTTCAGCACGTGGTACATACATATAACATTGAATGGGAGCTGATAGATACGTTTTTAAGGAGCATGGAAATGGATTTGATGAAGAAGGAATACAGTCCTGATTCCTATTCCGAATATATTCTTGGCTCCGCCGAAGTTGTGGGATTAATGTGCCTGAGAGTGTTTACGGAGGGAAATCAGCAGCTGTTTGATGAACTCAAACCATTTGCGATGAAGCTTGGCGCAGCGTTTCAGAAAGTTAATTTTTTGCGCGATTTGAAGGCCGATTATGTAGACCTGGGCCGAACCTATTTTCCGGGCGTAAATTTTGACCACTTTTCATATAAAGAAAAAGAGAAGATCCAGCAGGAAATTGAAGAAGATTTTGAACAGGCATTGATCGGCATCAAGCAGTTGCCGAGTGGCGCGAGACGCGGCGTTTACCTTGCCTATTATTATTACAAAAAGCTTTTCCTGCGGATCAAGGAGACCCCGCCCGAAAAAGTGATGAATGCACGCATACGAATTCCCGATCATGATAAAGTGGGACTCATGTTTCGTTCGTTAGTAAGGCATCAGTTCGACCTTTTATGACGTTTTTGATGTTATAGGGGCTGTCGGCTGTCGGCAATCAGCTGTCAGCTGTCAGCAATTGGCTGTAAGCAATAGGCTGTAAGCCGAAAGCCGATTGCCGACAGCCGAAAAATCCCTTAGTTCCCTAAATCCCGATTTTATGACTGATCAAGTTGTGCTGGTGAATGAAGATGATATGGAAATTGGGCGGATGCCTAAGTTGGAAGCGCATCAAAAAGGTGTTCTGCATCGTGCATTCTCTGTTTTTATTTACAACTCAAAAGGCGAAATGCTCCTGCAGCAACGGGCTTTCGGCAAGTATCATTCCGAAGGGCTTTGGTCTAACACATGTTGCAGCCATCCGCTTCCGGACGAATCTGCGCATCATGGAGCGGTAAGACGACTTTCCGAAGAGATGGGAATCACTGCTGATCTACAATTTCTTTTCACATTTCAATACCATGTCAATCTCGAAAACGGGCTGACGGAAAACGAGCTGGACCACGTCTTTTGGGGCATTTCCGACGCAGTCCCCAAAATTAATGTGAGTGAGGCTAATGACTTCAAATACATGAAACCTGCTGATATCGAGGCGGATATGCAGCGGAACCCACATACTTACACCGAGTGGTTCAAAATTTGCTTCTCGGAAGTTGCCGACAAAATAAGACCAAAACAATAGCCGACGGCCATTTGCCGAAAGTTGAAAGCCTGAATTTGCAATGAGCCCCTGGATAGTAAATACATTGATCGTACTGGCCGCATTTGTTGGAATGGAATGCGTGGCGTGGCTTGCACATAAATACTTGATGCACGGCGCTTTATGGTTTTTACATCATGACCACCACCAGCGTGATGACGGTGATTTTTTCGAAAAGAACGACTATTTCTTTGCCATCTTTGCTACGCCCGGGATTCTCTGCCTTCTGCTTGGGGTTAATCAGGGATTTAATTACTTCTTCTGGATAGGACTGGGGATTACGCTTTACGGTTTCACATATTTTCTGGTGCACGATATTTTTATCCACCAGCGTTTCCGAATGTTCCGGAATACGGATTCCGTGTATTTGAAAGCGATACGCCGGGCTCACAAAATGCACCATAAGCACCTTGGAAAATATCAGGGAGAATGTTTCGGGATGCTTTGGGTGCCTTTAAAATATTTCAGGGATGCTAAAAACGCCGCGGCAAAATGAATTTTCTCTATTTGCTTGTTGACTTGGGCGCAATTGCCGTTCCTCTGTTGTTTTCCTTTCATCCCAAGATCCAGCTCTATAAGCGGTGGCACTTGCTATGGCCTTCGATACTGCTCTCATTGGTGCCATTCGTGATCTGGGACAGTTATTTTACAAAGATCCGCGTATGGGGTTTTACGCCAAAATACTTGACAGGGATCTATTTCTTTGACCTCCCTGTGGAAGAGATCCTGTTTTTTATCTGTATTCCGTACGCCTGCCTGTTTACTTACTATTGTTTTCGGATTTATTTCGGGGCCGACTATCGCGTAAAAAGGGAGAACAATATTACTGCCATTTTCCTGTGCTTCACCTTCGCAATGGGTCTGACGTATTTTGACCGATATTACACTTGCTGGACGGCGGTCGGTCTGTTTGGCTTCCTGTTGTTTCTCAAACTCGTTGTAAAGGCTAAATGGCTGAGCCTGTTTTATTTCTCCCACATGTTTTTACTGATTCCATTTTTCATCGTAAATGGGATTCTCACCGGTTCGGGGCTGGACGAGCCTGTTGTTTGGTATAATAATGCTGAAAACATTGGCATAAGGATTTTTACCATTCCGTTTGAAGATATCTTCTACGGGATGCTCATGTTGTTGCTGAACACGTTTTTGTTTGAATATTTACTGGCTAAATATCCCGTTCCTGAGAAAGAAAATCTAGAAACGGTCTCCGTGCGTTAACGAAACCAATCTGTTTGTTAGGCCAGGCAGATAATTCAAAGTCCTCAATGTAAGATCGGTTGTAAGCCTTTTGCCAAATAATCCCTGCAAATAGTAACCGGCTGTAATTCGGCGGCCGAATGCATTGTTCCAAGCGGTCTTATAGTTAGCCGCTGCTGCTTCCTTCGTTTGCTTTTGCTCAAAAACCCGGATCAGTTCGCCCGCCAGAATCTTCGAGGCGCGCATCGCCATACTCATGCCATTGCCGCAAAGCGGGGTTATAGAACCAGCTGCGTCACCGAGCAGAAAAACGCCGTCGGTCTGGATTTGTTTTTTGGCAAAACGTATGTTACTGATAGCAAGCGGATTCTCGTTAACAAATTCAGCATCAGCAAAGTAACGTTTTAAGAAAGGATTTTTGTGCAACACATTTGTCTCCATGCTCTTGATGTCCTTCGCATTCTCCTGCAAATTCCGGGATGTGGTCAGGTAACACAGGCAATGCCAGTCCTGATCAACTTTTGAAATCCCGCAGTAACCGTCTTTGAAATTGTGAAGCTCGATGCGATCTGCTGCCAAATCTGTCTTAATGTGATATTTAACACCGATGTAATTGTCTGTTTCATTCCCTGCATCCGAGACTTTGGACGACAAAAACTGAGGCGTGTATTTTCCATAACTCCCGCAAAGCACCTTCACATGAAAATTCCCCAATGCTGTTTTGACCTCAAAACCTTCATTCCCATTATTTTGCAGTCCATTAACGCGGCAATGTTCCATGATTGCCACGCCCTTTGCCGATGCAATGCGAGCAAGCGCGTGATCCAGGCTGAACCTGCTGATGCCATACCCGCCCATTTGAAGGCTATGTTCAAGCATAAAGCCCCTTTCGGAACTGATTCCGAGCTTGGTAATGATCGGCAAATGGAGCGATTCCAAGTCCATTCCAAGACTCTTAATAAAATCCCAGCTCTCCATAGAAATGTATTCGCCGCAAACTTTGTGAGAAGGAAACTGATTTTTTTCAAACACAATAACGGAGATGCCTCGATCCGCAAGCTGGATAGCAAGACAAAGGCCGGCTAATCCACCACCAATAATGCCGCAATCATACGTTTTAGCTGGCGTTTCCATAAACGATCACTTCATGCCTGAACGCCCATTTATTCCGGACAGAAAAATTGACTGCTCCGGCCTTTTCCAAAATCGCCAACCATTCCGCTTTCTTGAAGCCACGCAAAACGGATAATGGCGCATCATTCTTCACCAGATAAGATTTGGAAAACAATTTTGTCAACCATTTTATGGAGTAATAGGCCAAAGGATTCCGTTCCAGATCATTAATCACCAAAACCGACTTATTACGCAGCGCAAACTCTACAAGCTCAACAAGTTGGCTTTCGGCCAGATGATGACAGAACAGGCAGGCGTGAATGATATCAACTTGGTCCAGGTGGCTAAAAATATGCCGGTAATCATCGCAAATAAGCTTTACGGATGCCGTTTTCAGGTTTTCTGCTGCATAAGCAATGCATACGGGCTTAATGTCCACTCCATATAAGTTCAGCTTATAACCTGCTTTGTTGCTCCAATGATGAATACGTTTCAGCGTATCCCCGCCTCCGCAGCCAATATCAACGAGAATGTAGGATTTACCTGGCCTGACAACCTTTTTTAATGCGTCAAAAGAAATATTATAGCCGCCAAGCCAGTGATTTATAAAATCAAGTTCTCTTAAATTCTGAAAAAGATCCGCAGATGGGATTTCCTCCTGATCAAGTAGTTCCTTATTCTGATTGCGGGATTTAAACATATCGCAATTGCATTGTTTCAATGCTCAGCCCCGGCCCGAATGCCGCTGCAAAGATGCGGTTCCCCGCATGCTCAGGCTTCGCTTTTGCAAGAACTTCTTTCAGGACAAACAAAACTGTAGGCGACGACATGTTACCGTAGTTTTTAAGCACATTATATGTAGGTGCCATGTGGCACTTGTCCAGTTCCAGAGCACCGGCGAAGTCGTCTACAATGCGCTTTCCCCCCGGATGAACAGCCCAATGTTTGAACTCTTCCGCCACCAGCCCGATCCTGTCCATCATAGGCTTGATATTTTTCCTAATAAGGTCCGGCACATAAGATGACAAATTCATGATGAATCCCGTTTCCGACAATTGCCAGGCCATATCCGAATAGCCATTATGCAGGATCAGGGAGTTGAATGTGTCAATTTTGACCGGATGAAGATAATGTTGCCCAGGCTCAGACGTCACCAAAACAGCCGCGGAACCATCCCCAAAAATCAAGTTGGAGAGCAAATAGTCATCATTATATCGTTTCTGAAAATGAATGGTGCAAAGTTCCGTACACACGATCAGCACCTTTGCGTGCGGTTGACTGTTGCAGATTGCATCCGCATTTTTAAGCGCAATGATAGCCGCGTTACATCCCATAAAATTCACGCTGCTACGCTGGATCGCAGGATTCAGATCCAGCTCGCGCACGAGTTCCACATCGAGGCCGGGAGCAAAAAGACCAGTGCAGGTGACAGTGATCAGGTGCGTTAAAGTGCCTTTTATTTGTTCAAATCCTTCAATGCGCTCAATTGCGCTTTTCGAAAGGTTCGTCGCATGCTTCTGATAGAGCTGCATGCGTTGCGTCAGGGTCGGTTCGGGAAGTAATGTGGCGGTTTTGTTAAAAAACTGGTAATCTTCCGGTGCTTTATCAAAATCCGAAATCACGGAATAGCGGCTCGCAATGCCTGTTTTCCCCGCAACTATTTTAATCTTTCTCTTATTGGTCAGGTCGTCGGTCGATTTCAGGTAAAATGAAGCCAATGCTTCCTGCGAATAACAATGCTCGGGGACGGCCGTCTCAATAGCGGATATATAACTCAATGGAATTCTGTTAATTATAATTAAAACAATGAAACAACTGTTCATGCAAACGGCTGCAATCCAATTCATCCGCATGGTATTCCTGAAATTTGCTTCACTCCTATCCCTCCACACCCGGTGAAACCAATAGCCAAAATAGACGATAATTGGCAAAAAGAACACCTGAATAATTGCAAAAACCATTCCAAGGCCCCTCGATGTAAAATACAAATAATAAAATACATTACACAGCAAAAACATCAGTGCAGCAAACAGAAATGTGCCGATGTAACCGAGCTTGTAGCTCAATGTGATAACGCCGTCCTTCAAGTCCTGCTTGTGCTGATAAACTTGTGTGAGCGGATACGCGCCCGCAATCTGAAAAGAACAGCCTAACAGCACGTAAATATGCTCCTGGTTCAGCACCAGCGCACTTCCCGACACGCCCACAATGGACATGTAGTAGGTAAACGCGCCCTGGAAAATCACGACGACCAGAAAACCGGTTACCGGATATTTTTTCAGCCGGATCTGCCTCGAACTGTACGCCCGCGATGCGGCAATGTATAGGACCAGGCAACCTGCGAACATTATATTTACGAATAGGAGCGCTAAAACGATCGCGGTAAAATCCAGAAACAGGGTGAGGTAAAACAGGCTGGCCGTGGGCATCGGCGGCTTCTCTAATCCGCCGATGCTATCTTCATCCTTATCCACATAGCTATTGTAACCGTTACTAGCCGGATAAACCAACAAGTGAATGATCAGGAAGGCAAAAAGCGCCTGGCGGTGTGCAACCGTTTCTGCCTGGCTGTAAGCAAACAGGAACAAGGGCATCAGAAAAAACGAGAATGGTATCCTTAGGAGCTTTACAGTATTGCCATCGATGCGCATGGCCCAATTTAAGAAGAAATTCTGTGCATGAAAATCCGGCTCAACATTCGAACAGCTCGCCCGACCTCCAAAATGAATTATATTCAAAAAACTTAAAGCATTATTGAATATAATTCTGAATTATACTAACTTCACAGAATTATGAACGGAACCGAAATTATTCTTGACAAAACAGACCTTGGCATTCTTCGGCTTATGCAGGGCAACGCCCGCATTACCAATGCAGACATTGCCCGTGAACTGGAAATGGCGCCTTCCGCAGTGCTGGAACGAGTTAAGAAGCTGGAACAGAAGCAGGTAATATTGCAATATACAGCCCGAATCAATCCCGTAGCAGTAAATCAGAAACTGCTGGCATTTATTTCCATGAAATCCTCGGAAGGAATGGGGTCCAATAACACGGCAAAAGAGCTTGCCAAAATTCCGGAAGTGCAGGAAGTGCACCACATTGCGGGGGAAGATTGCTACCTCGTCAAAGTCAGAACAGCAGATTCCGCATCGCTGATGAATTTAATGCGCAACACTTTTAGCCATATCCCTAATATCCTATCCACCAGGACAACTATTGTTTTGGAAACAGTTAAGGAGGAACAACAATTAGTCATACCAGAAAAATAAAAGATCATGCAAGCACAAAGTAAAGCACCTTCCACCCTGTTGGTTGTACTGGCTTTTGCCACCGTTTACATCGTATGGGGATCTACTTATTTCTTCATCCAACGCGCATTAGAAGGCTTTCCGCCATTTTTTCTTGGCGCATTCCGCTTCATTACGGCCGGTTTAATCATGCTAATTTGGAGTTTGTTACAGGGAGAAGATGTGTTTTCTGCGAAAGCCATAAAGCCAGCAATCATAACCGGGCTTTTGCTGTTATTTATTGGAAATGGCATCGTGATCTGGGTAGAACAGTTCCTTCCCAGCGCAATGGTGGCGATTATGATCTCCTCCTCTCCGCTCTGGTTCATCCTGCTTGATAAACCCAAATGGTCTGAAAATCTGAGCAATAAATCAACGATTGTTGGCTTACTGATCGGTTTTGCGGGTGTGGTGCTTTTGTTTAGCGAGAAAATTATGGTCTCTATGTCTTCCCTGAACAGCTCCCGCGACTTATTTGCAATGGCCCTTGTCGTCTTTGGCTCAATGGCTTGGGCAGGTGGTTCTTTGTATTCCAAATATAAATCAGGCACGAACTCGGCAACTGTCAGCTCCACATGGCAGATGCTCGCGGCAGGCATTGCGTTTCTGCCAGGAAGCTTTATTTCCGGAGAGTTCACCAACCTGGATCTTGCCGCAATTCCTATGGATGCCTGGCTGGCAACGACTTATCTGATCATATTCGGATCAATCGCTGGTTTCAGCGCTTATGTATGGCTTCTCAAAGTGCAGCCGGCTACGAAAGTGAGCACATATGCATATGTGAATCCCGTTGTAGCAGTGCTCTTAGGCATATTTTTCGCGAATGAATCCATTTCCGTGCTCCAAATCGCAGGGCTGGTCATCATCCTTGGAAGCGTGCTTTTGATCAACCTGCACAAGTATCGCAAGCCGAAAGAAGCTGTTTCTGCTTACTAAGGCGATTCCAGTTACATGCCTCCGGCATTCGGAACTGCCTGGGCCGGGCGATTTTTGCTACCGATATTTTATGCCTCCGGCATTGGCTTAATGCCTGGGTGGACGATTTTCCTACTGAAATTTTACGCCTCCGGGATTGAAACTGCCTGGGCGAGGCAATTTTCTACCGAAATTTCATGCCTTTGGCATTTGGCTTAATGCCTGGGCGGACGATTTTCCTACCGAAATTTTATGCCTCTGGCATTGGCGTTCCGCTAGTGCCGGAGGCACGAAATATTGGTAGCAAAGATAAATAAGAGAAAATGGAAATCCCGGAGGGATGTAACTGCATCCTATACTTTATTAACAAAAGCTTGCATCTGTGATCTGCTCCACATCGGAAATATCCCTGTTTGTTCTGATCAGGGCAAAGATCCGTTCGAAGTCTATGAGTTGAGAGGCTTCAAACGCGATTACGCCTACGAACTCTCTTCCTTTACTGATGAAATTGAGGTGTTTAATCCTCGCACCTTTGACTGATTCTACTATGGAGGTGATTTTGTGAAGGTTTACAGCATTTCTGTAAATGATTTTCAGGAAAAAGATCTTGCTCATATTAATTGTTTCTGGCTAATGGATGTTTGATGATTCTCGCAGAAAGCTTTTCAGGCTTAATTTGCTAATTCGTAATGAAAACGTGAATAGCTGTTGTGCGCAACAGGATCAGTATGATAAATGCCCACAATGGCTCGGACGATATGGTCGATCTCGTCAAATGTGTTGACCTTGCTAAATGAAAAACGGATATTTTCTTTATCCTTTTGACAAGGAAGCGCGGTGATGACATGCGAGCTGCCCTGGCTGGAACAAGCACTGCCGCCAGAAACGGCAATTCCCAGATTATCAAGGCTTTTAACCAAACTTCCCGCAGCCAGACAAGGGAAGGAAACATTGAGAATGTTTACCAGGCTGTTTTCAAGCGAATGGCTTTCCCCATTGTAACAAATGCCGTGCACGCCGCTGATCGCCAGCTTTGAAACCATATATTGTTTCAACTTACAAATTTTGTTGTGGTTAGCTTCAAGGTCGCGGTAAGCCACTTCAAGCGCCTTCGCCAGTCCTACAATGCCCGTAACATTTTCTGTTCCGCCCCGCTGCCCTTTTTCCTGGCCGCCGCCAAAGATCTGCGCCTTGATGCGGTGTTTTTTATTGATATAAATAAAACCAGCCCCTTTTGGTCCGTGAAACTTGTGCGCGGAACCCACCAGAAAATCGATAGTCGTCTGGCTCAGATCGAACCATTGCTTTCCGATTGTCTGGGTGGTGTCCGTGAAAAAAATAGAATCATAACGTTGAGCAAGTTTATTGATCGCATGGATATCTGTCAGATTTCCAATTTCATTATTGCCGTGCATCAGACAAATCAATGTCTGGGGATTGGCTCTTAAAAGGTTTTCGAGATGATACAGGTCAACATTGCCGCGCTCGTCCAGCTTCACAAAGCTGGTTTCGATGTCGCCCGCTTTTTCGCGCTGGAGAATCGTTTGCAAAACGGCTTTATGTTCAATTTTGCTCGTCACAACATGGTTAATGTCATAGGTCTCAATGGCACCTGAGATCGCGAGATTGATGGCCTCGGTTGCGCCGGAAGTAAAATAGATTTCTTCCGCAGATGCATTTAAGACTTTTGCAACCGTCTTTCGGGCATCATCCACAGCATCTTTCACCTTCCTGCCAGCCCAGTGGGTCGAGGAAGGATTGCCAAAGGTTGCGGTAAAAAATGGGAGGATAGCTTCAATCACTTCCGGATCCAGTGCAGTTGTGGCGGCATTGTCGCAATAAATTTCCATGTTGATCTAAGTGTTAAATTTCAATATTCAGTTTGTCAATTTCCAAATGCCGCAACTTTCCTGAGTAGTCCACACCGATTCGGCCAAACGCGAAACCGCCATAGACATTCCCGGACAAGCTTTTGGCTTTCCTTAACTCGATTTTACTCTGTTTACTCCGGTGGTTGGATTCTCAGATTTATCATTAGAATTAGGTTGGGGCACCTTAAAAAGTCATAGGTTGCCAGAAGATCATAGAGCCTAACCTCTCCCTTCCTTCTTTATAAATCTACTAATTCGATAGACAAAGATTGAATAAAGATTTTAAGAATGCAAGCGGAAGGAAAAAATTTGTTTTGAGCGACCGCAGATTCAATGATATCGACCTAAGAATCAATGCTTGGAACCTTCGGCTTATTGAGCGGCTCTAAGTGTGAATGTTATTGCTAGCTTGCAGTTACAATTCATGACACACTAGCATTGGCAACTTTAACAGAACTTAAAACACTAGCACTGATCAGGCTTAAAGAAGCGCAAGCTTTATACAATAATGGCTATTATGAAGGCGCTTATTACGTGGGTGGTTATGCGGTTGAATTAGGTTTAAAAGCTGCCATTTGCAAAAATCTCAATGTAAATATCTTTGATAGGAAGGAGGTTTCTGGTAGTTGTTTGAAAGCTTTTCTGACCCATGATCTTTCCGATTTGACCGTTCTGGCAGGTCTAAAACCTGAGTTGAACATTTTAATTAAAGAAATTAATTCCTTCAACATAACCTGGTCTATCGTTTCTGATTGGAATGAACAAAGACGTTATCAATCTGGTTGTCCAGGACAGAAGGCCAAAATTTTCTTGGATTCTGTAAACATTGTAATGATATGGATAAAGCAACATTGGTGAAAAGGTTGAAAGAAGCTTTTGTTGAAAAGAGGAACGCAGGATTGCTTGTAGACGCGATCGGTCTTGTGCCCGCATATCACGGTGCCGTTGATGATTGCTACACACTGGGTGTAAGTGCGCCATCATTAAAAGACATACATGTTTACGCCAAAATGGGCGCAATCATCGATATTCTTTTCGAATGTCTGACATCGGAAGAAAGAGCGTTTATCGACCGTGTACGCGTTTTCAACAATGTTGAAGAGCTTGAATCTGCCAAAGAAAATGAATTTGAAGAATATCCATACGAGGGTTATGACTCCTATGCCAGAGCGCCCAAAGCTGAGTTATATGAGGTTGCTTAAACACTTGGTTTCCAAAAAGATCTAACAGACGAACTATACACTTATGCATAAAAAAGGCCCTGACAGGCCTTTTTTACTTTGTATCGGGATAGCCTTTTTGTAAGAGCATCGACATTTCGTTTACTGTGATGATGTAGGTGCTTTCTTTGGCCAGGTTCGTAAATTCGTTTGGGTCTTTCTCGTGATCATATAATTCAACGCCGGCTTTTCCTCCGTCCCATTCCGTGTAGCGGAAGCGTTCGGTGCGGACGCTACGGCCGAAGATTTGGTTGCGCCGCACTTGGGTATATGCAGCTTTGTCCCAAATTGCATCGGGGTTTTTGAGCAATGTTGTCAGGCTCTTACCGCCTAGCTTTTGTGTAGGCGTCAATCCGCAGAGCTCTGCTAATGTAGGGTAAATGTCGAGGAGTTCGACGGTTCTGCCAGAAGCTTTTCCCTTCGTTCCGCCTGGAACCGACACGATGAGCGGAACACGTGCCGAATTTTCAAACAGACTCTGCTTCATCCATTGACCGTGCTGGCCAACATTATAACCATGGTCGCTCCACAAAACAATGAGCGTTTTATCCGTCAATTTCAAACGGTCGAGCTCGTCTAGTACACGTCCCACCTGCGCGTCCATGAACGTTATTGTCGCATAATAAGCCCTTAATGCTTCTTTTCTTTCCGCAACGGACAAACCCCAGTGGGATGGTTTGGTGGAAATCGCAGCTTCGGGAATGTCATCCTGGTCATTTTCGATTTCTTTGGGAAGCGGGATGGTGGCCAGCGGATATTGGTCGAAATATTTCTTTGGCGCTACGTAAGGCGAGTGCGGACGATAAAATCCAACGGCCAGAAAAAACGGCTCATTTTTCTTTTCCTTTAACAACTTGATGGCTTCGCTCGCCACCATGCCATCGGTTTGCTCCTCGTCCGTCCCTTCGCTGGCATGCCAGGCTAATGCGCTTCCCAGGCCGCGGTCGGGGGTCAGATTCTTGACCAGCGGTTCTTCTGTTTTATCGCGTCCTTTCGGGTTTATTTTATTGTCCCAGGAAATAGGGTCATCGAGTCCGTCAGTTCCAATCTGGCCGGGAACTCCGTAATGGTAGATTTTGCCGACGCGGGCGCTGTAATAATTGTTGTTTTTAAACAACTGCGGCAACGTTACCACATCCGGCAAAATCTTGCGGAAGTGGGTTTGCAACTCGTAAATCTTTGTAACATCCGGTCTTTGACCAGTCAAAAGGGATGAGCGGCTTGGGCTGCACAACGGAAATTGCGTGTAAGCCCTGTCAAATTTGACGCCCCGCCTGGCCAGGCGATCGATATTTGGTGTTTTTACATATTTGTTACCATAACAACCCAGATCCGTATTGAGGTCGTCGACTGCGATGAAAAGCACATTCAACTTCTTTGCATTGCCTTCTTTCTCATCCAAAGCGAAACTTTTTTGAACATTAAACCCGGAAAATGAGCAAACCAGCAATGCGGAAAATACGTATCGTTTTATCATTGGTTATGGAATTTATTCTTTGCCCTCTTTTACTGTCGGGGCGTCTTTCTTGTTGATAGCAGGCAATGATTTTGCCAGTTTAATTTTTTCAGCTGAATATTTTTGAACCTTAGCCAGATTCTTGAATTCCTGAGGATCATTTTCGTGGTCGTACAATTCCTCAGAACCATCATTGTAACGTATATAACGCCACTTTTCAGAGCGAACAGCATGGTTACCAAAGCCATGAGTTGTAACCGAAGGGTGCTCCCAGGTGGCCGAAGGATTTTTCAAAAGCGGCACAATGCTGTTCCCTTCCAGCTCTTTTCTGGCGGGCAAATTACACAATTCTGCCAGAGTTGGGTAAATATCCAACAGATTCACGGTCCTTTCCGACACCGAATTTACCTTCGAAAGTCCGGGCGCATACACGATAAGCGGAACGCGCGACGCCTCTTCCCATAAAGCAAACTTGCGCCAATGTTCCTTTTCACCCAAATGCCAGCCATGATCACCGAAGAAAACGATGATCGTATTTTTGGCATATTCACTATTTTCCAAAGCATCCAGCAACCGCCCGATTTGAGTGTCGGCAAATGTAATACTGGCCAGGTAACCCTGCACCGCCTTTTCCCATTGTTTGTTATTGACAATAAACTGATGATCGCCCTTTGGTTTGGCGATTTTTACACCTGCATCAGGCACGTCTGAGAGGTCATTCGCAACAACTTTCGGGAGCTTGATGGACGATAGCGGATACAGATCATAATATTTCTGGGGCACATACCAGGGCAAATGCGGGCGGGTCAATCCGATCGCCAGGAAAAAAGGATTATCGTGTTTTTGGCTAAAATATTCAATGCCTTGATTAACCACTTTGAAGTCGCCCATATCCTCATCATTCGCGTCCACGGGACTCCAATCGAAATGTGCGAAACCATTCACGGGCGCTTTCGGCGGCTCGGGTGATTTAGGCACATCAAAATAGACCGGCCACGACGCGTCATCATTGAACGCATTATGAAAAATCTTTCCGGCGCCTTTCACATCATAGCCATTAGCTGTGAAATACTGGGGCAATGTAACGGCATCTTTCAACACCGGCCGCCAGGGCTGGTTGTTATGATAAACACCCGAAGTCGACGGACGAACGCCTGTTAACAGGCTCGCTCTCGAAGGGTTACAAGCCGGGGCAGCGCAATAGGCTTTTTTGAAAACCACACCTTTTTTTGCGAGTTTATCAATATTGGGCGTCTTTATCCCCTCATAACCACCAAACGGCCCCACCCAATCATTCATATCGTCGACAGCAACGAAGAGAACATTGTATTTAGGTTTCGTTTGGGCAAAAGCGTCACCCAGCAGCGCCGAAACAAGAGCAATGCCGGACAATATGTATTTAATTTTCATATAATAAATGTTTTCGTGCATGGAGGAGGCCCCTCCGGGGCCCAATTGATAATATTCCTTTCGGTTGCTAGAAACAGCAGGCTCCGCCGGAGCCACCGCACGCCAGAAAATGCCGCCGAGCGGTTTCCTGTTTCTGGCTCGGTCAATGCACCCCAGCGGGGTTTCCCGTTTCTAAATAGCGGCAGATTAGATTAGTTTTCTACTCCACTCTCGATTTAAATTATTTGCCGGAAACAGTTTCTTTTTTCGCCTTGTCATAATCATAAAACCATTTGAATGTTTTATCATATTCCTCGGCTCCCACCCGCTTATACCATTCTTCATATTTAGCAACTAGCTTTTTAGCAATCTCCGGTTGTTTATCAAACAGGTCATTCAGCTCCGTGCGATCCTTTTCTACATCATACAGCTGCCACTTTTCCGTTTTCTCAGCCACAAGCTTCCATTTCCCGTCGCGGATAGCCCGGTTGCCTTCATGCTCCCAGAATATCGGGTTTCTCCGGTTGATCGACTTTCCGGCAAACGCAGGTTTCAGGCTCGTTCCTTCCAGCGGCTGAATCGTTTGTCCCGCGAAAGTGGTCGGATATTTGGCACCGCCCAGGTCCACAAGTGTAGCCATGATATCGATAATGTGCGCAGGTTGTTTTTCAAATTTGCCATTTCTCGAAGCGGGAATGCCATTGGGCCAGGAAATGATGCCTGGAGACGAAATTCCGCCTTCATGCGTATGATGCTTATAGGCCCAGAAAGGCGTGCAAGCCGCTTCCGCCCAACCCTGGCCCAGAAAAACAGTTGACTGCGCATTGCCTGGCTTGTCGCCTTCATATCTTCCTTCCATGCCCGGCTCGGCATTTCCACCGTTGTCGGAAACAAAAAGTATCACTGTGTCATCAAAAACGCCCCTCTTTTTCAGGCCTTCAACGAGGTCGCCGATGCTTTTGTCCAAACGATAAATTACAGCAGCATAAATCGCCATCATGTCATCATATCGTTTCTTTTCCTGCTCGCTCAGGCTTTCCCATTTCGGGATATTCGGGTTCGCAGGCGGCAACTTCCACGAAGGATCAATCAACCCAAGTTTCAACTGCTTCGCATAGCGTTGCTCTCTGAGTTTTTCCCAGCCCTGGAGATATTTTCCCCTGAACTTTGCAATGTCCTCTTCCGGTGCCTGCAATGGAAAATGCGGTGCGTTGTGCGCCAGATAAAGCATAAACGGTTTCTTTTCAGCAGCGGCTTCATCAATAAAACGTAAGCCAAAATCTGTCCACAGATCCGTTGAATACCAATTTTCAGGAAGCTTGTCAGAGTCGTTTGCCAACTCTTCGCCGTTCAGAAAAATCTTTGCGTTTTTCCCACTTCCATAATAAAAACCACCCGCAGGTGCATTCAATGACCTATCGAATCCGCGCTTCCAGGGAACGGTTCCCGCAGCCTGCCCCACATGCCACTTACCTGTCATTGCCGTAAAGTAACCTGCCGTTTTCATCACTTCCGCAATGGTTACGCTGGTCTCATTCAAATGTCCGCGGTAGGCCGGATGGTCTGCGCCTTTGTCATCCATCATGTGGCCAATGCCGGCTTGATGACTATAAACGCCGGTCAGCAGCGCCGCACGCGTCGGGCAGCAACGGGCTGTGTTATAAAAACTAGTTAGCCTTAAACCATTCTGAGCCAGTTTGTCCAGATTAGGTGTTGGAATTTCGCTGCCATAGCAACCCAGATCAGCATAACCCAGGTCATCCGCCAGGATCACGATGACGTTCGGTTTTTCCTGGGCGAACGAAGCGGATGTTGCCAGCATTGCGGCGGCAAGAAATAAGGACTTTGTTTGTTTTAAATTCATATGTGAATCTTATTGATGGTTCAGGAAGCTCCGCCGGAGCCTTTACTTTTGATTGATTTTTTTTGTTAGAAACAGATTGCCGCTCTGCGGCTGGTATTGCTTCTTTCACCGCGGAGCAGTGCCCTGTTTCTAGCTGGATATTTTCAAATCTCGCTGACTCCAGAGGAGTCGCCTAAACCCCAGTGATTTTATGTGATCGTAACCTTTTTCAATCTGTCCTTAAACGCCGATTGCGTCCTTAACTACCCCAGTGAGCAATTCCTGCGCATATGTTGTAAAAAACAACCCTGAACAAAACAGGGTGAGATAAAATGTAGTTGTCCATCATTTAAATAAGGGATTACCTTAATTTCAGGGCGCAACAATCCTCCCGCATATCGATATACGCGGAAGGAAATTGACTGCCTAAAGCCGATGGTTAATTTACAGCCGCGAACCTTTCAATTTTTTGTTTTTCGTCTTGAAGGCGCTTGGGATCCGGTTTCAGATAACCGAATTGTTGTAAATCTTTCTGCGCATTTTCAGCAACCCACAACAAAAACTTCTTGGCCTCGGGATTTGAGTTATGCTTGTCGATCGAAAGGTGAATGTATTCAACCGGCACATTTTTGATTTTTTCATTTTCAACGCTGGCCAGTACCTGATCCAGGTTCTCGAGCGATTTTTCTTCCTTGGAAACCCTGCCGTTTCCGTCCAGGTCAACCGGTATAAGCGCTATTCCTTCCGTTGGTTTGCGGGTTTTCAAATCAAAGGCAAGTCCTGGGATTGTGTACGTTACCCCTGTTTCATCCTTCAAAAGTGCTTTAATCAGATGCTCATCTGCACCTGCAATGGTTTTGCCTTTGATATCCTTTTGCTCATAACCGAAATATTTCGCGAATGTGATCGGCGCACCGGCTTTTTGCAAGCGGGTGTAAATCGTGTAAGGAGTATCAAGTGTTTTGTCCTTTTCCGCGTAAATATCGTGGAAGAATATTTGCTTATAAGTTTTCTCATTCAATCCTTTCTCCGCATATTCTTTCGCAAATGCGGACTTTGCATTGGCGATCGGAAGCAGCGCATAACGGGCGACGGAAATGTATTCGCGCGTCTCCCTCACTTCCTTTTCCTGTTCGTAAGCTTCAATGAGCAGGTCGTATTTTTGCGGGTCCGTTACCGTCCTGGTTTCAATGCGAATCTGCGCCTGCGGATTAGCAGCTTTATATTCTCCGATCCATTTCTCCACCAAAGGATAAGCGAACCGCACGCCGGTGATGACAACTTCATTGGGATTTGCAGTCTGCGAAAAACCTGACTGACTGATTGCCAGGGACAAGCCGGTGGCTACAAGTAATGATTTAATACTTCTCATGATAATATAAGAGTGATGATGGGCCACGCATGGACGCATGGTTTTTAGAAGAAATACTGGTTTGCTTAATGTTTTAGTCGCAACAACAGCATGTTTCGAAGTGCGGAAAATCGTTGGAATCGACCACCATGGACGGAGTTATTTTATTCGAAGAATTTGAATTCATCGCTATTATAGGTTAATAATGTTTCTGCTATCCCTCTTGCTGGTGGTTAACAAGAAAGAATCCTACTAATTTGATAGACAAAGTAAAGTTAAAGAACACGCAATACCAAAAATTTTTTATTCTTTGTTAAATTGGCGGGAAAAATGAAAGCAACTTTTGCTATTCCATCTTCTTCGTTAAGGCATTCAGCTCCGCCTCGGTAGGCGTTGTGGATGGGATTCCCTCTTTGGGGATCTGGGCTTTGGCGGCCCAGGCAATGGCATTCAGGACTACTTTTCTGAAATTATCGTTGCCCCAATTCTTATGCATGTGACCACCTGAAAAACCGAAACCCCGGCCTCCATCTGGCCGGACAAGTGCCCAGGCAACGGGCTGCAACTCCTTTTTGGTAAGCACGGCTTCCCGAACAGCCGGATTGTTTGAATGCGTCCCATCCTTCCCTTTCAAAGTCGATTCCGGCGGCAGCGCTTGCAAAATGGGCGTGATATTCTTCATTCCATCCGCAAATCGCATGTGATAATACCATTCGTCTTGAATCGAAAACGGCTTAACACCATTGGCGATCGGGTGATCCGGAAAGCTTGAAAAAGCGGCTTCCCAAACCGGGTTAACAGACCAATTGATCTCAAAATAACCTCCGATCCAGTCCTTAAGATAATTCCCGACCTTCCCTGCAGGAACTTCCAGCGAAAAATGCAGCATAACCAACCCGACTCCCTTCTTCGTTAATCTATCCATCTCTGTCAAATGCGGCATTAACAAATGGTCACCGCCGCCATCTGCATAAATCACAATGGCATCGGCATCATTCAAAACGGAGCTGTCTTTTGGCCAGCCATTCTGAACAAGAACAGCATCAACGCCAGGAAGTCCCTCCTTAATCGCTTTGACGAGCAATGTGCTCCCGCCCTGATGCTCGTGCTCTCCTTTGCCATGGCTATCTTGCCCGGCTATAAACACAATTTTTTGAGCAAAGCTGTATCCGCTCAAAAAAACAAGTAACAATGTGATTCTCAGTATCCGCTTCATCCTTATATATCTTCGGTTATGAATGAAACTGGTAAAAAATCACGCCATATGCTTAGTCCTTGACAAACCTGACTGCCTTTACTAGTTTCTGATCGGCATCTTCGAGCTGCAAAATGTAGGTTCCGCGCTGTAACCCTGCGACATTAATGGAATTCGGACTTGATTCAGAAACCTGCTCTGTTTGTATCAAATGGCCATCTGCATTGAATATAGCAACTTTTCCTACCCCCTGCTGCTTGTCAGCGGTTTCAAAATGCAACACATCATGAACCGGATTCGGAGATACGACGAGATCAGATTTTTGCAGCGTTGCGCATGTATTTCGCAAAATGCGCGAATACTGCACTTTACCATCCAGATCCTTTTCCGCAATGCGGTAATATGCGCCTTTTACATTCGAAATGTTGTCGGTGTAAGTATAATGCTTCAAATCGATGCTGTTACCTACCGCGGCGACCGAACCGATCGCTGACCAGTTGATTGCGTCGCTACTTTTCTGAATTTCAAAAACATCGGCGCTAACTTCCTGCGATGTTATCCACACAAGCTGTGGCTGCTCACCCAGACATTGAATTTTGGCAGATTCAAATGTAACCGGCAGCGGATCGGAGGATTTTGTGATAACATTGTTTTTGGTAACCAGCCATTTTTCGGGGTCGAATGTTACCATGTTGGGTTCGAAGCCAAGGTTTTCGAAAAATGTTTGTCCGCTGGTTGTATTGTTGAGAACTACCAGTTTCTGCTGCCCTGTCGTCGTATTTTGGAACAGCAACGGAAGAGGCAATTGGAAAAAGCCTACCGAAGGGTGCGAAGTCATTTGGCTGATCTTGATCTGCACATTGTTATTATCAGGAAACCATTGGATTTGATAAGAAGGATAGCCCTGACCGGTAAACCACTGATCGAAAAAGTAGGTCAGATCCTTTCCGCTAACGGCCTCCAAATGACTTTTAAGATTATCGGTTGTCGCGAAGCCATATGCGAGCGCGGGATCTTGCAGATAATTTTTCACGGCGGCGAAAAATACCGCATCGCTGAGTATCCAACGAAGCATAAACAGCAGGTGCGAACCTTTGAAGTAGCTCAGACGCTGGCTGAAAATACGGTTTGGACTACTCACATCATCGACCTTTACGGACCCGCCCGGATCGGCAGTGATGGCGTTGATTTGCGCATTGCGGTAAACCGTGGCATTGGCAGGAAATTTATTTTCAATATAAATATTGGCCATGTGCGTTGCAAAACCCTCATTCAGCCAGATATCCTCCCAATTGCCGCAGGTTATTTTATCTCCAAACCATTGATGGGCAAGCTCATGTGCAATAAGATTTTCCCCCATATTGACCATAAATGAGCACGTTTGATGCTCCATTCCGCCGCCAAATGCAAATTGGACGTGCCCATATTTTTCCTTTTTGAATGGATAATCGCCTAGTAAGTCGCTGAATTGCACCATTGCATTCATGGCATTTTGCGCACCAGCAGCGAATGTAGCCTCATTTTCGGGATAGCAGTAAGTCTGCACGGGAATGGCCGTCCCACCAATATCGACGCTATTATTCAACACATTATAATTGGAAACGGCAAAACAGACAAGATAGCTGGCAATGGGATAGCGGTGTCTCCAATGCGTGACCATTTTGGACCCGGACACAGGCGTCTCCGACTTCAAAAGACCATTGGAAGCCGCCTTGTAAATGGAAGGATGTTTCAGATAAACGTCGATCGAATCGGCTTTGTCATCCAGCCCATTCTTGCACGGCCACCAGTCTTTCGCACCGAAGGGCTCACTCAATGTCCACATGGCGGGAACCATATCGGGACCATGTGTGGCTGTAGCAAACGGACCAAAAGTGGTGGTCGGAATACCACCGTAAGTAATGCTGACCGAATCTTTGGAGCCGCTTATAATGGGTGACGCGAAGGAAATAGTAACAGCACCATTACTGTGTGTGAATGATAGCGGGACATTATTCCGGGTTACTGCACTGATCGTGTGCTCGTTGGCAAGGTCCAATGTAATAGAATTTCCTGCATCAGTCATTACAAAATGCGTGGTGACATTCCCTTTAATGTAACGAACCGCCGGATCCACTTCCCATTCGCAACGATAGTATATAACGTCGAAATTTTGCGAGGCGCTAGTCCGTGCATGGGCGCCAGTGGCTTCCAGCCTGCGCTGAAAGCCCTTTTGCTCCATGACTGATATATTCTCTGTCTCCTTTTGACATTCTGCCTGCTGCTGCGCCTCAGCTAACGAACTGAAAATCAGTAAATATAATAGCAAAAATTTTCTCATAATTAGCGGGTTTGACGGTTCCGTGTTCTTAACAACCGGACATTGATCTTACGCGCTAATATGAGAAAAGGGTGGTGATGGAGTACAAACCGTTTATCCTGTGACCGTATGGATTTTTAAACGGCTAAAAAGCATTCGCAATCCTGGATAGATCATTAAGACGCAGCTGTCGCGTCTTCCAGTTTGATGAGATAACTTCCGTCATCGCCTTTTGTGGGCAGCGACATTTCGAGTCCTTCCCCTTTATTTACCCTCAGATAATTCTCGACGGCCAGAATTGCCTCATTTTCGGATGAGGCATTGGTTACGGATAGCGTTGTTCCCGCTTTTACTGATCCCGAAGGATCTCTATTTTCGATATTTGGCATAATGTTTCAATTTTTAACACCGTTTTGTAAATTCCCGTACCAGCAATTTATTTTATAACAAAACAGCCCACCGATGGGCGGGCTGTTCATATTTCAAAACTTGACTATGTCCGGCTATTAATTCCGGGGAGTTGCTGGTCTTGAAGTGCTGCTTCCTGGAACTGTCGATGATGATGACGGCGTTGTAGCACTTCCCGGCACTGTTGATGATGGGACAGTAGTACTCTGCGGAACAGTCGAAGGTTGTGTCGTATTATTCGGAATGCTTGAAGCCGGCACATTGCTGTTAGGCACTGTGTTGGATGATGGCTGCGTTGTGCTTCCTGGTACAGTTGTCGATGGCTGCGTAGTTGAACTTGGTACAGTGCTCGATGGCTGTGTAGTCCTGTCAGGCACAGTGCCCGGCGGGATTGACGATGGCGTTGTCGTTGAGCTCGGTGTTGTAGTCGACGGCTGGGTTGTTGTTGTTGAACCGGGCCGCGTTGTAGATCCTGGCTGGGTTGCTCCCGGCAATGTGGATGGCTGGTTCGAGCTTCCAGGAACTGTTTTTGGCTGTGTTGAACTACCGGACGTGGATGACGGTTGCGTTGTGCTGGACGGCGTGCTACTTGACGGCGTACTGCTTGACGGCGTTGTTGTCTGCGCGAACACGGCGGTCGATCCTAATAATGCAATAGCTAGTATGTTTAACTTTATCGCTTTCATGACATTTGGTTTTTGGTGATGAATCGTTAATGTTTATAATATTATTAAGATTAGGCAAAAAGAATCGTACCAACAGCGCATATCGACAGATTAGTTATGTCAAACACACTGAAAATCAGGCTGCAATTGCTCCGGAGCGACTGTATTTTTTGCGATAATCCTGGGGAGTCAGTCCTGTAATCCGTTTGAAAACGCCCCGGAAAGTCTTCATATCATTATATCCCGAATCGTACATAACATGGGCAATATCCTGCGAGCTGCTTTCAAGAGCCTTTTTTGCAGACTCAATTTTAACGCGCTGAATGTATTCTAATGGTGTATTCTGCGTAGCTGATTTAAATCGCCTGATAAAATTTCGCTTGCTCATGTGCGTCTGATCAGCCACCTGATCAATGGAAATTTGCATGTGATAATTTTGCTCAATGTAGGTTTGCGCTTTGAGTATCACCTCATCTTCATGCCTGCGTTGCCCCTTAAATACCGCAAAGTGTGCCTGACTTACCCGATCCATATCAATGGAAAACATTTTGCTAACCGGAATACAAACCGCACGGCCACAGAATTTCTCGATCAGATACAGGATTAAGTTGAGTGAGGAAAATGCCCCTCCGCTTGTGTAAACGCCTTCATGATCGGTCAGCACCATGTCGGAGAGCACCTGGGCATCGGGATATCTTTTTCTCATATCATCAATAGCCATCCAATGGGATGTGCATGTTTTGCCAGATAACAGCCCGGCCTCGGCCAGAAAATAACTACCCACGCACAAGCTGGCCACCTCCACACCTTTTCCGCTCATTTCTTTTATCCACATAATGGCTGCCCGATTTTTAGCCAATAAGTTTTCTACATCACCGAGAAAGGCTGTAACGACGATCAGGTCTGCGTCGATCACTTCTTCAAAAGTTTTCAGCGCAACAAGCTGGGTATGGCCTTCCAGGCGAATATTATCTGATCTTTCACCGACCAGTTCAACCTCAAATGCGGATTGTTTACCCGCGGCGGCAAGGATGTGATTTGTGCCTGCAAACAGATCCAGAACACAGGAAATAGATGACAATACGGCGTCTTCGTGAACAACAAGTGCAATTTTTTTCATGATAAGGTAAGTTTGAGTTGGCTAAGGAATTTGAACGATCTGTCTCAAACACCCCCTAAATCCGGCGTTTTTGCACAGCTTGCTTTACAAAATTATTAGGGAAGTTTGTAAACATCAATAACAGAAACATGGACAAACAACATGAAATGATGGCCGCAATTCCAGCTGAAAGCACTGAGCACCATCGCATTGTATCGCAACAGGAATGGATCGAGGAGCGCAAGGTGCTGCTAAAAAAAGAGAAGGAGCTCACCCGCCTCAATGATGAGCTGGCCCGTCAACGCCGCAAGCTGCCTTGGGTGAAGGTTGACAAATCCTATTCATTCCAGAGCGAGCAGGGTAATGAAACGCTTTCGGATCTTTTTGGCGGGAAAAGCCAGCTTATCATTTATCATTTCATGTTTGCCCCAGGCTGGAAAGAAGGCTGCCCAGGTTGCTCTTTCCTGGCCGACCATATCGATGGCGCCAATCTGCACCTCGCGCACCACGACATTTCCGTAGTAGTTGTTTCCCGTGCTCCGTTACAGGAATTGTCACCCTTTAAAAGCCGTATGGAATGGAAGTTCAAATGGGTATCGTCCTTCGACAGCGATTTCAATTATGACTATTTTGTTTCCTTTACCCCGGAACAAGTCGAAAGCGGCGAAATTTATTACAACTACCAAAACCTCAAACACGATGAAGGAACCGAATCGCCGGGAAGCAGCGTGTTTTATAAAGATGAAATGGGGAACATTTATCACACCTATTCCAGCTATTCACGCGGCTGCGACGCGCTCATTGGTGCATATAATTACCTGGACCTGACGCCAAAAGGCAGAAATGAAGATAGCACGATGGACTGGATGCGTCATCATGATAAATACGACGATTTCAAAAAAGACAATAATTCCTGTTGTCACTAATATATAGGAAGGGGTTGAGATCCAAATAAATGCATCCGGTTTGGGCCAGGAAGTAAAACGGCGTTACGCGCTTCTTTTCATTCATGTCCATTTTTCTTAAAAGGGACATTCTTCCTAAACCGTCACTTTCGCAGGATTTCAACCCCTATATGATTGAATTTCTACAAATTGCGCTGCGCCTTTTCCGAAAAAACCTAAGCCTGGTGCTGGCAATCACAGCATTCGCCGCACTGGTGGCTTACCATACGAAAGAGAAGGACCGCACCTGGGCCATTTATAAAGCCGATGCAGAAAGCACCAGCTACGCCTCACTCAGCCAGATCAACGCCACGAACGTGCGCGAGTTGCAATCTGCCTGGACCTTCACATTCAGCGACATGAAGCCCGGATCACGGGCAGGAAACAGCGAATGCAATCCTATCATTATAGATGGTGTGATGTACGCCACTTCCGCAAAACATCTGGTTTACGCAGTGGATGCAGGAACCGGCAGGCAAATCTGGACATTCGATCCATTTGAAGGGGCCGAAGGCGGCGGGGTAAGCCGCGGCGTTACTTATTGGGAAAAAGATGAGGACAAACGCATACTGGTGACCGGTGGCGATGTGCTGTTCGCATTGAATGCACAGACGGGCCAACCCATTCCAACATTTGGGAAAGAGGGAAAAGTCAGTATGAATGTAGGGCTTCGTGACGACCCGGAAACCATTTCTGTGATCCCGACCAGCCCGGGAATTGTGTATCAGGACCTGCTCATTATGGGCGCCGAAGTTTCTGAACTTTATGGCGCACAACCGGGATACATCCGCGCCTACAGCTGCGTGACCGGCAAACTGGAATGGACATTCCACACCATCCCGCTACCCGGCGAGCCTGGCTACGAAACATGGCCAAAGAATGCCTACAAATATGCAGGCGGCGTAAATGACTGGGCTGGGATGAGCCTGGACATTAAAAGAGGAATCGTTTTCCTCGCACTGGGTTCTCCCAGCTACGACTTTTACGGGGCAGACAGGAAAGGGAGTAATTTATACGGAAACAGCGTGGTGGCGCTTCACGCCGCTACCGGGAAGTATATCTGGCACTATCAGCTTGTCCATCATGACCTTTGGGATTACGATCTGCCCGCTCCGCCCAATCTGGTCACCGTCCAGCGTGACGGAAAGGTTGTGGACGCGGTCGCCCAGGTCACCAAGCATGGATTTGTTTTTGTTTTCAATCGGGAAACGGGCGAACCGCTTTTCCCGATTGAGGAAAGGAAAGTGCCCGTATCCAGCATTCCCGGCGAGGATTCCTGGCCCACGCAGCCATTTCCGCTAAAACCCAAGCCCTTTGCCAGGCAATGGATGACCGAAGCAGACCTCACACATTACACCGACGCAGGTCGTGATTCCATTCTTAAAAAGTTTCGCTCAATGCGTTACGAAGGGCTTTTCACGCCGCCAGACCTGAAAGGCACATTGATGCTGCCGGGCACGCGGGGCGGTGCGGAATGGGGCGGTGCTGCTTATGACCCCTCTACTTCGGTGCTTTTTATCAAATCCAACGACTCACCAGAAATCCAGTCCATGAAAAAGGTGGATGCGGAAAAAGAGGCGAAGGACCTGACTGTTTTTGAACAGGGTAAAACGATTTACACAACCTATTGCATGGCTTGTCACGGAAAGGACAAGAATGGAGATGAACCCAATTACCCTTCGCTGATTGGCCTCAAAAACCGCATGACGCGGGAAGCGGCTTTGGACAAAATCAAAAAGGGCGGAGGAAAAATGCCTGCTTTTGCCAGCGTGGTCAAAGGCAAGGAAAAAGGGATCCTGGCATTCCTGTATGAACGTGAGCAAAATTCTGGCAAGGTTACCAAAATGGAAACCGGCCAAACCAGAGCTGGCGCAGATAAATATCTGAACCTGACAGCTTACGGCCATTTTCGCGATCCGGATGGGCATCCTGCCCTGCGCCCGCCATGGGGAACATTGAGTGCGATCAACCTCACAACCGGAGAATATGTGTGGCAGATCCCGCTTGGAAACAATGAACGGCTGCAAGCAAAAGATGCACCCGAAACAGGCCAGGAAGGCTCCGCCGGGCCCATCGTAACAGCTGGCGGGCTCATTTTTATCAGCGGAACAAACGATAAGAAGCTTCGCGCGATCGATAAAAGGACAGGGAAAATCCTTTGGGAAACCCTCCTACCCGGAGTCGCCAATGCAACTGCCTGCACATATATGCATGCGGGTAAGCAATATGTTGCACTGTCGGTGGGTGGAAGTAAGGAAAATCCCTCCGGATCCATTATGGCATTTAAGTTACCTTAAAGCTCCTTTCAGCAGTAATTCAGAAAATCTTCTGCGCCGTTGTATTAGGCAGGAAAATGCTGCTATCACGCAGGAAAGCAGAAATCCATACCAAGACAATAGGCAAAAGCGCATTGAATGGCGTACCGTGAGAAAGTTCTGTGGCCAAGGCTCCCGCAAAGTAGCAGGACAGCAGAATAAACCCGATTTTCATTGTTTTAGGGTAGAGAAATAATGCTGTAAACCCTATCTCCATCAATGCGAGCGGAACAAGGTATTCTGCTATGCCTATCTTGCTCATAGCGCTAACAACCTCTTCGCCGGCAGTCAGCTTCATAATTCCGCTAAATACAACCATTGCGCTGGCGATTACGGTAACTCCTATCGTGATAATTTTCCTTGCTTTCATAATTGTTTTTTTTCAGCAAATCTAACTACCTTTACTTACATAAATATAGTAGTATACAAAAGGTTAGCAGTATCCTCTAAGTTAGTTAGTAATAATATGGAATATACAGATGAAGATGTGCAGCGTCTTTCGGTCCATGAATGCAATAGTAAGCTGGGGGCGATTGGCGATGCACTTTACGTGATCGGCGGGAAGTGGCGGTTGCGGATTATTGTAGCACTCAAAGAAGGCGGCACACGCTTTAATGAATTGCAGCGGATGATTCCCGGTATATCGCCGCGTGTGCTTTCTAATGAGCTTAAAGAGTTAGAGATCAATGGCTTTCTGACAAGAAAAGTATTCACAGACATACCTGTGATAGTCGAATACAGACTCACCGAATACAGCCAGACGCTCGACCCGGTCATGGGCGCGCTTGTAGAATGGGGCGAAATGCACCGGGCAAAAATACGCCAGGACGATCGGCAAATACCCGAGCCTATTGCTCAGGAAGCGACACTGTAATGTGCCACATATCACCCGAATTTGTCACTTTTTGCGTTCCCCAAACACCCGGGCCGCCATCAGCTCGGAGATAAACCCCAAAGACCAGGCTCGTCACGTCGGAGCCTGTTACCATCAGGCTCCCGCAAGCAGCGCCATTGCCGCAGTTCCCTGTAATTGCTGACTTTGTATGTAGTATTTTCGTTTTGGTATCATCTAATACAAGCTCCTTGCTTCCTGAAAGTTTGATGAGCGTGCGCCCTGGTGACTGCAATTCCAGTTCCGTTGCAAAACCCAGCCGCTTATCCGAGAAGTTGGTCGTGGCGCCAAGGCCGACTAACGAAATGACCGGGTTGTTAACAGGCCGGCTAAATTGCAAACGCAGCTTTCCATAGTAATAACGACTGGTATCCGAGGTCGGCGCGTTGGCAGTGAGCAATGGTTTGGCGGACAGGAAAATCTGCACACCCACACTATTGTACACATTGACTCCTCGCCCCGCTTGCCCCTTAGGATGTGCAGTGAAAATCGTCCGCGTTGAATCTTCGAAGAAATTATTGTTGACAACCGGGACCGATTTCACCTGGCTGGCACTGGCACCCGAAGCTGCCCCAAACGTCATGCCGGTAACATGCTGCGGAACGGTAATGTATGTCTGATCATCGAAACTGAATGTAACGGATAGCCTGGATTGCAGACTTTGAAAGTAAATTCCTTCGTCTTTGCTCCCATTGTTATTGAGAAAAAAAGCAAGTGTTTGCGGAATGGAAGTGGGCCCTTTGGGAACGGGCGGATTGTAACTGTTATTAACCCCGTCCTGGACAAATTCGAGCGTATGTTGCGCCGAAGCGGGTAGTAATGCGAGGCAGGTAATGAGTACAAAACACACCCGCAAGATGAGCGTTTGTTTAAAAAGCATGTGTAAAAAGTGAATATCGCTGGGCCAATGTATTTACTGCAATATAGTATTTCGTATACAACATTGAAATCCTTATAGTCCGCAAGCTATGACACCTGCGGACTATAAGGATTACGATCACAATTATAACGACTTGAATATTAACCCAATGTAAATTTAAACTGTAACTACTGTACGGACGCCCTCTGCAATTCAAAATTAGCTCAGTTCGTTACGAAACTGTGCGGAACCAGCGGTAACCATAGGCTTCCAATGTAATGGTGTGGCTGTTTTTTTCATCCGCAACGCTTTCAATGTTGCTCATCAGATCGGCTATGCGGGATGCTCCGGCCATTTTTTCGGGCACAACCAGTTCAAGCGATTTTTCGTGGAAGTTATGCCATATGAGCAGGATCTTATTCTTCCAGGTGTAGCGCATGCCCAGGATTTCCTTGTGCCCGGTGTCCATGATTTCCCAGTTACCATAACCGATCTCGGGGCACTCCTTGCGCATCCGGATGAGCGAGGTCATCCAGTTCAGCAATGATCCCGGTTCACGCCGCTGATTTTCAACATTGACGTGTTCAAAAGAATAATAACCTTCATCTACAACGGGATGGATGAGCGTTTCTGCTTTGGAAAATCCGGCTTGTTTCTCCCCCGACCATTGCATTGGCGTTCGCACCGCATCGCGTTCCTCCAGTTCCAGGTTATCCCCCATGCCAATTTCATCACCGTAGCGGATCACGGGTGTTCCGGGCAACGAGAACATCAAACTATAAGCGAGTTCTGTTTGCTGTCTGCTGCCCAGCATAGGCGAAAGCCTGCGTCGGATGCCCCGCTCATAAAGCTGCATGTTTTTTTCGGGACCGAATCTTGCGAAAACCGTCTGACGTTCTTCTTCTGTCAGCCTGCCCAGGTCCAGCTCATCGTGGTTGCGCAGAAAGTATGCCCATTGGCTGCTCCCAGGAATGTCACGGGTGGCTTCAAGCGCTTTGATCAGCGGACTGGTATCGGCGGTGGCAAGGGCGTAGAAAGTATATTGGTTCACAAAAAAATTGAACATTAAATGAATGCCTTCACCTTCTTCACCAAAGTATTTCTTGCTTTCGTCGGGCAGCACATTAGCCTCTCCCAACAGCACTGCGTCACCTTTGCGCCATTGCAGGAATTTTCGCATTTCTTTGAGATATTCGAAATGCAGCTTGGGTTTACTGCCCGCTTTGGAATGACTGGATTCTAAAATAAAAGGCACCGCGTCCACCCGGAACCCGGCAATGCCCAGTTCTAGCCAGTAACCCATAATCTTGTTTATCTCTTCTCTTACTTCGGGATTATCCGTGTTCAGGTCGGGTTGAAATTCGTAGAAACGGTGGAAATAATATTCCTTTGACTCCTTATCCTTGGTCCAGGTAGCTTTTTGCACGCCCGGGAAAAGCATGCCTTTGTTCCAGTCGGCTGGCCGCTTGTCGGACCAAACATACCAGTCCCGCTTGGGATTATCCTTCGAAGACCGCGCTTCCTGAAACCAGCGGTGCTGGTCCGAAGTGTGGTTTACGACCAGGTCAATGATAACCTTAATGCCAAGTTTTCGTGCCTTATGGATGAAGCTGACAAAGTCCCCGCTGGAACCGTGACGCGGGTCTACACCATAAAAATCGCTGATATCGTAACCATTATCCCGGTTTGGCGTAGGTTGAAAAGGTGCGAGCCAGATCGTGTCAAGTCCTAATGCGTGCAGATAATCCAGCCGGTTGCAAAGTCCCTCAAAATCGCCTGTGCCATCACTGTTGGCGTCCATGAATGTTTCAAGATCGAGGCTGTAAATCACAGCGTTTTTGTACCAAAGGTCTTCAAGCATAGGTTTGAGATTTGTTGATAATGACAGTGCCGTAAAAAAGCAATGCCATGAAATCTGCATTCCACGGCATTTACTTAATAAAATCAACTCTTAGTTACCTGCGGTATACATATTAAATGCCAGCAGATGTTTCCTGAAAATGGCATCGTACTGCTGCGCTGCGGCTTCTTGCTTAGCACGTTTGCATTCCTGAACGATGGTTTGAAGTATGTAAAGATCCACATTCACATCCCTGTTGCGGACCCCACCATTTTTCTGGATCCAGGAGAGATTTTCATCCGAACGGAGCGCCATGGTCCTGGCCGAGTCCAGTGCTTTTTTGTCTTCGCCCAGGTCAAACAGCATGCCCAAAAAACCAACAGAAAACTGGTCAAATGGGATCGTGTCATCAGGCATGACCGTCATTGCTGTATTTACCACTTCTCTGGCTTTTTTCAAATCATTTTCAGCGATTAGCTGGCCTGCAAGCCGCAGAAACGAAATGCGCGCAGTGGCAACCGGGGAGCCACGATAGGTGTCGTCGTAATATACATTAGGGTCGTTCAGCGAACGCCATTTCATTTTCTTCATCATATTATCGTACATAATTTCTGCATTGACATACCCATCCGAAGCTCCCTGTACGCGCACTGGCAGCAAACGGTACGTGTAACCTTCCAACTGCATGTACTCCTGCAGTCCCAGATTATGTGTTGCGCCCATTGTTGAAGAAAAATAGACAGGTCGTTTCCAATTGTTTGTTGCTATTATATCCAACATTACCAGATCGCTTTTGTACAGGTCCTTTGTGCCAATGTTCCAGCTCATGGAATCGGAAAGCATAGGCAAAAGCGCACTTTTGATAATGTTCATGGACTTGACCTTTTCAGCATCCACCGGTAAAAAGAGTGTGGAAGAAGGTAAAATCGAGGTCATATCGCCACTGGTGAGCGGAACCTGAATCGCCTTGTTTTCCTGGTTAACCAGTTCAAGATATTCTTTCAGGTTAATGCCGCTTTTGACAGAAGGGACCTCATAAAACGGCACGAAATCGTTTTTACCCATTGCATAATCATCCATATCCAGGGATAGCGGTAATGGCTCCGACTTGTTGGTCTTCCGTTTGAGCTGCTCAATGTACCAATCGAGGCCCAGAAAAGTCTGCACGCATACGCGCACGTCCGTACGAACGCCCTCAACCTCCTGCAAATACCATAAAGGGAATGTATCATTATCACCTCCTGTGAAAAGTATCGCATTAGGAGCGCAGGAATTGAGCAGGTTTCGTGCAAAATCAACCGAATGGTAGCGGTTGCTGCGGTCGTGGTTATCCCATCCTTTTGCAACCATGATCAAGGGAACAGAGAGGCTTGCAGCCACGGTTAATGTGGTGCGTAAGGTGGCTTTCTTCACCGCTTTTTGTAAAAATCCCGCAACTGCCATAACGCCAAATCCAATCCAGATGCAGAAAATGTAAAAGGACCCAACGTAAATATAATCGCGTTCGCGCGGCTCCGTGGGTGGCGAATTGAGATAAATCACAAGCCCGACGCCAGTCAAAACAAACATTAAAGTAAGAACCACCAGGTCGTCGCGACGCTTTCTGTACATCCATAAAAGCCCTGCAAGGCCCAGCAAAAGCGGCAGCATAAAAAAGTTGTTATGCCCTTTATTGTTCGTAATAGATGAAGGAAACTGGCTGGGAACCTGCCAGGGCAAAACCGTCCCTGCTCCTTCCTGGTCACTTTCGCGGCCTACGAAATTCCACAGAAAATAGCGCCAGTACATGTGCCCGATCTGGTGACCAAACAGGTAGGCCAGGTTATGTCTCATCGTCGGTTGCTGCCCTTCTGCCAGGCCCGTCATTTGCTGATAAAGCTGCGGGTGGCCCGGCTGTGCACTGTACATGCGCGGGAAAAGAATATTGCTGCCTGGCTCATACCCGTAAACCGGACGATAATCGATGATCACATATTTTCCATCCTTTTTGCGATAAACCGGCGCGCCGTGCTCCTGGGTTACGGGCTTCGAAGTGAATGACGGTCCATAAAGCAATGGTCTGCTTTCATATTGCTCCCTTTTTAGATAAGACACAAAACGTAATACATCACTGGGATTATTCTCATTGATCGGCGGGTTATATTCCGAGCGGACAAGCACCATCATATAAGAGGAATAGCCGATCAGCACAAAAACAAGCGATAACAAAGCCGTATTAAGCAAAACCTTTTCTTTTTTGTGCGCATGACGGATCGCCCAGCTTAATGTCCCGAGAAAGAGAATGACGAAAAAGGCAATTCCGAAATTGTAAGGAAGCCCCAGCGCATTGACAAAGAAAATTTCAAACTTGCCAGCCAGATCCGGCAAACCTGGGATAATGCCGGAATTGATAATGGCTAAAACGACCAATCCGCCGCAAAAAGCCATAATTCGCCCCTTAACAGTGGGTTTTGGATATTTTTTGTAATAATAGATCAGCGCCAGGGCCGGGATGGTGACCAGGTTCAGCAAATGCACACCAATGGAAATGCCAATCAAGTAAGCGATCAGGATCAGCCAGCGGTTGGCCGTAGCCGCATCCTTTGTTTGTTCCCATTTGAAAACTGCCCAGATCACAATAGCCGTGAAGAACGATGACAGGCCGTAAACCTCTGCTTCGGCCGCTGAAAACCAGAACGAATCAGACCAGGCGTAAGCAAGCGCCCCTGTTACGCCCGATAAAATGACGATTATCGCATCCGGTTTGCTTACCTCTTGTTCCGGATTACCGATCAATTTCCTGACCAATAATGTAATAGTCCAAAACAAGAACAGGATGGTGAAAGCGCTGCTAACGACTGAAACCATGTTTACCCAATAAGCTACGCGGGTAACATCTCCAAAAGCAAGCAAGGAAAAGAGTCTGCCGACAAGCAGAAAAAAAGGTGCTCCCGGCGGATGGGGAACCTGCAATTTAAACGCAGCAGCAATAAATTCTCCGCAATCCCAGAAACTGGCAGTACGTTCCATGGTAAGCAAATACGTCACAAAGGCCGTGAAAAAGACGGCCCAGCCTGTAATGTTGTTCCATTTTTTGAAAAATGTCATGTTAAATTAAGTTTAGCCTGAGGTTCAAAGCTATCGAAAGCGCCTTGAAGGGATGTCCTGCCAACTCTTAAAAAAAGTTAACCGACCCTCTCAATATCAAGCATTTAACTTAATTTAACACAACTACATGCTGCTGTTCATACTATCAGGAGATGGTAAAGCGCATAAATAGCAGAAAGCCAGAGCAGCGATCCTGCGGTGATCGTGAAAGCAACGGCTCCAAAAAAAGATAAAGCCCTGTCTTCAATATGATAGTGAAATGTTACTGGCATCTCCTTAGAAAAATATTTTTTTAGGGTTATTCAAAACGACCTGCAAGCGTTCGTGTGGTAAATATAAATATTGTTAGATAAAATTGTTCACCTGGTTTAATAATTATGCCGTGCGAATTTGTTGACGTTTCGTAGTAAACATTCGACAAATTATGATCGAAGAAAGCTTGTATTGTGCTTTTTGTAGATTTCGACTTTTTTAAATAGTTCCAGCACATTGGTCACTTCCAGCTTTTCGAAAATGCGCGCCTTATAAGTGCTTACGGTGCTCTCCTTAATGTTCAGGTCGATGGCAATATCCTTTGTCCACTTCCCGGTCAACAGCATATCCATGATTTCGAGCTCCCGGTTAGACAGGATTTCAAGCGGGCTTTCGCGGCTTTCTCTTTCCTGTAAAGTGTTGTTATCCAGCTGCTGCCGGACCAAACTGGTGACATATGTCCCTCCGCTGAGGACTGTGGTAACTGCACGTTCCAGCTCCTCGTTGCTCGTGTCTTTTGGCAAAAAACCATTCGCGCCGGCTTTCACGTAGTGCAATGCATACAGCTCTTCTTCCTGTGATGAAAAGATCAGGATCTTTACCTTTTCCTGAACAGATCTGATGCGCGGAATCATATTGAATGCGTCTCCTCCTGGAATGCGGATATCTAAAATAACCAGGTCAAAATGCCTGTTGTGAAGCATTTTAAGTGTTTCATTAAATGTTCCGGCTTCGCTAACAACTACCGAAGACATGAAATCTTCTATCAGCAATTTCACGCCCATCCGCACAATGGAATGATCTTCTACTAATAAAATCGCTTTCAAATTCATCGTTATTTCCTATTTCCTCTTAAAGTAGTTTAATACGGAGGGAAATTACGTAGAACTTTACCTACAACAAACTCATTTTTGAAAAATTATGCTGATTGACACACCCTGTTCTCCGTTCGGTTCAGCGGCCAGTCCTGCATGGATCAGGGTGCTGACTTCCTTAACGATAACCAGTCCCATACCAAAACTCTCGGGATCCAGATCAGCGCCGGGCACCTTTTCGCTGCTGTTCAGCCAGCGTATAATCGCCGGATCCATGCCAGGTCCGGTGTCCCTGACGATCAGGTGCAACGAATCACGGAAATCTTTGTGAATAACCTCGATCACGCCCCCGTTGGTCACTTTGTTTGCGTTATCGATAAGGTTATGCAGGACAATGCTCAGCAGTTGCACATTGTTTTTAAGGATTACGCCTTCGGGGACAGCGTTTAGAAATCGGTTTCCGTTGCTTTCTGCCTCGGCCAAAAATATAGCAAACTTCTGTTCAACCAGCTCATGCACATCCAGATAATTAAAAGTAACCCGTGTGCTCCTGTACCGGAACTGTGCATAGTCAAGGAGGTTTTTCATGAAATGATAAAGCCGGTAACTTGACTGGCTAATGGCGCGTATTGTTGGCAAATCCGGATTGGTCTTGGCCAGACGGCCGGTTGTGGTCATTAAAAACCGAAGCGGGCTTTTGATATCATGTGAGATGGTGGCGAGCAGTAATTTCTGATGTCTGAACTCAGCTTCAAGCTGCTCCTGAGAATCTTCCAGGAAAGCAAGGCTGGACGTAAGTTCGATTGTACGTGCATCCAGGGTAGATATCGTTGAGTAAAAAGAGTTGAAAAAGTAATAGTTGACCAAAAAAAGAAAGCAAAAATTGTGCAGCAACAGGATAGCAATGGCAAGTCTGCTCACTCCCACAGGCCCCCATGGGACTGCGGCAACGAACTGCTGTTCCAGATACATATAGATAAAGAAGGGCAAAATGGCAAATAATGAATAACATGTTCCCCATTTATTCCCCAATCCATAGAAGCCATAAATGCTGATGATGACAACATACTGCAATGTGACGACATGGAAGCCCTCCTCATAGAAGAAAAGGTTGGACCAGATAATGAAGACAAAAAGCAGAATTGCAATGTGAATGGCTTTCTGCCAGTTCAGGCCAAGCCGTAACGCAAAGTAATACAGGACCACAACGCCCATTAAAATGCCTATCCGCTCGGTCTGAAGCGTATGATTTTCTGCGACATAAAGCGTAAGCAGCATTGCGGTGTAAACCAGCCTCAAATGGAGAGACAATGATAAAACTTTGATGCGTGCAATGTTGAGGACATTTGTTTCCTCAGCCAATTGTTTTTGAATAGGCCAGTCTAGAAAAGATAAGTTCATCTGAGATCAATACGCTACTCCCGGAATAATTACATTTCAGTAGAGACGGACGGTGGGAATTTTTCCGGATCCGACTCATCAAATCAAGGGTCGTTACGAATTTTGAAACCGGGAGGGGATGGGCGTTACTTTGTTCTCTGATCCAAAAAGCAACTTTGACGTGTAACGGGATAATTCCAGGCAAAATTTACTTCTTTTCATTTGTCTACAAACAACAAACCAAATCTACCTAAAAATGGTCACAAACAATGTAGAGAAATTGCTACAACAGTTTTTATATCTGGTTGCAATAAATCTTGCTTTTACATTGTAAATTTGTATAACCGCTCTTTTATTTAGGTATGTGCTGACAGCTGAGAGGTTCTTTCGGGAATGAACGTAATGAAATACGTTATAAACGTTGAGTATATCTTACACCTTCCGGTTCTGCCGCGAAGGTGTTTTGTTTTTGAAATATTAAAAACATTCATTTTTCAAAAAAACATCCTTCGGGATCTGATCTGACAGCAGGCACATTGCTGCCAAAACAATTACAAATTTTATGGGGATGCGGCTTGGAGAAACCGAGTAAAGTCAAGTAGAGGAACGAGTGTAGATAGTGCGTTTTAACAGAGCATTATTGAGCACGGGTGGCCCGCATTCTGGTTTTCGGGAATGATCGCTTTTTTAATTGCCTTCGGATTTTTCCTGAGCCTTGCGCTTCAATTTCTTAACTTCCCCGGGGGTAAAATCACCATTGATCCATCTTACAAAATTCTTCGATTGTACTTGATAAACCTGAGCTGACAAAGGTTTCAGGTCTGAGTTTTCAATCTCCCGAAGATAGTCTGCAAGCAGCCTGTTAATCTCTTCCAAATACTGCTTCTGTGTTCTCATAGGGCATCTTTTAATTAAAAATAATGTGATTAAATCTAGTTGGAATTGAGAAATCTCATCTTCTAACTATGTGCAATTATAATTTATTCATTTTACTCCCTTAATATTTTTGGGGTGACCCTGCCATTTTCCAGGGTGTAGGGTGATCTTCGTGGGGACATGCTTTGCGTCTCCTCATCCGCATATATGCGATAAGGGCTATACGCAATGCGTATAGCCCTTATATTCATTTCGTTATGTTTTAGAAACTAGTCTTTACTGCGCAGATACACATCGTTGCTGATGGACTCCAACTTCACATCCGGGCCACCTCCTTTGACTGTTCCTTCCAGCAAATATCCGACGATGGGGTTCTTCTGTTTCTTGTTTTTAAAATCAATATCAAAGTCGGAATACACCTCGCCGGTGATGGTTTTCATGGCCACGTTAATGCCCTTTGATCTGGGCCAGCTCATATCCACATATCCGCTGATCGTTTTCGCAAAAACGGTTGTCGTTGCGCCATCAATATCAATGTTCCCATCGATCGTTTCCAGTTTAAGCTTGGCATTTCGGGGCAGGAACACCTGGTAATCAATTTCTTTACACATATAATATCTATGAGAGCCCTCCTTATTTGTCCAGCTGCTTCGCCTGTCGCCGGGACAATCCTCTTCTCTTCCTTTTTTGAGCAATTCGTCATCAAATCCTATTTCCATGATCACCTCGTCCGTGGTCGCCCGTTCGGTAACAACCAGGGCGTCATTTAATTTATTCCCGTTAATCACAGCCTTGATTTTGACGTAAATTTCGGGTTTATCCCAATATCTGACGTGGATAGTGTCCGCAAATTTCAGGTTCAGGTTTACAGTTTGGCCATCTTTGTGAGGGATCCTTTTTTCAATGATCTTCTGCGCAGCCAATGGCCCGGCAAGCAATGCCAGAGCGAAAATTAATAGATTGTTTTTCATGACGCTAGATGCAAACGGTGGTTACTTTTTACGGATGTAAATGTTACTGCTGATCGTGTTGAGTTGCACTTCCACACCTCCCCCGTTCGTCGCGCCCTCAATGTTACTGCCGCCGCCTACTTTGGAGAGACCGTCCCGATTGCTTTTTGTGCCCAAATCGAAGTCCGTGTACATTTCACCATTAATCGACCGCAACTTCATCGTCGATTTTGTAGTTGCCGGCAGCGTAACGTCTACTTCGCCGCTGATGGATGAAATGGCGGTGGGCTTGCTTTGATTAAGCGCAGAAAAAACGACATTTACATCGCCGCTCGTCGTGTTAGCCACCACGGGGCCGGTGACATTGGTCAGATTGATATTGGCGACGTTGGTTTTTATTTCCAGGTCGCCGTCCATGTTACTGATCGCGATTTTGGATCCGCCCTGCCAGTTTACTTCCTGAAAAAGCACCGCAACCTGTTTTGGCAAACGGATCGTGTATTTCACCTCTTTCCGCGTCACTTTTTCCACTTTCAGGCCACCTGCTTCGGGTGTAACCGAGAGCCCGATTCCTGTGTTATCGACGCCGGAATAGTAGAGCGGCTTCAAACCTTTTGCTCTTTCAGGCGGTGCTTCAAAACCGGATGATGCCTGAATAAGCACCTCGTCTCCGGCATATCCCTCGATTTTTACCTGGCTGGCGGCCATTTCAATGGTTATTTTCTTTTCCTTGGAATTGGCAAGCCTGGTTTTGTATTCATGCGTCTGTGCCATGGATTGCGCAAGGCATAGCAAGCAACCCATACTCATTAAAAGTACTTTTTTCATGGTTTCCGATTAAAATATGTGATTGAAATTAAATGCGGTTTAATGTTATCCTTTTCTGAAGAATATTTTTTCAGACGTCTGCGGCGGTCAACTCACTCACTCCCTGTTGTGCTTTCAGCTTTACAACCTCCATTACATCCTGTTTTCTGACCAGCTGCTGAAATGGCTCCACGGCCCGCTTTTCTTTGATTGAAACCAGAACCTCGATCAGCATGATCTGAATGTTAGGATCGGTTTGAATGGCCAGGGACTGCACCAGCGACTCTGCCACATCAGCCTCATTCTGAAAATGTTGCAAAGCCTGACAAGCGGCGAGCCTGACATTAATATTTGGATCAAAATTCAGGGTATTAATAAGCAGCTGCGTGATTTCCTTGTCCACTTTTGGCAAATCATAACTCTGGTTTATGGCCTGAATGCGTTCGCTAGCAGATGTAGAAGCTAATTTTTCAAACGTCAGTACATTTCTTATTTCTACTTGCGAGACTGATTCTTCCGTAGCAATTAAAGGATTGGCTCCCGTGCCACGGTCCTGAAACACACGTCCACCCAGAAACCCAACGATCAGCAACGCAAGCCCGGCGGCAATTCTCAACAACCAGCTTCCGAACCTTAAAACAGGCGTTTGTTTGGGCGGGTCTAACAAGGCAGAAAGTTCGCTGCCGAATGTAAGGGAAGGATACTCATTTCGGGCTTCTACGAAATAACCAAACTGCGCTGCGTGGCTCATCAAATGCTCCGGCACGTTCTCATGCTGAAAAAAACGTTTGAGCTCTTTTTCCTCATCAATGGTCGTTTCGCCATCGTAATACTTTTCAAGCAATTTTTCAATATCCTGATTCATAATCGTTTGCTTTAAGATAATTCTCGCGCAGTTTTTGCCGCGCCCTCGAAAGGATCGTGCGAATGTTCGCATTGCTCAATCCTGTAACCTGCTCAATCTCCTCAAATGAACATTCCTCCACATCGCGCAAATGCAACACCAGCTTGTGTTGTTCGGGCAGCTCGCCTATCAGCCTGTGAATGAGCGCCGCGCTGTCGCTGTTCTCCAACTGCCGGTGTGGTGACAACTCGGCCGCATGCACGCTGGTGACGTCCGCATCGTTCTGCATTTTCTGCTTGTGATGAGATTTAAGGCGGTCAAGGCAAAGGTTTTTGGTCATTTGCACGGCCAATGCTTCGATGCTATGGTAAGTTTCCAACTGCTGCCTGTTCGTCCACAACCTCAGCAACACATCCTGAATGGCATCTTCGGCTTCCTCGCGGTTGCGAAGAAACATTTGCGCCAGTCTGAAAAGGCGTCCCTGCACGGGAAGAATGCGTTGGTTAAAGGCTTGTAAATCCATTTCAAATACAAAGACGAGCACGCCGGCATTTCGTTACAGGTCAGAAGTAAATATTTTTATTGTTGCTAAATGAAAAGGGCTTGTAGTTGTCGGCGCAGAAGCATGCAGCGCCTGAAAGCCGACCAAAGTGGCTGATTTTCAGAAAATTCTCGCTTCCCCCAGAGTAAGGTCTGCGCCCGCAAGCAGACACCCGATTTCCAATGCCAAATCAGGTCTGGCTTTTATTTATCAATGATACGATTCAGACACAGGAAATGACAATCCGGATAGAGAAAAGCACAGATTAGAAAATTTTAGCGTGATGCCAACGGTTTAGGAAGCTAATTTGTCATGAAAGTAAGTTACTGATTACGCAAACCTCTCAACCATGACCTTGAAACCTTCTACCCTTATCATTATTTCCACACTCACCATCGGAACCGTTGCAGGCATTTGCATGGGTATTGTGCGACAGCGGAACATCCTTTCATTACCAAGTGCACCTGCATGCGATGCTGAAAAAGCGGTGCATTGCAAGTATATGTATGACGAAATGGCCCAAAAGCTTGTTGCTTACAGCCCAACGGAAAAATGCGCCGCCGACCGGGAGAGCTTCTCTTTCAAGGTCGGAAGCCGGATTCTGGAAGTCACAAAAGGTGCTCAGTCAGCTCCGGAGATTATTGCGCTTTGACATTAATGTGCGGTTTCAAACATTTCTTCATAATGTCTCGACGGTGTAAGAATGCCGCCGCTTTCTGCATAGAATGATGCGTCTGTAACGTAAACCCCTTTTTGCGTCCGAACCCAGGACCCGTCTTTTTGAGGATGGTAAGTCATCAGCTTTTCCCAATTTTTATAATACTGATGGCCATTTGTTTCTTGTAAACCTACACTCATGCCTGGAAATGGTTGCAGCCTAGCGGCCACATTTTTGTTCCAATCCACCAGAATGGGATTAACCGTCAGATCAGCGCAAAAGCATGGCACCTTTTTTTCGTAGGCGAGTTGCGTGATTTTCATGGTCATACTCAATGTTTTAGCGATGGCTTTTACTGCAATCGCGCTGTAACCCAGATCAATCCGGTGCGCGGCGTCTTCCACAGTATGCGCACTCTCGTCAGCAGCGACACGGACGCCCAAGTCGCCCACAAAAGCTTCGTTATGCTCTTCAAATGGCTCCTCGATCACAGCAATCTGTTCAAATGCACCGATCTTTTTGGCGTGATCCAGAAAGCGCAGCAATGTTTCTTTCTTCTCATATCGGCCATTTGCGTCGAAATAATATGGAATTTTACCGTTTTGCGTATATGGCGTTTCATAATGTCCGATCGCTTTATGCACTGCACTCAGGAAGGCAATGTCCTTTTCAATCATTTCCTGCTGCGTTCCGGCCGAACCGGTCTTTAATTTCATAATAAAATAACCCTCATCTGCCGCTTGCCTGATCCGCTCCGCGGACGTACCTACACTAAACGACGGAATGCTCGCCACCTTCTCATGCCTGTGGGAAAGCCCTCGTTGATAAGCGGCAGGGATCAGCTTATCAAACTGATCAATGCCATTTTCCTTGGCGTACAAAAGCCAGGCCGCATTGTCGACGCAAACCAGTGCATTGAGCGCAAATGTTTTACGCAAGTCCGGATTCCCGGTTATCTTTTTTCCGTAGGCCAAAACTTCCGGCAGTATATCGTCGAGCAGTTTCACCGGATCAGAGAACGTTGTGCCTTTAACCATTTGCAAGGCCCGTTCGCTCATTGCATACATTAATGCATTCCCGGCGCTTTCGGAATGTGCCGCAAAAACCTTCGAATCAGACCACAGCACACCCTGTGTCCCTATGCCGATCTTTTTATTGCCGGAATCGGATTCGAGCATTGCTATTGCCTGCCAGCTGTCTGTTATGGCGCTCCCTTTGAACCGGTAGGGGTTTAATGGTTCTCTTTCAAAATTAGAATCGACATTTTTGATCCTTATGGCTTTCATGGGTTTGGTAAATTGCGTGGATACGCTTGTGAATTCGGGAGCAAGGGTCCCGGCCACGGCAATTACGCCTGCCCGAGCCATAAAATCCCGCCGCGATATATTTTGATTTTTAAGCATATATAAACAGGGCCGGTTTGATCGGCTGTTTATTCTAAAGGACGCATAAACGTATTACTACTAACCTGATCCGGAGTCTGTCGAAGCAACGGTCTCGGTGCCCGGCTTGCAGTTCATTAGTCTTTGATCGCGCTGCGTATGTACCTGGCGTTATTACCATCAATTTTGTATATTTCAACATCCAATCTTGCCATCCATGAAAACATCAAAATTTGCGGGGTCCGGTTTGAGAACCGTCTTGTGGGCTGCATTCGTAGCCGGTTCGCTTGACATCATGGCCGCGTTTGTCGTTTACGCGATTATCCTGGATCAAACAACACCGGTCCGGATGCTTCTGTCCATCGCAAGCGGTGTATTTGGTAAAGCTGCTTTTGAAGGTGGAAATATGATGGCTGTATACGGGTTGCTATTTCATTTTCTGATCGCACTGGCATTCGCGCTATTTTATTTTTTGATATACCAATACATTGCATTTCCTGCCAGGCACAAACTGGTAAGCGGTATCATTTATGGCATCTTTATCTGGCTGGTGATGAATATGGTCGTCATGCCGATCGCATTTTCCGGAATGCCTGCCTCGTCCTGGGATGCCGCATTGTTGGGCACAGTCATCGTGATATCGGCCGTAGGCTTACCTATAGCGTACATCATACCCACCGGGCAACAGTTCCCTTAATCCCCATTCAACACTTTCATCAGACGCTTTCGAAGGGAATAGTTTTTATAGACCACTATAAAGGAACAACTATTCACCATTCGAAAATATGATTAATGAAACAGCTTTTTTAGAAAAACCTGTCGGAGATAAACGGCAGTTGCCTGAATTTGAACTGGTGAACCTGACAATCAACGGCCAATCCTATAAGCTCAGATTGCAGCCGTGGGTAAGCCTTCTTGATGCGATTAGGGAATACGCGGGGCTGACCGGCACTAAGAAGGGATGCGACCATGGGCAATGCGGCGCATGCACTGTGCTCATCAATGGCAAACGCATCAATTCCTGCCTTACGCTTGCAGTCATGAAAGACGGCGAGTCGATCACTACTATTGAAGGACTTTCAGACGGCATTACAAACCATCCTTTGCAGGACGCATTTATCGAACATGATGCATTTCAATGCGGCTATTGCACGCCGGGACAGATCTGTTCAGCGGTGGGCATGCTCAATGAGGGGCGGGCCGATTCTCTGGAAGATGTTCAGGAACTAATGAGCGGCAACATCTGCCGCTGCGGCGCCTATAATAATATCAATGCTGCCATTATGGAGGTTAAATCAAAAATGGCATGAACAGTTTTTCATACAACAAAGCCCATGACGTTGCAGGAGCTGTGGCGGACATTCAGGAGCACGAAGGCGGGAAATTCATTGCTGGCGGCACCAATTTGCTGGATTTGATGAAGGAAAATGTGATGAAACCGGATCATTTGACGGACATTAACCGGCTGGATCTGGCAGACATTACAGAAAATGAAGATGGTGGGCTGAGACTCGGTGCATTGGTTACCAATGCCGACACGGCATGGAATGGGCTTGTGGAACAACGCTATCCACTTCTTTCAAAAGCTATTTTGGCTGGCGCTTCACCGCAGTTGCGCAATATGGCCACCAACGGAGGAAACCTTTTTCAACGCACCCGCTGCTATTATTTTTACGACACTGCGACTGCCTGCAACAAGCGTGAGCCAGGTTCCGGATGCTCTGCCATCAATGGGATTAACCGCATACACGCCATTCTGGGAACGAGTGAGCGTTGTATTGCCACGCATCCGTCGGATATGTGTGTAGCGCTCGCGGCCCTGGATGCAAAAGTGAACATTACCGGCCCGAACGGCGAGCGCTCGCTCGATTTCCGCGATTTTCACCGGCTACCAGAAAATACGCCTCATTTGGATACTAATATCAGCCCCGGAGAGCTTGTTACTTCTATTGATCTTCCGCCAAGCAATTTTACCAAATACAATTTTTACTTGAAAGTCCGTGACCGTCAATCTTATGCGTTTGCCCTGGTTTCTGTTGCTGCTGCGTTGGAGCTGGAAGGGGACGTGATCAAAGACATCCGGATAGCATTGGGTGGTGTGGCGCACAAGCCATGGCGCCGCCGCGAAGTGGAGGAGAATTATATTGGAAAAGTTGCCTCAACTGAGAATTTCAGGACGTTAGCGGAAACAATGCTGACCGGCGCAATCGGCTTTGGTGGTAACACCTTTAAAATAGAGTTGGCCAGGAGAGCCATTGTACGCGCATTGCATGAAGCGCTTAAAGCAGGAGAAAATCTATGAAAACGCAATATATTGGAAAACCCGTGAGCCGGGTGGATGGATTGGCAAAAGTTACAGGAACTGCCAGATATTCGGCCGATTTTAAAGTAGATCGGATGCTTTATGGCTACATCGTGTCCGGCAGCATTGCAAAAGGCAGGATAATTAGCATTGATACATCCAAAGCCATGGGGCTTAAAGGCGTTTTGCAGGTTTTTACGCACGAAAATGTTTCCGGACTGCCATGGTTTAGCATTAAGTACAAAGATATGGATGCGCCTTCCGGTTCACCGTTCAGGCCTTTGCACGATGATAAGATCCTTTACAGCGGACAGCCGGTTGCATTGGTCGTGGCTGATACTTTTGAACTCGCCAGATATGCATCCTCCCTGATTGATGTTCTGTACGAAGAGGAAAGTTTTGCTACGGATCTGGCCAAGAATATAGACCGTTCTTATAAAGCACCAGTTGGAAAAATCGGTTATGTATCACCCAAATCACGTGGCGATGCGGACGAAGCTTATGGTGAGGCAGAATTCAAGATGTCTGGCACTTACCAGCATGGCGCTGAGCACCACAATCCCATGGAGCTGTTTTCAACCACGGCGATCTGGGAAAACGGAAAGCTTACGGTGTATGATAAAACACAGGGCGTTACCAATTGCCAGTTTTACATCGGTAATGTGTTTGGACTTGCGTATAAAGATGTGCGGATTATCTCTCCGTATGTCGGCGGCGCATTCGGGTCCGGATTAAGGCCGCAATATCAGCTTTTCATGGCAGTGCTGGCTGCTTTGGAATTGAAAAGGCCAGTAAAAGTCGGGTTAACCAGACAGCAAATGTTCACGTTCGGGCACAGACCGGTTACTATGCAGAAACTGGCACTGAGTGCTTCTGCAGACGGCTCGCTGGAATCGATCAGACATGAGGCTTATTCTGAAACATCGCGGTTTGAAAGTTATACCGAGATCATTGTCAACTGGTCGGGGACAATGTATAACTGTGATCATGTGAAGTTGAAATATGAGCTCGTCGGCCTGGATATGTACACGCCTGTGGATATGCGGGCACCGGGGGCCGTTACTGGCGCGCACGCAATGGAAAGCGCTATGGACGAGCTCGCTTACGAGCTTAAAATGGATCCCCTCATTTTCAGACTGAAGAACTATGCAGACGAAGACCAGACGGAAGAAAAGCCGTTTTCCAGCAAGGAACTGATCGCTTGTTACCGCGAAGGCGCCGAAAAGTTTGGCTGGACCAGGCGGAACATTGAACCGCGCTCTATGCGCGAAGGAAACCAGCTTATTGGCTGGGGAGTTGCCACGGCAGCCTGGGACGCATTCCAGATGCCCTGCAGGGCGAAAGCATTGCTGTCTATTGATGGGAAATTGGTGATCAGCAGCGGGACTTCCGACATTGGAACGGGCACTTATACCATTATGACGCAGATTGCTGCGGAAAGTCTGGGATTGAAGATGGAAGATGTTACTTTCCACTTAGGCGACACAAATATGCCCATGGCGCCGCTCGAAGGTGGTTCCTGGACCGCAGCATCGGTGGGCTCAGCAGTGAAAGGCGTTTGTGAAGATGTAAAAAAGAAGCTGATCAGGATGGCCGTCAAGACGAAGACATCCCCGTTATATGATTCAAATAGTAAGGATATTGTGCTTGACTCCGGCATGATTTCGGATGTAAAGGATAGCTCAAAGAGCGCTTCGATCGTGGAAGTAATGCGTCTTGCGGGCATTAATAGCATTGAAGAAACCTCCACCAGCGGCCCGAATCCGATTAATAAGATGAAATATACATTTAACGCGCATGCGGCGGTTTTCGCAGAGGTTAAAGTAGACGAAGACTTGGGCATTGTGCGCGTGACGCGCGTTGTTTGCGCGGTAGCAGCGGGTAAAATCCTGAACCCGAAAACGGCAAGAAGTCAGATTCTGGGCGGTGTTGTTTGGGGAATCAGCAAGGCTCTGGAAGAGGAGAGCAAAATGGACCACCAGTATGGCCGGTTTATGAATCACAACTTATCTGAATATCATGTGCCTGTAAATAAGGATATCAATGACATTGAAGTGATTTTTGTAGAGGAAAAGGATGATATTGTGAATCCGTTAGGCGTAAAAGGTGTCGGGGAAATAGGCATTATCGGCGTGGCAGGCGCGATTGCCAATGCTGTTTTCCATGCGACGGGCGTCCGCGTACGTAATTTACCGATCACAATGGATAAAGTGCTTCAAATTGCCGAAGACGATCGTAATCAGGTAGCAATCTGACACGAATAGGAAACTCAAAAAGTGCGTGGCGATGATTGTCGCGCATTTTTTATACTTTTTCGATCCATTCAATCATTTTCTTTCTTCCGGCTTCATCAGGAAGCTTGCCGAGGCCTGCGCTCAGATTTTCGACCAAATGTTTTACATCGGAAGTGCCGGGAATGGCGCAAGTGACTGCTTCCTGGCTAATAATGTATTTGAGGAAAAATTGCGCCCAACTTTTAATGTCGTAATCCGCTGCGAAGGCTGGAAGCTCTTTGCCCTTAACGGCGCGGAACAAGGCGCCCTGCTCGAACGGCTCGTTAATAATGACTGCCACGCCATTGTCCCTAGCTGCATTCAGTAAACTTTTCTCCGCATTCCGCGACCGGATAGAATAATTAAATTGAACAAAATCTATTTCTTTTGATTTTACGATCTGCTCCAGGCGTGGGTGTGCAGAATCCGTGTAATGGGTGATGCCAATGTATTTTACTCTTCCCTGCGTTTTCCAGTCTTTTAATGTTTTCAAATGTGTTTGCCAGTCCTGCAAATTATGGACTTGCATCAGATCCATTTTTTTGCGCCCCATCTTTTTAAAGGAGTCGTTCATTTGATCAATCCCCTCCTGCCTTCCTGTTGTCCAGACCTTCGTAGCAAAGAAAAACTGGTCATTGTTTTTCAGCGCCGTGGTAAGTTCACCGATTACTTCCTCCGACCTGCCGTACATGGGTGAGGCGTCGATGAGTTTGCCGCCCATTTCCTGCATTTCTTTCAAAACCTCTTTTAATGGCGTTCTTTCGCTCGCGCTCGGGCCAACGTCGAATTGCTGCCATGAGCCAAGTCCTACTACCGGAATTTTCTCTCCACTTACCGGAATTGATCTTTGTAAAATCATTGCCTGATCGGTTTTTGCATGGGATAACAATGGGTTCAGCAGCATTGCACAGCCTGAGACGCCAATGCTTTTCACCATTTCACGACGGGAAAACAAATATTCCATGCTCAAAGGGTAGGATTGTGTGGATTTTTTTGTTGCTCCAATTTACGCAACAATCCCAAAACTTGGTTCGAAAGGCCAAAAAAGAAGCCCGACCATTGGCCGGGCTCATTCCTCGATTTCACACCAAAACTAAGTCAATTACTTTTTTCTATCGTAACATTCACCTTATAATCCTCAATCTTAGGTGTTTGCGTACTTACCGGGTAAGGTTGCAGCTCACTCACCTTCAAGACGTAATTTTGACCACTTAATGTGAACGTCCGAAAATCAGCTTTGCTATCGCCTTTGAACTCTACTTCAACGTCCGTTGCATTCTTGGAATCGGATACATTGAACTTGATTCTAGCGCTTCCCATTTGTATGCAAACTACGTCCTTGGGGCAACGGCTGTCATTTACTTCGCGAAGGTCCACTTTAAGATCCGCTCCCGAAGCTGCTATCGTCGTTTGCTGCCGGTAGGGTACGCTGGTTGCCTTCGGTTCAGGTTGTGGTGCTGCATCCTGTTTCTGGTCACAGGCCATGGCGGCCACCCAGATCAGTGCAAATAAGATTGTTCTTTTCATGCCATAGTACTAATTAAATACAGACTGAAGAAACACCAGGAATAAAAAAGGTTGTAACAAAAGTTGAAAAAATTATAGAACCGAACTCAGACCTCAAACGGCAGATCGTAATCTTTGGTAATGGGCTTGGAGCTTCGTGTTTTAACCGTGATCCGGGCTTTCAGCGGGCTGCCGATGACGAGAAAATGTTTGATATACTGATCTTCATGGTAAGTCCAGGATTTATCTTCCAGAAAATATTCATCAGCATTTTGCTTGCCGGCCTTATATGCCCATTGCTCTACAACATTGGGCTCGTAAGTAACGATGGAGCCCATGCTTGTGATCTGGATGCCGGGCACGCCGCCGTTGCCCAGCTCGGTACAACTTTCCACAGTAACATTGATAGATGAATTGTCTTCAAGATCTTTAACCGACCATTGGTCGAGTAGCGTTTTTACATTAGCCATAATTGGATGAACTTTGAATTTAAGTGTAGCAAACAAAGAAACAACACTGATTCCGATAAGCGGATTGCCAGTTATTCAACGGCGGGTGTGAAATAGGGAAAGGTGTGGTCAGGGATTTTTGTGTAAATGTGCAGCGGTCACTTTTCTGATTTTACCGTCGCTTTTGGTCATGATGTAAAGGTTCTTTGTAAAAACATCATATTCAATCCGCAGATCCACGCGCTTGGAGCCTGTCATTTCACGAAGACTTGTGTCTTTTCCGTCCTGAATAATGCTCAATTCACGCACAGTGCTGTCGGACAGAGTCTTGTCAACATTGGTATAAAATATGCGGCCGCTGACAATGTCACCGAACAGATATTTGTTTTTCAAAACCGTAATATCACCTTCATACACAGCGCCTCCACTGATGGCAGCACCATCGATATGGTCGTACAATGCATAGGGTTTGACGAATGTCGAAGAAGGTTTTTCGGGTTTAAATACATTTTTCAGGTCCTTGGGAGATATACCGTAATTCCCCTCCTGAATGTTCCAACCATAATCTCCGCCTTTCTCAATAATGTTGATCTCCTCAAAATTGGCCTCACCAATTTCTGTGCTGAACATTCTTTTGCCATGGGTCATATTCCAGGACATGCGGTGCGGATTGCGGAAACCATAGGCATAAATTTCTTTTCTGACCTTCGGATCAGGCCTATCCGCGAATGGGTTATCTGCCGGAATGCCATAGTTCCCATTTTTGCCGTTCTTCCCAAGCGGATCAATGCGGATAATGGTCCCGAGCAGAGAATGCAGATCATGGCAAAGTGCGGGATAGCCGCCGATAGTCGAACCACCGTCGCCAGTGCCTATGTATAGCAATCCGTAATCTTTATCTTTCTTTTTAATATCCGGAACAAAACCAATGTCCTGTATCCCGTGCACATTTCCCGGAACATTAATACGAATCAGTTCCCGCCTTTTTCCTGTAAAAGTCTCGCTCTTTACATCATTGTTCTTCCATTCCGAAACAACCCATTGCAGCGCAACTTTCATGGAATCATGGTATTCATAATCGGCTTTTTTCCCTTTGAATGCTTCGGTGTGGGTGATGTAGATCAAGCCGTTTTCCAGATAATCGGGATGAAAAGCGAAACTTCCGAGTCCGGTTCCCAAGCCCGGTTCATTAATATAATCTTCAATGAGTGGCCTGATATCCAGGAATATGCCTGGCTTACCACCCTTGACCCTGTAAATCAAACCACGCTGATCGCTGACAAAAAGTGCGCCGTCGTGCGCGGGGCTTGTACGCATATTCGCAATTCTCGTTCTGGGCATTTTTTCAGAAGACACAGGCATGATGGCAAATTCTTCCGTTTCAATTTTCAAACCGGAAAGTGTGACTGGCCTGGTTAGTCGTTCTGCTGTATGGCCCGATTCGTCCAAATTAACTTGTAGCGGCTTGATATTATGCGCTTGGGTTTCCTCCGCGATGTACGAAAGAATGGATTTAATCTCGTCATCTTTCAAAAAGTCAAAGGGAGGCATAATCATCTTGTAACGCTTGGTGAGGTTCACAGCCCGCTTGTTTCCAGCTTCAATGGCAGCGTTCGGATTTTTAATAAATGCAACAAGTTCAGGTGTGGATAGCAAACTCGTTACGCCACCCAGTTTCGGGCCTATTTCTTCCTGTTCGAGTGCATGGCAGGAAATGCAATGTGTGGTATAAATGGCTTTGCCCGACTGCGAGGCCGTCTGAGCGAGGGGTTTATTTTTAGTTTTTGACTTGCCGCCGGTGCAATTAAACATTCCTGTTACCAGCAAAAAAACACAGATGGGGTAATGTAAAGGTTTTAACATTCAATTCAGAAAACTGTTAAGTATTTAGGGAAGGGCAATGTTAAGGATAACAGCTTTTTATACAAAACAAAACAGCCGAAATCTTTCCCGGCTGTTCTCTGAAAATGTGGAAAAAAACTATTTTTTATCCCACATTATTTCCGTCTTTATCCAGTTTTACCCGGGCGCTTTCTTCGCCCTTGGCAACTTGCAATTCGTAATATTCACTCTTGTCACCTTCTTTCACAAGAAAGGCTTTTTTCACAGTCCAACCCGAGAATTCCTCTCCTTTAATTGTCTTCTTAATGCCTTCCGGAAGGTCTTCCGGTTTGACCGCTACCTTATCTTCCTTGGAAGTTGTAGTAGTTTTTGTGGTCGTCTCCTGCTTTGTTTCCGTCTGAGCAGACTGTGCTGTTTGCGCCGTGGCCTGAACAGAAGCGAAAGAGATAAGTCCTAGGGCAAATGCCGATACTATTAGCTTTTTCATAATGTAGGTTCTTTTGAACTTGTTTTATTTGGCGTTTCTGTGCACTCGCACTGTTGCCCGGAGTCCTAACATCATTATGCCAAAACTAACAATACATTAATAATCAATTAGTTACATATCTATATGAACATGTGGTTGTGTCGAGCGAAATCCACGTTTTGTGGGATTAATCTCCACGCCTGCATTAATTAAGAACCTGACCGTCTTTATTAATCTTCATGCGGGACTGCTCGTCAGCCTTGCGGACAACAAGTTCATAATAGGAACCGCCATCATCGGCAACGACCAGGTAGGCATCTGAAATCGTCCATCCTGCATAGGACTTGTCATTCAATGCATTCCGCACTTTTTCAGGCAGATCTTCGGGCCGAACCTGCACGCGCTTTTCAAGTTCGATTACGGTTGCTTTTTTGACAATGTCTGCCTTCTGGATATTACCGCCAGGGAATGTTGAGCTGATAACGCCGAATCCATATAAAACAGAGATCAGCAGTAAGCCCATTTCGAAGAACATTTGTCGTTTTTTCATGATAATTAATAGCGAATACCGACGCCTTGGGCGGAGTCTGTTTTATTAAGCTAAAAATTATGCCCGTGTTAAAAACAAAGAAGCCATGCCCCAAAACGGACATGGCTTCCAACAAGGATTTCAAAAACAATTACTTATCGTAACCCGGGTTTTGAACCAATTTAGCATTACGGTTGATCTCGTCACGGCTGAACGGACGGAAATACATTTTATCAACCCAGGTGCGGTTTTCGTGCGATTTCTCCACAACCGGCGTGTAGGTGTAAGTATAAACATCCGTATCATAGTGATATGGCTCTTTCATAGACTTACCCGCCTTGAATTTACCCAGCACGTTAATGTAGGCTAATGGGCGACCCAATGTTTCCTTGGCGATCATCCAGCGACGCGCATCATGATAACGCTGCTCCTCATAAGCCATTTCGATTCTTCTTTCGTGACGGTAGGCCTCTTTCAAAGCTGCTCCGCTCACTTTCAAAGCTGGCATACCTGCACGGAAACGGATCCTGTTCAACCACAGTAAAGCTTCTGCTTCCTGACCCACTTCAATGCTCGCTTCAATATAGTTGAAAACAACCTCGGTGGTGCGAAGGAATGGCCATGGGATGTTCTGACGGTCGGTGTTATCATACAATGCAGGGTTTGGATCAATAAACTTACGCATGTAATAACCAGTCCGGCTTCCATTCCAGTCTTCGATTGAGCTGCTGCGTGTATCCAATCCTTTGCGGTTGATCAATGCTCCTTTGTCATCTAAAAGGTCATATGCACCTGTCTGAATCTGGTTTGCCGGATCTTTTGCATCCGAAGGACGTGGTTTCCAATCTGCACCATCATACATGACGGTTGCATAGAAACGTGGGTCGCGATTTTTGTAAGGAGCTGCTTTGTGAACTGGGTTTGTCCAGCTAAAACGCGTTCCGTCCATCAATTCATAATCGTCAACCAATGTGCCGATAGGCGTGTTTCCAGCCCAGTTGTGGTAGCCGTTAGGACCATTGTTCAAGCCCATCTGGCGAGCGCCTTCACTGAGGCTGGCCGTGAAATAACGACCGAAAATGATTTCATTAGCAGCTGACGCATCCAGTGATTTATCAGCGCTGGCGCCACCCATGGCAATTGAAATGTAATTGGTTTTTCCCTGCGCAGGAGTTACGGGAGCAGTCAGATTGAGTTTGTAACCTCCATCCGTTGCAGCCAGTGCCACTTTTGCAGCAGCCTGCGCAGCCGTCCAACGCGCCTTTCTGTCTCCTGAAATATAACCAAGAAACTCAGGATTAGGATATGCGGCAATCACACTTGATTTGGCTTTCGCGGTAGGCATGTCATGCAAATCGCTCGCAGCATATAGCAACACCCTCGATTTCAGTGCCAATGCAGCTGCTTCACTCGCACGACCTTTCACCAGTGTTTTGCCTTTTAACAACAATGCAGAACTGTCAAGGTCAGTAACAATACGGTTTACGCATTCTTCAAACGTGTTCCGTGCTACGGAGTAATCTTCATTCAGGTTGTAAACCTTGGTGATGATCGGGGCTGAACCGTAGTAGCGAACAAGTTGCTGATAGTAATAGGCGCGTAAAAAGTAAGTTTCGCCCATCAGACGTGCTTTCAGCGTTTCGTCTGTGAAAGTCGCTGTCGGAAGATTAGCCAACGCCAGGTTTGTGGCCCGAATCCGTGTAAACATGGGCCCCCAGCCATAGGTATCATCCACCCAGCCCAGGTTTGAAGGGCTTAAACTTCCTTCGTTCACCGTGTTAATGTTTCGGCCTGTGTGCGTAAATACCGCCTCGTCAGTCAGGGAAGCAAGCATTTGCTCACTGAATCCCCCTTGCTGAAGACCTGCATAAATACCCGTTACAAAACCTTCGGCCAAAGCGCCTTCTTTCCAAACTTCTTCTGACGGGATTTCGGTCGGAGGCGTTACGTCCAGGAATTCCGTGTCGCATGACACCAGCCCGATCGAGCCCAGTGCAGCTAAAAATATCCAATGTTTATAATTCAGTTTCATTTCTAATTCTTAAAAAGTTACACGTACACCTGCATTAAGTACTCTTGACTGCGGATAGTATTGTCCGTTTGAGCTGGTCGATTCAGGATCCCAGATTTTGATCTTATCGAATGTGAACAGGTTAAGTCCATTTACATACACCCTCAAATTACCCAAACCGATTTTGCTTCCTATTTCAGAAGGCAGGTTGTAGCCAAGCTCTATGTTTTTAAGACGCAAATAATTGTTGCTTCTCAAGAAGTAAGTGTTGGCACCAGCATTATCAAAATTGGTATAATAAGTGTTGTTTCTGTTTGCAAGCCTTGGCTCTGTTGAACTTGGATTGTCGATCGTCCAACGGTTATCGTAAGCATATTTCAGGTAGTTACCAATATCACCGGATTCAGTTTGTCCGATGTACTGCAAGCCACCCAATGCGCCCTGGAACAAGATTGAAAGGTCAAATGCTTTGTAACCCAGGTTAATCGCCGCACCGCCGGTGAATTGCGGACGGTTTGTTTTTTCGGATCTCACTTTGTCATCAGCAGTGATTCTTCCATCATTATTCACATCCTTGAACTTCATGTCACCGGGACGGATCGTACCAGTGATACCCTTGTAATCCAATGGATTGGAATCAACTTCTCCCTGATCTTTAAATACACCGTCGTATTGGTAAGCCAGGAATGAGTTATAAGGCATTCCGGTTGTTTGCTGGTACGCAGGTGCTCCCGGCGTTTCATCCCAGAATTTGATCTGGTTTTTGGCATAACCACCATTCACACTCACAGAGTATGTAAAGTCCTTTGCGCTGCCGTCATAACTTACTTTGAATTCCCATCCTTTGTTTTGCAGTTTACCAAGGTTTTGGGGAGGAAGTTTTCCATCAATACCCGCACTTGAAGGCGTAGAACCTGTTTTCGGGATCAGGATATTCGAACGATTGTTAACAAAGTAGTCAAATTCGAATGCGATCCTGTCACGGAACAATGTACCCTCGATACCGAAGTTCATGTTGTTGGCAACCTCCCATGTAAATGCTTTGTTGGCAACACGCGATTCAAGAAGTGTTTTAGCCACCTGATCGTTGATTACATAAGAACCAAAACCCATTGTAGATAAGTATTGGTATTCAGCAAGGATTTCTGTTCCGACCAAATAAGGCTCAGCACCCATTTGTCCCCATGAACCGCGAATTTTCACATTGTTCAGGAAGTTGATATTGCCCTTCCAGAAATCCTCTTCCGAAATTCTCCAACCTGCCGAAACCCCTGGGAAGAAACCGAAACGGCCATCCTGCGGGAATACATAAGAACCATCTACACGCCAAAGGAACTCAGCTAGGTATTTCTCTTTGAAGTTATAACCTGCTCTACCAAAATAGCTCAAACGGGCCCTGGTGAACAGATCTGTGTTGTTGTAAGTCTGGCCGTTTACTGTAGTACTTCCTGAGTTACCAATGTTTTGCTCAGGCGTTCCGCCTGCAAAAAGCTGATCTACAACCGGTGAGATAAAGTAGCGACGGTAAGCAAAAAATCCATCCGCATCTACTTTTTCACGCTGGATTCCAGCCATGATGTTGAAATTGTGGTCATTGATTTTTTTCTCGTAAGAAACCTGGCCTGTCAACTGGATCGACAATTCCTGCGATGCTGTTTCAGTCAAACGGGGATCGCTGAATGTCGAGCGAACTGTTCCTGTCAGGAATGGAGAAGTTCCATCCGCTTCATAGGTTTTTTTATCCCAAAAATAAAGCGTCCATGGCTTCTGAAACGATTTCTGACGGCGAATCTGCTTATCAATCGCAGCCATTGCATTTACTTTCAAACCTTCTACACCCGGAATAAGGATTTCAATGGATCCGTTGGTTTGGATGTAGTCGCGTTTGTCGTGGTTATAACCCGTTGTGTTTGTTGTAATAACCGCCGGGTTCTGACCATTTTCGATATCAGGACCGGGTCTTCCGTCCGGCCAGATCGCGATTTCAGTTGGTTTACCACGCATCAACATACGGAAGATATCACCCGCGCCACCACCATTTGGGAAACGACGGAATTCTTCACGAAGCGTCAAACCAAGGTTCGCACTTACATATTTGTTGATTTTTGTATCCAGGTTGATACGCATATCATACTGCTTATAACCCGTTGCAGAATTGACATAGTTACCTTCCTGGTTAATGTGTCCAAGCGATGCCATGTATCTGATGTTGTCGCTACCACCGGTCAACTGCAAGTTGTGACGCTGTTGTGGTGACCAGTTACGGATCACGCTGCCATACCAGTCTGTATTCGGGTGGATCAAAGGATCAGTTCCGTCGCGGAATTTTTGCATGTCGTCCGGCGTAAAAACTGCATTTAATACATTGCCATTGTCTTTTCTGGTGTAAGCTCCGTTGGTATTAAACCCTTGCAAAGCACCTTGCCATTCACCCACTTCCAGGTTGTCATAAATCTGCAACTCGTTACGGATTTCGGCATATTCCGACGCGTTAGACATCGTTGGCGTACGGGTAGGCTGGGCCATCCCCATATTGAAGTCATACGACAGCTGTGGTTTTCCGGTTTTACCTCTTTTTGTTGTGATCAGAATAACCCCGTTACCGGCACGTGAACCGTAGATCGCAGCAGCCGCATCTTTCAAAACGGATACGCTTTCAATGTCAGCAGGGTTCAGACGGTCCAAACCACCACTACGGTTAGGAACACCATCCACGACGATCAGTGCATTGCTGTTACCCAGGGAGTTGGTTCCACGGATACGGATGGCGGAACCATCGTAACCCGGCTCACCACTGCCTTGTACCGCAGATACCCCCGGCAGACGGCCGCTCAATGTGTTGGAAAGGTTAGCTGCTGGCGCTTTTGCCAATTCGCCACCCTTAACCGCTGTTACTGAACCGGTTAATGTTGCCTTTTTTGCTGTTCCATAACCTACGACCACAACTTCTTCCAAAGCTTTCGTGTCGGTAAGCAATTTAACATCGAGGCTGGTTTTATTACCCAAAGGAATTTCCTGAGTGATATAACCGATAAATGAAAACACCAATGTGCTTGTTCCCGGTGCGTTAACTGTGTAATTCCCTTCTAAATCTGTAACGGTACCCACAGATGTACCTTTCACTACAACGCTCACGCCAGGTAACCCCTGCGACTGCTCATCATTGACTTTCCCCTTTACCGTAACATCCTGAGCAAATGCAGCGGCCGTGACGATGAACGTCAGAAAAAGGGAAAAAAAATACCGGCTTAGGCCCCGGTCTTTTTCAGGTTTAGAAATCCCCATAAATAGAGTATAGATAGTAGATAGTTAAAAAATAGTTAAACAATGAAAAATCTTAGTCCTGTCATATTATCATTCGGGCGTAATCATAGGCAGTTAAAAAGAGTGTCATTTAAACACAATTATTTCAATCAGAAAACAGCAACATCCTATCCTGTGCGAAATGTATTTTCCGCAGGGAACAATCGATAAATTTTTGAGGGGGTTGAAGCAAAAGCGACACTTGCGCTGCTTACCTTCTCCGCCTTTACGGAGCCGGCCAATAGTAACCGGGAGTACAAAAAGATATGATATAATTCACATAAACAAGCATTCCTGCTTTCTGACTATGTTTTCTTCGAAAATAACCATAGGTTACTTAACGTATAACCAATAACCGTGTCATTACGACACTTAAATCTTGTTTATTCCATAAATTGTCACAAAAAATGATTATGATGGTGCCTTCACTAAAACCTTTCAACACTTTTTTCCAAGCCATCTTTCGGCCACATGCCGCAGAGAAGAGAGAACCAAACATCCGTTCGGTTCGTAGCTGTTATAACTAATTGAGAATTGCTTTTATTATGTTTTAAAAGAAAATATTTACATCACGTGATAAGAGGCGCTTATACGATATTTTCAAAAACCTGTGAAAAACGATTTACATTTGTGGAGTAAAAAGTCATCATTGCACACATATAAAAAAGCTGAACAAATGAAGAGTAAATCAGAAGATATCCAGTCTCTAAACACACCGCTCAATGGAGGAATCGCCTGTGGGCTTGTCTTGGGAGTTATTATAGGCCCCATTGGCGCACTCATCGGCGTTATTATTGGAGCAACAGTGGGATTTTACTACGATAAGAAAGAGAATTCCTAAAAAATAAGTCAGCAAATTAACAGAGCTACATTTAATCAACCATCTCACCAACCCATTAATCTCGACCCATACAATTTTTAACTCATTCACACATTCACTCATTCACTCATTCAAAATTAATGCGCCGTCCAGCCGCCATCGACGGTTAAAATCGACCCGACCATGTAGCTGGATGCTTCACTAGCCAGGAAAATGGCGGCACCCTGGATTTCCTGGAGATTGGCCCAGCGCTGCAGAGCGGTGGCACCGATGATGATGTCGCGGGCTTCGTCGCTGTCGGCGATGGGAATGTTCATTTCGGTGAGGAACGGACCTGGACAGATTGCGTTGACATTGATATTGAAAGGCGCAAGTTCCATGGCTAATGCGCGCGTCATTTGCACGACCGCACCTTTGCTGGCCGTGTAGGGCGTACGATTTGCCAGCCCTACCAGCCCGAGCGTGCTGGCTAGGTTAATGATTTTGCCGCTTCGTTGCTGCTTCATAATGGGCGTAACGGCACGCGATGCAAGCCACGTGCCGTTGACATTCACTTCCATAACCTGATTGAAATCCGCCGGAGAAAGCTGGTCAATCGGGCCGCGTATATTGATCCCCGCACTATTGATCAGAATATCGATTTTACCAAAAACCTGCACCACGAATTTCACCATGGCCTCAGTCTGTTCCGGGCTGGTAATGTCCGTTGGGAAAGAGGTAATCCGTGTTCCGAAACTACGCAACTCCTCTGCGCTTTTCTCGGCTTCGGCTGCATTGCGGTTGACGAGTACAATATTGGCTCCGGCAGAAGCCAGTCCGGCAGCCATGGCGAGGCCAAGACCTTTGGAGCCTCCGGTGATGACAGCCACTTTTCCCGTCAGATCAAAAAGCTTTATTCCTGGTAAATCCGCGACAGACATAATTAATACTGATGAAAGGCCTGCGACACGAATTCGAGCACTTTGGGCAGCGACTCCCGCCAGTAAGTCCAGTTGTGGGCACCTTCTCGGATGCGGAACTCATGTGGGATCTCTTTTTTCTTCATGGCAATGTGCACCAGACTGTTGCCTTCGTAAAGGAAGTCGTCGTCACCGCAGTCAATATACCAGCGGACAGCTTTCTTTTGATCATCTTTAATGTTATTGATCAAGGCCAGAGCGCTGTGGCGGTTGTAGTAGTTGGTCACTGTCGAATCCTGAATGTCGGGGTTATTGCGTAACAAGTTCTTTTTGGCATCTTCCACGGTAATCGGCCCGGCGGATGCGCTGAGCGGACATGCGGAAGAAAATAGTTCGGGATGATGTAGTGCATACATGAATGTGCCACCGCCTCCCATGGAAAGTCCTGCCACAGCCCTGAAACGCTTATTGGCTTTGATACGAAACTTTTTCTCGACGTGCGGCATCAATTCCTGGAAAAAGAAATCTTCATAATTCCAGTCGCCCTTTACATCATTGAAATAACCTCTTCTTCCCGTGTCTGCATCAGGCATAACAATGATCATCGGGGTTGCTGAACCTTCGCGGATCGCCTTGTCGGTAATGTTAAGGACTTCGCCAAACTGGACCCACCCGGTGTGATCATCGCCTGCACCATGCAAAAGGTAAAGCACAGGATAGCTTCTTTCGGAAGTTGCGTAATCGGGTGGCAGATAAATCGCGTATTTTCTTTCGGATTTCAGGAGCTTGCTGAGCACCGATAAATTATCCATGACCTTGCCAGTTTGGGCAAAAGCCGAAACCGCCAGTATAGCCAGCAGAAAAGTAGCGTAAATCTGTCGCATAAAGTTGGGTTAATTTGGGTAAAAAACGCCTTTGGGATAAAAAGGAACTGCGTATCACACTTTACCCGCAATGTTGGTAATCATTCCTTTAAAAATGAAAGCATGGAATGGAAGAACGGCATACCAGTATAATCTACCGGGCAGACCGAGGGGACGAAAAGTGGCTGTTTGTTTCAAAACATTATTTTCATCAAGGCAAAATTCCAGCCAGGCCTCGCCGGGAAGCTTCATTTCCGCATATAACAAAAGTCTTTTTTCCTCTTTGTTTGCCAGCAGCACGCGCCAGAAATCGAGCGGATCGCCTGGATAAATTTGTTCAGGATGCCTCCTGCCCCGCCGCAGCCCTACCCCACCCGTAACCTTGTCCAGAAACCCGCGGATTTCCCAGAGCCAGGTGCCATAATACCAGCCTGTTTTCCCGCCTATTGACCAAATTCTTTTCAGCACATACTCGGGATCATCGACTTTGAGTTCCCTTTTATCAATGAAGCAACCATTTGTTGGCACTTGCATGTAGCTGGTAATGCCTTTGGAAAGCGCTGCACTGCTTTGCGCGCCGGTCCAGCTGGATAACACCTGATTTTGTTCTATCTTATCAAATGCCAGACTAATTGCCTTCTCATAGCCAAGTAATTGAATGTGAAGCTTTTCGGCCAGATCATTTGGCCTGCAAACGACTTTCACTTTCATGCTGTGAACAAGGTTTTTGGCCAGCGAATAGGAAGTGGAAGTGACAAAATACAGCCAGTAGGAAGACAATTTCGGTGTCATCACCGGCACAACCCATATGCGCCTTTTTAACCCGCGCACCTTGGCGAATTTCAGGAGCATTTGTTTGTATGTTAGAATATCCGGGCCGCCAATATCAAAGCTCTTATCGTAAGTTTCCTTTAAAAGCAATGTTCCGGTCAGGAAATCGACTACATTACGGATTGCTATGGGCTGGCACTGCGTATGCAGCCAGCGCGGCGCGATCATGACAGGCAACTTTTCTACAAGGTCTCTTATTATTTCAAAAGACGCGCTGCCTGAGCCGACGATAATGCCTGCACGCAATGTGGTTAATGCATAATGTTCCGATTTGAGAATTTCCTCCACGTTTTTGCGGGAAAGCAAGTGTTTGGAAAGATCCTCTTCATTAATGATCCCGCTCAGATAGATAACCTGCCGGACATTCGTTTTTTCAATTCTTTGCTTGAAATGCGTTGCGGTTGTTTCTTCCAGCTTCTCAAAATCTTCACCGCCGCCGGTGGACATGGAGTGAATCAGATAATAAGCGACATCCATGTGGTCCGGGATGTTAACAAGCGTTGCCTCATTCAGAAAATCGACTTCTAAAACAGTGGCGCCAGGGAACTGCGACGCATTGAAACGCTGCTTATCCCTGACGCAACAATAAACTTCATGTCCCGCTTCCAGCAACACCGGCAGTAATCGCTGTGCAATGTATCCCGTGGCACCAGTGAGCAAGATTTTCATTTTAATTTATTTCTTTTTAACCTTCATCGCCACCGGGTCCCAGTTGATGATCTTCTTGGAAAAATAACTTTCATTGCAAGCCAAAACGGGAGCTGCCGCGCGGAATCCGAAAATGGGGTCTTCAATCGTTCCGACACTGCCTTTCTTAATGTTATCAAAGAAATCCGCAAAGTGGTTGGCGTGTGCATCATCCTCCTTAGGCGCAGTGAACTTCACTTCTTTAACCGGGTCTGCCTTGCGGGTATCTTCCGGATATTGCGCATCATATTGCTTTTTAAATTCCTGCTGCTGACTTTCTGAAAACGTATTAAAACTGTCATAACCACCAAAGCCGGGCGCTTTCGGCAGCTTTTTCTTAGTCAATACCAGATTGTTTTCAGTAAACTCAATCTGTCCCTCCGTTCCGATAATGCGGGTGTTGTTGGCAATGGCTCCTGCATTGGCAAAGTTTACGCGAAGCACCATTTGGAAGTTGGCATGAATGTCGGTTTTTGGGTAATCCAAAATAGAAACCAGGACATCCGGCACGTCACGGCCATCTTTCCAGTAACTCAACTCACCGGACGACATGATGCGCTCCGGCCCCAGCGAATTGGTAACAAAATGAACACCGGTAATTAAATGCACAAATAAGTCCCCTCCTACGCCCGTTCCATAATCCTGGTAGTTTCTCCACCTGAAAAAGCGCTTCGCATCAAAAGGCACTTTGGGCGCGTCACCCAGATAATGGTCCCAATCTACAGTGGTCGGCGAAGCGTCTGTCGGGATGGAATAGTTCCATGCGCCTATTGAATTGAAACGGTCATTATTTGATTCTACATAGTTAATCTCGCCAATTTCTCCGGCCTGAAAAAGTCTTTTGGCTTCCTTGAATGAAGCCGAGCTAATGCGCTGGCTACCAACCTGCATCGTCTTACCCGATTTTTTCCAGGCATCGATCACTGAAAGCCCTTCATTGATGTGATGCACCATGGGTTTTTCACAATAAACGTGCTTCCCGGCTTGCAACGAGGCTTTGGTAATGTGGTCATGCCAGTGGTCGGGGGTTACGATGAGGACAGCATCAATGTCTTTTCGTTCCAGGATCTGGCGGTGATCTCTCGTCGTAAAAATATCTTTCCCGAAAACTTCCTTCACGCGCGCCAGCCTGCCATCGTACAAGTCGGCAGCGGCCACAAATTCTGCATCGGGAGCGCCCCTTAATGCAGCCTTGGTGTCTTGATGCCCCTGAATCCCCATGCCAATGGTGGCAAAACGGATCTTGTCATTCGGGCTGATCTTTTTAAGATCTTTGATGATGTTAAAAGGCTTGGCAATGCTTTCTGTGGCTAACAAAGCTGAGGCAGCTGTCACGTTCCTGAGAAATTTCCTGCGGGTAGGATTCATATTAAATATGACTAAAATGTTACATTGTGATGATTCCCCTAAAATAGGGAATAAATGTTTGTCGAACCACAACGAGCTTCTATTTAGAATTTATGGACAGTATTCAACGCAAGAAACTTGTAAATGAACTCATTAGCCTGATCGAGAAAGGAAATGCGCATGTTAGCTTTAAGGAATCAGTTACCGGCTTACCATCCGAATTGCGCACAATCATTCCCGAAAACTTGCCTTACAGCATCTGGCAGTTGGTCGAACACATCCGGATCGCGCAAAAAGATATCGTCGATTTTTCGTCTTCTGCCGGCAGTGAGTCACTGGCCTGGCCCGACGATTACTGGGTAGAGCCGACCGATACGGTTACCGACGAAGATTGGAATAATTCATTGCAACAAATTGAAAAGGATCAACAGCGATTTCAGGCTTTGCTCGAGGACGAGCAACATGACCTTTTCGCACCGCTTCCGTGGGGGACAGGACAAAGCCTGCTGCGCGAAGCAATGCTTATAGCGGATCACAATGCTTATCACACAGCCGAAATCGTTGTTGCGAGGCGATTACTGAAAAGTTGGAAGTGAGAAAACAACAGCCACGCTGCGCACCGTGGCTGTTATAATTCTTCTATAAAAATATCTTTGTAATACACCTTGGCCTTACCACCGCCGTGGATCTGCAAACCAATGATGCCTTGTTGCGGAACGGATTTATCGGGTTCAGTATAGTCCACAGTCTGCTTGCCGTTGAGCGCGATCCTGATCCTGCCATTTTCGCTCCATACCTGATAGTCATTCCAATCATTCAATTTGACAAGTTTCAGCACTTCCACGGAATCCGGGGCAATGAGCGTTTTATTTCTACGGGATTCATCATAAAGACTTCCCCAGAATTTAGCTCCAAGGTCTGCCTGGTAACCGATCATTTCATAGGAAGGATCTTTGGAACGTACACTGTGAAACTGAACACCCGTATTGATAAAGCCTTCGTGCCCGGTGAGCTTAAATTTCACATTGAGAATGAAATTGGAATAAGTCTTCCTGGTGCACAAAAAACTATTATGCGGGACCGTCTCCACCAGTGAGCCGCCGACAATGGCGCCGTCCTGAATTTTCCAGGTTTTCGTCGTGTCTCCCTCCCAGCCGTTAAAAGTCTTACCGTCAAACAGCGAGACTTTGTTTTTCTGAGAAGCCATTGATAAAACGGTTACCAGCATAACGGCACTGAATAAATAGGATGGCGTTTTGAGCATTGTATCGACATGAATGTGGTTGACGATAAAAGCCATCCGTTTAAAATCTTTACTATCCGCTCCGGCAGTAATCCGAAATGTGTCCGCATCAGAAAGTGGGCCTTTACTGGCTTTTTCATTAATATCAGTATTTTTACAGACGATGCATGTTTCAAATAGTAAACCGAACACGAAGCTGGATTTTGATAGAAATGATTGAAACGCTTGATAACAGCAATAAAGACAACCTGCTTGTTGCCATTGAAAGATTTGAGCTCGTTGTAAAGGCCACGCATGATGTGATCTGGGACTGGGACCTGGAAAAAAACACAGTCTGGTGGAACGACGGAATGAAAGAAGTTTTTGGCTATACATCCCAGGAAGTCGAACCAGGTCCGGAATCCTGGTTTAACCGAATTCATCCGGATGATCGGACCGAAGTGGTCCATAATATGCATGCTGCCATCGACCGCGGAGACTCCAACTGGGGGGATTACTATCGTTTCCAACGCGCAGATGGCAGCTTTGCCTATGTACATGACCGGGGTTACACAATCCGTGCGGATGGAAAGGCGGTGAGAATGGTTGGCTGTATGAGAGACCTTTCCGAAATTGTACAGTCGGATGAGGCCCGGCAGGAGAGTGAAGATAATTTACAGTTTGCGCTGAGTGCCGCGCAGCTCGGGGTTTGGAATATGAATCCAGAAACGGGTGTAGTTTACTTTGATGAAAGGTGCAGAGGGCTTTACGGAAACCCATCTGAGGAGATCCTGAACTATGAAACTTTGATCCAACACATTCATTTCGAAGACCGGGAAAAGGTGGTTAACGCGATTTCCAGTGCATTGAATCCGGAAACGCGGACTGCTTATGACATTCGTTACCGAACTGTGGGTGCATCAGATCACGTTTTGCGCTGGCTGCATTGCACTGGCAAAGCATATTTTACGCCGGAAGGAGTTCCTTATCGGTTTTCAGGTGTTTCCCGCAATGTCACGGACGAAATATCCAGCAAAGAACGGGTTGCCTGGGCAGATCAGCAGGCCGCAATGACCGTGGAGGGTTCAGGCGCTGGTTCATTCCTCGTGGCCCTGGATACCAATGAGATCATCTACTCTCCTACCATGTCGCGTATCATTACGGGAAGGGAAAATGGAGATATGAAGAGGGACTTTTTTGTGATGCACATTCATCCGGAGGATTTTGATAAACGGACGGCAGCCTACGAAATTGCCTCAAAAACAGGCGAACTACGCTATGAAGCCCGATTTGTCTGGCATGACGATTCTGTTCATTGGGTAAAGGTGATCGGGCAATATCTTTACGACAGCACGGGTAAAGCGATTTCTCTTTCGGGCATCGTAATGGATATCACGGACCGCATTGAGTCCGAAAATATGATCAAGGCCAGTGAAGAGCACCTGCGCACGCTTATTGAGCAGGCGCCCGTGGCAACCTGCATGTTTGTGGGTAAGGATATGGTCATTGAACTGCCCAATGAGGCCATGTTAAAGATCTGGGGAAAAGGGGATAGTGTGATCGGCAAACCATTGCGGGAAGCACTTCCTCCTGAGATGCTGGACCAGCAGTTGCTGAATATTCTGGATCATATTTTTGAAACGGGGAAACCCTATTCTGCCTCCGGCCGCCAGGCCGATCTGATAGTGAATGGAACGCTTGAAACTTTTTATTTTGATTTCACCTACAAGCCATTACGTAACTCAAAAGGTGAAATCTATGCGATCCTGGATATGGCCGTGGACGTTACCGAGCAGGTGAAGTCCCGTCAAGCCCTGGAAAGAAGCGAAGAACGTTATCGGCTGCTGGTTGATGAGCTGGAGCAAAGGGTTCAGAAACGGACTGAGGAACTGCACCAGGCCAATCAGGAGCTAGTTAATTCCAACAGCAATTTGCAACAGTTTGCCTATGCGGCAAGCCACGATATGCAGGAACCGTTACGCAAAATCCAATCATTCAGTTCGCGTTTGCAAACAGTTTATAGCGAGTCGTTCGATGAGAACGGCGTTTTTATGCTGAACAGGATCCAGGATGCATCCAAGAGAATGTCGAGCATGATTGACGACTTGCTTGCGTATTCGCGCCTAACCACACATGACAGTGCTTTTGAGGCGGTTGACCTTAACAAAATTGTCTCCGCCGTGATCGCAGATCTCGAAGTTTCAATTGAAGAACAAAAGTCTGAAATCAGGGTCGCGCAGCTGCCGGTCGTTTGGGGGAACCCTTCACAGCTGACTCAACTTGTACAAAATTTGCTAAGCAATGCAATCAAATACAAAAAACAGGATATTCCCTCAGAAATCGAGATCCGTGCTGATGACCTTACAGAAACGGAGAAAGCCGACTTGCCCAGGTTGTCACCGGGGCATCGCTACATTAAGTTTGAGGTAAGCGACAATGGCATTGGCTTTGATGAAAAATATCTTGGCAGGATTTTCCAGATGTTCCAGCGTTTGCATGGCCGCGGAGAATTTTCGGGTTCGGGAATCGGGCTGGCGTTGTGTAAAAAGGTCGTCCAAAACCACCACGGCCATATTACAGCCCAAAGCGAGCCAGATCGGGGTGCTACATTTATGGTGTATTTACCTATCCCGAACTAATCAACCTTTTCAATTACTTTTTCCAGACATCCTGATATTCATCGGGATGTTTTTTAAATTGTACATGCACATACTCGCAAAGCGGGACCACTTGCAGTTCATGTTTGCGCGCATAAGCAACCATTTCGTCCAGCATTAACTTTGCAAGGCCTTTTCCCGACATGTTTTCATCGACTTCGGTATGGTAAACCGTCAACGCGGTTTCACTAACGCCGATCACCATTTCCCCCACTTGCTTACCCTCTTCATCCAAGTAAAACGCACCTCTTTTGCGCTCATCCAGCCTTAATTTTACCTCACTCATATATTTGATTTGAAATACCTAATAAATCACTTTCATTGCCGGTAAATAATTCTGCCAGGCATTGCCGGACAAATTGAGGCATATTCGAATAAAAAGCAAATAAGTTTGCCCGATTATCTAATTTCGGCGCTCACAACAAAGCTTCCTATGTCGCACTTCCCTGTCACGAGCTCGAACTTGTCAACCCGTCATATCGCGGACTTTCTTAAACAAACCTATTTCCCCAATGTACAAGTATCGTGCCGACTTTTGAAAGCGGGGATCAGTCACACCTATCTTATCAAAGCCCGGGAAGAAAAATTCATCTTCCGCATTTACGCATTGAACTGGCGAAGTGAAGTGGAAATCAATGAAGAGTTGCGTTTGCTTTTGCATTTAAAGGAGAACCATATCCCTGTTTCCTATCCGCTTCCAGACACAAACGAGCGCTTCATTCAGTCGCTTGGTGCGCCGGAAGGGATGCGCCTGGCCGTTATGTTTTCCTATGCAGCAGGCGAAAAACAATTCAATTTCCCGCCGGATCTGCACTTTCAGATCGGTTCATTGATGGCCCGGATGCATTTGCTGACGCAGGATTTCCATTTAGACCGGGTGACTTATACCAGTCAGGAAATTCTAATCGATTCGCTGAATCACGTCAGTGAATTTTTGCCTGATAATACCGAAGAAATGGCCTTAATGCGTTCCATGCAACAATTTTTGCTGGAAGAATTTGATAAAGCAGATGAAAGTCAGCTGCGAAAAGGCGCGGTGCATCTGGATATCTGGTTCGACAATCTCGTCATCGACAATGCCAATAAGGTAACACTTTTTGATTTCGATTTTTGCGGAAACGGCTGGCTTTGTCTCGATTTGGCTTACTACATTTTACAAGTTCATAGCATCGAAAGGGATCCTGAACAATGTCATTTGAAAGTCGACAATTTCTTGAAAGGCTATGAATCGGTAACGGCCATCTCCGCAGAAGAAAAAAGAATTATTCCCATGCTAGGCGTGAGTCTTTACTTCTTTTACCTGGGCATTCAGTCACAACGTTTTCATGATTTTTCCAATGTGTTTTTTAATGAGGTTTACTTAAAACGCTTCATCAATCTTTTGGTGAAAAAATACTTTGACACTGCCGTTGTCCCACAACATTAAATTTAAAATTCAGCCAAACACACTATCAGTATGACATTATTCAAAATCTTGTTCCCCATCATTTGCATCACCGGCATTTATTTTCTGTTCAAAAGCATTGGTAAAATCATGGAAGTGTATGGCGGTAAAAAAATTGAATTTCCCGCTACTTCCATCATGGATCAGCTTGAACTGGATGCCGCGGGGACATTTGAAATTGCCTATAAAAGACCATCACTAACCGGCATCATTCCCTCCGACTGCCACTTCAAACTCAAACGACATGCAGACCAGCAAGAATTGAAGGTGTTCAACAAAGTAAATTTGTTGGGTATGCGGAAAGATATGTCGGGAAGCCGTGTGGTTCCGATTGCCGAATTCAACCTTGAGCAGCCGGGCACATACACATTGCGTATGACCGAGTCAGAGGATTACAAAAAAGGGGACAAAATACAGATCACTGCCAAAACGGGCTCCAAAGGCTTTATCGCCATTTTCGCAATCATTATTTCCGCATTTGCAACCATTGGCGGACTTGTTTTGAGCATTCTTGCTTTTATGAACAAGCTTTAAATTAAACGCCTTCGGTCACTTTCTTCATTTTAGCGAGCCCTGTTTTCGCAACTAACAATGCGTCCTGCGCATAGTAATCTTTGTTGAAAACTTCAAAAGAAAGAATGACGGGGCGATCCGGGTTTTTGAGCGATTTTAAAAGTTCTTTCAATGGTGCTACGCCATCGCCTGCATACACACGGTCGGCATCTGTAATGGTTTCGCGCGGGGGCGTCGCAGGATAATCGTTAATGTGAAAAATCTCAACCAATGGCTTACCAACATCCTTCACCGCATCCATGCCCGAGCCGCCTTTGTGCAAATGATAAACGTCCATGAGTAGTCGCGCCGACGGATGTCCTGACTCCACAGCAACATACAAGATCTCTCCTACCCGGCTCAGATTTTTAGAAAAACCCCAAAGTTCCAGATGCGGAACCACGCCCGTTTTATCACCCAATTCCAGAATGGTCCGGTAACGCTCAGCCACTTTTGCCAGATCCAGCGAAGCGCCCGTAGTGGCACCCATCGGAGGTGCCGCAATGCGCGGACAGCCGATTTGCGCGAGTTGGTCCATCTCTACTTTCAGCTGTTCAATAGCCTTCGAACGTGCAGATTCATCATCCACGATCCAGGTCGCAAAACCGATGGCGTCTTCCACCTTAATGCCCAGGTCATCAATGATCTTTCTGGCTTCCTTTAACGTTCCGCCTTCTTTCAGATAGTCCTGCAAAGTGTTAATCCAGATTTCCACCGATCCAAACCCTGCTTTCGCGGCCACTTCCAACTCCTTCCTGAAACCCAGCTTATGACCACGCAATGTGCTCATATTGAGGGAATAAATGAAAGACTGGGATTTGGTCGGTGTTGCTTCGGCTGGTAACATTCCTGCGCCCGAAACGGCCAGGATAGAGGATAAAGCGGTTCTGCGGTTCATTCAATTAATAGCTTATTGTACACGGATATCTTGGTAAAGGTGCAACAAGGAATAATTTACCGAAAGATGATGTAAATTGATTGACAAAATCACCTTAAACTACCCTCCCTATGGAACCCGAAGCATACAAAGTTCCCGTCAAAACGAGCATTGGACACGTCCATCTGAAAGTATCCGACCTGGACAAAGCACTGGATTTTTATTGCGGCCTGCTGGGATTTGAAATCATGGCACGTTACGGAACGCAGGCAGCATTCATCTCAGCAGGCGGTTACCACCATCATATTGGCCTCAACACCTGGTATAGCGCGGGCGCTCCTGCCGCACCGCAGCATGGCGTCGGCTTGTTTCACACCGCTATCCTTTATCCTACGCGCAAAGATCTTGCGATGATTTTCAACCGCCTGCAACAGGCTGGTTACCCACTCTCCGGCGCCAGCGATCACGGTGTTTCGGAAGCATTGTATCTCAATGATCCCGACAACAATGGCGTGGAATTGTACTGGGACCGTCCCAAAGAGCTTTGGAATTTCATGCCCGACGGAACGGTCGAAATGTACACCAAGAACCTCAATTTGAGAGGCTTACTTGCTGAACTTGGCTAAGGTTTTCAGTATTTCATCATTAAAGTGAGCAGTTTGCGGTCGAGCTTGTGACCGTGCCAGTCCTCGTACGCGACATCGTCGCGGCGCGAATCGAGCACGCCAAAATCACCCGCAAATTCCCAAAGTGAGAAACCGATTCCGTTGGATGTCAATATGTCCAGCACATCGCCGAACCAAGCCAGGAAGACTGCATGAGGCGTTTTATTCCAGCATCCGCATTCGCCGCAATGCACGCCGACGCCTTTGCCAACCATATCGATCCACGGCTTGTAAAAGCTTTCCAGCATCGCGCGGCTCAGATATTTGTCTCCCACCTGCCCCGGCCATTTCGGCTCGGGAAGATTGTTGGGGTCTTTATTTGCCCAGGGTGCTTTGTAATGTGAAATAATTCCCGGATGATAGCCCCGGCAGCTTTGCGCAATGTCCAGATCTGCAATTTCCGGGATTACCGAACTGCCCACATCATTGCCATCAGCAATAATCAGGTGCATCGGATTCTCTTTCCGGATCGCTTCCGAAGCTGCTATGGCCAGTTTCCGGTAGACTGCACCCGGAACAGATGACCTTTTCGAATGCTGATCATTCATATCCTCACGCATGCTGGGCTCGTTCAGCAGATCGAAGCTGATCTTTTTGTTTGACACACCTTTATATCTCTTCGCCCACATATTCCAGTGAAAGCAAAACGCATCCAGCGCTTTCTGATCTGTCCAGAGATTGTATGGTTCGTTGAAACCTGCATTGATGCAGTAACCGGGCGCACGGTGCAGGTTCAGGCTTACGTGCATGTTGTATTTATGAGCAGTGGTCACAAGCTTGTCAATGCGCTCAACAGCCTGTTCATCAATTTGATAAACTTCTTCCGGCGTAATATTGCGACTGCGGTCAAACTTCACATATGCAGGATAAGCCATCGGGATCCTGACAAAATCAAAACCCCAATCGCTCATCCATTTGAATTGTTCCTCGGTGGTCGGCTTCCGGCTGGAAGCCGGGTCTGGCGAAAAGAAATCCAGCAAATTAAAGCCCTTCCATTTTGGAAGCTTGTTTTTCGCGTTCTGATTTTTGAAGGAGAAACCTGTCGAAGCGGCCGCCCCTGCTGCAACGGTTACAGCCGTATTTTTGATAAAAGTCCTGCGATGCATGTTCCGGCATGTTCGTTTGATACTTTTATAAAAATACAAATGCCGTAATGTTATACTTGTGTTGCTGTCGCGGCAATGTAACTTAACGATTGTTTGCCTCTCCTTTTACCTCTCCCTTCTCGTGTTCTTTTTCTATTTTTTCCAAAATTGCATTAAACTCCTTTTCATATTTTGGATATTGCTCTTCGGGTATTTCTTTGCCATCAATCAGCATCGCTTTGATCTTCCCGTTCACCTTCACCATTCGTAACCCTTATCATTGACATACACTTTAAAAGTACTAACCCCATTGCTCGAAATATTTACCTGCGAATGAGAATTAGCATCTGTATTTATTGATACATTCTCATTAACCTCCACATCTTTTGACTGAACAGTTACTGGCTTTTGCAATTTCTTCTTCTTAGGCAATGTGTCCTGATTTACGACTGCAATCACTTTCCGTTCGGCTGGGAGATCCCGCGCCGGCTCGACCTTTGGCTTTGAACTTACAGTGGCTGAAACAACTTTCACGAGAGCTGGCTGCGGGGCTTCCTGCGAGATGGTAGCAGACAATGCGACGGCGGTGAGCAGACTGAATGTTACAAATAATTTTTCCATGGCGTTCAAAGGTTTATTGTTGTTATAAATAATTCGCTTGATCCTGTCCAGCAAGTGATTACGATTTCTCGAAAAAGCCATTTCAAACGCTGAACCAGTCACATGGTACTCCTGAAAAGAAACCAGCGCGTGCACAAATGACGTCTTATTCTCCATCACAGAAATTGCCAGATCGTCACAGCAATGCTCACGCTCTTCCCGAATGAGGCTCGACAGCCATAGCAATGCGGGATTGAAGAAAAAGATGTTTTCACAGAAAATCTGCATGAGATTCACCACGTAATCACGCCTTTTAATGTGTGCCAATTCGTGCAAAACGATGGCCTCGATCTGCGTTTCAGGAAGGTTTATAAATATGCCAAACGGAATGATGACCATTGGTTTCAGAAAACCGATCACCATCGGAACCAGCACGTGTTCGGACTCAATGACCTGAATGGCTTGACTGATTTTCATTTTTTTTGCAAGGATATCAAACCTCAATCTCCAACTTTCGCGAAGTGGATGCGCGTTGTGTTTTTTGACTTTTTGCAGATATAAAAATCCTGCTGTGGCCTGAAAAGATTTAAATGAAAAAACAACAAACCAGATCGTTGCGATTACCTGTGCTTGGCTGCTGCAAAAATCCATCAGATACGAAATCCAGACCCTATTATCACTACCCGCAAATGCTATTTTTTCTGAGATAGAAACTTTGCCAGCTACGGCGAACCGAACTGATTCTGAATTACTTAAATGATTATTAACGAATTCATTTTCAGAAAACAAGAGGCTTGCGAAAGTGTAGGCCGAGGTGAGCACCAAAGCAAAGAGCAATGTCGCCAGCAAATTATACCGCAGCGCCGGTTTCGCCTTTTTGGTCAACATGAGTATCGTTCCGGCGATGACGGCGGCGATCAGGCCCTGCCAAAGCGAATGGATCAAGGTGAGGCTGAGCGCCTGAACCAGTTTTTGAAAATACAATTCATTGAAATTCATGGCCAACCGGGATTATCAAGTGATTACTTATCCAGCTTTTTCAAAAAATCCTTGATCTCATTTAACTCTTCCTGTGAAGTGTTTTTGTTACCAAAAAGCTGCATAACCAGGTTCGAAGCCGAGCCTTTATACATTGAATCCACAAACTTTTCCAGTAACGCACTCTTCGTTTTATCCTCTGCTTCCGCCGGAATATATACATGCTTCATGCTGCTCTCATCGCGTATCACGATGCCTTTTTCAGCCATAATCTGCATCAGCTTCAATGTTGAAGAATACTGCACTGCCCGCTTTTCCTCATTCAACTTATCATTCACAAACCTGACGGTCGATGGGCCGTGCTCCCAAAGCACCTGTAATATTTCCAATTCTGATTTTGTAGGCTCCATTTTACTGATTTTGTGTCAACAGATCAAAGGTAGGAAAAATTTCGTACGAACAAATGTTTAGGTAATTTTTTTTGATTTAATACAAAAAAGCCGCTGCAAGTTAAGTCTGCAACGGCCTCATAATCACATATAGTAGCTGAGCTTACGCCCCTAGTGCCTTCCTTGCGTACTCAACGCACTTGGCTGTTTCCTTCACCGCATCCGAGCCAGCAGGGATCTCATATTCCAGCTCAATGGTTGCCGGGAACTTGTATTTTCTGGCGCGCATGAGTTCCAATGCGGCTGTGATCGGCGTATCGCCTTGTCCCCAAACCACATTGGCGCCGCCGTTTTCCTTGTTTTTCCGGTCCTTTACGTGCATGCTCACAATGTGGTCGTGTTTGGTTTCGATCAACGGGATCGGGTCGAAACCTGCGGCCACGTAATGTCCCATATCAAAGTTCATCGCATTGTATTTCGATTGGTTCAAAGCCGTGTCCCACCACGTTGGCGTTTGTTGCGTGTGGCCGTGGTAACCTACATAAACTTTGTTTTTAGCTGCAATATCACCCAGTCTTTTGGTTTGCGCGGGATCATTCGGTTGTTCAATTGTGGCTTGATTCGCACCCAAAGCTTTGGCCGCCCGGAAGGCATAATCCACTTCCTGATCCGTGTTTTTCTCACCCAATGCCGACGGCTTGAATGCGTAAATGCTCACGCCGGCATCGTTGTACATTTTGCGCAGCTGCACAAATTTGTCCATTGGAACTTTGGCGCGCCATTCGGCCATCTTCACCAGATGTTCGGCTTGGGCTGCTTTTTGCTCATCCGTGAGTTCGGGACGCTTTCCGCCGGTCCAGGGCGGCATTTTTGGCCCCTCGGGCGCGCCGGCGAATATTTCACCTGTCGGCCCCATCAGTTCAATGGCGCTGATATTGGCATCAATGCAATACTTCAAAATGTCTTCCGCGCCGCCCGGCATGCTCCGCCACGAATAAGTGATCGCGCCCACCTGCACGCCGTTGAATAATGAATTGGGTTTGCCCAGATTTTTAATATAAGACGGAAAGCCGAAGCCCGCGCTCGGCAAAAGGCCCACGCCAGCCGTTAAAAGTGCAGATGCACTTAAAAACTGCCGTCTTGAAATTTCGTGTTCTGCCATGATTCGTAAAGGTTAATGATCTGATTGTTAGTAATATCTGCCTACGTATTTATTTTCAACGACTATCTTTTTCATCTTATGCGGGTCAATCGGGCCTTGCTGCGCGTACACGATTTTTCCGCCCGGCTCCACCAAAATCGTGTAAGGCAATGCGCCCTGCCATTTGGGATCGATGGCTTCGATCAGTTTATACTTGTCTTCAACATTGAAGATGTAATTCTTATTGGAGGCGAATTTCCCTTGCAAAAACTTCAAAGCTTTTTCCTTTTTATCAGGGCTATCGGCGCTGATGGACACAAATTCAAAATCGCGGCCGCGATACATGTGGTGCATGGTCATGAAATCAGGAAATTCCGTAACGCAGGGGCCGCACCAGGTTGCCCATACATTGATTAGGCGCAGTTTATCCGTTTTGTTGCCAATCAATTCTTTGATTCCAGCTTCGTCAATGGTTTCCAAAGTCACCGGTTCCTTTGCCCAGCCAGCCTTTTCTTTTTGCACACCGTCTTCTTTGGAGATCCACTTCATGGAGCAGCCAAATGTTTTGGTCGACGGAACAGGGACTGGTTTGTTGGCCAGAAGGGCTTCAATGGCATTTTTTGCATCCAGATTTTTGGGCGTGCCTGTCGGCTTTTCAACGTCGTCAATGCGACCGTGATATTGAAGTTTTCTGGCTTTGTCAAAGACAAAAATGTGCGGCGTAGCGACCGGTCCGTAAGCCAATGCGGTCTTCTGATCGTCGCCGTCAAACAGATAGGGAAAATTGTAAGCCATATCCTTGGCGCGGACTTTCATTTCCTCGTAAGTGTCGCTCAAATCCGTGTAACCGAGCTCATCCAGGCGGATGGCTTTCGGGTCGTTGGAAGAAATGGCGATCAGCGCGAAGCCTTTGGACTTGTAATCAGCCGTTAATTTCTTGATCCGCTCTTCGTAAGCCTGGGCGGTTGGACAATGGTTGCAGGTAAAAACGATCGCCAAAACCGGCGCTGCGGCAAAGCTTTTCAGCGAATATTTTTTACCATCAACGCCCATCAAGTTGAAATCCGGGGCGGCGGCGCCGATCTTCAATGTCTCTGGTTGTTCGGCTTTTACGTGAATGTTTGTAGCAATGAGAACAATAAGCGCAAATAAAATCCTGTAATATGCCCGCATAACGATCTCCTTTTTAATTTGGAATATAATTTAAATCAAAAGCAGATCTGTTACAATAAATTACTGGTATTGTAATATTTATTTGGGTAATTCAACTTGGGCTGTTGTCTTCAGATAAGCAACCAACTCCGTCACTTCCTTATCCGACAATGCTTCCAAAAGCCCCGAAGGCATCATCGAAACCGGCGTCACCTCGCGCGTCTGAATGTCGGATTTATTGATAGCAACCGCATCCTGCCCTACAATGCGCAATGTGACCTGTCGCTCGGTTTCCTTGGCAATGTTGCCTACATATGTGCGCCCGTCGCGAGTGGTCACGACCACCATTTTGTAATCGTCCTGAATTTCGCCGCTCGGATCCAGAATGTTACCCAGCAGATAATCCAGATTAGCACGGTTCGAACCGGTCAGTTCCGGGCCGATGATGCCGCCCTCTCCATATAGCTTATGACAGGGCGCACAAGTTCTTTGGAAAATCATTCGACCGTGGTTGCGGCTGGCTTCGGAAACGTTCTTATCCGTTAACAGGCTTTTGTACTTTTTATAAGCCTTTTCATCGAACGCCACATGATCAATCGGCCCCCAAACTTCTACAAAACCACTTCCTACCACTCGTCTGAGCTGACGCGCTACATAGGTGGGAATATCCTTTTTGGGAATTACATTTTTGGAAATGGCCTGAGTGAGCAACCAGCCTGATTTTGGCCTGGAAGCCAGTGTTTGGATGGCTTCCGCTTTTTCGGCTGTATTGAATTTCGGATATTGATCAATAAGCAATTTACCCAGCAGTTCGCTGTCGTAGCCTGCCACGGCGCGGATTGCGTCGAGTTTTAAATCATTGTTTTTAAGCAAATTAGGCAGTTCAGCAACTAATTCAGGCCGTTGTCTGGTTGCCAATGCCTGCAATGCTTTTCGCCGCTGATCGACGGGTGCATTTGGGTTTTGTAATGTTACCAAAAAGTTTTTTGCCGCCTCTGTGTCCCCAAAATGCTGTGAAATTTCAAGTGCAAGCTTGGCCGCCGGTTCGTTGGCTTGCTTTAATGATGCATAAACCGCTTTCCAGTTTGCCGGTGTCTTAATGTCCGTCCGGCCTTCAAGCCCATCGCGCATGCCTTCCATGAGCGCCACGTGATTTGCAGGCATTTTACCAATAGCGGCTACAACCGTTTCAACAGCATCTGCATCCACCGCACGGCGGGCGATAAACTGCGTTACCATTGGAATTTTACTTTTTCCAGCCATTTCCAAGGCTCTGGCAGGATTGGTTTTGACCAAAGGCTCAATGCCATACCAGATCATTTTGGGAATGTTGTGATCCCCGGCATCCGTCTGGTTGGCAATCAGATTTTCTGCAATGCTCCAACGTTGCGCCTCATCCATGCGCTGCAATGCGGACGCCAGATAAAGCCGCACAACAGGCGATGGGTCTGATTTGGAAAGCTTTACAAATTTGGCAATGTCTTCGGTTGAAGGCTTATTGTTTTCACATAAAAACTGAATAGCCCAGCCACGAACATACGGATCGTTGTCATCCAATGCCTTTGACAATGCATTCATGTCTAAGCCGTTAGAAACCTGCAAGGCCCACATGGCGCGCAGGCGATAATCTGCATTGCTGTCTTTGGAATAAATACTTGTCAGCTTTTCGAGCGCATCTTTCGAAAGTTTCCCCTTCGCAGCCCGGTTCTGCAAGATAATCCTTGCCCGCCGCGCGTGCCATTCGCTTTTGCTTGTTTGAAGATCTGCCAGTTGCAAATCCGACATTTTGGCTAGGTCGTCATAGCGTCCTTTCCAGTTTTCAGCATGGGAAACTTTGGGCATAATCCTGAAAATCCGGCCTGTTTCTGAGTTCAAAACGTCCGATCCGCAAATATCGGCGTCGTGCCAGTCGAGCACATACATGCCGCCTTCCGGCCCTATTTCCATGCTGAAACCGACCCATTGCGCATTGTTGGCCATCATAAAATCATCGCCGTGCTTGCCACTAAAACCCGAGCCTTTGGGTGTGAGAATGTCTGATAAAATGCCGTGCTCGTGAATGTTGGCCATGAATATTTTGCCGCGTTCCGATTCGGGAAAAGCGTCCGACAAGTAAACCCTTGCACCGCCATGCGCCGAGCGATGCGTGTGATCGGCGATGGTTTTGATATCATTATAAACATACGGATTGAAATGCTGTCCGCCTTGCCGATGGTAAATGCCGCCTGGAATGACATGCCACAAATGCGGGATCACGCAAGCCGTCATCAGCAACTGGCCTTTTGCATCATAATCGATCCCCCAAGGATTGCTGAAACCATGCGCTACAACCTCAAAAATGGCTTTCGTAGGATGGTAACGCCAAACGCCGCCATTGATATCGACGCCGTTTTCAACTTCAAAGTTTTCCGGAAATGGATCCTTATGCTTGTAAAGTTTGCCTTTGTCTTTTGGCTTTCCCACCTTTGAAGGCGTCGCAAAGCCCTGCAAACCATATAACCAGCCATCGGGACCCCAGTGAAAACTATTCAGTGTTTCGTGCCGGTCGCGGATGCCCCAGCCGGTTAAGCGGACTTCAATGTCCTCCATATCGGCCTTGTCGTCGCCGTTTTTATCCGGGACAAAAAGCAAATTGGGTGGGGCACCCACGAACACGCCGTCAAAACCAACCGCAATGGCTGATGGAAACGCGATGCCTTCCATAAAAACTTTCCGGCTGTCAGCAACGCCATCACCATTCGTATCTTCCAGAATCAGGATGCGGCTGTCACCCGCATTGGAAAAGCCCTTTCCTCTCGACTCATAATCCTTGTTTTCCGCAATCCACATCCGCCCTTTATCGTCCCAGCAAAACGCCATCGGCTGTGTCATCATCGGCTCGGAAGCATAAGCATTGACCTGAAAACCATCCTTAATGGTCATCGCCTCAACGGCTTCCTGCGCGCTTAGGAATTTGGCTTCCTTACCCTCTTTTTGTGCAATCGCCCATAATGCTGCCGTGTTGTAAGTGCCGTTGTTTCCAATGAATTCACCAAATGTTTTATTCAATTCCACATCATTCAGCTCACCGGTGTAAATGACCAGTTCGTGCTTAATGGTCTCGGTATCGCCTTTTTTAATGTGCCAATCGGCTTTTCTCGCTCGTGCAGGACCTGCGCCTAATTGCGTGTCCACGCGCCAGGTTTGCGGATAACCTTTGTTTTCCGGATGGTCCAGAATGGCAATGTGGGCGAGGTTATCGCGGCCTTCAACCTGCATGCCGATGTCCACCCACATGGCGGCCTGGCCTTCTGCTTTTTCGTTTTTTTGTCGCGCAGCATTGATTACGTCACCCTTAATGCCCTCTTTCCAGGGCATCCGCACAAATAATCCGCCGTAATCGTATTTCCCAATGGTCACGTCCGTCTGCGCTTCGCCGTTCCATTCGAGATCGAGCAGATATTTGCCATCTTTGAAGCGCATGGACCAGTTTTGCGTTTCGGTCAAAACCGCCTTTCCCGTTGAATCGAGCAGGTTATAGACTGTTTGCCATTTCACTTCCGTGCCTTTTGCCTCAATCACCCTGGCCGAAACCCTTTTCCAGTAATCGCCGTCGGGATGGTGAAAATAATCGCGGCCGTTGACGCGTGTGTATCCCCAATAAATGCCGGTCTGATGCTTGTGATGGCCAGGGCTATATTCGGTGAGCACGCCTTTGCCGTCTGGCGCAACGATGGGGTGCAGATATGGCCGGAAATTTGCTTTGGCATTTTGCACCAAAATCGGCTTTTTATCTGTTCCGCTAAATATACTGATGGTCTCTCCGGCTTCGTTTTGAACGGCAGTGAGGGAATTTTCAGCAACCGGCGTCTTTTTGGAAACTGCACTGGAATTTTTGAAATTATATCCGAAATTGAAAAGCAGGAAAAGAAAAAAAAGCGGGGCTGACCTGACAAGATTCATAGGCTTTGCGATCGGATAATGGTTGGGGAAAGGGCTTAGAATGATTGGAAAAGCACAAATTCTTATTGAAATACTCTTGATTATTTCGGGCGGACTAGTTTAAATACCAAAGGTTTGTTTTGCAATGGCATTGATAAAAATGATATTGTTGCTCGTAATGATTACCATGATGGATTTTCATGGAATCATTTACCGTGGCGTGAAGGAGAAGAAAGATGCTGATTATCAAGGTCGTATCTCAGACATTAATCCCCTGATCCTGAGAAAAGGCATAATTAGCGGGAGCTGGCGGTTTATTGAGTTTAAAAGCAACGGAAATCCGCAGAAACAGTATCGCGACCTGACCAAAGCAGCCGGGAGCATGAACCAGGTGCTCATGTCCTTTTTCCCCGACAGCACTTTCACGCGCATTCACCACACCGGCGCATATGACTTTGGCCGGTATTCCTATGATGCAGAGGAACAATCACTTTTACTCACGGCCAATCGGAAAACGGAGGAGTTGAGAGTGGTGACGGAAACGTCGCCTTCCGGCAAGCAGCGACTCTCTGTCGAATTTATGCCTGGAATGACCCTTTCGCTGGCGCAATATGGCGAACCTATGGACAAGTTCAGGGAAGACCCATTTTCAGTCCAAAACAATGCCTGGCGCATCAAGCCGTCTGCACAGGAAACGAAGCAACAGATTTTTGACCGGCTCATTAATTACATCGGCCACAATGCTTCCATATTAAGGGCGGCTTACATTCGGGAACAGGATTTTATTTCGTGGGAATTTTCCAAAGGCATTATCAAGGTCTACAATGTGGGAATTGGAATTGTACCAAAAAACGAAGTGCCGCAGGCTTGGATTGACAGTTTCTATTCCCGGGAGGATGCGATGGAATGTTATGCGCTGTTTGAAAATTACCTGCGCAATGCCAGGCACACGAAACACAATTCGGGCAATTGGGTGAAAGACGATTACCAGATCCTGGCCGACATCCGCGAGGGCCTGCTCAGATGGCAGAAAACCGGCGTCCGCGAATAACTCAGGCACAAAAAAAGAGGAAGAAATAATCTCCCTCTTTAAATTCTTTATTCTCAATTAAGCCTTCTCTAACCAAGGCTGATTTCAATTACTTCGTAGCGCTCTTCAATTGTAGACCTACGATAGCTGCTTTTTGTGATGCACTGTGATTGTTGGTGTCAGCCAAATTTTTTGCCTTCTGTGGTGCTGGACTATCCAAAACTGGAAGTGAAGCTGGAAGCGCTTTGCTCAATCCTGTAACCTTTACTTTTTCTTCAACTGTATATGCAGAATTATTAGCGTTGGCGTAAGTTGTGAAAGTCATGGCCATCAAGGCTGCTACTAACAAGTTTTTTGTATTTTTCATCGATAATAGTGTTTACGTTTTTTGTTTTGTTTGTGTCTCTATTTCTTGTACAAATATACTACAATATTCTGGATACAAACGTTCAGGCAAACATTGAGCTTTACAATATTTGGTCGGAATACGTCTTGAATAAGTTGTATATGGCAATTCTGATCAGTAAATAAATATAATTATTCAAAGATTAGAAATTTGAAAGGAACCATAATCCAGCTTTTTTTAGCTTAACTTAATTTCGTTCCTGGAAGCGTTTGGTAAATCTTAGAACAATCCAATTTAAAAGGCTAGGATACAATTTGGCAGTTCGCCCCTTACTCAGAATAAAATTCGGAGTGTATTATATCAATAGCGATTTTTACCAAATATTTGCCTCTAATCGCTGCTTATTCCGAAAAATATTTTGAAAAAACTTTTAAAAATATTTCACCGATTGATTATTCGGTCAGTTTTTCGGCTGATATTATAAACTTTGCCCGCCAATCCAGTAAGTTTGCAGCTATGAAAGTGTGTATTGCTGAAAAGCCAAGTGTTGCCAAAGACATTGCCGGAATCATCGGGGCCAATCAGCGCAAGGACGGTTATTACGAGGGAAACGGTTACCAGGTAACCTGGACATTCGGGCATTTCTGCACATTGAAAGAGCCGCACGATTACACAGAACGTTGGAAGTCGTGGCGCCTGGAAGATCTGCCGATGATCCCTTCAAGCTTCGGTATCAAGCTGATAGACAATGCAGGTGCATTGAAACAATTTGCTGTGATCGAAAGTCTGGTCAGCAAATGTGAGGAAGTGATCAACTGCGGCGATGCGGGCCAGGAAGGCGAGCTGATCCAGCGCTGGGTTTTGCTGAAAGCCAAATGTGCCGTTCCGGTTAAACGCCTCTGGATCTCTTCCCTGACCGAACAGGCTATCCGCGAAGGCTTTGAAAAGCTCAAAGACAGCGCACTTTACAACAACTTATATGCAGCGGGCAGCGCCCGCGCCATCGGCGATTGGCTGCTGGGCATGAATGCGACGCGCCTTTTTACAAAAAAATTCGGACAGGGAAAAGTAGTGCTGAGCATTGGGCGCGTGCAGACGCCGACGCTGGCGCTCATTGTGCAGCGCCAAAAGGAGATCAACGCATTTGTTTCGGAAGAATATTGGGAATTAAAGACCATTTACCGCGAAACGGAGTTTACAGCTACCATTGACCGCATCAGGAATGAAGAAAAAGCCAATAAGGGCCTTGCCTATCTCCTGCTGCATGATTTTGAAATAACATCATTTGAAAAAAAGGAAGGAAAAGAAGGCAATCCCCGGCTTTTCGACCTCACCTCACTGCAAGTAGAAGCCAATAAAAAGTTTGGCTATTCTGCCGAGGATACATTAAAACACATTCAAAACCTTTACGAGAAGAAGTTCGTGACTTACCCAAGGGTCGACACGACTTATCTCTCGGAAGACCTGCATCCCAAAGTGGAGGGCATATTAAGACAACTCACTTACTACGCACAGCTTACTGCGCCGCTTTTGGAAAAACCCATTCCAAAATCAAAAACCGTTTTTGACGATAAAAAAGTAACGGATCACCACGCGATTATTCCAACCGGCGTTTTGCCCGGCAACATTAGTCCGGAAGAAAAACGCATTTACGACTTAATTGCCCGCCGTTTTATCGCCGTGTTTTATCCGGAATGTAAGGTCTCGAACACAACGGTTTTAGGAATGGTGGGACAGGTTGAATTCAAAGCAACCGGAAAGCAAATTCTCGAACCGGGCTGGAGGGCTGTGTATGCCAATGATGCCAGCGCAAAAAAAGAAGCGGCGGAAGAAGAAAAGCTGATGCCCAACTTCGAAGTGGGCGAAAGAGGCACGCACGAGCCGCGCGTGCATCAAGGAAAAACCACACCGCCCAAAGCCTACACCGAAGCAACCTTATTACGGGCGATGGAAACAGCCGGAAAGCAGGTTGAGGATGAAGAAATGCGCGAATTATTGAAAGACAACGGCATAGGACGACCTTCGACGCGTGCGAACATTATAGAAACCCTTTTCAAAAGGCGTTACATTGAAAAGAAAAAGAAGAACATTTTCGCCACCCAGACAGGCATCGATCTCATCGACACAATCCAGAACGAGCTGCTGAAAAGTGCAGAACTGACAGGCAACTGGGAGCGAAAGTTGCGGCTGATCGAAAAAGGCGACTACTCGATGGAGACATTCAAACAGGAATTGATCCAGATGGTTGTGGAGCTGACCAACGAGGTGAAAAATAATCGCGGCCGGGCCATTAGCATCGCAGAAGAGGCTCCGGCGGAGGTTATTAAGGAGGAAAAAGAGAAAAAGCCTGCTAAGCCAAAAGAACCGAAGGAGGAGATCAACATTGAATTGCTAACCTGCCCAAAATGCAAGGAGCAGTTGCTAAAAAAAGGAAAAACCGCTTACGGCTGTTCCAATTTCAGCGCATGCGGTTTTAAGATTCCGTTCGAGTTTTTAGGCAAAAAACTCTCAGACAAACATGTCTATGATCTGTTAAGTAAAGGCAAAACAGCCAAAATAAAGGGCCTGCAAATTCCCGGCAATCCTGAAACCACCGACGCAAAGCTGGTCATGAATGGTGATTTCAACTTTGAAGTCGGTTAAGTTGAGCTGCTAATACTGCCTGAAATTACATGGGCGTGTTGGGCGTCTCAACAGTCGGTAACTGGAATGAAATCCCTGAAATCTGGCACAATGCCAAAAACTCCGACAAGCTTGGAAGTTGCTCGCCATTGAAGATCTTATTCACAAGCTCGTGGTTTAACCCCGCTTCTTCCAGTGCATTTCCATTATTAATTCCCTTAGCTTCAATCAATTGTTTCATTTCAGCGATCAGCTGCTTTGCTTTATCTTCGTAAACTGTGGTTTCCATTTTTCGTAATTATTGATCTTAGCAATACGGAACAAAACTGTGCCAAATTATGCGTTGGTCAGACATTGTTAATCACACTGCTTAATTCCGCATTAACATTTATCCATGTGCGAATCAAATTTCCGAACTGTGGGTTAATACATTCATAACCTTTAACAGAACACAAATCATGAGCACATCCATTGCAGAAACATTCCGCGTTGGCGGAGAAATTGAAATAAAAAGACTGGGTTATGGCGGCATGCAGCTCACAGGCAAGGGCGTTTGGGGCGATGCGCCTGACCGCGAAAATGCGAAAAACGTCCTGAAAGCAGCCCTGGAAGCAGGCGTAAACTTTATTGATACAGCTGATTCTTACGGCCCACACACCAATGAGGGGTTGATCGCAGACGCGCTGCATCCTTATCCGCTGGATTTGCTGATTGCCACAAAAGGCGGATTCGACCGCACCGGCCCAAACCAATGGGTTGTCAACGGAAATCCGAAACACATCCGCGAGGCAATCGACGGCAGTTTAAGACGCCTGAAAGTGGAGAAAATCGACCTTTGGCAGTTGCACCGATTTGATGCGAAATTCCCTATTGAGGAAACATTAGCTCCCGTCGTAGAAGCCGTTCAGGCTGGCAAAATCCGTTATGTGGGACTTTCGGAAGTTGATGTTCAGCAAATTCAGCGCGCTGAAAAAGTGATCAAAATTGTCTCAGTGCAAAACCTTTACAATCTCGGCGATCGCAAATGGGAAGAAGTTGTGGATTACACTGAACAGCAAGGCATGGCCTTCATTCCATGGTATCCCCTGGCTTCCGGTCCAAACAAGCTGCAATCCAAAATCGCTCAGATCGCTGAAAAGCATGGCGCAACAATCTCCCAAATTGCATTGGCCTGGCTTTTGAAACGTGCACCGCACATTTTACTTATCCCGGGAACCAGTTCCCTGGAACATTTAAAGGAAAACATGGGCGCGGCGAACATTACTTTGTCTGATGAGGATTTTGCGGCGTTGTCGAAATAACAAGCGTGTTTGACGGAGCGGATGCCGTTTCATGCCTCCGGCATTCCATCGTTGTGTAATATCTTGCCTACCTATATTGCATGCCTCCGGCATTTTTGCGAAGTTCAAATGCCGAGGCATGCAATGTGGGTAACAAGTAGGTGACTAGCCAACAACATTCAAAACGCCTAAATCGCGGAGCAATGCAACATTGCTCGCAACTTCAATCCTATCCAAAATTTAAATCCCGGAGGGATGCAATATCGGTAACACGATCGATTGACATCCGCGCCGACAAGAAATCCCGGAGGGATGCAACCACGTCCCGGATGCCTCCAACCAGAAATTAGCTCAGCGCCGCCACATTCTGCGCGTTCTTTTGCGCTTTCAATGCCAGCTCTGTGGCCAGGAAGCAATGTTCCTGTGACATGGCGGTTTCGGTTCTGTTGAGGACGTCGTCTACGAGTTGGCGGCCGTACGGAAGTTCTACCTGGCTGCAATCCACGTATTGGGTTTCTTTGTTGTTGACTACAAAAAGGTGATTTCCCCCTTCGCGGCCAGCAATGTCGATGTTCTTGCGGATTTCAATGTAGCCTTCGGTGCCGAGGACGGTCAGGCGGCCGTCGCCCCAGGATTTGAGGCCGTCCGGCGTGAACCAGTCTACGCGGATGTAACCTGTGCCGCCATTGCCGCGCAGCATTGTGTCACCGAAATCTTCAAATTGCGGATATTGCGGATGGTTCACATTGCCGACCTGCGACGCAACAATTTCAGCTTTTGTAGAGCCGGTAAAGAATAAAAATTGGTCAAACTGGTGTGAGGCAATGTCGCAAATGATTCCGCCGAAGCGCTTTTTATCAAAAAACCATTCGGGACGGGATTTGGGCGTCATGCGATGCGGGCCCAGGCCGATGGTTTGTACGACTTTTCCAATAACTCCTTCCTTAATTAATTCACCAGCCTTAATGGTAGCACGGTTTTCCAGGCGCTCGCTGTACATGATCGAGTAAATCCGCTTGGTTTCCTTTTGCACCTTGCGCACTTGTGCGAGCTGTTCGAGCGTGGTGATGCCCGGTTTGTCGACCATATAATCTTTTCCACTTTTCATGACGCGGATCCCCAGCGGCGCGCGCTCATCAGGGATGCCGGAGCTCAGGATCAGTTGAATGGATTTGTCGTCCAGGATTTCCGCTTCACTTTTGGCTTGCTTTGCCTGCGGGTAACGCTTGGCGAATGCTGCTGCAAGGTCTGCTTCTTTGGCATAAAACGAAACCAGCTCACCGCCACCGCGCGTAACGGCCTCCACCTGACCGTAAATGTGGCCATGATTCATTCCAATCACCGAAAATTTGATTCTTGGCGGCATATTAGGTGTAATTATTCCTTTCAAGGGATGCGCCAAACCGGATGCGGAAGCCTTTTCTGCCAGGCCGGGCAGCAACATTAATCCTGCGGCTGTACTTACTGAATTCCTGATAAACTGGCGGCGGTTATCGTCTGATTCTTTCATGTCAAGATTGAAAAGTTGTGATACTATACAAAGCACATTTTAAGCATATATAATGTACCGCAACCATTGACAGCATTATCAGCCTTCTTCCCTTACAAGCTCAGCCGCCATTATTTGTTCCCCACCGAAACCCCGAACGTGATCCGGGAATCATTTCGTTTCCGGGTGGTTTCCACTACGCTTTCGTACGAGTTTTCAAAGCTTGTTCGCAATGTAACCCACTTGTTTAAAGGCAATTCGAAGGAAATGATGGTGTTCCAGCGCAGGTTGGAAAAATCGTTCAACGCCGGTTGTAGGAAGGTAAGGTGGTTTATACGGATCTTGTCTTGCAGCAAAGAATGTTTGCCCTTCACACGAAACGAATTCCGTATGGTGGTCACAGTTGAGATTTCCCGAAAATTGGTGGATTCGTACAGAATCGCATTGGTCAGGCTCATGTCATTGGATTTGGTTCTTACAAGACGGTAGCCTACTCCTGCACCGATCATTTTCCGCAAGTCGATGCGCCGTAAATTACTCGTTTCCAGCACCCCCAGTCCAAACGCATATGTTTTGCGCTTTTTAAAGACGTCAACAAAAAGGTCGACATAGCTGTCCCTTTCAGCCAATATGCCACTTTGCTTGCCATACGTAAAGCGCGGATTGGTTGCCACATTAATGGCAGGGCCACTAAATGTCAACTCTGCCCTGAGCACAACGAGACTGCGGTTAACGTTCCCCCGCGCAAAGTTCCCATCGCCCATGAAACGGTAGCGAATGGTGTCGAACAACGGCGGAGGGGGCTTGACGCCGCTGTCCGGTTTTACCGCCAATACAGAGTCCAGTGGAACTGCCTGAGGCGAGTTGGATGATGGTTGCTGCGCATGTGCAAGCGCGGAACAAATGAACAAAAGGCAAGCGGTAAGCTTTGAAATGGAAATCAAACCAGCACTCATTTTTCCAGTGCCTTTACTTTCCCTAACCTGCGCATATGCCGCTCCTCGCCCGTAAAACGCGCATTCAGGAAAGATTCGGCAAATTCCTGCGCTGCCATATTGCCAGTTACGCGGCCGCCGAGGCATAGCAAATTCAGGTCGTCGTCTTCCACACCCTGATGAGCCGAAAAGTGGTCATTAATCAACGCCGCACGCACGCCGGCGACCTTGTTGGCCACCACCGAAGCACCCACGCCACTTCCGCAAACGGCAATTCCCCGGTCCACTTCCTTTTTCACAATCGCGTTCGCCAACGGGATCACGAAATCGGGATAATCGTCTTTGGAATCCAGCTGATAAGCGCCAAAATCCGTGATATGATGTCCCTTTCCTATCAAATATGTCTTCAAGAACTCTTTCAGTTCGTATCCGCCGTGATCAGCTGCAAGTCCGATTTCCATGTTGAGAATGATTTAAAATGAATGTGCAAAATAGTTCATTAATTTGCCATATGAAAAAGAATGCCCCTGCCGAAGCAGAAAACCAGCCAGCCCATAACTTTGTTTTTCAGGATTTCAATCTTGCCGATTTAACCACAACACACATCCTGCAAAACAGTGCTGAACTTCCGGCTACGGACCGGAGGGGCTTCTTCGACATTCAGCCTCACGAGATTGACGTGGATTATGCCTCATTTAAAATCCCGGCAGCATTAACCGATCATTATAAGGTTGTTACAAGACAAAACAGCCATTCACTTACAATATATTGCGAATGCAGTAAGCCCAAAAAACGGCTTTGCGAGCATCAAATCCAGGTATTATATAATCTTAATAACAGAAAAGACCTGCGTGCTTTTTTTGATCGAAAGCTGCGATTTGACAAAATAAAAGTCGTTGCAAAAGACTATGGTTTAGAAAACGAGACGGATCTGGATGCTTATTTTCAATTGATCTACACGAATAGGGAGCTGGAAATCAAGCCGAAGATGAAAGAACTGATCCCAATCAGCGCAACTTCTGTTTCATTTTTGGAAAATCAGTGGATTAACAAGCCGGTTATCGACATTCCGGGCGCAAAAGTGCAGCCGGAAAATACCAAAACGATCGTCATCATCGGCCAGCACAAATACTATGACCATTTCTACCTCGAAATGTACGAGGCGGTAACAACCCGCGAAGGAAAGATCAAAAATCCACTGACATTGCTGAATCCGCTGGACGCGATCTGGAAAACACAGGATCCGGACGTTATCAAGTTTTACACGGCTGTTGCTTCTTTTCAAAATAATTTTCGCAAAAAACAGCTCGAAATGGATCTGGCGGGGCTGAAAAGCATTGTGAAGAATCCGGAAGGACTCGATTTTTTTTACCATAATCCATTGATCTCGGAAAATATCAGCGCCGCGTCTCTGGTTTTGGTAAAGCTGGAAAAATCGCCTGTGGACATGCATTTGACCATAGACCGGAAAGACCCGTTTTTTCAGATTTCGGGCCAGCTAAGTCTGAATGGTGTTTCGCTGGATCTGGAAAAGGTCAGAATGCGCTATGACTATTTCGTGCTGTATCTTGATTCCCTGCATTTGATCGACAATGAGGACATTCTGAAAACGGTTGAATTTTTCAGTCAGCATAATCAGAAAATTATCATTCATAACGCCAAATTTGAGCAGTTTCGAGAAAATCTGCTGGCGAAACTGGAATCCAAAATCCGGATCACTTACTCCTATTTGAAACCGGCCACTCAGGCTCAGAAGGAAGAACAGGGTTTTGATCTGGAAAATGAAAAGATCATTTATCTGGAAGATTTCGGCAATTATGTGATGATCACGCCGGTGATGAAATATGGTGCCGTAGAAGTTCCAGTGTTTTCCAGGAAGCAAATTTATTCCGTTGATGGCCACGGAAACCCGTTCACTGTGCAGCGGGATGAAAGCGAAGAACTGCGGTTTGCAGGCGCGATCATTCGCCAGCATCCTGATTTTGAGGACCAGCTGGGCCGTGAATTTTTGTATTTATACAAAGAACGCTTCCTCAGCGAATCATGGTTTCTCAATACATTTGAAGAATGGCGGGACCAGAAAATCACGGTTCTGGGTTTTGATAAACTCACAAAAATGCGACTGAACCCCAACCGTGCGCAGGTGTCGGTAAACGTGATCAGCGGGATCAACTGGTTTAATACAACTGCCGGCGTAAAGTTTGGGAATCAAAAAGTTACGTTGAAAAACCTGCATAAGGCGGTTAAAAACCGGAGCAAATATGTGCAGCTGGACGATGGGACACAGGGCATTTTGCCAGACGAATGGATCGAGAAATTCGCCAAATTTTTTGAAGCCGGAGAAGTGGTGGGCGAAACTATTCAGACTTCTAAAATGAACTTCGCTTCTGTGAGTGAAATGTATGATGCCGAGGCACTTAGCAAAGAAGCGAAAGAGCAGATTGCATTCTACAAGTCCCGTTTTGCAGACTTTGAATCCATACAATCGGTGGAAGTGCCTGCTAACCTGAACGCATCTTTACGGGAATATCAGAAACAAGGTCTGAACTGGCTTCATTTCCTGGACGAATTTGGTTTTGGAGGCTGCCTTGCGGATGATATGGGCTTGGGCAAAACGCTTCAGATCATTGCATTTATTTTGTCGCAAAGGCAAAAACAGGTTCAGAACACCAACCTCATCATTGTCCCTACATCGCTGATATTCAACTGGCTGGCTGAGATAGAAAAGTTTGCACCTTCATTAAAAGTGCTTACCATTTACGGCGCCGACCGCGTGAAAACGATCTCGGATTTCTATCGCTATGAAGTGATATTAACTTCATACGGCACCTTGCTTTCGGATGTAAATTTTTTGAAAAAATATCATTTCAATTACATTGTCCTCGATGAGTCGCAAGCCATTAAAAACCCTGAATCCCAGCGCTATAAGGCTGCCAGATTGCTTCAATCGAGGAACAAGCTCGTGCTGACCGGGACGCCGATTGAAAACAACACATTTGACCTTTATGGACAGCTTTCCTTTGCTTGTCCAGGACTGTTAGGCAATAAGACGCAGTTCAGGAACCACTTCTCCACGCCAATCGACCGCTTCAAAGACAACGATCGTGCTCGGGAACTTCAAAAAAGGATCGATCCGTTTATTTTAAGAAGAACCAAAAAGCAGGTGGCGACCGAGCTTCCGGATAAAACGGAAATGGTCATTTATTGTGAAATGGGCGATGAGCAGCGCAAAGTGTACAATGCTTATGAACTCGAATTTTACACATTCCTGAACACCAAAAATGAGGTCGACATTGCACGCGAAAGCCTGCATGTGCTGCAAGGCTTGACCAAGCTGCGGCAGATCTGCAACTCCCCGGCCTTATTGAATGATCATTTGTATTATGGCAATGCGTCGTCCAAGATCGAGACGCTTTTAGAACAAATTGAGAGCAAATCGCCACAGCACAAGATCCTGGTGTTTTCCCAATTTGTGACCATGTTGGATTTAATTAAAAATGAGCTGGTTACCCGGGGAATTAAGTTCGAATATCTGACCGGGCAGACCAAAGACCGCGCTGCAAGGGTTGAAAGTTTCCAGAATAATGCCGAGATCCGCGTGTTCCTGATCAGCCTGAAAGCGGGTGGAACCGGCCTTAACCTCACCGAAGCGGATTATGTATATCTGGTCGATCCCTGGTGGAACCCTGCGGTTGAGAATCAAGCTATTGACCGGAGTTACCGCATCGGGCAGAAGAAAAACGTGATCGCCGTCAGGCTGATATGCCCTGGAACCATTGAGGAAAAAATCCTGGAATTGCAGGAATCCAAAAAGGATCTGGCCGACGATCTGGTCAAAACCGATGCTTCCGTTTTGAAGACTTTAACAAAGAACGATTTGCTAAGTTTGGTGAGTTAGTCCAAGTCTTTGCTGATTTCCGTGATCAGATATTCCTTTGGGTCGCTGAAATATTCCCAGAAAAATATCCCGGCTAAGTTGTTCTTTTTGATATACTTACATTTTTCCTTAATGGATTTCTCGTCCTCGTAAGTGATCAGGACTTTGGTGGAATCATTGAAAAGATAAGGTGCCCTAGCTTTTTTGTCATAAAACTTTTTATAACCATTCTGATTGATCAATGTGTCTTTAAGCTTGGTATAACCACCTCCCTGAACGGCTTTGACGCGCTTTTCGCCCAGTCCGTTATTCTTGGCAGTTTCAGCCTCCCAGCCCTTTCCATAGAATGCAGCGCCGAGGACAATTTTGTTTGCAGGCACACCCGCGGCCATGAAATTTTTCACCGAACGATCTGCCGAAGATCCGTCCGGAATGTTGCCATAATCGTACAAATTGGTGTGATGGCCCACGGTTCCGTTCTTGCCGCCGTAATCGTAAGTCATAATAAACACGTAATCGAGATATTGCTGTGCAAGGCCCATTTCCGTATTATCGACGAATGATTTGGAGCCGCCTACGGCTGTTGTCAGTTGGTAATCGCGGCTTTTTTCTTTCTCTAAAATGTCCAGTTCTTCTCGAATCGCCTTGAACATCAATGTGAAGTTCTGCTTGTCTTCCGGCCGGAAAATATTGCCTTCCTCGCCGCGCATGGCGGGATATTCCCAGTCAATGTCCACGCCGTCCAGATTAAACCGGCGCACGATGTCAACACTGGATTTGGCGAATTTTCTACGCGAAGTTTCGGTCAGGACTGCATCTGAAAAATTTTCACTCCAAGCCCAGCCGCCTATGGAAATAAGGATTTTCAGATCGGGATTTTTCAATGCTTTCATTTCATTGAGCTTGCGAAAGTTTGTAGAATCGGTCGCCAGGTTGGTCAGCACGGCGAGGCTGTCCTGCACATTCACAAATGCGTAATTGATGTGTGTTAACCTTTCAGCGTCGATTTCTTCGGTTTGCACCAGCCCCCGAAAACCGCCTACATAAGCATTAACAATGTATTTTTTCTTTTTTTGAGCAAGAGAAAAGGCAGGACAAAGCATTGAAAATCCCAGTGCGAGAAGCAGCAGGGTGCGTAAAGATTTCATGGTTTTGAATTTAGGATATACTAATCCAAAAGCACCACTTTGCGCGATATTACTTCTTTGCCTGTCTGAATGCGAACAATGTAAATGCCCCGGGCCAAATGGGCGAGACTTGTTCGGGACGAAGTGCCTATTTTGGCCTCTAACTGCCTGGTTCCGCTTACATTATATAGCTGCAACTGAGCATACGCGGATTTATTCAATTCAATAATGAGTGTTCTTTCGGCAGAATAAATGATTGGGCCGCCCGGCAACGACTCATTCCCTGTGATGATCGCGTTGGCAAGAACAATGGAAATGAGGCTATAAGGCGAGCTTCCACCTGCATTGATTGCCTTGATCCGATAGTAATAATTGGTGTTGGCCAATGAATCCTTATCCTGAAATTGCAACACGTTGGCGGCCACTTTACCGATCTGGACAAACTGGTTGGTAACACTTTTGGAACGTTCAATGATCACTTCTTTTGTATTTTCGGACACAGCTGACCAGCGCAACTCCACTACATCAGGAGCAATGGGCACGGCTGTAAAATTCTCAGGCATGTCGGGCACAGGGAGGTTGTCGGTTGTTGCTGAATCTACATTGCTATATGCAGAAGCACCTGCCGCATTCACTGCGCGGACGCGGTAATAATATGTTGTAGCGGCGTCCAGGCCGGTGTTTTGGTAGGATTTAATGTTCGGGCCCAGGTCGGCAATTTTTGTAAAAGCAGTCCCATTCAATGACCTTTCCAACTGAAAACCGCTTTCGTTCAACGCGTTATCCTCCCAGCTCACATTGACCTGAACGGTCGAAACGGATATGGCTGCAAGTTTCCCGGGTGCATTGGGGGCGATCAGGAATGTGGTTGCACTGGCAATGTTGCTGTATGCAGACTTTCCAGCTGAATTTTTGGCCCGGATCCTGTACCAATATCTGGTTGAAGCGGTAAGCCCTGTATTTGAATATGCCTTGATATTAGCGGCCAGGTCAGCAACTTTCACAAATTTCAAACCGTCCACGGATCTTTCCAGCTCAAAACCGGTTTCGTCCTTAGCATTATCCACCCATACCAGATTTATTTGCGTGGCAGAAATTGCAGTCGCAGCCAGCGCGGACGGTGCTTTGGGGATCACCACAGCCTCTGCTGCCAGTTGACAAAGCAAAAGGACAATGATAAAAATGCAGCGGGAAGCAAAGGTTTTAGTATAAATAAACTTCATAGGTTAACGAATAAACAAACAGATCAAATTCAATAAAACACTCACAGCCAACCTTTTTTCTTAAACCAGCCGTAAACTCCAGCAGTGATCAACGCCATCAGAATCATGACACCGGGATAACCAAACTTCAATCTGAGCTCGGGCATATAGTCGAAATTCATTCCGTAAATTCCTACGATGAAGGTCAACGGCATAAAAAACACTGAAAATAGCGTTAAAACGCGTACAATCTCGTTTGTGCGCTGGGACGAAATGGAAAAGTAGATCATTACCAGCTGATTCATGTTCTCGAACAGTGTGTCATAAATGTTCTGCATTTTCACAAAAAGGTCGCGCGTGTCCCTCGTATAGGCATTGGAAGTATCCGGAGCATCCATTTTGTCGACAATCTCGTGCGAAAGCATGATGACGCGCCTGGTAACTTCTACCCTGCGGCGTAAATAGTAAAGGCCTTTTAGCAACGAAGGTTTACGGTTTTTAAGAAACATATTTTCCTCATAATATTCAATGTCGCTGGTGAGCTTTATCGAGGGTGCTTCGTATGTGCCCAGACAACTCTTGACAATTTCATTAACAAGGTGTAAAGTATCTTTACAGGCGTGCTGCTCGAGCTGGTTTTCAGCGATGTATTCGGGTGCTGCCCATGGTTTTCGGTGTAGGGTAATGACTTTTTCGGGAAACATAAAAATAGCGACCTTATCCGTGAGCTCAGGAACAGTGTCGGCTTCTGATCCAACGGTTTCAGCGTGCATCCGGAAAATAATGAACACATAATCGCCTACTTTTTCATATTTTGGAAGATGGTCGGGCTGTCCCCAGTCTTTGATGGAAGATTCATGTAACGAATGTTCCCCGGTGAGCTGTTTTAACTCCTCCTCACTGGGGTCTGTAATATCCAACCACTCAAACGGATATTTGTTTTTCTCGGCAATCGTATGAATCATAAATTCTATTTATCGGGCTTTGCATCCATGATGAACCGCAATGACTGATCTCCGGTAAAAAAGGCAACCATCCAGTTGTAAAAAGTTTTGATCTGGTTGCGATAGCGGGTCAATGAAAATAAATGCACGACCAGCCACAGAAAGTAAGCTATAAAACCTTTGAAATGCAAACCAGGCAGGTCGGCAATGGCCTTGTTCACGCCGATAATGGCCATCGTGCCCTTGTGTGTATAATGAAAATCGCTTAGCGGCTTCCCTTCAACTAAACGGGGAAGATTAGCAGCCAGGTTCTTACCCTGCTGAATGGCCACCTGGGCGAGCTGTGGATGACCAATGCGGTCGCGGTTGCCTTCACTTATTCATGCTTTAAACTGTGAAAAACATTACTCACGCACAATGTTCTATCAAATTTATGGCATTGGCACATAGTTTTAAGGATAGCGCACATTCACAATAATTGAACGCTAACATTTTAAGATCATGGATTACAACATAGATACGAAGGGACAAACGCAAAGCTCACAGCCTGGGATTGAGGGGATTATGGATCCAGCACCGATCATTATCCGGGAAAATTATCGTGGGAGCGGTAAGTTGCAGGGAAAATCGGCGCTGATAACGGGAGGCGATAGCGGAATAGGAAGGGCTGTTGCGGTTCACTTTGCAAGAGAAGGCGCTGATGTGGCCATTGTATATCTGGAAGAGGACCAGGATGCAGAAGAAACCAAGGCAATGGTGGAAGCAGAAGGCAAAATGTGCCTGCTTATCCCTGGTGACATTCGGGATGAAGCTTTCTGCAAAGAGGCTGTGACGCGTGTTATCAGCGAGTTTGGTAAATTGAATGTTCTGGTAAATAATGCGGCTGAACAACATCCCAAGGAAGATGTGCGTGAAATTACTGCGGAGCAGCTCAACAATACATTCGCGACCAACATTTACTCTTTCTTCTATTTTACGCAGGCGGCGCTGCCTCATTTGCAGGAAGGCGATACGATTATTAATACAACCTCGGTGACTGCCTATCATGGAAGTCCGGCCTTGCTCGATTATTCTTCTACGAAAGGGGCGATTGTAGCTTATACCAGGTCGCTCGCGGTTTCGCTGGCAGACAAAAAGATCAGGGTCAATGCCGTTGCGCCGGGCCCGATCTGGACGCCTTTGATCCCGGCAACCTTCGATTCTGAAAAGGTGGAGAAATTCGGGAAAGACACGCCTTTAAAACGTCCGGGACAACCCGCTGAGGTTGCGCCTTCCTACGTTTTCCTGGCTTGCGAAGATGCTTCATACATGAGCGGCCAAGTGTTGCACCCGAATGGAGGACAGATTGTTAACGGGTGATTTTCGAACTAAACTAAAAAAGGAGGCTTATGCCTCCTTTTTTAGTTTAGTTCGACTTGTGAGCGCTGCAAAAGCCACCTCGCTATGGTTTGCTGTAAAGTATCCTTGACAACAGGTTTGGTGAGATAATCATCCATGCCTGCTTCAATACATTTTTCACGCTCGCCAACCACCGTTCCTGCAGTGAGCGCAATGATCGGGATTCGGCGGCCGGCCGGATTCCCGTTTGCGAATTTCCTGTGTCGCTTCGTAGCCGTTCACTTCGGGCATTTGAATGTCCATGAAAATGATGTCCGGTTTAGTTTCTTCGTATAACTTAACCGCCTCCTTTCCGTTCACAGCCTCAATCATTGTCACATTAGTCAGGATTTTACCCAACATTGTTTTTACCAATAACATATTGATCTTATGGTCTTCGGCAATCAACACGGTGACAGCTTCGGGTATGTTCTGTCCGCGGAAAATGAGTCCCGGATCGGCGACCGATCTTCCCGCAGGCTGATTTTTGGTGTGAATCCGCGACAACATAGAAAACAACTGCTTGATCTTGACCGGCTTTACCAGGAAATGCGAAATGCTGAGCTCAGCCATGACAGCCGTAAGGGTTTCCTCTTCGAATGAGTCATTGAGCAGGATAATGGGCAGATTTCGCAACGCGGGACGCTCACTTGTGCGCACATTACGAATGGTTTCAATGCCATCCATATCCGGCATTTGACAATCCATTAAAACAACATCATACTTAACACCAGAAAACAATTTTTCCAAAGCTTGTTCCCCGCTTGAAACTAAGTCCGATTGAATCGCCTTATTGCCCAGAATGTCGGTCAGAATTTTCCCGTTGTGCATATTGTCGTCCACCACGAGCACTCTTTTAATGTTATCCGTATTGTCCCAAACGAATTTCTCGCCGTCTGGGATAATTTTGAATGTTACATCAAAAAAGAAAATACTGCCGACGTTTGTCTGGCTATTGAGCTGCAACCGGCTGTCCATTAGTTCAAGCAGGCTGTTGGAAATTGTCAGCCCCAGGCCTGTGCCACCGAAGCGCTTGGTAGTGGAAGAATCTTCCTGGGCAAAAGCATCGAATATCCTGCGCTGGTTTTGCGGCTCAATCCCAATGCCCGTATCCCTGACTGAAAACCGAACCGTGACATTATCATGGCTGCGGTCCAGCAGTGCTATTTTCAGTTCGATTTCGCCGCTCATTGTGAATTTGACCGCATTGCTCAACAGATTGGCCAAGACCTGTTTTAATCTCAGCGGATCTGCCAGCACGTAATTCGGAATGTCAGCCGGAATGTTCAGAAGCATTTCCAGATGCTTTTGTTGCGCCTGATAAGTGAGCATATCTGAAACTTGTCCGCAGATCGTCAGCAAATCTGTCTTCTCGTAACGAAGTTCCAGTTTACCAGCCTCGATTTTAGAAAAGTCCAAAATGTCATTAATGATTTCCAGCAGCGAATTGGCCGACTGGAAGACCATAGACATATATTGTTGCTGGGTTTCATCGAGGTTGGTTTTCATGAGCAGATCCGTAAAACCTACGACGCCATTCAGCGGTGTACGGATTTCGTGGCTCATATTGGCAAGAAATTCGGATTTGAGCTTACTGGCCGACTCCGCCTGCTCGCGGGCTTCGAGTAGTTCAAGTTCGGCATGCTTGCGGAGCGTAATGTCCCTGATCACAGCCTGGATGATTTGGGAATCGTTCACATTGATCAGGTTCAGCAGCACTTCTGCCACAAAACTGTCGGTATCCGGTCCGAAGCGTTTGAACACCCATTCAAAACTGTGGCTGCCTCGCTCGTAAACCATTTCCAGGTTGTCTTTGGCAATTCCTGCGAGCTGGTCGTAAGATGAATAGGTTGCCGCTGCCAGTTCCTCGTGTGTTTTGCCGACCAGCATGTCCACGGAACCCAAATTGAACATTTTCAATGCGGCACGGTTGCAATCCAGATAGCCCCTCCGATCAAACAGCACCACAGCATCGCTGGTGGAGTCATAAAGGCTGCGGAATTTGGCTTCCGAATTAAGGATTGCCATTTCTGAGCGTTTACGACGGGTGATATCCTGGAATGCACCAAAAACCCTCACACATTCGCCATTGATCATTTCTGCTTTCCCGATCGTCCTGACCCATATCTCGTTTCCTTTGGCCGTGATAAGTTGCAATTCATTATCCCAGGGCGTTCCATTTGCAAGACCAGCCGTCACCACCTGATTAATTGTGTCGCGGCTGCTTCCTTCCTTATAAAACGCTATGGCCTCATCCGCGTTGGGTTTGTAGTCCTCTCCCACTTCGTGGATTTGTTTTGTGATAGACGACCAGTAAAGTTCTCCTGTCTTTGCATGTAATTCCCATCCACCGATCCGGGCAACGCTGTTTGTTTGTTCGAGAAGGTCTTTCACATGCCGCAGCTCATCATCCGATTTTTTTCGAGCGGTTATGTCCCTTTCAATGGCTATGTAATTGGTACAATTCCCATTATCATCAAAAACAGGTGTAATTTTTAAATCCACCCAATAACTTTCACCGTTCTTTTTATAACATAATATTTCAACCTGGACGACCTTTTTTTCCCTGCTGGCTTCATAGATCTTTTCAATGGTTGCCATGTCGGTGTCGGGGCCGCACAGCAGCTCTGCCGGGCTCCGCCCTTTAACCTCGCGCCGGGTATAGCCTGTTTGATTTTCGTAGGCTTTATTGACCCAGGTAATATTTCCCCTATTGTCGGTGATAACAATGTAGTCCGTTGTATTGGAAGCAACAATTGCGAGTTCCTTTAACCGCTCGCGCGACCGGCGTAATTCGGTAACGTTATGACTTGTCAGGATGATTTCTTTGCTTCTGCTATCGATACTTGCATGCGTATTGCTCCACGACCATGTCCCGTTTTTGTGCAGGATACGGTGTTCGATCCCACCGCGAATCGGCGTATTGCTTTCGACAATTTTCATCAGCGATGCCGTGCAAAAATGGAGATCATCGGGATGAATGTAATTAGTAAAGGAGTTCCCAAGTGTTTCCTTAATCTGATAACCATAAACCTTGGTCCAGCTGGGAGAAACGTAGGTGAATATCAGGCCCGGAGATAATGTAAAGAGTACATCCTGTACATTGGACACCAGCACGGATAAATCCTGTTCTGTTTTAACCTTTTGCGTAATGTCGTAACCCAGGCAAAATATCTCCTTCACGGAGCCCGACTCGTCGGTCAGACCGGTGAACTCCCAATGGGTAGTTTTGATCGCGCCATGCTTGGAAGTTTTCCGCAACGTGACAGAATGCGGTTTCCCCGGCTTAACCAGGCACATTTCACCTACTTGCAAGCATTTTTCTATATCTTCCGGAACAACTCCAAGCAAGGAGGACCGGCCCAGGATTTCTTCGCGTTTCATGCCGTAGAAATCACAGAAATGGTTATTTACAAAAATATATGTTCCATTGATATCCAGACGAACTACGTACATGGAATGGCTTCCCAGGAAAGTCTGAAAGAGCTGAAAGTCACTGGCGTAATTTGGTTCTTCTTGTTCCTCAGACATTGCTCTACTTGAAGTGTTCATTATCAAAAAGCTCTTGCAATTTAATGCCTGCCTTACGATTATATATATCCGTACAAGATAGCTTTTATTTAATTATTTTAACTCCTAAAACCACAGCGTTTGTAATACTTATCGCCACAACAACGAAGTACTTCTACAATGTGCCGTAAAATGCTCTGATCCTTCCTTTTGCTCGTGTATAGCCTCCTCCACTTTTTCGCCTGCCTTTTTTCAATACTTTGCCAAGATTTCAAAAATTTATATGTTGAAATACCCTACATTAATCTTTTGAAAACCCCCGATTATACAAAACGTGTACCAGTAAAACATTGTTTTCAAACGGAGGTACGCTTATAGTGCAAGTTTCTAAAAACCATTATTATGAGAAATCCCGTCATCTTCCTTTTTTTGCTGGCTGTGTCCATAACCGGCTTTCATGCCTATGCCCAGCCACAAAGCATAATCCTGAAAAACGCCACAGTAATTGACGGAACGGGTGCGGAGCCGAGGGATGGAACAGATATCCTCATCATGGATGGAAGGGTGGTCGCGGTAGAGTCCAATATCAAGCTCAAAGGCGCGAAAGAGATTAACCTGACGGGGAAAACGGTGATGCCCTCGCTCATCAGCGCACACGCGCATGTGGGAACGTTGAAGGGAACCACTTCGTCGGCGGATAATTACACACGGGAAAATGTACTACGTCACTTGCAAAAATATCAGGATTATGGTGTAAATGCCGTCCTGGCAATGGGTACGGACAGGCCATTGATTTTCGACGGCTTACGGGATTCCACATTGGCTGGACTGCTTCCAGGCGCGCGTTTGTTCTCCGCAGGTTATGGATTTAACACACCTGATCCGAATCCAGGCTCCTGGATGAATTTATTATTGCGTCCCGAAACGCCCGAGGAAGTGCCGGCAATGATGGACAAGCTTGTTCCGCTGAAACCAACGGTAGTGAAAATCTGGGTGGACGATCATGGTGGCAATGCACAGAAAATGAAGCCGGAGATTTATCAGGCTATCATAACCGAAGCCCACAAACGTAATATCCGCGTTGCTGCACATTTATTTTACGCCGAGGACGCACGTTTGCTAACTGAGGCAGGCATCGATGTTATTGCCCACAGCATCCGCGACAGGCCGGTGGACGGTGCGCTTTTGAATAAAATGAAAGAAAAGAATGTCATCTACATTCCTACATTATCCCTGGACGAATATCAGTTTGCCTACGCCAATCAACCCGACTGGATAAATGACCCATTTTTTATAAGATCACTAGAACCGGGTGTTTACGAAATGATCACAGACCCAGCATACGCTGAAAAAGTAAGGACTTCTGCCGATTATGAGCGCAATGCTGCTGCATTTAAAACTGCGCTGATCAACTTGAAAAAAATTATGGATGCCGGCATCACCGTTGCGCTGGGAACGGACTCAGGCGCATTTCCGATCCGGACGCAAGGCTTTACGGAACATTTGGAGCTGGAATTGATGGTACAGGCAGGACTTACGCCTATGCAGGCCATCATGCTGGCGACGCAGAATGCAGCAAAAGCGCTGAAAATAGATCATGAACTGGGCACATTAACCCGCGGTAAAAGAGCAGATCTGCTCATTTTGAGTGCTAATCCAGCCAGTGATATTAAGAACACGCGGAAAATCGAGGCCGTATGGAAAGATGGTCGGGAAGTGAGCAAAGGACCTTTATCCAATTGAGTAATGCTAGGAAATAATAAAATACACCTGAAATGAAAATTGAATTTGAAAGGCTTAATCACATTATGCTGTGCATCCCTCATGGGGCGGAAGAAGCCGCAAGGGCGTTTTATGGCGGTGTGCTTGGCCTTGAAGAGCTGAGAGATTTAGGATATCCGCTTCCGAATGGCGCGATCTGGTTTCAAATGGGAGACATTGAATTGCACATTCGTGCCGAGCAAGCTTCGGAGCTGTCGCAACGACATCCGGCGTTTGAAGTGAAAGATCTGGAAGCTGCGCGTTTACTTTTGGAAAGCCACGGAATTGCGATCAGAACTGATAGCCCGATTCCCGGCCGGAACCGCTTTTCCTTTCGCGATCCCTTTGGAAACCGCATTGAGTTGATACAAATGTTAGCCTGAAACCTGGCGGGCCTGTTCATGTCACATCGCGCAGGCCGGAACCGTATTGCACTGCGTTCAAATCGGCCGCTAATGAGTTTAGCCGCAGTTTTGAACATGGATTAGCGGGCGGCATCCTTGTCAGGGCGATGTCAGAGAACCATTCCGGTTTCCGGCATTTGTGTTAATTTATTCCCCGTATTTATTAAAAAGTCGTAAATGGGAAAAGTAATTCTAAATTTGCAAACGCATTTGCGGCGGACACAGCGTTTTCTTTGATGTTAAAATATTTTTATAGATTCTTAATCCTCGTGGTGGTCCTGGCGGCTGCTGCGGAAATTGTTTTAAGATATAAATACGGCTTCTGTAATTCTCCGCTATATGTGTCGGATCCTGATTTTGAATACATATATGCTCCCAGTCAGGATGTTACGAGGTTTGGTTATAATGTGCGCACCAATAGCCTGTCCATGCGCAATGAAGAAGTCCTTCCTTCGGACAGCATCGTGATTTTGCTGATCGGCGATTCGGTTGTGAATGGCGGCAGCCTCACCGACCAGGACAGCATTGCCTCAACAATGCTTGAAAAATGGTTTTTGAAAGATTTTAACAAACGTGTCCGCGTGCTGAACATTTCTGCCGGATCGTGGGGACCCGACAACATTGCCGCTTACCTGAAACGATACGGCACATTTAAAGCAAAGCTTATGTGCCTGGTCACCAGCAGCCACGACGCGCACGATATTATGGCGCACCAAAATCTCGTTGGTAATGATCCGGCCTGGCCTGACAGGCAATATAAAGTAGCTCTTTACGAGTTATGGGACCGTTACCGGTGGATTTTCTTTTATTACTTCAACACCTGGTTTTTTGCCCCAACGATTGAAGAAAATCCCGAAAAGGTGCTTTTGGATTCGATGAAGAAGGATTCCCTTAAAAAGGTAAAACTCAATGATGCCGGGATCAGAAAGCCGGGCCTGGCCTTCAATCCGGGTTACCAGCAGCTTTACGACGTGGCGAAAAGAGATTCTATCCCGATGTTTATTTATCTGCATCCCGAAACGTCGGAGGTCGATCTGGGGCATTTTAATGACCAGGGAGATGAGATTATGGCGTTCGCAATTCAGCGTAACATCCGGCTGATCAATGAATTTAGTTTGGGGATTGACAAGAAATATTACAGAAAGCTGGATGTGGTTCACTATAACAGCCAGGGCCAGCTATTTCTGGCCAATAACCTTTATCCTTTGTTTCAGGAATATTTAAATCTGAAAAAATAATGCGCGTGCTCGTTGTACACAATCAGTTATGGGCGCATTATAAGTCGCGGCTTTTCAGCGAGATCCATCAGGCATTCAAGGAAAAATATCCCGAAAGTGACTTCCTGGTGATTCAGATCGCGCTTTATGAGGCAAGCCGGAGCGTCATGCAAAGCGATGACACCATCACTTATGATTATCCTTACCAAGTCCTTTTTGAGCGCAGCCTGGATCAGGTGAGCTTCAAAGAAAGGCGCGCCGCATTGTTTGCCGCTTTCGACGCATATAGGCCTACCGTGCTGAACATTACCGGCTATTTTGATCCAGCTCAGGTTTTGCTCATGTTTTATGCACGGATAAAGGGCGTCAAAGTTGTACTTTCTTCCGAATCTTCTTCGGCCGACAACAGCCGGTCTTTTATCAAAGAATCGCTGAAAAAACTTATCGTCAATCGCGCTAATGCGTTTTTCTGCTTTGGCAAAACCTCAGCGGAGTATCTGGAAACCCTTGGCGCGAAACCTTCACAGATCCCGGTCCGGAATGCTGCGGTGATCGACGAAGAAGTGGTTCGCTCCCGCTATGATGCTGGTAAGCAGGAGAATGTGAATATTGCACGGGTAGCCCGGTTTGTCTTTGTGGGGCGGTTGGCTCCTGAAAAAAATCTGGAAACCTTATTAAGGGCTTTTGCCCAGGTTCGGCAGCTGGACGCGGAATTGTGGCCGTGGGAGGTTATGTTCATCGGTGATGGCCCGGAACGGCCGTTGCTCGAAAAGCTGACGAACGAGCTGCAGCTCGAATCCAAAGTGTTATTTATGGGTGGACTTCCCTGGTATAAGGTCCCCGACCTGCTGGTGCATTGTGATGTGCTTGTTTTGCCAAGCAAATCGGAGCCCTGGGGGTTGGTTGTAAACGAAGCCATGGTTTGCGGACTGCCGGTGATCGTGTCAAAAAATTGCGGCTGTGTGGCCGATTTGGTTGAAAACGGCGTGAATGGTTTTACTTTTGACCCCGACAGCCAGCAGGAGCTGGAAACCGCAATGGCCTTTTTCATGAAAAATCTGGAAAAAATAGCCGTTATGGGCCGCGAATCGCGCCGGCTCATCGCGCCGTTTTCATCAACACAAGTGGCACGGCAGATGGCAGACTGTTATCACACTTTAAAATAACAGCTTTATGATCAGTTCAATACACGAAATACACGCATGCGGATTTTAAATATTTGCGCTTACACCTGGGAGATCGGTGGCCCGGCCAGGATTATTTATGACCATACGACGGAGGTTTTGAAACAAGGCCATCAGGTAGATATCCTAAGCCCGATGACTCCGGGCGATGAAATGTATCCTGCTCCCGAAGGTGCCAGGCTGTTTCCGGTTGCCCGCACGGCTCCGGTCAGCAATTTTTACCGTGAATTTTCAATTGAAATGTACCGGTTTCTACGGCATCACATCCACGAATACGATGTGATCCATATGCACGGAATCTGGCATTTCGGAAGTTTGGTGCCGTTTTTGATCCCTAACAATGCGGTTAAAGTGATCACAATTCACGGCTTGCTGGACAAATGGGCTGTGGCGCATCACAAATGGAAAAAAGACATTGTTACGCTGCTTTATCAGAAAAAAATCCTGGGCAAGGCGGACCTGATCCAGATCAATAATACCGACGAAGAAGCCGACGTGATCCGTTACCTGGGTTACCGTCCCAAAAATATGGTAATCGTTCCGAATGGCATGAAGTTGTCGGAATATTCAAATTTACCACCAAAAGGCAGTTTCCGTGCGAAACATCAGGTCGCAGACGATGAGCAGGTCGTGCTTTTTATGGCCAGGCTCAACATTAAAAAGGGTCTGGATCTGTTGCTCCCTGCTTTCAAACAGGTAGAAAAACAACTGCCCAAAGCGACACTCTTTCTTGCCGGAGGCGACGACGGTTATCAGCAGGAAACAGAAGATTTTATCAGAAAAAATAATTTGCAAAACCGGATCAAGCTCGTGGGGCTACTCACAGATTCGGCTAAAAAAGAGGCGCTTGCCGATGCTGACGTCTTCGTTCTCCCCTCCTATTCCGAAGGTTTTTCAATCGCTGTTTTAGAAGCAATGACCTCCAAAGTACCCGCCATTGTTTCGGACCGTGTGGGTTTCGGGGATTATATCAAACGCTGTGATGCCGCCTTCCTGACGCCGCTTACGAGCGACGGCGTGGCCAAGGGTCTTCTTAAAATATTACAAGATAGGGCCTATGCACAGGATCTTGCAAATCGGGCTTACAAGATGGTAACAGAAAATTTTGATATCCGGAACGTGGCTAACCAGTTATTGGAAGAATACAAGAAAGTTCGAAAAAACTAATTATCTTTGGCCGTTTCCAATCACCGCAAATTGGTAATTTTTGACTGTTGTTCCCGGTATGATCGATTTGTCCGTCATCATTTTAACACACAATGAATCGAAGCACATTGCACGTTGCATAGAAAGCTTGCTTCCGGTGACAAATAAGATTTTCATCGTTGATTCATTTTCTACGGACGACACGGTGGCTATTGCCCGTAACCTGGGCGCGACGGTGATCCAGAATCCCTGGGTTTCGTATTCCTTCCAATTTAATTTCGGCATTCAAAATAACCCGTTCGACACCCAGTGGCTTATGCGCATGGATGCCGACGAATACATTACGCCCGAGCTCGCAACCGAACTGAAAAACACATTGCATCTGACGCCTGCGGAAGTCTCCGGCTTATATGTGAAGCGACGTGTTTTTTTCATGGATAAATGGATCCGTCGCGGGGGCTATTATCCGATATGGCTGCTGCGGGTGTGGCGGAAAGGCATCGGGCATTGTGAAGAATTGTGGATGGACGAGCACATTAAGCTCAGCACCGGCACCACCGCGCAATTGCAGCACGACATAGTGGACCATAATCTCAACAACCTGACCTGGTGGACCCAGAAACATAACAATTATGCAATAAGGGAAGTCATTGATCTATTGAATATTAAATATAATTTTGATAGTAAAGAAACGGTTACCCCGAGCTTTTGGGGAAGCCAGGAACAGCGCACCCGGTTTTTGAAGATCAAATACGCGGGCCTTCCCTTATTTACGAGGCCTTTCATCTATTTCGTTTACCGCTACATTTTTAAAGGCGGTTTTCTGGATGGCATGAAAGGATTAATCTGGCACTTCCTGCAAGGATTTTGGTACCGCTTTCTCGTCGATGCTAAAATTTATGAAGTGTATTATCGCGCGGGAAAAGACAAACAGGACATCATAACACATTTCAAGACAGAATATGGAAAAGACCTTAAAAGCCCGAACCGATCTGTCAAAGTATGATAACAGCTGGTACAAACCGGGGAGCTTCCTTAAACAACTGCTCTGGTATTTTGCCAATCGGTTATTCATCAACACCTATTTGCCTTATCCCATGATAATTAAGCGGTTTGTGCTGGAAATGTTTGGTGCCCGGCTTGCAAAAGGGGTTGTGATCAAGCCAAAAGTGAATGTAAAATATCCATGGTTTTTGGTAATCGGTGAAAATGCCTGGATCGGAGAAAATGTGTGGATTGACAACCTCACAATGGTGACAATCGAATCAAATGTATGCTTGTCGCAAGGCTGCATGCTGCTGACAGGAAACCATAACTTTACCACAAGCGCATTTGACCTGATTGTCAAGCCGATAACGATTGAGAGCGGCGCCTGGATTGGCGCGAAAGCAACTGTCTGTCCTGGTGTAACAGTAGGTTCGCATGCGGTGTTAACTGTGGATTCCGTTGCCACCTCCAATTTGGAGCCTTACGGAATTTATCAGGGAAATCCGGCTAAATTTGTCAAAACAAGAAACTTGTCCCGTTGAAAGTAAGTATCATAACTGTTGTTTATAATGGTGCAAAAACCATTCGCCAGTGCATCGAGTCTGTGCTCGCCCAGGATTTTCCCGGAATCGAATACATTATTGTCGACGGTAATTCCAAAGACGGAACGCAGGAAATTATAAAGGAATACGGCAGCAAAATCGCCACGTTCGTCAGCGAGCCTGACAATGGAATTTACGATGCGATGAACAAAGGCATAAAATTAGCAACAGGTGAAATCATCGGAATATTGAACGCCGACGATTTTTATGCTTACAATGCGGCCATCAGCGATGTGGTTGCCAAGATAAATTCTGCTAATTTTCAGGGCTGTTATGGTGACCTTGTTTATGTAGATTCGGCAGATGAGGTGGTGATTAAGAGGAAATGGATCTCTGGAAATTACAAGGAAGGTGCTTTTCTTAATGGCTGGATGCCGCCCCACCCTGCGTTTTTTGTAAAAAAAGAACTTTATGACCAGCTCGGCTTGTTTCGACTGGATCTGGGAAGCGCGGCGGATTATGAACTAATGTTACGGTTCATCCATAAATCGAAAATTAAAATAGCTTACGTGCCAAAAGTGATTGTGAAAATGCGGACGGGAGGCGTGAGCAACAGCAATTTAAAAAACCGGATCGCGGCCAACAGGAATGATATGAGGGCCTGGAAGGAAAATGATTTGAAGCCGCATTTTTATACGTTGTGGTTGAAGCCGTTGAGAAAAATATTACAGTTTCGCTAAAATAGAAAACATAAGACACCATCCAAACCGGATAATAATTATTTTGATATCCAGCTATTTAGCTATCCATAATATAAATTTTAATTGCGACTTTTGATTAAAGGTCAGAATCTACTACAACGTTATTACTCTATTTACATTGGCAGACACTATGGAATTAAAAGTACCCCTACAGATATTAAGCGAAGGAAACTTCAGCAACATTATACATCATGATGTTTACCAATGCCTCCTTTCCTTTTTAATTGCCTGTTTCCTGTCGATCATCAGCATTCCGATTATCATTAATTTATCGAATCTACTGCATCTGACAGCAAAACCTGGTTTTAGAAGCTCACACGAAACTGAAACCCCTACTTTGGGAGGCATAGCGATATTTGCGGCAACGCTGATCGCTTATTTTTTATGGCCTCATTCCGAAAACATTCTGGATTCGAATTTGATCAGCCTCGCGATGACCGGTGTGATAATCTTGTTTTTTCTGGGGATCAAAGATGATATTCTCGCCGTTGACCCTACTAAAAAGCTAATTATACAGATTTTCGCATCATTGATCCTTGTGGCGATGGGCAATTTCAAGGTCGACAATTTTTATGGAATATTCGGCATTCACAATGTTTCTGACTTTATCAGCATTCCTTTAACGGTTTTCATTTTTATTGCCATCATTAACGCGATTAACCTGATCGACGGCATCGACGGCCTTGCAGGAGGCATCAGCCTTATCGCGGGCTTAGGCTTCGGGATCTGGTTTATTTTAAATGACCATTTCTCGTTCGGCTGCCTGGCATTTGCCATGTCCGGTTCACTGCTTGGTTTCCTTCGTTTCAATTTTTCAAAAACCAGCAAAATCTTCATGGGCGACACCGGTTCGCTGATCGTGGGTTACCTGCTTTCCATTTTTTCCGTTGAATTTCTATCGCTGAATGTGGGCTACCTGCACGATCCAAATGCTTATTTTAATGCGCCGATCATTGTCATGGTTTTGCTGATCGTTCCTATTTTCGACACGCTCAGGGTATTTATTGTAAGGATCTTCAAAGGTGGTTCGCCTTTCATTGCGGACAGGAACCACATGCATCACATCCTGATCGACAACGGCCTGAACCACTTCTGGGCTTCCTTCGCGCTTTGGATGGTTACGATCCTGAACACGACATTGTTTTTCACTTTTCACGGCAACATTACCAACACGGCCTCGCTATACATATATATAGGTATGTTTGGCGCGTATATGGTGTTTGCCTACTTCCTGAAAAAGCGGATTGTATCGGTTAAGAAAAGAAAGAACCTGGCAAAGAGTCCTTCTTTCAACGAAGATGATGTAACTTCTTCCAACAACATTCTCAGGGATTTGTAATCATTTGGCCCTAAAATCCACTGTTATTAACGCCGGAAATTGATTGCGTTGCATCTAATGTTTGTACCTTAGCACGAAATAATCGTCAACAGGTATGAATAAAAAGATCAGAAAAGAAGACGCCCTATACTACCACTCAAAAGGTCGCCCTGGCAAGATCCAGGTGATCCCGACCAAAGAAACCAGCACCCAGCGCGACCTTTCGCTTGCGTATTCCCCCGGTGTTGCAGAACCCTGCCTGGAAATTGCTGCCAATGTTGAAGATGCCTATTTGTATACTGCAAAAGGCAATCTTGTGGCTGTGATCAGCAACGGGACTGCCGTGCTCGGACTGGGTGATATTGGCCCGGAAGCATCCAAGCCGGTGATGGAAGGAAAAGGACTTCTCTTTAAAATATATGCAGACATTGATGTATTTGATATCGAGCTGAATACCAAAGATGTCGACGAATTTGTAAGGACCGTTAAGATTCTGGAACCCACATTTGGCGGCGTTAACCTGGAAGATATCAAGGCGCCTGAATGCTTCGAAATTGAAGCACGACTGAAAAAAGAGCTGAATATTCCGGTGATGCACGACGACCAGCACGGAACGGCTATTATTAGCGCCGCGGCCATGTTGAATGCACTCGAATTGGTTAAGAAGAATATAAATGAAATCCGTGTGGTGGTTTCCGGCGCAGGCGCTTCGGCGGTTTCGTGTACAAAACTATATCTTGCGCTGGGTGCCAATCCTCAGAACATTGCCATGTTCGATACTAAAGGCCACATTCACAATGGCCGGACGGACCTTACTGAAATGAAAAAGCAGTTTGCGACGGACGTGGCTTACGATTCGCTTGAAGATGCAATGGTTGGCGCTGACTTGTTCCTGGGGCTTTCCACAGCGGACATTGTGTCAAAAGATATGGTAAAATCCATGGCAAAAGATCCAATCGTGCTCGCTATGGCCAATCCAAACCCTGAAATCCCTTATCCTGATGCGGTCGAAGCGCGGGAGGACGTGATCATGGCGACAGGTCGCTCGGATTATCCGAACCAGGTAAATAATGTCCTTGGATTCCCTTACATTTTCCGCGGTGCGCTGGATGTGAGAGCGACGGAGATCAATGAAGCCATGAAACTGGCAGCCGTTCATGCCTTGGCTGATTTGGCCAAAAAACCGGTTCCCGACATTGTAAATCTTGCCTACAACGAAACAAACATTGTTTTTGGCAAAAATTATATCATTCCCAAACCTGTTGATCCGCGTCTGTTGACGACCGTGGCGCCTGCGGTGGCAAAGGCTGCGATAGAAACTGGCGTCGCGCGTAAGGTGATTACGGACTGGGACGCCTACGAACAGGAACTTTCCAGCCGTCTGGGCCGGAACGAACAGATTTCCCGCGTTATCCTGAACAAAGCAAAACTGGCTCCGAAAAGGGTTGTTTTTGCAGATGCAGAAAACATTCAGGTGCTCCGCGCCGCGCAACAGGTTCGCGATGAAGGCATTGCCGTTCCGATTCTGTTGGGTAGCAAAGAAACGATCATCAGTATGATCAAGGAAAGCAAGCTAGACCTGGCTGATGTGGCGATTGTGGACCCACGTGCAACCGAAAACGAAGAAACCATTAATAATTACGCCAACCTGCTTTTTGAAAAGCGTAAAAGAAAAGGCCTAACGCCGATCGAAGCGCACAGAAGCATTTATTTCAGAAGCTATTTTGGCTCCATGATGGTGGAAAACGGAGAAGCCGACGCGCTGATCTCCGGTTTAACAAGGACTTATCCCGACACTATCCGTCCGGCACTGCAGGTTATCGGCAAGGACCCGGGCGTGAACAAGGTGGCGGGTATGTACATTCTACTAACCCCAAAAGGGCCATTGTTTTTTTCGGATACAACCGTAAACCTGGACCCAACTGTTGACGAAATCGTTGAAATCACCGAACTGACTGCAAAAGCCGTAGAACGCTTCAACATTCAGCCACGCATTGCTTTGGTAACTTACGCCAACTACGGAAGTGCCGACGGGACCGACGCAATAAAAATGCGTGAAGCGACTGCGATCCTCAAAAAGAGGAACCCAACAATGATCGTAGAAGGTGAAATGCAGGCCCACCTTGCTTTCAATACAACCCTGTTAAAAGAAAACCACCCGTTCAGTGACCTGGTTGATGGCGGAGCTAACACGCTGATTTTCCCGAATTTATCGGCCAGTAACATTGCATACAACTTACTGAAAGAAGCAGCCGAACTGGAAACCATCGGGCCGATCCTGCTGGGAATGAAAAAGCCGGTTCACGTATTGCAATTAGGAAGCTCCGTGCGCGAGATTGTCAATATGGTGGCAATCGCGGTTGTAGAAGCGCAATTGAAGAAGTAAGGTAATAGTAGTCTGTCATACTGAGCGAAGCGTTGTCTCACTGAGCAACGACCTGTCACAAAACAAGCGACCTGTCACACTGAGCGAAGCTACTTGTCACACTGAGCGGAGCCGAAGTGAGTGCCGCCCTGCAATTCACTTCGGCTCCGCTCAGTGTGACAAAGTTCCGCTCAGTGTGACAAGGTTAATGTGACAACATTAGACAGCTTCAAGGCTTTAACTTCACCCAATCTGCATTGTAAAGTGGGGCGTGTATCGCTTTCAACTTTGCCTCAGGGAATTTGATCACTTTGCGATCGTATGTCATGAGCCCGTTTATTTCTACCTCAACATCAGTGGTTTGTGTGTAGACTGCTGCGGATAATCCTTTTTTGATTAATGGCTCAAACCGTTTGACGAAGGATTCGTAACGAGCGTAAAGCTCTTCGGGATTCTTGAAGCTTTGGTAACCCCAGTTATCCTTCTGCTGCCAAACATGGTTATCAACCGGCAGCCCCAGCCCACCGAACTCACCCAGCACAATGATCTGTTTAGCACCGAAAAGATCAGGCCTTGGCATGACAGGCGCGGGATAATTGTGCATGTCGATAATGTGCCCTACGGGATGGAAATTGCCTCCGCTGGCACTGTTAACCAGTCGGCTGGGGTCATATTGCATGGTCCAATTTGTGATTTCTTCCGTTTTGAATTGTCCCCACGCCTCATTAAAAGGAACCCAAACTACAATAGATGGGAAATGGTCATTCGCATCGATAATGGCTTTCCATTCTGTTTTATAGATATTTTCGGATTCAGGTGTGCGGTCCTTATCCGTTTCGGCGCCGGTTATACCAGGGCGCTGCTCCCAATTATTGCCCATATCGCCGCTTGGCATGTCCTGCCACACGAGCATACCCAGCTCGTCACAGTAACGATACCATCTTGCCGGCTCCACTTTCACGTGCTTTCTGATCATATTAAAGCCCATTTCCTTGGTTTTTAATATGTCGAATTTCAGGGCTTCGTCTGTTGGAGCGGTGTAAAGTCCGTCTGGCCACCAGCCTTGGTCGAGCGGTCCGTATTGGAACAAAAACTTGTTATTCAGAGCCATACGCTGAATGCCGTTCTCATCGGGCTGCATAGAAATCTTGCGCATTGCGAAATAGCTTTTCACCTCGTCAATGACCTTTCCGTTTCTGGTTACGGATATTATCAGGTCATAAAGAAATGGATTCTCAGGAGACCATAATTTTGCATTCGGGATGTTCAGCACGGCATTTTCGCCCGATGCAATTTCCTGCTCGGCAACCTTGGCAGAACCGTCCAGGGCAGTAACTTTGATTCTGTCTGTCGCTGCGGCATTTGTAAGCGTCGCGGAAACATTAAGCGTCTGCTTATCAATATCCGGCACCTGTTTGAAATCAACAATATGCGTGGTTGGAACAGTTTCCAGCCAAACGGTTTGCCAGATACCCGTCACCGGCGTATACCAGATCCCATGCGGATTTTTAATCTGCTTGCCACGCGGCTGAGGCCCGTCGCTGCTCGGGTCCCACACCCGCACGCTGATATCCTGTTGCTTTTTCTTCAACAGCAGATCGGTGATGTCAAAGGAAAACGGATCATAACCGCCCTGATGTGTTCCTGCGGGCTTGCCGTTCACAAACACATCACATTTCCAATCCACCGCACCGAAATGAATCAAAACACGCTGATCCTTTAATTTAGGTGAAAAATCAATACTGCGCTGATACCAGAGCACGCTGTCTTTCCCAACCGTCTTACTCACGCCCGACAAGGCAGATTCTACTGCAAACGGAACCAGGATCCGGCCGTCAAAAGATACAGGTCTGGCTTCCGAAGCTTGCTTAGGAACAATAGAATAATTCCAGAGACCATTCATGTTTAACCAGTTCTGGCGGACCATTTGTGGCCTGGGATATTCGGGATGAACATTGGCAACATTCACCTTTTCCGTCCACGGCGTGACGATTTTCCCTTCCACATATTTCCATTCGGATGGCTTCTGTGCCACTGAGTCGACACTCAGGACGCATGAAAGTAACCATAATCCAAGCAGTGCTCTTTTCATTAAATTTGAGTTGTTCTGAATAAAATGTTAAATAATTCAAATTTAAAAGGATTTCCGAAGGCCGCTCTACTATCATTTTGATTAGCTTTGAAATAACTCACTCAAATCCAATTGCATGAAAAAGCTTTCCTACCTGACCCTTTTGGTGCTGATCAGCCTCTCCGGTTTTGCACAGGATTATTCGGATAAAATTACGCTCGTACTGCACGGCGGTGCCGGCACCATTACCCGTGCCAATATGTCCCCCGAGCAGGAAAACGCTTATAAAGACGTGCTTAACACAGCATTACTAAAGGGTTACGGCGTGCTGAGAAACGGTGGAACAAGCGTGCAGGCGGTAGAAGCGACAATCCGGGTGATGGAAGATTCGCCCCTTTTCAATGCCGGTAAAGGTGCCGTTTTTACCAATGAAGGCAAAAATGAGCTGGATGCGTCCATCATGGAAGGCAAAACATTGAAAGCCGGAGCCATCGCGGGCGTAACTACGATCAAAAATCCGATCAGCACGGCCATTGCAGTGATGGAAAAGTCACCACACGTCATGATGGCTGGCAAAGGCGCAGAAACATTTGCAAAAGATCAGGGCCAAGCGATCGTTGATCCTTCCTATTTCTACACAGAATCAAGGTTTAAAGCTTTACAGCGTGCCAAAGAACAGGAAAAAACAGAACTGGATCACGACGCAAAAGAAAAACAAGAAGTAAAAAAGGCACCGAAAACCGGTTCGATCGAGCAAGAGGATCTCATATTCACAGAAGGCAGGAAATTCGGAACCGTCGGCTGCGTTGCACTGGATAAATTTGGCAATCTGGCGGCTGGCACATCAACCGGCGGCATGACCAATAAAAAGTACGGCCGCATAGGCGACGCACCCATCATCGGTGCGGGAACCTATGCCAATAATGCAACATGTGCCGTTTCGGCAACCGGGCACGGAGAGTATTTTATCCGCTCCGTGGTTGCTTTCGACATCTCGGCGCTAATGGAATATAAAGGAATGACAGTAAAAGACGCTGCGAATGAAGTGGTGATGAAAAAACTCGTGGAACGCGGTGGCGAAGGCGGGATCATCGCGGTTGATAGAAACGGGAACATTGCAATGCCATTTAACAGCGAAGGCATGTATCGCGGCTATATCAAAAGCGATGGAAAAAGTGAGATCCTGATTTACAAAGACTGATTTTGAGCACTTTCTCAGCCTGATTTCAGCGCGGTTACAAAAACATGTTTTTATCTATTTGTTTCTTGTTCGCGCAATACAAAACGGGCTGCTTCCGTCGTTCTGAATAAGTAACGTAACATTCAACTTCCTTTACTTTATGAAATCAGTTTACAAGGTTTTTCTTCTGATCTTACTGGCTTCTCCGCTTTGTCTTGCAACCCATATCCGGGGCGGCGAAATCATGGCGTCGCATGTTTCCGGACAAAACTATAACATCAAAGTGCGCTTGTACTTTGATCTCAGAACAGGCCAGGATGCTGCTAACGGGCAAACGGGCGTTCTTGTTTGTTTTGGTGATGGTTCTACAAAGGAGTTTCAAAGGTCGAAGATGGAACAATTGCCTGGTAATGTGCTTGTCGCAGATTATGATGGTTCCCATACTTACGCATCTGCCGGAACATTCCAAATTTCAGTTTCGCTAGAAAACAGAACTCCAGGGGTTCTGAACCTGCCAAATTCGGGCGACACAAGAGCATTTTTCTGGACAGTTATTAATACACAAGTGTCCAATTCTACCCCTGTTCTGCCTAATCTCTCATTCGAGGCGGGCGTAAGGCAGCTATTTACAATTAACCTTAAACCGACGGTTGCGGATGTGGACAGTATTTCTGTCAAGCTTCCGAGATTGAGCAAGCCGTCGCCGGGCGAATGCGGCGTACGAATGTTGGAGCACAACTATATGTATCCCAATGAGATCAGTGCAACTGGGACATTTAAAGTTATCCCTTCGGTTAATCAGCTGGTTTGGCAGGCTCCGGAGATTTTAGGCAATTACATATTTGCAATGGTCGTAAGCGAATGGCGTGATGGAGTTATCATCTCAGAATCGTATCGCGAAGGGCTGATTACCGTGACGGATAAGCCTGGCCCGACAGTTGACATTCCACCCTATGAGTCTGCAGAAAACAGTGGGTTGATCACTTCCACGCCTAATGTTAAATCCGCGGAAGTCTCAATGGCCATCGAAGCCTATCCGGTCCCAACGGAGACATTTATAACTGTAAAAGCATATAGTAAAAAGCGCTCTGTGGTAACGTTGCAGCTTATTGATATCAAAGGAAGGGTTCTCCGGGAAGTAAAGAGCAACGGTCCGGTTATATCCATTCAGGAGGAATTTGATATGCGTAGTCTTGCAGAGGGGATTTATATCATTAAGGCCGCTAACGAAAAGGATGCAGTATCTCAAAAAGTTCTGCGATAGTTTCAGCCTAAGAATCTTCATTAAATCCTACGCAACATTGTAATGGTATAAAATGAAATTTTCGTCCTATGAAAATATGGCACTATTGCACAGCAACAGATCTCCGTATTTATCATAGGTTAATTATAATTCAGAAAAATGGCTGATCGTATGATCAGCCATTTTCTTTTTCCTCATTGTGTAAATTAATTTTAATTTCCCATCTGCCCGGTGGCGGTGGACATGTCGATTGAACTGAGCTTATCTTCAAACACCTGATTTTTCAGCAGCATTTCCTTGATCATCGACAAATGCGTGTAGGTGATCATATGCCCCGCCTTGTGAAGGAAAATATATTGAGCTCGCTTGCTCTTAATGTGTTTTTTAGCAAAATCAATGTTTGCAGGGTCAGCAATCCAGTCATTTCCTCCCTGAATTACCGTTGTCGGAACATTCAGATTCTGCCAAACGGGTAAAAGCTTTCTCAACTCGTCGGAATGACTGTATTTTTCAGCCGTAGCCGTGTTGAATTCTCCGGGAAGAAATAATTGGATAAATGAATTCCGGCCCCATTTGGAAAACCAGTAAAACTTCTCTTTTTCAGGATCGATAACCGGTGAAACCATGATCAGTTCCTTGACCTTGTCCGGTTCCAGCGAAACCAGCTTGGCCGCAATCGGCGCCCCATAAGACCTGCCGAGAACGGTCACTTTCTCTTTACTTTTATTTAACTGAAAAACGGGTAACAGCGCATTGGCCTGCGTGGCAATAGAAGTGACATAACGGCGCTTCTTCTTCACTTTGAGCCTGGATTTACCATAACCCACGCGGTCCACGGAAACAATGTGAAAGCGCTTTTGCAAATCCTCGTCGTCCATCAGATTCATATAACCCCATAACGAACCCGGCGCTCCGTGAATGAGTAGTAACATCGGCAGCGTATCTGAGCCCACACTGGCTATACAAAGCGCCAGCGTATCATTCCTGATGATGCGTTCCTCGGGTTTTACCTTCTTTGCTGCATAATGCTTCCGGACCTGCTTGGCTGAAATAATGTACCGGGGAAAAACAGGAACTTAGCGAAACTGATATCAGGAAAACGACAATTGCCGATCGCAAAAATTTAAAACTTGGCATACACTCAGGAATGTTACTCTAATTTATAACTTCACAGGATAATTCAATATACGATTATAATCAGATAAACAGCGCAATTCAGTTCGCGAATTTCAAAGAAATAGCCCGAACAAAATTTTTCGGCTCATTTCTGTGTTCAGTATAAAAATTAATGCCCAGTAAGGCCCGGGCTGCGTAAGCCGCCGATGTAAGCCAAATATCCAATATTAATGACAGCCAACCACCAAAACCAGTTCTTTCAGCGCCTGGCAGCGCAGAATGAAAGATATCGCTACCAACTGCCATCCCGGCATGATGCCGGAAAGTTTATCCAGGACCTGATTAATTTTTTGTTTCCAATCAGCAAAGACTGTCCAAGCTGCCCCGGTAAGGATATTGCGATGAAATATGCTGACTTACGCAACAGTCTGGAATGCATGTTGGAACCTTTGTTGCCGGAGCTGGAAAAAAGTAAGGAAGAAATACTGGATGCAGTGTTTGCGCAGGTCCCTGAGATCTACGAAAAACTTTTAATGGATGCCAAGTCCATTACCGATAATGATCCTGCGTCGGTGAGCATTGAAGAAGTCATTTCTGTTTATCCCGGCTTCATGGCCATTGCAACTTACCGATTCGCCAATTCATTCGCATTGTGCGGCATCCCGTTGTTACCGAGAATGTTAACCGAGTTTGCACATAGCCAGACTGGCATTGACATTCACCCCAATGCAACGATTGGACACTCTTTTTTCATCGATCACGGCACAGGCGTGGTCATCGGGGAGACGACGCACATCGGAAACAATGTGAAATTATACCAGGGCGTTACATTAGGTGCTACACACGTGTCCAAGTCACTGGCATCGCGCAAGCGTCACCCGACTATTGAGGACAATGTGGTTGTATATGCGAATGCAACAATTTTGGGAGGAGATACCGTGATAGGCCACGATTCGATTATCGGCGGGAATGCCTGGCTCGTGCGAAGCGTACCTCCATTTTCACAGGTTTATCACCAAAGCAAAATAGAGATACGCCCGCAGACGCCGTCTGTTACATAATACTTCTTATAAATCGGCGAACACCTTCCATATACACGGGCTCCGCTTGCGGAAAGGCGTATCTGGGCTGTGTGGTCATAGTGATGCTGATAAAACCGTAGGTAAGGCACCACCATTCGTAATAGGTTTTGGTGACCATTTCGCCGGATCTCGGACGCAAGCTTGCAATCATTTCCCAAACCGGATTACCCTTAATGCTCATCGCCTTTCCATACACATTTTTGGAATCGCAATAAGCACCTTCCAGATTGAACATGACCTGAAAAACTTCCGGATTTTCAATAGCGAATACCCAGATGCGCTGTGCCACTTCGGCTAACTGTTTCTGAGGATTACTGAAATGTGTTTTGATCTTTAAAAATTCCGCTTGCAGGATGTCGAAGCCTTCCATGCGGATTGCTTCAAGCAATTTATCCTTGCTCTCAAAATATTCATAGAGAATTGGAGGGCTGTATTCAATCACTTCAGCAATTTTGCGGATGGAGACCGCTGTCCACCCGTCCTCACGGGCTATTTCTTTTGCTGTTTTGACGATATCCGAACGTACCTGTATTCTGAGGCGCTCTCTTCGCTCTACTATTCCCATACTATAATGCTGATTTTATGATGGAGTCAGAATGATATGCATTCAAATATAAACATATAGTCCTTACCGCTCAAGAGGATTTTAACCCGCTTCCTCAAAAAAATCCCGCTTTAAAGATATTTTTTCGTGCAAACAGCGCTAATTAAATCTAACGGCGGATTATAAAATTTAAGCGTAAAAAAATTTTTTTAAACGCCTGAAAATGTTTTATTGTGCGCGTTTTGCAGGCCCTGCCTTCTCCATCTTTTCGGTCAAACGATAATTGGCTTCCTGTGCACGGACCTTGCCGCGGGACTCATCCGTGATCCGGAGGTTATTCTGATAAACATCCAGCCGGACGGCTTTTTGGTTATCGTTCACATAGTTACGCAATACCAAACGCATCTGACTTTTTAGTGTTTCATCCAGAATTGGAAAGCAAACGTCAATACGCCGGTGCAAATTACGATGCGTCCAGTCACACGACGAAAGATACATTTCATCATTGCCACGGTTGCCAAAATGAAAGATGCGGGTGTTCTCGACATAGCGGTCCACATAGCGGCTTACCACAATATTGTCACTGATCGAGGGCAATCCCGGAATAAGACCGCAGCTCTCGCTAATGATCACATGCACCGGCACGCCCGCCTGCCCGGCCTGATAAATTTTATCGATCAAAATATGATCCTGCAGCTGGTTGATCTTGATCGTTACAAAGGATTTCAACCCGGCGTTACAATTGGCAATTTCCCGGTCGATCAGATCCAGGAGCCTTTTTTGGAGTGTAAATTGTGTTACAAACAGATAATTGAAGGGTAAATACTTATACTTTTTGGGCTCGTCTTGCGTGGATAAATAACCGAAGAGTAATTCCAGCTCATTGGTTAATTCGCGGTGGCTCGTAAGCAGTGCGTGGTCGACAATTTCACGGCTGGTAAGCCGGTAGAAACCGCCCGTTCCCAGGAACGCATAACGCTCCCAGCCTTTTTGTACTTTCCGTTTGATCAAAGCGATTTTAGCATGGACTTTCAAACCCGGCACACTCAAAATAATCTTGACACCAGCGTCCCGCATCTTTTTTGACCAATGCAGATTTTCCTGAATGTCGAGCTTCGTATTGAGCTCCACATAGGTGGTTACCCGCTTACCATTCCGGGCAGCGCTGATCAACGAATTCAGAATAAAGGAATTGGGGCTGATCTTGTAAAGTGAAACATGGATCTCGCGTACATGCGGGTCAACGGCAGCTTCATTAAAAAACCGGACAATAGGTTCATAAGAATGATAGGGCAAATGCAGCAGCTGATCGGCCTTTTGTATCGATTCAAAAACAGAAGTCGTATCATTAAAGTCCGGATTCTGAACCGCTCTCTGGTAAGCGTAATCGAGGCGGCGGGACAGCTGTGGAAAGGTCATCAGATCCTGCATTAAGATATAATGTCCCCTTTCATGAAACTCATTCATTGGAATACCGGCCTTGCTCACCAGATATTCGCGCATATACAGCGGCATGCCGGATTCGTAAAAATACTGGGCAGGCTGCACAAAATTGCGTTTTTCAAGCTGTTTCAAAATACGCTGCGCAATCTGCATCGGATATTCATCTTCAATGGAAAGCTCAGTATCCTTTTCCACCCGTAATGCGTAGCTTTCGAGCACATCGTAACCCGGGAAAAGCAACGGTAAATTTTCACGGACAATGTCTTCGAGAAAAGTCAACTGACGCCTGCCGTCGAGTTCGGGCAGCTCGATGAACCGTCCGAAAGGCTCGGAAGGAATGTTTACAAGGGCATACCAATCCTCTTCCGAGTCGTCTCTATGCTGCAATCTAACGACCAGATACAATTGCTTGGATTCGAAGAATGGCATTTTTGAGCTTCTTCTGCTATCCAGAAATACAGGCTGTAAATGGCGAAAAAGTTTGTCTATAAAAAATTTCCTTAAAAAACTGAGATGCTCATTTGCAAATGTTTCCTGATAATATAAATGTACGCCCTGCTCGTGCAGTGCCGGAAGAATTCCAGCGGTGAGGATATCATTAAATTCCCTCAACTGATTTTCAACCGTTTCGTAAACGTGTTCCAGCAGGGACTCAGGAAAGAGATTCAGCTTGGTGCGGATGTCGTTGCTCACCTCCCCCATCGCCAGCAGGCTGGGCACACGTGCCCGGAAGAATTCACTGGTCTGGTAAGCGTAAATGCCAAGAAAACGTAAACGCTCCCTCACCGGTACAGTCTCGTCATTCGCTTCCAATAATAATCTGTAATTATTGGAGAGCCAGCTCAGATTTGTATCGAAGTAGGGATATGCAACATCTATCATTGATTAAGGTAAAAAAGATTCAAAATTTGCTACAATATAAATACATTTGGCCGGTAAGGATCTAACTTTGCGGCACAAAGATTTAACAAAGTTCGGCGCGCATCCGGTGTTATATCTTTCATTTAAAACTTAATTACAGTACTATGCAATATCAATTATTGGGCCGGTCGGGTTTACGTGTTTCGGAAGTTTGCCTGGGCACAATGACCTTCGGAACTGAGTGGGGATGGGGAGCGGATAAGCATGAAAGCTTTAAAATATTCGAAAGTTTCGCAGGTGCAGGTGGTAATTTTATCGATACGGCCAATCGCTATACAGAAGGTTCTTCTGAAAAATATGTAGGTGAATTTATTGAGAGTGACCGCGATCATTGGGTTTTAGCAACCAAATTCACGCTCAAAGACCGGAATGATGACCTTAATTTCGCCGGTAATCACCGCAAAAATATGATGCGCTCAGTAAGAGCGAGCTTGAAACGCCTCAATACAGAGTACATCGACCTACTGTGGGTGCACATGTGGGACAATACGACGCCTGTCGAAGAGCTCATGCGTGGACTGGACGACTTGGTTACCAGAGGATTAGTACATTATGTCGGTATATCGGACACGCCTGCCTGGGTTGTTTCACAAGCTAATACAATTGCCGATTTTCGTGGCTGGAATGCATTTGCGGCAATTCAATTTGAATATTCGCTCATTCAGCGCACACCGGAACGTGACCTGCTTCCTATGGCCAAAGCGCTGGGGCTTGCAGTCACTCCATGGGGTACAATTGGTGGCGGAGCACTTACAGGAAAATATTTACGCGGAGAATCCGGCCGGGTTCCTGATCACAGTTCACGCAGAAGCGAACATAGTAGCATTATAGCACAAACTGTGGTAGATGTCGCCAGCGAACTTGGGGTTACGCCCGTGCAGGTGGCCATCAACTGGGCTCGCCATCGCGACCAGGTCATGATCCCGATCATCGGTGCCAGAAAAGAAAAGCAACTCGTGGATTCGCTGGGCTGTCTGTCATTCAAACTCCCTCAGGAAATGATCGACCGGCTGAATGAAGTAAGCAAAATAGAGCTTGGCTTCCCACACGAATTCCTAAAATCAGAAGGCATTAAGGAAGAAGCGTTCGGAGGACTTTTTGAGAAACTGGAAAATCATAGGAACTAACAAGCTGTATGCTTTAAGCAATACGCTGTATGATGTAAGTGCATATTGCCTATAGCATATTTTCTAAGCCTACCCCTATTGCTTAAAGCATACGGCCTATTGCTACTTCCCCCATGTTTCCGGAGCCAGACGCCATGCGCTCAGGCTTTCCAGTTGGGAGCTGTTAATGTAATTATGTTCTAATGCAGTTTCTATCAATGCATTGTAATTGCTTACAGTGCTGAGTTTGACATTTTTCTCTTTAAAGTTGTTTTCAGCCACTGCGAATCCATATGTAAAGATCGCTACCATTCCGGCTACTTCAATTTCGGCCGCGCGCAGAACATCAACGACTTTCAAAGAACTTCCACCGGTTGAAATAAGGTCTTCAATGATGATCACCGATTGTCCTTTTTCCAATCTGCCCTCGATCTGATTGCCCATTCCATGCTTTTTGGGCTCGGGTCGAACATATGCAAAGGGTAATTCCAAAAGATCTGCTACCAACGCACCTTGCGCGATTCCGCCCGTTGCTACGCCAACAACCGCCTGCACATCAGGGTATTCTTTTTTGATCAATGCTGCCAGGGTTTTTTTGATAAAAGTCCGGGTGTCGGGATAAGATAATGCCACGCGGTTATCGCAGTAAATTGGCGATAACCAGCCTGAGCTCCATTGAAACGGTTTGTCGGGACTCAATTTTATTGCCTGCGCTTCGAGTAGCAATTCAGCGATTCTTTTGTTAATATCCTGTTGGTTTAGCATGGCTAGTCTTCGGATTCTTCGTTTGTATTATGATTAATTACTAATAATTTATCGATCCGGCTGCGATCCATATCGATCACTTCAAACTCGAAGTGCTTCCATTTAAACTTATCCCCCGTGCTCGGAATGTTTTCCAGAATGTGCAGCACAAAACCGCCTAATGTGTTAAATCCAACCAATTCACGGCGTTCTGTCTCCTGAATGTTGAGATTGAAATACTGTATAAAATCGTCAAATGGCAACTGCGCATCGATGAGGTAACTGCCATCTTCCCTGCGTATGACTTCGGAGGCTTCTTCAATGTCCTCAGAAATGTCACCAACCAGCGCATCCATAATGTCGTGCATGGTTAAGACGCCCAAAATGCCCCCGTACTCATCTACAATGATCCCAAAATAGACGCGCTGCTCTTTGAACTTGGCCAAAGCCTGATACGCACGATTGCTTTCGGGCAAATAGACCGGATCTTTTACGACCGCATTCATATTGGCCAGCTGCTCTTCTATATCGGTTGCTATGAGGTCCTTCACGTAAACCAAACCCACAACATCGTCCACAGCGCCGCGGCAAACCGGGTAAATAGAATGTCTTGCATCGAAAATCTTGGCTTTATTTTCCTCAACAGAATCTTCCAGGTCCAGCCATACGATTTCCTGCCGGTTGGTCATCAGTGAAGTCACTTTCCGGTCGCCCAGTTGAAATACATTGTGAACAATCTCCTGCTCGATTTCTTCAAAAACACCGCCGGATGTCCCCTCTTGAATCAGACTCTTGATCTCCTCCTCGGTGACCGAATTTTCACTTTGCTTGATATTCAAAACCTTGATAATAAGATCACTGGAAAATCCGAGTAAAGCTATGAATGGTGCGGTCGCCTTTGAAAGCAAGTTCATAGGCGTGGCCATGAACTTGGAAATCGCTTCGGGATTAGCCATTCCTATCCGTTTGGGAACGAGCTCACCGAGCACCAGAGAAAGATAGGTGATAAATACAAGCACTGTTCCAACTGCCAGAGAATGAGCATAAGGCATCAGTAAGGGGATAGTCCCAATGTATTTCTCAAGATCACTGGTGATATTGTCACCACTGTACATACCTGTCAGCAGACCGATCAGGGTTATGCCAATTTGTACGGTGGACAGAAAACGGGTAGGTGAATTAGCGAGATGAAGTGCGGCCTTTGCGCTGGAATCCCCATTTTTTGCAGCAGCTTCAAGACGGGATTTGCGGGATGAAACAAGTGCTATCTCAGACATGGAAAAGACACCATTGAGCAGCACAAGAAGTAGAATTATCAGGAGTTCCAAGAACTGTATATTTGATACAAACACAAATTTATCAATAATAATCACTGTCTAAACTAAACTCTTTACTTAATTTTGGCATCGATTCACGTACCATTTGAAAAATGATCATTTTTTTTGACGACCGTCCTTTGCGAATTGTACGGACCAATCAGCTTTCTGCATCGGAAACTTCCGCATTCGATCACATTGTAGACCTGAGACTTGAGAAGCTGCAAAAAAAGATGTTAGCAGGCCACGTGCTTTTCCTGAACACCACTGCCGCATCTGCCATGCAACTCATTGAACTCCTGGAAAAGGCACTACCGACGGATATGTTGTCTGTGACAATGGCAACGCGTGAGAAGTCGGAATTGGAAGAAAAAATTAAAGGGAGTTACAAAGTAATCAAAGCTGCAGGCGGCGTTGTGGTAAAGGATGGAAAGTGGCTTTTCATGTTCCGCCGCAAAAAGTGGGACCTGCCCAAAGGAAAGCTTGACAAAGGTGAAAATTCCAGAACCGCGGCTATAAGGGAAATTGAGGAAGAAACGGGTGTTAAGGCGATGGTAAAAGAAAAAATCTGCACAACCTGGCACACTTACAGTCTGAATAACAACCGGATTTTAAAGCGGACCAAATGGTATCTTTTCGACTGCATTGATGACGCCAACATGCAACCACAAGCGGAAGAGCAAATTGAAAAATTAGGCTGGTACACGCAAAGCGAAGCCAAATCGATTCTGATAAATTCTTATAGTTCAATCCGTTATGTGATTGAAAGCCTTAATAAGACGCACGACATTAAAGAACAATAATATCGCAAGACTTTACTTTTGATAAACTCAGCCTTCCTGGTTGAGTTTATTAAGTTCTGAAAGGGAATAAGGCAGAAAATCATCTACACGCTGCCCATATCGGTGCAGATCGCGGATAATGCTTGAACTGATCGGAGCCAGCATCGGTGAAGTGATCAGAAACACGGTTTCAATTTCTTCGTAAAGATACCGGTTAACCTGCGATATGCCGTTTTCGTATTCAAAATCGGTTGTGTTACGCAAGCCCCTCAATAGAAACGTCGCTCCCAATTCTCGCGCTGTATGCGCAGTAAGGTCATCGTAAGTTACCACTTTCACGTTTCCCTGATCGGAAAATGTCTTTTCGATCATTTCCTTCATTACATCTAGCGGGAAATAGCGCTTTTTGGTTGCGTTGTTCCCGATGCCGATGACCACTTCATCAAAAAGCCGTAATCCGCGTACAACAATGTCTTCATGTCCTTTTGTAAATGGATCAAATGATCCCGGAAATAGTGCTATACGCTTCATGAGAGCAGCATTTACAATTAAGATGATACGAGGTAGGTGTTAAACAGGCCAAAGTAACGATGTCCCGGGACATCCGCACATTGTCTGTTATATTTAAGTGTGGTGGGGCCGTTGCCGATCTGCAAATTGGGGAAAAATCTTGAAAGCTCTGTGTAAGAATCGGAAGAAGATGCGATTTCGCCGTAACAAAGCACTTTCATCTCCTCAGGCAGAAAATTTAGCTGACTTAATGTAAACAGGATAATGTAGGCCAATTCCTGGGTTTTGGAAAAGCGGAAACGGTTGCAAAGTATCAGCTGCTGACCTTCTGTTATGACCAGCGTGAAATATTCTTTTTCAAAATAGATAGAAACCATCCTGAGCTGCTGATGCTCCAAATGGCTTACCAATGCTCCGATAATCAACGGACTGGTCAAATGGTAAAATGTGATCTGGGATGTGCCGAAATGGTTGATCATCCAGTCATACCAAATTTGCGGAACGCTAAAAACATTCTGCGCATGCACCAGCGGCAGATCGTGATAAAGCACTTTTTCATCCTTCGGAACCGGATTACCCAAAGCAAATGCCAGGTAATCGGTCGTGGATTTTTCTTCAAAAATCAGATTGGGGATTAAACTAAATGCGTGTGAATTGATAGAGATCCTAACATTTTTCCAACTATGCGATGACCAAAGCAAATGTCCTGTAAAAACCTTTTTAAGCCTTTCAAAAATTTCGCTGGGGTTCAAAACGGTTTCGAAGCTGTAATCTTCCAGCCAGATGCATTCCATGTTTTCATCGCGGACAATGCAAAACCGGATGCGCCTTTCGTCCACCTCTATGCACAATGTGCACAATGGAATGCTGGACGCGTCGAATGAATTATCGCCTACAAGCAGCGTAGGAATAATTTCAATGACCTGGTTTTCGGAATTTGCCACAATAATGGGTTAAGGTTAAAAATCTATTTTTTTGCATCGGACAAAAACTTACCCAGCCTGTGAATTTCATCCAAAGATTGCAACCGGGTAAAAATGCTGTGATATGCTTCCTCCGGCAGCGCATGAATGTGCTCCAGGCGCATCAGTTTCACGTCTTCAATGATTTGGTTATGCATTGAAATCTCCGGATCAGTCCCCTTGCTAATGCTGCCATGCACCGCTTTTACTTCAAAAAACAGCTCAATGGCGTGAAGCGGAGGCTGCACAAATTCATTGACAAACAACAAATCACCCATTTCTGCAACCAGTCCGGTTTCTTCCCTGATCTCTCTTTTTAAAGCGGCTTCGGCGGTTTCCCCAAAGAGAATGCCCCCGCCCGGAGGACTCCAGAACGACTGACTTTTGCCATACAATGAATGATTTACCAAGAGAACCTGATCCTGAACAATGTATATGCCGCTTACACGAACACGCACATTACCCCCGTATAAATTCTTTACTTCATCATTTAAAGTCTGCACATCGCTCACTTTTTCGGAGCGGCAAAGATAACCAACCTGAGATAATTGGCAAGATATAATATAAGGATCAGGAATAAGGACTTCCTGAAATGTAGCTTTCCAGCGAGCTGATATGTTCTTTTTGCTCGTGGATAATCGCGGAAACAATATCGTTGATGGATATGATGCCAATCAGCTTTCCATCCTGATTGACAGGCAAATGCCGGATATGTTTGTCAGACATTATCTGCATACATTCCTCGATTTTCTGGTCCGTTTCAACGGTGATCACTTTACTTGTCATAACTTCCCTGATGCGCGTATCCCGCGAGCTCTTTCCCTGCAGAATAACTTTTCTGGCATAGTCCCTTTCGGAAAAGATACCGATCAATTCATTATCTTCAAGAACCAAAACAGCACCAATGTTTTTGACGGCCATGAGTTCCAGAGCCTCAAACACCGTGTTGTCTTGCGTCACCGACCAAAGCGCATTGACAGGCTTGTTGCCCATTACATGTTGTACTAGCATAGATGTTTGAGGTTTTGGAGTGTAAAAGATAAAATTGGGAATCTAATATATGCATTTGCAGCATTAAAATCCAATAAATTCTAAGTATATTTTTGTAACTGTTACGCACTTTGATTTAAGCAATCGTTGCGTTAGTTTCGGCATTATGGAAACAGATAAGATTTTACCTTCCCAACTTTTACGCAAGCGTTTTCCTTTCAAACCCACTGAAGGCCAGCTCCGCTTTTTTGAACAAACGAATGATTTCCTCGTCGAAGAAAAAGGCCTGGAACGTTACAGGGATTGTTTTTTGCTGAAAGGTTACGCCGGAACGGGAAAGACAACCATTATCAGCACATTAATCAAAGTGTTGAAAAACTTTGGCTATAAATCCATTCTGCTTGCCCCGACCGGCCGCGCCGCAAAAGTGATGTCGGGTTACTCCGAAAAAGTCGCATTAACGATCCATAAGAAGATATATAAGCAAACGGCCGACTCATTTTCGGGCAACCTGACATTCCAGCGCCAGAAAAATTACCATGACAACACACTGTTTATTGTGGATGAAGCTTCCATGATCACCGACGATGCAGATTTTGGCAACAAAAGTCTTTTGGCGGACCTGGTCGAATTCGTTTTCGAGAATCCCGGAAATAAGCTGATGCTTGTGGGCGATGTGGCACAGCTGCCACCCGTTGGTAAGGAATTGAGCCCGGCATTGGACGGCGAATATCTGGAAAAGACGTTTTATATGTCTGTTTTTCAGGAGGAATTAAAGGAGGTCATGCGGCAGGACGAGCAATCGGGGATATTGTTCAATGCAACATTATTAAGGAACCAGCTGGTTGCCGAAAAGCCTGAAATCCAGATCACCACGCGTTCCTACCGTGATGTTTTCAAAATGACCGGCGAAAAACTGGAAGAAGGCCTGCGCTATGCCTATGATAAATATGGCCAGGAAAACTCCATCATTCTGACGCGGTCCAACAAATCAGCCGTCCAATACAACGAATACATCCGGCGCACCATTAATTTTTCAGAAGAAGAGCTTGATGCTGGCGACCGGCTGATGGTGGTTCGAAATAATTACAACATCCTGGATGAGGATTCACCTGCGGGCTTTATCGCAAACGGTGATTTTGTGGAATTATTAAAAATCCGAAAAACCCAGGAAATGCACGGTTTCCGTTTCGCCGACGTGACCCTACGCCTGACAGATTACGAAAAGCAACCTGAATTCGACGCCAAAATATTCCTTGACACCCTACATTCAGCCTCCCCTTCCCTGTCGTCGGAGGACAACAAGAAGTTATATGAAAGCGTCCAGAAGGATTATTTTGATATCGCATCAAAAAAGGAAAGAATGGAAGCATTAAGAAAAGACCCCTTCCTTAATGCATTGCAAGTAAAATTTGCCTACGCCTTAACTTGCCACAAAGCGCAAGGAGGCCAGTGGAGCTCCGTGTTTATTGACCAGGGATATCTGCCTGAGGAACAGATTAATGTAGAATTCATCCGCTGGCTTTATACGGCCATCACGCGGGCGACAGACGAAGTTTTCCTGATGAATTTCCACCAGCATTTCTTTAAATGAATGCCGGCAGGCATGTAACATTGGTAGCAACAAAAACGGTTGTGAGGATGGAACAAATCCCGGCAGGGATGTAACGACCAGCGTGATGCATGCCGTTACATCCCTGCCGGGATTGGCGATTTTCGTGGTCATCATTTTCTACCAATATTGCGTCGCTCTGCGACTTTTTGTTTACTCCCTGGCTGCGGCTCGTTGTAGACGATCGTTGATTGCCAAACCTAAGCCATTCATTGGGACAAACTCTGCGCGAATTTGCTGAATGGGCAACATATCTAACTCTCTCAGATATGCAAATAGGTTATGCGCAGCTTCTTTCATATCACCCGTTTTACTCAATATCCGCTGATATTTCCGGTCAATGTTTTCCAGATATTCGTCAAAAAGCAGATAACCTGTCAACATCTCTTCGCTTGCCAGGAACGCGCCTCTATGATTAAAGTAAAGCGGCTTTCTGGGCGCATAATGGCTTTTTAACATGCCCGGCGCTTTGGGATTGGATGAAGAATGCGGCATCAATTTCACCTTTCCGACAATCGCCTCAATGTCTTCAACTGCCAAACCTCCTAACCGGTAAACAACGGGTTCATCATTTTCAAAACCAACAATGGTTGACTCAATGCCCACTTCACTTTCGCCGCCGTTCAATATATAAGGTATTTTTTCTCCCAATTGCGCATTCACATGAGCAGCATTCGTCGGGCTGATGTAACCGAAAGGGTTCGCGCTTGGTGCAGCCAAAGGAAACGGCAGCGACCTTAGAAGTGCAAGCAACAAAGGGTGATTGGGAATACGAACGGCAACATTATCAAGTCCAGACGTTACAAGGTCTGGAATGATTTGCTTTTTAGGAAGCAACAACGTGAGCGGGCCAGGCCAGAAATGCTTTGCCAGCAGCAAGGCCTTTTCGGGAAATTCGTTAACAAACTCCACGGCTTTTTCCAAAGAATCCGTATGAATGATCAGCGGATCGAATGCCGGCCGGTTCTTCACTTCGAAAATTGACAGCACCGCACTGTCGTTCAATGCATTACCCGCCAACCCATAGACTGTTTCGGTAGGAATGGCCACTAATTCTCCTTTTGTGAGAAATTCTTTTGCAACGTTAATGTCAGTTCCGGTGATCGCCAAAATAGGTGCTGTTTTCAAAATGCAAAAGTACGGCGATGATCGTTAAGAGCAAATGTTGGGTCAAGTCATTTAGATTGTTTTTAAATAACCTCTAATAATGAGTTCCACAGACTACCGATACATAATCCGTGTTTATATTTATTAATTAAATAGCATTTCTAAACTACCCTTTTTATTATGTTTCAAATCAAAGAACAACCTGCCGTTTTTGACGTCTGTATCATTGGCTCAGGAGCGGGAGGTGGAATGGCAGCACTTCAACTTGCCCAACAGGGAGCCAAAGTGGCGCTTTTGGAGGCCGGTGGATATTTCGATCCTGCTGACCCTAAATATATTACGCAGCTGAAATGGCCGTACGAGTCGCCACGCCGCGGTGCTTCCAACCACCGTCCGTTTGGAGATTTTGATGCTGCCTGGGGAGGCTGGGAAATTGATGGCGAACCCTACACAAGAAAAAACGGAACGCAATTCGACTGGTTCAGATCGAGGATGCTGGGTGGCCGGACCAATCACTGGGGCCGCATTTCCCTGCGTTTCGGGCCAAAAGATTTTAAAAGAAAAAGCATTGACGGACTTGGCGACGACTGGCCGATCGGTTACGACGATGTAAAGCCATATTATGATAAGGTTGATAAGCTGATCGGGGTTTTCGGGACGGTTGAAAATATGGATAACGAGCCGGATGGCATTTTCCTTCCTCCGCCGAAGCCACGTTTACACGAGCTTTTTCTAAAACAAGCTGGAAAAAAAGCCAATATTCCGGTAATTCCTTCCAGACTTTCAATCTTAACAAAACCTATAAATGACCAGCGCGGCGTTTGCTTCTATTGCAGCCAATGTTCACGCGCCTGCCAGGCATATGCGGATTTTTCTTCTTCATCTGTCCTTTGTATACCTGCTGTAAAAACCGGCAATGTAACACTGATCAACAATGCAATGGCACGCGAAGTGCTCACCGATCCGGTTACGGGGCTTGCAACTGGCGTTTCGTATGTAGATCGTGAGAAATTGACTGAGCATACTATTAAAGCAAAAGTTGTGGTTCTGGCGGCGAGCGCGGGAGAATCGGCCAGGTTGCTTTTGAACTCAAAATCAGACAGACACCCTAACGGACTTGCCAATTCAAGCGGCGTGGTAGGAAGATATCTGCACGATTCAACGGGTGCCTCACGCGGCGCATTCCTGCCTCATTTGATGGACAGAAAGCGCTATAACGAAGACGGCGTTGGTGGAATGCACGTGTACACGCCGTGGTGGCTGGACAACAAAAAACTGGATTTCCCAAGAGGCTACCACATTGAATACGGTGGCGGAATGGGTATGCCGAGCTACGGATTCGGTGCCGGAATCGAAAATATGAATGGCAAATATCCGACAGCAGCAGGTGTTACCAAGCCAGCGGGCGGATACGGTTCATCATTAAAAGAAGATTACCGTCGTTTTTACGGAGCTTACGTCGGCATGGCTGGTCGCGGCGAAGCTGTTCCTAATTTTGATAATTACTGCGAAATTGACCCGAATGTTGTGGACAAGTTTGGCATCCCTGTACTTCGTTTCCATTACAAATGGACGGATTACGAAATCAAGCAGGCCAAACATATGCATGATACTTTCGAAGAGATCATTCATGCGTTGGGTGGCGTAGCAAGCGGAACCAAGCCTGGTGCTGATACGAATTACGGCATTGCAGCTCCGGGTCGTATTATTCACGAAGTAGGAACGGTGAGAATGGGTAACGATCCTAAAACTTCCGCGTTGAACAAGTTCTCACAAGCGCACGACGCGAAAAATGTGTTTGTGGTCGATGGTGGTTCATTCGTATCCCAAGCCGATAAAAATCCGACCTGGACCATTCTTGCGCTTTCTATGCGAGCGTCGGAATACATTGTGGATCAGGTTAAACAAAAAAATATCTAATTATTTGAACACGGTTTCAAATCATAACTATGAAACGTAGAGATTCATTAAAAGCATTGACGCTCAGCTCCTTGGGTTTATCTGCGCTCAACCCGCAGGTTGCTTTGGCTGAACAGAGAGAACTTGATGCCCAAACCCCGCCGGAAACACCCCTTAAAATTCCGGGCGGACGGACAAAGGAAGAGGCCATCCGTGATGCAAAGCTGATGAAGGAAAAATTCCTCACAGCTTCCGAAATGGCGACAATAAAAGTGTTGGTTGACATTATTATTCCTGCGGACGATAAGTCCGGCAGCGCGTCACAAGCTGGCGTTCCGGATTTCATCGAGTTTATTGCCAAAGATATGCCCCAAAACCAGGTCCCTTTGCGCGGCGGGCTTAAATGGTTAGACCTGGAATCAAACAAAAGATTCACGAAAGGCTTCACCCTGTTGACAAAGGCCCAGCAATTGCAAATCGTGGACGACATTGCCTATCCCGAAAAAGCAAAGCCAATGCATAGCCAGGGCGTTGCATTCTTCAATCTGATGCGTAACCTTACTGCATCCGGTTACTATACATCCAAAATAGGCATTGCTGACCTTGGTTATATGGGCAACACCCCAAATGTTTGGGAAGGTGTCCCTGCGGATGTTTTAAAGCAATATGGTTTGAGCTACGAATAACCTTTGTATAGAATAAGAAAACCCCGGTCGCTTCGCAGTTGCCGGGGTTTTTCTTTGAAAACCGGGGAATAATTGAAAATCTCCGGCTGGTAAACGGATAAGGATCGACATATTCTAATGGTTTAGTTGCGGCATGAGCACACACACGCTCTCAGTTGAACTGCTAAACTATGCCCTCGATCACGTCACATTATCTGTTTGTCAAACTGGTTTGGTTACTGGTTTTCCTCATAATCGCTGCATTCTGGACCACAGTTTATCATTACGCATATAACTTCCCCTATTACGACGATTTCCAGTCCATTGTCCTTTTTCTGACTCATTACATCCAGTCAGACAGTCTTTCTGAAAAGCTAATTCTGTTTTTTGAACAAAATTTCGAACACAGGGTGGTGCTCGCAAAGCTTTTGACGCTAGGCGTTTTCCTGGTCACCGGTCAGGTTAACATTAAAATACTGATTATCCTGGGCGACCTGAGCCTGCTCGGAACGTTGTTTCTGATGTTCAAATTCTTCTCGAAGAAACAGATATCACTGCCAGGCTTTTTCACGATCGTTTGCCTGCTTTTCCAGGTGCAGCATTATGAAGACACCATTTCCTGGGCCACTTGCAGCCTTCAACATGCGCCTTGCCTATTCTTTTCGATGTGGAGTTTTTACCTGGCGCTGCGTCGAAAAAGCGCGTTTTGGAGCAGCGTGTTGGCAATCCTGGCACTTTTCACGAGCGCAAACGGCCTGTCTGCCGTCATTATCCTCATGATTATAACGGCCTATTCCAACATTCCCAAGCTCCACAAAATGACACAAGCGGCATTTTTGTTGTTTATCACTGCTGTGCATTTGCTGACGATCAAAATACATTCCGGCTCGATGCTGGATCATGTCTTTAAACATGTTGCTGTCAAATCAGTGCTATTACTTTCATTCGTGGGGCAACTGGCCGACACAAATTATACCAACAGCATGGTGCCCAGTGTTGTGCTTGGGATTGTGTTTTTGTTTCCAATAACCATTGTTTTGAAAAATTTCTTCGAGAAAACACTAACGGACGTTACCACATTGCAATGGTTCTGCTTCGCAGGCATTATCTCGCTGCTTTTTGTCGGATTCCTGATCGTATTTGCCAGAGGCGTCATGCCGGACTTTGATGGTTACAGAATGGATCGCTATAAAATTTATTCCGCATTCTTCGCTATTTTTTCCGTTGCATTCTATGATCGTTACTGGACATTTGGCAAAGCAGGGTCTTTGGTGAAAATCGCAGTTGCGGCCGCATCGCTGGCATTTTGCATCAGTTCCTATTACATTTATTATGATAAGATCACGCATTTCAGCAGGGAAATCAGCGCGAATGAGCTAAATTATAGTTGGAGTAAAACGATTTACTATCCTGTGATTTTCGAAGATGTCAGCATTACAAATTATCTGGACTTTGCCCAGCGAAATTTTATGTTATCGGACCGGGGCCGTTTGAATGCATTATTAAGCAACATAAATTGGAAACAAAGCGAAGGCAACATTGCGGTGGACATACTAAACATGCCGGATCGCATCGTAATAAGTAACGCGCCTAACAGCCAAATCAATCAGCAAGCGGATGAGCTTTATGTTGTCGCGACAGATCCTGTTAACAATCAGCCAAAATATTTTTGCCTTGCATCTAACAATTATGTAAGATCGGTGAAGAATTTTTACACCACATTTAAAAAATCAGTGGGAACCGAATTTACTTCGACTATTTACAAAAGGAAATTAAAGCCCGGAAATTACAACTTGCATCTGCTTTCCATTCGCGACAGAAAATCCGTTTCTGTTCATTCCATAGGTGAAATCACACTGTAAGTTGACATGCTGGCCATAAAAAAAGGCTGCCACGTAATGGACAGCCTTTGAAATACAATATTATCAGATTAGTACAGCTTCTGACGTTGCTGCTTCACAGTTTCGTCTTTCAGGAATTCGTCGTAAGTCATTAATTTATCCAAAATCCCTTTCGGCCCTATTTCAATGATCCTGTTCGCAATCGTATGAACGAACTGGTGATCATGCGAATAGAACAGAAGACAACCTGAAAAATCGATCAAACCGTTGTTCAATGCAGTAATCGATTCAAGGTCCAGGTGGTTAGTTGGGTCATCCAAAACCAATGCATTAGCGCCTGAAAGCATTGTTCTCGAAAGCATACAACGGACCTTCTCACCTCCCGACAACACTTTTGCTTTTTTAAGAGATTCTTCACCAGAGAAAAGCATCCGTCCCAAAAATCCACGGATAAAGCTTTCGTCCTTTTCTTCGGAATATTGGCGCAACCAGTCAACCAGATTCAGATCCACGTCGAAAAACGAAGTCGGATCTTTTGTGAAGTATGACTTCGTAATGGTCACTCCCCAGGTGTACGATCCTTTGTCGGCTTTCTGTTCTTCGTTGATAATGTCGAAGAAAGAGCTGATAGCCATTACATTACGGCTAACGAATGCAATTTTATCCCCTTTATTAACATTGAAACTGATATTATCAAAAAGCTTCGTGCCGTCGTCAGCCGTCTTTGACAAGCCTTCAACACGCAGAAGCTGATCGCCAACTTCTCTTTCAGACTTGAATGCGATGTATGGATATTTACGCGACGATGGCTTAATGTCATCAATGGTAAGCTTATCCAAGAGTTTCGCACGGGAAGTTGCCTGCTTCGATTTCGAAGCGTTGGCACTGAATCTTCTGATAAATTCTTCCAGTTCCTTACGCTTATCCTCAGACTTCTTATTCTGGTCCTGGCGCTGCTTTAAAGCAAGCTGGCTCGATTCATACCAGAAAGAGTAGTTACCAGAAAACATCTGCACTTTGCTGAAATCGATATCCACAACGTGCGTACAAACCTCATCCAGGAAGTGCCTGTCGTGAGAAACTACGATCACTGTATTTTTGAAATCGGCAAGGAAATTTTCGAGCCAAAGCACCGTTTCAACATCCAGGTTGTTGGTAGGCTCATCCAGCAGTAACACGTCCGGATTTCCAAAAAGAGCCTGTGCAAGCAAAACGCGGACTTTATCATTCGCATTGAGGTCGCTCATTAAGGCACTGTGCTGTTCCTCTAAAAGGCCCAGCCCGCTCAGTAGTTGCGCAGCTTCGGTTTCCGCTTCCCAGCCATTTAAATCCGCAAATTCGGCTTCGAGCTCTGCTGCTTTCTCTCCGTCTGCATCAGTGAATTCTTCCTTTTCATAAATCGCCTCACGCTCCTTCATGATTTTATATAGGCGCTCATGGCCGAGGATTACCGTATCCATCACCGTATAGGCGTCAAATTCGAACTGATCCTGTTTCAGGAAAGTCATCCTTTCCCCCGGATTCATGCTTACATTCCCTGTTTGCGGTTCTATTTCGCCTGAAAGTATTTTCAAGAATGTAGATTTCCCAGCGCCATTCGCTCCGATCACACCATAACAATTGCCGGGAACAAACTTTATATTAACCTCATCGAATAATACCCTTTTGCCGTATCGCAATGATACGTTCTGAACCGTAATCATTTTAAAATAAATTTTTTATGAATGAAAGCGCAAAACTACGAAATTCAGAACGAATTCGCATGTTGAACAAACTAAAACAAACGAAGCGGACCGGTGATTACCAGCCCGCTCAGTCGAAATTTACATATTTAATCAAGGGATAACCCGCAATGTATGGGCACCTTTGCCTACGCTGATCGTCGCTCCCTGCTTTTTAAGCGATGGCGAATCGCCTTTTGCGACTGTCCAGAACTCAACTCCCCCATTTCCCGTGCCATATTGGAGATATTCAAATACGGACACCGCAATGTTTGAACCATCCTTGTCAAAGGCAACGCTCTGCGGATAAATTCCTTCAAAAGGATAATCAGCCACTTTGGTCAACGCGCCAGTTGCAGCCGTAACTTTATACAATGAAAGCGAAGCACCGGTTCCTGAGCCTGCTTCTGTCCAGGGCGCACCGCTTTTACCCGCATTCACAGTTACCAGCATGGACCCATCCGGACTGATTGCAAATGAACCTGTATTTGTTCCCGCCGGAACTTGCGCAGCCACTTTATGCTCAATCGCACCGTCCATCGAGAAATTGACCACCAGAATTTCCCCGTCACCTGCTCCCTTACCTGGCGTTGCAGACTTGGTATCCAGTACGAAATAATGCCTTCCATCCGCTGAGAATCTTCCAAACGAAGGTTCTGTTCCAACCTTGATCGGTTTTCCAACCATTTCAACATTCTTCAATTTCCCCGCTTCCCGGATCACTTTATAGAGTCCTACTTCATTGGAATTATCCAGTGTAAAAGCAATAAAATCACCTGATGGATGCCAGGTAATGTCGATAATCTTGCTCGTTGTATCAATCGCAGCGGGCAGGTTCAGAAAACGCGCAGGTTTACCATCCGGTCCCGCTTCGATGAAAACGAGCTCTTTTCCAACATCATTCGTGGTCAGTATCAGCTCGTTTTTGTTTACGTCAATGGCATTTGGTTTTTTGCCAACAGCAAATCCAAACTTTGCTTTTGGTGCGGCAAGGTTGGTAATGTCAACAACGAACAATTTTTCTCCTGCCGGAAATTCAGCAGACGCATCCTTATATTCATTTACGCCATCCTCAGGACGAAGCCTGCTATCGAGCACGTAGGCTAGCGTTCCTGTTGCGGGCACAGCCAGTGTTTTTCCGGATGCGAGCACAGAGTTTGACACAAGCGCGCTCCCTATGCCTTTGCTCCCGCGCTCAACCGGAAATTTGATTGTTGTAAGAAGGTCTTTTGCAGTATTGTCTCTTAACAGCTTCCCATCAACCAATGCCGATGCCGCCATATCAGCATCCGAAACAACAACCAAACCCCGGGCATTAAAGTTAATGGGCGATTGAGCAATCGCGGGAACTGCTCCGAGCGCTGCCAAACCAGCAAATAATGCGACTTTTTTCATAGAAAAGAATTTAAGTTATAGGTGGTTTAAAATATTAAATGGAGGTTATACCAAAAGAAACCTTGTGAAGCAACATAGCCTCACAAGGTTTCTTCTTGAAAACGCAATATACGATAAAAATAGAAAAGCCCCGATAACAGCGTTACCGGGGCCAAATCTTTACTACAAAAAATTATGCTGCTACTGCAATCGAATTAACCAACCTGGCCAACTTCGACTTCTGGTTAGAAGCTTTTTTCTTGTGGATGATGTTTTTCTTTGCCAAACGATCCAACATTGAAGATACAGTTTTGTAAACTTCAACAGCTACTGCCTTATCAGTCGTTTCACGCAATTTCTTTATGTATGAACGTGTAGTTTTGTGTTGGTAGCGATTACGCAAACGCTTAGTTTCGTTAGCGCGGATTCTTTTTAATGCTGATTTATGATTTGCCATTTTGTAATGATAATTTTCTCTTCTTCATTTCGGTTTGCAAAAATAGAAATTGCTTGTTGAAATGCCAAATTTCGCCGTAAATATATTTGCTAAACCTGACAATACTTATTTGGGCATACGTTGTACGTCCGAATTCAAGTATTCTTCGATGCGATTTTCCAGCTCTGAATAAGGGATGTTGCTGTGAAGCTCTCCTTCCACAGCCAGGGAAATTTTACCCGTCTGCTCAGAAATCACAATGACAATCGCATCCGTGGCCTCGCTCATCCCCATGGCTGCACGGTGCCGGAAACCCAGTGACGAAGGAACATCTACGCCATCGGCAACGGGCAAAACACATCGCGCGGCTTTCAAAATGCCATCCACAATGATAATAGCCCCGTCATGCAGCTCACTATATTGATTGAATAAAGAAACAAGCAGCGGCTTGGAAACACGTGCATCCAGCAATTCCCCGGTCTCCACAAATTTACTAAGATCATCGCGCTTGTTAACCACGATCAATGCGCCGGTAAAATTGGAAGCAATGGTTTTAGAAGCATCAACAATTTCTCTGAGATTCTTGCCTTTCAGATCCAGGACCGAACTGCCCATCACTTTTTTAAGCAAACCATTATTCGTATAAATCGTGGATTTACCGATAATGAGCAGAAACCGCCTGATTTCCTGTTGAAAAATGACGATCAATGCCACGGCTCCAACGCCCATGAAATATTGCAAAATGGCAGTGAGTAAGCCCAGTCCCAGTCCTTTCACAACCAGATAAAACACGTATACAAACAAGTAACCGAGAAAAACCCGGCTGGCAATGCTTCCACGGACAAGTGTAAAAACCTGATAAAGAAGAACGGCCACCAAAAAAACATCCAGGACGTCGGCCCAATTGATGTTCAAAAAACCCACACGCATAAGAAAATCAATATTATTTCGCGACTAAATTACTATTTTTAATTCACACTGGAAGCAGCCAGCCACAGTTTTACCGCCTCCGCGGCAGGTTTCACATCGTGCACCCTGATGATCGAAGCACCTCGCTCCAAAGCCATCGTATTCATGACTGTCGTACCATTTAATGCTTCTCCGGCCGAAACATGAAGCGTTTTATAAATGGTTGCCTTACGCGAGATGCCGACCAAAATAGGACAGTCTAACAAGCTGAATTCGGACAAATGCTGCAATAACGCAAAATTCTGCTTCGTGTTCTTGGCAAATCCAAAACCGGGATCTACTATGATATCCACCACTCCCAGTGATCTCAACTTATCCATTTTTCCTTTCAAATCCTTCAAAATATCCGGAACGAGCTGATTATAAGTCGTCATTGTGCTCATCGTTTGCGGCGTCCCGCGCATATGCATAAGTATATATGGGACATGCAATGCGCTGACAACTTCAAACATCTGCTCATCCAGAGTGCCTCCGGAAACATCATTAACGATGTGCGCACCTGTTTCTATTGCCCGTTTGGCCACCTGAGAACGAAATGTATCCACAGAAATGATAAGTTCAGGGAAATTCTTATTCAGTGGCACCACTGCCGACTCCACCCTATCCGACTCTTCCGCTGCCTCCACTTCCCTGGCCCCGGGCCGCGTGGAGTATCCGCCAATATCAACCATTGTTGCACCCTCAGCCAGCATCTGCCCGGCTTTCGAGAGCAACTCATCCTCAGATTGCATCCGGCTACCTTCGTAAAATGAATCGGGTGTGATGTTAAGAATTCCCATCACTGCCGGTGTGGACAGATCAAGGAGTTTGCCCCTGATGTTGAGCGTTTTTTTGCTAACTTGCAACATAAAATCTTGTTAAATCCAGACAAGGATGTGAGTATCAAACCGTTTGATTTTCTTGTCTATTAAGCAGCAAACCAATTTTACGCAGTGAAATCCACAGAATCGGAATATCAGGAAATCATTCAGTATTGCCAAGATCTTTTCGCAAAAAAAAATCAAGATTACGGAACATCCTGGCGCATTTTGCGCATTCCTTCCCTTACCGACCAGATATTCATCAAAGCGCAGCGCATTCGCACCATTCAGGAGAAAGGTACTCAAAAAGTGAATGAAGATATTTCCTCAGAATTCATCGGGATCATCAATTACTGCGTGATGGCATTGATCCAGATTGCTGCCATCGAGCATAGGGAGGAGATCAATGACACCCAATTGACTTCACTATATAATCAGCAAGTGAACGAAGTGAAGGAACTGCTGTTTAATAAAAATCATGATTATGGAGAAGCTTGGCGCGATATGCGCGTTAGTTCTATGACCGATATCATTCTCATGAAGTTGTTAAGGATCAAACAAATTGAAGACAATCAGGGATTAACGCTTGTCTCTGAGGGGGTTAAAGCCGGATATCAGGACATTATCAACTATTCTGTTTTTTGTTTGATCAAATCCAATGCTTTGCAAACCAATTGATCCGATACCTTCGTCACTGGCAATCCTAAATTTTTGAAATGAAAATCCTTGCTCAGATCTCACGCGCCATAGTTGGCTTACTCTTCATTTTCTCCGGACTTATCAAACTGAACGATCCCGTTGGGACGCAGTACAAACTGGAAGAGTATTTTGAGGTTTTCGCAACGGACCTGCCCCAATTTCATGATTTTTTCATGGCGCTTGTGCCCCTGGCGCTCTACTTTTCAGTGTTTCTGTGTACCGCAGAAGTTGTTTTGGGCATCGCATTGCTTGTAGGATATAAACCCAGGACAACTGCCTGGTCGCTGCTGCTGATCATTGTCTTTTTCACATTCCTGACATTCTATTCTGCTTATTTTAATAAGGTTACGGATTGCGGCTGCTTTGGCGCGGCGATTAAGCTGACGCCCTGGACTTCTTTTAGCAAAGACGTTTTCCTTCTGGCGCTAATCCTCATCATTGTTTTTTACCGAAAAAAATTCAAAGCATTACCAACAGGAATTATCGTCGTCATTTCTACGATTGTTTCGCTGGGCATCGCAGTTTACGCTTTGAGGCACCTTCCGATCCTGGATCTGCTTCCTTACCGCGTCGGTGCCAGCATTCCCGCGCAATTAAAGCCGTCTGAGCCACTACGCTATCTGTACGTTTTTGATAAAGGCGGCAAAGAGGTAGAATTTGAAAAATATCCAAGTGATACCACATTGGTTTTCAAGGAAATGATCGTGCTGAATGAGGATGCCAAGCCGAAAATTACGGATTACAAAGTCTGGAACGACGCAGGCGATTACACTGAGGAAACATTCAAAGGCAAAAAGCTATTTTTGATCATTAAAAACCTCACAGACATCAATACAGCTGCTCTACCTGACATTAACAAGCTCATTAACAGCATCAGGACAAAAGGCGTGGAGCCGATTATTCTCACATCGGGCAACAGCGAAGAAATCGTAAAATTTCTCTCTGCACATCAGCTCAATGCGCCTTATTATTATGTTGACGCGACGGTTTTAAAAACAATTTCGAGGTCCAATCCCGGCTTATGGCTTCTGAAAGACGGCGTCGTGAAGGGAAAATGGCATTATAATGACACGCCGGATGCAGAAGAAGTAATTGAATTGGTAAAATAGTAAGCATGAAAAATGTCATATTAGTCGGTATGATGTCGTCCGGCAAATCGACATTGGGTAAAAAGCTGGCGCGGCTTCTTCATTACAAATTTGTTGATTTGGATAAATTAATTGAGCAGGATCAGCAAAGTGACATTCCTACATTATTTGCCCAAAAAGGCGAACCTTATTTCCGGGAAGTTGAAAGCCGCCTGTTAAAAGAGCAGGCCAGCCAGCAAGGGGTTGTGCTGGCGTCTGGTGGCGGAACACCTTGTTTTCATGATAATATGGCTTTTATCAAAGAAATGGGGATCAGCGTATTTCTGGACGTCCCTGCTGCGAGTCTCGCTAAACGGATCCGGAGCCATGGAAAAGACGACCGCCCGATCCTTTCAGGAGCAGCTTCACTTGAAGAAACACTGCAAAGCAAAATTAACGAGCGCCTGCCATTTTATACCCAAGCCGACATTGTGATAAAAGGCGAGGTGGAAGCCAGCCATTTACTAGAAATGCTTCATCCATTGTTATAAAAAAACCTGCACAAGGCAGGTTTTTTTAACATTTTGAAATAATATCTCTTAGAAATTCACACCGACAGTCAGCACCACATTGACCGGCTTGTGCGTCACTTCAACGGACGCGTAGTTCTCCGGATTATTCAACACGTAAGGGGTGTAAATAGATTTGAATGTGCTCATTGTTCCGCTCAGGTCTGCAAAAAACCTGTCTTTGCGAACGCCCACCCCAGCTGAGAAAAGCAGCTTATCCCTTTTAAACCCAACATTGGCCTGGTAAGGATCTCCAATGTAAGCAGCGCCGAGCCTGGCCCTGAACAAATTGGCGCGAAACTCGCCGCCCAGCCTGAAATTATATGAACTGCGGAATGTGTCTTTGATTTCCGACTTTGTATTGGATTTAAATGCACTGTTATCGGTGCTGCTCAGGTAACTGGTGCGCACGCCCATTACGCTATAATCCTGATATTCGATTGAGCCTGTTACAAAACCTCTGTCCTGAATAAAAAGGGTTGCTCCTACATTAGCTTTTAACGGGCTTCTGAGTAAATATTCGAAGTCGTTAGGAGCAATCGGCAGGTTCAGATATGGGGGCTGGATTAAAGTGCCATCCGGGCCTGTTACCAGATTATCCACATATTCCGCGTTGACATTCTGCGTGAATGTTTCTTTAATGGAGCTGAATGTCGGACTTGTTAACACACCGCCCATTTGAAAAATTGGGTTGAACTTATAAATAACGCCCAGCGCAAAGTTGATCCCAGTGCCTGTCACCGTCAAAGCTTCATTTTGTTGGGTATAGACTAATTCAGGACTATCTACATAATTATCCCGCAATGTCCGGTCATAAGAATAGCGCAGCCTGCTGAAACCAAAGTTGGCACCAATGTATAATTTATCGTTATAATTGCCCGCATAGGCGATCGTCCATTGCGTATTGGCACCTGTTGCTGTGTAAGTGCCGAGCTGATCCACCACGCTGTTTCTGTCGAGTGCATTGTAAGGCGGCCCGCTGTTGGATGTCGGGTTGATCAGATACATTTGATAATACGCTGCCGGCAGTGAATAAGCCACTGGTCCACCACTGTTAGGATTGCCTTCAAAGTCTTCTTCAAGCTGCTGACTCGAAATGCCGCCGTCGATACTGGCGTCCTCAGCCACTTTATCAATAAATGCACTCTTGTCATTCAAACCCGTAAATGTGTAATGATCCCGGAATGACTGCTGTCTTGAAAAAGAGATCCCAAGCGAAGATCGTTTCCACTTGCGTTGAAATCCGGGCTGGCTGGCAATGATCAGGGAAGCTTGCGCAATATTCAGGTTACCCTTGGTTGCGGAATTGTTGTCTCCAAAATAGCTGGTTTTGGTATTTGAAGGCGTAACCCCAGGACTGAATGTAAATTCGGATCTGTTATAAAATCCTAATCCGGCCGGGTTTCCGTGAATCGAACTGGGGTCGCCGCCTAATGATGCGTGATTGCCACCCAAAGCCTGAAATCTGGCCGAGCCGGTCTGGTCCCTTTCCGAATATCGTAACGCATCGGTCGCGTACTGGGCGTAAGTTGTTGACGAAGTTAAAAGAGCACATAATACAGCGCTCCAAAGAATCAGTTTATTCATGGGTCAAAAAAGGAATGCAACGGGTTATTATCAAATACTAAGTAAACGAAAACCCTGCAAAATTATGACATCTTGCAGGGTTTGAAATTCAATTTAGACGCAGTTGGGCGGATTATCTTGGTCCTCTTGAAGAAGAACGTGTTGCACCGCCGCCGCTGCCACCGCTCGAAGGAGCACTGTAACTCCTGGAAGGTGCGCTTGGCGCGCTATAAGTTGGCTGACTGTATGTCCTTTGCGGAGCACTGTAAGATTCGCTCCTGCTGCTTGGCGAGGAATAACTTCTCGTTGGAGCAGTGTAATCAGACTGGCTTCTGGTTGGAGGCGTATAGGTGCTTCCTGAACCTCTCGTCGATCTTGGTGAAGCATAATTACCGGAAGTCACGCCGTCAGAAGAATAATTGCTTCCGCTTGCTGCGCGAGGACGCGAGTAATATACATTGTTTCCTTCACCACCGCCTCTGCTGTATGAGGAGCCAGCTGCTGATCTGCCTCCCGCATCCGCTACGCCTGTTCTGTTACCAGATCTGGAAGAGCGTGGAGAAGTATAACTATCGTTTGCCGAAATTGTGATGTTCGCTGCACTCCTACCCGATCTGTTGCCAGACGCATTGCGGGGTGAGCTTACATAATTCCCGTTGCTGTTCGTACGGCTGCCGCTTCTCGAACTGGTTCCTGCCACTACACGCGGACCAGCCGTTCTGGTTAACCCTCTGCTTTCGTAATTGTTGACAACGACAACCGGACGGCTGTAAGCCCATGGATTGTAACCATAACCTCCTCCGTAGAAGCTGTCATAACCGTAACCGTACATGCTGTTATAACCCCATGGAGAGTAGCCAAATCCGTTATATCCAAATGGATCATAACCGTACATGCTGCTCATTCCCCAAGGCGAATAACCCAGCATCGAACCCATACCATAGCCCATTCCAAATCCCATATAAGGACGAACCCTGCCGTAACCAAACTGGAAGCCGACATTCATCATACTTCCAGGCCAGTACGAACCAAGTCCGCCGAATCCGTATGGATTGGCAAATGCCTGCGCGCCACGGTCGTAACCATCAGCAAACCCGGCATTGTAACCCGGATCAGGTGAGAGTGCACGTTTTACACTGCGTGAAGAAAGGTAGGAATCGTCGTAATAGTCACTCGTTCCCTCACCCGCGTCACCCGTGTAGGCGTAATCGGGATTATTTGAGCGGGAAATATCTTGATCTGCACCCTGGTCTCCACTCACTACGCCAGGGCCGGTGTTATTACCGTAGAGGTCATCATAACCGCCTGATCGTGAAACATATTGATTTGTGGTACATCCCCAAGCTCCCAGCAACACTAGCAAAGAAAGATATTTTGCTTTATTGATCATCGTCATGGCTTTTAAGGATTAAAAGTTTGTTGCTAATATATATAAAAATCCGTTCCTAATTACTAAGTAAACGTCCGTTATAATACATTAATTCCAAAGTTAACATAAAAAACTATCTTTGCAACGCTTGGAAAAACAGGGTGAGCATAACGATATACTCCTTTTCATTTATCAAATAATCCTAATAATGAGTAAAGCCTTACCAACCCGAAGTGAAAATTACTCCGAATGGTACAATGAGTTAGTAAAAAGGGCCGATCTGGCCGAAAATTCCGCGGTAAGAGGTTGTATGGTAATCAAGCCATATGGTTATTCGATCTGGGAGAAGATGCAGCGTGCATTGGACGATATGTTCAAGGAAACGGGTCATACCAATGCTTATTTCCCGCTTTTTATCCCTAAATCGTATTTGAGTAAAGAAGCTTCCCACGTGGAAGGTTTTGCCAAGGAATGTGCCGTTGTGACGCATTACCGCCTCAAAAATGATCCCAATGGAAAAGGAGTGATCGTGGATCCGGATGCGAAACTGGAAGAAGAACTGATCGTTCGGCCCACTTCGGAAACAGTGATTTGGAGCACTTACAAGAACTGGATCCAATCCTACCGCGACCTTCCTTTGCTGATTAATCAATGGGCAAATGTGGTGCGCTGGGAAATGCGTACGCGGTTGTTTCTCAGGACTGCTGAGTTTTTGTGGCAGGAAGGGCATACCGCTCACGCAACCTCCGCAGAAGCGATTGCAGAAACCGAACAAATGCTGGATATCTACGCACAGTTCGCCGAAGAATGGATGGCACTTCCGGTTGTTAAAGGTGTTAAAACGGCCAATGAAAGATTTGCAGGCGCAGTGAACACTTATTGCATTGAGGCATTAATGCAGGATGGTAAAGCGTTGCAGGCTGGAACTTCGCACTTTTTAGGACAGAATTTCGCGACTGCTTTTGATGTGAAATTTCAAGATAAGGACGGCAAGCTGGAATATGTCTGGGGCACTTCCTGGGGTGTGAGCACGCGATTGATGGGCGCATTGATCATGGCGCATTCCGATGACGCCGGGCTGGTTTTACCTCCAAAACTGGCGCCTATTCAGGTGGTGATCGTTCCTATTTATAAAAATGAGGAGCAATTAAATTTAATTTCAGAAAAAGCAACAGAGATTTCGAAGGCACTTAAAAAACTGGGGATCAGTGTGAAATTTGACAACAGTGATGCCTACAAACCTGGATATAAATTTGCCGAGTATGAGTTGAAAGGCGTCCCCGTGCGTCTTGCGATAGGCGCGCGCGATCTTGAAAACGGAACGGTTGAAGTTGCACGCAGAGATACAAAAACGAAAGAAACAGTTCCGCTGGAAGGCATTGCTGAATTTATTCAATCGTTGCTCGATAACATTCAGGAATCTATTTACAACAAGGCGCTTGCATTCCGTGATGAAAATACAACGAAGGTGGATTCCTTTGAAGCGTTTAATAATGTGCTTGATTCCAAAGGCGGGTTCATATTAGCGCATTGGGACGGCACGTCAGAAACTGAGGAAAAGATCAAAGAAGAGACAAAAGCTACTATTCGCTGCATTCCCTTGAATCAGGAACAGGAAGCTGGTGTTTGTATTTACTCAGGAAAGCCTTCGGCAGGACGAGTGGTTTTTGCCCGGGCATATTAATTTTATCAATCTGAAAGCAGTTCTTTCACTGTTAGTAAGGCATTTTTAACCATTTAAGATTTACAAGATGAAGCAGGCGCAGGCAGGTGACAATGTGCAGGTCCATTACAAAGGGACTTTGACAGACGGACAACTTTTTGATTCTTCGGAAGGACGTGATCCGTTAAATTTCAAGCTCGGTAGCGGCCAGGTTATCAAAGGCTTTGACGACGGCGTTACAGGCATGGAAATCGGGGATAAAAAGACCATTCACATTCCGAATGCAGAAGCCTATGGCCCTGTAAACGAGGATATGGTTATCAATTTCGAACGATCACAAATCCCTGCCGACATTCCCCTGGAAGTGGGCGGAACGCTTAATATGCATCAGGATGGCGGACAGGTTATCCCTGTTGTTGTTAAAGAAGTTACTGACCAATATGTAATTCTGGATGCCAACCACCCTCTGGCAGGCCAGGATCTGATTTTTGAGCTGGAACTTGTTGGGATTAATTAGGAAGATATTTGAAATAAAAGCTGTCGGCTGTCGGCTATAGATTTAGAGTTAATGCTATCGGCTTTCAGCTGTCAGCTATCGGCTATCTACTAGTGCCGATAGCTGACAGCCGAAAGCCGATAGCTTTTTCATTTTGCCCATTTTAGACTGAACGCCTGGGGCTTATGTCTGGAAATTTGGAGCAGCACCTGTTTCTCTGCCAGGTCGTGCAACATTCTTTCGGCCCGTTTTTCGGAGATATTAATGATTCTTGAAAAAACTCTGGCTGTAACTGAATCCTGTTCCCTCAGATATGTAATCAGTGTTTTTACATGCCTGGACGCCAGCAATTTTTCAAGATCTGCATCCGTTTCTCCCTGCATTAACAGTTTCGGAATGGGAATGCTTTTGTCCTTCACACGGATATAAATGATCTTCATATCCTTTTCATTAACAGCATAATGCGGTTTATCAGGACTTTCGTCAATCTCTACCTGCAATACTTTCTTACCGTCCAGTAAAATCGATTTAATTCCGATCGTCAGCTTTGGCTCAATGAGTTTGCTTGTCGCAATTTCCAGCTTTTTTAGCTCCGCCAGCTCGGAAGCAACGCCCAAAAATGCGCCCGCGTCCGAAATGCCGATCAGTAAGCTGCCTCCCGATGTGTTGGCGAAAGAAACAAGGGTCCTCGCAATCTTGAATGGGCTGTCAATAGTCCGTTTGAACTCAGTCGTCAACCCCTCTCCCTCTTTGATAATTTGTATGATACTTTTTTCCTGCATTTAGATTAATCCATATTTTTTCCCTGGTAACGAACGGATCATTCCCTGAAATTCCAGGTTCAATAACAAAGCCGCCAGCTTATTCAAATGCATGCCTGCTTGCCAGGCCAATTCATCCAGTTGCATGTTTCCTTTCTGTTTAAGCAGCGCTAAAATCTGCCCTTCGTCCTGCGTAAAACCTTCAAAGCTCGTTTGCATTTGCACCGGCCGCACCGGCTCCGGGTCCTTCCCGTTTTGTTCCCAACCCATCGCCACCGCCATATCTGCAACAGACGTAAAAATGGATGCTTTGTTGTCCCTGATTAAAAAATTACAACCTTCTGAATGCACGCTCCCCAGCATTCCAGGGACCGCATAAACATCCCGGTGATAATTCTGTGCGAACTCAACGGTGATCAGGCTCCCACCCTTCCTGGCAGACTCTACGACAATGGTAATGTCACTCAGCCCCGCAATGATCCGGTTACGCGCCGGAAATCTCATGAAATCCGGTTTGGTATCCAATGCGTTTTCGGTAACCAGCCCGCCGTTTCCGAGCATTTCCGAGGCGGCTTTCTTATGGACCGACGGATAAATGACATTTAAACCGCTGGCCATCACACCAACGGTTGGCATGTTGTGTTTTAGACAAGCCCGATGCGCGGTAATATCAACACCAAATGCAAGCCCGCTCACTACCAATGCATGATAAGGTTCGAGCTCCTTAATGATGGTTTCAGTTACTGATTTCCCATAATCGCTTATTTGCCGCGTGCCTACAATGCCCACCGTTCGGGCCATATTGAAGTCAAAATTACCGCGTGAATAAAGGACAATGGGCGAATCGTATAAGGGTTTCAGTCGGGCCGGATAAGTGGGATCTGTGAAAAAATGCAGGCTGGTATCTGTGTTGCTACAACTGACGAATTCTTTTTCAGCCATTCCAACCGATTCTTTGCTCAGGATTGCCCGCACAACCTTTTCGCCGATACCGGGAATGTGAATGAGCTTTCTGTAATCGGCCTGAAAAACTTCCTCTGCGCCCCCGCAGTAGCTGATCAGCTGCCTGATGGTTATGGAACCCACACCGGGCGTGTGTATAAGCGCAAGCGTACAGATCTTTTCGACCTCCGTTAATTCTGACATGATAGTGTGTTTTGAGTGGCATACAATTTGCCAATATACGTAATGAATATCATTCAAAAATAATAATAATCCTCAAAGGGAATATGGACAATTTACAGACCACTGAAACAGAACCGGTTCAGAGTTTTGAAGGAATGGGTGCTACGTGCTACCCGGAAGGAGTATATTACAGAGTTTGGGCACCAAATGCAGAGGGTGTTAGTGTCATTGGAAGTTTTAATGACTGGAAAGAAGATGCAAACCCTCTTTCACCAGAAGAAAATGGACACTGGGGTGCGCTAATTGAAAACTCAAAAGAAGGTGATGAGTATAAATTTTTATTAAAAACACCATCAGGTGTTCTCCACAGAAATGACCCCTATGCATTGAAAGTGACCAACTCAGCGGGAAATTGTGTGGTTTATAACCAGGCAAGCTTCGATTGGCAGAATGTAAGTTTCCAAATCCCCAGCTGGCACGAGCTGGTCATCTATGAACTGCATGTGGGGACATTCCACGTAAAAGAAGCAGGGCAGGTCGGCACATTATACACGGCTATTGAAAAGTTGCCATACCTGAAAGACATGGGATTTAACGCTGTTGAATTAATGCCCTGTTCTGAGTTTCCGGGATCACGCTCCTGGGGATATAATCCCGCAAGTCCTTTCGCGATAGAATCTGACTACGGCGGCCCCGACGGCTTGAAGGCATTCGTCAAAGCAGCGCACGAAGCCGGGATCGCAGTCATCCTTGATGTTGTTTACAACCATTTTGGTCCTTCTGACCTGGATATCTGGCAGTTTGACGGCTGGCATGAGAACGACGGAGGCGGCATTTACTTTTACAACGACTGGCGTGCCGAAACGCCCTGGGGAAGCACCCGTCCGGATTACGGGCGCGGAGAAGTAAGGCAATACATTCACGACAACGCCATGATGTGGCTGCGCGATTACCGTGTTGACGGACTGAGAATGGATATGGTCCCCTACATCCGCAATGTAAAAGCGGATGGAAACCCCGGAAACGACATCCCCGAAGGCATTTCCTTAATGCAATGGATCAATAAAGACATTCGCGAAAATTGCCCTAACTGCCTCACGATTGCAGAAGATATGCATTCGCTGGATTTCATTACCGACTCCGTGGAAGACGGTGGCTTGGGATATGGCTCTCAATGGGATGCCCGATTTGTGCATTCGGTTCGTGAAGCCATTATCACCGCTAATGATCAGGATCGGAATATGGAGGATGTTGTTGAAGCGATTACACACCGATACAATGAAGATTCCTTTCAACGGATTATTTATACAGAATCACACGACGAAGTGGCCAATGGTCAGGCACGCGTGGCGGAGGAGATTGCGAATGGCGATGTAAATAACTGGTATTCCAAAAAACGCGCTGCTCTGGGGGTTGCGTTAGTGCTTACTTCACCAGGCATTCCTATGGTTTTTCAGGGACAGCCATTGTTAGAGGATAAATGGTTTTCTGACAGCGACCCGATTGATTGGTCAAGACTTGAAAAATTCAGTGGTTTCGCGACTTTACATCGTGATATGATCCATATGCGCCGAAACTGGTTCGGTGTAACAAAGGGTCTTCAAGGCCAGCATGTCCAGATCATTCGTGCCGATAAGGATAAGAAAGTGATCGTGATGCACCGTTGGAGCGAAGGCGGGCCAAAAGACAGCGTTGTTGTCGTTTTGAACTTCTCAATTGAAACATTCCATGACTATAAAGTCGGTTTCCCCAGAGCCGGCAAATGGAACCTGCGATTCAACAGCGACAATGAACAATATGATCCGGAATTCTCACATCTGGGTGTGTTTGACATTGAAACAATGGATGGTGAATTTGACAGTCTGCCAGTTCATGCCACATTGCAAATCCCGCCTTACTCAGTGCTTGTATTTTCTCAGGAAGATTAATAACAACTTATTTCTACCAAAAGACCGGCTTATCACCGGTCTTCTGGCTATTCAATAATCCTGAAAATTCTGTCCCATCGAATCTTGTTGACAAAACTGACAGGATCAGGATCCAGCGACATCCATACAAAAACTGCTTTTCCTACAATGTGGTCTTTGGGTACAAATCCCCAGTATCTTGAATCGGCCGAATTGTGCCGGTTGTCCCCCATCATAAAGTAATAATCCTGGCGAAATGTATAGCTGGTAAGCATCTTGCCATTTTGCAGAATCTTTCCGTCCTTGATCACGATATCGTCATTTCCATCATAATTCTTGATAACCTCTCCATAAATCGCAACATTTATCGGAGATAAGGGAACATTAACTCCTTCTTTTGGTACGACGATGGGGCCATAATTGTCTTTATTCCAATATAATGAGTCCGTTTCAGGAAAGAGATAAGGCTCTTTCAAACCCTTGCTGGTGTGAATGGGCTCAACTCTTTTTACAAAATCAAAAGCCTTTAATTTCTCAACAAGCGCGCTGGTTGTTTTGATAATATACCCCGACTCATCATTGGAGGCTACACTGTCATTAAATGTCTCGGTAAATTGCGAGAAGTCCGTAATGCCATTTTTGCGAAAAACATTCTGCTCGTTAACGGGCGTGGTTGTAGACATAAAGTACTCGCTTTGCATCCGCGCCGGATTCTTTTGCGCAGTTTTGTTTACATACACCTGCCCGTTACGCACTTCGAGCTTGTCCCCGGCAATAGCGACACACCTTTTAATGTAATTGGACCGAAGATCCAATGGATGTGGATGAAGGTCTGGCAAAACTGAACTGTACTTATTGTATGCCTCCGGATGCTCCACGGGCAAATTGAACACAACCACATCGCCGCGTTTTACATCCGTAAATCCTGGAAGCCTGTATTGAGGCAATTGTATCCAGTCAAGATAGGAAGGAATGCTCGTGCCCCAGACCGACTGATGCGTGAGCGGCACTTGCAATGGCGTAACGGGTGTGGTGGTTCCGTAATGTAACCTGCTAACAAACAGATAATCACCAACCAGGAGTGAATTTTCCATGGAAGGCGTAGGAATCACAAAAGCGCTGAAAATGAGCCAACGAATCAAAGTGGCGGTGATTACGGCAAACAGCACAGAATCGAGCCACTCCCTAAAACCGGATTTTTTTGGTTTGGCTTGCTGCGGCTTGTGTGGAATTGAAGTGACAGACATTATGCTGAACTATAAATTTTCAGCAATATAATGTTTATCACAATAATAAATAAACAGTCATATAATATTTATTTATATATCAAAAAAAATAGGAAGCATAATTTATGCTTCCTATCGACTTTATATCATCACTTACTAATTAATCACACGGAACAAACGATTCCATCTGATCTTATTAAAGAAGCTCGTTGGACTTGGATCAATGGACATCCAGACAAAAACAGCCTTACCTACAATGTGGTCCATTGGAACAAAACCCCAATAACGTGAATCCGCCGAATTATGACGGTTATCGCCCATCATAAAATAGTAATCCTGCTTGAATGTATAGCTCGTAATCGCCTTGCCAGCCACTTTCACCGATTTTTCGTCAAACTCCACGCCTTCAAGTCCTTCGTAATTTTTGATGACCGGACCGTAAGTGGCAATGTTCTCAGGGGTTAATTGGACGGTCGCGCCTTCTTTTGGAACAATGATCGGGCCATAATTATCACGGTTCCACTTGAAGAGGGAGGAATTCGGATAAAGCATTGGCTCACTGATGTCCTTCGAAGATTTAACCAATGTAATGCCTTTTACGAAGTCGTATGATTTTAGTTTTGCCGCAATTTCAACGGTGGTAAAAACCAGATAACCCATCTGGTCATTGGAAGGAATTGTATCATTGAAGCTTTCAGTATATGCATTGTATTCTGAAACGCCATTTTCCTTAAATACTTTTTCCTCATTCACAGAGGTTGTCGTCGCCACGAAATATTCATTCTCCATGCGCACTGGATTTTCGACTGCTGTGCCATTGGCATAAACCTGCAAGTCTCTCACTTCCAGTTTATCGCCCGGTAACCCCATGCAGCGTTTAATATAATTTGTTTTAAGATCCACGGGATGCTGCAACTCAGGCGGGTAGTTAAAAACCACAACATCGCCGCGTTTCACTTCACTGAAACCGGGCAGACGATATTGAGGCAATTGAATGGCATCGCTGTAAGAAGGAATGTTCGTTCCCCAAATGGTCTGATGCGTCAAAGGCACTTGCAACGGCGTTTTGGGCGTCCGGGTGCCATAATGCAGCTTGCTAACAAACAAGAAATCACCCACCAAAAGGCTGTTTTCCATGGAAGGCGTCGGGATCGTAAATGCTTCAAAAAACAACCAACGGATTAGGGTCGCGGCAACAACAGCAAAAAGTATGGAATCGAACCATTCCCTTACCGGCGATTTTCTTTTGCCGGTGTGAGCAGTTCGGGAAGTCATTTCTTTATTAATAGCCATGCTATGTTCAATTGATAGTTAAGAGTTTGTATTTCAAATTTTCAGGAGGTCGTTCATACCAAAAACCCCGTTTCTGCCGGGAAGCCATTCTGCCGAAACAACCGCACCCAATGCAAAACCTGCGCGGCTGTGCGCTGTATGGGAAATTTCAATGGTATCCACTTCCGATTCGTAGCGCACAATGTGGGTTCCGGGAACTTCCCCTTCCCTTTTGGACGTAATTTGCAGATAACCGCCCTCCGTTTCAGGAGCGAGTTTCCAGCCTTCCAGATTGTCGATTTCGTCCGTAATGGCCTCGGCGAGTGTAATTGCGGTGCCGCTGGGCGCGTCCAGCTTGTGAATGTGGTGGATTTCGGTCATGGATTGTTCGTAACCATGTCCGTTCATTAATCTGGCCAGCTGGCGGTTGAGGCGGAAGAAGAGGTTAACGCCAATGCTGTAATTGGAAGCATAAAAGAAGGCGCCGTTCTGCTGCACACACAGCTTTTCAATTTCAGAACGATGTTCTAGCCAGCCCGTTGTGCCGCTTACGACGGGCCATCCTTTTTTCAAACAGTAGGTAATATTGTTATAAGCAGCCTCGGGAGCACTGAATTCAATGGCAACGTCCACATCGGCTGGCTTCAATGCATCCATGTCGGAGCGGTTATCGATATCAATTTTCCCTACGATCGAGTGCCCTCTTTCAAGTGCAATTTTTTCGATCGTCTTCCCCATTTTGCCATATCCCAGTAATAAAATCCTCATTAAACGTAAATTTATTCTGTACTAATTATTTTAGGTTAAAAACAAGCCTTAATCCCGGCGTCGGTGTCAGCATTTGCGGTTGATTCAGTTTGGGCTCAACCCTCAAAGTCAGGTCTTCCGATAAATCGAATGTCTTCAAATGCGCTGCTACATTGGCTTCAATGATGGACAGTGTATAAATCAATCCGGACACAATTAAAGCAAACCCCCGGTTACGCCTCCAGTAATTCTTACCGCGGGCAGCCTGATCACGACTTATTTCACCCATTTCACTATTGGTATTCAGCAAATTACGGACCCTGATCGGCATAACTGAATCGGCTGTCAAACCGGCTTTGATCTGTCCATAATCTGGACTGGCAGGGTTCAGATCGTAAAACGACTTATATGTTGCCAGATAATCATGGTATTTCAATGAGTTGAGATAATAAGCGTACAATCCTCCTCCGAAAGCGATGTAAACAATAGGAAGTTTCCAGTAATCGCGGTTATAGATCTGCCCTCCTCCCGGAATTAAAGCAAGTCTGGTCGCTGTTTTAGGAACTGGGAAAAATTTCTTTTCCTTTTTATTCCCTATCAATGAGTCTGCTGCGGAAATTACTGTGCTATCAGCCGTAATGATCTGCACCTGACCTTTTTGCACCGTGTCCTTCGATGTTTTTTGCGCTATCGCTTCCTGAGAAAATAACACGACTACAACAAGCCAAAACCAGTTTTTCAAGTTTTATTTAAATTTCAGTGTTTCCAGAATCTTTTTCAGCTCGTCTTGTGACCCAAAGGGGATCTTGATTTCTCCTTTGTTGTCATTATTGCTTTTTACGGAAACCTTAGCCCCGAAAAAGGACGATAATTGAAACTGTAACGACTTAATTTCTTGATTAATTGTTGCCTGTTTTTTGCTCGCAAACGAGATATTACTCATCATTCCCAGCTTTCTGACCTCCTCTTCCACTTTTCGCACCGACCAGCCCTCTTCAATTATTTTGTTAAAAATCTTTAATTGACTCTGATCACTATTAATGGTGATAATAGCGCGGGCATGTCCCATGCTGATCTGGTTGTCACGCAATGCTGCCTGGATCACAGGCGGCAGTTTCAGTAACCTGATATAATTATTGACCGTTGTTCGATTTTTACCAACGCGTACACCCAATTCTTCCTGCTTAAGATTACATTCCAAAATCAGCCTCTGATAGCTGAGCGCAATTTCAATTGAGTTAAGATTTTCGCGCTGAATGTTCTCGATCAGCGCCATTTCCAGCATTTGCTGGTCATTAGCAGTCCTTATATAAGCAGGAATTGCAGTCATTCCAATGGATCTGGAAGCCTGCAAACGCCTTTCGCCAGAGATCAGCTGATAGCTGTCCTCCGATAATTGTCTCACGGTAATGGGTTGGATAATGCCCTGGACACGAATCGAATCTGCCAATTCCTGCAAGGACTCCTGATCGAATTTTGTGCGGGGCTGGTAAGGGTTTGCCTCGATCAGGCTTACATCTATTTCGCTCATGGAGCCGACCACATCCGTTGCAGACGGCCGCTCCTTTGTTCTGTGCGTATTTACTTTTTCAGAATCCTGAAGAAGCGCTCCGAGGCCTCTTCCCAATCCTGTCATTTTCTTCGCTTTACCGTTCTCCATTGCTTTCTCGCTATTCAAACCATTTATTTAGTTTACACCCAACTGTTTATCAGAGGACATCAAACCGTTTTTACTGAGAATTTCCCGGGCAAGATTTAAATAGCTCACCGCTCCCTTACTGTCTGCATCCTGCGCCATTACAGGAATTCCATAACTTGGCGCTTCGCTGATGCGTACATTTCGCGGGATAATGGTGTTGAAAACAAGTGATTCAAAATGGCTGGTCACCTCATTCACAACCTGGTTGGATAGGCGCAGCCGCAGGTCGTACATTGTTAGCAAGATGCCTTCAATGATCAAACCAGTGTTAAGCCTGGATTGAATAATAGTGATGGTATTCAAGAGCTTACCTAAGCCTTCCAATGCAAAATACTCACATTGAACCGGAATAATAACCGAATCGGCGGCGGTAAGGCTGTTGATGGTGATAAGCCCGAGTGAGGGCGAACAGTCTATAATGATAAAGTCGTAATCATCGCGGATCTCAGCAATGGCATCCTTCATGCGCTGCTCGCGGTTTTTGAGATTGATCATCTCTATTTCCGCACCCACGAGATCAATGTGTGAGGGTAGTAAATTTAAATTCGGAAAATCAGTTTCTAAGATAATATCTGCCGTTTTGGCCTGCTCCACCATGCATTCGTAAATGCTGTTTTCCATCTCCTGCGGATTGAAACCAAGCCCGGAAGTTGAATTGGCCTGTGGGTCAGCATCGATGATAAGCGTACGGAATTCAAGCGCAGCCAGACTTGCCGCAAGATTAATAGCGGTTGTCGTTTTCCCTACTCCTCCTTTTTGGTTTGCAATTGCAATTACTTTGCCCATGTATTCATTTGTGTTACCCAAGGTCAAATTTCAATTATTCGGGGCAATTCACCAAAAAATGTTCCACGGAGTTTTAAATAAATCAGATAAGTAACTGTTAATTAATCACTTATTTAAGATTATTATTTAATTAAAAATAAAAACAGTGCCTTTTTGAGAAGTGTTTCACGCCCAAACCTGTGTTCCTTCGGTGCAGTTTTTGCACATTTCGATCTCGGAACGTGAGCGGATCAGCGATGCCCGGAAGTCGCTATACTTTTTGCCTTTCCAAAGCTGCCGGAAGGTTTCCCGCTTCATATCACCAAGCTGATATTCGGCATCTTTATCAAAGCAGCAAGGCACAACCGCGCCGTCCCAGGTAATAACACAGGAGTGCCACATTTTCCAGCAATGGTCTACAAATTTGTTTTTGATAGAATAGCGGCCGCTTTCCGCCTTTTCATAGCGGGAATATTTGTCAATAGTCGGGATAAGGTCAGATCCTTCCTCGTAATCGTAGATCTGTGCGGTTTTTAAACCCACTTCATCCACGCCCATTTCCTCAGCCAGTTTTTTCACATCCTCAATCTGATGCTCATTAGGCTTCACCACCAAAAACTGAAAGATCACATGCGGCGTGGCGGATTTCAACTCTTTTTTCCACTTGATAATATTGCGCGTGCCTTCCAAAACCTTTTCCAAATTTCCGCCAATACGATATTGCTGGTAAACATCCTGCGTGGTGCCATCAATAGAAATGATCAAGCGATCCAAACCGGACTCAACCGTTTTTTTCGCCTTTTCGTCCGTCAGATAATGTGCATTGGTGGAAGTAGCCGTATAAATACCCTTGTCATGCGCATACTGCACCAGTTCGAAGAATTTGGGATGCAGATAGGGCTCACCCTGGAAGTAAAAAATCAGATATAATAATGTATCGGCAAGTTCGTCAATGGTTTTTTTATACAATTTTTCCTCCATCATTCCCGTCGGACGCGTGAATGAACGCAGGCCACTGGGGCATTCGGGGCAGCGTAAGTTGCAGGAAGTGGTGGGTTCAAATGAAATAGCGATCGGCATTCCCCAATGTACCGGGTTACCCGTGGCTTTTGAATAAAAATAACTGCTTAGTATTTGAATGGCGTTCCATGCCCTTTTGGGCGTAACCTTCGACATCAGGTTCAGGCCATCTTTAAAATTTTTATTCATTATTTGTGGCTTTTGGCAATTAGCAAATGCTAGCAGCCTATTAATCAGGAAAATCAAAAACAATGTTGCAGCCTTACTACACCACCGCGATTCCTGTCGTGTACTTGATTTCGGAAATTACGAAATAACTGCTGATGTGTAACACACTTTTCAGGGCAGAAAGTTTGTGCTGGTAAAATTGATTATACGCTTCCGCATCTTCAACGATCACTTTCAGCATGTAATCGAAGTTGCCCGAAACGACCGAACATTCCAGCACTTCACTCATTTTCACGATGGCCTGATTGAAATCTTCGAAACTCTCTTTCCGCTGCTTATCCAATGTCACATTGCAATAAACGACAAGCGCTTTTCCCAGTTTGCGACGGTTGAGCAGACAAACGTATTTATCAATGATTCCTTCTTTTTCCAATTTCCGGATCCGCTCGTGAACCGGTGTAACCGACAAATTGATCCTGCTGGCTATTTCCTTGATTGTCAATTGAGAATCAGCTTGCAGCAATTCCATTATTTTACGATCCGTAAGATCAGGTTGCATAAAGTATTTTTTATAGCCTATTCAAGGTAAGGAAGAATGTATACCGAATATTTTTTTACATATATGATCAAAAATAGTTTTTTTTTCTGTCCTTCTCGGGTCTGATAGCATCTTTTTTCTACAAAAAGTACTTTTGTCAACTTCAAAATTTGAAAATTCCTACACAAAGCAAACAGACGATCCAATGATCATTGGTGTTCCCAAAGAAATTAAAAATAATGAAAATCGCGTGGCCGTAACGCCCGCCGGAGTAACTGAATTTCGCAAGCACGGGCATGTCGTTTACGTGCAGGCTGAAGCAGGCAAAAGCAGCGGTTTCAGCGATGAGCAATATGCAGAAGCTGGCGCAACAATTCTTCCCACTATTGAGGAAGTTTACGCCATTGCTGAAATGATTATTAAAGTAAAAGAGCCGATTGCAAGCGAGTACGGGCTGATCAAAGAAAACCAACTGCTATTCACATACTTCCACTTTGCCTCTTCGGAACCATTAACACACGCCATGATCGAGCGCAAGGCTGTTTGTCTTGCCTATGAAACGGTTGAAAAAACGGATAGAAGCCTGCCCCTGCTCGTTCCTATGAGCGAAGTTGCGGGCAGAATGGCCATTCAGGAAGGTGCCAAATATCTGGAAAAACCAATGGGCGGTTTTGGGATCCTTTTGGGCGGCGTTGCCGGTGTTAAGCCTGCAAATGTGCTTGTGCTGGGCGGCGGGATCGTAGGAACGCAGGCTGCTAAAATGGCCGCCGGACTTGGTGCGAATGTTACTATTGTGGATATCAGCCTGCCGAGATTAAGATATCTGGAAGACATTATGCCTGCCAATGTGGACACAGTAATGTCCAATGAATACAATATTCGCGAGTTGATCAAAAGCACCAACCTGATCATTGGCGGTGTGCTGATCCCTGGCGCCAAGGCGCCTTCGCTTATTACGCGGGATATGCTTAAACTAATGAAACCCGGCACGGTAATGGTGGATGTGGCCATTGACCAGGGAGGATGTTTTGAAACATCCAGGGCAACAACCCACGAAGATCCCATTTACGAGGTTGACGGAGTAGTTCACTATTGCGTGGCCAATATGCCCGGCGCAGTGCCCTACACTTCTACCCTCGCTTTGACAAATGCAACATTGCCTTACGCGCTCCATTTGGCGGATAATGGCTGGAAAAATGCCTGCACAACGAATGAAGAGCTGCGCAAAGGCCTGAATGTGGTGAACGGGAAAGTGGTTTTCAAAGGCGTTTCGGATGCCTGGAACCTTCCGTACACCGACGTAAAAGAAGTATTTCAATAATAAACCTAGCTAATATGACCTGGCTGGCTGAAAAGCCGGTCAGGTTTTTTCGTTTCCCGAAATATTACAATTAATTTCTCATCAAGATTGTTATTTCGAAACATTTCCTTACTTTTGCATAAAATTTGAACGAACATCCGTTCGTTTCTCTGCTTCTTACACGGTTAGCACTTTTTAGATTCGCTACCAACCTTAAAATTCGCCTGGTTGGCACACCGTTCTCATGCAGGACCCCACGGATGGTTTGTGGTGGGCTTTGCGCAATCCCCTTTTGAATTAATTTACGATTTTGGCTTTGATTGTTTGGTTGTGGGACGATTTTATTGTTTCTGACTTGAACCCATCGAGCCTGCTGACCTACGATACGTTTTCTGTTACGGCGATCCGCAGCAGCATTCAAATAACCGTAACAAGTTGACTATCTTTTATTTACTCGAGAATCAATACAAAAATAAATATAATGACTACTGAAAATTTCGAAACTTTCGAAGAGCTTGGCCTCTCAGAAAACATCCTTAAAGCCCTTACTGAAATGGGTTTTACTAAACCCTCACCCATACAGGCACAAGGAATTCCGGCAGTAATGCAGGGATCTGACGTGATCGGACAAGCACAAACAGGAACAGGAAAAACGGCAGCGTTCGGTATCCCTGTACTGGAAAGAATTGACGTATCCAGCAATGCTGTACAAGCACTGGTTCTATGCCCAACCCGCGAATTAGCGGTGCAGGTTTCCGAAGAAATTGGCCGTTTGGCTAAATATATTAAAGGCCTGAGAATTGAAGCTATCTACGGTGGTGATTCAATTGATCGCCAGATCCGTTCCCTTAAAAAAGGCGTTCACATTGTTGTAGGAACTCCCGGTCGCGTAATGGACCATATGGAGCGTAAGACGTTGAAGTTTGACGAAGTACGCATGATGGTGCTTGACGAAGCGGATGAAATGCTTGATATGGGTTTCCGTGAGGATATCGAAAGCATTCTGGCAGATATGCCGTCTGACCGTCAGACGATTTTGTTCTCAGCAACAATGTCTAAGCCGATCATGTCGATCACAAAACGTTTCCAAACTGATCCTATTTTGATCAAAGTGGTTCGTAATGAGCTTACTAACGTCAACATTGAGCAGGTTTACTTTGAAGTGAAGCCACAGGCTAAGGTTGAAGTAATGACGCGTCTGATTGACATGCACCATTTGAAATCACTGCTTGTTTTTTGTAATACCAAAAGAAAAGTAGACGAAATTGTTGAAGATCTTCAATTGAGAGGTTATGCTTCGGAAGGAATTCACGGCGATTTGCGCCAGCAGCAACGTAGCAATGTAATGAGCAAGTTCAAGGCGGGTGTTACCACCATTCTTGTAGCTACGGACGTTGCAGCACGCGGAATTGACGTAAGCGGACTGGATGGCGTGATCAACTTCGATATCCCATTGGACGAAGAGTATTACGTACACCGTATCGGCCGTACAGGTCGTGCCGGTTTGTCCGGAAAAGCATTCTCACTGGTTGCCCGCGATGAAAAATATCGTTTGAAAACCATTGAAAGTTTTACAAAAGTAAAAATTGAAAAAGGCGTTATTCCTTCTTATGAAGATATCGTCGGCGTTCGCAAGGCTCGTTTTGTTGAAAGCATTTCTGCAACTATCCAAGAAGGTGACGATCAGGAGCTTTTCGGCGATGTGCTTGAAATGTTGCAACACGCAGGTTACTCTACTGAGCAGGTTGTAGGCGCAATGGCGAAGCAGATCATGGGCGTTCAGAAAAACGAATATGCCGATGCTAACCTTGCCTGGGAAGAAAGACGCGGCGAACGTGACGGACGCAGAGAAGGCGGAAGTGACAGGTTCGAACGTCGTCCATCCAGCGGCGGACGTTTTGGAGATCGCAGAGAAAGCGCTCCACGCGGAAACGACCGTTATGCACCTGCGGCACGCGGTGAATCTCGCCCAAGATCAGAAGGCAGCCGCGACGAATCAAAACGTTCGGCAACACCGGAAGCCGGTATGACTCGTTTGTTTTTGAGCCTTGGCCGCAAAGATCACATCTTGCCAAAGGATATCGTAGGAGCCATTGCTGGCGAAGCGAACATTCCAGGTAAAACGATCGGTGCGATTGACATTTATGACAAATTCACTTTTGTAGACGTTCCTGAGCGTGATGCCCGTGCGGTTTTGCGTGCCATGGACGGCAACACCATTAAAGGTAAGCCGGTACAAATTGATATCGCTAAATAATTTATAGCAGCTGATAGGGAAAGGGACTTGTAACAAAGTCCCTTTTTTTGTTATTTTTCGCCATGCAAATTGAACCGAAACCAGAAGTTTGGCTTAGAGGCCCACTGCCCGAAATCTCAGATTACTTACAGCCTGTCGCGCACGCGCTCTTGCAGGCGCAGGAAGAAATCAATGACCAGCTAGGCAATTTCCCGGATGCGTTACTATGGGAACGTCCTGCTAATGTCGCATCCGTTGGCTTTCATTTACAACATCTTACGGGCGTGCTCGACCGCCTGTTCACGTACGCCAGAGCCGAGTCCTTAAGTGAAAATCAGCTTGCATACCTCAAAGCTGAGGAGCAGCAGCCGTCACCGGAATCAACTGTTGCCGATCTGCTGGACAAATTTAACAAGCGGATCCTGATTGCTTTGGCCCAGCTCAAACATACCGACGAGGAAACACTCACCCAAATCCGTTACGTAGGCCGTGCCATGTTGCCGTCCACGCATCTTGGCTTGCTGTTTCACGCAGCAGAGCACACGCAACGCCATACGGGCCAATTGCTGGTGACGGCACGGATTCTTCGGGCGCAGCATTAATCTTCACTTTCAGGCCTGATGTGAAAAAGCCGTCTGACCCACGATTGGCTTTCCGTACGTTCCTCCTTTTTATCATTTTCGTTAAGGGAATTTTTCAACTGGCTCAGATCAGGCTGGCCGGCATTGATCCAGCAGGTAAACCAAATGTCAGCTACCGTTTTCACGGAGGCTCTCATTCGGCGCTCCACCTGGTGATCAAGCATTTGGTGATATTTATGGGAGAATTCCAATGAATAAGTCCTGGTAAGCACATTATTACGGAGTTCGTAGCTGAATTTTTTGTCGGGAGGAAAGGAAGCGGAAAGCTGTTTCTCAAATACAAATACAGAATCCGCTGCAACGTGCGACTCGGCAACGGTTTGCCATGCAAGATGAGCAACATTATCCCTGTAAGTTGCCTGTCCGATCCATAAGTCGTAATGTTCAGCGAACAGCTCAGGCAGCCGCGATTCCCAAAACCCGTGAATGCCTTCCTGCCCGGTCAACTGACCATTGTAATTCCGCGTGGTGTGCAGCGGCACGTGCGCGTCGGCAATGTAATGTCCCAGATCGGCCGAGATCCTGAGAATTTTCCTTGCATCTTTTTCTTTAAATGCTTCCGTCAACTGGTATGCACCGGTTTGGATATACCAGGGAACAATTCCGTGTTTGCGCAAACTGTCTTCACCGATCTGCTTCACGGCTTCAATCCAGAATTTGGGTAAGATTTGAAAAGCGCTGTCACCATAAACGTCGAGGTCAATGTAATGTCGTTCCGCCTCTCTTACCACAGCATATCGACGCCGGTCCGGGTTAACCGCATTTTCGGTAATGAAGTCAATGTTCTCTTTGTAAAAAACCTGCATCTCGGGCGGTAAGCGAAACACAGCAAGGCGATTAATCCGCTTATGCGCCCAGAATCCCCACAGCGGTTTAAGAGCAGTTAGCGTAAGGAAAAGGATTGCAGTTGCACTTATTTTGAACCAAAATGTCCTCGCAAAGCAGGTTTTTCCTGAAATGTTTTTATGCTGACCTGATTTGTCTTCCATATAAAGTTTTGAAGGCTGTTTTTTGCGCCCTACACTCACTTATACGGTTTCCTCTAAAAATAGTAACGGTAAGCCACCGTTTAAAAACCACCTTTTGCGCTTCTCCGAAAAACTGATGATGGAACATCTATTTTTTCAACCGGATATCCGCAACATTCCGTTTACAAGCAATTATAAGCAACCAAAGTAAATTCCGATCAGTGGTTAAAAAGCATAAGTTTCTTTCGTTTTCAGCCAAGAACTCAAAATAAGTTATATTTTATATATAAATAATGCAATTAATAATTATTGTTTTATCTTTGTATAGAGAAAAATTAGAATGACTTATCAGATTTTGAAATAATGAAACCAAGAAATAAAACATTAGGATATTTACTGCCAGTTTTTGCATTATGCGTTTTTATGCTGGTCATCTACGGTGCTTATGTTCCGCACAAGCCAGCTGAAATTCAGCGGGTGGTTTGTATCAAGTTTAAAGCGGGAACAACCAATGAAGATGTAGAAAAGCATTTACGCGATTTTGCATCCATGAAAAACGCGGTGAAAGATGTAGTGGCTTACTCAGCCGGGCATGTTCAGAAATTGGAAGGAAGTGAAAATCAGTTTGATGTGATCCATTATCTGACATTCAGAACAAAAGAAGGTGCAGCGCAATATGCAGCCAATGCCGATCGCAAACAATTTGTGAAGGCTAACGAAGCGAACTGGGACAATGTATTAGAGATGAACTCTAACATTGAAAAATAATTTACAATAGTAATAGGAGTGAAAATCTTAAAAAGAGCCGGGTATCCCGACTCTTTTTTTTATTTCTACCAATTGATTACTTCCAATCCCTTACTTTCCAAAAATGCGTTCGCTTTACTGAAATGCCCGTTGCCAAACCATCCTCCGCCATTCGCAGACATCGGCGAAGGATGTTTAGATTTCAGCACGTAATGATCCGCGGCTTTAATAATGCTGCCTTTGTCTTGCGCATAGCGTCCCCAAAGCATAAAAACGACATTCTCTTTTTCATCGGAAACACATTTAATCACAGCGTCGGTAAATCGTTCCCAACCTTTATTCTGATGTGATCCGGCTTTTCCACTTTCCACTGTTAAAGTAGCATTGAGTAATAAAACACCTTGCTTCGCCCACCTTTCCAGATTGCCCGTTGGCGGGAAAGGTTTACCGAGATCGTCCTGAATTTCTTTGAAAATATTGATCAGCGAGGGAGGCATGCGAACACCGTCATTCACCGAAAAACAAAGGCCATTTGCCTGACCAAGACCGTGGTAAGGGTCCTGCCCCAGGATCACCACTTTGCAGTCATCGAAGCTGCAATGGTTAAATGCATTGAAGATTTGCTTGGCGGGCGGGAATATCTGTTTTGTGTTGTATTCTGCTTTTACAAAGTTCGTGAGTTCGCTGAAATAGGGTTTCTCAAATTCCGGTTCCAGGCGCCTCTTCCACGATTGTTCTATTTTTACATCCATCTCAAAGTTTTTAATTTCGAAACCAAATTATATTATTTTGTTTTGGTTTTATCAGTAATTGATTGTTATTTTCGTTTTAGCAGAAGTGATGCAAGTCTGCCTTAGGCTGCTTCCCCTTTCCAACGCAAAACGCCCAAACACCCTCATCGATATGGTTTCCAAAGTGACAGATGGTGTAAAAGTCACCGTATTAACCGAATATCAGCCCGATTATTCCAACCCGGGCCAAGATCATTTCGTATTTACATATAAGATCCTGATCGAAAATCACAGCGAACATACAGTTAAACTTTTGAGAAGGCACTGGCTCATCTACGATGCCAACGGAACGGTCAGAGAAGTGGAAGGAGCCGGCATTGTGGGCTTGCAGCCGATCCTGGAACCGGGAGATGTACACGATTACGTTTCGGGATGCAACCTGCGTACGGACCTGGGTAAAATGGCTGGGACGTATTTGATGGAACGTGTGCTGGATGGTCGGCAATTCCGCGTAATTATCCCTGCATTTTCCCTCATCGCACCATACAGAATGAACTGATTAACCGGCCTTACTTCGTCGGTTTACTAAATATCTTACCATTGATTGCAGCCTATTTAAAGTATTTGCTTCGCTCCGGCAACGAGCATGCTATTCATTCTCCTTTTCTTTTTGATCTATATACTCAGGTAATTGCCGCAAAAAAGGACGCAAATCCGGACTATGCTGCCTTAAAAAAGCTACGCAAAGAATTGCTAGCATCCGACGAACAGATTAACATCCTGGATCTGGGTGCAGGCTCACGGATCAATAAATCCAACCTTAGAAAAATCGGCACCATTGCCAAAAATGCCGAAAAGCCAGAAAAATTCGGCAAACTCTTTAACCGGCTTGTACAGCGTTTTCAGCCGGAAACGATGCTGGAATTGGGCACCTCTCTCGGGTTGACCACATTATATTTGTCAAAAGCCAAACCTGATGCGCGGATCATGACTTTTGAAGGCTGTCCGTCGACGGCAGACATTGCACAGCAGAATTTCAAAAAAACTGCATGCTGATAACATTGAAGTTATTGTCGGCAACATTGACCATACATTGCCCGAAACACTGGCAAAACTAAGCGCCAAGATTGATTTCGCCTATTTTGATGCCAATCACCGCTATGAGCCCACCGTGAGATATTTCGAGGACTGCCTTCCCTACATGCACAATGACTCGGTCTTTATATTTGACGATATTTATTGGTCCGACGAAATGACACAGGCTTGGGAATACATCAAAAAACACCCGCAAGTGACGCTAACGGTGGATTTGTTCTGGATAGGACTGGTGTTTTTCAGAAAAGAGCAGGTCAAGGAGCATTTCACCCTGAGATTCTGATAAAAACCGCATTATAAGCCGGACGCTCCGCTGAATAAGTAAGAGCACTGAACCTGACAGCATTCTTGCTATAATTGCTGACTTTTACTCATCCTCTTTGCATCTGAATGAACATACAAACCATTCTCAAAGCGTTCGTCGACAAGGCGGTTATCCCGAGCGAACAAGCTTCATTAATTGCTGATTACGAAGAGAATAGGCCGTTCTCTTTACACTGGGAACTGCGCTCTGTCCTCTATTTAGGCATTGTACTTTTCACCTCTGGCATTGGTGTCATCATTTACGAAAACATTGACACCATTGGCCATCAGGTCATTATCGCCCTTATTGCCGCGCTTACTGGTTGGTGCTTCTTTTACACTTTTAAACACGCGCTTCCTTACAGCAACCAGCAAGTAAAAAATCCGCAGAAATTGGCTGACTATATTCTTCTGCTGGGCTGCACCACGTTTCTGATCCTGGAAGGTTATCTGCAATTCCAATACAATGTGTTCGGAAAGCGTTATGGTCTGGCAGTGATCATTCCAACTATCATTTTCTTTTTCTGCGCTTACCGTTTTGACCATAAGGGCGTGCTATCCATGGCCATAACCGGCCTTGCTTCCTGGCTTGGGCTTACCGTTGCACCGCTTTCCGTTCTGGCGGAAAATGATTTTACAGAAAACAGGTTACTGGCAACTGCTGTGATCCTTGGTACAGTGTTATGTCTGGCAGGCTGGGCATCAGAAAAGCAAAACATTAAAAAACACTTTTCCCATACGTACGTCTTCTTGGGCGGAAACCTGGCTGTGCTTGCAGCAATGACGGGGATTTTCAGTGAAAGTGCTGAGCTGATATATAGTATTGCCGGACTGGCTTTGTCAGCATTTTTCATCCAGCGCGCGCGCCTTGCACAATCATTGCTTTTCTTGCTCATGGGCGTCGTGTATGGTTATATCATCATCACTTACCTGATTTTTTCCAATATCGAATCCGACGACGCTGCATTTACTTTTGGTACATTTTATTTTATGTTCACCAGTGTCGGCGTGGTTTATTTCTTGCTCCATTTCAAAAAATTCTTAGGGATCAAAAAATGAAAAAGGCTTATAACGAAACCTGGATTGACAATTTGCATATTCTCAATACGGCAGATCACTGGTTGGAAAAAAAACTGATCTCCCAAGAACAGCATGAAACGGCAAAAAAGGCGTTTCCAGAGAAATTTTACAGACCTGGTATTTTTGTCAAAATAGGGCTCTTCATTTTTGCGCTCATTGCCTGTTCCTTCGCTTCGGGCTTTGTATCATTGTTTCTGATTGGCAATGGCGCTGGTGAAAACGTATCGGTCATCAGCCTGATTTGTATGGTAGGCTTTATTTTCTTCCTCGAACATTTGATCAAAAATAACGGCCTCTACCATTCCGGCGTCGATAATGCGCTGCTATATGCCGCAATGGGCGCCGCTGTGGTCCCATTCGTGTCACTATTCGACAATTTGGAGGGCTGGCAATATTGCATGATCATGTTTGCTTTCACATTCGCAGCTACGCTGCGCTATGCTGATATGATTACAGCCGCAAGCGCCTTTTTGCTGTTATACGGCGTTTTGGGTAATGTAATGATGAAATTCCCGATTGGTAAAGCAATCCTGCCTTTCGCGGTGATGGCACTTTCGGCTGTAATTTATTCACTTGTCAGAAAAGAGAAAAGCACATATTACCAAAGGTGCACCAAACTGACCGAGATTTTATCGCTGGCGACATTTTACCTGGGCGGAAATTATCTCATCGTCCGTGAGGGCAATGCGCTGCTGAATGACCTCAACCTTCCGTTCGCACCGCAAATCCATTTTGCACCGCTATTTTATCTCTTCACGCTTAGCATTCCGATCGTTTACATCTATTTTGGTCTACGAAAAAAAGACCGGATTTTACTGATCCTGGGCTTAGTTGCCTTTGCATTGTCCGTTTACACTTACAGACATTATTTCAGCCCATTCACACCTGCTCAGGAGCTCGCCATTGCCGGAATGTTCATGATAATTGTTTCGGCTGCCTTAATAAAATATCTCCATACGCCGAGACATGGCCTGTCAGACGAGCAGGAAGGAAAGCGTAGACTGGGTAATCTGGAAGCCATATTAGTGGCGCAACACCTGGGTCAGACGCCGGTTGAAGGGAATAATGTAGAATTTGGCGGTGGAAATTTTGGCGGCGGCGGCGCAGGAGAGACATATTAATTGGGCAAAATTGCAGAACTTAGCCCCATTCTTTTCTTGTATCGTCCTAAAATGAAAACATCGATTTTATCTTTTGCGCTGCTGCTTTGCAGCCTGTGCCTATCCGCTCAAACCATTCAGAAAACTTCGGGCAACCCTGTCTTTCCAGGCTGGTATGCAGATCCGGAAGGCATCATTTTCAATAAGCGGTTCTACATTTATCCTACATTCTCAGCCCCTTACAATCAGCAGGTTTTTTTGGATGCATTTTCTTCGGAGGATTTGATCACTTGGAAAAAACATCCGGCCATTCTCGACACAGCTGCAATAAAATGGGCAAAGCGCGCAGTCTGGGCTCCTTCGATCATCGAGAAAGACAAAAAATATTATCTCTTTTTCGGTGCGAACGACATTCAGAACGATCAGGAAAAAGGTGGCATTGGTGTTGCGGTGTCTGATAAGCCCGAAGGTCCTTTTAAAGATCATTTGGGAAAACCACTGATTGACAAATTCCACAACGGCGCGCAGCCCATCGACCAGTTTGTCTTCAAAGACAAGGACGGTCAGCATTACCTGTTTTATGGAGGCTGGAAACATTGCAATGTGGCCAAACTCAATCAAGATTTTACGGGCTTCATTCCTTTCGAAGATGGCACAATATTCCGCGAAATAACTCCTGAAAATTACGTGGAAGGCCCTTTTATGTTTATTCGCAACGGTAAATATTATTTCATGTGGTCCGAAGGCGGCTGGACGGGACCTGATTATTCCGTGGCCTATGCCATCGCCGATTCTCCCTTTGGGCCATTCAAACGGGTCGGAAAAATCTTACAACAAGACCCAAAAGTGGCACGGGGAGCAGGACATCATTCTGTTATTCAAATTCCCGGAACAGAGCAATATTACATCGTTTATCACAGACGTCCTTTAACTGAAACCGATGGCAACCACCGCGAAACATGCATTGACATTATGACCTTTAACGATAAAGGCGAGATTAACCCGGTCAAAATCACCAAAGAGGGTGTTGGTCCGGTCACCTTAAAGTGAGCAAAAGGTGGTTACTAAATCAATTTTAAGTTACTAATGCACAGCGCAACTGACTATATTTGTTGATCCCAACTCAAAAGTCAGTTGCCTGTGAATTTCAAATTTATACTTCAAAGATTATTAAGCCCGTTAAGTTTTTGTAAATTCCAGTGCTTCTTTCTTTTTGGAATAACCTTATCGGCCAACATTGCACTCAGCCAACGCATTGCTCCCGTTTATTTTAACAAGCTACCCCAAGATTTACAGCTTTATCCCCGTAACGCACAAAACGAGGCAACAGTCCCTGTTTCCGGCGTCGTTGAAACAGACGGTTATAATTATATCTCCGTCCAGATTTTAAGGAACAATGCGCTGCATGAATACCTGCGTTCCGAAGTTAAATATGCTAAGGGCCTTGGATCATTCTCTACTGAGGCAAAAATCAAGGCTGAGCTAGCCAATTACCATTTCAAGATATATCTCTGCAAAGGCACAGATTCTACATTAATCACTGAACGCAGGAATGTAGTCGCCGGAGACGTTTACGTGGTTTCAGGGCAATCCAATTCGACAGGATTTTTTACAGAGAAGGACACCAGCAACTTTTGCCGCACTTTTGGAAAGATAACTGCTAACCTCAATACAGCTGCCTATGATCCCGCAGACACATTATGGGCATTTTCCAATCAGCATCCTTCTAACAATGGCGTAGGAACAATGGGATTGGAAATCCAGAAACAGCTCATTCAGCATTCCAATGTGCCTAATTGCCTTATTAACGCCGGTTTTCACTGGTCATCAGCTGCTGCACACGCGCAAAGGACCGAGAGCAACCCGGCCGATTTGAATAATGGCTATGGCCGGATGCTTTACCGCCTTCAAAAAGGCGGGCTGGCAAGCTCGGTGAAAGCTTACATTTTCCGTCAGGGTGAAAGTGAGGCTTATCATGAAGGCGGAAACTGGTCAGGGAATTTTGACGTGCTGCGAAAAAACCTCAAACAGGACCTGGCAAATCTGGCTAAAATATATGTTTTTCAGATCGATGTCATCTACTATCCTTCCCCGGTGGGTGCCGAAGTAAGGGATTACCAGCGCAAGCTTCCCGACATTTACCCGGACCTCCGCTCACTTGCGACGGTAGGAACCACAGAATTTGACGGATTGCATTACGGAAAAGAGGGAAACAGGCAAAGTGGCCTGGAATTATCGCGGCTTATCGCCCGGGATTTTTACGCCTTAAAAGACACCGTCAATATCGACTCGCCCAATATCAAGAAGATTTTTTATAAAACACCTGAAAAAAAGCAAGTTATCCTTGTTTTCGACGAAGGCCAGGAGCTGGTTTACCCAGACCCTTACAAGCCTAATGGTCAAGTTACGCTGGATATGAAGGACTTTTTCTATTTTAATGGTGAATCCGGGTCTGTTGCCTCGGCCAGGGCGGAAGGCAACCGCATCATCCTCGAATTGAAAGCTCCTCAGCAGGCATTGACAATGGATCTCATGCCTATGTACACGCCGGAGGATGGTCCCTATTACCCGCTGAATGGCCCATTTATCAAAAATAAGCTGGGTATGCGCGCTTTCACATTCTTTAAAGTTCCGATCGGCGAAAGCCTGAATGTTCCCGAGCTTGCGGCTGAGTTGGAATCCAACGGCAATGTGCAACTGACCTGGAAAGCGGTGCCCGGCGTTTCAAAATATGTGCTGGAAAGAAAACTTGAAGGCGAAACCGAATACAAAAGCATCGCACAACCTGGTAGCGCCACATTGTCCTACACCGACAAAAATGTCGCGCAATCCGGGAAAGCATCTTTCAGATTGAAGGGCGTTAGTAAGCTTTCTGAATCAGCGGATTACGGTTACGCAGAAATTGAAACAGCCATTATTACCGGCGTTGAAAAAGATCAGGATGTGATGTTTACCGTCTTTCCTAATCCCGTTCAGAAAGGGCAGCTGGTGACGGTTCAGATGAAAAAGCCTGTGAATGGGACACTTTCGCTGTTAAATGCGAATGGTCAGTCGCTCAGTGGTGAGCCTGTGCCGCAGGGCGCTGTTGCTTACATTCGTGTTCCCGAAAATTCAGCAGGTTATTATTTCATAAAATTGAAGGCAGGAGATCAAATTTGGTTGAAAAAAGTGCTCGTCCGCTAGGCAGGCCGATATTAAGGTTGTGGCCGACAATTTGTTTGTGCAAAATTAAAAACGATATTTAGCAAATTTTTTGCACCCACAAATGCTGTCTTTTAAATACGCACTGGAAATTTTCGGCGGGATCATTGTCCTATTTTCCATCATTCCACTCATCCGCCATGACTTTTGGGCGTTTCGGGTTTTCGAATATCCCAGGCTTCAAAAGCTGCTTTTAAACCTGCTCATCCTAATCCTGTATGTGTCTCTGTTTCCGATCAGTGGCACATTTGAGACGATTTTTACGGCGGTTGTTTCTGCCAATGTCTTTTACCTGGTTTACCAGATTTTCCCCTTCACTTTTTTTGCAAGGAAGGCGCTTTTGAAAGCATCGGCCCAGGATCAGGAAAACCAGATCAGGATCATTTCCTCCAATGTTTTTCAGGATAACAGGAATACCGCAGGATGTTTGGCAATGCTTGAAAAACATGATCCTGACTTAATTTTGCTCCTGGAAACAGATCAATATTGGAATGAAGGAACCAAGAAATTACAGGAAAAATATCCTTATCAGGTTCTTGTCCCATTGGAAAATACGTACGGAATGCTGCTGTATTCCAAACTGGAACTGGTAGACCCCGAAGTTAGGTATCTGGTTGATAATGAGATACCTTCCATCAAAGCACAGGTAAAACTCTCTTCGGGGAAAATGGTTCAGCTTTACTGCGTACACCCTACTCCGCCAGTTCCGGGTGAGAATATGTATTCTACTGAGCGGGATAAAGAATTATTACTGGTCGCCAAAGAAGTAAAAGGCAAAAATATGCCAACCATCGTTGTAGGGGACCTTAATGATGTCGCATGGTCTTATACAACCAATTTATTTACCAAAATCAGCGGCTTGCTGGACCCTCGTAAAGGGCGTGGTTTTTTCAATACATTCCACGCCAAATATCCCTTCCTAAGATTCCCTCTGGACCACGTTTTCTGCTCAACTGATTTCAAGTTAATAAGCCTGAAAAGACTTGAAAACTTTAATTCCGACCACTTTCCTATCCTGATCGGACTTCAGTACGAGAAGCAAGCGGATTTGGAACAGGAAGAACCCGAGGCCGATGAGGAAGAAAAAGAGCTTGCCGAAGAAAAGATTAATAAAGCCACAGATTAGCATTGCCAACGCTTCTGCACACCCAAAATTAAACTTTTGGCATGTTTGGAATGATTTTTGTAACACTGATGGCAGGATTTCAAGAAGCAGCGCTTCCCTTCTATCTTAACTTTAATCTTTTGGTTGAATATGCTTTACCAGACATATGAGGAAAAAATAACGCCTGAATTGCATAAATGGCAGCAAAAGATGCAGAAGCGGCCAAATCTGGTAGACAGGACATCCAAAGCGGTTCAGGATAAAATCAATAATATTATTCCGGACAAGGTTCACGAAGTCATTACCGCTACAATTAAGCAAATGACGCGGGCCGTATTGACAGGCGCTGAATTTACAACATCGCTCCCAGCCCCTAAGAATTCTCTAGAAGAGATTGAAAGAGAAGTCACCAGGCGCATTGAATTTTACAAAAAAGCAGGTGCCGCAGAAGGAGGCATAACGGGTGCCGGCGGATTTTTACTTGCACTGGCAGAGTTTCCAATACTGATCGGCATTAAAATGAAGCTGCTCTTTGAAATCTCTGCCCTATACGGACATTCAGCCGAAGATTACCGGGAGCGACTTTTTATACTCCACGTTTTTCAACTCACATTTTCCAGCCAGAAACAGCGTCAGAAAGTGTTCGAGCAAATTATTCAGTGGCAGGAAAAAAGCAAGGAGCTCCCGAGCGACATTCACCAGTTTGACTGGAAAACCTTCCAGCAGGAATACAGGGATTACATTGACCTTGCAAAAATGGCGCAACTTATCCCGGGTATAGGAGCGGCCGTAGGGGTCATCGTAAACTACAGGCTGCTGAATCAGCTTGGTAAAACCGCGATGAACGCTTACCGCATGCGCTGGTTCGAAGAACGTACATTGCAGTCGGCAAGAAGACAGGAACAACTGCCGTCAGCGGCTCAAAATCAATAAAGTATACCAATAAGAGTTACCCTTTGATCCACTTTGCATAAAAATTGAATGAGCGCCAATCAAAAGGAAAAAGTTTATACAAAAGGCCTGGATTCGGCTTTACTGGCAGTTTACAACGGTTACATGTTTTTCCTGCGCTTTTTCCGGGAAGCCTTCCGGGGCAGAATGGAATTTCAGGAACTGGTCAAACAATGTTATGCCATTGGTAACAAATCTTTACTGCTGATCGGACTTACGGGGTTCATCACCGGAATGGTTTTCACCAAGCAGTCCCGCCCTTCTCTGGCCGAATTTGGAGCGGTTTCCTGGCTTCCGTCATTGGTGGCCATCGCGATCGTCCGGGCACTTGCCGCATTGGTTACGGCTTTGATCAGTGCCGGGAAAATCGGTTCCAGCATTGGAGCGGAATTGGGTTCCATGCGCGTTACGGAGCAAATCGACGCTATGGAAGTTTCGGCTGTTAATCCGTTCAAATTTTTGGTTGTAACCCGCGTGCTCGCTTCTACGATCACCATTCCGATCCTGATGTTCTATTGCACAGCCGTAGCGCTTATGGGTGCGTTTTTGAATGTAACAATGAATGAGGGCACGACTTTCAGGGCGTTTTTCGAAAACGCTTTTGAACAAATCACCTTTCTGGATGTGGGAACTTCGCTTGCCAAAGCCATTGCATACGGATTTACGATAGGGATTGTGGGCTGTTACCAGGGTTATAATGCTAGCAAAGGAACGGAAGGCGTAGGGAAGGCTGCCAATTCGGCGGTCGTTATTTCCATGTTCCTGATCTTCATCGAGGAGGTTATTATTGTTCAGGTATCGAATTATTTCAGAATATAAAATGGCAGAAATCAACCAAAAAGAGGAGCCAGTCATTGAGATCAAAGATCTTTACAAGTCATTTGGTGATCTGCATGTGCTTCAGGGCGTGAATCTGACGGTGGATAAAGGAGAAAATGTAGTGGTGCTTGGCCGGTCCGGAACAGGTAAGTCAGTGCTGATCAAGATCATTGCCGGCTTACTGAGACAGGACAGCGGCATGTGCCACGTGCTGGGCCAGGAAGTTTCTGAGCTTAACCAGAAAGAGCTGACGGACATTCGCCTGAAAATCGGTTTTTCATTTCAAAACAGCGCATTGTATGATAGTATGACGGTGCGGGAAAATCTCGAATTTCCTTTGGTAAGGCACGTTAAGGACCTTTCAAGGGCGGAGATCAATGAGCAGGTAGAATATGTTTTGGACGCCGTTGGCTTGCTGCAAACCATTAATCAGGTCCCTTCGGAATTGTCGGGTGGACAGCGGAAGCGGATCGGGATTGCCAGGACGCTCATTCTCAAACCTGAGATTATGTTATATGACGAGCCCACGGCCGGTCTCGACCCGATCACCTGCCTGGAAATCAACCAGCTTATCAACGAGGTGAAAGAAAAATACCACACAAGTTCTATCATCATCACCCATGATTTGACCTGTGCAAGGGAAACAGGCGACCGGATTGCCATGCTACTCGACGGCAAGTTCCTGAAACAAGGGACTTTCGAAGAAGTGTTTGACACCGATGAAGAAAGAATCAAAAGTTTTTACGACTATAATTTTATTCAATAATGGAAACATCAGCAAGAAAACGATCCATAACGGTAGGACTTTTTGTTATAATAGGGTTGATTATCTTCATCGTGGGAATCCTGACGATAGGAAGTATGAAGAAAGTATTCTCCTCCACAATTTCGGTTAAAACGTTATTTGATGACGTGAACGGGCTCAAACAGGGAAATAATGTATGGTATTCCGGGGTAAAAATCGGAACAGTAAAGACCATCCGCTTCTTGTCTAATTCTAAGGTTGAGGTGATCCTGCACATTGAGGAGAAGTCACAGGAATTTGTCCGGAAAAATGCGAAAGCCAAAGTAAGCACGGACGGGTTGATCGGTAACAAGATCATTGTCATTTACGGCGGAACGCAGAAAGTGCCATCCATCGAAGACGGCGATGAACTGGTTGTAGAGAAGATGGAAAGCACAGAAGAAATGCTGGCTGTGCTGTCTGAAAACAACAAAAACTTGCTGGGCATTACAAGCGCATTTAAGACGATCAGCAAAAACATCCTGGAAGGAAAAGGGACTGTCGGGATGCTCCTGAATGATGAGCGTCTTTATAATGATGTGGATCAAACACTTGCCGCGTTGAAAAAAGCTTCTGTAAATGCCCAGACAATGACGGCTTCCTTATCGGGCTTTACCGACAAACTGAACCAGAAAGGCGGCTTAGCAAATGACTTTGCAACCGACACGGTTATCATGCGCGACCTGAGAACCACTATCGGAAGGTTGAATGAAACCGTGACATCTGCCAACGGAATGGTTAATAACCTGAAAACGGCCAGTGAAAATCTTAATTCTAACAGAACGAGTCCACTGGGAGTTTTGCTGCATGACGAAAGCACCGCCAGCAATTTAAAGGGAACACTGCAAAACCTGGAAAGCAGCACCGAAAAACTTGATGAAAATATGCAGGCATTGCGGTCTAATTTTCTGTTCCGCAGATATTTCAAGAAGAAAGCCAAAGAAGAAGAGAAACAGCCTGAAAAAGAGGCGGTAAAAGATTCGGTGAGTCAATAAGAAATTTTATAGTTTTGTAAAAATATTTCGCAAACCTTAAAAACTCACTTTGCAACAGCTCTAACTTCTACTGAATGGACCTACAACTTAACCCTGCCCTGGACCTCAATTACATTGAACAGGTTTATGGAGACGACCCGGTAATACTCCACATGATTTTCGATGCTTTTTTGAGTGACTCAGTTCCGCGCTGGCAATCGCTTCACAATGCATTACACACAGAGGACATGAAAGAATCGGCAAGCATCGTACACGGACTGAAACCTTCTTTCACCATGGCGGGACTTACCTGGATCAGGCCAAAAGTAGAAGTGCTTGAAAAAGCAATCAAGGAAAACGAGACACCGGAGAGTCTCATGGACATGTATCAGAAGATCTCAGCAGAACTCAACGAACTGCTTCCTATCATTGAACACGAATCCGAAAGGTTGAAGTTAATTCAAGTAGAATAGGAGAAAATAATAAAGGGAATTAATATAAAACGGGAAGCGTGTAGCATTAGTTACGCGCTTTTTCTTTTGGACTTGTCCCAAGCAGCACTTTGGTTACCTTTATAAAAACGGATTATTCCTGCGATAACGGCATAATTCATCACGCAGAAATAGTAAGGAACAAACAAGGCTTTCACCTTGATTTTCCTTTTCTCCAACACCCAACCCAAAAAAGCGGCCAAGTAAAATGCAACCTGCGCAACCAAAATCAGAACGTACAAAGCATTACCGGAATCAGCAACAATGGCAAAGTTGAGAACCAATGCCAGGATCATTAAAAACGGGGTAATAGTCCAGCGCAACACACGATGGCTCATGTACTGGAACGACAACATTGGGAAATGGAATGGATTAAGCAACTTTTTAAGCCTGAGTATGGATTGAATCCCGCCCGCCGCAATGCGGACTTTCCTTTTCAATTCCTCCTTAATGTTCTCCGACGAAAGCTCCGAAGCATATGCCTCCGGCTCATAGATAATACGGTAACCCTGCTGCGCAATGAGCATGGAAATCATGAAATCGTCCAGGATCGTGTCGGGTTCCACCTGTCGGTAAAGTGAATGCCTGACACTGAAAAGCTCGCCCGCAGCTCCCACAACTGAATAGAGCTCCGAGTCCCACTTTTTGAGCGTGGATTCATATTTCCAGTAGAAGCCCTCCCCTGCTGTTGCGTCGGAAACGGCGTCCTGCATCACCCGTTTTTCGCCTGAAACAGCACCTACTTTGGGGTCGGCATAATGCCTGGCAATGAGCAGCAATGCGTCCGGGTTCAGATAAGTATTCGCGTCGGTAAAGACAACTACTTCTGTATCAACCTCCCTCATAGCACGGTGCATGGCAAGAATCTTCCCGCTTCTTACAGGCGTGTGCAGCAGCTTAATCTGTTTATATGCGCTGACGAGTTCAGGCGTACGGTCCGACGAGCCGTCTGTGACGAAGATCAGGTTTAATTTACCATGTGGATAAGAGAGCGCGAGCGTGTTTTGAATTTTCTCCTCAATGATACTTTCTTCATTATACGCAGCGATGATCAGCGTCAATGTCGGCATGTCCTGGTCGAGCGACGGGACGGGCCTATTCCCTTTCACCGCCCTCCGAATTTTGACTAAAACATATAAAATAATACCGTAACCAAGGAATGTGTAAAAAACCACAAACAGACTAAGCCAGAATAGTAATTCCATAAATTAACGTGTCAAGGGATAGCCCAGGTGATCGCTATCCGCCTTATTGGTGAAATGCCAGGTTATTGCTTTGAGAAATACGGGAATGAAGTTATATTCTTTGTTTCTGATATATTGAATAAGATTCCTGGGAACCACGGCTAACATGAAATAGCAGCAGAAAATGAAAAATTGACTCGCTGAGCCATTTTTTCGGATAAATAAAATCCGGTTTCGGTTCATAAAAAACTCTTTCAGTGCCGATCGCTTGCCTACGGCGACGGACTCTTTATGATAAATCAGCGCTGAAAGGTCCACATGGATTTCATAACCTGCGTTTCTTATGCGTTCGCACCAATCCAGTTCTTCGTAGTATAAGAAGTAATTTTCGGCCATAACGCCTGCTTTCTCCAATGCTTTACGGCGGATCATCATCGCAGCCCCGTGCGCATAGCCTGTGACACCGCTCAGCGAATCGTATTGACCCCTATCCTGTTCGAATTGCCCGATACAAGCATTGCGCGCCGTGTAGTAATTCATGGGCGTGTAACCCGTGTATTGCAACATGCCAGGCTGGTCGAAATAATGGATTTTAGGAGAGATCATACCGATTTTCGGATTAGCCTCCATAGTCGTGACGAGCTTACCGATCAGGTCTGCTGTTACTTCTGTGTCGTTGTTGATCAGGAATAAATATTCACCGCCGGCATGCGCAATGCCTATGTTGTTGCCCCCTGCAAACCCGGTGTTTTTATCAGATCTTATGAATTTCACCTGTGGATATTTTGCTATCCAGTCCGGGACCGGATCGGGTTTGCTGCCGTTATCGACGACGATGATTTCTAGATTTGAGTAGGTGTTTACTTCCTCCAATGATCTGAGCAAATCTTCTGTAATCCTGAGCTGATTAAAATTTACAGTGACAATGGAAACACTTTTCATTGGATCGGAGCTGGGCACTGAAAACAATCTGAAATGAAGGAATATTTTTATTGATTTGTAGAACTATTTCAAATTTAACAATTAAAACATAGCTTTAAACAAAATGTAAATTTTGCAAGCAGAAAATGTTGGCAGCCATACTAAAAGCCCTGGTTTTACCGCTAAAATCTAATCAGATATTCATAAAGTGAAAATTACGCGCCTGCTTGATATTAAAAAAAATTCGCATATCCCGGATGTGGCCAAACTCAGCGGCAAAAAAGAGCCACTCAGAAAAAAGCTGGACGAATTAATTGAGGTCATAGAACAGTCGGGCGTGGACCATTCACTATCCCAATCTTATCAGGAAGAAATCGCGGAAGCATTCAGGCGCTCCGCATTTAAGGCAAAGGCCGTTGCACCGTTTCAGGCATTGGATCAGGACAATAATCTGTCTCGGGAAGAGCTTCTGGAAGGGTTGGAAAAGTTACTTTCCGAAAATAAGATCGACAGCAAAATCAGCAGTTCCTATATAAGAAGAAATGCAATCCAAAAATTGGTCATGTTTATCCTGGCCATCCTGCTGATCGTTTTTGGTTTCGCCATGATCATTATGCCTGCCCCTCCGAGTTTTGAGATTTTTACCGTTTTTTATTTCAATGCCAATGACGGTGTGACCATTATGGATCTGGTATCATTGCTCATCATTTTTGGTGGAGTACTTTTGTTTGTGCTAAACTTCAACAAAAAATGATGAAATTTTCCGATCCTCCTGCTTCTGTAAACAAAATCCTGCTTGTTGAGGATAACATGATGTTTCGGAGGGTTTTCGAAGCTTCACTGATCAAAGCCGGATATAGCTGCGTGGCATGCGAGTCGGCTGCGGTGGCGCTGGAATTGCTACTGGTGGAAAAGCCGGACCTGATCCTGTCCGATTATGACATGCCCGAAATGAACGGCTTCGATTTCCGCCAGGCTGTACTGCTCAATCCGAACATTAGCGACATTCCCTTCGTCTTCCTTACTTCCTTTACCGACGCCTCTCTGGTGATGGAAGGTTTGAGCATGTATGCGATTGATTTTATCAATAAGGAAACGCCGATTCCGGTGATCATTTCCAAACTAAGCAACATTATCAAGTCGCTTCAGAACGAGCACGTCAGATCCGTCAGAGAGCTGAAAATTGCGGCTGAAACGCTCAATGTGAAGTCAATTCCCACGCGCAATCCCATCATTTCCGGTTTTCGGGTGCATTTCTGGCATAAGGGCTATCTGGGATATCCAGGGGGCGATTTTATCGATTTTGTGCAAGTGGATAAGCGCTTTTGCTTTGCGTTTCTGGGTGATATTATGGGGAAAAAATGGCAGGCCTGGTTCTTCACATTTGGCTTTCTGAGTTACATCCGCGCTGCCATCCGCTTTTGCGTACTCGATAATGATTTTACATTAGATACTATTGTTCAAAAGATCAATAAGCTGATCTATATGGACGAAAGTCTGCAAAACATACTTTCGAGCCTGTCGCTGATTTTGCTGGACAGTGAAACCGGCGACGTCCATTATACGGGCGCAGGTGATTTGCCGCTGATCAGTTTTAAGCCCGAAACCATGCAGGCTTCCACCGTGCTTTCATCGGGACTCTTGCTGGGCTTGCTGGAAGAAGGCTTTTACGACAAACAGGTTATTAAAATGAAAGCGGGCGATCAGCTTATCATTTTTACAGACGGAATGATCGACATTCCGTCAGATGGTTCAAAAAAGAGCGATTACCCGTTTTTTGTGTCCAAAATTACGCCTTATCTGGGCAATGAAGCAAGCTTTGATCTGATCAAAGCCCACGTTTTAGACAGTATCAACGACTCCAATCAAGTCGACGATGCGAGCATTATTTTTATTGAAAAAACATAACCCCTCATGATTCTCCAAGTAAACGAAATCAACAATGTGACGCAGGCAACAATTTTGCCGCAAGAGGCAAGCCTTGCCAATGCAGAAATGTTCAAAGAAGAAATGATCACCCTTGTAGCCAATGGTGCCAAACTCATTGTGGTGAGCTTTGAAAATGTAGACTATATCGACAGCTCGTTCCTGGGAAGTCTGGTGGTTGCCCTTAAATACGCAATGCCCCGGAACGTCGACATTTATCTTGTTTCATTAAAGCCCGACGTAAAAAGCCTGTTGACGATGATCAGAATGGATAAAGTCTTTAAGATTTTCAGAGACTTCGAGGAGGTAATGGAGGCATCGAAATAATTTATGGAGCAAGATTCGATAAGGATTCATTTTACGAGTAACCGGGAAGAAATTCCCGGCATTTTAAATACTTGCCTGGAACATGTGGTGGAAAGGACAAAAGCCTCACCCCCATCTGCCGACACATTTTCAAAAGTAAAGTGGGTTATTACCGAACTGCTGACAAACGCGGTGAAACATTCGGGAACCGGACATTGCACATTGATCATTAAGGTGGACGACGGCATGTTAATACTTGAAAAACAGGATTTGGGAAAACCGCTGTCGGTTTCGGAGCAGGACACTGGCAATATCTTCACGTGGCCCATCGAATCGTTTTCCGGCAAACTTGAATTTCAAATTTATCACAACGGCGTCGATTCGCTCATTGTGAGATCAGAACAAGGCAATCGGGCAAATTTTTACATTGAAGAACTGGAAGGAATGGAAATGCCGGGCTTACTCATCGACACCAGTGAGCACTTCGGGTTGCTGATCATCACGAAGGCATCTGATGCGTTTTCTTATGAGTATGATCTCAAAACCAAGGCTAACCGCTTCATAAGCCTGTTTAATCTCAAAAAACACTAGTATGAAACACAGGTTCGAAGTTTTGGATATTTTCCGGGGGCTGTTTGCAACCCTGGTTTTTGCCTTTCACCTTGCGCCGTTCGCGAATACACCGCTGCTGAACAACCGGTTCGTCGAAAACTCGGATATGTTCGTCGATTTCTTCTTTGTCCTGAGCGGGTTTGTGATCGCTTACAGTTACCAATCGCTTTCCGACGGGCATCAGCTGAAATTGTTTTTAACCAAAAGGGTTTACCGGGTTTATCCGCTTCACCTCGTCATGCTCATCGCGTTTCTGGGAATGGAATTGGCCAAAAATTTATTGAGCCCCTATATTCAGGTGAACAACCTGACCAATCCTGCGAATAATGTTTACACTTTTTGCACTTCCCTTTTTCTTATTAATTCCACGCCGCTGCCTGGCGTAAACGACGTCAGCTGGAACATTCCAAGCTGGTCGATCAGTGCAGAAATGATTGCTTATGTCGTGTTTGGGTCGGCGCTGGTTTTCATTCATTCCTCAGGACAGTTTGCCAGGCGCAATCTGTATTATGCACTCATCATGCTCATTGCACTCACTGGATTATGGCTGGTTTCCCAAAGTTTTCAGATCAATTACAGTTTTGATTACGGCTTTTTGAGAGGGATCCTGGGTTTTTTTACCGGCGTTTTGTGCTTCAACTTTTTTAGTAACACACACGTTTCCGTACGCACCATGCCTGCGTGGATTTTCTCCGTGGGGGAATTGGTCACACTAACACTTATCGGGCTCTGCATTTACAATGGCGAGGCAATGAAACCCTGGGGAGCTGTATTTGAGATCTTATTTTTCGCCTGCATTTACACTTTTGCTTTTGAGAAAGGCATCGTTTCGGCGGGTATGAAGCGTGTGGGGCTGTTTCATAAGCTAGGCCAATATTCCTATTCTATCTACATGACGCACGCTTTGTTCGTGAGCCTTTTCAATGTACTTTTTATACGAATTTTGAAATTTCAGCCGGAAGATTATGTTTACCTAGTTTTCCTGAACTTCGCCCTGATCTACTTTGTGTCATCGTGGACTTACATAAATATTGAAATGCGCTTTCAGTATAAATCGAAGAAGAAGCCCGTTACTGAGCCGGTCAAATAACTTGCAGTTTCAAACTTTCAGCCTGCCTGTCTCTTACTTCATTTTGAGCATTGGTTTCAGGTGCTTGTCCAAAAACTCAGGATAAAATTGGAACATGTAAACAAAAGTATTCAGAATATTAACGCCAATCGTTCTTCTGAGGATAACCTGCGCAACTATAAAGCCTGCTATACTCGAAATCAGTGTGGCATAAGCAGCACCCATCACGCCAATGGACCTGATCAGAAAATAGTTGAGAACAAGATTCAATGTTGCCGATCCGATCACTACTAAAAACGTCACCTTAGTTTTCCCGATAGAGTCGAGAATGTTGCCAAAAAGCCTTCCAAATGGCCCCAACAGGCAATACAAGAGGGTGATCTGCAATAACGGAATGGAGTCGTTGTACTTTTCTCCGGCAATCAGATGAATTACAGTTCCGGAGAAAATATAAAGAAAAAGCACCACAGGAACTACCAGCGCCAATGTGGTCCCCACCGATTTCTCATACAAGTATTTGATCGCACCCGGCCCTTCCGATTCCATGCGCTTGGCACTTTGCGGAAAAACAATGGTTGCAACCGCATTGCCGGGAATGTCGATCAGATTGGTTACCCTTACCGCAATGTTGAACGCTCCGGAAGCAGCGGGAGATAGCAATGCGCCTAGCATCATCTGATCAATTGTGCCTGAAAGCAACGAACTGATCAATGTACCAAACGCATATTTGCCGTAACTGAAAAGCTTATTGACCCACATTTTGCTCACATTCCGCGACAGAACCAGATTGTCTTTCGCAAAATTATAGGCAATCAGCATGCCCAGGAGAGCGCTCAGAATCTGCACCCAAACGAGGTAAATCAGCTCTACATGTATTGAAAATACAAAACACGCAAGTACATAAGCGAAGAAAGTGCCCTGGCGAATGATGGTGGTAATAAAAATACCGTTGAAGCGGAGATTGGCCTGCTCTACACCATTGAACTGCGCCTGCATTCCCGAAAAAAGATAGATCGCAATGTAAAAATACAGCAACGAAACCAGCTGTGGCGAGTCCCAGATACGGCTCAGATAAGGAGCGATCAGGATAATTGTCGTAATGCAAAAAACGGATACAATGCCGCTGATAGCAAATGACGCCGTGATAATTTCCGGGTGTTCTTTCCGATCCGTTGAAGAAATATATTTGACCAAAGCATTCTGCAAAAGGCCGCTTCTGATGGCTTCCAGGATGGTGGTTGTACTGATAAATAACGTCCAAACACCGAAATCGTGCTTCGTTAGCAACCTGACCAGCACGTAAAATCCAGCAAATCCAAAAAAAACGCCGGAGAAGTTCTGGAGTATATTGATAAACCCCGACTTAATCCAATACTGATCCTTGGGCTTATTCTCCATTATGGTTTCTTAGTAAGCGTATCTCCATAAAAGTATCCTACTTCCCGGGGCAATTTTCCGTAGCGGATCAGCACAACCAGACCCAATAATTTATTCAACATGCTGTATACTTAATCAGACTGCGATAATAGAACTAATTTTACTATTTTTTTGCGCAAACCGGGATTAAAGTTTTAACTTTCATCCGAAAGCTCACGCATCGTGTCAGCACAGCATTTATCAGAAGCATATCGACTCCATTTTACTACCCGGACATGAGTTTATTTGGCTTGCCGCAATGGATTTTACCACATCTTTTCACGAATAAGCGGTTTCAGGATCTTACAGGTGACGAAATTGATCGTCTTAAAGCCAGTTTAAGCCGTTTCAAGGAGGAGAGCCCGGATGTTTCCGTAGTAATTCCCGCCTGGAACGAAGAAAACAACATTTATCGCACGCTTTCCTCATTATCAGCCAGTAAGAGCAAATACAAAGTCGAAATAGTTGTCATTAATAATAATTCGACAGACGGCACGCAGCATGTGCTGGAAACGCTCGGGGTAAGGACTTATCTGCAAACCATTCAGGGGACACCATTTGCGCGGCAGATGGGGCTGAAACTCGCTCGCGGGAAATACCATCTCTGCGCCGATTCGGACACATTTTACCCGCCCGACTGGATCGATCTGATGGTGGCGCCGATGGTCAAAGATTCAGGAATCACTGGCGTTTATGGCAACTATGCATTCATCCCGCCTGAAAATCAGGGACGATTCGGTTTGTGGGTTTATGAAAAATTCGCAGGCGTTATGATCCGTATCAGAAAGAAAAACCGCGAATATCTGAATGTCTACGGCTTTAATATGGGCTTTGTAACGGAGATAGGCCGCTCCACGGGAGGGTTCAGGGTAAGCGGCTCACGTGTGTATGCCAACATTGTCGGAAGCGATTTCCAAAACGAGGCGGAGGACGGCCGTATGGCGCTGAACCTGAAAAAAGCCGGAAAACTAAAAATGGTGGCCGATTCCCGCGCAAAAGTTTTCACATCTCCGCGCCGGTTACTGGATGACGGAAGCATTACCAACGCCTTCCTTAATCGCGCCAAAAGACAGATGAAAGGAATGCGTGACTATCTCTCGATGTTTTAAGAACTTATGCACTTTTTCCCGGATACGACCTTATTAATTACGCATTACAACAGAAGCGAGTCCCTGGAACGCCTTCTTACCAGTTTTGAAGATCTCAACTGCCGCTTTGGCGACATTGTTGTGTCCGACGACGGCAGTAAACCTGAACATCTCGAAAAGATCGCGGGTTTGAAAAACCGTTTCAACTTTAACCTCATTACTACGCCCACAAACAGGGGACTGGGCAATAACATTAACAAAGGGCAAGACGCTGTGAAGACAGCGTACACTTTATATGTGCAGGAGGATTTTCAGCCTTCCGACATATTTCCTGCCCATTTCGAGGACGCCATTACATTCATGCGCCAAGATTCAAAATGGGACATTGTCCGGTTTTACGCCTACTTTGCCTACCCTACTTTAAAGCCGTTTCAAAAAGGATTTTCAGAAATGGTTTACAGATTTTGGGATATGAACCACCTCAAATTCTATTATTACAGCGATCACCCCCATTTGAGACGCAGCAATTTTTTGGAAAAGTTCGGGCGATATCCCGAAGGCATCAAAGGCGATCTGACAGAGTATAAAATGGCAGTCAGTTTTTTGCAGAAGAAAGGGAAGGGCTTGTTTTTCAATGAATTTACAAAATTATTTTACCAAAAAAATTCCTCTGATGAACCCAGCACGATGGTCCGGGCGGATTGGAAACTGAGCGAAAATCCGCTGGTTAAGCTTGCACGCAGCGGCTATCTGCGTTACCGGTGGTTGAAGAATACGCTCGACCTGGTGTTCATGAAATAACCTGACCGGAACTGCTTAATGTTATGGAAAAAGAGTATTTTTTTGAAGGTGTGACCCTGCTGATTACACATTATAACAGGAGCCAGTCGCTGGAACAGCTCCTGAAATCGTTCGCCGGGCTTCATTGCAAATTTGAGGACATTGTCGTTTCCGATGATGGCAGCAAGCAAGAACACGTTGATTATCTGCATGGACTACAAAAGCGGTTTAGTTTCCGACTCATTACTACGCCCAAAAACAGAGGACTCGGCAACAACATCAACAAGGGCCAGGACGCGGTGCAGACTCCTTTAACATTATATGTGCAAGAGGACTTCAAGCCCGCCCCGATCTTCCCTGAGAAGTTTGAGCATGCATTGCAGATCATGCATCACAGGCAGGAAGTTGATATGGTCCGGTTTTATGCCTATTTTGAATACCCTTACCTGACCCATGGCGATCACGGGTTTTACGATATGGCTTTCAAAGTATGGAAACCTGGTTACAGGAAGTTTTATATGTACAGCGACCACCCGCACTTACGTCGTACCAGCTTTTTTCAAAAGTTCGGGAGATACATCGAAGGCCAAAAGGGTGATTTTACAGAATACAGCATGATGATGTCATTCCTGAAAAAGAAAGGAAAGGCCGTTTTTTACAAAGATTTCAATGGTTTGTTTGCGCAAAAAAACTCCGAAGTGGAGCCCAGCACTATGAAGCGTGAAAACTGGCGGCAGAGCGAGAACTTTGTACTGGCAAACATCAGGCACCTTTACAGACATTTGAAATTTAATTTTGATTATCTGAGGTGACAAGCTCCATTTTCGAAGCATCAATACAAAAATGACCATATACCGCGCGCCAATTTATTCAAGTGTATGCCGACCAGTTTGACAAAAGCTACTTTTAGATGGTATTATGCTTGCATATACCTTGGCCTTGCATTGATTTTTGGCTCCCATTATTTTACCTACAAAAATGTCCGGGACCTATCCCTCAACAACGAACGCCTCAACAGGACGATAGGTATTTTGAATCAAACAGCCAATTTCGGGCTTGTTACCAAGGATTTCCAGTCTAATATGCGCGGCTACCTGATCACGCAGGACAACAACCTGCTGGCAGATAATTACAATAAAAAGACAGAGCTGGTCGGCATCACAGACACGCTCTACAATCTGGTCAAAAATGATCCGGCACAGACGGTCAGAGTGCGGCAACTGCTTTCCATTTCCAGTAACATTGTAGCATATTCACAGGAAATTGTGTCCATTTGCAGGACAATCAGCCGGGACAGTGCTTTCCAAAAAATCAGGGAAGGCGAAGGCATAAGGCTTAATAAGTCGCTGACAAACAAAATTAATGAGATAGAATATCACGAAAACCATAACCTCAATACGCGTCGCATGCTCGTAGCGCGTACACAGGAAAATTCGGTGCGATTTATCATGGTTACGGCTATTGTGGGTCTATTTCTGACCGTCGTTTCTATCATTTTCATGAATCTGGATAAGCGGAGACAAGTCCTTTTGCAAAACGAAATAAATGAAAAAGAGCGGCTGGTAAGTCAATATCTGGAAGCGATCCCGGATGGTGTGATGGTCATCAATAAGCAAAGTGAAATTGTGTTTTTGAACCAATCCGGACGGGAAATTCTTGGACTCAAACCCAGCAAACTTATCACACTGAGTGATGAGCTTAGCCAGATCACATTACTGGATCCCACCCGTTTTCACGAACGCTTCACACCGGAAACATTGCCCGTGGCCCGGGGCTTGAAAGGAGAAAAGCTGGCGGGTAACAAAATTGATTTAATTAAAAATGACAAAATATATCACCTGGAAACCAACGTGCAGCCCGTGATCGGGATCGAGGGTGAGGTTACCAGCGCAATTACTGTTTTTCGGGACATTACCGAAAGGGCCAATTATGAGGCCACGCTCGAAAAGGCGAGGGCGCTGGCCGAAAAATCGGTGCGAGTGAAAGATATTTTCTTATCCAATGTGAGTCACGAAATACGCACGCCGCTCAATGCGATCATTGGCTTTACAAATCTGCTGGTCGGAGAAGTAAAGGAGCCAAAGAGCATGGAATATGTAGAGTATATCCAGTATGCCGGGCGAAACTTGCTGGAACTCATCAACGATATTCTGGATTTCTCCAAAATTGAAGCAGGTCAGGTGCATTTGGAAAAAACTACAATTTCACTGAAAGAAGTGGTCGAGTCCGTATCGGTTATTGCCAAACAAAAAGCAGTCGAAAAAGGCATTTCTTACCAATACAGACTGGCCGATGACTTGCCTGCTTTTGTGGAGGCGGATAAGCTGAGATTAACCCAGATTTTGCTTAATGTATGCGGCAATGCTCTGAAATTCACAGAAAAAGGAGGTGTTACATTGAGCGTTGAGCCCGTCAGGAGATCTGTCAATGGCGTGCAAACTATCCGCATGACCGTAACCGACACCGGCATAGGAATTGCGAAAGACAAGCTGAGTGATGTTTTCAACCGCTTTGTGCAAGCCACAGAAAGCACAACGCGGGTTTTTGGCGGAACCGGGCTTGGCCTTAGCATTGTAAAATCACTCGTTGGGCTTTTCGAAGGAACGGTAAAGCTGGAAAGTGAGCTCGGAAAAGGGACGACTTTTATAATGGACTTCCCATTTCAGGTGATGCAAGCGCCCGCAGAACCGGCTGAGGAAATAGTCATTGATCCACGGGAATCTATTTCGTTACTTAAAGTGTTGGCTGCCGAGGACAATACACTAAATCAGAAATTACTACGTGCTATATTTGAAAGATTAAAAATTCCATTGAGCATTGTCAACAATGGTCAGGAAGCATTGGACAAGCTGCGCGAGGAAGAATTCGACATTGTTTTAATGGATATCCAAATGCCTGTCATGGACGGGTACACGGCCATTAAAGAGATCCGTAAGTCCATCTCAAAAACGATCCCGATCATTACAATGACGGCACACGCCATGGTCGGCGAAAAGGAAGAATGCCTTAGCATTGGTGCTAACAGCTACATTTCGAAGCCTTTTAAGGAAAGCGAATTAATATATACAATTGCATATCTGGGAAATAAAGGCCACTTAGAAACGCCTTCTCCCGCTCCACAAATCAAAGAAATAATTCCTCAACAACAGGGCACCATGGCGGACAGCATACTTAATCTTGAATATCTGGCAGAAATAACAGGCGGCGATAACGAGCTTCGCGCCGAGCTGATCCAGATGTTTGAAAATGACAGCAAGACACAATTAGATACGATTGAAGAGTCCTCGCGAGCAGGTGATCTTGAAAGACTGCGTCAGTCTATTCATAAATTCCGCTCATCCCTTTTCTCCGTGGGAATGCTCTCGACGGCCAATCAGTATAAAGAGCTCGAAGCCATTCTCAAACAAGGGAGCTGGAACAATGATCTTGCCCAAAAGCTTGTGTTACTAAAAGCTGAATCCGAGTTAGGATTGGTTCAGTTAAAATTGCTGTAACGATAATCTTTCTTACCGGAACCTGACGCGCCGATCGCCTTGTAAATTTCCCCGACACTATTCTCCCATGTGTGGGAGCTCGCAAATGTTCTGCGCGCCGCAATCCTGGCCTCTGAATTTTCCGAAAGTGCCTGCTCGATAAGCTTAATGTAGTCGTCTTTGGACTTTCCAAGGTAGACATGCTCCGAAAAAACACTCATCGCGTCGGTGCTGGTTGCCACCGTTGGCTTTCCGACAGCCAGATATTCGTCTATTTTTCGCGGGTAATTTCCAATGGTAACCTCGTTCAGTAATTGCGGATTGAGGCAAACGTCAAAAGCGTTGATATAGGCAGGTAAATCGCTGATATCCCGCGAACCCGTGAATAGCACGTTAGGCAATTCATGTAATTTGCTGGCCAGGAATTCATTATCCTCGGGTCCTACCAGCACAATATTCCACGTGGGCCGTTGCTCGGCAATGTACCGGAGCAGGTCCATATCCAGGCGGATGCTTTGCAATGCACCCACATAACCAATGCGCGGGCTGGATAAATGGCTCAGATCGGCCGGTTTGGGTGCATTGCCACCTGCCAGAAAAATGTCCAGGTCGCAGCCTTGACCCACATAATATGAATTTGGATTGAATTTTCGGCAATAATCGGCCAGATAAGTCGAGTTGGCTACGCAGAGATCACTTTTGGCAATCAGCTGCGGTTCGAGCAAGTCGCCATGCTTTTTCCAGTAGTCAACGGCCCGCATATAATCCCGCGAGTAATAAATCGACAATTTGGGTTCGAGCATATCTTTCAGATAGAAGCTCCGGAACATATCATTGTCGTTAAAATGAATGATATCCTTAAAGCCCAGCTTGTCGATTTCTTTTTGGATACAATCTGCAAAAATCCGGTTGTTCCTTCGATTGAAGAAAGTAAAAATTTTATCCGAAGAAATCCAGTTTATTGATTCTATGAGCTTATCCGGATAGAGCACCCATAAGTTTTCCTGCACTTTTTCCAGTCCATCCCGCTTATTCTTAATTACTTCCCGGCGTTTCAGGACCTTTGGATCTTTGCTGTTTTTAAACAAACTGGCACGGTCGAGAGGGGAATTCACATACAAGACACGGTGGTGCTTGCTAAATTCAAGCGCAATGTTTTTGCAATTACTTCCTATCTCTACGTCCCAAGCCTGTTGTCCGGTAATGACGATATCCATAATAACCTACGTGTAGCTAAAAATCTTCTTGTCTATCTGGTCCAGTATTTCAGGATGAGAAGTCATATCGAATTTTCGGGCAAAAAGTGCCCCTGAGTTCAACAGATCCTGCTCATCCATTGCTGTAAATATTTCCGGGCTTGCCTTGCCGTCTTGCCAGCGGATGTACCGGAGGTTGTTGTTCACCATTGTATCCCTAAGGCGCGAATTATAGAGTATGGTCTGAAAAATGATCTCATCCGGCGCCCAAGTATGTTTAAAAAAATGCGTAACCTCAGGATGCGCCTTTAAATACGTTAAAAGGTACTTCGCTGCATCCAGAGTAATGCTCATCCACTGGGACCGTCCCACAGCCACCAGATTGTCGGGCATCTTTCTGGCGGGTAACAGCTTGTTCATCCATCTTTGCACGAAATACTTCCCTGAAAAATGGTAATCGGTCAGGTGATATTCGCTTAGGCGCGGAATTGCCTCTTTCCATTCGTGGGAAACAGACAAAAATTCCATGAAATTTTTTCCGTTTTGGTCTCGAAAAAAATTGTGGATCTCATCTGCTCTTTTCAAGGGATAGTCGGAGCCGCTCAGCAAGTTGATGTATCCGATATTCAACTCAGAAGAAACGATCGCTTCCAGCCCATTGATGGTAGCCTGAACAATGCTGTATGCACCCCAGCCTACTTTCTCCCGCTTATTTACATAGAACACATTTTCTTTTGGCAAAATGGCTTCAAACTCCGGAAGAACGGCTTTTTTGTCAATGTGCAGAAAAAAATACGCGTCGGGATGAGCTAATGTTCTAACCAACCTGGCTAGTTGTGCAGGTTGTCCATGAGCCAATATCAGGTGAGCGATTTTCAATGTAACTGTTTATACGAATATGGGGTAATTTAATCTTTTTGTACAAATAATTCTATCTACGTCCGGCGCATCCCATCGTTTTTATTTTAATTAAAATGGTCATGGACAGCGCTGCGGTTTCACGCCTTGCAGGCATTCCAGAAAGCCTGTCGAAACAGCTACTGTGCTTCCGGAACAACTTCCTGCCTGACTTTTCGAATCTGCTGTTTTTCATCAATGATTTTGGTGACGTTAATGAGCGCAACAACGAGATAGAAATAGATATTTGAGGGAAACTGAACCAGTGCTTCCTGCGGATAATTACCAATGTTATAGGCAAAAACAATGAGCAGCATGGCCATACAATACGTTTTCAGCTCTGGATCGCGGATGGAGAAATAGTTATTAATGCCCTCTCTTAAAATAAAGAACATCAACACACAAAATATAGCAAGACCAATCCAGCCCAGCTCCACGGCTATTCGCACGTAACCACTGTCCGGTGGGAAATTGGCCAGATAAGACTGTGGTGCAAAGCGCTGTCCCCAGGCGCCCGTCGCCCCCAGGCCGCCCCCCATCGGATGGGACAAAATGTAAGGCTGAATCCGTTTCTGGTTGTTCTTCCTGGCTTGAAAGGAAATGTCTTCGTTAGGTTTGAATGCAGTTTGAAAGCGGACAATGTTGGAGTTTGAGGTAGGCACCAAAATTAGAAATACTATCCCCACGCCTGCAATGGCAGTTCCAATGAGCACCTGTCTGTTGAATTTCAAAATTACAAACAACACCATGGCAGCCGGCAGCAACACATACGCGCCCCTTGTTCCTGAGAAAAGCATCGCGGTAAACATCATCACTGTAAGCCCCGCGAGCACAACTTTTTTCCATCTCTCCTTCACATACGATAGCAGCGCAATACACAAAATACTGCTAACCACCATATTATACGAAAAGGCCACAGGGTCTGAAAAAATCGAAAACTTCCGCCAGTGCCCGGAAATGAAAAGCAGCTCCTTGATGTTAGGGTCCGAATATAGCCAGGCTTCCTCGGCAGCCGAAAAGCCGATAAATTCCTGCTTGAATGCGTACAACGCAGCAAATGTTGCCAGACCGATCCACATCTTCAAAATAAACCGGACCTGCTCCACCGTCCGGATCTGATACATAAAAACGAAATACGTAAGCATTACAATTGCCACCGCCCTGATCGTGTAAACCCAGGCCAGGCGCGATTCAGCAACCGGATTCGCCACCTGTGTAATGTTATAAACGATCCAGATCAGGATCATCGTCCCGATCTGCCCCCTGAACATGGTCCAGTCTGGGTTACGTTTCTGGCGAATAAAAAAGCCTAAAATGAGTAGTCCCTGAATTCCGTCCATGACCGTTCCCAGCGGGAAATCTATGCCCAGCCTGCCTACAAAAAAGAGCAGATAGGCGAGCATCAGTAAAACGGTAATCCCGAACTGCGGAAAAACAACAATGGAATAAATAAATGGCGGCCCAATCATTAACACAATGATCAAAGCGCCGGCGATGATGCCGTGATACGCTATTAAAGCACCCAACCCCGCTGAAAGCAAAAGAAGGATGAGCAGTCCGGTGGTATTGCTGAGCTTATCTATCAAAAACAGCTTGTGAAGCTTGCCTTTAAATGTTCGCTCAGCCGCATTGCTGTTGGAAATAAAAAGTTGTAAATCCTTCTCCATTAAAAGAACAAGATTTTAAAGAAAAAAATGAATGCGCTGACCAAAGCCAGCAGCAAAGCAACCTGCCTCGTCTTTTTTTGCAGCGGCGTCAGATGGTCGAACGTCTCTTTCTTTCTCTTTTCTGTCTTAACCGGGTAAATTTTCATATCGCAGGGCTATATCTGTTTTTCGTCCGTCTGGCCGCTGCGTGTGGCCACAGAAATCTGATTGGCCTTTCTGGCGTTAAGTAAGGCGATAAGCTGAAAAGAAATGAACTTCGGAATGTTTACCAGCGATTGGTAGATCCGGGAATCGGTATGCGAGCGTTTTAAGGAAATATAAAAACCCATAACGAAAACACACAAACCAACAAACCACATGAGGGCCACGGGAATCGAAATGAACAGGTTAATGAGCAAGAAAAATACCGACAGGATCAAAAATATAAACAGCGGCGGTCTGAGCAGCACTAGTCCGAACAAGGTTTGATTCCGGTTCAGGCTGGTTAATCCGCTGAAAAATATCTTAAATCCAAGTGCAAAATATTTAAACCATGTGTTGATCCAGCGTGCCCGTTGCTTCACAAGCTGATCGCTTCCTGTGGTTTTCTCATCATAAACGATGGCCTTTTCGGCGAATGCAATGCGATACTTTCTGCTGACAATGCCTTCCTGCAACACCTTATCAAAACCCGCACCGGTAACATCCAGGTGCCCCAGACATTCCTTGTAAAGCGCGGTCGTGAATGCCATTCCCGAGCCCGCAAGTGTTGCCGAAGATCCTGCGCCGAAAAGCACTTTACCATCGTAAAAGTGATAATAAATGTCTCTTGCAGCGTCCAGGCAAGCATAGGTGCTATCCAGATTTTTCGCTTCCCTCACGCCCTGCACCGCCTGAAATCCCGCTTTGAAATAAACATTGAGCTCATTGAGATATTGGGGGTCGGTCAGGTTATCGCTATCGATAATGGTCAGGTGCGAATGGGGCCGGATAAAATGGCGGATTGCATAAAAATGGGAACGGGTGTTACTGCCCAGCGTTTGCTCGGGTCTTAGCAATGAAACCCTTTCTGATGGGAAATGCAGTCCGGTAATGTCACATTTATCGGCCACTACATAAATATGATAGCGTTGGTAATCCAGTTCCAGCAGCGAGCTTACCACCGTGGGAAGCTGCTGCGTGTATTCGTAAGCCGTGACAATAATGCCGTAATCCGGTTCTTCCGGAACCAGGGCACCGGCCGTCGCCAGCTTGTCCTTACTGCGAATGCTGTAAATCAGGAGCAGCACCACCGGAAAGACCAGGTTATACCAGATCAGGAACTGAGTAAGTAGCCAAACCGCTTCCACTATTTTCATACTTCCACAGGTTTTCCAATTTTACCGGCTTGCTCGGGAATGTCCTCGGTGTTGGTCAGCACCCAGCCTGAGAACTTGGCGTCCAAATTATTGAGATATTGGATTTTAGACTGATCTTCATCTGAAATAGATCTTCCAGCGGCAAAAACAGCGACTACGCGGTCTGAAAATGTGATCCATTCCTTGGCCTTGTTCATTGCCGTGAGCGAGTCTGTTTCCACCAAAATAATGTCGAATTGCGTTTTAAGCACTTGCAGGCGATCGCCTACAGCCTTTTCGTCGGCCAGTTCGAGCAGGGAAATGTCGCCCCCTTTATTGCCCAGAATACGGATTTGCCCCGCACTGGCTTCGATCACCGTATTGCTCTTTACGAAGCTTTCGATCTGGCTCGAATCCGGGTTCAGCTTGGAAATGTCCGGCTGTCCAAAGTTTCCGTCAATAATGAGCACCGACTTATTTATTTTAGAAAAAGCCCAGGCGAGCGCAACAACAAATGAGGTTTTCCCCACGCCCTGTGACAGGCTTGTGACTGCAATGATTTTAGGATCATCTATTTCATTATCAAGCTCATAGCGAATGGATCGAACCAGATTTTTATACAGTCTGATCGACCTGTCGTCCGAAGCATTCATCCCCGAAAGGCTCACGTTTGAGCCTTTGTCCAATGCATTGAGATAACCCAATACAGGCCTTTCGGTTGCATTGGCCAGTTGTAACGGATACCGGATGGACTTATCAATATAATACAAAATGAAGAACACGAACACGCAGAATGTCAGGCTGATCACGCCGGAAAGCACCACCAGCACCATTTTTTTGGATGCCTGCACTTCACCCGGCATCGCTCTTTCGATCAGACGCAGGTAAACCGGAAAGCTGAATTCAAGGCTCGCCTCATTATAGCGCTGCAATGCCTCAATGTATTCTTTACTGGCAATGTCAATTGATGTTTCATATTCCTGGATGGTCGCTTCATTTGGCACCAGTCCGTCAAATTTCCTGTTCAACCGGTTGAGCTCACCCTGAATTGAGGCAACGCTGCTTTTGGCCAGTTCCAGCGAAATTTCCATTTGCAATTTCTGCGTGACCAGATCCTGTTTTAGCGCCATCGGGTTGTAGGCATACTTGTCCGTCGCCTCGTCGATTTCTTCTGTCAGCTGGTTTCTCAGGGAATCGATGCTGAATTTCAGACGCTGATCAAAATTGCTGACCACATATCGCTCATTCAATGCGCGCAGATTACTTTTCGAGGCAATGATTTTTTGATTGATCCCGGTCAGTGCGCTTTCAAAATATTTCCGCTCGGTGGGATCAAACTTTTTATCAATGTTGTTGATTGCCGCTGCCAACGCCACAATGTCCTTCTGTGCAACTTCTCTTCGTGTCTCATAATCAGCCATTTGGCCATAAATGCTCTTCGCTTGCTCATTCAGGTTCAAAACCCGGTTCTGAATTTTGAAATTCCTGAGCGTGTTCATGCGGCTGTTGAGCGCGCTGAGTTTTTGCAGCATGAAACGTTGCAGAAAATCAATGGTCTTTTTATTGTTTCCAACCACGCGCGTCGAGTTATCTGAGATGAACTCTTCGCTCAGCGTATTGATCACATAGGCGGCGAGTTCGGGGTTCTCCGCTTCGAATTCGATATCAATATAATCGCCTACGCCTGTGCGGTAAATGATCAGCTTTTCACGCAGTGCATTGGCGCCATAACCCATATCCACAATAATGTTGTTCAGCTCGTTTTCATAGGGTTTGGACAGGAACAGCTCCTCGCGATTCTTGTATTTCTGAGTGATCAGGGCAATCGCCTTACTTTTATCGGCTTTGCTCATGCTTTCCAGTTCCTTCACGGGCTCGCGCCAGGTCGAGTCTTTCAAGCCTTTGAGATGGTTCAGGAGAAGTCGGTAGGACACTTGATCAATCGTCCTTTTCAAACGCATGACCTGAATCAGGCTCTCAAACTTGCGTGCGATCTGCTGGTCCTGCTCGTCCTTTGCTTTGGTAACAACCTGGTCTGTCTTGTCCACAAGGCCGGTTGCAATGCGTGCGTGTGATTCAAATGTGTCAGGCAGGCGCCGTACAAGGAAATAGCAAAGGATAACGGTGATCAGCGGAACCAGGATCAATGTGACCTTATTTCGCTGCAGTAGTCTCAGGAATTGTACAAACTCGCTCATTTTACATCTTCTAATTTTTGTCCCAATAACTCTTCCAGACTGCTTTTCGCTATCAAAATATCACTTTCGGCATTCAGCAAGTTCTGGTAATGGTCTGTTTGCATAACCAGTATCTGGTTATATTTTTCCAGTGACTCCTGCCCCATTTCAAAGCGCTTCTTTACATTGGCAACCATACTTTCCACATCCAGCGCCGCATTGGAGCGCACCTTATAAACCGCGCGCTTCTGGATCAATGTGAAATACCGTTTTTTTACTTCCGCGACCATATTCAGGTCAAATGATTCCTTGTCATGCTGCATCACCGAAAGTTCCACTTTGGCCTGCTTAATGAGGCTGGGCTTTTGCAAAATAGCGCCAATATTGACGAAGAAGCCCAGCTGGTAACCACTCAGCAGCGTTGGCGAAATCGTGGCGGTGTTATTGTTTGGGCTATACAGGTAAGAGAAATTGAAAATGTCAAAGTACGAGAGCTTTGCCTTCTTGATCGCGTATTCGGCAATCGTTACCCGGTCGTCGTACATTTTTATTTTCGGGTAATTAGCTCTGGTAACCGCAATTAGTTTTTCGAGATAAGCGTAGTCTACATCTTTGCTCAAAGACTCCTGGGCGTGTGTTGTGAGGGTAATCAAAAACAAGGGAATTAAAAACACTGCGTATCTCATCGGCATTATTTTTTAAAAAACAGTTTATTTAAAATGCGTTTTGCTTGATTTTGTAGTTATAGGAAATACATTTGAATAAAAATACTTCTACTTTTCTTCTGTCCCATCCGAATGGCTTTTTCAGACCGAATCAAGAGCAATCCACGTTTAAAAAAATTCTTTCACTGGCTTCTTATTCCTACAAATCAGGCTCGTCCGAGGCTTTGGGTAAGGGTGATTTTGAATCGTTTCTATCACCAAAGGGGGAAAAACGTTATCATAAGGAGCTGGGTGAGAATGGATGTGCTACCATTTAACCCCTTTTCAATCGGAGACAATTCTATGATTGAAGACTTTACTACGGTTAATAATGGTGTGGGGGAAGTTAGAATAGGCAATAATTCGTTGATTGGGCTGGGCAATGTTATCATTGGCCCGATAACGGTTGGTAATAATGTTATTCTCGCTCAAAATATCGTGGCAAGCGGACTGAACCATAACTACACCGACACCAGGCGACCGATTCACGAACAAGGTGTCAGCGTCGCACCCATTGTGATTGAAGATGATTGCTGGATTGGTGCTAACTCGGTCATCACTGCCGGCGTTACCATTGGAAAACACTGCGTAATTGCCGCAGGAGCCGTCGTCACAAAAAGTATCCCTCCCTATTCCGTCGTTGTAGGCAATCCTGCGCGGGTTATTAAACAGTACGATGGGTCTCGCAACGAATGGGTTAAGACCATTTAACATAAGCGTGTACAAGTAGTTTCGATAGTTTTCTGATAAAGGAGTGCTAAACGTTTTCTGATTGCAAGAGGGCCGGAAATGTTTTTAAAATAATCTGCATATCCATTTTGAAGGAAAATTCCTTCGCATAGGTAATGTCAAGCTGCGTCCTTTCCTCTTCCGACATATCCGCTTTCCCCTTTCCGCGCTTGGTCACCTGCCACAAGCCGGTAAGTCCGGCTGGGCCTGCAAAGCGGAGGATTTTATCGTCAGTGGTCATTTTTTCGGCTTCGTACAGCGGAAGCGGGCGGTTACCCACCAGTGACATATCGCCTTTCAGGATGTTGATCAACTGTGGCAATTCGTCCAGGCTGCTATTTCTCAGGAACTGCCCGAAACGCGTGATCCGCGGATCGTTCTGGAATTTCATAAAAGCCGCTTTCTGATCTTTCTGGAAGTGATAAAGCTTCTCGCAGATCTCTTTCCCATCATGGAACAGCAAGCTTTTGCATTGGTTCCCAGCTATACATTCGTCGCATAAACCATTGCTTTCGATCTGATTTAAGGGTTCCGTTGTTTTGTTATACATGCTCAACGCAGCCATTTTCCGAATCAGCTGATCGGCATCCGTGCGCATCGTGCGGAATTTATAAAGGTCAAAGATCTTGTAGCCGCTCCCTACCCTTTTGGATTTGTAGAAAACTGGCCCTTTCGAGTCCAGGCGGATCAAAAGTGCCACTAGCAGGAACACAGGCAGTAAAATGATTACAGCTGTGCCCGTCGTGATGACATCGATGGCCCTTTTCCAGAGAGGCGTCCGTGTGCTTTGAGCACCTATTTTTTGCGAGGCTTTGCTGGCCACATACCACTGCCGCTTTTTGAAATAACGGATGCGGGTAATCAGGTCGCCATCGTCGAAGCGCACGGAAAAAACATCGTCGGCGTGATGCTTGCGGGCCATTTCAATGGCTTCATGGCTCAGCTTATCGACCATCAGCACAAACGGAATGTTACCGAAACCAGCATTATTCCGGATCGTGTCCAGCAATTGCAGGCCATCGCTTTCTGTGTGGGCCAGGATAATGTCTGCGGGATAATTTTCTTCAAGGGCGCGGAGAACGCCTTCTTTGGAGTCAAAGTATTCAACTTGCATTGAATCGGCATACTGCTCTGAGAACCTCAGATACTGTGCCAGATTTTTGTTCAGATAAATGACCCTGAACAACGCAACGTAGGATTTTGGCTCAACAACCATTCCTGGGGACGTGCTTGTCAATTCCATATTGATTTGCTGATTAAGAGTAGCGTTTACTTCGGCGGAGGATTGCATTGATTTTGGCGTGAACTTCCATCGGATTGAACGGTTTGACCATAAAATCGTCCGCGCCCAGGTTAAGACATTGTATCCGTTCACTGCTTTCGTCAGATCCGGAAAGGATGATCACGGGAATATCAGCGTACAAATTGCTGGCCTTTGCAACCTTTAAGAACTCTTTTCCGCTCAAATTGGGCATATGCAAGTCGGCAATAATCAAGTCAGCCTGATTTCCCTCTTCGAGCCAAAGCATGCCTTCGGACCCGTCACTTTTAATTACAACATCAAAGTCCTTTTTTAGAAAATGCTCTAATATCTTGGTGATACTGGGTTCATCGTCTATTATCAAGAGATTTCTTCTACTGCTCATAGGTTGAGTAAAAAATATTCAAATTGTCTGGTGCTTGTTGATGGTACTACTTGGAGGTTCCGCCAGGTTTAAGCTGCTCACCGCCTGATTGATTCGAAATAACAACCAATTCTTACGTAGAATTAGTAATAATACTGCCGATTACAAAATCCACACGAAAATTTTATTCGAAAGACCCTTTTTCTGTCGTATTAAATCTAATAAAACATCAATAATTGGTGGTACAGTTTGATTTACAGAAATTATTATAAAGGGTATATGTATGAAGGGAGTCTTAATGTAGGTAGTAAAATTAAATACAAGTATCCAGACTGCAAAAAATTCAGATTCTATTTTGAAAAAAAATACAAATTAGTTCTACGATGTAGTTTTGTAACCGATAAAACTTTGCGCGATTATTTAAATCCCTGGATAATTATATTCCGGCGGAAACGTGTAATGCGTTCAACCACAGGGATCCCGGTAGATTGACAAGGAGAAAACAGCTACTTTTTGAAGTTATCCCGGTAGATGAGTGAGGAGAAACTACCTACTTTTTGAAATTCAATATAACCTTCACAGGTGTACGGACGGCGGAGCCATTTTGTCTGGCGGGAACCCATTGCGGGCCTTCCTTCACAATGCGGATTGCTTCTGGTTGCAACTGCCTTTCCCCTTCGGCCGTCAAGTCGGCTAACGTGCCGTCTGAATTAACATAGAAGCTGACCGTCACTTCTCCTTTTCGCCTGGCGGCGGCGGTTCGTTTTTCCAGATAAGATCTATACGCATCCCATCCCATTAAAGGGCTGGCTGTGAGCTTCATAACAGAATCTGCCGGAACAGGCAGCGCTGTAAGACTTCTGACAGAAGTCGCCTCGGGTACAACAGTTTGACTCTTTTTGTACTTAGGCTGCTCCCGTACGCGACTGGCAGGGGCAGGCACCGGACCACGCGCTGTGTTGGCAAATGCCTGCTTTTCCGCTGGCGCAGCAGCAGGCACACTTACCTGGTCATCATGATCTGCGGCGGCTAAATCGGTTTCAAACTTTCGCGGGGAAACCACAGTTGCAGGTTCTGGCTCCTGCGCACGGCTCCCTGGCGTCGTTGTTCGCGGAGCTGGTTTTTCAGTTTGGGATGCTATTGCTGGTTTTGTTTCAGGAGCAGATGGAGCGGCGGTTTCAGGCTCGGATTGGCGCGCCGTTTCAGGTTCTGGCGCAGGTATTTCGACTAGATTTTGTCCAGTTTCTTTGTTGTCACCCTTTTGTGGATTGGACACAAACACAAGCCAAAGCGTTCCCAAAGTAAGGACCAGCGAAGCAGCTGCGCCGTAGGTCCATAGCGGAATTATCCACTTTCTATGATTAGTAGTCCTGCGTTCCAGGTTTTGTTTCAGCTCTTTTTGCAAGCTGGCCAGATCGGCCGTGTTATGGTGCATGGCGAGAAATCCTTCATATGCCTCAGCAAGCATAGGATCTTCCAGCATCTGCTTTTCTAGCAAATGTTGCTCCCGGGGCGACATTTCACCATTCTGATAGCGGCGAAACTCCTCAAATCCAGCCATATCAGATCTATTCTCTACCATTTCTCTCGATGCAAATTTTCAGGTTCCGTTTTCCGTTCTGGATGTAACTTTTCACTTTATTGAGATCGAAACCGGTTTCCTCACTAATTTCTTTATAACATTTTTCCTGCATGTAAAACAGCTGGATCGTCATTCTCTGCTCCGTTTGCAATGTTCCCAGGCACATTTCCAACGCGTCAAATTGCCGATCGTAGAAAAGCGGCTCTTCGGGGCCGGTCGCGATCAGCAATGTTTCATCGTGCTCATTGTCAATATCATGGGCTGTAACAAATGTCTTTCTTGCACGAAGCTGCATCAGGCAAAAGTTCCGGCAAACGCTGTGAAGCCAGCTTTTGAAATGTTCCACTTCATGCGTCCGTAATTCAACAACAAGTTTTTCAAAAATCTGCATCACCGCGTCCTTACACGCATCTTCATCACGCAAATATTTGAAACACACCGCAAAAACCATTTCCATGTAAGGTTCATAAAGCGCCCCCAACACGCCAACATCCCCGGAGCTGCGATAGGCCCTGAGTTGCTGCGCCTCTGAAAGCGATGCCGCTGTATTTCCCCTAAATATTCTTAAAAACCTCACATGCGCCGGCTTAAAAACATGATTACTGCTGTGTGTCAAGCATTAGATGCAGCTCATTTGAAATTCCATAAAAAAAGTCAGAAAAAATTTATGGAATCTGAATGCAGCTTGCATCCTGTCAATAAACAAAAAATCTATTAACCATGAAAAGTAAAATTGCGTTGCTCCTCTTTTTCGCCCTGACTGCATTTACATTGCTGCAGAACAGGAAAATCACCGGCGTTGTGACGGACGAGTATCAAAAACCACTTGCCGGTGTAATGGTCTCGGTCCCGAATACTATGATTTCAACCACCACAGATTCGCTCGGCCGTTACACTATCCAGGTGCCGGCTTATGCGCTCAAACTGACATTCGTTCTGCCGCATTTAACGACCCAACAGATTGACATAGGCAAAAGCAACACGATTAATGTAACGCTTAAAACGGGCAGGATCAATCTAACCGAAGCACTGGCTGACCATCAGACAGTCCACCGAAAAGTTTCCGGCAGTTACGTCAAAATGGAATCGGCACCACAGACTTTTATGGCGCCTATGCAAAGGTATCAGCCTGGGGAAACCGAAAATTACAATCCTATCAATGAAAACGGTTTCCAGGTTGCGTCGCAGATGCCAGTTACAACCTTCTCGGTAGACGTGGACCGGGCAGCTTACAGCAACACGCGGCGTTTTCTGAACAATGGTCAGATGCCGCCCGTGGATGCGGTCAGGATTGAGGAAATGATCAATTACTTTGACTATGATTACGCCGGGCCTTCGGGCGAGCATCCTATCGCCGTATCAACCGAAATGACCGATTCTCCCTGGAACCCGGGACTGAAACTCCTGCACATTGGCTTGCAGGCGAAAACCGTCCCGACTAAAAATCTGCCTGCTTCCAACCTCGTTTTCCTGATCGACGTTTCCGGCTCCATGTCCGATCAAAACAAGCTTCCGCTATTGAAGCAGGCTTTCAAACTCCTGGTTGACCAGCTTAGGCCTCAGGATAAAATTTCCATTGTGGTGTACGCAGGCGCTGCGGGAGAAATCTTGAAACCTACATCAGGCAGTGAAAAGATGACCATTAAGGAAGCGCTGGATGGTTTAGAAGCGGGCGGCTCAACGGCTGGCGGCGCAGGCATTGAACTGGCTTATAAACTGGCAAAGGACAACTTCATAAAAAACGGAAACAACCGTGTGATCCTGGCCACGGACGGCGACTTCAATGTCGGTATATCCAGCGAGGGAGCGTTGCAGCGACTGATCGAAGAAAAGCGGAAAGAGGGAATTTTTCTAAGCATTATGGGATTTGGGATGGGAAATTATAAAGACAGCCACATTGAAACGCTCGCCGACAAAGGCAATGGCAACTATGCTTACATTGATAACATTCAGGAAGCAAGAAAGGAGTTTGTACAGGAATTCGGCGGAACACTTTTCACAATTGCCAAGGATGTAAAAATTCAGATCGAATTCAATCCCCGCCACGTACAAGCTTACAGATTAATAGGTTACGAAAATCGGGCGCTCAAAAATGAAGAATTTCATGACGACAAGAAAGATGCCGGCGAGATGGGCTCGGGGCATACGGTTACTGCATTGTACGAGATCGTTCCCACAGGTGCAAAAAGCCCCTATCTGTCAAAGAATGATGCATTGAAATATCAGAAAACAGATGCATCGGACATCGGCAAAACAGACGAAATGCTGACTTTGAAAATCCGCTACAAAAAACCGGACGAAGACCAAAGCGTTTTGTTTGATATGCCTGTTAAAAACATTTCCCGACCCATGGCGGCGTGCTCTGAAAACCTTCGTTTTGCCAGCGCCGTGGCGGAATTCGGGTTGTTGCTTCGGGGTTCGGAGTTTAAGGGAAAAGCGAGTTACCGCGATGTTATCGCCCGCGCAAAAACAGCTTTTGGCAAAGATGAAGAAGGTTACCGCTCAGAATTTGTCCAGCTGGTGAAGACCGCGGAAACACTGGATAACAGGAAAGAAACGGCCCAAAAAGATTAATAAACATGGCATCAACCAGCATTTAATGCCATGTTTATCAGGCGCTTTCCTTCATCGCTATAATGTAAGGAAAGCGCCATATTCCTGCCGGGATCACTCATTTTCGCCCAGGTTTTCTGCAAAATATTAATCATTTTCTCCTCACTTGTCTTGCCAATGAGGTTGTCATATTGATATTGGAGAAAAACCAGGCAAAGCGCGTTCTCCATAGTCTGTATTTCGGGATCTGCTTTGATCCCTTGCTTGCGGATAATTTGCTGTACGCGTTCGATTGTCTCCGAATCATAACCCACCGATCCCAATATCTCAGCGGCTTTTGAAGCGTGAAATTTGGACAAGTCGGTTCGCCATTTAAGATAGCCAACCCTGCCTTCCGGGTAACTGTTTCTGGCAATTTCCCAGCGCCCTATATGCTGCGCTCTTGACGCAAGTAGCAAGCCCTCGCTCGCATCCGGAGCTAGTTTGGTAACCCATTCATATAATTTAACGGCATAAAAATATTCTACGGGATAATCTGTCCCCTCGTGGATCAAATGCTCGGGCGAATTGCGATTATAGGCGTCAAAAAGCGCAAAGGCCTTTTCAAGATTCTTCATTTTCCAGTGTTTTGCGAATGTGGGCTTACTTTACAGCTTTGAATTTCAGGGATATGCTTGTCATCCGGGGATAGTCGTATGCAGTACTTTTTGTTTTCATGGTAAAAAATTTACTGCTTACATCCTTCGGATCAATGGTCCATTCGCCTCCTTTGGCGGCTGCATCGGCCGCGCCAACCGTCAGGTTTTTATCAGTTTGCTTCCATTTCAGATTGAATGGCTTGTTGTCCCCCTTAAAAACACCCGAAAAAGTGCCGTCTTTCCGAAGCTCGACCGTTTCCATATAACGCTCAAAATCAATTCCGCCAAACTGCCGGGTCATCTTCCCGTCCTTGAAAGTCACTGCATCATTGACTGCAATTTCATCGATTTTCCACTGTTTCACTTCCGTGAGCACAGCAGCCGCGTCGGCAGGACTGTCGGCTGTATGCTCACAAGCGGAAAATTGGATCAGGAAAGCGCCGACCAGGCACAATAAAGAAGCCTTCTTTACAAACATAGGACATTCGGTTGCTATATTTTCACAAATATAAACACATCGAAACATTCACAACCATATTCTTGCACTGCCTAGTCGCGGTTGTACAGGGTTGTCAGGTTCAATAAAAATTGTTGCGCTTCCTGCGTAACCTGCCCGGGTTTCAACCGCCACGACCAGTTATTCTCGTTGGAACCGGGAATATTCATGATCGTTGTCTCGTCTAATTTAAGCACATCCTGCATAGGAAGCATGGCGACTTTGGCGACGGACGAAAACGTGAGTCGCGCCATTACATCGCAAATGTTCTCCTCATTCACTTCATAACCAACATATTTCTCGATCAGCCCCTTCGTGTCATCATCTTTTGACGCTCTGAACCAGCCCAGGGTTGTGTTGTTATCATGGGTGCCTGTATAGGCATAGAAATTGGCATTGAAATTGTGCGGGATATGGTCTGATTGCGGCATATTTTCACTGAATGCAAATTGCAGCACTTTCATTCCCGGCAATGCAAATTTATCCCTTAGTTTATAAACACCGGGGCTCATTTCCCCCAAATCCTCGGCCACAAACGGAAGTCCTCCCAGTTCCGTTGCAATTTTAGTAAAAAATTCTGCGTCAGGACCTAGTTTCCATTCGCCATTTATCGCCGTTTTCTCTCCGCCCGGAACTTCCCAATAATCTGTAAATGCCCGGAAGTGGTCCAGTCTCACAATATCGAAAAGCTCAACATTCTTGGCCAATCGCTGCACCCACCATTGATAATCCTGCTTTTTGAGTGCGCCCCAATTGAAAACAGGCATACCCCAAAGCTGACCATCATCGGAAAACGCATCCGGCGGCACGCCTGCTATGCCTGTAATCTTACCTTCTTCATCCACACAGAAATACTCCGGATTAGCCCAGACGTCCGCAGAATCATAGCTCACATAAAACGGAATGTCACCCAAAAGCTTAATGTCCATATCATTGCAATATGATTTCAATGCTTTCCATTGCTTATCAAATATGTATTGCTCCCATTTGATAAATTGTAACTTTTCCGAATCAAGCGCAGCCAGAGCGCTCTCGTCCCGCTTTCTGTATTGCTCTGCCCAGGTGTACCAGGGTTTTCCCTCGTGTTGTTTTTTCAGAGCCATATATAACGCAAAGTCATCCAGCCACTCCTGATTTTTTTCACAGAATGCTTCGAAAGCATCATTGGCCTCCGCATCATTGATGGAGAGGAATTTGTCAAATGCTTCCCTTAATATTTCATCTTTCAGTTTTCCAGCTTGATCGTAGTCTGTTTTTCCCGTTTGCGGAAGCTCGTAACCGGCCAGTTTTTCTGCTTCAAGGAGTCCTTCCTGGACCAATATTTCGGGGCTGATCAGCAGCGGATTTCCTGCCCGGCTCGACAATGCACTATATGGCGAATTGGATTGGGCGGCCTCTATCGGGTTCAGGGGCAATATTTGCCACAACTTCTGACTGCTATTTGCAAGGAAATCGGCAAAAGCAAAAGCCTCCGGACCCATATCACCTATTCCAAATGGCGACGCTAAGGAAGTAATGTGCAGCAACACGCCTGCTTTGCGCTCGTTATCAGGCTTTTTCCCTTTTAAAACGGCAACAGGAAGATTTCTGAATATATCAGCAGGTGTAAGTTTACCTTCATACTCAGCTTCTTCTCCGGTAAGCGCATCAGCCCAGTTGGGCTCCATGTTGTCGGGCAGCACTATGGACGTATCTTTCCAGTCCAGATCAAAAAAGGTCGTTCCCTGTTCTTTGCAAAGCACTGCGCTATGCAATGGGACGGCCACCACCAGATAATCCTTTTTAAATTTCCGGGCAAATGCCAAAATGTGCTCTTTGTAAGCACCACGAATTTTAAGCGGTACATAATCGCCTTTCGAAACCAGCACCGGATTCGATTTCCTCAACTGATAAAGCTGATGCGTAAGCCAGAGTTTGATCTGCCCCGAATTCCTTGTCTCCCACAGCTTTTCGCCCAATCTTTCCGTGTTGTAATCTTCAAATTCGCGCAGCCACTGCTCGCGTATTTCATAGTCGAATGGTCTGCGGTTATCGGGATCAACAAGGCTAAGGTCCCAGAGTTCCGTTCCCTGGTAAACGTCGGGAATACCCGGGCATGTAAATTTCAGAAGCACCTGGGAAAGTGAGTTGACTATTCCCGCATCCGAAATGGTTTTCAAATATTCCTGAAAACTTGCAAAAAAAGGTGACTCAGTATCCAGCAGGCTCAGGGCAAACTCTTCGGTGCTTTTTTCATAAACTTCGTTCGGCTCAGCCCATGTTGTATCCGTTTTGGCTTCGCGAAGCGCTTTTTTCAAATAATCGCCCAAACGTTCGGCAAAGTCAGTTGCATCTTCACCAGGCATCGGGTAAGCTCCTGCCAATGTCTGATAGATCAGATATTCATCATTATCTGTGGGGCCATCGGGCTTTCTGATCGGCGTATTCATAGTGCGCCATTCATTTACTTTGGCAATCCAATCTTCATGCAAGTCTGTAAGCACATTCAGCCTGGCCCGCACGTCTTCGCCTCTTTTCGTATCATGCGTAGAAGTTGAGTTCAATGCAAGCGGCCAATCTTTCTGGCGTAGCCGCATCTTGTGATGGAATTCTTTAACCGGCATACCGAACCGGTCAGGAAAGTCGCCCACATCATTGTGTCCGATGAAGCGATTATACGTGTACATTAGTGTATCCTCTCCACCCTTGGCCATCAAAGGTCCGGAAAACTGCATCAGGCGCTGGTAAAATTCCAATACTTTCGTATTGTAGGCCTCATCACCTTCAACCGCCTTTTCGAGAATCGCCTCTTCCAGGATCTGAATAGCACTGTCCAGTCCGGCATGGTGCGCCTTAACATCTTCAAACACAGCTTTAACCTCCTGGTTTTCCGTTTCGGAGAGAGGCATTTGGTTACCATAATATCTGTAAACCGGGCAATGGATCAAGAATTCACCGATCGCTTTTTTCACATTGTCTCTACCGACATCTTCCAGTTTTTCCAGCGCTACAAGTTCCAAATCTGTGAACAGCTGATAAAGGTTATCCAGCTCGCCGCCCATGTGGTTATTAAGAATTCCCGACTTTTTCTCCAGTAATTGTTCACGGATCGGGTCGCCGCTGTCTGTTATATCCTGATAAAATTTCGAGAAAGCTTCCTCAGCGTCGGAATTGGTGAACACATTATTTACATCCGCCAGAAATTCATAACCCGACGTACCTTCAATAGGCCACTGCACAGGAAGCGATTCGCTTTTTTCTAAAATCTTTTCAACAATAAGATATGTTTCAGGGCCGGCCAGCTCGCGCAGCTTTTCCAGGTAGCCGGCAGGATCGTAAAGCCCGTCGATATGGTCGACTCGAAGCCCCTGAAAAATGCCTTCGTCCACAAGCTGGCTGATGAATTCATGATATTTATCAAAAACAGTATCATAATGCATGTTAAGGCATATGAGACCATTCACTGTAAAAAACCTTCTGAAATTGATCTTGGAATCTGTATCCTGCCAGAAGCAAAGGATGTATTCCTGCCCTTTAACAAGCTCGGTTATCTTTGACTTATCTGCATTGACCGCCTGTATTTCCTGATCGATCCAACTTTTGATCTTTTCATTTTTCATTAGCGACGAAAGCTGCAGCAAAAACTCGCTCCATCGCTGCGAGAAGATCTTCGGATCCTCGGCTTCGTGGATCTCATTGAGCTGTTTTACTAGCTGATGGATCGTTTCGGGCGCATTCTCCTGGTCCGTCCCGAGCATGTTCATGTACGAGCGGATGTTCAAGGGAAAAGTCGCCCCTTCATAATTAAGAACTAATCGATTGCCGGCATACTCAACTTTTACCTGCTGGTTATCAATAACCTCTTCCAGCGGTGCACCCAGGAACGGAACCATGAGTTTGCCCTGAAAAAGCTTACTGTTCCAGGCGATGTCGAAAAATGAGGCATACTCCGACTGCTGGCCCTTTTCCAGCACGTCCATTAACCATTCATTTTCGGAATGAAAGGCCATGTGGTTAGGCACAATGTCTTGTAACCAGCTTATTTCAAGTTGTTTCAACGTTTCGCTAAGCTTTCTGAGCTGCTCGACTGTTCCTATTTCCGGATTGATCACCTCCGGGCTAATGCCGTCGTAACCGTGTGTGCTGCCTTTTGAAGCAGCAAAAATCGGCGATGCATAGAGCGTGCTGACACCGAGTTTCTGTAAATATGAAACCCGTTTTTCAAGGTCAGAAAAGGAAAAATCTTTATGGAATTGTATACGATAGGTAGCTATTGGATTGTTCATAATGGCTGAATGTTATGCCTGCAAGCATACTAAATATTGTGCCACTTGAAAATTTAAGACAATCAAAGGCGGATCTACTGCCCCAGAAGCGCCCGCAAAACCGGAATCTCCAATGGCTTCGACAGCAGTTCGATCACATACGGGTTCAGGCGAACCTCTTCGATATCATCTGTGTCCACGGTGGAAGATATCATAAAAAGTTTGATCCTTTTTCTCAAAGTCTCCGGCAACGCAGCGTAGTGACCAGTGAATTCAAACCCGTTTATGCCCGGCATCTGAATGTCGAGCAGGATAACGGTTTCCGGAAACTCGTCTGATTGTGCGTGCAAGTAATCCATAGCCAGCTGGGCAGAACCGAATGTCTTGACAGATTTGGCAAGCCCGCTCCTGAGAAGCAATTTTTCTTGTGTAAACAAGTCAAAAACGCTATCGTCTATCAGAATAAACTCCATGGATCCGATTGAGAAAATGTTTGTCCAGAATAATCTCAAAACACCAACTACAATGTAAAACGCAATATCAGTTCTAGTACATAATAAGATTACAGCCCAGATTTCTCAGGACCGGATCTCATTCGCAAATGTGGTGGGTAAAGGTTTTGTGAAGTCGTTGAAATTTACGCGATTACATACTTTAAAACAAACCGTTAAATATAAATTACCAAGAATTCGGGAGCGTATTCTCCTCAATGATAAGGTCATAAACACTTTCTGCAGGCATGGTTTTGATTGCTACAGTAGCCATTCATGAATGGAAACCAAAAAATCGGATCAATGCATATTCAGGACGGCAGAAAGCGAGTCGTGATTTCCAACGTTACTCCCCATATTGAAGGCGGCAGATTTCCCGCGAGACGAGCAATCGGTGAGCAGTTAACCTTAACTGCGGACATTATCGGGGACGGCCACGACGTGGTAGCGGCAAGCGTTATCTACAAACACGAGTCAGAAATGGATTGGGAAGAGATTCCCATGCAATACATTATCAATGATCAATGGCAGGCAATCTGGAAACCTCAAAAAACGGGGTTTTACGAATATCGCTTTACAGGGTGGATTGACCATTTCACAACCTGGAAGAAGGGTTTGGTAAAAAAATTCGATGCCAATCAGGACATTTCCGTGGAAATTCTTATCGGCGCCGAGTTGCTCTCGGAAGCATCCCAACTTGCCAGCGCAAACGAAATTCCGGCATTCAAAAAGTGGATTGAAGGCTTGAAAACGGTGGGAAGTCCCGAGCAGGCGGTTAATCTGGCCATTAGTGATGAAGTGGCAAATGCCATGGCAAAAGTCCGCTACACGGATCGCATTACGGTTTATGGCCAAACCTGCAAGCTGGAAGTTGAGCGCAAAAAAGCCGGTTTTAGCAGTTGGTATGAGCTTTTTCCTAGATCTGCCTCTACCCTGCCCGGTACGCACGGAACATTCAAAGACGTAGTCAACTTGCTGCCACTTGTGTCCAAAATGGGTTTTGACACGCTTTATTTCCCGCCGGTCCATCCGATTGGCGAGATGAAAAGAAAGGGAAAAAACAACTCCCTTACGCCATCAGAAACCGATCCTGGCTCTCCCTGGGCTATCGGGAACCGGCTTGGCGGCCACAAGGCAATACACCCGGAACTTGGCACGATCGAGGATTTTGAGAATCTGGTGACCGAAGCTAAAAACCTTGATATTGAGATTGCAATGGACATTGCTTATCAGTGTGCGCCGGATCACCCCTATGTGAAAGAACATCCACAATGGTTTAAATGGAGACCGGACGGAACGGTGCAATACGCCGAAAACCCGCCCAAAAGATATGAGGACATACTTCCCTTTGATTTTGAAACACAGGATTGGCAAAATCTTTGGGAGGAGTTGAAAAGCGTTATTGATTTCTGGATAAGCAAAGGTGTCCGCGTTTTCAGGATAGACAACCCGCATACGAAAGCTTTTGCGTTCTGGGAATGGTTGATTGGAGAAGTGCGCAAGGTTAATCCTGAGGTCATATTTCTGGCGGAGGCCTTCACCCGTCCGCGCGTGATGGAACGTCTGGCCAAAATCGGCTTTAATCAGTCCTATACTTACTTCACCTGGCGTAACAGCAAATGGGAAATTGAGCAGTATATGAACGAGCTCACCAAAACCGATCAGCAGTATTATTTCCGGCCTAATTTCTGGCCGAATACACCCGATATTTTGCCGCATCATTTGGTGGAAGGAGGCGAGAATGCACACATTACGCGGTTCATCCTGGCTGCCACATTATCCTCCAATTACGGAATGTATGGTCCGGTTTACGAGTATGGGGTCAACACGCCGCATCCGGGTAAAGAGGAATATACAGATAACGAAAAATATGAAATCAAGCATTGGGACTGGAACCGTTACAGCCGCACGCGCGAGATCATTACCCGCGTGAACCGCATCCGCAAGGAAAACCCAGCCCTGCAATCTACCTGGAACATTGATTTCGCAGAAACCAATAACGACAATGTGATCTGCTATGTGAAGGAAGACGATGCTTCGGGCAATGCACTGATCATTTCCGTAAACCTGGACGTATTCAACACCCAGGGAGCTCACATTAAAGTGCCTATCCACCGTTTCGGCATCCATCCTGGCCAAACTTACCGGGTGTCTGACATGCTGAGCGGTGAACAATATTACTGGCAGGGTGAATACAACTTCATTCTGCTAAATCCTTATGAAATGCCTGCCCACATATTAAAAATAGAAAATCTGAATGGATAAGACGATGGAACATAAAAATGGAATAATACACAAAGATCTGCTCTGGTATAAGGATGCGATCATATATGAGCTGCACATTAAGGCATTTAAAGATGGTAATTGTGATGGGATCGGTGATTTCAAGGGGCTTATGGAGCAGCTTGATTATTTGCAGGATCTGGGCGTAACCGCCATCTGGCTACTGCCATTTTATCCGTCTCCGCTGCGTGATGACGGCTATGATATCTCAGACTATTACACCATCAACCCTTCTTATGGAGATCTGGATGAGTTCAAAGCATTTCTGGAAGAAGCGCACAAACGCGGTTTGAAAGTAATTACCGAGCTTGTCATTAACCATACATCTGACCAACACCCGTGGTTCCAAAGAGCGAGAAAAGCGCCAAAGGGCTCAGACGAGCGAAACTTTTACGTCTGGACAGATGATCCGAAACAGTTCAAAGATGCGCGCATTATTTTTCAGGATTATGAAAAATCAAACTGGACTTGGGACAGTGAAGCCGATCAATATTACTGGCACCGCTTCTTCCACCACCAGCCCGACTTGAACTACGACAGTCCGCTCGTGCAGGAAGAGATCATTAAAATTCTCGATTTCTGGTGTAAGCTGGGCGTCGACGGGTTCCGCCTGGACGCTGTACCTTACTTGTTTGAACGTGATGGGACGAACTGCGAAAACTTGCCCGAAACACATGAATATCTAAAAAAACTAAGAGCATTCATTGATGATCGTTATCCGGGAACACTGCTGCTGGCAGAAGCCAACATGTGGCCGGAAGATTCGGCTGCCTATTTTGGCGACGGGGATGAATGTCAGATGAATTATCACTTTCCTATCATGCCGCGAATGTTTATGTCGCTGCAGATGGAGGACAGATATCCGATCACCGATATTTTTGACCAAACCCCTGAGATTCCCGAAAACTGCCAATGGGGTATTTTCCTGCGTAACCACGACGAGCTGACCTTGGAAATGGTGACGGACGAAGAGCGCGATTATATGTACAAAGTGTATGTAAAAGATCCCAAAGCGAGAATTAATCTCGGGATCCGGCACAGGCTTGCGCCTCTGATGGAAAATAACCGTAAGAAAATCGAGCTCTTGAATTCATTGCTTTTCACATTCCCTGGCACACCCATTATTTACTATGGCGACGAGATCGGCATGGGTGATAACTTCTATCTGGGTGACCGGGACGGCGTAAGAACGCCTATGCAATGGAACCCTGACCGGAATGCAGGATTTTCACAAGCCAATCCACAGCGCCTGTATCTGCCATTAATTTTGGATCCGCAGTATCACTATGAATCTGTGAATGTGGAGTTGCAGGAGCGCAATTCGTCATCACTGCTTTGGTGGATGAAAAGGGCCATTGCTGCCCGTAAAAAGTACCCGGCATTCAGTCGTGGTGATATCAAGTTTCTGAATTCCGAAAACTCGAAAGTGCTGGCATTTACGAGGACTTTCAAGGAAGAAACTATGCTGGTTATTGCCAACCTTTCGCGTTTTCCGCAGCCGGTTGAGTTGGATTTGGATCAATACAAAGGCTACCAGCCTGTTGAAATTTATAGCAAGAACAAGTTTCCTGGTGTTAAAGATAACACGCCTTATTTCTTTACACTGGAAGCTTACGCGTGCCAATGTTTTATTTTGCAAAAAACACATCCGGAGATAGATCAGAACGCGGAGCTACCGCTTTTGGAGCTCACAGACTGGAAAGATCTATTAACCCCTGCGGTTCTGGAGCGTTTGGAAAATAATTTCCTGCCCGCTTACATGATGAAAATGCGGTGGTTTGGTGGAAAAGGAAAAGGTCTGGACAGCGTGAAAATCGTGTCGCATGCGACCATTCCGCTGGGCAGCAATCCGCCTGCTTACCTGCTGCTTCTGGAAGCTTCCTATCAAAATGATCTTCCTGAAATGTATCAGTTACCGGTGGCTTTCGGAAAAGAACCTTTTTCTTATCAGGTGAGAGAGAACTGTCCGCAGGCTGTTATTGCAAAAATCAAAATTGAAGGCGAAGAGGAAGGTGTGCTCTTTGATGCCATTTATGGGCTTGAACTGCAGCAAGCGCTGATTGTCAATATGGGAGCCAACGAGAACCTGCCTGCTAAAAACAGTCAAATTCAATTCTCTGGAAATGAGGAACTGGTTCAGCATCTGAAAGACACCGAAAAGATCAAGCCACGTGTGCTTTCCGGCGAACAGAGTAATACGTCCGTTACTTATGACGGTAAATACTTCTTTAAACTTTACCGAAAAGTAGACCGGGCAATTAACCCCGATATGGAAATCACGCATTTCCTGACACACGAGGCCCAGTTTAAAAACATCCCGGCATTCGTTGGTGCAGTGGAATGGAAGCACAAGAATGATAGCATGGTGCTGGGTATGATGCAGGAAATGGTCGTTAACAGCACAGATGCATGGGCCAATATGCTGGACAGACTCGACAGCTTTAATGAGAAGATCCTTTCGACAAGCGAGATCCAGCTACCAGCAGAGCTTAGAGGAACAATAGTGGATCCGGTCGGCTATGAAGACATTCCTGACGTGTTAAAGGATCTGTTGGATGTTCCTGTTGCTGAACAGGTGGCGTTACTGGGTACACGGACAGGAGAGATGCATTTGGCGCTGGCTTCGGGCATTAAAAATCCCGACTTTAAACCTGAGGATTTTTCCCTGCATTACCAGCGCTCAGTGTATTCTTCACTTCAATCGCTTGTACGCGTCGCATTCCAAAGCCTGAACCGCAATATGAAAAAGATTGCTCCGGAGGTGCGCCAGGAGGCGGAAGATGTGCTGCAAATGAAGGAAGAGATTTTAACCGAGCTGAAAAAAGTTTACGGCCGGAAGATCGATACAGCCAAAATACGGATCCATGGGGATTATCATTTAGGACAGGTTCTGTTCACAGGCAAGGACTTTATTATCCTTGATTTTGAGGGGGAACCCGCGCGCAGTTACAGTGAAAGACGGCTGAAACGCTCGGCATTAAGAGATGTGGCCGGCATGCTGCGGTCCTTCCATTACGCAACTTATGGAAGCTTGTATCTGGATAATCAGGTGCGGCCGGAAGATATTACCAAATTGCTGCCGTACGCCGAGCAATGGTATCACTACATGAGCGGGTTTTTCATGAAAGCATATCTGGAAGCGGTAAAGGATAGCCCTATCATTCCGCAGAAGAAAGAGGATCTGGAAGTGCTTATGCAAACGTTTTTGTTGCAAAAAGCCATATACGAATTGAATTACGAGGTAAATAACCGGCCTTCGTGGGTGATGGTGCCATTGCGTGGTATAAAATCGATCATGAACAAAACCGAACCCCTAGTAACAGCTTAAAACTTTGATTATGACAGATCAGCGCAGCGATGCATTGCCTATGTTGTCCGGATTTGACATTGATTTGTTCACATCCGGAGCACATTACCATATTTATAACAAACTCGGCTCCCACATCATTGAACGCGACGGGGTTCAGGGAACACACTTCGCCGTTTGGGCACCTAATGCACAACAAGTTTCAGTAGTCGGCAATTTCAACGGCTGGAACAGGGAGTCGCACCCACTACAAAGTCGGGCAGACTACTCCGGCATTTGGGAAGGCTTTCTGCCGACTATTGGCCGCGGAGAATATTACAAATATTTCATCCGTTCCAATAGCGGTTACGAGGTTGAAAAAGGCGATCCTTACGCATTTCACTGGGAAACACCGCCCCATACTGCCAGCGTGGTCTGGGACCTTGATTTCGAATGGAGCGATGCGCAGTGGCTTGAAAACCGTAAAAGTGCTCCTCCACTCTCCAAACCCATTTCCATTTACGAAATGCACATCGGTTCATGGAGGCGGGTGCATGAAGAAGAAGGCCGCTTTTTGACTTACCGCGAACTGGCCGCTGAATTACCCCAATATTGTAATTATATGGGTTTCACTCACGTGGAATTCATGCCAGTCATGGAGCATCCGTTCTACGGTTCGTGGGGTTACCAGCTGACAGGCTATTTTGCTCCCAGCAGCCGCTTTGGGACACCGCAGGACTTTATGTACCTGATTGATACCTTGCATAATGCAGGAGTCGGCGTTATTCTCGACTGGGTTCCTTCCCACTTTCCCACAGACGAGCACGGGCTGGGCTATTTCGACGGCACGCATCTATATGAACATGCCGATCCAAAAAAAGGCTTTCATCCGGATTGGAAAAGCTTCATTTTCAATTATGGACGAAACGAGGTCAAGGCATTCTTGATTTCCAATGCCATTTACTGGCTGGATAAATTCCACATTGATGCGTTACGGGTGGATGCGGTGGCTTCCATGCTGTATCTGGATTATTCGCGCAATGAAGGTGAATGGATCCCAAATCAGTATGGCGGACGGGAAAATCTGGAAGCGCTGGATTTTTTAAGAGAGTTCAACAACGCAGTCCATACCAATTTTCCCGATGTAATGACCATTGCGGAGGAATCTACTGCATGGCCTGGTGTGACAAGTCCTACAACGAATGGTGGGCTTGGCTTTGACATGAAGTGGATGATGGGCTGGATGCATGATACATTATCCTATTTCCAGAGAGATCCGGTTTACCGTTCGCACCACCAGGGACAGCTTGCGTTCAGCATTCATTATGCGTTTTCGGAAAAATTTACTTTGCCGCTGTCGCACGACGAAGTGGTTTATGGTAAAAATTCTATGATCAATAAAATGACCGGGAACCACTGGCAACAGTTTGCAAATCTGCGGCTTTTGTATGGATATATGTTCGGGCACCCAGGCGCAAAATTGCTTTTTATGGGCGCAGAATTTGCCCAGCGCCATGAATGGCGACACGATTTCAGCCTGGATTGGGATGAGAACCTTAATCCTTTCCACAACGGGATACAGAAGGTGTTAAAAGATCTCAATGCACTTTATCAGTCCGAACCTGCACTTTACGAAAAGAACTTTTCGGCGGACGGCTTTGAATGGATAGATAACCAGGATGGGGTAAATAGTGTCATGAGCTGGGTCCGCAAAGGAAACAATGAAGCGGATGACCTGATCTTTGTCGCGAATTTTACTCCGATCGTCAGAAGCAATTACCGGATCGGAGTTTCCAAACCGGGATATTACCAGGAAATTTTTAATACTGATAATTTAAAATACGGCGGTTCTGACCTGCTTCATCTGGATGAGCAGGAAAGTTTCCCGATTCCAAAACACAGCAGAATCCACTCGATTCCGCTAGTTTTACCGCCCTTAGCCATCGTGGTGTTGAAATACGTGCGGGGATTTGAGTGGCTTTAATATAATCTTCATCAACAAACTATTAAAATTATGTCAACCAACGGAAAGTATGCGCTTATAACCGGCGCCACGAGCGGCATTGGCTATGAGCTTGCCTTGTTATTTGCCCGGGATCAGTACAATCTGGTTATTGTATCGCGGGACGGACAGCAGCTGGAAGTACGAGCCCAGGAGCTTCGCCAGCATGGTGTGGAAGTAGTTACCATTGCGAAAGATTTTTTTAACCGGGAAGAAACGCGCTCGGTTTATGACGAAGTCAAAAGCAAAGGAATCACCGTTGATGTGTTGGTTAATGATGCAGGTCAGGGCGTATATGGACTATTCCAGGATAACGAACTGGACCGTGAACTGGACATCATTGAGCTAAACGTTTCAGCAGTCGTAATCCTTACAAAGCTTTTCTTGAAGGATATGATTGCTGCCAACTCGGGAAAAATATTGAACCTGGCTTCTATTGCCAGCAAAACACCGGGTCCCTGGCAGGCCGTTTACCACGGTACAAAAGCTTTTGTTCTCTCATTCAGCGAGGGTTTACGCGAAGAGCTTAAAGAAACAGAGATTACCGTAACAGCCTTATTACCAGGCGTTACCGATACAGATTTCTTCAACAAAGCCGACATGAACCGCAGCAATGCCGTGCAGGATGAGGATGATAAAGCTGATCCCGCCGGCGTCGCCAAAGACGGCTACGACGCGTTGATGGCTGGTAAAGACAAGGTGGTTTCCGGTTTTAAAAACAAGGTCCTGATGGGTCTGAGCAACATCACACCAGACGGCATGGTTGCTCATAACATGAATGAAATGCAGAAGCCGGTCGACGCTAAATAGAAACTGTGTTTCGAAAAATACAAGCCCTGTTATCGCTATGATGACAGGGTTTTTTACGTTTAGCCTTTAAATAAATGTTACCGGCCTTTTAATGGTTGCGCTCATGCCTTTTCATGTTTTTCTCTTAATTATACTTCCGAAAAAAAAGGCAAACACGTGGATCAACCTTTTCCTTTACAGGAATCGTTGCCCGTCAACTGCTAATCAATTTCAATAAATGATGGCTCAAACGTTCAAATCAATGGCTGCGTAATGAATCTGGTAAAACCGAATTGGATTATAATTCCGGCAACCGGGACCCTTCTCTCTCCAAATATGGCTAGCTGCCAAGCATTTTTTGAACTTACTACATCATCCTTTACAACTTGAAAACGTTATGATAAATGCGCTAATTATTGATGACGAAATAAAGGCTCGTCTTATCCTCGCCCATTATCTCGAGACACAGATGACGGAAAAGATTGACGTCAAGCACGCGGAATCTGTAAATGAGGCTTTGGAAGTTATGAAAAACTATGAGCCCGGGATCGTTTTTCTGGATGTGGAAATGCCTTACCGAAATGGTTTTGATTTTTTGATGGAAAGAAAAAACCCCGATTATGATATCGTTTTCACTACCGCTTACAACCAATACGCCATCCAGGCAATCCGGTTCAGCGCGCTGGATTACCTGCTAAAACCGGTAGATCCGGGCGAACTTCAATTTGCCATTGACCGGCATCTGGAAAAAGTGCGGGAAAAGATCCAGGCGCCCAAGCAGGAGCTTTTCGATAATCTGGTGGAAAACATCCAGAGAAAAGAAATTAAGGATTTCAGGCTGGCTGTTCCTTCCAGCGAGGGTGTGTTCTTTTTTACACTGGACGAAATTCTAAGACTGGAAGCCGATAAAAACTACACTTCTATCCATTTGGTGGGTAAAAGGCCATTCGTATCCAGCAAAACATTAAAGCACTTCGACGAAATGCTGGGCGATTTCAATTTCATCCGCACACATAAGTCACACCTGGTCAATTCCCGTTATATCAAACAGGTTTCGCATAACAACCAGTATGTACTGCTTGCGGACGGATCGCAGGTGGAAGTTTCAAGAAGAAAAAAGGAGGAAGTTCAACAGCAGCTCAATCTGCGCTAATGTTACTTAACCAAATGATCGAACAGTTTACTTAAACACAGGTCCGGGTCCTGACAAAAACCAGGATGCACCTTTGAAGACTGAACCACCGTGCTACGCGTTGCGGTGAGCCAGCGAAACCGGGAAGCAGGCGGCAATGCAGCAATAGAGCCGCCTTCTTTTTTACCCGAACATATCCATTGAAATGCATGCAGATAAGCAGTCACTTCGTCCAGATCAATGCCAGCCGAAAGTGCGCGCAGCTTAGGCGCATTCACCTCAAAAGCACATTCCAGAAAACGTTTTGACGGACAAAATAAAATCACACCCACATTAATGAATTCCTCGCGCTCGACCCTGGGTACGACGCGGATTACGGCGTACTCAAATAAGTGCTGCTCTTGCATCATTGGCTCCTTTAACAAATACATCCGACACGGAGAGCCGCGACGCTAAAAATTTCACATATCCCTGCCGATGCGCCTCGGCTGACTCGAATGGTGCATCACGCAAAAGCCAGTCATCCGGGATGAGCGAAACAATCGCCTCGATCTGCTCTACACCGAATATGGCTTTGAATTCTTCATTTACCGCTTCTATTTCAGATGCATAACGAAGCAATACATGGTCTTTCACCTGCGCAAACGGCCTCTTGGCCTGCTCTTCCCAATTATCCCAGGAATGATGAAAATACAATGCTGCACCCTGGTCGATCAGCCATAACTCCTTGTGCCACATAAGCATATTGGTGTTTCTGGCCGTGCGGTCTACATTGGTAATGAGACTGTCGAGCCATACGATTGCAGACGCGAGCCTGGAATCTACGGCTGTCACGACGGGATCAAAAGTGATAGCGCCCGACAAGTAATGAATGGCCAGATTAAGGCCCGTACTCGCGCGGAGCAAATCCTGGATTTCTTCATCGGGCTCTGTTCGGCCGAAGGCTTCATCCAAATTGGCAAAAACAATTTCAGGCATCCTCAGCCCCAGCAGACGGGCAATTTCCCCACCGATCAGCTCCGCAATCAGTGCCTTCGTCCCCTGGCCTGCCCCGCGGAACTTGAGAACATATAAAAATTCGTCGTCCGCCTCGGCAAGCGCCGGAAGCGATCCGCCCTCCCGCAAAGGCGTGACATATCGGGTAACATTTACAGTTCGGAGTTGCGACTGCTGACCATTCATGGCTTACGCTGATGATTCAAGGCCGTCAATATAGGGATTTTTCAGAAAACAAGTTCCATGCCGGGCTGCACCTGTGCGCCGGTGTATGCGACCCTGTGAACCTGGTTTCCGGCTATGTCTTTGAGGATGATCGTGCCGCCCGTGTTGGCCAGGATTATTTTATTTTTTTTTAAATCAATGCTCATACTTGAAACCGGCGGAATGGAGCCTGTTAAGACCTGCACCCGGTTATTTTTGTCAACCAATGCCCAGCCTTCAATGGAAACAGGCACATTACTCTGATTTTCCAGCGTCACTTTCTCCTTATTATGATCATTACCGGCAGGATTTACCACGGCAGACCGGATTTTCACCGCCGGAACCACCGGTTCACTGCCTCCCAACCGAATGGCAAGCGCCTTTTTCACCGCTTCGAATGCATCCACCCTGCCAAAGCCATACCATGGGCTCCAAGTTCCATCGGCATGTCCATTTCCCTGGAAATCTGACGGAAATACGGGTGAAATATCCCAGGAAGTATCATTATCAAAGTTGGCCGGCGGTGTTCTCGGATACGGTGTTTCGTTCAGATCCCGGGAAGCCGTGCTTTGCAAAACGGACACCACTTCGAGTGCGCTCAGGTCCGGGTTAGCCGAAATGACCAGTCCTGCAATTCCGGCTGTAAGCGGCGTGGCGCTGGACGTCCCTCCAAAATCCTCGGTAACAGCCGCTATGCTGTCGCCCGTTGTAGTAACCACGCCTTTTCCTTCCACGGCCAGCCGGTAATAGGTGTGCACATTGTTGGTCGGCACTGTGAGCGAAATACCCGGCCCGTAATTGGAATAATGGCTGCGTTGCGCCGTGCTCGCCAGTGCCGCAATATGCATGACACCGGGGATATCAATCAGATTATGCGAAAAGACCTTACTTTTTTGAACCCCAACCCAAACCAGTGAATTGCCCTGCATACGCACCCCGTGATCGAAAGGAATGTTCTGTGTTCCCGAATACTGAATAGGACAATTTTCGTTGCCCGAAGCCCATAAGAAAACGATCCCTTTTCCCCGCCTGCCACCTGTTAAGGCGAGGGATCTGATCCGGTTTACGACTTGCTGGCTGAAATTCATTTCGGGGGAGCTTCCCCAGGAATTGGAAAAGACATCGACCTTATCTGATATGTATTGGAGTGCAAGCATCATTTTGTTGTCATCAATGTACAGCCCTCCGTCATCAGACGATTCCCATTTGATCGGTAAAAGCTTGCATGCAGGCGCGGCACCTACGGTTAATGTGCCATCCACCTCGCCTGCTATTACACCTGCACAGGAAGTCCCGTGATTGTTTCCAGGTGCATACATTCCGTTTGGATCGGCTCCTATATCTGTTTTTTTAACCAAAATATCGTTCACAAAATAACCCCAGCCTGCAAATTTGCCCGACGAATTAAAATCATCGTGATCCAGCTTGCAGCCATCGTCGGCAAGCCCGATAACGACATCCTCACTGCCGAAATTTGCAAGTAACTGCCAGGCTTCCTCGCAACGGCTTGAACAACGCGGGTCAAAATTTGTGGCAGATGGTGTGTGGGTGTGTAAATGCCATTGCAGATCATAGGATGTATCGGCGGGCAATGTCAGATATTTGGTAACCCGCTGTATCAGATCATGTTCTGCAATCTGCACGGACGGTTCTTCTTCATTGATCTTTACTATCATTTTAACCGGGTTCATACCAGACTGGTTGGTCAGCTGGAAAAGGAAATCCACATCGCTGTACTGGTTTTTGATCATCAGGGCATATTTTGCGATGAATGCAGACAAATGTTCCGGCGTTGGCTTGTCTTTAAAAGTAACCATAATGCGGTCTGTAATCAGAAACTCCTGCTTCGTCTCCTGCAACTGGTAAGCATGGTGCGTGGGCGCAAGGGCCCGGCTTTCAACCATTACTTCGTCCAGCTTGTCGGGCGAAACCGTTGCACGAAATGCAGAGGGCGAAACCTTTTCGATCCGGTCGATACCCAGATTGACAATGTTTTCAGCAGAATTGCGGGCTACAAACTGATCGTCTTTTTTGTATAAGGCAACTTTTTTCCCGTTGCGATAGGTGTATAAGGCATTATCCTCAGGCATGGCTGTGTTTGTTAAGTGAAGTGTTGATTACAAAGATCAATTTAATAATTAAGTTGCTGAACTCCTCAAAAAGGAGCGATTAACCAGCATTTGATCAGGCTGAAATTCAGCTCGCCTGCATCGCTCACCGTGTAATTATAAGCACAGGCCTTACAGTCGTCCTGAATGCAGGATTTGGCTATGGCTACATTTGTCTCCGTTTGCCACAGTGTCCGGACAGTTAATCCGCCCTCGGTGGAAAGTTCACATTCGTGCGTTTTCGAGCTGGCTGCCGAGAGTCGCCGGGCTTTTTCGATCTTATCAGAAATGCCCCTTTCGTTGGACAAATGATGTTCCGCCAGCCGTTTGGCAAAAGATTCTACGTCGTTCTCCCAGCCTTCATCACTGGCTTTTGCCTGGGTTGCGGTCGGCGCCCGCTGTAAAAGAGTGGTGTCCATCGGGATCTGCATGTTTTGCGGAGAGCTTGCCCATGTTTCTGAGGCCTCCAATTCCTGCGCGGCATTGCTTTGCCGGGAAGCAGATATGCGATTTGTTTTCATCGAAATCCTGTAAAATTTTGGCTATCCTCTTAATGTGCTCCTGCTGCACAGGAAAAATCCCCCACAGCCTGTCCGTCCGCTCTTCGCACAAAACCTTCCAGACAAGTTGCGTTCGCGAATTTGGTTTGGTTACCATGGTCCATATCAAACCAAATGTGAAAGACTTCGTGAAGAATTGTCCCGGCACGTTCACCCGGAGAATCCCAAAAATGCTGGCATAACACAACGAGCCTGTTACCGGGACACGTAAAAGCAAAAGTGTCGTTATCACAAGATGTTGCCGAACATCCGACCAGGCTTACATTATTTCCGCCACGGCACATATAACGCAGATAACCACTTTCCAAAGTAGTCCTGACACGGGCAATGCGCGATATGGCAATCCTGATTTGTCTGCGATCGCCCGTGTTGTCCAGATCCAGGCCGAGCTCTTCCTGCAAGATCAAGTTAAGTGCCGGATCGGCCGGGTTTCCGGCGACCACGTCATTCAGCGCATTTTGTAATATATCTTCTGCATTTTGCAGGACCCGCACAGCTTCTGCATCCGCAACCGCTATCGCCTGCACCGCCTCGGCGCCGGTCAGGTTGGGATTAATAAGTCCGGTCTCGTGGCAGGTTACACTCCTTGTATTAACCAGCCTGCGAACATTGCCGCTTTGCTGCATGGTATGTGTAAGTTCGTGCGCTAAAAGCCGCTTCCCGGAATCCGTTCCAGGCGAGAATTTACCCTCATTGAAAAACACGTCGTTACCCACTACGCGGAAACCCCAGGGCGGCGGCTTGTGATCGAACAGCACGTCATAGGATCTTCTTTCGACCCTCAGCAACCAGAAGCTGCCCATATCCTGCAAGATTCCCTCACGCTCAAAAAAAGCCTTCCCGAAGTCCTGCGACAGATCTCAACACATGCCAATGCGTAACCATGGCATCAAGCAGTTGTTCTGTTTCTTGGATTTGGATCGATGTCAGCGCGCAATCCAGTGGCACAGGTTCGTGCATCGGGACCCCGCAAAGCAATTTTTCGAGAACGAGATCGTGTTCCGGAATAAGCGTTTTCCCTCTTCCTATATATCCTAAAAGCGCAACTGCCCGGAATGCTGCTTGTTCATCTTTAAATGCTGCGCCTTCCGGGGTCAGCAGGTTTAGCTGTTTGAATAGCTGCGGCAAAAAAGGGGCAATAAGCACGATTCCAGCACACCGGATCACAAATTTTGTTTGCTCTTCCGCAAATTCTTCTTCCTAATTAAATGCATCTTCGTGCTTCCGCCGGGGACCGGCCATAGCATTTTTGTCCGATAGAAATGCTGCGGGCTGTTTCCATTCGATTTGTTGAAAAGAAGGCAAAAATTGCTTCTCAACCGCTCGCAGGCTGGATGCAGCATTGAGATTTTCTTGCTCATCCAGATGTGCCAATAGCAGCCAAACCCTCAATCTGTTTTTCTCACTTTCAGTCAAATGCTGATTGTGATCCAGTAATGCACCAGTTTGTTTCTCCACTTCCGTCCACTCCCTATTTGGCTTAAAAAGTGCATTTATAACGTCAATAAGCAACTGAATGTCAAGTTGATATAGCAGCCACAGCAACGAATCCTTTTCCCGGATAACAGTGAGAAACAGGCCCCGTATTTCGTCCGGTTTTTCTCTTGACAGCGTGCTTAAAATTTGGTTAAACTCAGTATTTTTGCACGATTGTGACCACCATGGAAGCGTGCCTGTTCTAAGAAAATCAATCAGCAAGTCACGCTCAACCATACTATTATTACTAATTGACTGGTCAATACTTTTGGAATGTATAATTTCCTGCAAGCGATCGGCAAGCAGCTTTTCCATGCGCTCCGGGAAGCCTTCCCCGAAATGCTCCGCTTCTAAAATTTCCAGATCAATCTCTAACCGGGCAATGCGGATCATTGAGTCGCTTGGAGCCAACCGATCCAATGCCTTTTCCAAATGCACCGTCACCCATTGCGGCCAGTAACCCGAATTATATGAGCACCGGACTGGAACGGTATTTTACATATTGCAGGATATACAATGCTTAAAACCAAAATGACCAAAAACCAATGAAAACGCTGAAAGTATTATTGATAACATTGGTGCTGATGGCACCCGCCGTTGCATTTTCTCAATCAAGGGAAAGTAAAACGGAATCTAAAAAATCAGAACGGACTTTTCAGAAAAAGTCATCACGTGCGAAGACAAGCACCGACACTTCTGACGTATCGGCCATCATTAAAGACTCTTCCAATGCAGAAAGCGGCCCGATTCTGAACGACAATGGAAATGTGAGCACCACAGGAACGATAGACGGAAGAAGCAGCACCGGTCGCCCCGACGCGGATACCACCGGATCTTACACAGTTAAACGCAACAAAAAGACAATCAGAACCGGCGGTGCAGTTATGCCTGATACGATCAAGCGGAGAAGCAGACCTTAACCTAGAAAGGTTATTACCCCACCAACCTGACATACTGGTTCAAGATCGTCTGCAAAAGCACTTTCTTTGCCTCAACATCGGCCATATCGGTAAAATACATCATCCTTCTGTCCTTGTAATCGCCTTCCAGAAATTCCGAAGCGATCTGCACGATGGCTATGTGATGGAAGACCAGGTGCACTTTTGTTTGCAGTCTTGGGTTGAATGTCAGCAGGTCAGAGGTGGTGTAATAGCTGGGGGCGTTCCATTTGATCCGCTCCTTGATTTCGGGATTGGCGTCTTTGATAATGCTCCGGATTGCCTCGATCTCAGCTTTTAGCGGATGTTGCAGCTCCTCCATATATGCCGCAACCTGCTCGGCATTACTTGGTTTTTTAGTCTTAACTATCGGTTCCTGGTCCTTTTTAGTCGGCATGATCGCATTATTGGGTTAAGTAAGGCATTGCAATTACGCCAATTATGAAGGGATTTGTATTTTTAACCACGAACTTGCACCATGGTCTTCGATTTTCGTTTGCAGGTTTTCAACACAGTCGCCCGGCGGCTCAACTTTACCAAAGCTGCGGCGGAGCTTTACATTACCCAGCCTGCCGTCACAAAACACATTCATGAGCTCGAAAATCAGCTTAATACCAAGCTATTTGAGAGAAATGGCTCGCGCGTAAAGCTCACGCAGGCGGGAGAAATCCTCTTGCACCATAGCGAGCAAATTTTTGAGATCTACCGCAACATTGAGTTCGAGATCAACAATTTATCACAGCGACAGGGCGGAAAGTTGCGCTTAGGCGCCAGCACCACGGCCGCACAGTACATTCTGCCGCCGATCCTTGCTGCGTTTCACCGAAAGTTTCACAACATTCAGGTAACGCTTACCATCAAGAACACAGAGGAAATTGAACAAGCGCTTCAAAACAAGGAGATTGACTTAGGTGTGATTGAAGGCTTTTCTAAGAACGCTGCGATCAAATACATTGAGTTTTTGAAGGATGAAATCGTTCTGGTCGCCAGCAGCAAAAATCCAACTGCTTCAACAGGCGCGGTTTCGGCAGAAAAATTAAAGGAAATCCCGCTGCTTATGCGAGAGCCCGGCTCGGGAACACTGGAAGTGATTGCGCACGCCTTAAAAATGATCGGCGTCAGCATTGCAGACCTGAACCTTGAAATGCAACTGGGCAGCAGCGAAAGCATGAAATTGTATATGCTGCATTCCGACGCAATGGCGCTGCTTTCCATTCACGCCGTTTTGAAGGAATTGCAAAGCAAAGAATGCCGCATTGTGGATGTGGAAGGGCTAAACATCGAACGCTATTTCTATTTCACGATTCTCCACGGGCAGCACGAAGCGCTGCCTGAACTGTTTATGAAATTCTCCCGCTATGTTGCCAAATGAATGCTGAATTTTGAGTAGTTATGCCAATTATCCTATTTTATTAAGTTGAGTTCTTGTCCATTTTTTCCCATACAGACACCAGATAGTGTGTTTTCCTGAAATAAATTATGTTAAAAATTACTTTTAGTCTTGTAACTGCTTTCCTGCTCCTTTACTGGAATAATGCAGTTAACAACCGTTCCGAACCCATCAAAAGTGCCGCTTCCCTTGTCAAAGCAGATTCCTTGCCCAACGCAGCCAGCTGGCCTGATGAGCTTAATGTCACCCATTTCGCAGGGTCGGATCTTACGCCTAGTCCTGCCTGCCTTGCTGTGGCAGCCAGCGGGGAAGTTTTTGTAGGTGTTGATATGATCGGTTCGCTGGGCAAAACGCCTGGTAAAGGCCGCATCGTGCGATTAGTCGATGTTGATCACGATGGTAAAGTAGATAAGAACACCCTATTTGCAGAAGTGGATAACCCGCGTGGGATCATTGCCATGGGGGATCGTGTTTTTGTGTTGCACACCACCTTTTCCAAAGAAACACAGAAAGCCTCGGGCATGGACCTGGTGGTCTTTGAGGATAAAAACCAGGATGGTGTGGCCGACGGAGGTCCTTCGCCATTGATCCAGAATATCAGCTCACCCAAATTCCTGCAAAGCCGTGGGACAGACCATTCTACCAACGGGATCAGAATGGGGATCGATGGCTGGATATACATTGCAGTCGGTGACTTTGGTTTCCATGACGCCATCGACAGGTCGGGCAAGAAACTGACCCAGCTAGGAGGAGGCATTGTGCGGGTTAGACCTGACGGAACTGAAATGGAAGTTTACACGCACGGGATGCGTAACATTTACGATGTCGCGATTGACCCTTACATGAACGTTTTCACCAGAGATAACACCAATGACGGAGGCGGCTGGAACATTCGTTTCAGTAACCAGATCCAGTCTGGGGAATATGGTTATCCTGTGCTTTTCAAACATTTTACAGAAGAAATTATCCCGGCATTAGTCGATGTCGGTGGCGGCTCAGGAACAGGTTCATTGTTTATGGACGATCCTAACTGGCCTGCAAAATACAATCAGGTGCCTATGATGGCAGATTGGGGCAGAAATCAGCTGTACATCCACCGCGTATCACCCGATGGCCCGACTTTCACCCAAAAGGAAGAAGAGTTTATCAAATTAGCGCAAATCACAGACATTGATATCGATGCATCGGGAAGCGTTTACCTATCTGCCTGGGATGGAGCCGGTTACTCGGGCAATCCGGGTAAAGGTTTCGTAGTGCGTGCGGTGCCCAAAACCTGGCAGTACAAGCCATTTGTTGACCTGAAAAAATCATCAGTGAAAGATCTGGCCGCATTACTGACCAATGCCAGCGCTGTTCAACGTCTGGCAGCACAGCAGGAACTATTGACCCGCAAGACCAAAGATGTAACGAAAGCTTCTTGGAAAATCGCTGAAAACAAGCAGCTTCCGCTTTACGCGCGCGTTGCAGGCATATACACATATGCGCAGGCAGCTGGTGCTTCGGGTAATGATAATCTTGTAAAGTTGACAGAGGATAATGCTGTGCGGGAATTCGCATTGCGTGCATTAGCCGATCGCCTAAAAAGCAACTCAAATGTTCCGGTTGAGCCATTTTTAAAGGGTTTACAAGACGGAACACCCCGCGTTCAGCTCGCTGCGACAGTGGGTTTGGGAAGACTTGGCCATCCTGAGGTTGCTGATGCGTTGTTGAAAGTGAAGGTTCCTGCCTCATTTGTTTCACCAGCAAAGGGAACGGAAGGTCCTCACGCCACACCAAATTCACCCATTATCCTTCCGCATGTGGCCGTGAGAGCACTTGTTGCGCTCAATGCGGTGGATGCCTGCGTGAAGGCAATCAACACGGAAAATGCCACGCTCGCACTGTGGGCGCTGCGTTATATGCACGATCCCAAAGCAGTTTCAGCGCTCATAGCAGTATATGGACTGGCCAAAGATGATGCGTCGAAAAACCAGATCTTAACCACGCTCTCACGACTTTATAAAAAAGAAGCGCCTTATGATGGCTCATGGTGGTGGAGCACACGTCCTGATACGCAGGGCCCTTACTATAAGTCTGTTACATGGGAATCGTCGGATGCCATCAAAGACTTTCTGATGCAGCAATGGAACAAAGCGGATGAGAATGGAAAGCAGCTTTATGCTGATTTGAACGGACGCCTGCGCCTGGGCATTACCGAATTTGGTGGTGAAGAAGTGGTTGTGGCAAAAGAGGAAGTTAAGGTTGACTTGGATAAAATCCGCAACAAAAAGGGTCAGGTTGGTGAGTCGTCGATTGAAGATGTGATGCTGGCAATAGCTAAAATAGAAGGGAATCCCGCTTTGGGAAAACAGCTTTTCACCAAGCAGGGATGCGTGGCATGCCACAGCCTGAGCAAAGGTGAAGTGATGAAAGGGCCGTTTATGGGCCAGATTGGTTCTATTATGAACCGCGAACAGATCGCCGAATCGATATTGAAGCCTAATGCATCCATTTCACAAGGATTTGCCTCAGTGCTCATTACGGCAAAAGGCGACAAAACGTATATGGGGTTTGTTTCTGAGGAATCTGCTGATAAATTGGTTATTCGCGATATTGCTGGCCAGGTTACAACCATAAAAACATCCGACATAATTTCTCGCAAAGAAATGGAGTCATCCATGATGCCGCCCGGACTTGCCAACGAGCTTTCATACGAAGAATTTGCTTCTCTGATCACATTCCTGTCGCAGCAGAGAAAGTAACATTCAAAAATAAAAGAGTTGGATGGCCTGTTCGGGATTTGGAAAAGTAGTTTAAGTAAAAAAGAAGTAACAAACTTCCCGCAAGCCCTTTCTCTCAACGTTTATCAATGATCTCAATCCTCGCGCTGCTCCAACAGGCGAGGATTTTTTTTAACAAAGTATTTATATACATTGGTGTAAATATTTCAGTTTATGAAAAACAACATTTGGCTGATAATCATTGCGTTACTGTTATTTGGCAATACAAAATCCAAAGCGCAGGCAGAAGAGGAAAAGCTGGACTTGCCTGGCGATAATCTGAACCTCTATGCTGTTATGAAGCTTTTCCAGGAGTCGGAGACGCTGGAAGGTTTCGAACGCAAACTCAATGATGAAGAAACGCAGATCAACAACCTCGATCTTGATGGGGATAACCAGATAGACTACATCCGGGTTTTTGACAACGTAGACCGAAAACTGCACACCATTTCGCTGAAAGTGGCATTGGGCCAGGATGAAGAGCAGGATGTTGCCGTGATTTTTGTGGAAAAGAAGGACGACGGACAGGTTTTGATCCAGCTCGTGGGTGACGAGGATTTGTATGGAAAGGATTATATTATTGAGCCTAATTCCCTTTCCGAAGATAATGGCCGCGAAACGCCAAACCCGGGCTACTCAGCCGATCGGGAGCGACCAACGGTTCGGAACAATACAACTTATGTCATTTCCTCCTGGCCGGTAGTTCAATACATTTATGTTCCCGATTACGTCGTTTGGCGGTCGCCCTGGCGCTGGCGCTATTATCCGACTTACTGGCGGCCATGGAGGCCGAATTACTGGCATTATTATTACGGTTATCACTATCATTACCACGATTATTACAACGGTCATTTCCGCCGCTGGAATGCCTACCGGAACCCTGCCTGGCAAACTCATTATTACGGCGGCGGTTACAGATCGCGTTCCGTGACCGTTACCCGCAGGTCCAGCCGGGGCGATTACAGGAAAACATATTCAAAGCCTTCGTCGGCCAGACAAGGTTCCGCGGTTTTTGTAAAAAGAAACCCAACGGCGCCTTCTGCAAAAGACAGGTTACCATCATTCGACAGGACGGGCCGGCCGGTTGTAAGCAGGCCGGGAACGAGTCGGCCATCCACAGGAAGGCCCGGCGCAAATCCTGATGTGTCGCGGCCAGTGACAAGGCCAGGTGGTGGAAACGGCTCTTCGCGACCGGGAGGGGAAAGGCCAGGAACAGAACGGCCGGAAACCGGACGCCCAGGAACGGGCAGGCCGGTAACAACGCCAATTGAGCGCCCCGCAACCACACGTCCTGTAACACCGAATCCAAGTCGTGAACGGCCCGCAACAACGCGGCCCGACAATCCAAATCCCAACCCACAGCGACCAGCAACAACACGTCCGATCAATCCAAACCCGGATCGTGAACGACCTGTCACCCGTCCAGTGACCCCAGGCCCAGGTCGTGAAAGACCTGTACCAACCCAACCATCATCCCGCCCTGCTGTTGAAAGGCCGACCAACAGGCCATCCACACCTGCTTCGTCGCGCCCCTCCGAAAGAGGCCGTCCAACTGAACCACGATCGAATCGCTAATATGAAAAAACTTCTGCCGCTCGTTTTTTTGCTTGTTTTGGCATCCTGTAATGATGACAAAAATCAGCCGGCTCCCCATCCGGACCCGGCCATTCTGGCGAAACAACAGGCGCCTTTTGGAGCGACGCCGGTTGATGTCAAACTCAAAAAATTGCTTTACAATGGGAAACTGTTTGCAGAATACATGTATGAAGGCGATCTGCTCCGTGAACAAAAGAAATATCTATTGTTTGATGTTCCAGGACATTATCAAACCGGAAGCTTCAAAAGAGCCGGGGGCATTCTGAAATCCTACGATGTCGAAGCTGCGCAATGGATTGCTGAATCCCAGTATGTCTCGGATGTTTTCAAACCTTCCTATTCGATTCGTTTCGATGCGCCCGTTAGTGACACATTGAGAACTGTCACGGAGGAGAATTTGATCTTTTTGGAAAATTTTTACAGGACATATATTCTTGATAAACAAGGTTATATCAAACGTCAGGAATTCACAGAGCGAACCAATACAACCGAAGATTTCACGATCACATATACAAGAAATGCGCAGCATAATGTTATCGCTAGTTCAGTCGTATATGCAGCCCAACCTGCCCTTGCCAGTCGTGTTGTGTATGAATACGACAGCCACCCAAACCCGTTTTTCAAACTCGGAATTGACCGCAATGGACAATTAGCCATGCACTCACTGAGTCCGAATAACATTGTGAAAGAAACCGTTATGGATGCAAACGGCCCCGTTTATACCATTGAATACAAGTATGAATACGCCGCAAACGGTTATCCAAGTAAAGTCAAAGTGGAATCCAAAGCTCAGGGTTTCGCTGCCTACACCATGGACTTTTCGTATTAATACAGACAACTTAAACACCAAACTGAGTCAGGTGATGATTCAAATGTTTGTAAAACATTGTGTTCCACTCCTCACTGCTTAGTTTGCCAAAAGACAATGATTCTTTGCCTTCAAAATAGCCGGAGCCCAGTTGTTCCGACTTTCTTATATAGCCGATTAGCCTGCTCTTTTCTGTTTCAAAGTCCTTTTTGTCTTTAATGAGAAACGCGGGAGCCGTTTGCTGGCTTTTCTTGTAAGGTTTATCACCACAAACCGTGCTTTTCGCCATCATCTGGATAAACCATCGCATGAGCGCGTTGGGCTTAGGATGCTTATTCTCAAATGCCATTTCATAGGCCACATTGCAATGCGCCATCATTTGCGAGACCTCCATCTTGCCCCATTCGGGCCGGGTTTCCGGCGTAAGGTTATTGATCCTGTCAATGACTTTCGCCGCTACTGCTGGTTCGAAGATGTTTTCCATATTAATTGTATGTTATGCTATGGGATTGAGGCGATAATTTTCAGGCTGTGATTATGAAACGTCAGTATGGCTTTCAATATAATCCTTGTGCCTTTTCAATTCAGAGCCGATTATCTCACCAATTTCCGAACTGCTCAGCATATCATGGTAAGTCTTTTCGATTTTATAAATGTTAGCTGTGCTGGTCACAGTAAAGGTGTTCTCAGCCATCAAAACACTTACAGAAGAGTGAAAGTCGAAATTTTTATCATGAGTATACTTGAAATGCTTGAATAGAAAAACAATTGTCAGGAAAGACGTTCTTTCGTTAACTTTCTGCCTATACTCGCTTATAGCGTCGGGCATATCATCAGAAGAATAGTTGTTCGCAACAAAAGAATAATCTAGTGTGTTGTAAAACTTTTCAAATTTCCTAGACTGCTCGAAAAACGCATTGAACAAAGGTTGGATTGAGTTATCGTATAATTTAAGAATTAATTCACTGTTTTTCTCAATTCTCGGCTTTTTGCTAAGTAATCGTTTCTCCAAAAGGGCCAGTTCTTTATCGAAGTCACCAGGATCTTCAATATTTTCACCTTTTGCTCCCCTGATCATTAAATCCAATGATTGCACAAGGTTAGCAGCTATGAAGTTTAAAAACGGCTCAAATATTCCACTGTCAGCTTGCCGTAGCGCCGCAAAATATTGCTGTTTTTCCTCTGTCTTTATGATGACTGGCGGGTAATTGAATTGCATTAAAATGAAATTCATCAGAATCCGGGCAGTCCTTCCATTGCCGTCATCAAACGGATGAATACGAATAAATTTATAGTGAAATTCAGCCGCCAATAAGATCGGATTAACGCTTGTAGAATTCATTCTCTGACGATACCAGTCAACAAGTTCACCCATCATCGCAGGAGTTTCCTCTGGCGCAGCAAACCTGAAAATTTCTCCGGTATTTGTCAAAACATGATTAGGCTGATTTTTATACTTACCAATCTCTACCCGCTTTTTGGTTGGCAATCCTTCCGCAGTAATTGCGTCAACTGTATAAGACTCTTTAAGTAAAAGTGTATGAATTTCACGAATAAAGGACTCTGTAAGCGGATAATCGCCTTTAACAATATCTAAAATCCATTCAATAGCCTTATTATGCCCTTCAATTTCAATGTGGTCTTTCAGGGGTTTGCCTTGGGCAGTTAACCCGAACAGAATCAATGCCTTAGTCTCACCATATGTCAACGAATTCCCTTCAATCCGATTGGAATGGTAATTCCAGTCAAGCCGGAACTTTTGCATAATTCTTAATTCCTGCTCCTTGCTAATGGGCCGGAGAGCATCCAGTTCCTCTTTAAGAATAACAGCGCGTTCAACTGGCTCCATTGATCAATTCTTTTTGTAAAGCTATTTAATACGATTTATAAAGTGACAGATTACAGGGATTTTTTACGTCTCGTTTTGGGTCGGCAGAAGCGATCCAGGCATGTTGTTACATCCCTCCGGGATTTGCCTAATGTTGGCATAATAACATTGCTACCGATATTGCATCGCTCCGCGATTTGGCGTTGACGCAAAGTTGGCTTTCAAGGATAACAAAAAATATTGGTAGCAAAGATGTAAATCATGCCGAATGTGCAATCCCGGCGGGATGCAACGAGGTCCTCAACGCTTCCAGGCACCAATATGCCTCAGCAACATCGTCACCGTCTCGCATTGATCAATGGCCTTGACTGCCAGATGCCTGCTTAGATTCCACTCGTCTGTGGAGCGCAGATAGTGCAGGAGCATATCATTGTGCAGCCGCTCGATTTCGATCGGGTCGTTTTCGTAATCCAGAAAATGTTGTAAAATTTCTTCTGCTGTCAGCGCAGGTTGCGCTTGTTGTTGTTGTTGTGTGCTTGACATAATAGTGATAATTGGACGTTTTGTGCAACAAAAAACGGTGCCGCACTTACCGTTGTCCAACCTATCACAAGGCAATGGTGTTCAAACCATTACGGCAGTAACGACACCGTTCATTGGTATACGCAATGAGTCGGAGCACAAGCAATGCCAGCAATGAAATGTCGGCACTCTCACGCCTTGTGATAATAATTGGACGCTTTAAAGGTAGGAGGAATTTTGAGAAAGGCAAAAAGCAGCATTATAGCATTTACAATTCCAAGGCCAATGCAATAAAAGCTATATCTAAAAAAGAGTCTCGCAATAGTTTCATTGAAAGGAAACTATTGTTAGCTTTGTGAAGCATACACACTATCAATATGAACAAACTCTTTGACATTGTTATTCTCGAAGACGCATATGCTTTTTTAAGAAGTCTTGACCACAAGCATTCGGAAAAGATACTTTATAATATCAGGAAAGCACAAATATCACTTGATCAAGATTTGCTGAAAAAGCTAAACTACGAGATTTGGGAATTCAGAACACTTTACCAAGGATTACAATATCGACTTCTTGCATTTTGGGATAAATCAAATCCAAAAGAAACACTGGTAATTTCAACACATGGATTTATCAAAAAGCAAAGCAAGATTCCGGATAATGAAATTGAAAGAGCTAAGCAAATCCGCGTTCAGTACTTTCGAGAAAAGAACAATCCAAACACAAAAACAAAATGAAGACTTACTCACTCGATGAGGTTCAGGACGATATCATTGGCAAAGTAGGAACGCCTGGCCGTGATAAATTTGAGTACGAACTGCAAATGGACTTAGTCGGACAAGCCATAAAGCAAACGCGTCTGGAGCGGCATCTTACCCAGGAAGAACTTGGAAAGCTGATCGGCGTTCAAAAAGCGCAGATTTCCAGATTGGAAAACAACGCCGGGAACGTTACGCTCGACACACTTATGCGGGTTTTTGCAGCTTTGAAAGCTCAGGTTAAATTACACATTGAGCTTGCCAACATCAATTTTGCGGAACAATAATATTCCGCCCTAAGCAAGCATCTTCTCAAAACAAACACTGTTCGCCACCCCGATATACTGGCCGTAATTTTCAATCACCTGGTAATCATTCTTTTTATAAAGCGCAATCGCTTCTGCCTGGCGTTTGCCGGTTTCGAGCACGCAGCGTTTAAAACCGAGCTCTGCGGCCCAACTTTCCAGCTCTTTCAACAATGTTGTCGCCACGCCCTTATTTCTGCCGGCTTCGGCAACAAACATCCGCTTCACTTCCATCGCATCGTCTCCAAAAGCTTTGATAGCCCCGCAGCCGATTGCACCGTCATTTTCATAAGCCAAAACGACATGTTTAATCATATCGACTTTGTTGTATTGATTATAAAAAGCATGCTCATCGCCATCGGTTACCGCTAAATAAGCGTCCAGAGATTTTATCAGCGCAATGAAATCAAGATGTTCGGAGTTGGTTCTTACAAGTTGGATCATGGAATGAATTGGAACTGATGTCAAAATGTTAACCCAGACTTCGATTTTGAGGTTCCCAATTTACAACCATTAGCCTGGGATTTTGTCTTTCAATTTGTAACTTGTTGAACTTTAACCTTTCGATCATGAGACTATTGCGATCAGGTCTTTCCATAACTTTTTTGCTTTTTCTTGCTATCACAATCTCATGCAAAAAAGATCCCGAGCCGGGTATAAATTGCGGATGCAACGGTGCTCCTTACAAGCATTTTGAGAATGTGGATGCCAGCCACGTTGGCAGCGGCAATTATGTGATTTTTGAAACTGCGGATACAACAAGTCGCGTTTTTGCTGTGGCTTGCGATGCGGATACCACATTGGCAAAAAGTCCGAAAACTACATCACGGGATTATGTACTAACAGGCGATTTACTTACGCCTTGCCGTGAGTTTCAAACTATGATGTACCAAATTGAGCGGATGAGTATAACCACAATCAGAAAGAAATAGACCATTATCATCACCGCAACTCGTCCAACTCCACAACCTTCGCAGCGGCTCAAAGATCAGCTTCGCCGCCTTGATGGGCAATAGCGCTCACTGCATTCAGTAAATTTTTGTATATTCGAATGAACCAATGATTAAGGCCATGCAATTCGGACAGGTAAGTATCGACCCGGAAATTATGAGTGGAGCACCAGTTTTTGCTGGAACGCGCGTTCCAATTAAAAACCTTTTTGATTACATCGAGGGTGGGGAAACGCTTGCAGAATTTCTCGATGATTTCCCTTCAGTAACAAAAGATGCCGCATTAACCGTCCTTGAAATGGCAAAAAAGACATTGACTACTGAAAAAGTATTACATGAAAATTTTGCTTGACGAGAGTTTGCCGCGTAAGCTTCGTCAGGATTTTAGCCCAGAGCATGGTTGCCCCATCACCGCAACTCGTCCAACTCCACAACCTTCGCAGTCCTCGTCAGCAAATGAATGATGAGCCAGGCGATCAGATAAGTGCAGCCGCATATGGTGAAGATAATGTTGTAGCCTCCTTCCAAATTCCCGGCGGCTTTGTAACTATCCAATAAATTCCCGATCAGGATTGGAAATAAGATCCCCCCAACTGCCCCGGCCATACCGCCGATGCCGACCACTGAGCTTACGGCTTGTTTCGGAAAAAGGTCGGATGGTAAGGTGAAAACGTTCGTTGCCCAGGCTTGGTGAAGCGCTACGGCGAAGCTGATTAAGCCAACGGCGATCCAGACGTCGTCTGCAAATTGAATCAGAATCACAGATAATTCCAGGACGGCGAAGGCGAGTAAAACGGCCTTTCGAGCTTTCAATGTAGGCCAGCCCTTCTTGATGAGCCAGGAAGATAAATAGCCTCCGGCAATGCTGCCGATCGTGGTTGCGGTATAAATCAGCATTAATTCCGGGCTTATTTTTTTGAGATCCAGGCTAAATGTTGATGCAAAATAGGATGGTAACCAGAAGAGGAAAAACCAGTAAATGGGGTCAATAAGGCCCTTTCCCGTAATGTATGCCCAGGTTTGCGGAAATGTGAAAAGTTTGATCCATTGCACGGGCTGTTTCTTGGTGTCAAGTTCATCCTGATCCTGACCACTCACAATGTATTGCAATTCTGCGGCGCTGAGGCGCTTTTGCTGGGCAGGAATGTCGTAGTAAATCAGCCAGAAAACCAGCCACACGAAACCTAGCGCCCCTGTAATCCAGAACACTTCCTGCCAGCCGTAATGACTTAATATCCAAGGCACAAGCATCAATGCCACCACCACGCCTACGCTGGTTCCGGCATTAAAAAGACCTGTCGCCAAAGCACGCTCTTTCTTGGGAAACCATTCTGCAACCGTCTTAACGGCCGCCGGATAATTCCCTGCCTCACCCAAACCAAGCCCCACCCGCGCTAATCCAAAACCGAATGCGCTCCCGGCAACGGCGTGCAACATCCCGGCAATGCTCCAAAAAACAATCGTGATTGAATAACCCATTTTTGTCCCGATCTTATCAATCAGCCAGCCAAACAGTAACAATCCCACTGCATAAGCAGCCGTGAAAGCCATCACGATTCGCGCAAAATCCGTTTCTGTCCACGCAAATTCTTTTTCAAGAATGGGTTTGAGCAAACCAATGATCTGCCGATCGAGATAATTGATAGTCGTAGCGGTGAAAAGCAGCACGACGATGAGCCAGCGGTAATTCTTGGTTTTGTTCAGCATTACAAAGCGAGTTTGCTTTTGAATTGAAGGAAATGTGCTTTCAAGCCATCCCAATCCTGATCTTGAATTAATTTTTTGTCAAATAATTGCCCTCCTACCCCGAGGCCATTGGCTCCGGCTTTCAGAAATGCCGCCATATTTTCCAAGCCAACGCCGCCGGTTGGAAGCAGTTTGAGCTGGTTCATTGGCGCTTTGAGATCTTTAATATATTCCGGACCGAGCGAGGTTGCGGGATAGATTTTTACCATGGTCGCGCCTAGCGTCCACGCATTATAAATCTCGGTTGGGGTGAATGCGCCGGGAAAAATAGGCACCTTCTTTTTTACGCACGATTTGATCACTTTTTTATTGATGATCGGCGTGACAATAAACTGAGCACCAGCTTCCAATGCTATTTCCAGATCATCTTTCGTGCAAACGGTTCCTGCACCGATATTCAGCCCTTCTCCCTCTGTTTCCAATGCGAGCCGGATCATTTCCGCAGCGCCGGGCGTGTTCATAGTGATTTCAATGGTTGTCAGTCCTGCCTGGCGGTAAATAGGCAGGATTTTTCTCACGTCGTCAGGTGAAATATTGCGGATAATGCCCACCAGAGGCGCTTTGTTAAACAGTTCCCAGGAAAATGTACGCTCACTCATAAGTTTATTTTGTTCAATAGTAAGTTCTGAAATTCGAATATTTTGATCTGTCCGGCCGTGGCTGCATTGTCCACCATGTCGGGCGGCACAATGATGGCGCGCTCGCCAAGTTGCAGCGTTTCGATAGCTTTCTTATATAGTGCATGCAGATTCTGGCCGCTGCAAAGAACGAGCTGCCAGTTTGCTTCACGCTTTAATTGCCGCAGTTCCGAGCCAATTAGTACACCGCTCAAATACATTGCATTTTGTTTTTTATTAAATAAATCAAAAAGTTGCCTCGTCCTTACTGTAAATAATGCATTTAAAATCTCGGCATGCTCCGATTCTTTAATTCCTACTTCAAAAGCCGCCCATTCCAAAGCACTGATCTGCTCATTCGAACCCACTGTTAATGAGTCTTTTAAAATGCTATGATTGGCCATCACATTAAAAACCTCGCCCGTCATATAAGTTTTAAAATCAACCAACACGCCGTTTCTGACATATAAATGCTTGGAATGCGTCCCGGGAAGCACAAAAATCGCATCCTTAACACCCGAAAGATCAACCATTTCCGCCAACCCAATCAACTGCGTCTCCTCACCCCGCATCACATCCCGACTGCTTCTGACGCCTGAAAACAACATTATGTCATTGGACAAAACCTGATCTGCTTCATGATATTTGACTAAAACATCCCCCCCATCCAAACCAAACGGGAGCTGTGCATAAGGAATTTCCTGCATGCCGATAGAGGACGAGGCCATGCCGGATATTAGGATTGTAATGTTATCCAAATTAAGGCCGACTTTGGCCGATAACGTCTCTGTTTGATTTCTTAATTGTTGTTTGAAGAATGCTGCGCGTTCGATTTGGCTTGACTCGCTTTGTTTCCATAGGTCATAAGTTTGGCCGATTCCGTTTTGGGAGGTGAGTTCGGCTATTATTTTATGGTCCTCCCGGCTGATTAATTGTAGCCGGAAAGACGTCGTTCCCCAGTCGCAGCAGAGAAGGTGTTTGTTCATTTTTTGTTAGGTTTACAAATTTATAAATGACTATGCAGCAAAAGGCATAGGGGCTTGGGTGGCGTCCTGGACGTGCCTTCGACTCCGCTCAGGCTGACAAAAAAGAGGCGTCGAGCCCATTCCTGCGACCGCTTTGGCTGACAGGGCAGGTTCCCTTCCCTTACGGCAGGGCAAACGCAACGTACGTTCCGCCCGCTTTTAACCCGTAACGCGCTCCGCCGGCTGCAATGGCGATGTATTGCTTGCCGTTAACCATATAGGTGATCGGTGTGGCGAAGCCTCCGGCGGGTAATTTGTATTCCCATATAACCTTTCCTGTTTTCGTGTCGAATGCTCTTAACTTTTCGTCATAAGTGGCGGCGATGAATAGCAAACCGCCAGCCGTGACGATGGGACCTCCGTGATTTTCTGTGCCTGTCGGCGGGATTCCCTGCTTTGTTAATTCAGGATATTCGCCTAGTGTGACTTTCCAGAGATATTCTCCGGTGTTGAGGTCGATGGCATTTAATGTTCCCCAGGGGGGTTTGATGGCTGGATAATTGTCCTGGTCGCGGAATTGAATGTTGCCGTTGTTGATGTAAGGCGGTGCATGCGGGAAATCTGCGATGGTTTTTTGAATGTCCGAAACAGCGTGAATGTCGTTAGCCGCTGGTTTTGTTTCCATGTTTAGCAGGAAATTGATGAGCTCTTCGCGGTCCGCTTTCGGAATGTGCTGGAACGATGGCATCCTGTTGCGGCCGGTTTCCAAGAGCGAGCCAATTTGCGCGCTGTTCATTCTCTTTCCAATGTCTTTCAAGGATGGGTATGCTTGCGTTCCAGCAGTTGCCGGGGCACTTTTGCCGTCGGTGGCGTGGCAGGCGGCGCAGTTTGTGTTGAATAAAACATTGCCTTTTGAAAGCGCTTTTCCGTCGGACTTTTCTTTTGCGTCACGCATTTTAAGCCACCAAAGCATGTTATTGGCATTTACATACATGATGCCGTTCGGATCGGCGGCGGCTCCGCCCCACTCTGCCCCGCCACCTATGCCGTAAAGCAGGCTTCCTTCCAATGTGGGCGGCAGGTTTTTGGGGCCTTTAATGCTGTTTGTAAACCTGTCGAGCACGTAGGCGTGTGCTTCGGGTGTGCGGGTTGTGATGTCAGCTTCTGTTAATGTCTGGTTTGCGAATGGCGCTGGTTTTACGGGAACGGGCTGCGTAGGCCAGGGATGCTCGCCGGGTAATGCGTTGGTTGTAGGTGCAGGAATTTCTTTTACATCAAATAATGGTTTGCCTGTGTCGCGGTCGAAAAGGAAAATGAGGCCGTCTTTGGTTGCCTGCGCTACGGCTTCTACGGTTTTGCCTTTGCTTTTTACGGTAATCAGGTTTGGCGGACAGGGAATGTCGCGGTCCCACAGATCGTGGTGAACGGTCTGGAAATGCCATCTGCGCTTGCCGGTTGCCGCATCGAGTGCAATGACGCAATTGGCAAACAGGTTGGCCCCTTTTCTTGCGCCTCCATAAAAATCCACAGATGGCGAACCTGTTCCCAGAAACACAGTTCCGCGTTTTTCGTCAATCACCATTCCAGCCCAGCAATTGGCTCCGCCGAGCTTTTTATACGAATCTTTTGACCACGTTTCGTAACCATATTCTCCCGGAAGCGGGATGGTCCTGAAAACCCAGGCTAGCTTGCCCGTGCGCACGTCGAATGCGCGAATGTGGCCTGGTAATGCGTCGCCGCCTTCGGAAACGGACGAACCGGTGATGAGTAAGTTTTTGTAAATAACGCCGGGCGTCGTGGAGCGAATGTTGAAATTGTTAACGTCATAACCGTAAGTCTCTTTATCACCCAGTCCTTCGTGAAAATCGACTTCACCGTTTTTACCAAATTCTTTTACCAACTGCCCATTATCTGCATTAATGGCATATAATGTGGAGCCGGCTGTGTATAAAATGCGTTTGTCATTGCCATCCTGCCAGTAAACCACACCGCGCACGGGATGGAATCTCGGCCGCACATTAGGGTCAGCATAGGGATCGAATTTCCAGATTTCTTTGCCCGTTGCTGCCTCAATGGCAAACACTTTCAATCGCGGCGTGGTGCCGTACATAATGCCATTGATCACGATGGGCTGACATTGCATGTCCCCGCTGCGCTGCTGCTGATCCTTGTTTTCGCCCGTGTCGTACGACCAGGCCAATTGCAGGTTTTTAACATTGTCTTTGTTGATCTGCGCGAGCGTGGAGTAGCGGCTTCCGCCGTTGTTACCGCCATATACGGGCCAATCCGCATCCGGGTCCGTAGACTTTCCAGGTTTTGAAAACCTGGAAAGTCTCATCCCGCAAAAAAGAATTACTACCAACAAAAAAATCAGATATTTTGCAGCATTTCGGGTCATTTTATCAATAATTGGGCGCTGGCAGGCGCTTTGTTTAATTTAAATTCGGGTTAATCGACGTCGGCGAAGACTTTCCAGGTTTTGAAAACCTGGAAAGTCTCATCCTGCAAAAAAGAATTATTACCAAAAGAACACTTAGATATTTTGCAGCGTTTCGGGTCATTTTCTTAAAAATTGGGCGGCTATGTGCGCTTTGTTAATTCAAATTCGGGTTAATCGACGTGTCCGTGTAAGGCAGCGGCAGCAAGTAATTGGCTTTTGTGATCGGTTTGATCGGCTGCAAATCGTCCGGACTTTTCTTTGCATTGGCCTCCTCCACTTTTTCCAACCTCACCAGGTCAAACCAGCGCGTCCTTTCGCAGGCAAATTCCCAAGCGCGTTCCTGCACAACGGCATCCGCAAATTGAACAGCATTAAGGCTTCCTACCGCCAACGGCTTAGTTCCCGCAGGAAGAGCACGCAGGCGAACCTGGTTCAAAGCATCATAAGCAGCCTTGTCCGGCCCGCCGGTTCCGCGCGCTTTTGCCTCCGCGTAAACCGTCAGCACGTGCGCATAACGCATCATCACAGACGGCAGCGAAATGCTTGAAGTCACAATGTTGCCTTTGATATACCATTTTTGATAATAAGGATGCTTGGTAAGGCTGCTCTGCCAGGGAATTTTGGTGGCTCCCAATCCGAACTCGGTGCGGAATGTGGCGTCTTTTCTCGGCCCGGCAGGGAAATCGCGGAAGAAATTAAGCTCGGCAAACATATCATCCCAGCCACCTTCTTCACCCGGCATGGTGGTGTTTCCATAAGTTGCATTGGCCGTTCCGCTTCCGGCTGCGAATCCGCTGATCTGGAAAACAGCTTCCCTTGTCCCGGCGGATGCAGGATCATTTTCAAAAACGGCTGCAAATGTGGGCAAAAGCTCAAAACCGTACAATGCACGGTTATCAATCACTTCTTTGGCTTTGGCTGCAGCGAGGTCATATTTATCTGTTTGTTTCAAAGGCCAGCCAGCCATTGTCAGATAGACATCTGCCAGAAACGCTTTGGCAGCACCTTTGTTTGCGCGGCCCGGATCGCGTTTTGTATCAGGCAAATTCGTCTCTGCGATCTTTAAATCGGCAATGATCAGATCGTAAACCTGCTGGGGCGTGGACTTACCAACAGTTAACAGATCGTCCGAATATTCACCGGCTGTGATGAGCGGAATGTTGCCATAAAATCGAACGAGCCAATAGTAAGAAAACGCACGGATAAAATGTGCTTCACCCACGATAATGTCGATCGTTGCTTTTGTTCCAACCGTTTTTTCCCAATTATTAATCACGTTATTTGCTCCCTGAATGGCCTTGTAGCAGCCTGTGTAAACGGCATTGGAACGCTGGTTGGTCGTTGACGGATTGAACTGGTCGAATTCCCGCCAGTCGGCCTTGTTACTGGCCGGGTGGGTGGTCACATCGTCGCCGCCCAGCATTGCCGCCTGCGCCCCAGGGTGAATAAATCCGTAGGACCATTGCGATCCCAGCCCTTTGTAAGCGCCTGTCAGCGCCGATTCGAGGCCGTCTTGTGTGGAGAGCACATTTTCTCCGTATAACAGGCCGGTTGTGTCTTCTTCCAGATAATCCTTGCAGCCGGCGCCTGTCAAAAGCATTGCCGCCAATATGAGTAAGTTATATTTTTTCATTTTTTGATTTAAATTAAAATCCAAGATTAAGCCCGATTGTGTACACTTTGGCATTAGGATATGAACCGCGGTCGATGCCCATGGCAGTGTCCGTGTTGGATCCGACATTGCTGGATTCCGGGTCCGGTCCTGTGTATTTTGTGAAGGTCAGAACATTGGTTGCACTCGCAAAAACACGGATCGTGGCTTTGTCTTTAAAGATCGAAGTCGGCACGTTGTAAGAAAGGCTCACGTTTTTCAACCTTACATAACTGCCGTTTTCAACAAAGCGGCTGGACTGTGTAAATGGCTGATATGTTTTGGTAAAGGCAGGAATGTCAGAATTCTCATTTCCAGGACGATAGTAATCCCTGATTTCGGTCAGCAGGAACTGCCGCGCCTCTCCTGATCCCGACATAGCGCCTGCCCTCGTGTAATTAAGCTTATCCAATCCGAACGCACCTTGAAAGAACACATTCAATGTTAATCCACTGTAAGTAAATGTGTTATTCCAACCGCCTGTCATTTTCGGGAATGCGCGCCCGACGATCTGGAAGTCATCTGTTGTAATTGCATTGTCGCCATTCACATCTTCATAGCGTGGATCACCCGGCACGCGGCCCTGTAGTGCAGCGGCATCCGCGTCGGCCTGCTTGAATGTTCCGAGGTAATTCAGTCCCCAGTAAGAGCCAAGTGGTTCGCCGGGTTTCAGCATAAATTCATTGGTAATCGACATCCCGCCGCCAGCGCCAGTGCCCGTTCCTAAACGAGGCAATCCGCCCAGACTCAGCACCTGGTTTTTTAGTGTTGAGAAATTCAGATTAGTTTCCCAGGCAAATTTGCCGCTTTCGATGGGCGTTCCGCCTATGGCAAATTCAAAGCCTTTGTTTTCGATTTCACCTACGTTTCTAACCTGTGTTCCGCCACCTGCGTAGTTGGGTAGCGCCACATTCAGCAGCAGATCGGTTGTGTTTTTATGGAAATAGTCTGCCTCCACATGCAGGCGGCCATTCAGGAATTCCATTTCAATGCCGACATCCGTTTGCTTGGTTGTTTCCCATTTCAAATTCTTATTTCCCTGATTTCCCTGGATCACACCTGCCGTAATTGCCGTATTGTTAAAAGCCATTTGCGTGGTGTTATAAGGCGATAATGTTGCATACGGATTGATTGCCTGGCTGCCCGTCATCCCCCAGCTTGCACGCAATTTCAGGTTACTGAACACATTCATGTTTTTGATAAACTCCTCCTCAGAAAGCCTCCAACCAAGTGCTACGGAAGGGAAAACACTGTTGCGGTTATCCTTGCTGAACTTAGAAGAACCATCTCTTCTGATGGCTGCTGTTACCAGATATTTGTCCCTGAAAGCATAGTTCACACGTCCCAAAAATGACAGCAACGTCCATTTCGAATAACCCGAAACGACTGTCGCCGCTGAGTTTCCGCCAATGTTGTCATAACCAAGCTGCGGGAAACGCAAGCCTGTGGCGGTTGCCTGGAAATTCCTGTCTGTGAATTGCTGTGTTTCCAAAACGGCCACTGCATTGATGGAATGGTTACCAATGGTCGTGTTGTAATTCAGCGCATTGGTGTTTTGCAGCGTTACCTGTTCAGAAGAATAGCGCGATGCGCTCGGGTTGTTGTTAGACAGCCTTTTGCCCGTAAAATTCTTGTTCTGCGCATTCAAATAATTGATCGCATATTGCAAATCCAGGCTTAGTCCTTTGATCGGCAACTGCCAGTTCAAGCCGCCGATTGCATTAATATTCATGCGGTCAATGTCATTGGATTTGTCATATAACTGATCCAGCGGGCTCCGCGAAACAGAGCCGATTGGATCAGCAAACGTGGGCTGACCGTCTTCGCCGTAAGCAGGCGTTGTAGGGGCCCATTGCAACGCTTCTATCAATGCGCCGCCGCCATCTGTGTTATGGTTCATGGATTTTGCGCCCGACAGATTCAGTCGCATGGAAAGCTTTTTGTTGATCTGAGTATTCAAATTCGTCCGTAAAACGTAACGTTTGAAACCGCTGTTTTCGACGATCCCGCTTTGCTTTACATAGTTTCCTGAGACTAAAAACGACGTCTTATCATTTCCGCCAGAAACGGTGATTTGCTGCTGGGTCCCGCTGCCTTTTCTGTAAACCAGATCCTGCCAGTCCGTGCCGCCATTTTGTTTAAAGTTCGCTATCTGCGCTTCGGTAAAAGGCGTGTTCGAACCCGTTGCGATAGCTCTTGAATTGACGATTTCGGCAAATTCACCGGCCGGCAGAATGTCAAATGTCTTAATCACATTTGATACGCTTCCCTGTCCTTCGTAATTTACTTTAAGCCCTTTCGCGCCTTTTTTGGTGGTGATAATGACAACCCCGTTCGCACCCCGGCTACCATAAATCGAAGTCGAGGCGGCATCTTTCAAAATTTGAAGTGACTCAATATCAGCAGGGTTAAGCAAATTATAATTCGCCCCCACAAAACCATCGATTACATATAAAGGATCATTGTTTCCCAAAACAGAATTAGCCCCCCGCACGCGCACGCGAGCATCGCCACCCGGCGCACCATTGGACTGCGTCACCTGCACACCCGCGGCACGGCCCTGCAGAACCTGGTCGAGGCGCGTGATGGGTTGCTGTGAAAATTCCCTTGTAGAAACCACGGACAAGGCACCGGTAACATCCGTTTTCTTTTGCGTTCCATAGCCCACCACAACAAGCTCGCCCAAACTGGTGGATTCCTGGATCAACTTCAAATCAATCGATGTACGATTGTTAATAGCGACCGTCTGGCTTTGATAGCCAATGAAAGAGAAAACCAGACTTCCGTTTCCGGGCGCATTAATCGCAAAATTTCCGTCTGCATCCGTGACGGTTCCCGTTGTGCTTCCGCTTAACAAAATGCTTACACCGGGCAGGGCAACATTATCCTGATCGGTCACTTTACCTGTCAATCTGCTGCTCTGGGCAAAGACGTAGCTTTGGCTCAGAATGAGATGTAACAAAACCAAACTTACAAGTTTTTTCATAGTTTAAGGCAAATAGATGTTTATAGATAAGATTTGAATAATGCAATTTTTAATGAGTGAATGATTGAATGATTGAATGAGGGGAATCGTCGGGTTGTTGGTGCGGTGGAGATTGGGTTTTTACCAGTCTACTACGGAGCCGTCTAGTGCGTTGTAGGTTTCGGGGTTTTTCCAGTCGTGGCCGATTTTGTCTTTGAGCTGGTCTTCGTCGAGTTCTATTCCCAGGCCGGGGCCTGTGGGAACCATTACGGTGCCGTCTTTTTGCAGTTTAAATGGGTTTTTCAAATATCCTTCTCCCAATGTTACCTGCTCCTGAACCAAGAAGTTGGGGACGCTGGCTGCGAGCTGTAAACCGGTTGCCAGCGAGATCGGACCCATGGGATTGTGCGGGGCGATGGGCACGTAATAAGCTTCGGCCATTCCGGCGATAATGCGGCCTTCCGTAATGCCGCCTGCATGGCAAAGATCGGGCTGGACAATGCTGGCTGCGCCTTTTTCAAGGATTTCGCGAAAGCCCCACTTGGTAAAAATGCGCTCACCGGTCGCAATCGGCAAATGCGTTCCGCGGGCAATGTCAACCATTGTGTCCACATTTTGCGCCTGGCAAGGTTCTTCGATAAACATAGGCTGATATTGTTCCAATTCTCTAATCAAAACCTTAGAAGTCTGCTGCGAAATGGCGCCGTGGAAGTCAATGGCAATGTCCATTTCTGGTCCGCCCGCTTCCCTCAGAGATGCAAAATTGTCGGCTGCGAATTTGATAAATGCCGGGTTTTCAACAATGTTGGCCGGGTTTTTCTTGGCGACGCCTGTTTTGATTACGGTAAAGCCTTCTGCCTTGCGCTTCTTCATGTCTTCGGCATTGGCTGCGCGGCCGTACACACGCACACGGTCACGCGTTTGCCCACCAAAAAGCTCGTAAATCGGCACATTCAAAAGCTTGCCCTTAATGTCCCACAATGCCTGGTCTATCCCGCTCAGAGCGCTTGTCAGAATTGGTCCGCCGCGGTAAAATGCATGGCGGTAAATGGCCTGCCAATGGTGCACAACCTGCCTTGGATCTTTGCCAATCAAATAAGGCTCCACTTCTTGAATGGCCGTTTTGATGGTCAGCGCGCGGCCTTCCAGAAGCGGCTCGCCGAGGCCGGTCACGCCTGCATCGGTGTGGATTTTCAGGAAGATCCAGCGTGGTTTCACCAGGAACGTTTCCAGCTTGGTAATCTTCACGCTGCCATATTCTCGGAACGGCGCGGGCGTGGAGGCGTAAGAGGTTTTAGGCAAAAGCATGGTTCCCATCGCAGCCACACCCAATACGGACTGGATGGCTTCCCGGCGGGACATTCCTTTTTTTGTTGCGTTCATTTGCGTTATGCGTTTAGGTGGTTTAGACTTTCCAAGTCTTGAAGACTTGGAAAGTCTGCGGATATCAAATTACCAGTTATGAATCGAGCCGTCCGGCGCTTTCAGGATCGGATGCGGGAATTTGGTTTTCTCTTTCACCTCCATGACGAATGTGGCTTTTTTCGGGTCAAACTTTACACCCAAGCCAGGACTATCATTGAGATACAACTTGCCATTTTTGAAATTGATAAAATCCTCATTGAAATAAGGCGGACGCTCCGGTTCCCCGCCGCCGAGCTCCATCATGGCCCGCATCGGACTGCTTGAACCCAGCACATGGACAAGCGTTGCCGTGGAAAGCGGCCCGGTAAAATGCGGGATCATGCCTACATAATGCGTCTCACACATAGACGCGATTTTCTTGAATTCTCCAATGCCACCCGTGTTGGGAAGCGTAAAACGAGTGTAATCGATCAGCCTGTTTTCGATCAGCTCATTGGTATCCCAGCGATCTCCGAACTGCTCCCCAACGGCAATAGGGACTTTGGTCATGGACCTTACATTTTTGTAAACGCCCGGATTTTCCGAGCGGACAATGTCCTCGATAAAGTAAGGTTCGAGGTCTTCCAATGCGGTGCAGATCTTCAAGCCGTCGGTCAGATCGAAGCGCGTGTGCAGGTCAATGGCCCATTTGCCGCCGCCGCCCACGGCAGTGTCTATTCTTTTACAGAAGTCGATGGTCTTTTTAACATTATCATAAAAATCAAAAGGCTGGTCACCATTGCCTCCCGTCGGGCCGATGCGGTAGGACCTTAGTCCGGCTGCTATGCAATCCTGGGCTCTTTCTTCCTCGGTTTTGCCTGTGGAAGCACGAAAACCGGTTGCATAACATTCAATGTAATCACGGGTTGCGCCGCCTAGGAGCTCGTAAACGGGCACATTCAGTGCTTTGCCTTTGATGTCCCAAAGCGCCATTTCCAAAGCGCCTAATGCGTGCAGCTTCTCGCGACCTGGGGGATAGAACATGCCTCGATACACATTCTGCCAAATGTGCTCAATGCGGAACGGATCTTCACCGATCATCATTTGCGCACATTGCTCAATCATATCTTTTGAGCCGCCTTCGCCAATGCCAATAATGCCGCCATCGGTTTCAATTTCCACGATGCCACGGGCTTGGTTGAAGAGCGGCTTGTTATAGCCAGGTGCTGCGTAGTAGCGGATTTTGGTAATCTTCATTTTTGACGCGGCCTCGGCTTTCATTGCCGGCAAGCCCGTCATAACGGCTGCCGAGCCAAGCGCTGCTGATTTTAGGAATGTTCTTCTATGCATATCGAAATTGGGTTCAGGTTAATTTAAAACGGTTATTAACAGGTTGCCCCGCTGGGGCTGGGTTTTATTGCCATTCTTTTTGCTAGAAACAGGTTGCCCCGCTGGGGCTGGATTTAATTACCATTCATCTTGCTAGAAATAGGTTGCCCCGCTGGGGCACCATTCGCGCGATACGTTTTTGCAAAAACGCCGCCCCGGAGGGGCATCCCGTTTCTAGCAAAAGATAATCGTTGTGTTAGCCGGAGGCGTCTCCTAACCTGCATGACATCGTTCTATGCATTTTGCAACCGTCTGTTCATTAATCGATTAAGCATTTATTAAAAAAATTATTCGGTTAGCCAGGCGGATTTTGCCATAGAGGAATCCCTGGCGATCAGCTTGGCTTCCATCAGGATCTGCTTCATTCCTTCGTCTGGGTTTTTGAGTTTTTTCAAGAGATATTCGACGGATGTTTTGCCCAATAGTTCCAATGGCTGACGCAAGTAAGTGATAGGGCAATAGTAAAGATCAAAAACCTCTGCCTGACCAAAACTGACAATCGCAAGATCCGAAGGCACTTTCAGCCGCAACTCATTGATGTATTTCAACCCATTGATAGCCAGACCGTAAGTCGCGAAAATCAATGCCTCCACTTTGTGATCTGACGCCAGGATTTCGTCGATGGCGATCTTTACATCACGTTCTATGGTTTCAAACATCACCTCTTTCAGCCAGTTGCTGTCAAACTCAATGTTGTTATCGCTCAGCGCGTGTTTGTATCCCCTGATTCTTTCTACCATGTGATACATCTCTGATTTGTAAGCGATTAGCCCTATTCGTTCATAACCTGATTGGATCAGATGAATTCCCGCGTCATAGGACGCTTTGTAATTGTTGGTTGCAACGAAATCCGTTTGAATGTCCGGGAAATGCCTGTCCAGCAGCACGAAAGGCAGATTTCTTTCTTTCAAATATTGAATCTGGTTCTCTGAGCCTTCGCAGGAAACGATGATGAATCCGTCCACTTGCCTGTTGATAAGCACATTGAGCAAATCCCAGGACTTGTCGGCATTTTCATCACAGCTTCCAATAATCACCGTGTAACCGTTTCGCTTGGCTTCATCCTCTACAACCCGGGCAATGTTGGCAAAGAACGGGTTTGAAATGTCTGCTATAATTAGCCCGATTGTGTGGGTTTTGCCACTTCTGAGGCTTTTGGCAAGGTGATTGGGCTGGTAATTGAGCTCTTTGGCGATTTCTCTCACCTTCTTGGCGATCACCTCCCCCACCCTGGTTTCCTTTTCCTTCCCGTTGAGGACATAGGAGACCAGTGCGGTTGATACGCCAGCTTTTTGGGCTATGTCTTTGAGAGATGTTTTTTTCATCTTTTTCTTTTGCCCCGGGCTTAAGCCCGGGGCAATTGATTGATTGATTTGTGATAATGAATTAATATTATTCTGTAAATAGAATTTCATCCTTTTAATTGCCCTGGGCTAAGCCCAGGGCAATGTTGTTGAATTTTAGGGGCGAATTAATGTGCCATCGAACTTTCTTACTTGCCAGTTGGATTTTGTTGTGATTGGGTATTTCGCGGCAGCTTTTTCGTCGATATCGACGCCGATGCCGGGCACTTCATTTACAGACATGTAACCGTTTTTCATCGTAGGGCAGCCGGAGAAAACTTCTTGTGTTTTTTCATTGAAACTTACGGCTTCCTGGATTCCGAAATTCCACACTGCCAGGTCAATGTGCGCGTGGGCGGAGTGGCCTACGGGTGAGACGTCACCCGGTCCGTGCCAGGCCGTTTTAATGTTAAACCACTCTCCTAACCGGGCCACTTTCATGGCTGGCGTAACCCCGCCGATCTGCGAAACGTGGATGCGGATGAAGTCGAACCATTGATTAACCATCGGTTCTACAAATTCATTGACATTGTTGAAAAGCTCGCCCATGGCAATCGGGACCGTCGTGTTTTCACGCAAAATCTTAAACCACTTCTGGTTTTCGGGAGAAAATGGATCTTCGATAAAGAACGGATTAAACTCTTCCAGTTTCTTGATCATGTTGATCGCATTCATGGGCTGTACGCGCTCGTGAATGTCGTGCAGCAGTTCAATTTCTTCTCCGCAGCTTTTTCTAACTGCTTCAAAAAGTTTAGGAATAGCCTTCAAATAGCTGTTTTCATTCATAAAACTGTCAGTAGGACCGCCGAAGTTTTCCTTTTTGAAATCCGGCTGTTCGGCTGTGCTGCCTACTGCCCCATAACCGCCCTGCTGGATGCGAATGTACTTGAAACCGCGCTCCTGAATGCTTTTTACGCTTTCGACGGTTGCCTCGGGCGTGTTGCCATTGGCATGGGTGTAACAAGGAACAGCAAACCTCACTTTTCCGCCCAGCAGCTGATAAAGCGGCATGCCCGCACGTTTTCCTTTGATATCCCAAAGCGCCTGATCCAGACCGCTTAATGCATTGTTGAGCACCGGGCCATTCCGCCAATATGAACTCACATAGGCCCCATGCCACATATCTTCAATCTGGTCCACATCTTTCCCGACGCAGAATTCATTCAGATAAGTGTTGATCGCGACCAGCACGACGGCGGCACGCTGCGTGAAAGTGGCACAGCCCAGGCCATATAATCCAGGCTCGGAAGTCTCTACTTTTACCACAATCAGGTTGGAGCCTTGCGGCGCTGTGGCGATGGCCCGGACGCTTTTGATGGTGACCGGTTTCATGGCCTTGGCATAATGCGGCGTCTCCTTTTCTTCCCGTGCTTTCGCACTGGCAGTTCCGCCGAATAGGCCTAATATTCCTGCTGACCCGGTCAGGCCCAATGCTTTCATCGTTTCGCGACGATTCATATTACTATGATCCATATGTTTTGGGATAAATGAAAAAGTTAAAGGTTTAGGCATTAAAAGTTTCTGTGCTACAAGGTTTTACTTCTTATCCCACCAAACGCGTGTGTTCAGGTCATTGGGCCCCTGCCGGGCATTGGCATCGTTCACATTTTGCAGGTTTACAATGATTTCGCTGTCGGGATATGGCATGCGTCTGATGAAGTCTTCTTTGATCTCCGCGCCCGGATAGGGGTTCTTCTTCAATGTGGGAAAACCGCTTCTTCTGAAATTGGCAAAGAGCTCGTTTCCGTCCAGGAATGAGGCGACCCAATACTGGGTGTTGATCTGCTCTAATGCTTTGGAAGCATCCAGCCGATGCGTTTTGAGATAAGCCTGAATGGCATCTTCCTTAATGGCTGCGCTTGGATCATAAAGTCCCATTTGTTCTAAATGTGCCCTCACACCATTGGCAAAATAAGTCGGTGCAGTGCCGCTTACCCAGCCGCGAACGGCTGCTTCGGCTAGCAAAAGCTGATTTTGTGCATAAGTAATGTGAAATTCCGGCGCATCCAGTTTGAGGACTGTTCCCAGATTCACCTGTGAGAAATCCCACAGGCTTGCCACACCATTTTGTGTCAAAACCGTGTTGATGGTCACGTCATTGTAACCCATCGGCATGCCTATCTGCACTTTCGGGTCCGACGATGCGCGGGCTGCAACCTGCTCGGGCCCGCCTTTCGCGCCTACGTAACGGACGGCCATGACAGCCAGTCGCGGGTCATTGTTTTCTTTGAGATAATTGACAAAAGGCGCGGCAAGATAAAAGTTTGTTTTTTCCCTTGCGGCCAGGTGATTGGCAATATAATTATTGTAAATGGCCGTGTGCCGAATGGTGGAATTATCAGCATTGCTCTCAAACAATCCGCCAGCAACGGCCTTGGTAACATACGTTTTGGCCGTAGTCTGATCCACTTTTGTCAGGCGCATGGCGGCGCGCAGCATTAGCGAATAGCCCAGCTTTTTCCATTTGGCAACATTTCCTCCATACAAAATATCGGTTGTTACGGCCGGCTGGACGATGTCCAGAGCGCCTGATGCTTCGTCCAATTCCTTTAAAATATCCTTATAAATGGCTTCCTGCGGATCGTATTTTGGCCTGATCACCTCACTAATGTAACCCTGCCCTGCCTCGAAATACGGAATGTCTCCATAGGTGTCTGTCAGGATCATGAATGCGTAGGCTTTCCAGATGCGGGCGGCGTGATAAATATTTGCCTGAGCGGGGTCGTCCTTGGTCTGATCGGTCACTGCAACGACTTGCTTGATCACATTCCGGTAAAAATTCACCCAAACGAGCGGCGTGTTGGCATTATTATACTGGTTGTAGTTTCCACCCGAAAGCGAGCTTCCATAGGGCGTAATGATCTGTTGCACAATGCCAAAATTGTAAGTCAGCATGCCCAGTGTCGAGACGCCGTCGAGATAAGTGGTGCTGATAATGGCTTTGTTCAAAATCAGCGATGGCGCCAGCGAAGTCGGGTCAACTTTGTTGGTATTGATCTCGTCAAAACCTTGGTCGCAGCCTGTTATCACGCCGAGCGATAACAAGGTTGCCAGTATGTATTTTGAGATATTTTTCATTTCAATGCTGTTTAAAAGTTGGATAACCGCGCTTAGAATTTCACATTCAGGTTAAAACCGATGCTTCTTGTAGGCGGCAGGCCCGGCCAGAAATCCAGTCCGGTTGCATTATCCGAGGAGTTCAGCACTTCTTCGGGATCCATATTTTCCGTCCATTTCTTGATGATCAGCACATTGTTGGCTACAGCGCTTAACCGCAGGCCTTTGACAAAGAAATTTTCGGGTAGCAGCTTTCCAAGATCATAGCTGAGCGTGATCTGGCGCAGTTTCCAGAAACCAGCGTTGTTTACAAAATCTTCATTGACACCCAGTGGGTTAACCGATTCGTAAAATGGCTGAACGGCCGCCTTTGTCTGATTAACCTCGCCATCCGGATTCACACCATTGCCGATCACAAATCCTTCCGCACGACCGGGAAGCGTCCTTTTGGACAATCCATGGCGCAGATAATTAATGTTCCGGCCGGCGATCATCTTATGTCCCAGCTTGAAATCAATCAGCGTCGAGAGCATTATCCCTTTGTATGTGAATGTGTTGGTGATCCCGCCGAAATACTTGGGAAGCGCATTGCCAACATTGCGCAAAGTGTTATTGCGGATGGGCATGCCGCTGTTTTTATCAAAAACCTGCCTGCCCTGCGCGTCACGCTGATACATAAATGTGTAAAGCTGGCCCAGCGGCTTTCCAACCACCATGTTCAATGTCCGGCCGCCTCCGCCGCCCACCGTGATAACCGTATCTTTCTCGGCCAGCCCCAGTTTCAGCACTTTGGAAGTGTTATAGGAAACATTGAAACTCACATCCCATTGAAAGTCATTCGTGCGCACCGGCGATCCCGTCAGCAGCAACTCGATTCCTTTATTCATACTCCGGCCGACATTGATCAGCTGGGCGGTGTAAGAAGATGCATCCGATATTTGCGCGGCAAGAATCTGATCGTCAGTCGTTTTGTGATAATATGTAAAATCAAATCCGATCAGATTGTTGAAAAGCTTCATTTCCAGGCCAGCTTCCGCTTCCTTAATGCGCAGCGGCCGCAGGTTTTTGTTAGGAACCGTCAAGGCATTTATGCCGCCCACAGGCACGAGCTGGCCGGAGGGATTGGGGAAAGAATTGTTGTCGACCTGATAATAAAGCGCATTCGAATAGGGGTTCACATTGTCCGATCCAACCTGCGCATAAGCGGCCCTCAACTTGCCAAAAGTAATCCAGGGAGGCAGGTTGGCAAACGCCTGCGAAAAGATAAAACTTCCTGTTACAGAAGGATAGAGAATGCTTCGGTTCTGTGGCGCCAATGTTGAAAACCAGTCGTTTCGGGCGGTAACGTTCAGGTATAAAAACTCTTTATAAGAAATTGTCGCTGCTCCGTATAAGGAATTGATTTTCTTTTCAGACAACGCATAAAGCGGGTTTTTGACGCGCCCGTTCATCACAGTGTAAAGCCCCGGCTGAATGAAATCCTGGACCGTGACGCTGTTGTAGTCCATGCGTGCATAACGCTGGTTACCCCCTAATGTCACATCAAGACCGATGTCGCCGAAATTGTGGTTTCCGCCCAGAATGAAGTCAAAATTCCGCTCCGTATTGCGGCGGATATCCTGTGTAAACTGGCCGTTTACATAACCCACAGGCGCTTTTGCGATGGGTGCGTAGCCGTTTGGAATGTTGTACTCCTGGTTGCGGACGTAAAAGTCCTGCGCAATGCGGCCTTGCAGATAAAGCCAGGGCGTAAACTGATATTTCAGGGCAATGTTCCCAAAAATCCTATCGCGGGAAATGGTTTCAAAGTGCTTGCTCATGGAATAATAAGGGTTATTCCGCACCAGGAAGCGTGAAAATACAAACTCATCGCCATTGGACTTCGTTTGGTTTTGTTCGAGTGCTTCCAACGGCATTGAATTGGCCAGGGTCATGATCACCGTGGAGACTGCAAAGTCCTGAGTGTCAAGCTGCGGCGGGTTCGTGTTCTTCTCTTTGGAATAATTAATATTGCCAAAGGCTGTGAGTTTCTTTGAAATGTTCTGCGTGAATCCCAGGTTGACAATCTTCTTGTTGAATTTGTTATTCTGCATTATGCCCCGATTATCCGCATTGGCCAGCGACAAACTAAAACCGCCATTGGGGCCATTGTTGGAGACGGTCACAGTGTTGGTCATGTTTGTTCCGGTGCGGTAAAATTTCTTAATGCGGTCAAAAACAGGCTCATAGGGCCAGGTTTCGTTATCAAAAAGCACTTGCGTCATACCCGGTTCGAACTTCTCTCCGAAGCTCCAAACACCGGAAGTCGGATCGGCGGAAGTAGGTCGTTTACCGCCCTCGCCCTGCCCGTATTCGTATTGAAAATCAGTGAAATCCAGGGGTTGATCCGTAGTGAAATTCATGTTGTATTCCAGTCCGATCCCTTTTCCAGTGCTCCGGTTTTTGGTCGTGATCATGACCACCCCATCCTTGGCTCGCGAGCCGTATAAAGCAGCGGCTGTGGCTCCTTTCAGCACGGTCATGGATTCAATGTCGTCGGGATTAATGCTTGAAAGCCCGTCGCCGCCGTCGGAAGCATTCATGGATCTCGGCCCGAAATCGCCGCCGCCTGCATAATTGGAATTGTCAATAGGAACGCCGTTTACAACGATTAAGGGGCTGTTTTGACCATTAAACGAAGATTGTCCGCGGATTCGGATCTTTGCCGTTCCGCCCGGGCCGGTGGATAAAGACGAAATGTTCACACCAGCCATTTTCCCCTGCAGCGAGCTGACCACATTAGGAGTTCGATTGGTTGAAATCTGATCTGCATTCACCGTCGCCGTGGCATAACCCAGCGTTTTGGCCTCCCTTTTGATGCCGAGCGCCGTTACCACAACTTCATTTAAATTCTTGGATTCCAATGCCAGCTGCACATCAATCACAGACCGCGAATCGACTTTTACCGTTTGCCCCACATAGCCGATATAAGAGAAAACAAGGCTCGAATTGGCCGACGCTTCTATGGTAAATTTCCCATCCGAAGTTGTCACGGTTCCCTGCTGCGTGCCGCTTATGAGCACATTCACACCGGGGAGCGGCTCATTTTCCTGGCCTGTTACGATTCCGGTAATACTGCTGTTTTGAGCCCATGCTGCGATGCAAAGCAATGTAAACAGCCATGTCATTGTAAAAATTCTTCTCATCTCCGCATTATTAAATGTGAATAATAAATGGATGAAACAGACTAACTATATACTATATACGCACAGCGATATTCCCTCATCTGACCGAGGATTTCAGCCAAATGGGCATTGTACAAGATAAAAATGGGCAGCATATCCGCTTTACAGTGTTTTCGCACTGTTTAATCGATTAAGCAAAGGATTACAATTGATTGCTTTGAGCTGAATGGTTAATAATAAACAACTAACGCTTTTGCAGGATTGAATTTGGTATAATCTGAAAATAGAAACGCACGGACGCTATAACAATACAAGGTCTCTACCGATATTTTTATAATAATTCTTGCATTAAGATTATAATGTGCTTCCAAATGTAAGTTTAATCGTTTAAACAAAAAACTTTTCGACACAAAATTTTTATATATTTTACCTAAATAGGCCTATTATGCGGCGTAATGGCGCTTAACAGGTCTGCAAATCTGGTTTTGTGCTATATTATTTTGATTTCACTGGCCCTGAAACGGATCACGACCTGTTCCAGAACATAGCTTCTGAATGTTGTTTCAGAATAAACGCTGGTAAGCCAGACCATGACTTTAAGCTCAATGCTATCGCCCGAAACTGCGCTGAGCAAAACCTGGCGCGGCGCTTTTTTCACAACACCCTCTGCTTTGTCGACGATCTCGTTGATTATTTTTTTAACCTGCTCCAAGTCAGCCTCTGGGCTTATTTTAAATGTCACCTCACTTTTCAAACGGGCATTATTCGTTGTATAATTGACCAGCCTGCCTGAAAGCAAATCTCCATTGGGAATAATCACCTTTGAACCTTGCGGCGTCAGCATTCGGCTGGAACGAATGCCGATGTCGAGTACTTTCCCCTTTTTATCGGCCAGCTCGATATAGTCACCGATCGTAAATGGTTTTTCAAATATCAAAATGATCCCTGAAACGAAATTGTTGACAATGTTCTGCATTCCAAGTCCGATCCCTACGCCGAGCGCACCAAGCAAAACAGTGATCTTAGTGAGCGGAACGCCGGAAGCTGTGATGGCAAACAGAAAGCCTACCACTATGATCACCAGCCTGATCAATGCCAGCTTTGATCCCTTATGCACTGTTTCGGTCGTAAAATTCACATCTGGCCCGGAGAAAAGCAGGCCAATGTGCTTTTGTAAATTATTGGCCAACCAGATGATCACAGAGAAAAACAGCACATTGGCTAACGTAAATGTGATTGAGCCGAATGTGCGTGGCTTTTCCAGGATTTGTAGTAAGAATCCGAAGATCGGATCGACAATATTCAGGTTGATACAAAACATAAGCACCCATAGAAGCACTGATACAAAGGATATTAACTGCCTGAACGTTGCACGGCTTTTCTCAATATTGATGCGGGAAAATAACCGTTTCGAAGCGACACTTACCTTCGTATGCAGCTCTAACGCTTCTAAAACCACATGCACGAAAATGCCCAGGCTCAAAACCTGGATCAGTCCGCTGATGGCGGTCACACTGAAAGATTTCGCCAGTGAAATCCGCCCCAGTGCATTCAGGATGATTGCCAGAATGTTGAGAATGATGTAGATGATCAGTACGGGCTTAATGAACTTTTCTTCCATCCTGACCTCTCGCAACTTCCGGAAAAACCATACGCCGAATGCAATAGAGCCTGCATTGAGCGCCATAAGTGCGAAACGGGAAACGAAGGATTCGGTTACTAAAATGTTGCTGATGATGGTAAGCACATACAGCACCAGCACAGAAAACCACCAAAGGAGTTGCTTTCCCGGCAACCTCTTCATGAAAAAAACCGTCATCGTGATCAGAAGCAGAAACTGATTAAGCTCGATATAAATCGATGGTGATCTGGGTTCGAATAATGGCGTAATGTTGAAAAGGAATATAAAAGCGGCTAGTATGGGCCTTGGATTAATGTATTTGAAATCCAGCACTCCAATTTCTTTGCTGACCGCAACTGCGGAAGCCAGCCGGAAATTGACGAATATCCAGACAAAAAATCCCGCAGAAACCAGTAAAAGCAACACACGGTTATCCCAGGTCGACTGAAAAAAGTAACGTAGAATTTTGTTTTGTCCGGTGTAAGAGACTTTTATAATATCATTCAGGCTGGATTTATTGCTGCCCTTTGATGCCTTCCAGATGTAGCTGGATTCCTTACCCAGTAAGTTTCGGCCCGACTCCTTTATGTAGTCATTGATGGTCGTTTGCAGGTCAGTAGCACGGAAATAAACCTCTGACACCGCTGCCAGCAAATTGCTGACCGTATCCAGGTTTGAGGTCGTGGCTTTCCCCGCAAGTTGTAATTTCTGTTTTAAATCTGCAATCTGGCCCGAGTAGAGTTGTTTTTGTGACGAATCGCCGGCTTCAACGGCCAGCAGCGAGTCGCGGCTAAATTCAATGACCTGTTCGGAAAGGAATTGAAGCTCAGAATTGTGTTTGCTGAGCGTTTTGCGCCATTGCCCGGTCTGTTGCTGCACATCGGTCAGTATTAGCCTGTAATTTTGTAAATCCTTATTTCCGGGAATGGCATTTTCAACGCTTACTGCATTCTGGATCTGGTCAACATTATGCTTTATGCCAGCCAGCTCCTCTCCGATCACTTCGGTATCGTAACCCCTTTTGTTGACTGCATTGATCTGCGTGATCACCGCCTGGGCCTTCTCGATCCGGAATAATAATGTGTCGGGAATGACAATTGTGCGCGCGGGATTTTTCGTGGTGTCCTGGGCCGCAATTTGCAGCGAAATCAGGATTGTGATCAGGAGTATTGAAAAAAATTTGGTGTTGGTCATATGGTTTCTAGCGGTCCACGAACTTTAAAATCCCTGTTTAAAGACTAAAAATCGTACCAGCCTGCTGCCAATTTGCCTGACAGTTGCCATATACGCAATGCAAACCAGCCTTCTAAAATGACAATTAATCCTTGTCCACCAAAACAATATTGCTGGGCCGATCCGGGTTATCGGCACCATTGCCAGACGTTTGCAGCTTCAACATTTTGCCCGTCTCTTCGGCTTCTTCCAACAGCTCAAAAACCTTTCGCTCGCCAACCATCAACAGGGCCTGGAAAAGCACGCCTGCATACTTACTCTCTTCACTTTCCGGCCCTTTTGCTTTGGCCAGGTCATTGTAATGCCCAAAAAGATCTTTCCCTTTTCCCATAGTGCCGATTGTTTTTGGTTAAAAAGTGAATGGGACGCCCGACTTACTCAAAGTGATGCCCGTTCATTCCGTTCCCACATAATCTCTGACGTCCTGTTCCGAAAGCTCGGCAATCGTTCAACAAGTATGCCTGCAAGACGGAAAATACTGGCATCATTGTTTAATATTTCATCCAAAACAAGCTTATTCATAATCGTTACTATGCCATGCCCGAGGGACCGTCTATTGTTATTTTAAGGGAATTGATCGAGGAACTAAGCCTTGAAAATGCTGTGATCAGATTAGTGGAGGGCAATTCAAAGATAGACAAGGACCGATTGACGGATCAGAAGGTTATTGCTTTCAGATCGTGGGGAAAACACTTCCTTGTGTGTTTCGAAGATTTTACCCTGCGTATCCACTTTATGCTTTTTGGCTCCTACCTGATCAATGAGCGAAAAAAAACGCCACCACGGCTGACACTGGTTTTTGATGATGCGGAACTGAACTTTTACGCCTGCTCCGCCGCCATCCTTGACCAGCCCGCCGACGAAATTTACGATTGGAGCGGTGATATTATGTCCGAATCGTGGAGTTCGACAAAAGCGATCAAAAAACTGAAACTCGTTCCCAAAATGCTGGCATGTGACGCCTTACTGGACCAAAATATTTTTGCGGGAAGCGGAAACATCATCAAAAACGAGGTGCTTTTCCGCATTATGGTTCACCCGCTCAGCCTGATCGGCGCGCTGCCGGAAGCAAAACTGAAAGAATTGGTTAGGGAAACCCGGAATTACAGCTTTGACTTTTTAAACTGGAAAAAAGAATTTACCCTGAAAAAACACTGGCTGGCTCACACGAAAAAAATGTGTCCACGCTGCCTGATTCCATTTCATAAGGAATATTTAGGTAAAACAAAAAGAAGAAGCTACTTCTGCGAAAATTGCCAGAAGCAATATGATTAGTGTGGCCAGGCGGTAATGCAGATCATTGGAAGATGGGAGCTAGCATGGAACTGCGCATGCATAATGCGGATAACCAGCAGGACGGATTGGTTTACTTCTTCCGCCGCGCCCTATTAAGCTGCATACGCTTGTAAATAAGGTTATTAGCATAAATAAATAACGCCAGCCCTATCAGGATTAAAACTGCGTTCAACTTATAGGAAAAACCGATGAACCTTTCTGCGCCATTTTTTGAGAGTTCAAATCTGAGCCATATACGCTCTGCAATGGTTGTCTCCTTGTCGAAAGGGAGCGCTTCGTCGTAAATAGGCTCGATAATGTAGCGGTTGTTGATATCGATATAGCCGTATTTATCATCAATGCGGACCATGGATATGCCGCGGTTGTAGTAGGAAGCGAAGTCATATTGGAGTGGCGTGCGGATTTTGCCTTTTTTGTCTATATGGCCGAATTTCCCATTTATTGCGACTGCCGACCGGTCTTCGTTCGTAAAGCCGGTTGCCTCATCATACAGGAAAGCAATGCGGGTTTTCCCGGTTTTGTCAATGCATCCCCATTTGTTGTTTTTCTTTACCCAAAATAGTCCAGACGTTGGTTTACGTGTGTCCGTATATAAAAAATCGGTGATAAGCTCGCCGGTAAAGACATTGATATACCCAAACTTGTCCCCGTACTTAACCCGCTCCATGCCCTGGCCCGAAAACTTGTATTCGGGATCGATGTCATCCAGCGAAACAGGCACGCGCAGGATCATGTTGTTGTCTATAATCCCATATTTGCCTTCATACAAAAAGTGATAAATGTACTTAGAGCTCTTCACCTCTTTTTCAATGAATGGACTAAAATTCCAGTTCAGGATAAAATAGTTACGGCCTTTCCACCAGAGAATGTCCTCTCTGGTGTCATAATTGCAGATCATGTCCACCTTTGCGGCAGAGATCAGGAAGTCTTTTTTGAAATACTGAATGGGAACTTTGTAAATTTCTTTTCCCGTGGAATCAATGTACGAAAGCCCGAACTGCTTTCCTGAGCGATAAATCACCCAGGTCTTCCCCTCATAAAACTTGTCGGTAGAAACGTAAATCGGCGGGATCACCACCTCGCCTCGCCGGTTGATGAATCCGTGGCGGCCCTGCTTTTTCTCATCCAGCTCCATGGGCACAAATTCGGCTAAATCTCCCGAAAAATCACCTATGTCGCGGTAAGCAGGCGTGAGCTTTTTCCCGTTGCCGTCAACCAAAAAGGTCTCATAGGCGCGGCAGGGAATGGTTATTTTTTTGACGACATACACCCCTTTGTAATCCTTAAAAACATTGTATTCCGAAAGCCACGGCTTCCCCGGAACAGAAACCGGTTGGCAAAACGCATTTTGAAAACTTGTCAGAATCCAAATAAAGACAATCCAGCTAACAGCCTTTTGAAACATCCCAGCAAAAGAATTTATCCAACATCCATTACATCAACAGCGACCAATATACCCATTATGCACATTGATTGGATAGGAAACAGTGTTTTTATCTTTAAATTAAGGTTGAAACAAATCCAGCTGAGCGAGCGGCCCGGCGGTTCCCAGCAACGGAAGCACGTCCACAACATCATACTGTCGGCGTTTTTCATTGAACTTCCGGATCGCAAATGCATCGCATGTAAAACTCGCTTCATATGTGCTCAGCGTGGAATATGCCAGCGCAATCCATTCTCGCGTAAGCCTGCGACCGATTGACATATGCGGGTTTTTGGACTCATCCGCCCACTTTTTAATGTATTGTTTTTTGAGTTTCTTATCAAATGCCTTTATCACAGCCTCACTACGGCGCCGGATCTCGGCCGACGAGTCGATTGTTGGTTTGATGTAAAATGCAGAATAATCAGCCCTATCAAAATCGTCAAATCCGGAAAAGCTGATTTCAAAAGGTGTTAATTCAAAAACGATCCGACGATATTCGGCCAGAATGTATGGAAAGTCATTTTCATCTGCCTCGAATCCATCCAAAGAAATGTGCGCCTCCGCATTGGCGCTGCCGTAACTTTTGCCAATGGCGGCCCGCAATTGCTGTTTCATCCCGGCCACTTCGAGAGATATTGGCGCGCCGGGCATGATGGCTAAGGAATATTGCTCCACGTATTTGTTATTAGTCGTTAGGATCGGTTGTTAAAAAAGCCGCATTTGCTGGCCTACCATATATTCATTTCCCAACAATGGTATGGTGTCGATAATTTCGTATTGCCCTTTTCCAGGATTGAATTTTCGAATAACAAATGAATTGCATGTAAAGTGCTCATTGAAATCTTCCGTAAACAAGGAATAGGAAAGACTTATTTCTTCAAAGATAAGGTCTCGGCCTATGGTCATGTGTGGTTGGACCCGGCCTTTTATGTCCCAACGGTCTGTGAATCTTTGTTTTATAAACTTATGGAAATTTAAACCTATGGTTTGGCAGCATGCAACGATTTCATCTTTTGAAGAATCATCCGGTTTGACAAAGAATGTGCATGGATGGCTTTTAGAGAAATCGCCGAAACCGGAGAACCCTATTTCCAGAGGTGCAATTCCTGCAAGCACTCTCTTGAATTCGTCCAGGATGACAGGATAATCATCTTCATAGGCAACAAACAGGATCAATGTCACATGCGCAAGCGAATTCACACTGCCATAATTTCGCCCAAGATGCTTTTCCAATCGCTTTTTGAGCTCTGTGACCAGCCCGATAATGCGATCGTCGGGACTTATTGCAAGTGTGTAGACAGATAATGTTTTACTTTTCATCCATTAATAAACCACGTCATAGAACTGCTGCCTGCTGTTGCCCGAAACCAGTCTGGTAATCCAGGCCGCTCTGAGCGTTATACCATAGGTTATCTTTCCGATCTTCGCGTCGTTTTCTTCAAATATAATCCGGATGCGCTCGGGAACACCGGCTGACTGCGCTTCACCCGCCGTTTCGAAAAGTGGCAGCATTGTATTATCCAGATATCCTTTTTCAGGCTTCCAACCGTTTTCAGACATCTCCGAGACGATTCCCACCATAGAAGAGGTGGAAGTTATAAATACGGTTTGCGCTGCATCATCCCAGACCCAGGTTCCATCCGTTGTTAAGCCCATACCGGTCTCACTCAGCGATTTAGCACCATAAGGAATCTTTCCAAAAGGGCCCGTGCTGATAATCTCGTCAAGCCTGGTAACATTGTTCGCGTAACTTTCAAATCGGAAACCAACATTCGGGGTTACGTTGATGCGGGTTTCTACTGTGATCAGTTTGGAAGTCTCAGCCAGGTTTTCAACCGTCTTAACCCCTTGTCTTTCAATCGAAATCTCCTCAAAACGCCAATTTCTACCCGAAGCCAGCAATGCGGCTAAGACCTTTTCTTTGTTAACCTTCGCTTTTACAACCTCAGCTGGCTTGTCATCGCAGGAAAGGAGCAATAAGAAAACCATCATCCCGGAACATTGTAGAAGCAATTTAATGGTCATGACGTTTTATATGTAAACTAATTTTACACACTAAATATCGGCAAGAATATGCTTGCAACCAACGCCGGACGAAAATTGGTTTAAATTTTGATCAATAAGCTAGCAAACGACCGCATGCAATGACGGCGATCCAGACAACAATTGAAACGCAGCCACTGATTCTGGCCTGAAACGGGAGGTCACCATCGGGGTTTAAGTTTGATGTAAAAATAAACCGGTGAAAAACGAACACATTGATGGCTGCAACGCCTATCAAGCTCATTTTCGTCCAAAAAGTGGGATCGACGCCCAGCGCATTGGCATTGGTTATAAAAAGGAGCGCACCAGAAGGAATAATCAGGAGCAGCGACCTTCTTGACCACGGCAGCAAATGTGCTGCCAGACTTGCAAAAGGGATGTTTTTAGAGAAACCCAGTAACCTGAGATCAAACATAAATGCGGGGCCAACCAGCATGACTATACCCAGAATATGGACAATTTCCAGCGCCGGGTATAGCCACAACGATTGACGAATTTCTACCGCCCACGCGGTTTTTTCGAGCCAGTCGAGCAATTCAAGCACTATTAGCGGAGTTCGAACTTTTTGCCATCCACAAAGATTCTTTCGGCGCGCATTTCGCCTTTCTCGGTCTTATGTGGATAAGCGACCAATCTTACTTCGGTGCCTTTTTTGATCATATCACCTGTAAGGCCGCGATCGGTCATGCGGCTGGTGGGTGCCAGGAAAACCGTGTACATTTCCTTATTGTATTTCACTTTTGCCAGCACATGCGGATTCTCATAGATAGATTCTTCAATCTTTGTTGTGAAATCCTGCGGCTTGGTCTGATCGTAATCCGCCCAGCCGTGATGCATCATTGTGAAAGATGCGCACAGCAATACTGCCAATGCCAGATAGATGTTTTTAGTCTGCTTCATAAAATGTTGCATTTAGTGTATTTAAAGTTAAAGAAATTATCCATTAACTTGAAAGCAAAATCCACCTCAATGCTAAAATCTACAATGAGATCAAAAATCTACGCCTTTGCAGTGATGACAGTTATTGCCGCATGCACCGGCAATAAGAACGATAACGCTGAAACGTCCACTTCGCCATCCATCATCGGAACATGGGCGCTCTCGTCCAGCAAAGTAATAACCAAAAGCGACACACTTGTTACCTTCCCGGTGAAAGATCAGGAAATGATCAAGATGTTTACCGCGTCGCATTTTACATTCATGAAACACGATATCAACCAGGGAAAAGGTGACTCGGCAGTTTTCGACGCAGGTGGCGGCACTTACACATTAGAAGGCGAGGACTATTCGGAACATCTTCAATATTGCAACTACCGGGATTGGGAAAACCGCGATTTCCATTTCAAACTGCTGCTTAAAGGCGACACACTCATTCAGAGTGGCGTGGAGAAGATCGATAGCCTGGGCATTGATCAGCAGATTTTGGAAGTGTATGTGAGGAAGGGCGGGCAGAAATAGGTCAGTTAAAGGTTCACACTGTTTCGCCATTAATTTCACAAGGCCGAAGACAAATGCTGATTCCCCGACAACAAAAAAGGCCAGGATAAATCCTGGCCCTAAAATATTAACCGTGCCTGACTGGACTGACATACGGAAAAAAGAATGCTCTCAGGCGAAATCCATATCCCAACGCAGGATTACAAACGCTCAATCCACTCCCTCGCATTCACAAATGCTTCTAGCCACGGACTCACCTCATCTTTTCTGCCTTCCGGATAATTAGCCCAATGCCATTGAAAGAGGGATCTTTCTATGTGCGGCATCATAACAAGGTGACGACCGGTTTCATCGCAGAGCATGGCTGTGTTGAATGCAGAGCCGTTCGGACTGGCTGGATAGGTTTGGTAGGCGTATTTGGCCACAATATTGTATTGATCTTCGGAATAAGGGAAATCAAAACGGCCTTCTCCGTGCGACACCCATACGCCCAGTGTGCTGCCCGCCAATGTGGAAAGCATTACAGATTTATTTGGTTGAATAGTTAGCGAGGTGAAAATACTTTCATGCTTGCCGCTTGCGTTGTGAAGCATTTTTGGCTTTTGCTCGTGGTTTTCGTTGATCAGCCCAAGCTCGATAAACAGCTGGCAACCGTTGCAAACGCCAACAGACAATGTATCCTCACGCTTGAAGAAATTTTCCAGTGCGATTTTAGCCTTTTCATTGTAAAGGAAAGCGCCTGCCCAACCCTTCGCTGAACCCAGGACGTCGGAGTTGGAAAACCCTCCTACTGCGCCGATGAACTGAATGTCTTCCAATGTCTCGCGACCGGAAATAAGGTCCGTCATGTGAACGTCTTTCACATCAAAACCAGCCAGATACATCGCATTAGCCAATTCTCTTTCCGAATTACTGCCTTTCTCGCGGAGCACTGCGGCCTTTGGTCTTGGCTTGGATTCACTGATTACCGGCTTTCTGCCATCGAATTGCGCAGGGAATTTGTAACGGAGCAAATGATTTTTATAGTGGTCAAAACGCTCTTGGGCAAGCTCTGGTTTCGTTTGCTTTTTATCCAGTAAAAAGGAAGTTTTAAACCAGACATCACGCAGTGTTTCAATATCAAAATCCCATTTACCGGTTGCATCCTTTACCGTCAGCGTGGAAGCCATATTAACGGCTCCCAGCTTATGAAAATGAACACCCCATGCTTGTAGCGACGCCTCTACCGAATCGTCCGCCTGGAAAACGATGCCTATGTTTTCAGCAAAAAGCTTCTGGATAATATCCTCTTCACCCAGTGATGAAAGATCAACAGAAGCGCCCAGGTCGCGGTCTGCAAAGCACATCTCAAGCAGTGTCGTGATCAGTCCGCCGCTGCCGATGTCGTGACCCGCCTGTATTTTTCCGGTTTTGATTAATTCCTGAATGGCGTTGAATGCTGTTTTGAACTTATCAGCATCCTGAATATCAGGAGTTTGGTTGCCAATTTTGTTTAATATCTGAGCAAATGAAGAGCCGCCCAGCTTATAGGTGTCCCCTGAAAGATTGATATAATAAATTGAACCGCCCGTTTTCTTCAAAACCGGTTCTATAACGGCGGTAATGTCGTCACAATGTCCGGCCGCGGAGATGATTACCGTTCCCGGCGCGATTACTTCGTCGTTTTTGTATTTCTGCTTCATCGAAAGCGAATCTTTGCCCGTTGGAATGTTGATTCCCAGACTGATCGCAAATTCCGAGCAGGCCTTTACAGCTTTGTATAAACGCGCATCTTCACCTTCATTTTTACAAGCCCACATCCAGTTCGCAGAAAGCGAAACACTGGTCAGGCCATCTTTTAGTGGAGCCCAAACAATGTTGGAGAGCGCCTCTGCAATGGCATTCCGGCTACCGGCAGCCGGGTCGATCAAAGCCGAAAGCGGCGCGTGGCCTATTGAAGTAGCGATGCCGTCTTTGCCCTGAAAATCAAGCGCCATTACGCCAACATTGTTCAGTGGCAATTGCAATGGGCCGGCGCATTGCTGTTTAGCCACATGTCCGCCAACACAACGATCTACTTTATTCGTCAGCCAATCCTTACTTGCAACCGCTTCCAGTTGCAGCATTTGCTCCAAATATTCATGAAGCTTGCCGACCTCATAAGTGACAGGTTCGTAATTTCTTTGTATGGTTTTGTCGGCCATCACGGTTTTGGGCGAACTGCCAAACATATCATCCATTTCCAGGTCCATCGGCTTGGCGCCGGTTGTCTCTGATACAAATGTAAAACGATGCGATCCCGTCACCTCGCCCACCTGATACAGCGGTGCACGCTCGCGGTCGGCGATCTTTTTGAGTGTTTCAAGATTTTCTTTGCTGATCACCAGCCCCATTCGCTCCTGAGACTCGTTACCAATGATTTCTTTGGCAGAAAGTGTTGGATCGCCAACAGGCAGCTTATCCAGGTTGATATTTCCACCCGTCTCTTCAACAAGCTCAGAGAGGCAGTTTAAATGTCCGCCCGCGCCATGGTCGTGGATTGACACAATTGTATTGTTACCGCTTTCCACCATACCGCGCACTGCGTTCGCCACTCGCTTTTGCATTTCCGGGTTGGAACGCTGGATCGCATTCAACTCAATTCCGGAACCGAATGCGCCGGTGTCCGCAGAAGAAACTGCCGCGCCGCCCATTCCGATCCGGTAATTTTCGCCACCCATCACCACAATCTGGTCGCCGATTTCGGGTTTGGATTTTTTTGCCTGGTCCGCGATGCCGTAACCTATGCCTCCGGCTTGCATAATCACTTTATCATAGCCCAATTTCCTGCCTAGTTCCTCATGCTCAAATGTCAGAACCGAGCCGGTAATCAATGGTTGGCCAAATTTATTCCCGAAATCAGTGGCGCCATTAGATGCCTTGATCAGGATATCCATTGGTGTCTGATAAAGCCATTTTCTTTCTTCAACACCTTTTTCCCAGGGACGATTTTCCTCCAAACGGGAAAGTGCCGTCATGTAAACAGCCGTTCCTGCCAGCGGCAACGAGCCTTGTCCGCCTGCAAGCCTGTCGCGGATTTCACCGCCAGAACCCGTTGCAGCGCCGTTAAACGGCTCCACGGTTGTGGGAAAGTTATGGGTTTCTGCTTTTAATGAAAGAACAGATTGAAAGTCTTTAATCTCATAGTATTCAGGGACATCCGGTCTTTTTGGCGCAAATTGTTGTACAACCGGTCCTTTGACAAAAGCGACATTATCCTTATAGGCAGAGACGATCGAATTCGGATTCGTTCAGACGTTTTGCGGATCAGCTTGAACAATGAAACCGGCTGCTCTTCGCCGTCGATAACAAATGTGCCGTTGAAAAATCTTGTGGCGGCAATGTTCGGAGTTTACTTGTGAAAAGCCAAAAACCTCTGAATCCGTTAACTTACGGTTTAGTTTTTCTGCCAGCTTATTTAAGTAGTCAACCTCCTCATCGCTCAGCGAAAGGCCTTCCTGCTTGTTATATGCTGCAATGTCAGCAACTTCCAGAATAGATTCCGGCTGAATGCTGATTGTGTAAATTTCCTGATTGAGCTCACCGTATTTCTGGGAAAGCATGGGGTCAAAATCCTTGAAATCCTCCCCTACTTTCCTGAACTCTTCAATACGGATAATGCCTTGAACGTCCATATTTTGGGTTATCTCAACGGCATTGGTGCTCCATGGCGTGATCATAGCCGCCCGGGGCCCAACAAAAAACTCCGTGATGACGGTTTCATCCCGGAGTTCCGCGCCGCCAAAAAGCCAGCTCAATTTGGAAGTATCTGATTCTGTTAGCGTTCGTTCTATCTGGACCGCAAAAACAGTGTTCTGTTCGTCTGCAAAAAAGTAGATCATGGTATCGAATTATGGCGCAAAGGTAAGTTAATTTTTACCCAATGCCCATTTGAAGAATAAAAAATGTGGTATGTAAGGGTAACAGCTGGAACTAGCTGGCTTGTTCCGCGAAATGGCAATATTTCGTCCTTACCAAAGAATTTCCACCAGATCTCGATAACGCTTGAAATGCTGGTCTGCACTTATAATGGCCGCTTTTCTGAAATCGCGGTTGATATGATCAGGCGATCAAAAGGATCGCGGTGTTCCACATGCATGGAAAGATTCTGGTATGCTAAAAGATGATTGTCGCGAATAGGAAGAATGTCGATTCCTGCACTTCTTATGCAGGGCGTGTGTATCCAATAAAACCTTCATTTACATATAGTCTTTTAAATCGTCCAGGGGTTCGTCAAAGTCCGGACTAAGTGTGATGCTTCCATTTGAAATACCAAAGGGGCGTTTTGCATTTATTTCTGCTGGTATCTCGATTTCTTCGAATATGACCACGACTTTTGTTTTGTTCTCCACTTTCGGTTTATGATCAAGGATTACCTGTCCGTTTTCATAAGTGCCTTCTATTACAGTAAGCATAATTTTGAGTGTTTTCTTGACTCAAATATATCCAATAATCCATAATTTTCTTCTCCCTGCATCAACGCAACCTCTTCCACTTTTTCTCGATCATCTCAGCAATGATTGCGTAGCCTTTGTCGGATGGGTGGAGGCCGTCGTAGGTCATACTGATGGCTTCCGGGGGATAGGGATATTCGTCTTTTTCAGGGTCGAAGGGAATGGTTGTGTAGTCGGGATACGTGTAGTTTTTATAATGACCGTTCGCAGGGTCTCTTAGCTTTTTGAAATTGACCATGCTTTCAACCGTCATACCACTTTCGTGAAAAAGGTCCACAACCGGGATTTTTTCAAGCTTGCCGATTTCTACGACTGCGTTGGCAAATGCTTCGAGGTTTTTTCCGTTTTTGGGCTTATAGGACCCATATGCATTATTTTTTTGATTGTTGATATAAACAAAATCACCTCGCTGCATGGGCGTTATAAGAATGATTTCTGCCTTTTTGTTCAGCTGTTTTAACTTCTCGGTAATGACCCTGTATGCGCCATAGACGGTCCTGGCTCCCGTGTTTCCCTCATAATCCGCAATGGATCCCAGCTCTTTGCCCTGCCACCAGTCATTAGTCCCCAAAAAAACAGTGTAAACATCCGCTTTCTGCAATTCAAGAGTTTCAATTTTGTCGGCAATGTTGATGGAAGTCCAGCCATTATAACCCTTATTAATGTATTCCACACGCGGATATTTTTCAGAAATCAATGTCAAATATCCCTTTGTAACGCGGTTTGCCGTTTCATCTTTGTGATCGTTGAGATAAGTGATAGAATCGCCGATAGCCACCCACGTAATCCTGCGCGGCGCGGAAGCGAGGCAGGTCAGAAATAAGATCATAAACAGCAAATACTTCTTCATATGGGATCAGGATAAGTTACAGGCCGAAGATATTAATTCCGACCGAACTGCCCGCCGGTCATGCTGCCAAAACTTTTGTTATTACCTTTATCATTCCAAACATCCACAATGATCTTGAAACATTTAATCCTAATCCTGTTCCTTTTCGTCTGCCAAAAAGGCTATTCACAAACGGGCTTGCTTCCGCTGGACGCTGAGAACAACGTTTTTTATTCCGATTCGGGCAAGCCTAACAAGTCTAAATCAGAGATTTTCAAACAAGCTCAAAACTGGATAAGCAAAACTTTTGGCAATTATGAAAACGCCGTCACATTTGAAGATCCGCAGCTCGGCAAACTGATCCTGACAAGTTACGCGCCAGTATCTGGCATTGCCTACGAATATGTGCGTTTCGACCTGACCATTGAATGCAAAGAAGAGCAATATAATGTCCGGATTGATAAGTTGGATGGCATTTCAACAACCCATAGCCCGAGCCGACTAGGCGCAAAGGACAATAATGCCATTATGGAAAAGGAAGTGGCCGTTAAAACGGAGCAAAGCAAGAAAAAACGCGCAGAAGCGGAAGCAGCGCTAAGAAATACGAAAGCCGACATAGAAAGCATCAATAATGCGATGTATAAATTAATGTCGGACCTGAAACTTTCCCTGACCCAACCTGCGGAATAACTGATCTGAAAACTGCAATATGAATGTGCATCTGTACCGGATGTTCATTCATATCAACCATTTACAGGCTCAAATCAGCCGACAAATAAAATTATTCAGATAAATAATAAAATTTTACAAAGATTTTTTTCCCTGTTTTCATTTTTGGTCTGAGGTTAACTGTTAAATTGGCGATTAAACCAGTCCGTTTACAATGTCAAAATCTCAAATCCGGCTGGTCATTTCGATGGCCGGTATGTTTCTTCTCTCCATAACTGTTTACAAATGGAAAGCTTTTACACACTTTGGTTGGACAGTTATCCTATTTAAAATATTTGTAGCGCTTTCCTTTTTAATGATTTTCTATGGAATAGGCAGGCTTCTCAGACTTCCTATTGCTGCTTGTCTGGCCATTCCCTTATTACTGGAAATAGGCTCCTGGCGTTACATCAGGCATGTAATCGGTGTGAATCAATCTGCGGACAAGCAGAACATTGGCGTACTGGACCAATGGGTCAATTACCGCGACGTAATCCAGTTCAACAGGCAATTCAGCAGTTATTCGCCAGATTTAGGTTACACATTGCGACCGGGAAGCGAGGGTTATCATCAGGATTTGGAATACAAAAATAAATTCAGCGTCAACAAATCCGGCCTCCGCGACAACAACCAGGCTTTGGTTGACCCGAAAATCATTTTTCTGGGTGACTCTTTCACAATGGGCTGGGGCATTGACCAAGACAAAACATTTGCACATTTAACCGGACAGATGAATGCCGCGAAATCCTTAAATGCCGGCGTTTCATCATACGGCACGTTTCGTGAAATGCTTATGCTTTCAAAGTTGCAACGCGATTCCTGCAAAGTTCTGGTGATACAATATTGCGACAATGATCTGGAAGAAAACACGGCCAGAAACGCCCCTGGAAGTTCACAAGAGCCATTAACGCTTGAAAAATTTCAAGATGTTGGCATTTTTAACCGCTTAAACGAAGGCTATTTTCCGATGCGTTTCACGTATTTTTTTGTGAGGGAAAAAGATCTTTTCAAACGGATCTTCACAAGTCCGGGGCAGGTTTGGCAGGATTCCGAAATGGCATTCACTTCCTGGATATCCGGCCAGCCGATGCCCGGCGTTAAACCTTTGGCCATCAAATCAGAGGCCATGGTCGCTGAACATACAAATCAGTTTTTTAAGATCCTGACGAAAATACGGGCCATTTACGGCGGTCAAATCATCGTGTTGCACCTGGATGGCCGTTATACCAAACCCGAACTGATCAACGGTTTTGAGGCTGCCGGAAAAAAACGCCAGGATTCCAATCTGCACTTTCTTCGCGCCTGCGACGTGCTTACTGCCCAGGATTACTATCCCGTGGACGGCCACCTCAATGAAGCGGGACATTATAAAATTGCTGACGAACTAACAAGGATAATTCGGGAAAAAGCGCTTTTAAAATAATGCATTATCCGCAACCCCTCTAAGTTAAAAGGTTTAACCGTTACAATCCGTGAAGGTTACTACGCAGTTTTCGCAGGCAGTTTGTTGATCAACCACAACAGGCACATTGCATTAAAAACCAGCGTTAACGGGATGACCGACAAATTCTTAAGGAAAAGAATGATCGTCCATTCGGGAGCATTGGAATGAAGGATGCCGCGCTCCCGCAGGCTGATGTACATACATGTTTCGTAAGCAACATGATCTATAAAAAGGTTGATCAGAAACGACATAATCAGAAATGCGCCCAAGTTCCAAAGCATTTTTTTCCAATGTAGTTTGAATTTTGTCAAAGCCTGCCGCCGTTTCTGACTGCTGTCTTTCTTCATAGAAAAAACCGCCGCGGTCCTTTTGAACCCTGAACGAACATTTGTTAACCCTAAGGCAAACAGAAATATCAGAATCCTAGCCGACTGAATGGCAACTTCAAGCGCAAGATCCACCGCGAAGGGAATATCACCAAATGCGCTCAGCTGAGCAGACCGGCCTAATCCTGCAATCAGGCCCAGGGAGAGGATCACCAGAAAATGTTTTTTCAAAAAGCGCAAAGAATGCTGCGTCCAATCCAGCGTTGTGCTCAGATCTGTCATGTTCTTCATGGCTGCTAATGTTTAAATTTTAAGAAAAAGATCCGTATTTATCACCACAAATTCAACAGCTTAGCCTCCAATTTCTTTTTGTTTTAAGAATAAAAATGCTTTCAGGTGCAACGGTTGATGCGCGTTTTACATCCTTGTTTCAAATCCCAGCCGTAAAAAGCATTATTACTCAATGGACTTCGAGAGAGAAATTACTTTGAAAACCGGGAGGTGCGTCAAAGTCTTTGCCAACGCCGTGCAAAACCATTCGCGAATGGCTTTTGAACTTATCGTCCTCGTGAAAGACCCGGGTGAAAACACCTTCTATCCACCCATAGGGCCTAATCATTCCAAATATTGGCAGTTAAAAAGATTAAATGAGCAGCTGGCCGGCATTTTGCAGCTCCGGCATAGTGGCATATCGGACCGTGACTTGAAACATATACTCGCAGATGTGGAGGAAATGGTGGCAGCCATTGAAACAAGCGCTTCTGCTTAAAGCAACGTATTAAGCATTCCTTGTTTTAGCCAGCAATAGCAGATTTAAATTTGGGAAATTACCTCAGAAAATAGCCGACATAATAATCCTTTTGAATGGGTAAAAAGCAGGCGACCCGGGAAATTTAGTTTTCAGTTTTGACTTGAATTCCTGAATAAATCGCTGCTGCATTTCGCCTTCCAACTTTTCTACATAGGGCAGCAATGCAGTGCCCGAAGTCCAGTCAAAAACAGCGTCGGCATCTTGCAGCACCAGGGGATATATTTTTTCAAAAACGGTAATTTCACTTCCTCCGTATTCGAAAAGGATCCGTGCATAATCTTCAATATCCAAAACAGGAGATAACCGCCGAAAGCCGAATAATTCTTTCTGAAATGGTTGTTCTTCTGACAGCTGCAGAAGCATCTGATTGGTCACATTATGGTGCTGAGCAGGCATTTGAACCACAAGTTGACCGCCCGGGTTGATATTGGCAATGATTTTAGGAAAAAGTGTTTCATGATTTTCAACCCATTGAACGGCAGCATTCGAAAACACAACATCCCACTTTGCCGACATGTCAATCCCTGTTTCAATGGATTTTTGTTCAAAGGTAACCTGCTCATTAGCAAACGCTTTGGCATCGTTAAGCATTTCCGCTGACGCATCAATTCCTAAAACCCTTGACCCGGAAAGCAGATCGGCCAGCTTTCTGGTCAGCTCCCCCGTGCCGCAGCCCAGATCGATCACATCCAGATTAGGACGAACTTTGATCAAAGCCAGAAGATCCAGAAATGGAGCGAACCGCTCTGTTTTAAATTGATTATAGGTCTCCGGGTTCCAAGCCATTTGGTTTTTGTTTGCTGTTATTCAATAATGCACAAAATATAGTTTTCAATCCATAACGATGGTAAAAAGGTGAATAAGACCAGTCCGGAAGTTCTCCAATGCTAAGCCACAAGCCGATTTACCGTTCTATCCGACGCAAGTAAGCACCATTTTTTGGGCCGAATAAACAATTTATTCGGCCCAAACTGCTTTTTATTGAGCCAGAACCCGGCTACTTTGTCCTTAAAATAGTGAAGCCGCGATCCTCTTTTGTGAAGCCGATTTTAGGATAATATTGCATGGCTGTCGGCACAGAGAGCAGCAGAATTGTAGTCTGCTCACCAACCTGTTCTTTGGTTATGTCGATCAGCCTTTTACCAATGCCCAGCTTTTGATAATCTGCATGAATGGCCAGGTCGGCCAGGTAACAACTCCAAGCCCAGTCGGTGATGGAGCGTGAAACGCCTACCAGTTTTTCGCCTTCCCATGCGGAAACAATCAGATTGGAATTCTGATAAATCGTGCCAATGCGTTCCGGATCGTGCGTGGGCCTGGGCAATTTGGCGCTATCGTACAATTCGATCACCTGTTCGGGCGACGGCACGAGGTCGGTTTTGTAAGTTATTTCCATTTTTCAGCTGATTATAAAAAAATTGAGTTGCAGATAGAAAGCGAATCGCCAACTTAGATACATTGAAACGAAAATAAAAGAAATCGCCCTTAACCACACAAAATGCCAAAGAAAACGCTGATCCTCTGCCTCTTCATTCTCATCAAATTCACCCTGCATTATGTGATCATTGCCCCGGAATACGATCTGCACCGGGACGAATATTTGCATCTGGATCAGGGAAAACACTTGGCCTGGGGATATTTATCCGTGCCACCATTCACTTCCTGGGTTTCCTACATTATTTCATTGCTGGGCAATGCTGAATTTTGGGTTAAATTCTTTCCCGCCCTTTTTGGCGCATTCACATTGGTTGTGGTATGGCGAGCCATTGAGACGCTCGGCGGCGGTCTATTTGCGTTGGTATTAGGCGCAACGGCGATCACATTTTCCGTGCTTTTACGGATTAATATGCTTTATCAGCCCAATTCGGCCGACATCCTGGGCTGGACGCTGCTCTATTTTACGATCCTGTTATGGCTCAAAACAGAACAAAACAAGTGGCTATACATGGCCGCTGTGGTGTTCGGATTCAGTTTTTTAAATAAATACAACATTCTGTTTCTCGTGGCAGGCCTAGTTCCGGCACTTTTGGTTACAAAAAATTATAAAATATTCAAAAACAGCGCACTATACATGGCAGTATTTGTCGCATTCCTGATCATTTTCCCAAACCTGATTTGGCAGTATCAAAATAATTTCCCTGTGGTCCATCACATGAAACTCCTCGCGGAATCGCAGCTGGTGAATGTGAACAGGCTTGATTTTCTCAAAGAACAAATCCTGTATTTTCTCAGCTCGATCTTCGTACTGATTGCCGCTTTTATCTCCTTTTTTGCCTATCCTGGTTTCCGGAAATATCAGGTTTTCTTCTGGTCGCTGGTCTTTACGCTGAGCCTTTTCACCTATCTGAGGGCTAAGGGTTACTACGCCATTGGCCTCTATCCTATCTTTATCGCGTTCGGGGCGGTTTATTTGGAATATGTTTTTCAAAAAAGATTGACATGGCTTCGTCCGGTTTCGCTTCTGGTCGTCCTTGCCTTGTTTATCCCCATATTCAGGGTTGCATTTCCAATCAGGAGTCCGTCCGAGATCGCAAAAAATGCCAAGCCTTACCAAAAGCTCGGATTGCTGCGCTGGGAGGATGGAAAAGATCACGAACTGCCGCAGGATTTCGCAGATATGCTTGGCTGGAAGGAGCTTGCACAAAAAGTAGACGCTGAATATGCGAAAATCGACGACAAAAAACACACTGTGGTGCTATGCGACAATTACGGACAGGCAGGCGCAATCAATTATTATTCCAGGTATAAAGATTTACAGGCAGTTACCATGAATGCGGACTACATTAACTGGGTGCCGCTGGACGAAGAAATCAAACATTTGATCCTCATTCAAAACGCAGATGACGACGATCCGGAGCGAAACAAAGAAAAGCCCCTTTTCCGGACCATCCACCGTACTGGAAGAATTGAAAACCCTTACGCACGTGAGCACGGGGCGAGTATTTATGTGCTCCTTCATGCAAAAGTTTCCATCAATGCGATACTGAAAAGCGATATCGAAGCAAACAGATGGGATTAAGTCTTGACAAAATCAAAAAACGCTACTACCTTTGCTAACACCGTTAGCTATTTTTTATCAAAATGGGCATCCTCGAAAGAAGAATAAGGCAAAAAGAAAACATGCGGACCAACATTTTGTCCGTGGCCTTGCAGCTGGTGAAGGACGAAGGCTGGCAATCGTTGTCTATCCGCAAGATCGCCGATGCCATCGAGTATAGCGTTCCGGTAATTTATGATCACTTCGAAAATAAAGAAGCCATCCTGTTTGAACTTTCTATGGATGGTTTTCGGTTGCTGGAAAGAACGCTCGAGAAGAACAAAAAGAAATATCCGGATCCCCAGCAACAGCTAAGAGCGCACGCTGAGGCCTATTGGAACTTCGCATTTAAGAATCCCGAGTATTACCAACTGATGTACGGACTGGGTATGCCCTGCTCCGGGGCCGGAAAAATCAAGCCGGAATTCAATGTTTTCCGAGATTATATTGGACAAGCCATTGAAAAAATTGTAAAAGAAAAAAAATCGACCGACGATGAAACCTGCTTTAAAATTTATGCGTTCTGGTCGGTACTACATGGTCTGATCTCGATTGTGATGATGCGCTGCTCCGATATCGACGACTCTACAATGAACAAAAAAGTAATGGATGACACCGTGGAAGCATTCATAAAAAATTTATAATTTTTTTGAAAATAAGCTAACACCGTTAGTAATAATAACCACACTATCTCTTAAAAAAGTCTATTTCCACCACAAAAAACAACCTTCACAGCCATGACAAGGAATCAATTAACCAAAACGAGAAAGCTTGTCCCATTTCTGCTACTAGCTTCATTATCAGGCGCACTTTACAGCTGCGGGTCCACCACAGCCAACGCGCCGGCCGAAATGCCTGCCCAATCATTGCCCGTTCTTACCGTAAGCGACCATCAGGTTACCGCGCATAGGGAATTCACAGCATCCATAGAAGGGAGCCGCGATATCGAGATCCGCCCGCAAGTGGATGGCTATCTGGATAAAATTTCGGTTGACGAAGGTGCATACGTAAGAAAGGGTCAAGTGCTGTTCCACATCGATGCCCGGCCTTATACCGAGCAGCTGAACACGGCCAATGCAAGCCTGCAATCGGCCAAAGCAGCATTGGAAAGCGCGTCCATCAATGTGGATAAGCTTGCGCCGCTCGTTGCGAACAATGTGATCTCAGACGTTCAGCTAAAATCGGCAAAAGCCGCCTATGAAGCTGCAAAAGGCAATGTTGCGCAAGCACAGGCTGCTGTGGATGCCGCTAAAATCAATATTGGATACACTTCCATTAAAGCGCCCGCCGACGGCTATATCGGCACGATTCCATTCAAAACGGGAAGCCTGGTTGGAAAAGGGACAATGGAAGCCCTTACTGTGCTATCCGAAACCAAGGACATTCACGTGTACTTTTCTATGAGCGAGCTGGATTTCCTGGAATTCAAAAATCAGTTCCCCGGCAATACTGTGGAGCAGAAAATCAAGCAAATTCCACCTGTTGAGCTGCTTTTGGCCGATAACAGCATTTATCCGCAGAAGGGAAAAGTGGAAGTTGTAGAAGGCCAGTTTGACAAAACTATGGGCGCGATAAACTTCCGGGCTACATTTCCTAACATGAACGGATTGCTGCGTTCAGGTAACACCGGTAAGGTAAGAATTCCGAGAGAACTGACCAAATCTGTTCTGATCCCGCAGGAAGCCACATTCGAGCTGCAAGATAAAGTGTTTGTTTACACCGTTCTGGACAGCAACAAAGTGGAAGGCCGCCCTGTAACCATCTCCGACCGCAGTGGACGTTATTACCTGATTTCCAATGGCTTAAAACCCGGAGAAAAGATCGTATACAACGGCTTGGACAGGCTTAGGGATGGAATGGCCATCGCTCCGCAAAAAATGTCAATGGACAGCCTGCTGCTTGCCAATCCCATTTAAGCAGATATAATAAAAAGTGGTCCCACCCGGCGAATAGCGCCATAGCATTGCAAAATGCTATGGAGTGCTATCGTGTGCAAAACAAATTCACTCAACATCTACTCTGACACTCCGGAGTAAAACAGCATCTTTATGTTTCAGAAATTTATAGAAAGGCCAGTTCTTTCGACGGTTATCTCCATCCTTATACTATTACTGGGAGGTATCGCGCTGACGACATTGCCCATTACCAAATTCCCCGACATTGCCCCGCCGACCGTACAAGTTACGGCGGTATACCCGGGAGCAAACGCAGAAGTGGTTGCCCGCGCGGTGGCCACGCCCATCGAAGAAGCCGTGAATGGTGTTGAAAACATGACCTATATGACATCGTCGTCCAATAATGATGGTACGATGGCACTGAACGTGTATTTCAAACAAGGCACAGACCCCGACATTGCGGCTGTTAACGTGCAGAACCGCGTATCCAAAGCGGTAAGCCAGATTCCCCAGGAAGTGGTTCAGGCCGGGATCTCGACGCAGAAACAGCAGAACAGTATCATCATGTTCGTGGCTTTGTCGAGCGAGGACAGCACATATGATGAGACGTTTTTATTGAATTACATCAAGATCAACCTGGTGCCGCAACTCCAACGTATACCCGGCGTCGGACAAGCCCAGCCTTTCGGAACGAGGGATTATTCGATGCGCATCTGGCTGAAACCCGACCGCCTTGCGGCTTATAAATTGTCCCCCCAGGAAGTGACCAGCGCTATCCGTGAACAGAGTCTGGAGGCAGCTCCGGGACGTTTGGGAGAGAGCAGTAAGGAAGTCTTCGAATACGTTTTAAAGTACAAAGGAAAGCTTACGCAGAATACTGAATATGAGAACATTATCATCAAAGCAAACAGTGACGGTTCGGTCATCAGACTGAAAGATCTGGCGCGTGTTGAATTTGGTTCTTACACCTATTCATCCAATGGTAAACTGAACGGCAACGCATCTTCGGGTGTAGCCGTTTTTCAGACAGCCGGAACGAATGCGAACGAGATCCTGATCCAGGCCGAAGCATTGCTTGCGGATTTCGAAAAAACGCTTCCTAAGGGCATGAAAACGACCATTATGTATAATTCCAAAGACTTTTTGGATGAGTCCATCGGCCAGGTCCGCACGACATTGATCGAAGCGTTTATACTGGTTTTCATTGTCGTATTTATATTCCTTCAGGATTTCCGCTCAACATTGATCCCTGCCATTGCCGTGCCTGTGGCCATTGTTGGAACGTTTTTCTTCATGCAGCTTTTCGGTTTCACGATCAACTTCCTTACGCTGTTTGCATTGGTGCTTGCCATTGGGATTGTGGTCGATGATGCCATTGTCGTCGTCGAGGCCGTCCATTCCAAGATGGAGCTCACGCATCTGCCTGCGCAAGCTGCTACCAAAGAATCCATGAATGAGATCTCCGGCGCGATCATTTCGATTACGCTTGTCATGGCGGCGGTTTTCGTTCCTGTCGGTTTTATGCAGGGCCCGGCCGGGGTCTTTTACCGGCAGTTTGCCTTTACGCTGGCCATAGCGATCCTGATATCAGCACTGAATGCCTTGACGCTGAGTCCTGCGCTATGCGCATTGTTTTTGAAAAATCCTCATGCAGACCAGTCGCCCGATGGCCATCTGGTGCGGAAAGGCTTCTCAGCGAGATTTTTCTCTGCATTCAATACGGGTTTTCAGACGATGACAAACAAGTATATCAACAGCCTGCGGTTTCTGGTGAAACGCAAATGGATCACCATTGTCGGCTTGCTGGTTATCACAGGTGCAACGCTTTGGCTTACACAAAAAACACCGACAGGCTTTATCCCCACGGAAGATCAGGGCTTTCTGCTTTATGCGCTTAACACGCCTCCGGGAAGCTCGCTGGACCGTACACAACGGGCAATGGCCCAGGTGGATAGCATTGTAAAAGGCTCACCCATTTCGGATCAGCGCTACATTGTGGAAGGGATGAACATCATTTCCAATTCCAATGCTTCACCTTATGGCGTCGGTTTTATCCGTATGAAACCGCAGGCTGAACGGGGCGAAGTGCAGAATTTTGATCAGATCGTGGCCATGATGTCGCAAAAAGTACGCGCCGTCAATGATGCGAATGCATTTTTCTTCACATTCCCTACTGTGGATGGTTTTGGTAATGTCAGTGGTTTTGAATTTATGCTGCAAGATCGCGGCAATGGTTCGCTGGAAAAGCTGAGTGCGACTACCAACCAGTTTTTGGCAGCCTTGATGAAGAAAAAAGAAATTGCTTACGCCTTCACAACTTTTGCAACGGCGAATCCCCAGTATATGCTGGAAATTGATAATGCCAAAGCCAAGCAATTGAATGTGCCCGTAAATGAGCTTTTGCAAACGCTGCAAATTTATTATGGCAGCAGCTTCGTCTCGGATTTCAACCGTTTTGGTAAATATTACCGTGTTATGGCGCAAGCCGATGCTTCTTACCGGACCAACCCTTCGTCTTTGAACAATATCCATGTCAAAAATACGGAAGGAGAAATGGTGCCGGCAAATCAGCTGGTAACACTGAAACGCGTTTTCGGACCTGAAACGGTGACCCGCAATAACCTGTACAATGCAGTGGCGATCAACGGAACGCCGAAACCGGGTTACAGCACGGGAGATGCCATTCGCGCTGTGAGAGAGACAGCTGCGGAAGTTTTGCCCAACAACTACCGTACAGAATGGACGGGAATGACAAGAGAGGAAATCAATGCGGGTTCGCAGATCCTTTTGATCTTTGTCCTAAGCCTTGTCTTCGTTTATTTCTTGCTGGCGGCCCAGTACGAAAGTTACATCCTGCCTTTTGCCGTGATCTTTACCATTCCGCTGGGTGTTTTCGGGGTGATGCTGTTTATCAATTTATCCGGCATTGAAAACAACATTTACGTGCAGGTTGGACTGATCATGCTTATCGGTCTGCTGGCCAAAAACGCCATTCTGATCATTGAATATGCCGTGCAACGTCGCAAGGCGGGCATGAGCATCATTGAATCGGCTATGGAAGCTTCGCGGCTGCGGTTAAGGCCCATTTTAATGACATCCTTTGCATTTATCGTCGGTTTGATCCCTTTGATGAGGGCAACAGGCGGATCGGCTTTAGGTAACCGGTCTATCGGAACAGGCGCGGTGGGCGGTATGTTAACGGGTGTGATCTTCGGGATTTTCGTGATCCCGGTGCTGTATGTCATCTTCCAATATTTACAGGAAAAAGTAGTCGGTAAGCCCAAAGAGCTGCGTGAAGGTTTGGAACATTAACCTACCCTTTGAAATACAAAAACCGACGATCCTAATAAAGAACCACAATTATGAAACTGAAATTTAGTCAAATATATATCCCGCTTTTCATGCTGCTGACGGTGCTGGTCGCTTCCTGCAAAGTGAGCAAAGATTATCAGCGACCGGAGCTTGCGTTGCCGACGCAATATCGCAACGTGACCTTCGCGGATACGGCAACAATTGCTGACGTGGAATGGAGAAAGTTCTTTCCGGACACAACGCTGCAAAGGCTGATCGAGCGTGGACTTGCCTATAATTATGATCTGCAGCTGGCTTTGAAACGCATCGACATTGCCGACCAGCGCGTGAAGCAAGCGAAGTTTTTGCAAATTCCTGCATTGGATTTGCAGATAACGGGCACATACAATCGCCCTTCCAGCAACAGTTTAAACGGGATCAGTGCAAGCAATTTTTTGAAATCGAAACACATTGAAAACTATCTCGTCGCAGTGAACCTGAGCTGGGAAGCAGATATCTGGGGTAAGATCCGCAGGCAGCAGCAGGCTACGCTGGGCCAATATTTGCAGACTTACGAAGCAACCAAAGCGGTTCAGACCAAACTTGTGGCTGACATTGCCAAAGGTTTTTTCAATCTGTTAATGCTTGACAAGCAACTAGCCATTGCGAAAAGTAACCTGGAACTCAGCGAAAATACTTTGAAACTGACGCGTCTTTTGAAAGATGCGGGCGAAGTTACATCGCTCTCTATCCAGCAGTCCGAAGCACAGCGCGAATCGATTGCATTGCTTCTTCCACAGCTCGAACAGGACATTGCCATACAGGAAAATGCTTTGCAAACCCTGACCGGACAAATGCCCGACAGCATTGCGCGGAAAGTCCAACTGTCTGATTTTAATGCCAATGACAGTCTGGCAACAGGCGTCCCCGCAGCCGTGGTAAGCCGCCGTCCCGATGTGCGCGCAGCAGAAATGTCTGTCCTGGTTGCCAATGCGCAATTGGGTGTAGCGCAGGCCAATATGTACCCATCGCTGATCATTACTGCGGGTGGCGGGCTCGAATCATTCAAATCCAGTAACTGGTTCAACATTCCGGGATCTCTGTTCGGGCTTGCAGCGGGAACGATTGCACGCCCCATCATTGCCAGAAGACAGTTAAAAACAGATTTGGAAGTTGCCAAAATTCAGCGTGAACAGTCGGTCATCGAGTTTCGGCAGTCGGTGCTGAATGCGGTTGAGGAAGTTTCCAATTCTTTGATCCAAACCCAGAAATTGAGAGAGCAGGAAGCAATTGCCAACAACCAGGTGACCATTTTACAGCAAGCCATTACCAACGCGCAGCTACTCTACAAAAGCGATATGGCCAACTATCTGGAAGTGATTACCGCTCAGGGAAACGCATTGCAAGCCGAGTTGAACCTGGCATTTATTCGCAGCCAGTCGCTTATTGCCCGCGTTGATCTTTACCGCAGCCTCGGCGGAGGTTGGAAATAATTGTTAGGCATGTGAGCATTTATTAGCCATGATTGAATAGTGCAACAGGCCGGGCGCCGGGAACCTTCGATGGTTCCCGGCTTTTTGCCGTCATGTGTTCAAAAGCGATTATTTGTCACAAATCCCCCCTTTAATTGTCACCGTATCGCCTGCATTAGTGCATTTAGTCTTATTAAATTTGTAGCGTCGAATGCTCACTTCATCAACATGGCAACCGTGTTACTGCTCGTTGCCTCAAAAATAATTATCAAAATGGAACAGATCGTTTTAGTAGAAATGGTGCTTGGTGCCTGGAATAAATATATTGAACAGCTGGATGATTTTTTCGATAATCTGCCTGACGATGACTTTGATCTTGAAGTGTATCCGGGCAAAAACCGTGTGCGTTATATTATCGGGCACCTCACAGCCGTAAACGATGGAATCCTCTCATTGCTGGGCGCCGGTGAACCACTTTACCCCGAGCTGATTGATGAGTTTCTTATCAAAAGTTACAGAGCCGGCAGCTCCGGGCACAGCATCAATGATCTCAGGATATATTGGAGGAACGTTAACCGCACATTGACAACCTATTTTTCCACCATGCCGCTCTCAGAATGGTTTAAAAAAAACGCCGGGATATCGGAAGGAGATTTTTTGCGGGAGCCACGCTGCAATAAACTGAACATTGTCCTGACCAAAACACATCACCTGGTTTATCACCTGGGCCAGCTCACTTTATTAAACAGTAAAATAAGAAATATGGCAAGCTGAAATCAAAACTTGCAACAATGTTGCAAATAAGAAAAGTAATGCTAACTTTGTGCATCACCGCACCGTTGACTTAAACGACTGCGGAGCCAACCTTTATAGCATTAAGCATCATGAAAAATACTGATTTCGAAGTCATCATCATTGGCGGCAGTTATGCCGGGCTGTCTGCCGCAATGAGCCTGGGCAGGTCATTAAGGAAGACATTGGTGATTGACAGCGGCAAGCCCTGCAACGCTCAAACGCCACATTCACATAATTTCCTGACGCAAGACGGACAAACGCCAAAACAGATAGCGCTTACTGGTAAAGAACAGGTTTTGAAATACCCTACCGTTCAATTTTATGATGGATTGGCTACTGCTGGCCGGAAAAACGATGCAGGTTTTGAAATATCGACGACAGCCGGCGACACATTCACTGCAACGAAACTGATTTTTGCCACCGGGGTCAAAGATCAAATGCCGGAGATAAAAGGTTATGCTGAATGTTGGGGGATTTCGGTGATACATTGCCCCTATTGCCACGGTTACGAAGTGAAACATGAAAAAACCGGCATTTTTGGGAATGGGGATACGGGTTTTGAGTATGCCAGAATGATCTCGAACTGGACAAAGGATCTGACCATCTTTACAAACGGCCCTTCGACATTCACCCCTGAGCAAACTGAGAAACTTTCTGCTCATCATATTCGCATTGTCGAAAAACCAGTCGCTGCGCTGATTCATGAAGATGGAAAAGTCGAAAAACTTGTTTTTGAGGACCATTCTGACGAACCGATCACAGCGATCTATTCACGTCCCGCATTCACCCAACATTCCGAAATTCCTGAACAATTGGGCTGCGCACTGACCGAAACCGGGCTTTTAAAACTTGAAATGTATCAGCAAACCAGCGTTGCGGGCGTGTATGCAGCCGGAGATAATTCCCATATGGCCCGCTCGGTCGCACTGGCAGTTTCAGCTGGCTCCATGGCCGGCGCTCTGATCAACAGGGAGTTGATTGAAGAGGCTTTTTAAGCCTGTCAGCCTAGTGACTTCCTACTTCAAATCACCTTCTGAGGCGCGCCAAAAAGCATCTCACCAACGCCTGAGGTCTTCACTCCTACTCTCACGTACACATAATCCCGGCCCGCAAGCGCAGTTGGAAGGCTTGGCAAAGCTTCACATTTACAGGATCGGGATGCTCAATCGGACAAGGGTGCCGTGTAGTTTAACCCTGAGCATTCCTCGAAAGCTCATCAATAATGCCAATCAATTACAAAAAGCATGGCATTATTGATGAGTCCAATTCGGCTCATTTACTCCTCATTAATGAAAGCCGTAAGCAAGTAAATTAACAGAAAACAGTCACGCGATTTTCTCGCAAGTTGACATCTGGAACTTCGGCTTCCCACCCAATGCATTTTTTCGGAACAACAGGAAGTGATGATCGTCTTCCTAATAAAAGCGGCGTCCAATAAAGGCTAAAAAGCAATTTTTCAGCCAAATACGGCCGTTTTCATAAGCCTGCCGATATCGGTATGATATGGAAAACCCCCATTATTTAGTTGGTCAAAAGATGAATATACGTAGAAATATTTTTACAAATATTTGTAGATTTATAATATGATTTTTCTTTTTATCACTAATTTCCCTGACCAAGAAGCCTTAATAAGGCTCTTTATTAGTAAAACCTTTCACATTTCGACACCTGGATGGATGAAACTCTACATTAAATATATGGTCAGTTTGAGATGCAAAATGCTGGTGGCCGAAGAACTGCAAAAGCTGGATATTTCCTTCACCGAGCTCGATCTGGGCACGGTGAACATTACCGGCGACATTCTTCCTGCCAAGCTTGCGATACTGAAATCGAACCTGCTAAAATCTGGCCTGGAACTGATGGATGACCGAAAAAGCATTTTGACCGAAAAAATTAAAAATCTCATCATCGAGATGGTTCATTATTCAGACGAATTTCCGCGGGTGAACCATTCCGAATACATCAGCAATCGACTTGGCTATGATTACACTTATCTCGCCAACATATTCTCAGAGGTGAAAGGCATCACTATTCAGCAATTTATCATCATTCACAGAATAGAGAGAGTGAAAGAATTGATCTTGTACGATGAGCTGAACCTGACAGAGATTTCGCAAAAGCTCCATTACAGCAGTGTAGCCTATTTATCGAATCAGTTCAAACATATAACCGGGCTTTCTCCATCCTTCTACAAGCAGTTAAATGGAAAGAGAAAAGACAACCTAGAAAACGTGTGAATCTTACAACTAATTCGATTCAACGTGTAACACAACCTGACTAGGCCCGGGTCATATTTGTAACGTGAAAATTTCTTCACAGTTATACATACGACATATGAAAACATCTTTCTTCAACATTCTAGCGGTTACTTCCTTAACGATTTTTGCTGTTAATTTTAGTTCGGCTCAAATAGTCCCGAATTTGGGCGTTGCCGACCGTTTTGCGCTTTATACTTCTGCCGGAGAGTTTGCCAACACCGGAACTACAACAGTAATCGGTGATATCGGCGCGGGAGTGGGTGTCCAAACGGGCGATCCGGTAACTGTTACCGGTCAGACTCACTTTGCCGACGCAACGGCGGTTGCTGCAGTCGCAGATGTTGCTGCTGCCTACGCCCTACTTGCAAGCGAGACGACCAATCCGTGTACATTTTCTCTGAGCTCGACCATCACTGGTGGGACCGTACTTGCACCGGGCGTACATTGCAGCACGACTGCAACTTCTATGACAGGGTCTCTGACTCTGAATGGCGATGCGGACGATATTTTTATCATTAAAATCAATGGGGCATTTTCTGTTGACGGCACTTCGAATATTCTATTGACAGGAGGAGCTTTGGCAAAAAATGTGTACTGGCAAGTTGGCGGCGCACTAAATTTGGCGGCAGACGTAAATTTTATCGGCACTGCTATCAATAACGGCGCGATATCGCTTGCTTCGGGCGCTACACTTTCGGGCAGGGCTTTGTCTGTTGCCGGAAAAATTTCCCTTAATAACAACACTGTATCAAACGCAGAGGTCTCACTGCCAGTAACCCTGGTAAGTTTTGAAGTTAAAAAGGGTGAGAATGCCTCGGCAGCGCTCAATTGGGCTACGACTTCGGAAACCAACAGTGACCGTTTTGAAATCCAGCGCAGCCAGAATGGAAAGACCTGGATTAAAATTGCGAATGTGCTCTCTGGAGGCGAAAGCAAGCTGCTTCTTTCCTATTCCTTTGTAGATCCGACTCCTTATCCAGGCAACAATTTGTATCGCTTGAAAATGATTGACAAAGATGGAACCTTCGCGTTTAGCCGTATCAGAAGCATTAATTTACAATCCGATAACAGAACGGCGCTTTATCCCAACCCAGTCGTTGACCGCTTAACGGTCCTGACCAGCGACCTGGATAAGATTGAGCGTGTACAATTCATGAATGTGGCAGGCAAATTAATGCTGGATCAAAAACGGTCAAATTCTTCAAATGTGATTTCAGAATTCAATATCAATTCCTTCCCTGCCGGACTGTATATTGTCAAGGTGACTTTTGCCGACGGGTCAGTAAATGGTTCTAAAATAGTGAAAAAATAAGTCGTTATCACACCTCTTTAGATAGATGTAGGCAGCTATATGCACACTAATTTATTAAACAAAGGCCATCATTTAATTACTATTTTTTTCGATTACTTTCTTTTATCTTTGCTAATGATCAATAAAAGCAAAAGCTAATCCGCTGAATAAAAAGCGGGCTGGATAATTAAATATGGTCATTCCGATTTTAATGGAGGGTAAGTCGAAATATTTAAGCAGCCTGCTTGTCATTATTTTACTGGCTGCTAGTTCTCTGGCGGTACACGCGCAGGAGAAACCGCGCATTTTCGTCAGCACCGATATCGGCGGCACTGATCCTGACGATTTCCAGTCCATGATTCATCTGCTGATGTATGCCGATCGATTTAAAATTGAAGGATTGGTTTCTACATCATTTCAAACTGGCCGCAAGCAAAATATCCTGGACATGATTGATCTCTATGAGAAAGATCTTCCTAAACTCAAAAAACACAGCAAAGGCTTTCCCGACCCGGCCTCTCTGCGAAACATTTGCAAACAAGGGGCCATTGCGTGGGCACCATACAAAGGGTTCCGTAAGTCAACCGAGGGCTCCGAATGGCTCATTTCCTGCGCCAAAAAATCCGTTACCCAGCCACTCTGGGTGTTGGTTTGGGGTGGCATCGAGGATGTTGCGCAGGCTTTGCATGACGCCCCCGAGATCAAGAAAAACATCCGCGTTTACTGGGTTGGGGGACCTAATAAAAAGTGGGGCGTGAATGCCTACGATTACATTGCCGAAAACCACCCGGACTTGTGGATGATCGAATGCAATGCCTCTTACCGCGGCTGGTTTATGGAATCAGAATCGCCCAAGGACATCACTGCCGAGGCTTACTATCCCAATTATATCAAAGGACGAGGCGAAATGGGAAAGGACTTTATCCATTATTATAAGGGGCACATTAAAATGGGCGATACACCTTCGCTTGCGTACCTCATGCACGGTGATCCGGAAGATCCCCAGGGCCAAAGCTGGGGCGGCTCTTTCACTCCCATTACAAGAAGTTCAAAAACCATCTTTAACCGAAACAGCACCGTTGCCGACACCGTTGCGACCTACGGCGTCATTGAATGGCGATTCAACGGTCCAAAGATTAACGTCCCTTCTGACTCAACCGTTTTCACACTAAGCATAGGCGGTCAGCATTGGCCGGGTTATTACATTAGCGAAGGAACCTACGCCGTCCGCTACTCCCCCAAGCAAATCGAAGTCGGCGAATACGTGACAATAAGCTCCATTACAGAGCTCAACGGTCAGAAAGGAACGTACGTCAGCAAAGCGCCCTGGCCCGGAAAACCAGAGCCCAACGACTTTAAACTGGAACAACACTGGTATGGTGACAAGCCCGATCAAGAGCTGTTCCTCGGCCAGCAACAAGGCGCAAAAACGGTTTCCAAGCACCGGAAAGCATTTTTAATGGACTGGGCGAAGCGTTGGGAGTGGTTGGAATGAGGCACCGCTCATAATACTTTCGGGCGACTTAATTTCTAAAATCATAAATTGACCCCGGGTTATGCTGACTGGATTTCCCAGTCGTTCTCCCGCTTAATTTATCGTAAAGAAATGCCTTCGAAAACTCCGCCTCTGCCTGAAAATCCGCAACCTATCAAAACCGGCTTTTTCAATTTTGCTCAGATCGAGAAATATTTTCTGAATGAAAAACCAGAAGGTGCTTTTCAGGTGATTTCTGACAGGACTTTTCAGGATCTGGATCTTGAAGATGTTTTCAAGTTTATTGACCGGTCGGTTTCCCGCATCGGCCAGCAATATTTATATTACTTCATGCGCACCATTCCGCAGGGTGATTCCCGCAAGCAGCGACTAGAAAGCATTATTGGCATTTTTCAAAAAGACCCCGATCTGAAAACAGCATTGGCAGCCGAAATTTCGAAACTTAGCAAAACGGATGCTTACTACATCACTTCCCTCTTTCATGGAAAATACACCGAAAGGCCAAGCTGGTATTGGCTTATTAAAACGCTTTCTGCCGTCAGCGTGCTGGCGGTGTTTTCAGCGTTCTTTTTTCCCAAAATAATTATTTTCCTGATTGTTTTGCTGCCTGTAAACCTGGGCATTCATTATTGGAACAAAAACAATCTGTATCAATACGGAAGCTCCATTCCGCAGCTCCTGATCTTGATCCAAGCTGCGCAGCGCATATTGAAAAATAAAGAGTTCGCAGATCAGGACATTGCGCTCCGGGCCCGTGTTAATGAGCTGGATCAATTGGGTTTACCGATGTCTATTTTCAAGATTGAGGCAAGATTACAGGGTGAAATTGGCCAGTTTGTCGACTATGTTTTTGAATTGTTCAAGGCAATGTTCCTGATAGAGCCCGTTTTGCTTTTCACAATACTAAAAATACTCGACTCTAAAAGGCAGCACATCAAGCATATCTTCCAATTTGTTGCGGAAACTGATATAGCCCTTTCTATACTATCGCTTAGAGAAAGTGCTCCCTATTTTTGCCGGCCAACGATAAGTACGCAGAAAAAACACCTACGCATTCAAGAAGTTTTCCATCCGCTGATATTCAATGGCGTAGCCAATGACATTTCCCTTCATGAGAAATCAGCGCTGTTAACAGGCTCGAATATGTCAGGCAAGACGACTTTCATTCGTGCTGTGGGCATTAATGCAATACTGGGACAGACAATCAATACTTGTTTTGCAAAGGAATTCATTATGTCGCCCACAAAAATCCATTCGTCCATCCGGATTTCTGATGATCTGCTTGGGGATAAAAGCTATTACTTCGAAGAGGTCCTTACATTAAAAAATATGCTCGAAGAAAGCAGATCCGGCTACGCCAATCTGTTTTTACTTGATGAATTGTTTAAAGGCACAAATTCTGTCGAACGAATCGCAATCGGCAAATCCGTGCTCAGTTACCTGGCCAGGGCTGATAACCTAGCCCTGGCCTCCACGCACGACAGGGAGCTTTCCGACTATTTAACAGATACGTTTGACCTTTATCATTTTACAGAAATTATTGACGGAGAAGACGTTATGTTTGACTACAAGCTCAAACCGGGAACATTGCGTACGACCAATGCGATCAGAATTTTAGAGTTGAATGATTACCCCATAGAGATCATAACGGAGGCGGTTAAATTAGTTGATGGCATGAAGAGCCACGGACAGGCAAGGTCGGCATGATTTTATAGTTAACTTTACGCATTCGTATCATTGGAATACGGTCAGCAAAGCAACTTTATAGGGAATTCTCATAATATATATGGCGTCGGGATTTTTTGCAATTTTAGATGATATAGCCTTTTTAATGGATGATGTTGCTTTGGCAACAAAAGTAGCAACCAAAAAAACCGCAGGTATCCTGGGTGATGACCTGGCGGTAAATGCTGAAAAAGCGACCGGCTTTTTGTCTGAAAGGGAGTTGCCCGTTTTATGGGCCATTACGAAGGGCTCACTGGTTAATAAGCTTATTATTGTTCCCATTGCATTGCTGCTCAGTGTATTTTTGCCTGCTGCTATCAAATACATCCTGCTTCTGGGAGGACTTTACCTGGCCTACGAAGGGGTGGAAAAGATCATCGAATATTTCTTCCACCATCCTAAAAAGGAACACACCGTCATAAAGGAAACGCCACAGGGAAGTGCCGAAGTCAATTTAGAAAACGAAAAAGATAAAATTAAATCCGCTGTAACTACTGATTTCATTTTATCGATCGAGATTGTGATCATCGCCCTGGGAAGTGCAGCCGAACAAAGCATTACCATACAAATCGTGACCGTCTCTGCGGTTGCACTGCTTGCAACAGTCGGCGTCTACGGCATTGTAGCACTCATTGTAAGGTCGGATGATGCGGGTTACAAATTGATCAAAAAATCCGGCGATAAAGGCATTCTTTCAAAACTCGGGCATATGCTTGTAAAGGCCCTGCCGGTGATGATCAAGGTTCTGGGTGCCGTTGGCACCGTAGCGCTGCTTTTGGTTTCAGGCGGAATTTTTGTCCATAACATTGAATACTTCCACCATCTTTTCCCAGCGCTCCCTGCCACAATCAAGGAACTCGGATTCGGTCTGGTTATGGGACTGATTGTGTTTTTATTAACCACAGGTTTTAAGAAGATATTTTTTAAAAATAAGCAAACAAGCGGGCCACAAACCTCACATTGATTTAATGTCTTCCGCAACGATGGCAACATTATTATCAAATTGATGCCCGCCTTGCGCGATTTCACGGAAGGTAGCCCAAGGGAGATGATGCTTATAATGAGCCATTTGAGTGAAAGGAACTTCCTCATCATCAAGACAATGATAAAAGAACAAGGGAGTTCTCCTATCCATTTTTCCGGCGAAACCTGGCTTTAATTTGAACGCTTTGACCCAATCTTCATCTCCTTGCCAGAATGGAGTAGCCAAAAGAAAAATGCCTCCGATATTTTTGGCAATCTCAGCCTCGGACAAGCATGCCAGCAACATGGAAGCACCAAGCGAATGGGCAACCAAAATGACACCATCCTCACTTACAGCAATTTCGTGGGCGATCTGCTTGCGCCTACCCAGGCCCGGCGTTCCATCGTTAGGCAAAAACGGGTAATGAACCGAGTAACCGGGCCCCAGTTCCTTCCGCAGTGAAACCGCCAGTTTTTCATCGGCCTGAAAATCTTCCGGCGATCCGCCACCATGAATGAATGTGATTTGCTTTTGCATATCTATTCTGTTTTATGAGAAATTAGACAATTGAACAACTGTTCCAAAATTAGTCGTTTTCAATGCTGTTGGAGGCGTGCAATCTGGCCATTTTCAGGGGGGTGCCATGACAATGATCGGGTGAAATGCCGCAGGTCTGTAATGAAATCCAATGCAGATTAATACTTTTATCGTATGAAAATATTTCAGCAAAGTTTGACATTTCGTGAGAAGCGGCGAGGGTTTCATCTGATCACGGGCGACATCCTTCAAGCAATGCCCCAAATTTCAGAAATCAGCATAGGCATGTGCCAGGTTTTCATTCAGCACACGTCGGCCTCGCTCACCATCAACGAAAACGCAGACCCCACCGTGCGGAAGGACTTCGAAATGTATTTTAACAAAACCATCAAGGAAAACGACCCGGGTTACGAACACGATTACGAAGGCTCCGATGACATGCCTGCCCATTTAAAAGCCTCCTTACTCGGCAGTTCCGTAATGATCCCCATCCGAAATGGGCGATTGGCGCTGGGGACTTGGCAGGGCATTTATCTTTGCGAGCATAGGGACCGCGGCGGAGCGCGGGGCGTTGTGGTGACGGTTTGGGGTGAGTGAGGAGCCTTTTGTCTATATATTGGTAGCTTTTAATAATTGCCATCTACCGTTGATTAAATCCTGCACTTTTCGTTCATCAGCTTTTTCTAAATTTAGAATAAACAAATCGACGAATGGATAACCAGATAGAAATTTATGTAAGCGCTGACGGTCACAGTCAAATCGAAGTAGCACTCAGAGAGGAAAGTATCTGGTTAAATCAAAAGCAGATTTCAGCACTGTTTGGTACGGAAATTCCGGCAGTTAATAAGCGTATTCGAAACATTCTGAATGATGGAGAGCTGGAAAGGAAATCAACTGTTTCCAAAATGGAAACAGTTCAACAGGAAGGAAAACGTCAGGTAGTCAGGCAACTGGATGTGTTCAACCTGGATATGATTTTATCTGTGGGCTATAACCAACGTGTGCAAATCTTAAAGGACGGAATTCGAATTTTAACTTTTGCACTGCAATGGTGCTAGAAGCAGGGAGTACATTTTATTTAAAGTATTGGGATCGTGGGTTCGGATCCCAGCGGCTCTCCTCGGCGACATCAATCATAGTCTTTTTACCTCCACAAGACTTCCCGATATAAACACTTACTCGCATCTTTTCTGGTAACAGACCTCCAAATACAACATCTGGTTTTTTGCATCAAATTTACGCTTAAAATGCTTTTGCTGAAACTCAGGGGTTGTTTTTTGTCATCGGCTCGGTCACCACTATCAGCATTTCCGGAAGGTGCTCTACCAGGTCGCGTGTTGTTTCACCCCCATGCAATAGGACATTTCTCGCTGCAACCGCTCGGTATCGTAAAGTTGCTTCTTCCCATTTGCATAATTCGTTATTTATTTACGGACGGGTTCTAACGTGAGCAATTTCAAAATATTACCCCCAAGCACCATTGCCCGCTCCCTGAGAGGTAGTTTCAATGCATCGATCTTGGCCAGTTCAACAGCCGGGTGAAGCCAGGGGCCATCGGTTCCAAAAAGGATCTTTGCCGCTCCTACCCGCTTGTAGGCCGTTTCCAATACGTCAAACCTGCGGACTCCCGAGGTGTCAGTGTACACGTTGGCGTGGCGTGCCAGCACATCAATAAATGCAATTTGTGCTCGCCAGTCATCGGCAAAGCTGCTTAGGTGGGGAATAATGAAATTGACATCGGGATATTCCGCGGCGATAAGTTCGACGGTAGAAACTTCGCCAGTTGGGTCGTATAATACAGGAATGCGATATTGCCTGGCTGCTTCGCAAATCTCCCGTGAAATGCGTGCATCGTGACGATGCACTTTCAGGCCTTTGAAACCATATTGCTCCACGGCAGTTTTTACCATCGCGCCGATCTTGCCTTTGTCACGCTCGGCATGCAAGAATGCAAAACCAAAAAAACGGTCGGGATACCGATTGGTAATGTTCGCCACCAAGGCATTGGCCCGGGCATAGTCGGTGTGGAATGCAGGAAAAATGACGGTTTTTCGGATCCCGGCCTCTTGTGACCATTGTATGAATTTTTTCAGGGGTGCACGGGTGTCCCAGGGGCCTGTGAAACCGTCCCCTTCACCTGCGTGGCAGTGGCAGTCGATGATCAGCATGGTCATTAAAGGTTGATCAGTTCTAGTTCCAATTCTCTCGGCAGGTTGAATGCCGCCTTGAATGCACCTATCTGGCGTATGACGCCAATTTGCTTGTTACGGCTCAAGCCTGGCGTGGGTAAGAAATTTACATCGCTGACACTGTTGAAGTAAGTCGGATCGAGCTTTAAAGGGCCACTTCGCCATTGACCCAGTTTGTCTAGTACAGCCTCTATTTTCTTCCGGGTGGGCTCGGACCCGGCAGCCCGGTCAATGGCGGCTCCGATAAGCACATGCGTAAATGCATCCAGCGGAATGCTGAGCCGGTTGAGCTGTTCCAGGGTGTAGTCGGGAAACAGATCGGCGTATTTAAAGGGTATCCAGTGATGTACCTCCACACCGATGGGCTGATAGCGTTCGGGCAGCATAAAATGGCCTTTCCGCGCGACGTTGCGAGCCAGACCTTTAATGTAATTGAGTTTCTTGGGGCTTTTAAAGTCACTGGTGATCTTTGCCCAGTTATGCATTTTCACTCCCTCGTAGGTCTCCGTCTCGAGCGTTTCCAGCAGCACTTCCGAGAGAATGGACTCAGCTCCCGCGCGCTCACTGACTTTCTCGAACATGGCATGAAGTTCGCCCGATAGCAGGGCCACTTCGTATTCCAGTTCCTGCCCGCCGGCCGCTGGTGGCTTTGGTGGGTTTGCGGATGAGATTTTGTCTTTGCGGTCTCGGTCCTGAGCCCGTTGGTGGTCGGCATATGCCTTTTGCTCAATCGGCGGCTTTGCCGGATTTTCGGTGCCGCCCTGTGCCGGAGAAACCAGCCTGCCGACTATCTGCGCCACGGCCATGAGCTGTTGCGCCTTGGATTTGTTCCTACGCCATAGCGCTTTCAGGCGCTCGGTGAACGAGTTAAACTCCATTTCCAGCTCGGCCTGTTCCCACTCATTGGTGATCTCGTACATGTTTCCGATGGTTTTAAATCAATGGTTTGTATACTAGCGCCACCGGTTCACCCGCGGGGTATAGCGCCGGTCACGAAAAAAAGCGAAGCGCCGCTTCGGAGCGGGTTTTACCCATTTCACCTGTACCTGGGAACCCGTAGGAAGTACCTTACCCAGGGACGCTTTCAGATGGTGGAGACATTTAGTACATGGCTGGTCCTGGATCAGCATCCTGACCTGCCTGATTCCCCTGCCGAATGAAGGGTCACGTTGTTTTTGGTCATATAGCCAGCGGACCGCATCGGATTCAGGGTGGCTGCCCTCATGGCCGGCGACTGGGCCCTGTTGCCAGGTCAGCAAGTCGATCTGGTCTTGGTGCGGAGCAAAAGGATCCTCGCGGCTGAAAACCAGCCGAAGCACCGCGTACGAAGGCGGATTGTCACCTTGCGTATCGTACGGATTGAAACTGTAGCCATGATCGATCAGGTCAAATAAATCGTCCCAGTCCTCAGTGGGTTCCGGATCGCCGATTAACGGCTCATCATCGTGGAAGTATTGCATGATAGCAGAGCATTAGGGCCTGTACGCGGCGCGCACAGGCCCGGATGGATAGTTACGACTGTGGTTGCGGTTTGCCTACCAGCCTGCTGTTGCGTAGCGGACCACGCTGCTCACCCTGCAACCGGCGCTGAATGAGCGTGGACGGCTGCATAAAGCTCGATTCGGTCAGTTGGGCGTCAGCCGATAGGTCGGCCCCGGTAACCGTGCGGTAGGAATGGAGGTAGCGCTGGATTTCATTTCGGAACGAGCTGGCCCAGCTTCCTGCTACCGCCGACCCTTCTTCATTGGACCAGTCGTGGGCACGGATCGTCAGCAGCAATACCTCTCCGAATTGGGCCAGATCGTAATAATTGGTAATGCTGGTACTGCCCCAGTTCTGGATTTGCCGCATCCTGTCAACACGGTCCATCCAGGGCTCCCTGAAGGGAACCATCACCCGTCCGCCCAAGAACTCCCGCATTTCGGGCCGGGCTAACAGATATTGCTGGATCAGCATTTCCTGCCGGGCAGTCCAGGTGAGGTTTCCGTAAGCATTGTGGTTACCTTCTGCCAGGAGCAAATGCACTTCGCGCAAATTGTTGAGCACTGAAAACGGGTCTGCCACACGTGTAGTGTCATCGGATTCCTTGAAAAAGATCGACGCGCTATGAAGCAGGTTATGGAATGCTTCGATGAATTTGGAGCGGCTGTCGACAGACTTGAATACGGGTACGGCCCGTCCTTCAAGCTGCAATCCATAGGTATGGTCGTACTCATAAGCGCGGCGCTTGATGGTCAGCGTGTGCTGCTCATCCTGAATGTACCCCCAAAACAGGTTGGCTAGCGGGCGCAAGGGATCAATGTCCATTTGCGCAAGCGGATCGGCACCCTGGTTGATGGTTATATTCTGGAAGCGCAAACTGATGGCATTCATCGTTTGCACCATCATACCTTGCTCAGTCCAGTAGCTCCAGATCAGCTCGATAGCCGGCAAGTGATCGATTCCGAAGAAATTATGCCGCGGATCGACCATATCAGGGTTGTTTTTAAAAAGGCTTGTTCTCCATTCACCCAGTTGTGCCAGAATATTCTGGATGTAGGGTGTAAACGTCCGGTCTTCTTCTGGCGGATCGTAGCTGTTGATATAGAAGTCCAATCCCTCATTAACGGTCTTGCCACTGGTGAATGTGTTGTTCGTTGCCCACAGATAGGCCTGGGTAGCCGATTTCAGCAGCCGGTAAGCCTGGATATTTGTGAAGGGCAACGGATGAAGAGTTTGGCGTCTGCCCAGAACGCCGCTATTAAAAAACTGTTGCTGACTCGAACTTTGGTTGACCGGTATACCATTGGCAATATTACCACTGCCCAGGATCTGATTCATTAGATTATTGTACCTGGCAAAATCGGGTACGCGGTTTCTGATGGCACGCCAGAGCAGGTGTGTACGATGCTCCGTATCATCGCTGATGTTCCGCTGGGTTTGTACTTTTAAAACACCATTGCCAAGGATGTCGGATAGGTTGGAAAGGCCTTTAGTCAGCATTCTTTCACCATGCGGCGCGGCGACATCGTTTACGAAAAGCTCGGTAGTGCTAAAATATCGGGGTACCAGTTCTTTATTCACTAGCTCATTAATGCCCAATATTACTTTCAGGTTGTTTATTCCTCTGTATCCCTCAAAAAACGGTTTTTTGAATTTTACCACGTATCCGCCGAGGCTCTGACGATCGCTTTTATCGATAAGCCTGTGTTTGTTCGAGGTCGACAATTCGATCACATCCCACATATCCGTCTCGTACATGGCCTCTGTGGCATTAGGGTTGGCCACTTCGATCTTCGTACAGATCGTGATTTTGATAAACGGTTTGTACTTACGGAGTTGTTCAATATCGGTGATTGGTACATGGTTTTCTTCTGCTCTTAGAATCGCTAGTGCGTCCACTTCCGAATCGCTTAAATCCAGAAAAGGCTCGCAAGGTGACAGGCTCAGCAACGTTAACCTGCGTTCTTCCTCCGGCTCGCAAATGGACCTTCCTCCCTTGGTTTCCTCGCAAAGCCATTCTTTGAACTTCTTGTATTCCTCATGCTGCGTCGGATACTCGGTTTCGGTCATTTTTGGAGGCGGGGTAATCTTAGAACCAGTCGCCTCGGGTGATATTGTGTCAATAATCTTATGCAGTTCGTCGGCGACCTTTTTCGGTATGCTGGAAAGGTCTAGATTCATCCGTTGTTGTAAGCTAGCCATCTCAACCTGCTGCTCTGCAAAACTATCTTGCTTTGCTGTGATCTTGTTGAGCGTTCCGCCGGTTTGCGCAATGAAAGCCTTCGTCTCTTTGGTCTGTTGTTTGTATAGGCTTATTTGCTCTTCGGTCCAGAAATTTTGGTCTAAATAATCCGGTTGGGCATTTTCGGAAGTTCTGACCGGATCGTCGGTTGATTCTGTCGCTACGTCTGATATTTCTTTGCTCTCGGCTGCCATTTCCGGACCTTCCTTCTTCAGACTAAGATTTTGCGGGGAGGTCAATGTCCCATCCCCATCAATCGCAGCTGCACGAACATCGGCATCCTGCGTGATGATTGTCTGTTCGGCAGGTGGTGTTACTGTCGGCCCGCTTGTCGTCGTCGCAGCGGCGGCATCTGTTGGCGCAGGCGTAGGGTTGCTATCTGCTTGCGTTCCGGAAGGTTGTGCTGGCGTGCCAGGTCTAACCGGCCTTTTTGCTTGTTTCTTTGCCATTATTAAAATGATTTAAAATGATACCTTTTTGATTTGATCCCCGACTTTCGGCACGGCTCATCGCCCAGTGGTTCAGAAAACGGGACAGCAGATTGCCCTCGCGGGTAGCAGTAATTCTTCCATCGGCCCGTGCTTGTCCAATGATCGCAAACACCAGCGAAGGCGGCACTTTTATGGCCGTTTCCGGCCTATTCATCAGTTGGCTATACAACTCACGCAATCGCTCTGGCTGTCTCGCCTCCGAGGGGAACAGACTTCCTAATGTGAAGTTCTGCAAAGCATTGGAACGGTGCCCAATCAAAAGTTCTGCAAATGCAGGCATGACTGCTTCCAGTTGTGCGATAATGCTTCGCTTTTCCTCATCCAGTCTGGATATCGGGTAAATGTGCTGCCAAAGCTGTTCGAACTTCTGCCATTGCCGGTCAGGGAACAATAATGCGCCTATGGCCAGACTGAGTTTCACACGAATCCACGGAAAGGGGTGCGGATCGTCCAGCTTGACCCGGAACATAAAGTACTCCGGTAGGCTCACTACACCCATCAAGCCTTGCGTAGCCGTGATACCCAGGTGTCCCAGAGCCCAAAAATCTGCTACGATTTCTGATATCCACCTTTCATAAAGCGTCCATGCGAGCTTTTCGGGTTGAGGGGCCAACCCAATTCTTTTTTTTAACGTTTCCCGCAAGCTTTCCACCAGGCTGAGTAATGCAGCACCCTGGTGGCCCACCTCGTGGATCAGTGAAGAAGCAATACCGCTACCCACCATACGTTCCCGCGGGACCTGGATAATGGCCACTGGATTGAGGTCGCCCCCCGGTAGTCTGGTCCGTGCCCGTCTGATCGCGGCACCGTGCCCCCTTTCAAGAAAACACATCATTGGCGTAGTTTGGTACAAACCCTTTTGCGGCAGTAGTGCATCCGAAGCAATCACGTCGAGACCTGCAATCCATACACCCGTTTGATGCTCGGTTCGCTGTGTGATGACATCTGCAAAAATATCCTGCTGGTCGAGGATGTTGTTGAAACGAAGTTTCAGTATCGCATATGAAGCCTGTGCCTCGGAAGCGCTGGCAAAGCCATCTATTCCCTGGGTTTTAAGCTTTTCAAGAAAAGAACTTACTTTCGCCCGAAGTTCTTTTTTTGTGTTGATCAGGTGGTCGGTCACTGCGCGTAGCGCTTCATCGGAAGGACTGGCAGCTGCAACCATGGGTGTGCTCAATGAGAAGGGTTGTAACTGTCCTAACCTGGAGAGCATCGATGTGGCTTCGTTTTGCAGATAATTGCGGACCATTTCGGGGTGGTTTAGATGCCGTAGATGATCACACTGTTACCCCGTCGCACCCAACGCCCGCTACGGCCACCGCCCCCCTGAACACCCTGTGAATACCCGGAGCTGAGAATGCCTGGGGCATGACGGCGTGCAGCCTCTGTGATACCAGTGCGCGCGGCAATCATAGGCTGGCGCATTTGCTGAGGTGAGCGCGACGTGCGGCGTGCAGCGTCCGAAGCGAATCGCACATAAGCGCGAGCTACTTCAAACTCCCGGTCCTCGGCGCTCAGGCCTTCCAGTTCCAGCCCAAATGCCTTGCCGGCCATTCCGGCAAGCTTACCGCCGACGGCACCTCCAACGCCCGGAACGATCAGGTTGCCCAGGGCGGCGCCGGCAATCGGCAATGCTTTTTTTGCAACGCTTTTTAGCATCCCTCCAAGGGCCTTACCGGCTGAGGACCTAGCAAAGTTCTTCACTCCTCCTGCGACCTTTTTAAACAACCCACCCAGGAATTGCTCCAGCTCGGCTTCATTGGTCACCGAGAGCAACTCGGTAGCCATTTCCATTTCCATGGTCTCGTTCATTTCGCCGGAGTACTCGTTTTCGAATTCAAAGGTCTCATTGCCGAATTCGAACGTCTCGTTGCCGAACTCAAATTCATTGCCGAATTCGAATGTCTCATTGCCAAACTCGTTGCCAATTCCGAAGCTTGTTTCACCTACGGTACGATCAATGTTGTGCATGGTAATAAATGTTTAAGATGAGCATGATTGATTTGTATTTACATAGGCCAAACCTGTACCAAAGTTCTAAAAAGCCCTTTCAGGCCACTTTTTGGAGCCTATGCGAATTCTTTTTCGCAGGATTTTAGATTGAACAGGAAATTTACTTCGGCCGGGCGAACCGTGCCTTTTACCGTTGAATAAAAGGAAGTTAGCGCGCGTAGCGACCACTGGTATTTTCGATATATTCGTTCCCCCTCAACGATTCCGACAAGATTATGGAGTACTGCGCTTTATGGTGTAAGGACTTAACACGACGGTCACCGCACAGGAGAGAAGCCTTCATGAACTCATTTTCATCCAGCAGGTTGCGGATCAATCGCGACCACGCCGGATGCTCGCTCTGCATAGTACTAGTGGATAATGCCGACCAGCTAGAAGAGGCCAAAGGTATAGTACATGCGTGGTCTGCAGGCCAACAGAAAAGCATCGTTGTTATTTTTGATACTTGCTTGTGTAAAGCTGCATTGGTTTGGGAATTGCTCTTCCAGGGCGCTTCTTATGTATATGATTTTGAGAATACTCCCTTTCTGAACAAAGTAATCGAAGAGCAGATTGGCCGCTGGCAGACGGTAGAGAGTTTGTTACAAACATCCTTTGTGAGAGAGAACCTCCTGGGTGAATCGCAAGCCTGGAAAAGTACGATCCGGGAAATGATCGAGGTGGCTGCATTCTCGCAGTCATCAGTGCTCATTATTGGAGAGAGCGGTACTGGTAAAGAAATGCTCTCCAAGCTTGTGCACCACTTTGATACACGCAAAAACAAGGGCGAACTGGTGTTACTGGACTGTTCCGCCATTGCACCGGAGCTTTCCGGCAGCGAGTTCTTCGGGCATGAAAAGGGTGCATTCACGGGCGCCCATAATGTACGCGAAGGCGCATTCAGCTTGGCCGACCAAGGTACCCTTTTCCTGGATGAAATTGGAGAATTACCTGCGAGGCTGCAATCAGAGCTGCTTCGGGTGATTCAGGAAGGAATGTACAAACCAGTGGGGGGGAATTACTGGAAAAAGACGAATTTTAGACTGGTTGGTGCTACCAACCGTACGCTGCATGAAGAAGTATCGGCGGGCCATTTCAGGCTTGATCTTTTCTATCGCTTATCGACCTGGGTTTGCAAAGTGCCATGTCTGGCTGAACGACAAGAAGATATTCCGTTGCTCGTCGAGCGATTTTTACATAGGTTTTTCGGGCGTGCCGACATTCCCAGGATCGACGAGTCGGTCATGGAGTACCTCATCGACCGCCAGTATCGTGGTAACGTACGTGAACTACAACAGGTAGTGCAGCGCATCGCAAACCGCCATGTAGGAAGTGGGCCCATTACATTAAGTGATATTCCGTCCTTAGACCGTCCTGAATGCAGGCAGTCCCAAGCCAATTATTCAACCTACAGTGGCTATGAGAGAGCAATACAAAACATTCTCGACCAAGGTTGCAACCTGGACGATATCAAAAAGCTGACCTCGCAGATTGCCATTGACCTGGCTATTAAAAGTGAGAACGGTAGTATCAATAAGGCAGCTGAGCGCTTGGGCATTACCACCAGGGCCATTCAGTATAACAAACAAAAGTAACAGTCCGGCGCCTGGACACCGTTTGGATTAGGATTAGCGGGGAATGCAATTTTGTTCAAGTAGGCGGTGAACATTTCTGAAACTACATCGGTCGGCTAATATACTTCTTTGCTGTGATCGAGGCAGAAATCCTTACAGGCAAGATAAGCTGTTTTTTAGCGCCTATAAATGGGTAGGGTCGGATCCACAGTATTCTCCCGGTTAAGATGGCGAAGTTCGATGTTATTTTCTTGAATTGCATATCGTGCAATAAAGTTATCCGTTCCGACTTGAAGATGTAAATCCGGCCAGGTGCCTGATCTGTTTAATAATTGGCCTGAGTGCTCCGTCTATGGCCATATACACTGTACCGGGATTATTTTGCTGGTCCATTTTCCATTTTGGCGTTAACTGTGCCAGCTCCTCGGATTGATAGTGTCCCGCGTGCTTTTCCAGCAGGATTTTGGCGCTCTGAGCAATGCTCTCTGTCTTTCCAGGACGCTAGTTTTACTGGTCGAGCAATCTAGTATCTGATCCACGTAGCTATGCAGCTGCTGCACCCACCTGCAAATATCAGGAAGCGTTTCTTTGGTGCTGCGGATCTCAAATTCTCAAATACCGACAGGGCGATCAGGTTTGCCAAAAGCCTTACACTTTGGCTGCTTTGCTGCCACTGCTGTCTTTGCATTTGATGGTCTTTGTTTTAAGTACTGCAAGCGACAAAATCCCGCTGAAATGCTCTATTGTCTGGATCATTTAGGCTGGCAGTGCTTGCTTCTGCGGTCTTTTGATGGGCATGTCCAGGGCCAGCGTCAAAAAAACTGACTGCCGGAAAGCATTCTTTTTAGTGACCTGCCTGATCCTTGCTTTTTCTTCCTAGGTCATTCAAACTGAAAAGTGGTCCCTTCTGACAACCCTTCCTTCTTTGGGCGGTCTGCCTTCCGATTTATTTTCCATGATGTCTTTCTGATTAAGCTCTGAGAGGACAGGCAAATAGCAGAGGTCCAGAGCTTTTCTCATGGGCAGCCCGCAAGGGAGTCGCTTTTATGAGACCTTTGCGACCACCATACCGCTCACAAATGACGTACCGCTGGAGACAAATTCGGGATATAGCCGATAAGAATTTCCTACAAGCAAATCCCGATTATCAATTAGTAAAATGTTCTATCCGGTCTTCAACTGGAAAGGAGAGCTACCTCGTTGATGTCTGTGTTGAACGGTCGAGATCAACAAAGAGCGAAGTTTATCTTTCTCAGAAAAGGCACCTAGGTAGGTGTGCACGCTTTTAAACTCACTACCTATTGCTTAATATCAGCTTTATACTCGCGCCTGACGTTTTTCATTCTTGCTTTTAGTTGTTATATTCAGCAACAACTTTCTAATCGGGCCTCAGTTGCAGGGAGAAGGACTCACAATTCCTCAACAGCACCAGCCCTACAGTTGGCCCCGAGTACTCAATTATCTGATTTTTCGAGCTTTTATCTAGTTTAAGTCAATGAAAGGTTTCAAAAGATGGCTATTAGCGCCTGCACTAGGGGTAGGGTATAAAGTACTTGAATGGGCACTGACAGAGGATGACCCTATTGAAAAGTATCTGGGAATAACAGCATTCTTAGCTCTTGTATCCTTTGTTATACAATATTATAAGGAGAAACAATCTGGGGAAAGCTTGTCAAAATACGCTCGGCGAAAATTGTTCTCTCTGACGGTTGAACTGACGATAGAACAAACACTTGCTAAGAGAATACAGGTAGCATGGATTGAGCAATATCTAAGCTCGGTTAGAATCGGCGTTAGTAAGAAATTCAACGTTACATCCACTTTTTACGAATCCGACGATAATTTTAATAATGATTTGTCAAAAGAAAATTTGAAAACACTATCCGGCACTTTTTTCGATGATTATTCATCAGTGACGAAAAGGATATTTGGATTAAAACCTAAACTTATCATAACTGGTGACCGAGGTAGTGGAAAAACTGTAATGATGATGAATATTGTCGAAGCATACGCCACTCAGGCACTAAGTAAAGGTGCTCAAAGAAATAATATTCCAGTGGTGCTAAACATGTCTACTATCCCATCAAATAGTGAATCTTGGGAAGCACTTTTCCGGAGAAATAAAATGTCTTATAAAAATGAACCACAATTCATGTTTGAAGCATGGATTGTAGATCAAATAAAAATCAATTACAAAATTGACTGTCAGGATGCTCTTTTGCTAGCGAATGGCAATAAGCTTATATATTTTTTCGATGGTATCGATGATATAAACGACGAATTCGAAATCCAAAATGTTGACGATGGAAAAAACAGAGAAATACTGGCACTTCACATAAATGAAATAGTGTCTTTATTCAATTCATACGTTAAGTACGTAGAAGGATTGTTTAAAGAAATCGGTATGTCAGACTCTGCATTATCGTATGTACTTGCATGCAGGAGTGGTACATTAGATAGCGTTAGAATGCTAAACAGCATACACGAGTTGGTCATATTGGAACCATTATCTGAGGAAACTATCAAATTCGTTCTAAGTCGGCAACTTGAACTTGAATCAAATGACATAAATGACGAAGACTATTATCCAGACTCATTGTATAATTATATATTTGATCCTTCGAATATTATTCCTCTGAATAGAAAGAAGTTCGCGTTAGACATGGCAAAAAATCCTTATCTTCTGACAGTAATGAGGAAGTTTGTGAAAATGAGGAAAATAGGAGAACTAAAATTTTATAATCGATGGTTTTCTGACGAACTAAAATTCAAATTCAACCTTCTGGATGATTACGTAAATGAAAAGCTTGATAGCGAAGGCTATACTAATACTGAGTATAAATCGCAGTTTCCTGATAAAGAGAAAAACATCAGATGGCTAACCAATATGTCGCAATGGACAAATTCAAGCGAATTTATACTGGAAGACTTGCAACCATTCGAACATGTCGATATCCGGTATTCAAGATTTCCTTCGAAGAAGTTGTTAACCTACTGGACTCTGTACGTCTTGCCCGTGATACTTTTCATGTTGTTAATCATAGCAGTGCCGGTTGGTATTAGTATCTGTTACGAATGGAACTTTTATGGATCGGGCAATTCGTATGAAAAAATATTCAATAAAGATTTGTTCGATAAGGGTATATTCAATAAGGAAATCCTCAGTACTGAAATATTCAGTAAGTCTATATTTGAAGCTGATGTGTACCAGCCTGGTCTGAGCATGGGGATAAAGGCATTTTTATGGACAAGTTTTGTTCTGCTGTTAACTATACCTTTGGCGTTTATATATGGAAGCATGAGATTATCAGGATACTATTCTGAAAAGCAAAAGGCAGACCGAAAAATAGTTAAAATTTTAAAGAAACTTATTCCAGGGTTCGTAACAAAATCTGTAAGTAACGGCGGGTTTCGATTTGCGCTATTTTTGGCTTTTGCTCTGGCGGCTACCCGATTTGTATTAATAAAACATTCCTATGATAGCGAAACATTAAAGGTGTTTGAAACCAATGTGGCACTAACCAATTTTATAGCTACATTCATCGGTTGTGCAGTTCTCTTTATGTTATTTACGGCGTCAGGTCTCCTGTCGGAGGATTTATATGTTGTTAACAGATTTGATCATTATAAAATCGAAAAATCGAGGGCTATATATGCAATTGTCGGAGGTGTAGGCGTTACGGCAATTTTATTAATTCCAGTCTATTCTCAGCACTTTTTTGAAAATAGACTAGAAAGTGAAAATTTGGTGATAGGTAGATCTTTGGGATTTGGCGGAGTATTGACGATTTGCTTACCACTTTTGTTTTCGTTCAAGCCCGTGTCTGACAGGAAGATCAAAACAAAGCCTAACCATGGAATTCGTCAGCACTTAAAGAATTCATTGGTAAGCTTTTCAATTTTATCTGTAGCTGGAACTCTGATTATATACTATGCTTATGATGCGAATGTAGATCCGCCAAGTGGGATCGTCAATGCAATGTGTGGCGTTTCTTTTGGAGTGTTGTCTTTAATGTACGGATTTCTGAGCGTATTTAAGCACTATGCCACAAGACTGATATTGGCGCTTCCTTTTGGCGGAAGAAGCAAGTTTCCATTCCGGGCAACAAGTTTTTTGGAACACATGAGTCTCACAGGACTAGTGCGTATAGTCGGTGGCAGATATATGTTTGAGCATAGCTTGTTGGCGGAATATTTTTCAAATAAAGGTAATTCTGAGCAAGGTAAATGAAGTTATTATTTATGGACTGCGCACTAATCGTAGTCGTTTTGTTAATGTTTAGTCTGTGTGGTTGTGCTACTATACGAAGGTTGCTGATTTATAACACTCCATCTATTAAAGACCATAATAACTTTCCGAACATTTCAATTAAGGGTATGTGCAACTATTCGGTTAAATATGACTCCGGATTCACTTTGCCAAAACCTTCGGATTGGATTTTCACTAGAAAGCAAAACTTAACGATTGATAACCTTATCGATGAGACCAATTCAGCGTGTATCATAATTTACAAGGATGGAAAAATATTGTACGAAAGATACGGCACGGGTTACGATTCCACAGACCAATTAACGGTATTTTCGGCCTCCAAACCCATTCTTTCATTTCTGCTTCAGAAGGCGATTGAGGAGGGCTTCATCAAAGGCGAAGACCAGCACGTAAGTGATTTTCTTCCGTTTATGAGGAAAATTGGCGGCGAGGAACTCAAAATTGGTCATTTGCTGAATATGACATCGGGGCTGAATCATGACGAATACGGCAGGATTTTTCAAACTCTTATTACGTATTATCACACGGATCTTGACAAGGTCATCAGGAAGTCAAATTTTGAATATTTACCAGGCAAAGTGTTTGTTTACAAATCCATTGATTATCAGATTCTTGGGCGATGTCTCGAAATTGCCACTCATAAATCCATAGAAGTTTATTTGAAAGATAAGCTCTGGGGAGACATCGGTAAGTATGATTTAGTTTTGACTCGTGATTCCAAAAAAGGTAATGAGAGAATGTTTGGTGGAATCGCAATGGTTCCCATGGATTTTGTTGCTTTTGGTTCGATGTTTTTGAAGGATGGGCTATCTAAGTATTCGCTCGATGATGCCTACATTGATAGAATTCAAAAAAGGGTGGTAGACGCCCCGTGGTGGGGCTATAAAAATGGCTGGTGGAGAGATGCGTATAGTCTGACTAATGTTGAATTGGACAATGATTTCTTTGCATCTGGTTTTGGCGGCCAGTGTATGGTTGTAAATCCGAAGTTAAACACAATGGCTCTTAGGTTGGGAACCAATAAGGGGGGCGTTGTTTGGCACACATCGTTAAGTAAATTGATCTACTTAATTAATGATAAGGCTACAAGAGAAAGGAAATACATAACCGAAGGTATTTATACTGCCGCAAACAACAAGTCACGGGTATTCGACATCCGAAAAATAAAGGAGAATATGTGGCGATTGAGGGTTTATGAAAACGGCAGAAAAATCAGAGCGGTCAAACTCAATATTTACGATGATACGACAGTGTATAACTCAATGGAACTGGATAAAATTTATATAGGTAGTAATGAGAAGGTTTATTACGATAATGGCAAAACGATAATTGAGGAATTGGTGATTTTGGAACGAAATTAAGTGCGGGTTGTATAGTGAAAATTTGTAGCTTCATAATATTTCGTAATTCACGCGACTATGACAAATTTTAGGAGGCTAAGTGAACACCAAGATCAATTATACAACTTTATAGATAATCTCTTTTTGGGAGAATGGGATCCTATTGGCATAAATGATATGCCCGAAGCAAGGAATGAATATTCTCCCTATACCCTTCAAATATTTGGTCTCATTATACATGGTGCAAGCAATGACGATATTGTAGAAAAGTTGAGTAGAATTGAAGTAGACTGGATGGGATTGTCTAGTAATGCCGACAGAAATATGGAATTAGCCACAAAAATTCTTCTAGCTGGAATAGATCTTAAATCCAAGTAACACATACCAGCCCGGCCATTTTGTAGGTGGATTTGATTTATTTTATTCCTGAAAGGTGGCTACGAGCAGTTGCTTACTGCGAACTGGAAGGATGAAAACCGGAAGTGCCGAAAGCTTTAATTCTTAAAATAGGTTGCCTGCAGGGCAAGCTTAATTCGCCGACAACTCTGCTTCATTCACTTTAAATTTAACGACGCTTGCATTTGAAAAAGATCGGCATAAAAAGAGCTGTATAACGTTCCATACAGCTCTTTTCATTCAGATGGTTTTAAACCAATAGGCCCCCACCATCAATAACCAGATTTTGTCCGGTACCAAATTGTTGTTTCATCAGATACAGGTGTGCCTGGGCAATGTCGTTAGCTTCGCCGACACGTTTGACAAGGTAGCTCTCACCCATCGAGTTGTAAAGCCCTTCCCGGTCCTGCTCGCTCATGGCACCCCAAAGGTTCGTCTTTACTACGCCAGGTACCACGCTGTTAACTCGTACAGGCGCCAGTTCCACGGCCATCGCTCTAACAAAGCCTTCAACAGCCCCGCAGATGCTGCTGGCAACGCTCCAGCCCTTTCCCGGACGGGCGTTTGCAGTTCCGCTGGTAAGTGTAATCGAACCCCCTGCGTTAATGAGCTGAGCACCATATTTAACCGCAGCAAAAGCGCTCCAAAAACGTAGGATGAAAAACCGCTGCGCATCGGCCAGCTCTGTTCCATCAATGGTGTTTAAAGTCAGGTTTTCGCCTGCCGTATACACTAGATGGTCAAAACGGCCGATGGCTTGGAACGCGTTTTTAATATTTTCTTCCTGGCGAAGATCTGCGGCGTGCCCTTGCGCGGTCGCGGGCAGTGTTTGCAAGGCCTGCTCAATCCGCTGCGGAGTGCCTGATACAATGATCACTTCGGCACCTTCAGCTGCTGCAGCCTGTGCTGTGGCCATTCCGATACCAGAACTTCCACCTAAGATAACTACCCGCTTTCCTGCTAATAAACTGTTTATTTGATTTTCCATATGTTAAATTTAACCAGCTGCAAAATTCAGAATTTGCAAACAGGCTACACTTCACATATGTTAAAAAGCAACATCGTTAAGAAATTTGCTTACGCAACCGGCTCAGGGACTGTGGTGCAATTCCCAGGTAGGATGCGACATCCTGCATTTTGACGCGTAAGGCGATGTCCGGCTGCCTTTCAATAAACAACAGGTAACGGCTAAGTGCATCTCTGTTCAGGTAGGCATTACGCAAGTTTACCTTCTCCAGAAGCTGCCGCTGGAAGATGTCATCAAGCAAAGATTTAAATTCAGGAAACTGCTGGTAGACCTTCTGTAGTGCCAGAAAATTAACAGTGAGTACTTCGGCTTCACACGCGGCCTGAATGCGGTCATCAGTCACTTTCTGATTGAGAAAACTATCCAGGATGGTACAAAAATGATTTTCCTGAAGAAAAAAATGGATGGCATCCTTACCCTGATCGTCAGAGGATACAAATTTCAGGACCCCTTTGGTAATGAAATACAGTTGATGACACACGGTCCCGCCGGTGAACAGACAGGCATCTTCCTTTACTTTTAAAGGATGGAACGCAGCAGATATCAACTCCTTCTGAACTGAGGAGAGCGATCTGATTCTCTGAAGATAACAGATAAGCGAATTTTCCACTTTACAAATTTATTTATCATCAGTGTATTTCACACTAATGCCGTCCAAATACTCATAGAAATTGTTAATTGGTTGTATCTGAAAATATTTATTTTCAGAATGATGCCTTGAGAGCCAAGTTAATATTCGGGATTTTAATCACTTCCAAAAACATCGGGTTTCGAGAATGCTACAAGTAAAATTGTTATTAGAGTGAGATGCTCTCCGTTAGTTTTAAGGCACAACCTAAAAACATCTTGAAAATGCAAAGGCTAATCTTCAAAGTTCCCGCAAGGACAAGCTGGCTTATGCACTAAATCGTATCTTTCTCTCGATTATGTTATTTGTCGGTTGTAAGCGGAAACGGTCAATACTTCCATACTATGTGCCGAGTCGAAGTTGGCAAAAAATTACAAAAAAACGCTTCAAATGGGGTAAATCTTCTATGTGTTTCATCTCCTACATAGACAATCTGATTGGACGTAGTGAAACGCCGATAATGGTCTTCCAACCAGCTGTAAACTTCATTGAACTGGAAGCTGCAAGCATCTGATTTACAACCTCTAGGCAACGCTTTTCAAGTAATTTTTGTTAATAAATAAACTACTTACAAATACTAAGTTCTTCTTAACTAAACACTGTCACAACTGCTATGGGTCACTTTACAATTGAAATGTCTGCAAACGATAATGGAATTACCAAGTTTAAATCATTTTGTTTCTATACCAACTGCCAGGTATTTGAAGATGATTTTGTAAAAGATTTTAAATTATTCAACCCAACTTTTACCGAAGTTCGCGTCATATCTTATCTGGAAACCACCCCGCCAATTGCCGCCTAAATTTAGCAATCAGCTTGTCACTATGTGCTGGTAGTTTGTGCACAAATCCATTGGCCAAACAGAGTTATTCAGACCTTAGGTCGTAATATTTCTAACAATTGCTCCTTAGATTAGTGATAATAGCTAGTACTTACCAGTAATTCAATAACTGGCCATAGACAAAACATGCATGACTTGACGAATAATGGCCACTACTTACACATTCTCTGAGGCTACCGGCATGACAGAAAACGTTGATCAGACTGTATGTACTCTTAAGAAATTGAAGTTTGAAATAAACTAATAACCTAAGTCTTCTAAAGTCTTTGCCGCCTACATGTGCTTCGTATATTCATATTTTACACTCTGTTGTCCAAAATTGCAATCATTATCTCAATTAACTCCGTCACCAGCATGTATGCTGATTCAGCAAATGCCTTGATCCCCGGAAACCCGTATAGCCATTCAGTCGATACAATATGACTATTCCAAGAAGACAATAAGTAATATACGTAACCAAAGATATGATACACTCAATTGTTTATTTAAGCACATATAAAATCCTGTCAAATGAGGAAGAACTCAAAAAAATCATTGAAGAAAGTCGGAAAAATAATGCTTCATCGAATATTACCGGCGCTTTGCTTTACTGCAACGGGAGTATTATTCAGGTCTTAGAGGGAGAAAAGGAGGTGGTGAGTTCATTATTTGAAAAGATAAGGCGTGATCAGCGGCACACCCAGATCATTCCACTTTTTCAAGGGTCTGTTCAAAACAGATTATTTGAAAAATGGGCGATGGGTTACAGCACACTCAACACACGCAATATGCAGGAGCTAAGAGAACAATTTTTATTTATTGATAATCCTGATATTCCCGTCGCCAGTGACAATAGGATTCTCTCACTTTTGCATACCTTTTTTAAGAATAACCATCGAAACTAACAGGGAAACCCCGCTGGACTCTTGACGTCTGCTACCTACTTTTCCATTCCATTTACCAGGTGCACTCTGAACTGCTGGCCAGGACGAGCCCAACATTTATGATGTGATCATCGCTTTGATGGGAGGACTTGCTGGTATTTTTGCAATTTCCAGTAAAAACAAGGGTCATGTAATTCCGGGTGTTGCCATAGCAACAGCGCTGATGCCCCCGCTTTGTACAGCTGGTGTAAGCTTCCTTAAAAACAGAATGGTGATGAATTAGATAAATTTTCTAATTTTAATCTGCTATGAAACGAAATACATTCACCGTGCGGCGTCCGCAGAAACTCAGATCGTCAAAATCCTCAAAGACTTGGATTCTGGCAAAAGACGTCGCCCGCGAAAATGGCGTTTCCAAGGCTACATTGTACAATTGGCGCAAGAAATATAGCGGTATAGGTGCTTCGAAACTTTCTGACTTGAAGGCGCTCAAGGAGGAGAACCGCCGTCTGAATCGGATCGCGGAAGCGACACATGTATGCGGAATTAGCACTTTATCACAGACTGCAAAACAGATCATCGAAAAAAAGCGATCCACCGCGCGGCTTTAAGGCCTGCTCAGAAGCGGCTAATTGCTTCCAATATTTCTCAGGAAGCTGGATTTAGCATTGAGCGGGCATGTAGAGTTTTGCAGTTGAGCACGGGTGTTTATTATCACAAAACGGTCTAGGATGATATGCCAGTTATAGACATGTTTAATGAGCTGGCAGAAGAACATCCGAAGGCAGCGGCCGACCGCCCGAGGTTTCCATTGGCATGACGGCAATTCGCGGAATAGAGGCCTGCCATGGAATCGCAAACTAGTGCTTCGAATCTATCGAAGTATGGATCTAAAATTAAGGCGTAAGCGGAAAAGGCGCATTCTCTAACGACCAAAGCAGCGATTAATCGAGGCTAAAACGTTGAATGAAACCTGGAGCGGACGCCGCGCGGTATGGATTTTGACGATGATGCTCTTAGTTCTGGCAGACGTGTGCCAACATTAATTATCATGGATGATGCTAGCAGAGAAGCGCTTGCAGCGCATGCGGACTACTCTATCTGTGCTGGAAAAGTCATACAAGTTTTGCAGCAATTAGAATGCGAACGAGAGGTAGCCACTAGAGTTGTCATGGGATCTTTTCGACAATAAGACACGGCACGGTTTTCTTTTCTCCGAGCCTTATTAGGACCTCTTTCATTTGCGCGGTAAGTTGCAACATATTCCCACTTCTGTTTTATCGGAAGCATGCTGCCCAAGTCTACAATAGCATATATAGGCGTATTGTTGGTAGGGCTCACCCTGTATTTTAGAAAGGGATAATAACCAAAGACGCCAATGGTATATATAAAATTAGTCGGATACAAAATTGTATCCACCCTTGTATAATACTTCGTAAACTTATATACAATTTCTTTCGGTGGCGTACTTACAATATCGTCGTTATAATAAATTCCACCCCGTCCGACGGTCAATACGGTATCTTGCCTGATCGGTCCAGTGCTGTCTTGTTTGACTTGCTCAACATTATCCAATCCTATGTTCTTATTCTTGCAGGACACATTTAGTAAAATAGCAAAAGTAAAATAGCAAATCAAGCTGATGGCACGATAGACTGTCCTGAGTTGATTATTATCCATATGGAAGCGTATTGAGGGTGTTCCTGATTAATCTTGATGAAATAGTTATGGGTTTTTTACAAATATTGAACTTGCTGATGCGCCTTTACTGCCGCTCGTCAATTTGACCGGTACACCATTTTTCCAATACAAGGCAAATCTTAAGGGACTCTCAAAACCTTCACCTGCCACATACACGTCATTGTTAAACACAAAAATGCTGGAAGCGCTGACGCCCATGGGTAGGATCTGGGGCATCCCGTTTTTCCAAAGTACTGCAGCGCTAGTGTTATCGCTATACAATACATTACCAACACAGTACACATCGCTGCCGGAAACGGCTATATCCTTTACGACTGAACCGTATTCTGAGCCGTCGGTAAGAAAGGTGCCGACCCCATTTTTCCAGTATCTGGCCCTTGCATAGAAGTTGACATTTTCACTGCCAGCCACGAATACATCCTTACCTGAGACAGCAATTGAAGATGCGTGGGAAGTCCTTCCAGGATCGCCCAGATTTACAACTGCCCCATTTTTCCAATAGACTGCGACGTCATTTTCTCTGGTAAGTGAGCCCGCTATGTATACATCATTTCCAGCGACAAAAATTCCTCTCGCTTCAGAAGGTCTCTGGTCTGCTTCATCCAGTCGAACCGCTACACCGTTTTTCCAATAAGTCGCTTCAATGTTTTTCATGCTATTGCGTCCGCTGCCAGCTATATATACATTTCTATCTGACACTACAATATCCACTAATTCCTTTGCTGATATTGAGCTTTCCACATTGGCCACAATTCCATTTTTCCAATATTGCCCAACAATTGTAGCATATAAGTCATTCCTTAAAGATGCCTGACCTACCACGTATAAATCTTTGCCTACTCCAAAAATCGCCCTAGCGTGTGGAAAGGAATTAGGAGTGCTTAGGTCTATTATCTCTCCATTTTTCCAATATTGCGCATACGGCAGACCAGTGTTCAAGATACTCACATATACATCTGGTGAAATGGGCTCTACTTTGGGCCTTTGCTTCTTTTTACATGCGAAGCAACCCAGGAAAATAACAAAAAGGACAAACGGAAATGCTTTTTTCACAAAAGGAATGAGATTTACAATATTAATAGGTACCCAAAGTACGCGCATGCACAGCATTAGCAATATCAACACTGCAATTGCTTTCAAGCGACTTTAGAAATGATCGTTGCGGACAAAATAGGATTTTTAAATAAGGGGTTCAGTTACAATTTTCGTAATTGTATTTTGTGATTTCGGTTGACATATTAAGGTCTGATCCTTTTACTATTGTGGATGTAGCTGGTAAGCCGTTAGCATGATACGTCCAAACATTTGACTCAACCGAACGGCCGAAATATGTATGATTGGTTGTAGTTTCTACCCAATTATTTGTGTTGTCAGAAGCATTAAATATTTTGATCGGCTCCGGGATGCCTTTATAATGACTGGGAATCATAGTGTCTGGGTTGGGATGTTCATCAAAATTGGTTTCTATCGAGTAAAGAAGCTTATGTTTATCATGATAAGCTTCTTGAAAAATTTGATTTCCCCTTTGGTCGTACTTGTAAATCCATTCGGCACCGTCATATGCATATGTATAACTGATCATTCTTCCCCGGTCATCAAATTGGTTTTTAGTTTTGCCATCCGCAGAGACATAGGACTTACGAACCCCATTCTCAAAACTTACCACAGACCCACCGTATGTTCCGTCGTATGTTGCGGTTTGTATATTGTTTTTTGAATCATATTTATAAACTACTGTTGTAGTTTCAGGAAAGGTAGCTGCCGGCAGGTTATCACCTTGAACAACCATATTGCTCACGAATTTAGACGATTGCGCACGACCATGATCATAGATAAAGCTTGTAACGCTGGTTGTTTCCACTTTTTCCCTTTTTGTATCGAAGGTTAGCAACATTAAATTCGTAAGTTGAATAACCTTGGTGCAATTTCACATCATGGCGCTTCAACTCTGTCAAAAAACCTTCTGCATTATATATGAATTCGTAAGTGTCTTCTTGTGTGATATAGGCAAAAATACCTGTTGAATTCTTTCTGGATTCGGTTTGCGACACTGTTACAAGCGCCAACCGCCCTTGGTCATCCTGCTTAAAATTCGATTCGTATGTTTGAACTGTTGTTTCTTCAATCGTTTTCATTTCATAATCAGAGGACTTGCCTGTAAATCGGCATTTTTCAATGGGTTTAATATCTTCTTTTTTTTTATTACAAGAAATAGATAATGCCAGGAACACAAGAAAGGTAAATGTTGAACGATAGATGCGCATTATTACTTTGTTAGAAATTAGAGTTATCACCAAATGTATCAAAGTTACTCGGATACACTTACTTTCGATAAAATCAAAAAAAGCCCTCCGTCCATTGAAGGGTATCTTACACAAGGCAGCTAAATATTATGATTCAAAAATATTCTTGGGACCAACCTTAATATATTAAATATCAATTAATTCGTTCCAACCAGATCAAACGGTCAGTGAACAGATTTTTTGACGGATAGTTAGTACCAATCATTAAAGTTAGAGTAGTGTCCGCCAGACCACCTTTTACTGATAATATTGTTTCGATGGATTCTCCCGGTTGCCCTCCAAAATTGGTATATTGAGTCTCTTTATGATCAATGGCTCCTATGTCATTGACAGTAACACCCTTAAAATTCCAAGGTCCCCATGTTTGTGCTTGATCTACCAATTCTGTTGTGCCTTTGTATCGTTTGATGCTTTGTATGTAAGTCAGATCTACTGCGCTTTCTCCTGTGGCTGATTGTTTAATTTCCATTTGAATGAATATCACTGAAGTGCCGCCATAAACATCTTTGGATTCAGTTTTGGACTGATATATCCCTAACAGCTCTGATACATGCCTTGGCGGTATAGGTTCCTTTAAAGTGTGCTTGCAAGCAAAACAGACTAGCAAAGCATACAACAGTACAATAGGCGATTTCACTAGATTCAGAGAAATAGGTTTCATCAAGCTACTTTAATTTTGGTGTATTCTCGAATTCAGCAAAGAATGCAAGCATCTGATAAGATTGTAGTGAATGCCTTCGTTTCTGCGATCGCATTAAAGACCAAGTCACAGAAAGAAATTCTCAAAAAGTAAAATTGCGAATTTCACCGTATACAACTGAACCATCCGCTTTGATTGCATATGCACGGTAGTAAAAAAAGTAACGGCCAGCAAAAGCATTGCCAGTATACTTATACGTATTTGCTCCCAAAACCAGAGTCCCATCGAATTTAATCTTAGAGCCATGTTCAATTCTAGGCACATAGTCATTATCGTTTGAGGCGCGAAAAAAGGCTAAATACAATATCCCGTGTTCTGTTACAGGCGTGTCTCCTAATTTATCAGCCCGAACTTTAAAATTCCAACCGTCATTATATGCGACAGTTTCGGTTCCTATCTGCAGCAATTCTGGAATTACGTGATCCTGAAAGGAACAGCCTGAAAAAAATAAGCAAATGACCGAGAAAAGCATCCAAGAAGAAGATTGTAAACTGTTTTTCATCGTTTTTAAAAGTTACTTAAAGAAAAAAAATTAAAAAAATTGGTCATTATCGCATAAAGTGAAATCACTGATAGCGATGTCTTTTAAATAGTGAAACATAATAATTGTTAGAGCACTATTCGTAATAAGTGTCGACAGTCTCATCCCTGTGTCATTCAATTTCAGCAGCATACGGTTGCCTGTTTCGTCAAATGAAATCTAGACATATTTCAAACAATCTTGCGCTGAATATAAACTTATTATCTATTGGGCTTTTCTCAATTGAGCCCTTTATTAATATCAGTGATTCTTTGCTGATTCAAATAGAAGGTCTTGAATCCCTCAAGCGTATGGAGTTTCAATTAAAGTTGAAACAAAGACTGTTCTATGTGAGATTTCCGCTGCTTCACTTTGATAAAAAATAAGTATTGTGCCCTATAAACCGCAATTATGTGACTGGTTTCCAAGGATATAATGCACAAGTCAGTAATCTGCAACTCATACCTTTATGTAGTAAATTTTCACACCCAGCTACATCCCTGCTTGGTTTGCCCTGATTTTGACGTTCTCTTCCGCTGTCGATATTCGCAGTTTATTGTAATCATAAAATGGTCCAATCAGTATTATGGTGAGTTACTGGATACTTACAGGCACTTACAGTCATCATAAAATCGACTAATACATGGAGTGGAATATTGTTACCCAAGAAAAGAAAGCAAAATAGTAGGTATTAGACGGTGGCATTTCCTGACCCTGGCCTTCCAATACCGGGATTGCCCTTCTTCAATCTTATCTACGGGAATCGAAAAGACATCCAGAGACAGTGATTTATCTCCATCCCTGGATATCTTGCTAATAAACGACCTGATAGACTGGCGATGTAATTTTTATTTGAGAGAAAACTTCCAGCGAAACCATGCATATGAACACGAGTGCGTTCGCCAGCACAGATAGTAAAAGTCTATTCATTAGGTATTACTTTACTGACTGAACAAGGATTTATTACTGTGATGAATAGGAGAAATTGACAAGTGCCTTCTGTTCATTATAATGCAATGACCAGCGCTCGCGCTTATAATTATAGAGGTTAAATTCGTAAGATTTAAAGTCTTCAAATTCGCTCCGGAAACTATCGTCAAAATTTTGCTGGGCATCTATGTTAAAGCCAAAAAGATGCGACTGACCAGCAAAAAAGTCCCTGAAAACTTAATTTCGCTTGTTTTTAGGTTTGAGACCCAAAACTGTACATTAATGTTTTCCTTGCATTGTTTAATGCGGTTGAATTGAGGAACGAAAACCAGATCGCCATCGTCATCAAACAGCATCATCAGTGCAGTAAGTCCCAAGTAATCGATCCTTACCTCATGATTCTTTGACGCATCCGGAAGGATAGTTACCTCACAATATCTGTCCCCAACAAGAGCTGCAAAGTCGCAAATGTGTGCTGGAAGCAATGAAAACTAATGTGTTTATCAATTTCAGCGTCTTTCAGCCATTCCGGCAGGATGTAGTTGACCTGTGTATACTTCAGCCTTTTAAATACTCGACCTTCCCCTTTCTGACCCAACAAACCGAAAGCCTGATCCGAGATCGGCATGAATTCCGCCCGTCCTGTTTTATCGATCAAAAATTGGATATAGTAATTCCCCTTCTGCCCTCTGAGTTCTGACCAATCAAGCGTGCTGATATCTGAAAACCTTAACCCGGTTAGTACCGAGAATAATGACGCCCTTTTGATGACTTCCGAACGGCAAGCAGTATCTACAAGCTTCTGCACCTCGTCCTCAAACAGAAACTCCCGATGGCCCCACGAACTTGTGATCTGTTCCACCGTATAGCAATTTGCCTTGGTCAGCGGCTCCTCCTCAAGTTTCACTTTTTCGACAGGCTTCACTCTCAGTTCAGGAAGCTCGAACAGCCGCTGCAATTCTGTCCGGAGAATCCTGGTCTTACGAACACCCAGTGAAAATTCAGATCAAATATCTAATTTTCAGGCGTTTGTATATTGTTACTTACTAGCATTCTATGTACTTACTTTCCGATACAAAACTTCGAAAAAATATTATCCAACAAATCATCCGTAACAATCGTCCCCGTAATCTCGCCCAGATGAAACAAAGACAACCGAATATCCTGTGCCAAAAAATCACCCGTAACCCCAGTCTCCAAACCATTCAAAACATCACTCAAAGCATCATGCGTTTTCACCAAATGCTCATAATGTCTTAAATTCGTAACAACCGTATCGCTAGCCGATTGCCCGTAAACCATTGAAACCAGTTTATTAGTTAGCTGAGATAATCCTGTTTGGGACTTTGCGGAAATGGCAATAACATCATCTTGCAATGCATCGAGATTTTCAGTCGCTATTTCCCCAATATCAATCTTATTCAACACATACAAAATCTGCTTCCCAGCCGGAAGCAATGAGGCCAGCTGCTGATTCTCCTGCAATGTCTCCAAACTATCAAACAGAAAAATTACAATGTCAGCCTTCTCCATCGCATTCTTGGATCTTTCAATGCCGATAGACTCAACGAGATCCGTCGTTTCTCGAATCCCTGCGGTGTCGATAAACCTGAATTTCAAACCTTCTAAAACAATCGTATCTTCAATCACATCACGGGTCGTTCCGGCAATGCTGGTAACTATCGCTTTTTCTTCATTCAATAATGCATTCAGCAATGTGGATTTACCAACGTTAGGCGAGCCTATGATGGCCACGGGAACGCCCTCTTTTAATGCGTTGCCGAAATCGAAGGATTCGATTAATGGGGCGATCGTGTTTAGTAATGCTTCGATTAGTCGGCGCAAATCGTCGCGTTGGGCGAATTCTACGTCTTCTTCGCCGAAATCGAGTTCAAGTTCTATTAATGATGCGAAATGGATAAGTTCGGTGCGTAAGGATGCCAGCTTTTTGGAAAAGCCACCTCTCAGCTGGTTCAATGCTGTTTTGTGACTGGCTTGGGAGTCTGCTGCGATGAGGTCGGCTACGGCTTCGGCTTGTACCAGGTCAAATTGGCCGTTCAGAAATGCGCGTTGGGTGAATTCTCCTGGCTTGGCGATTCTGGCTCCTTTTGAAATGAGGAGCTTTGAAATCTGCCTGATAATGTAATCAGAGCCGTGACAGGAAATTTCTATGGAATCTTCTTTTGTGAAAGATCTGGGTGTTTTGAAAACGGTTACGAGGACTTCGTCGATGATTTCGCCATTGTGCTGGATCGTCCCGAAATGTACGGTGTGACTCTCGGCTTCTTCCAGGTTTTTTCCTTTAAAAATGGATTTTACCATGGAAATGGACCCAAGTCCGGATACGCGGATTATGGCGATAGCGCCTACACCTGAGGGAGTTGCGAGCGCACAAATAACTTCTTGCTGATGGATTGGCATTGCATTCATAGTGCAAATATGCGACTAATTGATCTGGTTTGATAGACTATTAGCACTTTGAATTTCGTACCTTTGGGCATTTTTCGACCAGATTGGTTGTTACATTTTTTTGAACATCTCCCTTTTTGAATTGTGCTGACTGAAACATTGCCTATCGTTACTCACCAGCTTCCGGTCATGGAAGCCTTCTACACCTTGCAGGGAGAAGGCCAGCATAGCGGGCGCGCTGCTTATTTCATCCGTCTCGGCGGCTGTGAAGTGGGTTGTCACTGGTGCGACGTGAAAGAATCGTGGAATGCGGATCTGCATCCGAAACATAACATTAATAACATTGTAGACGGGGCATTGAAATATCCCGGCCGCCTTGCGGTGATCACGGGCGGCGAGCCGTTAATGTATAATCTGGACGAACTGACGGGCCAGCTGCAAGATGCAGGCTTTAAAACCAACATTGAAACTTCCGGCGTATATCCTTTTACAGGACATTGGGATTGGGTGTGCTTTTCTCCCAAAAAATTTAAAACGCCGCATCCGGACATTTATCAAAACGCCAACGAGCTCAAAGCGATCATTTACAACAAGAGCGATTTTGAATTCGCCGAATCACATGCCGCCCTTGTTTCTGATGAATGTACGCTGCTATTACAACCCGAATGGAGTAAGCATGAGGTGATGCTGCCTTTGATAATTGACTATATCAAAGACAATCCCAAATGGAAAATGTCGTTACAAACCCACAAGTATATGAACATTCCGTAATGCACCGCGCCTCTATATTTTTGCTTTTTTCCTGTCTGTTTATTTCAAATTTCACGCACGCACAGGATGCAACATTGTCCCGAAAAGCCCGTGAAACTTATGAAAAAGCGCAGGAAGCCTGGCAGGCACGGAAGCTGCCCGACGCCATTGCGCTCTTCGAGAAAGTCCTTGAACAGGAGCCTAACAGTTACGATACAAATCTAAGGCTTGCGCAGATCTATGAGCTGCAACGCAACGCTGATCTCACCAAAAAATATTACGCAAAAGCCATTCAGCTAAGGCCATCGGTGCCTCAGACTGCTTCTGCACTGCAATGGATGGGTCGCTATCATTTTGAGGCACAGCGCTATGATTCGGCGCAGGTTTATTTTGAAAGGACTTTATCGTTGGTCCCCGTGAAATCGAGCCTTGCGCGGCTGGCGGAGAAATCCATTGCTTCGTCAAAATTTGCCCGGGAAGCGGTTAAAAACCCTTTGAGCATTCAAAAAAGATCACTGGGAGACACCATTAACTTTCTGAACACGCAGTATTTTCCCGTAATGACGGCGGATAATGAGACATTGATCTTCACCGGATTAACAGAAAACAGAGACGAAAATATATACACAACCCACCGCATAAACGGAAAGTGGGACGTTCCGGAAGAAATCTCTGCATCCATTAATACCACCAATAATGAAGGCACATGCAGTGTCTCCGCGGATGGCCGGACATTGGTGTTCACTGCCTGCAACCGGCCCGACGGTTATGGAAGCTGTGATCTTTATATCTCGCGAAAAGAAGGCAAAGATTGGAGCGCACCGCTGAACCTGGGCTCGGAAATCAATACGCGTGACTGGGAGTCGCAGCCGTCGTTATCGGCGGATGGTCACCTGCTTTACTTTGCTTCCGACCGCAGAGGCGGGCAGGGCAAGCGGGATATTTGGGTTTCAAAGCTCGACGAGAAAGGAAAATGGGCGCCGCCAAAAAACCTGGGGTCGCACATTAACACCGCAGACGAAGAAAATGCGCCGTTTATTCACGCCAACGGAAGAACGCTTTTTTATGCTTCAAACGGTTTTCCGGGCATGGGTGGCTTTGACATTTTCATTTCGCAGCGTACAGATACGGTCTGGTCACAATCCAAAAACATCGGCTATCCGATCAACACCATTGCTGATCAGGTTGGATTGTTTATCGCCTCGGACGGGCAGAAAGCTTACTATACAGATGACGGCTCGGAAGGAAAAGGCCGCTCGCTGCTTTATACATTCAATTTGCCACAGCAGGTCAAGGATATGATCGTGCCTACACGCTATGCGAAGGGAAAAGTTTTTGATAAAAAAACAAACACGCCCCTGGCCTCTTCTATCGACCTTTTTGACCTGAAAACACAGCAAAAAGTCGGTGAATATTCATCTGACGGCAAAACGGGCTCTTTTTTGGCAGTGCTGAACAGCGGCGGTGAATATGCATTTTATGTTTCCAAAACAGGTTATCTTTTCAAAAGCCTGTCATTCACCGTGAATGATTCCACTTCTTTTGTGGATCTGGACATTCCTTTGGAAGCTATCGAAAAAGACCGGGCAGAAGTGCTGAATAATATATTTTTCAAAACAGGTGAATTTGGTCTGGATGAAAAGTCGAAAGTGGAGCTTGGGAAAATGGTTGATTTTTTAAACAAAAACAAAACCGTTAAAATTGAAATCTCCGGCCATACCGATGATGTAGGTTCCGACACCGAAAATATGGAATTATCAAGGCGGAGAGCAGAGTCTGTACAGCAATATTTACAGCAGTCGGGCATTGTTGCCGACAGGATCACATTCAAAGGTTATGGCGAGACACAGCCGGTTGCCCCAAATGACTCTCAGCAAAACCGACAGAAGAACCGCAGAATCGAGTGGCGGATCCTCTAATTCAATTTGCATAAAGAATCGAAATTTTGCACTTTTGTCGATCTCCCAATGTTGTAATAGACGAGTACAACTTAGTTCGTAAACATTCGTCATTAACATTTAGTATTAACATAACATGACATCCGAGAAAGTCTCTTGCTTAATTATTGGCTCCGGTCCTGCCGGATATACAGCCGCTATATATGCTTCCAGGGCAGGATTAAATCCTGTACTTTACCAAGGCGCGCAACCTGGCGGCCAGCTAACCATTACTACGGAAGTCGATAACTATCCTGGTTATCCGGATGGCATTACCGGCCCCGAAATGATGATGAATTTCGAGAAACAAGCCAAACGCTTTGGCTCTGATATCCGTTACGGCCTGGCCACGGCCGTTGACTTTACAACGCATCCGTTGAAAGTTACCATTGACAATAAACATGAGATCGAGGCAGATTCAGTGATCGTTTCGACCGGTGCTTCTGCTAAATGGCTCGGCCTTCCTGATGAAGAGCGTTTGAATGGCCGCGGCGTTTCTGCTTGCGCCGTTTGTGATGGTTTCTTTTTCCGCGGACAAGACGTTGTTGTTGTCGGTGCTGGTGATACAGCTGCCGAAGAAGCAAGTTATCTTGCTAAATTGGCGCGTAAAGTGTATTTATTGGTTCGTCGTGATGAAATGCGTGCTTCGAAAATCATGCAGAAACGCGTGGAAATGTTGCCTAACATTGAAATTCTTTGGAATACTGAAACGGTAAAGCTGAATGGGGAAGACGGGCTTGAATCTGTTTTGGTAAAAAATAATAAAACCGGCGAGGAGCAACTTTTGGAAGCAACTGGGTTCTTTGTAGCAATTGGTCACAAACCAAATACGGATATTTTCAAAGGATACCTGAATATGGACGAAACCGGTTACATCCAAACTATAAAAGGAAGCGCTTGCACTAACATTAAAGGTGTATTTGCATGTGGTGATGCACAGGATAATGTTTACAGACAAGCCATTACCGCTGCGGGAACTGGCTGTATGGCCGCATTGGACGCTGAGCGTTTTCTAATGGAACTTGAAGTAGAGAACATTATCGAAGAAACAGCTTAAATCATTTGCCGAACCCCTAATTTGACTCAGGCTACGCTGAAAATGTTCATTGAACAGTGTAGTCTGATCTGATTTTTTTTATACCTATGAAAGTAAAGCTTATTGTAAGTTTGCTAATGATCGTGTGTTTGATCTCCTGGAACACGCAAGCACAAGAGCGAGGAAAATTCAAAAGAAATCCGAAAATCAATCAGTCCGGAAACAACGCTAACGAAGGACCTACAAGAGTAAGCACGCCGCAGCCCGAAGACGAATATCAAGTCGAAACATCCAATCTCAGATTCCAAAGCCAGTTTGAACCCGTAAAACCGCTCAACCCGGTTGTAAGCGAGGATACCACTACCATTGACGAAGGTGAAACCGAAGTTGTGGAAGTTGTTGATTCACTGCTGGTGGCCGACGAATGGGTAAAGTCAGCCGAATATTATGTGATATGGGATGCCAGGACTATTAATCCTTACGGACTGAGCCCGCTGGAATTTGATGAGCCGGTAGAGCTGACATTATATGATCCGGCTGTGAACCGAATGTGGGCTACGCCAATGACCGAGACCAAACCAACGTCTAATTTTGGTTACCGATGGGGAAGATGGCACAATGGAAGTGACCTGGACCTGGAAACCGGCGACACCGTCCGCTCGACCTATGACGGAATGGTCCGCATTGTGGCATTTGACGGCAGCGGATACGGCCGCTTCGTTGTTGTAAGACACTACAACGGGCTCGAAACATTGTATGGACATTTATCCAAACAACTCGTCGAATCCGGCCAGATTGTGAGAGCAGGCGAAGTGATAGGATTGGGCGGTAATACAGGCCGGAGCACAGGGTCGCATTTACATTACGAAAACCGCTACGAAGGAAATCCATTTGACCCGAGAAACATCTTCGACTGGGAAAACAAGGCCATCAAATCAGACCATTTTTTATTAACCAGCACCGTATGGAACCACTTACGCGGCAAATCCAATAAAAGTGAGTTTGAATCCGGGGACGCGCCTGTGGCCTATACACGCTCCATTTTGCATAAAGTACGCTCGGGCGAAACGCTTTCCTCCATCGCCGGAAGATATGGAGTGAGCATTTCATCCGTTGCAAGAAAAAACAGAATTTCTACCCGCTCGACATTAAGAATCGGGCAGAAACTTCGCATTAAATAACAACCGCCTCTTATGAAACTAGATATTCTCGCCATCACAGCCCACCCTGACGATGTAGAACTTTGCTGTGCCGGCACATTGCTGGCGCAAATTGCACTTGGCAAAAAGGTTGGCATTGTGGATTTGACCCGCGGCGAGCTCGGGACACGCGGCACGCCCGAAGGCAGGATCCAGGAAGCGAAAAATGCAGCTGCGATCATGAACATTTCAGTGCGGGATAATGTAGGACTAGCCGATGGCTTTTTTGCGAACAACGAATCGCATCAAAAAGCAATAATTCCGTATATCCGTAAATATCAGCCGGATATCGTCATAACCAACGCGGTTGGCGACAGGCATCCCGATCATGGCCGTGCCGGTCAGCTTGTTGCAGACAGCTGTTTTTATTCAGGCTTGCGCATGGTGAAGACATATGATGAGGAAGGCAATGAGCAGGAAGCCTGGCGCCCCAAACAGGTTTTTCACACCGTGCAGGACCGCTACATTACACCTGATTTTATTGTCGACATTACCGCTGTTCATGATAAAAAAATCGAAGCTATCCGCGCTTTTGAAAGTCAGTTCTTCGTGCCCTCCTATAATAGCGGCGAACCTCAGAGCTATATATCCTCTCCCGATTTCCTGGAATTTGTCATCGCACGTGCGCGTGAGATGGGCCATGCAATTGGAGTGACATTCGGAGAAGGGTTTACCACATCCCGGAAGTTGGGCGTGAAAGACTTGTCTGTTTTTATATAAATCACCGGGTTAACTGCTGATTTTGGCAATGTCAGCAAGCTTGGCGTACAGTATTTGAGGATGAAATGGTTTCGAAATCCAGTCGTCAAACAAGCTGAGCACGCCGCTGGATTCAAGTGACTCTTTACTGGTTGCAGTCAATGCAATGATATGGACGTTGGCTTTTTGATCGTCTTCAAAAGCCCTGATCTGTTGGCTTGCCTGAATTCCATCCATCACCGGCATATTAATATCCATCAAAACGACCTGATAGCGATTGGCCGCCATGGCCTCCACCGCCGCAAGTCCGTTATCAACAACGTCGAAGTTAACATGCCACTTTTGCAGAAAACTTTTAAGAATTATTGCGTTCATATTGTTGTCCTCGGCAACCAGCACATGGATATCGAGCGGCCCTGACTTACTTCCCAAAGCCGGCCGTTGAGCGGATACAGGCTTTTGACTTAGTGAATAGGATAAGTCAAAAAAGAATGAAGTGCCGACGCCCTCCTGGCTGGTAAAGTCGAGCTTTCCGCCATGCAGGTTCACAAGCCGCTGTGCGAGAGACAAACCCAGGCCAGTGCCATGATATTGTTTTTTCATTCCCGAATTGACGAGTTTGAACGGCTCAAATATGTAAGGGAATACTTCCGGAGGAATGCCGATTCCTGTATCGGAAAACCTAAAAAAGAGCTGCACATGATGCCCGGTAATTCGCTTCGCCGAAACCGTTACGACGACCGAACCTTGGTCTGTATACTTTATAGCGTTGCTGATCAGGTTCATCACAATCTGGCCCAGACGAACCGGGTCGCCCTGCACCCAAAATGTACTTAACTCCGGCGAAGCATGCAAGGTCAGCACCAAACCTTTATTGCTGGCGGCCGCCGCCAGGTTTTGACAAATGTCCGCGACAACGGTTGCGGGCTGAAAATCTACTTTATCGAGTTTGATCTGGTGATCCTCTATGTCATTCAAGTTGAGAATGTCATTGATAATCGAGCTGAGGATTTCAGCTGAGAACTTCACATTGTCCAGGTTCTTTGCCTGATCGCTTTTGGGGTTTTCAAAAGAAAGCAAATCCAGACCACCAATGATCGCATGCAAGGGTGTGCGGATCTCATGCGACATGGTTATCAGGAAGTTTGTTTTGTACTCAGCCAGATCCCGTGCCTGCGACGCAGCAATTTTCAATTCGCTCAGCAAGGTGGTCTCTTTCGCTTTGGCCAGTTCCGACTCTTTGAAAAAAAAGAAATGGATGTATATCAACATCAGATAGTTATAGAAAAGAGCAAAAGCAAGCGCATATGTATCAACAGCATAGGCCTGAATTTTTATTTCAACGTTAAAATACTGGTTTAGGAAAACCACCGACCCAACCAGGAAAACACTGAGCAGCGAATAAAAAATGCCCCATCGAGGGCCAAGTATATAAAAGCCTGAACTGAGAATAACAAAAATGAACTGGAAGGTCACCAGGTAATGTCCCTGCTGATATAACACGGCCGTTGACAGGACGATCAGACAAAGGCAAATCAAGGAATAATGCCCTACTTTCTTAAAAAACACACCCCGCCGAAGCATTTCATATCCTATCCCGGCGAGAGCGGTGAAAAACAGGACCCTCCAAAGCAAAAAGTTTTTATGCTGGACAAGATGCAGTACTGCCAACGACACGCCCATAAAACAATAGGCAAGTAAAAGAAAGCGAAGGGTTTGTTTTCTGATGTAACTAATGGCATGGGTATCTTGCCAAAAAGCCGGATACTTGACTTTTAAAGTCCTTAAAATTTCCTGCATAACAACGTTGAGCTGACTTGTAACTGCCAATATTAAACTTAATACATGAATATTTACCGAAGTTGGCCTATTTAATGGTTCACTCGTCTTGAACGGTTTTAAAGGGGTTGAATCTCTTTTTGTGTGATATTGTTAGTAAAGTGCTGTGCATTCAACTATTGACACCGGCATATCGTATATAAGAAAACATCAAAACTATAACAGCATGAAAAAGTCCATCGCGCTCTTACTATCAGGCGTGTTCGCGTTAATGCTGCAAAGCTGCTACGGCCAATCCTCGCCGGCGCAGAAAGAGCAGAAAAAAAGCCCGGCCTATTCAAAAACAGATTCAGGCGCGGCCAATAGAAGCAATGAAGAATGGAAAAAAGTCCTTTCCCCGGAAGTTTATGAAGTGGCACGACTGAAAGGCACCGAGCGTCCTTTCACCAGCGAATATGAGCATTCGAAAGAAATTGGAACATTCTATTGTGCTGTTTGCGGCAATGCACTGTTCAAAAGCAATGCTAAATATGAAAGCGGCTGCGGCTGGCCGAGCTTTTTTGAGCCGATCAGCAAAAGCTCAATTTTGGAAGCAGCCGACAACACCCACGGCATGCGCAGAACCGAAGTAATGTGCGGTAAATGCAAATCACATTTAGGCCACGTTTTTGAAGATGGCCCACCTCCTACCGGCCTGCGTTACTGCATCAACGGCGTTGTGCTCGATTTTGAAAAAGCAAAGACGGCAGAGAAAAAGTTTGATAGCAAAAAGAAAGCGGAGAGCGGCAGCTAAGTCGTCGTAGGCTTCTGACATTAAATTGGATTAAGACACTTTCCGATGATTTCAGGTTTAATAAACTTGAAATCATCGGAAAGTGTCTTTTTATATTTTACCGCAACGTTGAACCTACAAATCATCTGCAACAATTTGTTCCAATTCTAAATAATGCATATGTTTGCCCCCGCTTAGTTTTAGTCTAAATAAGCAACCTCTCACATTTCCTGACAAAACAAGATTTGCAACAAATGCTTACACATTTCAAACTGCGCAATCTACTATTCGCATCTATGCTAATTGCGGGCATGTCCGCCTGCTCCGAAGATGATGAATCCGTAGTAACCCCTCCCACCACCGAGCTTCGCACGAAGATCGATTATGCAAAAGTAACTCCTACTACGCCCTACAAAAAGCCTGTTTGTTGATGCAAAAGGCGATACAACGGTCGATTTGACAACTGGTAATGCGCGTTATAAAATGTTTCAGGCGCTTAACTATTATATGGGTTCATCCGTTCGCGATACCGCGCAGGTGAGCGCTGCAACGATGGCAAACATGTATACCAATACAGGCAGCCCGTTCAAGGACATTTCTACCTCCACAATCAACATTAAAGGCGCTGACCTGAACGGATCGGGCGTTCAGTTGAAAGATGTAACTGCTTCGTCAAAAACGACCGCTGAAAAAGAAGCTGCCCAGGCATATCTGGCCACCAGCTTTGCTTCCCTGGAAACTGCCAGCAAATCGGTAAAAGCAGGCTGCTGCCAAAGGTGCTGCGGGCAAATTGGGAACTTATCTGGTCGACGCAAAAGGAATTGAGCATGCACAGATCATTCAAAAAGGCCTTATTGGTGCATTGCAGCTGGATTATATTGGCAATGTGTTGCTGGACAAAGGACTGGAAGCTGACAATTCGGCTTTGGTTTCAGGCAAAAAATATACTGCACTCGAGCACAACTGGGACGAAGCTTACGGCATGCTAACATTAAACCCGGTTTATCTGGCGGGTGCGACTGATGCAACAAGAACTTCAAACGAAACTTTCATCGGATCATATATCTGGGAATACAACAAAGCCAGCTACGCAAAGATCCATCCCGCATTTGTAAAAGGACGTGCTGCAATTGTAAACAACGATAAAGCTGAGGCAAAAACACAGGCCACATTTATCAGGACCGAAATGGAGAAAGCGATCGCTTCTGCTGCATTGGGTTATCTTGGAAAATGGAAAAGCGGAACAACTGACGCTGCACGCGCACATGCAATCGGCGAAGGTCTTGGGTTCATTTACTCTTTGCGTTATTGCAAGATCAATGGAGCCGACGCGGCATTTTCAGATGCAATCCTACTGGGCTTGATGGGCTCACCAAACGGATTCTGGGACCTGACTAACGACAAGATCAATGCAGCTTCGGACGCAATAACAGCGAAGTTTAAGTTATAATACACAGGATTATTCCTGACCCTTCGGTGGATTGGCGGTAAAACCGCCAATCCACCATTTATTGTTTAAAAACTGACCACTAATGAAAATGAAGAATTATCTGGCGATCCTGCTGACCTTTTTTTTCCTGGGCTGTTCGGACTCAAAAGAAAAGCCCGAGCCGACGCCAGTTGACGAAGGAAAAGACCGGGCCGCCATGCTAACGCATTTGGCCGACAACATTATTATCCCATCCTACGATTCTTTTCAGGGCAAGTTTGATGTGATGGTGACCAAATCCAACGCATTCGCCGCCAAACCCGACGCCACCACGCTTACCGAATTCCGCACGGCCTGGGTGGACGCTTACACCGAATGGCAGAAGGTCGAGTTGTTTGATTTTGGTCCGGGTGAAAAACACACAATCCGCAATTTTTTCAATATTTATCCAGCCAGCGAGCAAGGCATTGCGGCCAACATTGCCGATCCGAATGCGAGCCTGGAAACCCCGGACTCGTATCCAAAACAAGGATTTCCTGCCCTGGATTACCTGATCAACGGCATAGGTGCAACCGACGCGGCCATTATTGCCCAATACACAACAGCCCCTAATGCAGCCGCCAAATTGGCTTACATCAACCGCGTTACAGACCGCATGGACAGCATTCTGGACAAAGTAACCGGTGAATGGAAGGGCGCGTATAAGGAAACATTTGTTACCAAAACCGGCCTGGACATCGGCTCTTCAACCTCCCTTTTAGTGAATGGATATGTGCTTCATTACGAGCGTTATATTCGTTCGGGAAAATTCGGAATTCCCTCGGGCGCCATGCTCAATGGCGTGCCCGCTCCTGAAAAAGTAGAAGCTTTTTACAAAAAAGACATTTCGCTGGTCCTCGCTAAAACCGCCCACCAGGCTTACATTGATTTCTTCAACGGAAAAAATGCCAGGTCAGAAGCAACCGGTCCATCGCTGAAAACATATCTGGACGCATTAGGCGCCAAAGACAGCAGCACCGGCAAATCGCTTACCGAGCTGCTCAACGCCCAATTTGAAGCAAGCAAAACCAAGCTTAATGCGCTGAAACCGAATTTGTCTGAAGAGGTGAAAACCAATAATCAGGTTATGAAAGACACATACAATGAAATGCAAAAGGCTGTCAGGATGCTGAAAGTGGACATGACCTCAGCCATGAGCATAACCATCACCTACACGGATAACGACGGCGACTAAACGCACAAGCCATGCAGGCTTATTTTAACAAATATGCTCCGGCCGCAACGCTGGCTCTTTTCCGGGTTATTTTCGGCATGATGCTCTTTTTGAGCATTTGCCGTTTTTGGGCAAAAGGCTGGATCAGCGACCTTTACATTCTGCCCAAATTCCATTTTACATTTTACGGCTTTGAATTTATCAGGCCTTTGGGAGAATGGACTTATGTGCTGTTTGCGATTTGTGCAGTGGCCGCATGCTTGGTCGCACTCGGAATTTTTTATAGGTTTGCCGCTATAATGCTCTTTCTATCATTTACTTATATAGAACTGATCGATAAAAGCACTTACCTGAACCACTATTATTTTGTTAGTATGGTGAGCTTTATGCTCATCTTTTTGCCAGCCCATGCATCATTTTCGGTAGACGCTTATCGGAACAAACGCTTACTGGCCGACCAGGTCCCGAGCTGGTGTATCGACAGCATTCGCTTGCTGGTTTGCATCATTTATTTCTACGCCGGTCTGGCAAAGTTGAACAGCGACTGGCTTTTGCACGCTTTGCCGTTGAAAATCTGGCTACCCGCAAAAAACGATCTTCCCTTGATCGGGAGCCTATTCAACTACAAATGGACGCCTTACTTTTTCAGCTGGGCTGGCTGTTTGTATGATCTGAGCATCGGATTTTTACTTTGGAACAAAAAAACCCGCCCATATGCCTTCGTTTCGGTGATCATTTTTCACGTGCTTACCGCAGTTCTTTTCCCCATCGGCATGTTCCCTTATATTATGATCGCTACTGCGCTCGTATTTTTCCCTGGTGAATTTCACCAGAAGGTAATCGACATGATCTGTTTTGCTTTAAATTTGCCAATTCAATTTATCAGACCAAAGCGATCTTACATTGTTTCCAGCATTAGCAAACCATTCCTACTGGCGGTCTTCGCGCTTTTTTTTATATTCCAAATCGCATTTCCTTTCCGCTATCTGCTGTATTCCGACGAGCTTTTCTGGACCGAGGAAGGTTACCGGTTTTCATGGCGGGTTATGCTGATGGAAAAAGCGGGCTATACACAGTTCACGGTCATGGACGCGTCGGGCAAGAAACAAATTGTCAATAACAACGATTTCCTGACACGCTTGCAGGAAAAAATGATGTCTACCCAGCCCGATATGATCCTGCAATATGCGCACATGCTCCGCGACCACTATGCCGCGGCGGGTTTTGATTCGCCTCAGGTTTACGTAGATTCCTACGTTGCGCTCAATGGCAGAATGGGCAGACCCATGATCGATCCGGCCATAGATTTGGCCAAACAAACAGATTCCTTCCAACACAAATCCTGGATTATTCCTTTCAATGATGAAATTAAGGGGCTTTGACATTCTCTTTTTCCTGCTGGCCCTATCCAGTGTCGCTTATGCGCAATCGCGCACTCCCGAAAAAGCTTCTCCAAAACCCGACAGCGTCGAAGCTGCCGGAAGCATTTCCAAAGACAGGGATTTGAAAGAATTGACGGTCACGGAAAAAGCAACTGATTTTGGTTTTTCAAGGCTTCGTGGCGTTGAAAATATGGGGATTTATGAAGGCAAAAAATCCGAAGTCATCACGCCCGACCAGCTTGTGGCCAACCTTTCTACCAATAATGCACGTCAGGTTTATTCAAGGGTTGCCGGTCTTAACATTTGGGAAAATGACGGAAGCGGTTTACAGCTAAGCATCGGCGGCCGCGGACTGGACCCCAACCGGACTTCCAATTTCAATGTCCGCCAGAATGGCCACGACATCAGTGCCGATGCTTTGGGTTACCCTGAAAGTTATTACACTCCTCCTATCGAGGCCGTCGGACGCATTCAGATCGTGCGCGGCGCAGCTTCGCTGCAATATGGAACGCAGTTTGGCGGGCTGATCAATTTTGTGATGAGAAAGCCTGTTGAAAACAAAAAACTGGAAATCACCGCCCGCCAGAGCATTGGCTCATTCGGGTTTTATAATGCATTCACCAGCGCAAGCGGAACGGTGGGAAAATTGAGCTATTACACTTTTTTCCAATATAAAAAGGCCGACGGCTGGCGCGCAAACTCACATCTGGAAAGTAAAACGGCTTACGCGGACGTTGACTACAAAATTTCGGATCAAACAAGTATCGGGATCGACATTACCCACATGGATTATCTTTCCAAGCAGCCCGGCGGGCTTTCCGATGCGATGTTTGCGCAGGATCCCAGGCAGACAAACCGGGAAAGAAACTGGTTTCAGGTGGGCTGGAATATGCTTGCCCTGCATTTTGACCAGAAAATAAATGCAACCAGCGACTTCAATTTACGCGTTTTCGGACTGGCCGCGCACCGTTATTCGCTTGGTTTCCGGCCCAACCGCGTGGCAACTATTGATGACAACAGCGAACGCGATCTGATCAAGGGTGATTTCACCAACTGGGGAGCCGAAGCGCGCTATCTGAAAAGATATGCGCTTGCCAAAAAACTATCTGTGCTGCTCGTTGGCAGTCGTTATTACCACGGCTACAACCATAGCCTGCAAGGCGTGGGAAGCAATGGCAAAGACGCCGACTTTAATTTCGTAGAGCCGGAACGCTTCATCACATATGATTACCGCTTCCCAAACCGCAATGTCTCGTTTTTTGCCGAAAACATTTTTTACCTCACAGACCGCCTTTCGGTGACACCGGGCGTCAGGTTTGAATACATTAAAACCACTGCGGACGGTTTTTACGGCAGCATTTCACGCGACCTGGCAGGGAACATTATCAACATTACGCGTACAGACGAGTACCGCAAAAACGGCCGTCAGTTTATTCTGGCTGGGGTTGGCGTAAGCTTTAAGCCACATTCCAACGTTGAAATGTACGGTAACATCTCGCAGAATTACCGCTCCATCACATTCAGCGACATGCGCATTGCCAATCCTTCTTCGGTGATTGATCCTAACCTTAAAGATGAGAAAGGTTACAGCATTGATTTGGGCGTCAGAAGCCATCAAACGGCGTTTTTCAATTATGACATCAGCCTTTTTTACCTGAATTATAATAACCGTATTGGCGAAGTGCAGTTCTATGATGAAAGCAACCGCGTTTTGCGGTTAAGGAGCAATGTAGGTCAAGCTGTTATTACGGGCGTGGAATCTTACGCCGAAGCCGATTTTTTCAAGCTCGCAAGTCCCGAAGCAAAGGATTGGAGCACTGTTCTTTTTGGAAACATTGCATTAATTAAATCAGAGTATAGAAAAAGTGAAATTCCTGGTGTTCAGGGCAATGAAGTTGAATTTGTGCCAAAGGTAAATTTGAAAACGGGTTTAAGAGTCGGTTATAAAAAGCTGAAAGGCTCGTTCCAGCTCACCCATTTGACCGATCAATTCTCAGAAGCAACCAATGCCATCGACGGCGGTGTTTCCTCGGTTGTCGGACTTATTCCTGCGTACAAGATTATGGACCTGAGCTTTTCCTACGAGTGGAAGCGCCTGAAAGCCGAAGCCAGCATCAACAATATGGCCAACCAAATGTACTTCACCCGCCGCGCCACCGGCTACCCTGGCCCAGGCATTTTACCGTCGGACGGCAGAGGATTTTACCTGACTTTACAGGTAAAAATCTAGTCCTCAAACTTCCCCAGTATAATCCCAAAATGAACCCCCATGGCCAGGCTCGGAATGAATTCATTGGTGCCGGGCGTATCATATTCGAACCAGCGGTCGGTTCTGGGGATTCTTGTGTTGGCGGGAAGATCCGAGATAGAGCGGACGCGGATGTTTCGGAAACCCACGCCGGCAAAAAGATCCATCGCGATACGGCTGCTGAAATAAAACTGCATGCCCGCTTTGGCATGGCCGGCATGCACCATCCGTCTGGTTTTGACCAGTTTATTTTCAAAATAATTGCAATCGCCCCAAGGCTGCTCGCATTCCATTCCAACCCACTTATTGTCGCTGTAAATGACCTTTTTCAATAATAGTTCACCGGCAACGTAGGGCTTCATACGTCTTCTGGTTAAATAATAATAGCGTAGCTGCGTCCTGCTTTTAAAAGTTTCCTTGTTGGGACGGTCATCTCCCGGTTCGTACCACATGTTCATTCCAGTAGGGCCGTAACCCAGATCTTGCTGCAATGACAAACCACTCTTGCCCAACGGGACTTCAACGCCGAACTGCACCGAATTGTCAAAATCAACCAGTGCCAGCGGCGAAAACTTTATAATCACATGCTTTTGGGCTGATTCGGCATCAATCTGTCCGAAACACGCAAAACCCTGCATGCAGCAACCAGCAAGAATAGCTAATATCATTCTCATAAAACCGGAATCTTACTCAAAAATTCAACATTGTCCGCATCGTCATACTTGTATTGGAACAGACCTTTCTCTCCCGTTATAATCAAGTGTTTGTCCCTGACAATGACATCATAGGCCGGTAATTCCTCGAATGTATGTTTGAATAAAGGCGCTGCCGGATTGGTTATATCCAGCACCGTAAAGCCCTTGGTTCCTTCACACACAAATAGCTTATTGCCTGAAACGCCCAGTCCGTAAGGCGAGGTCATAGGCTGCGAATGTACCATTACAGGTTGTGCAGGATTGCTGACATCGACCACGTCCAGTGAGCTTAATGTGTTGCCGGGCCGACAGGTGACGCCATTCCGTAACGTCACATATGCGTATTTGCCTTGAACCACCACCGGATCACACGACTGGACATGCTGATATTTGGTCAATAGCTTCGGATCCCTTGGCGTAGAATTATCATAAATGTACATGCCGTCCATCGCTCCTACGTAGAGGTTATCCCGGTAAGGAAAAATCGTCTCTATCCCCACGCCCATGTCCTTTTTGACTGTTTTTACCGGACTGGCGCCCTGGCTGATGTCGTACACTTCCAGCGATTCCTTTGAGACAATGTACAAGGTGTTCCCGGTTACCGCAAACCGCGCCATGGAGCCTCCGGCACCGGTTTGCGGGTTTAGTGCGGAGTCGGTCCTGTCACCATCACAGCCGCTCAATATCAGGAGCAATCCCAGAATAGCCAGCCCTAAAAAAATAAATGGCGCAAATCTTTTCATATTTAAAACCAGTTTTCGCTTGTCAGTTAAAATGCGTGTTTCAATGCTGCTACCGCATGCAGTTAGGTTTTTGGGACATCGGCACTTTTTCCCAGCCTGTTACAATGCCCTTTTTGCTTTCCACGCATTCAAAATAGACTCCGTCGAATGGCGGATAATTATTGACGGGAATAGCATTCGGCACTGTTTTGGTCAGCTTGGGCACTTTGGGATTGCTGATGTCAAAAACGACCAGATTGGTCAAGTTATCAGCATATAAAAATGTACCTTTCGCTGCCATATCATAATTTCCGGTAATAGAAATGAAGGAAATATTTTGCGGTTTTTTCGGATCGGAATTGTCAACGATGTGAATGCCCTTACCCGATTCATTAATAAAAAGATAAGGTTCGAGCACGTATATCTTGCCCGGCTTGGACAACGGCTGCGCCCCGATAACCTCTATTTTGGCCATCTCTTCTGCCGTTTTATAAATAGGCGTGTAGCCTGTGCCGTCGAACGGGATCCGCTCATAAAAATCGTCGCCATCCGTGACGCAGGATGAGACAATGGCCAGAAGAAAAAATAGTAGAAAGCGATTTTTCATAGCGCAGCAGTTAGATTTGCCATTTTTCCTTTAGACACCATGTTGCATAACATGGTTGCACTATATTTGGCAAAACCTTTTAATAAAAAAACTTAATTATTAAGTGGCGATATTACGCCGTCGGCAGGCGCTGCCGCGCAGCAAGTAAAAACATATGCATACCAACTTCTTGAGTCATGAAGCCATCGATTGCCGCTTTGCCCTTTGTTAACCTGAGTAGCGATCCCGAAGAGGAATATTTTAGTGACGGGGTCACAGAAGAAATCATCAATGTATTGAGCCGCGTTTCGGGTTTGCAAGTAGCCGGGCGGACTTCATCTTTCACTTTTAAGGGGAGAACGCAGGATCTGAAATGGATCGGTGAACAACTGAACGTCCAACATATATTGCAGGGAAGTATCAGGAATTCAGGCGACAGACTGCTTGTTGATGTGCAGCTTATCCGTGCAAATGATAGCAGTGTCGTTTGGTCCGAACATTATGACCGGGAACTGGATGACATTTTCGATATTCAGGACGAAATTGCACTGGCCATTTTAAGCGCCATCCAGGTGCAGCTTCTTGGTGAAGAACCAGTTGCTGCTTTTAAACGATATACCAACAACAAGGAAGCCTACCAGCTGTATTTACGAGGGCGTTTTTATCATAACAAATTCGCCGGACCGGATTCCTATCATAAAGCGATCGGTTACTTCGAATCTGCCATTGCCCTCGACCCTACTTACGCAATTGCATACGCAGGCATCGCTTCATGTTACCTGAATATGTGGTTTTACAGGCACCTTCCAGCCGCGAAAGCATTGCCGCTTATGAAGCAGGCCACTGGTCAGGCGCTTGCGCTGGATAGCGGCATTGCCGAAAGTTATCTGGCCTTAGCACGCATGCAAATGTTGAACGAATGGGATTTTGCAAGTGCTGCTGCGTCCTTCCGCAAAGCACTGGAATTGAACTGGAACGCAGCCGATCTGATCGGGCAATATGCGCTTTACCTGGCACTGAGCAGTAAATACGCGGAAGCAGAAGAGCAGACTGCCATGGCGTTATCGCTGGAACCTTTCTCGCTGATCAATAATTTCTACGCCGCATACGTATACTGGATTGCGGGAAATTTTGAAAAAGCCGTCCGGCAGGGACAAAAACTGGTAGCGCTGGAGCCTTCTTTCTGGGGTGGTCACCTGATCATTGGCCTCAACCTTATCACGCTAAAAAGTTTTCCGGAAGCTCAGGAAGCTTTGGAAAACGCGTTGGAAATAAACTATAATGGCATTACCCTGAGCGCTTGCGGCGTATTATTCGGGCTCTCCCAGGAAACGGAAAGTGCGCGTGATATCCTGACCCAAATGGCTTCGCTCAGCAAAACCCAGGTAGTAGCCAATTATGATATGGGCATTGTTCACGCCTCGCTCGGTGATGTGGATGAGGCGCTGAACTATTTTCAGGCTGCTATTGACCAGCACGAACCACCTATGCTTTTCTTCAAATTCATCGTGCGCGACTGGCTAACGGAAACTGGTCAGGATGTACATTACAGGTCGCTTATTGAGCAAATTATTAGATAGCGCTTTTTCCAAAATCACCTTAGGAGCTCTGCCTATCGTAAAAAGTCTTTTTTAGGGGATTCCAAAAAAAAGCCAAGCCGTTACAATCTAAAAAATGTGCATTCTATTGATTTGTTAAATGGACGGCTGTTACGGTATTTATCATTTTACCGCTTAATAAGTTCCACCCAAAATAGCTCACACTGAAAGACTTAGCTTATGGTAAAGTGAGGGGTTTTTCTATTTTTACAATTTAGAAAAACCCCTCACCTTACGTTATGAAAAAGCTCTTCAAAATCATTGGGATCGTCCTCCTTCTCTGCGTTGTCCTGGCCGTTGCAGCCGGTTTTTATGTGAAAATGGCCCTGCCAAATGTCGGTGATGCGCCCAAACTTACCGTCGAAAGAACGCCTGCCAGGATCGAACGCGGCAGATACCTGGCCAATCATGTCAATGTCTGCATGGATTGTCACAGCACCCGTGACTGGAGCCTGTTTGCAGGTCCGGTCGTAGCTGGTGATATGGGAAGTGGCGGCGAGATTTTCAACCAGGAAATGGGCTTCCCGGGTAAATTTATTTCGAGAAACATTACGCCCTATGGCATTGGAAGCTGGTCGGATGGCGAACTTTTCCGCGCGATCACAACAGGAGTAAAGAAAAATGGAAATGCAATATTTCCGGTTATGCCTTACCATGCGTATGGCAAAATGGATCAGGAAGACATTTACAGCATTATCGCCTACGTCCGGACGCTCAAACCAGTAAAAAAAGATGTTCCGGCCTCTGAGGCTGATTTCCCAGTTTCTATTTTGCTCAATACAATGCCATCAAAGGCAACATTGGGCAAAAGGCCTTCGGAAGACGATGTTGTGGCGACGGGAAAATACCTGGTAAACGCCGCTGGCTGCGTAGAATGCCATAGTAAAAGAGAAAAAGGGGATATGGTGCCGGGCAGTGAGTTTGGAGGCGGACAGGAATTCAAACTTCCTTCGGGAACAATTACCTCCAAAAACATCAGTCCCGACATTCAAACCGGGATCGGTTCATGGCGCGAGGAAGCTTTTGTTAAACGCTTCAAGATTTACAGGGATTCCAATTACATAGCGCATAAAGTTGGGCCGAAAGATATGAATACGGTCATGCCCTGGTCGATGTATTCCGGGATGCGAGAAAACGACCTGAAAGCCATTTACGCCTACCTGCGAACGCTCGAACCGAAAAGCAATGTAGTTCCCAAGTTCATTCCAAACTAAGCTGCTCCTTTGCCGGCTTCCACAAGACGGGCGTCAAACAACGATGCCTATTTCATTAATCAAACCGTTATTGTAACCGTTAAATAAATTCGATATACTTATTTAAAGATAAAATTGACGTCTTCCGATGTACTGGTTTTTGGTCGTAAAAGTATTACTATAATTGGCTGTTTATACTCAACGTTAAGAAAAATGGGCTGATCTTTCGGGATCGCCCATTTTTGCGTTTTGATACCTCGAACAAATTCTAAGCAAGCATAGCCCGGCCCCAAAAACTGCGTCAAAAATAAACGACTTCATTTTTCAGAAAAAAATTTAAATTAATTCTTTATTAATTCATAGTTAAGCAAAAATTATAGGTGCAACGCGAGATTTGAGTTTTCACCAAATCCATGCGTACTATGAAAAAAAGTTATTTACTACTGCTATTTTTAATCCTGGGTTTTCCGGGGTATGCCCAAGTGATTCCCGTTGATGATTGTGAGTCGCTTACGGGCTGGGGCGCCGGCAGCAATGCGCTTAGTCTGGACAACGACGCTCCCGTACAAGGCGGCTTCTCGATCAAATCCGAGGGCGGTAATACAGAGCGTTTCAGGAAAAATTTCGCCGCTCCATTGAACACCGGGATTTCGGCCGGCGAGCTCAACATTGCCTATCTGCAATTTTCCCTCTTTGTTTCCGACATTACCAGATTCAGTGCTTCGGACGGACAGTTTGAAATAACTAGTTCGGGCAATCCCGACACCGATGAGTTCAGCTGGGGAACAGGAAGCGTTAATCTGAGGAATGGGTGGAACAACGTCGTGCTGCGGCTGAGTGCGGCAGGCAAGTCGGGCAATCCCGATCTGGCAGCGATCAATTTTTTCAGATATTATAAACCCATTAATGCCGGAGAATCGGTTACCATCAAGATCGACAATATCCGTTTTACCAAGGGTTATGAAGGCAGCGAACTGATCGGCGCAAAGATCTTCAATAAGGCAGATCAAACGGCAGGTTGGTCAGGAACCCAGAATGTTGCTGTTGACAATGCTAATAAAATCCTGGGCGCCGGATCGATAACAAGGACGGGTTCAGGGGCTAATTGGTTCACTTTGAATACAACGCCATTTAACACGGCTGTCAGCGAAGCCTCAGGCATGGCCAAATTCTGGCTTTATGTTTCCGATGCAGGCCTTTTCAATGGCGCAGGTAACATTGTTTTCTCCTCCTCAGGGCAAGCTGGCAACGATGCATTCCACTGGAACATCGCTGCGCAAAAGATTCAGAATGGCTGGAACCATGTCATTTTGCATTTGTCGGATGCTACTAAGATCGGAAATCCAAATCTTGGCGCCATCAATTTCTTCCACGTCAGCCAGCCTTTGAACGGCAGCATTAGCGCCAAGATTGACGAAATCGAGTTTTATGAACCCGCACCGGCAACCACTGCCAACCCCGCAAATAATACGCTGAACGGCAAAGTAATGTTTGGGTACCAGGGATGGTTTGGGCTGCCCTCCGACGGCTCGCCTACGCACAACTGGTGGCTGCACTGGTTTGGCGGAGCACCGGAACACGCTACTTCTACTGTGGACATGTGGCCCTACATGGGCAATTATCCGCAAAGCGAACTGGTGGCCACCAATATGACATATGCCAATGGCTCTCCCGCTAAACTGTTCTCAAGTTACAGTTATAACACTGTTGATGAGCATTTCAAATGGATGCAGCAGCACGAGATCGATGGCGTGTTCCAACAGCGCTTCCTGGATTATTTTCGTACGACGGACACACGCGTCCACAGGCATTTCGACAAAGTGCTTGAAAATGTGCAAACGGCCAGCAACAAATACGGACGCGTATACGCGATCATGTATGATCTTTCCGGGGCCGACGCCACTTCCACCGAGCAGGTGATCGCCGACTGGAAACGGCTGGTAGATGAAATGGGTGTCACCTCTGAAAGCAACTATCTGTGGCACAAAGGCAAACCGCTCGTTGCATTGTGGGGCTTAGGGCTTGCTTCCAGTCCGGAAGCGACGGCTGCACGTTCGGAAAAACTCGTCAGATGGTTTAAAGAAGGTGATCCGGCCGATCCGACAGATAACCCAAAATACCGCGCCAGCATTATGGGAGGCCTCAATAACAACTGGCGCGACCACTCAGCGGCGTGGCTTGCGGTGTATGATCTGCTGGATGTCGTAAGTCCCTGGTCGGTAGGGCGATACAACAATGAAAGTGGTGCGAGCGCTTTCGCAATCAACACCATACGCCCCGACATGGCTTATCTGGCCCCTAAAAGCATTGATTATATGCCGGTAATCTTTCCAGGCTTTTCATGGTTCAACCTGCAAACTTACCGCAACAACCCCTCTGCTGCCATCAAGAACTCAATCCCCCGCAATGGCGGCAGTTTTCTGTGGCAACAATCGCAGAATGTAATAAATGAGGGCGCCAATATGGTTTACCTGGCTATGTTTGATGAAGTGGACGAAGCCACCTCCTTCTTTAAAATGGAAAAATTTGCTGCCCATACGCCTAAGGGCGGCAACACCTGGTTCCTCTCGCTGGATGCCGACGGCTACGATCTCACGCCCGACTGGTATATGGCGCTGGGCGGGTACACCAAAAAAGTGCTGGCCGGAAAAGCCACCAACAGCTTGTCCGTGCCACTTTATCCCAACCCGCTGACCACCGACCCAGGTAGCCAGCTGCCGGTAACGCTGATTACTTTGACTGCGCAAGCGGAAGGAAAAGTTACCCACTTGAAATGGCAGACTTCGCAGGAATCCAACAGCTCGCATTTTGTAGTACAAAGAAGTTCGGACGCGAAGAATTTCACGGAAACGGGCCGCGTAAATGCACAAGGCAATGTTGTAAAAAACACCGATTACCAGTTTGAAGACGCTGATTTACCGGCTGGCCGTCACTATTACCGGCTGAAAATGACAGACCGCGACGGCACATATGCATTCAGCAGCATTGTAACGGCGGAAATAAAAAGCGAAGGTCAGATCAGTATTTACCCTAACCCAACTTCTGCCTTTATTCGCGTTAACTCGGAAAGCAAAATCCAGCAACTTGATATTATCAATGCATCCGGGAGGAAAATCCGGACATATAATCCCGGCACGCTCACTTACGAACTGGACATCAGCACCTGGACACCCGGGGTTTATGTGATTCGGGTTAATGGTGTTGATAAAAAAATAGTCAAACATTAACACCATGCACCAGTCAATAACATGTTCGAAATATAAGCCGCCTTAGGCTTATATTCGTGAAAATGCCTTTGACGGAACTGCCGTCGGGTTGAACAGCAATACATATGAATCGTTGGTTCAAGTGGTTATTCAATGCAGAATCGCCGGCCGCTGCACGGGCAAAATCGGAGGGGAATGTGCGCATAGCGGACGATAAGGTCATTTACTCGCCGCGGGAAGGTTTTCGCGAAACGGTTATCGATTTGAGCAAGCTCCAATATGTATATCTGTATATGACCGAAAGTTGTCAGAATTTGGTTCTCAATGATTACCATCAACATTTCATCCCGTGTTCGGTCAACGGATTTGCAAATTTCTTCCAGCATTTGGCACGTCGGCTTTCGCTGGATGAAAAGGTCTTTTATGAAAATCTAAATAAGAACAAACCTCAAAAAACCGAACTCTGGCGGGGTGACAATTCCAATAATGGCAGAATTTCAGAGCAGTTTGAGCCAACTGATTTAAGAAAAGCATTGGCCAGGGGATTTTGTATTCATTCGCAGCCTGAACAGCAAATAAGCTGGGATATGACCTCGGAAGCATTGGCCGGTTCCGCTTTTGTATACCAACAAAAAAACGAGTACGAACTGACCGAACTCTGTTTTCGTCACCCGGTTCAGCTGGGCAATTTGATATTGGACGATTGGCGTTACTATTTACCGATTCATCTTCGCCTTGATGTTCCTCTGGACAGCTTTTACACCAATCTGCACATGGACGGGAATGGTGATCAAAATTATTTTTTAGCTAAAAAAGCGCTCGTTGCAGTCTTGGGTGAAACCAATGAAGGATACGAAAGAAATGACCAGAATGCATGCTACTGGCACTTTGAGGGCTTAAAATTCTCACTGATCTACTGGTACGACAGCCAGCACGGTTATGAATCGGGCTACGCTTATCTGGCCGTTCAAAATGAGCGTGCGTATCCCGATTACCTGATAGATTCCGAATACGAGCAAAACGGCACAATAAGCAAATTAATGCTTTTGGACAAATCATTTACCATTGGTTCCGACTTTCGCAGATCGCGTTACTTCCTAAAAACACCCCAACTAGCGGCCAGCATGCTTTCTCCTGAGAAGCAATTTTTGATCTGGATGGATGAGGCCAACGGTAAAGTCGGATTTGCAAACAAGGATCACGCAATGATTTTTCCGCTGGCAGTTGTGACCCAATTTCAACTCGAAAATGTGTATCCGGGCCGTAGCGGCGGCGGAACATATTTTTCCGCTATTCTCCAAGATAATGATCGGCAAAGCATCTTGATCGGGGATTGTAATGCCCTTGATCCATTCCTGAACAGCATTTCGGAACTCGTTCAGCTGCCCATCATTGAACTTCCTCCTTCCGAGGCTTAGTGAAACAATAAAATCCCGGACCTGGAAAATACTGGTCAGCCCGCTTTTTCAGTTCTGGGAAGAACAGATATAACGTATGTACAAAAGCGTTCAAATCCGCGGCTTGGTTTTGTATATCTATACATTCAAATAAGAATATTGTCAAATAAAAATATTCAAATAATTATTATAAATTTGCCTTCATCCCTTTGATCTTTTTTTGTTAAAACAACTGGGTCGGCATGACTGACAATCCTGAAAATGAACATCTTATAACAGCATTACAGCAAGGCAGTGAAGAAGCCTTTACTGTAATTTACCAGCGTTACTGGTATAAAATGTTCCTTGTGGCTTATCGCAAGCTTCAAGATAAAGAAGCCGCCGAAGAGATCATCCAGGACATTTTCCTAAGGCTTTGGAAAGAGCGGATCACTTTGAAAATCAACAATCTGGACCATTATCTTTTTGCCGCTGTGCGCTACGAAGTCATCAGCCACATTCGCAACAATATTACCAAGGGGGACTATTTGGGAAACGCGGGCGATTTTGATTCGTTGAGTGAATGCAACACAGAAAACCAGATCGCCCTGAAAGAACTACTTTCTCAGATTGAGGAAGGTTTGCACGTCCTGCCCGAAAAATCTGGTGAGATATTCAGGCTTTACAAGCTTGAACATTGGCCTATCAACCGCATTGCCAAGCATTTTGACTTGTCGGAAAAGGCCGTCGAGTATCACCTTACCAAAGCCACCAAGTCTGTCCGCAACCATCTTAAACAGGCGCTTTACACATTACTTGTTGCCGTTACCGCTTTTCTCTCCCAGTAAAACTAGCCACTCACGCTTCAACTTTGGATTTGTATTTTTAAAACAATTTCAATCCGATTTGGCTACATATATATAATCTTTCAAATAAGTTTTAAACTTATTTAGGGACGCGTGCCTTTTTCCCGGCTTATAGTCAAAGATAACAACCGCTTGTCGATGAATATAAAGGAAATTCAGGCTTTGCTGCTCAAATATCAGAACGGACAATGTTCGGAAGAGGAGGTTGCCAAGATTCATTATTGGTACGAAAATCTCCATGAAGATTCCACGTCCGGCCTTTCAGGTGCGGAACGCGAAAATATGGAAAGTCGCATCCTGGACCATTTAATGGCCGAAATCCGAGAAGACAAATTGCAGGAAACCAAACCGGTCCGCAGCCTGTGGCAGCGAGCAGCGCCTTATCTGTCAGCAGCAGCGGTTATCATTGCGATCTGCGGCTATGTTTTTTTTGGTAAAACAGCGTTAAATCCGGTTGCTAAAAGCGAGCAGATCCTGGTGCAAGCTCCTGCTGACCAACTTTTTACACAACAGAACCATTCCAGCATTACCCGCAAGATCATGCTGGAAGACGGCAGCGCTGTAACATTAACTCCGGGCAGCAAGATCATTTACCCGAAAAAATTCCCGAAAGATAAACGCGAAGTCCAACTGATGGGAGATGCCTTTTTTGAGATTACCAAAAATCCGGATAAGCCATTCTTTGTTTACAGCGGAAAGCTGGTTACCAGGGTGTTAGGAACAAGTTTCAGGATCAAAACAAACTCAGAAGGCCAGGCGCTGGAAGTGGAAGTGGTTACTGGAAAGGTTTCGGTATTTGAAAATGACGATTCGTTTGCAGAAAAATCACCCGATCATCAATCCAATGGCGTCGTGCTCACACCCAATCAGCGCGTCACCTATTTCCCTGAAAGCAGACATCTGATGACCGGATTGGTCGTAGCGCCGGTAAAAGCCAGCATCAATGCCGACGAATCCAGGCTGGTTTTCAATAACATCGTAATGGGCAGCATCGTGGAAGCGCTTCACAAAACTTACGGCATTGAAATCGTTTTTGCCAATGACCGCCTGGCTGAATGCACATTCACCGGAGACATTACCGACCTGCCGCTTTATGAAAAACTAGATCTGGTCTGCGGCTCGATCGGCGCTGATTATGAGATCAAAGGAACGCGCATACTTATCAACGGCCGCGGCTGTGAATGACCTTTAACTCCCTTATTCTTAACCTAAATCCCTTAAATATGCTGACAAAAAAGCTGAGTAAATAAAAACCGGCAGTGCTAGAACACCGCCGGCATTGATTAGGCCTGCATGTAAAATCCTTGGACAGAAAGAGCATGTGGCCAACGTCCTGTTTTTCTCAAAATAGAACCAACAAAATTATGCAAAGAAACCTACAATTAAAATGGTGTGCATCACTGTGCATTCTCATGAAACTAACACTCGCTCAATTCCTTTTCGCCGTTGCCTTCACCAGTCTCACCTATGCGACAACTGAAAGCCGCGCGCAGGAGATAATGGACAGACAAGTCACGATCCACTCGCAGGATGCAGCATTGAAAGATGTACTGCGCGATCTGGAAGAGCAGGCCCAGGTAAAATTCGCTTACAGCCAGAAAGCCATTCGAGCGGACCGGACGGTCAACATTCACATTGTTAATCAAAAGCTGGCGACAGCATTAACGACGCTTTTTGAGCCACTGCACATTGCTTACCAGCTGACTTCCGGAAGAATATTACTGACCTCGCCAACCAACAATGTGCCCGCACCCACCCAGCAGGAGCAAACGCAGGAAGCGGCCATGCCCGCAGCCGAGCTCATCAAAGGAAAAGTGACAGACGAAACCAATGCAGGATTGCCCGGCGTAAGCGTGGTTTTGAAAGGCACGCAAAAAGGAACGACCACCAATAAGGATGGCGATTTTGAGATTGAAATTCCTGAAAGAGCAGGCGCTGTGCTGGTTTTTAGTTTTGTGGGCTATAAAGCGCAGGAACTGGCCGTAGATAACCGAAATTCAATGGCTGTGGTGATGGAGCCGGAAAACAAATCGCTGGAAGAAATCGTGGTGATTGGTTATGGTGCTGTCAAAAAAAGTGACCTGACAGGCTCGGTGTCCAGCATTAAAAGCGAGGCGATCCGCGAAATGCCCGTAACATCTGTGGATCAGGCGATCCAGTCGCGGGCGCCGGGTGTGCAGGTAACGCAGACTTCGGGAGCACCGGGAGGCGGAATTTCCATCCGCGTGCGTGGCGCAAACTCGATCAACAGCGGCAGCGAGCCACTGTATGTGATCGACGGATTTCCGATGTATCCCGATAACAACGCATTGGGAACGACAGGAAACCGCCAGCCGACCAACGCCATGGCCACCATTAACCCCAACGAAATTGAATCCATTGAAATATTAAAAGATGCTTCTGCGACTTCCATTTACGGTTCCCGAGGCGCCAATGGGGTTATATTAATCACCACCAAACGCGGTAAGGAAGGACAAAGCAGCGTGGATTATGACGGCTCCTATTCGTTTCAAAGCATAGCCAATGAAGTGAACGTGCTCAATGGAAGCGATTATGCGCGTTACATCAATTTATTGGAAAAAAGCCAGGGCGGAAACCCGCGCTATTCGGACCAGCAAATCAGCCAGATCGGTGCAGGCACCGACTGGTGGGATGTGATTTCGCGCACCGGCGCATTGTCCAATCACCAGCTTTCATTTACCGGTGGCACCAAGGGAATGCGTTACGCGTTCGTTGGTAATTATCTGGACAACAACGGGATCATAAAAAATACAGATTTCAACAGATATGGTTTCCGCATGAATTTAGACAATGACTTTTTGAAAGGAAAGGCAACATTAAGCAACAGCTGGTCATTCAACCGCTCGGGCAGCAGCAATGTCCCCACGGACCGCGGAGGCCCGGGTGGGATCGTGATTTCTGCGCTTGGACTGGATCCTACCGTGGGTGTTTATGATGCAAATGGCGGCTATCAGTATGCCAGCTACGACCAGCGCTTCCTGACCAATCCGCTCGCAGAAGCCATGGAAGGATATGACCGCGACTGGACCAACAGGCTTTTTGGGACAACAGCATTAACCTTCAATATTATCGAAGGGCTCAAATTCCGTACAAGCATTGGCGTGGATCTGGTGAATGCGCGTCGCACGACTTTCTATAATAACTTCACATATCTCGGCCGCCAGAATGACCGCGAGTTACAAAAGGCCAACCGAAACAGCAATAACCTGCTGAATGAGAATATTTTAAGTTATAACAAAGAAATCGCCACAGGACAATTCCTGGATGTAACATTAGGCTACACCTATCAGAAAGAGCTCAATTATTTTGAATCCAATGCAACACGCGGTCTTCCGTCCGACGACATTGAAGCCGTTAATATGCAAAATGGCAGTCGCCCGCTGGTTCCTAATTCGGGCCGTGTTGAGTGGGAACTGCTCTCCTATCTGGGCCGCGTGAATTACAATTTCAAAGACCGTTACCTGCTCACATTCACATTGCGCCGCGACGGTTCTTCCAAATTCGGGCCGAATAACAAATGGGCAACATTCCCTTCTGCTGCAATCGGCTGGCGTATTGTCAATGAAGGCTTTTTCAAAAATTCAGGACTTGCCACCGTGTTTGACGATTTCAAGCTGCGCGCCAGTTATGGACTTACAGGAAATTCGCAAATCCCGGTTTACCGCTCCGTGGCTGGTCTGGTTCCCTATAACTACGTTTTCGGCGCTACGCCGGCGCTCGTTTCGGGTTACGGGCCCAACAGGATCTCCAACAATGATCTTAAATGGGAAAGCACTTCCATGCTCAATGTCGGCCTGGACTTTGCCTTGCTATCCAACCGCCTGACTTTGACGGTGGACGCATTTGAAAACAAAACCACTGACCTGTTGCTCGACGTTTCCATTCCGCAAAGCACCGGTTTCAGCACCATTATGCTCAATTCCGGCTCGCTGAGCAACAAAGGGCTCGAATTTGCTGCCAGTTATAAGTTAATGAGCTCAAAGTCATTTACCTGGGATGTGAGCGGGAATGTATCTGTTCTTAGGAATAAGATCGTGGATCTGGGAAAAAGCACACCGTTCTTTGCCAACACGACAAGCAGTCACCTGGGCGTACTGGGAAGCTGGGTAGAGGCCGGTAATCCCATCGGCGTATGGCGCGGATACAATTATGTAGGATTATTCCAAAGCGAAGAGGAAGGCAAAACTTTCTCAGCCAAAGCAGGTTACCCCAAATACGAGGACGTAAATGGCGACGGGAAATACACAACCGATGATTTCAAAATCATTGGCGATCCAAACCCGAAACTTACCTGGGGTGCCAACACAACTGTGAAATTCAAAGGAATCGACCTTTCAGTATTTTTCCGAGGCGTGCATGGCAACAAAGTCCGTAACCTGCAACAGTCCGAAATGGGTGACGGCGTGCAGAAGATCAACCAGATCGGAAACATCCTGACTGATTCCTGGACACCCGAAAACACCGATGCGCCACGACCCGTTATCGACGGCCGCCGCGACTTTATCTCTTTCAGAAGATCATCTTTCTTCATTCAGGACGGATCATTTGTGCGGCTGCAAAACCTGTCACTGGGTTATACGGTGCCTGTCAGCAACAAGATTATCCGGCATGCCAGGGTTTATGTGAGTGGCCAAAATTTGCTATTGTTCACCAAATACAAAGGATTTGATCCCGAGGTAAACAACCAGGGACAGAATAACCTCAACAGAGGTGACGATTACGATGCTTATCCGCGTGCACGCCAGTACACAGTCGGCATTAACCTGGGAATCTGACAATCATTTCACTTGTAACATTGATATTGATCAAAATGAAAAATATACAACTACAACCTGTAAGACTGATCGCGTTGGTCATGCTGATGCTTTCCGGCGTCGGCTGCTCGGATCTGAAAGAAAAACCTGATTTTATCAACCCGGAAACGTTCTATAAATCGGCAAACGAACTAAAACTGGGCGTTAATGCGGTCTATGATGATCTCAATTCCGGCGGTTTCGGTTTTTTCTACGACCGTTATGTGTTTGAATGTCTGATCGGTGGATACCAGGTGGGCTGGGAAAAAGGCCCGCTGCAGTTCAACCTGGGCAATGTAAACCCTGCCGATGAATACATAGAAGCTTACTGGGGCATTTGCTACCGCTCCATCAACCGCGCGAACGCCATTATCGAAACCGCCGAAGCCATGAAAGACCCCAACAATCAGGCGCTGATCGACCGTTTGAAAGGTGAAACATTGTTTTTGAGAGCATTTTACTACTACGGCCTGCTCAGCTATTTTGACGATGCCCCGCTCTCTGTGAAATCAACCCAGAACATTACCGAGCTCCCTACCAACAGCGGCGGTAACCGGGCCATTATTGACCAGATTTATGCCGACTCCAAAGCCGCAGCCGAACTGCTTCCAGCCAGTTATACCGGCGCCGACCTGGGCCGCGCGACCAAATGGGCGGCCAAATCTGTTTTGATGAAAGCACAGTTATGGGATGAAAAATGGGTCGATGCCAAAGCTACCGCAGAAGACATCATCAATAACAGCGGCCTTACATTATATGCTGATTTTGCATTCAATTTCGATCTTGCCCACGAAAACCAGGGTGAGCGTATTTTTGAAGCGCAGGTTTCAGCCACGGCCAGCCCTAATGAATACAGCCAGCATTCGGCGCATTTTAATCCGGAGGATTTTCCGAGCGAGCTCGGCGGTTCGGGATGGAGCTGGATCAGCACGACCCAGGAATTTCGCTCAGCATATGATCCGAAAGACAAGCGAATCGCAGGCACATTCATTGAAAGTTATCCGACCGGACGTTTTGGAAAAATCGACGGGTCCTACCCGATTGTAACATGGAGCCCGAAAGCGGACTACAACCTCTCGCGTTTTGGCGGCGTGGTAAAGTCAGATGCCAATCCCAAAGATCCCACGCAAATGATCTTTGGCAAAGCATGGTCCAACAAGATCGCCGAGCTCGACAGACGCAACTCCGCCACCGAGAAAAATACAATCTACATTCGTCTCTCAGACATTCTGCTGGGCCATTCCGAAGCTTGCAATGAAAGCGGACAAGGCAACGCATTGACCTCAATCAATAAGGTAAGGGAGCGCGCCGGACTGCCAGCATTAAAGGGATTGAATCAGGCAGCATTGCGTGATGCCATCATTCGGGAACGCATGCAGGAATTTGTATTTGAGCAAGTTATGTATCCCGAACTACGCAGAAAGAGTAAATTCGGCGGTCCGATTGATTATCTTGGTAAAGAAATAAAACATTTTGCTCAAAAATACAATGTCGACCGTGTGGCAAAGGCGAGAGACTACGTTCTACCACTCCCAGTGAAGGAACTGCTGGGTAACCCGAATGTGAAGCAGAATGCGACCTGGCAATAGGTCAAAATCGTGTGAAATTTTTAACAAAAAGATTGAAGGATGCTGAGTAACAAGATATTTATTGGCGCGGGGGTGCTCATCATTGCCGTTTCTTCCTTTTTCTGGCTTTCGGGCTCGTTAGGCTCTTCCCCGGTGGATTACAACACCGAGGTGAAGCCTATCCTCAATAAAAATTGCATGGGCTGTCACGGAGGCGTAAAAAAAGCGGGCGACGTGAGCTTCCTGTTTGAGCACGAAATGCTGGAACCAGGCAAATCGGGCAAGATACCGGTGGTGCGCGGCGATGCGGATGCCAGCGAAATGATCCGCCGCATATTAAGCGATGATCCCGACGAAAAAATGCCCAAAAACGGCACGCCTTTGAAGGAAGAGGAAATTGATATTTTGAAAAAATGGATCAACCAGGGCGCAAAATGGGAAACTCATTGGTCTTATAAAAAAATCGAAAAACCCGACGTGCCTTCGCTGGACGGTTTCAGTAACCTGTTTGGATTGTTTGAAAACGCCGACAAAAAGTGGGCAACCAACGAAATTGACCATTTTATTCTGGATAAATTAAAGGATAAGGGGCTGAATGTTTCTGCCGAAGCGGACCGCGCAACATTGATCCGCCGCGTAAGCCTGGACTTAACAGGGCTTCCGCCGACCGAGCAGCAGGTCGCTGATTTCATCAATGATAAATCTGAAAATGCTTACGAAAAAGTAGTCGACCGGCTGCTGAAATCGCCGGGATATGGCGAGCGTTGGACGTCCATGTGGATGGATCTGGCGCGTTATGCGGATACGAAGGGCTACGAGAGCGACGGCGGCAGGACCATGTGGCGTTACCGGGATTATGTAGTCAAATCCTTTAATCAGGACAAACCATTTGACCAGTTCACGATAGAGCAGCTGGCAGGCGATTTGTTACAAAAAGACAAAGACGGCTTCCCCTTGGAAGAAAACATGATCGCCACCGGCTATCACCGCAACACGATGACCAACAACGAAGGCGGCACGGACGATGAAGAATTCCGCACCGCCGCACAGATCGACCGTGTGAACACGACCTGGGAGGTTTGGCAGGGAACCACATTCGCTTGCATCCAATGCCACAGCCATCCATATGACCCCATTCCGCACGAGGATTATTACAAATACATGGCATTTTTCAACAACACCCGTGATGAAGATGTGTGGGACGAATGGCCTAAGATGCGGTTTTACAAGGGTGAAGATTCAGCGCGTGTAGAGCGTGTGAAGAGCTGGATCAGGCAAAATGAGCCCGAGCAGTTGCCACAGGTAACCCAGTTTATGAAGGTGATGGAGCCCAAGATCAATGCACACAATTTTATCAAAGGCGACCAGTCAACTGTGCTGTTGATCTCGTATTATGGTGTTAAAAACAATGGGAATGCAAGGATCGCTGGGGTTGATCTTTCCGATGCCGATAATGTGGTCATGAACGTTTCCACCAAAGCGAAGAACGCCATGCTTTCCTTGCATCTGGACAAGCTGGACGGGCCGGTCATTTCGCAGATTAATATGCCTGCCAGAGATTCGGTCGTCATTGCGCCGCTGACAAAAACGCCTGGCAAGCATGACATTTTCCTGTCCTTAAAAAGCCATGAAAATCCAGAAGAATGGGTACGCATCACCTGGATGTCGTTCCAGAAAGCATTACCGGGGTCTGACAAACCCGAATACAAGAATATAGTGACCGACTATGCAACCGTGCTGACGCGCCAGACGGAAAGTATGCCCGTAATCTGGGAGGGAAAAGGTGATTTTGCCCGAAAAACCAACGTTTTCGTACGAGGGAACTGGATGGTAAAAGGCGCAGAAGTAAAACCGGACGTGCCCAAACTCCTTGCCCCCCTGCCTAAGGACGCGCCCAGGGACCGCGTTGGCCTGGCTAAATGGATCGTCAGCCGCGATAATGCGCTAACGTCCCGCGTGATCGTAAACCGGTTCTGGGAGCAATTGTTTGGTAAGGGAATCGTGGAAACAGTGGAAGATTTCGGTTCACAGGGCGCCGAGCCCACGCATCCGGAGCTGCTCGACTGGCTGGCGGTCAAGTTTATGGAGGAAGATAAATGGAGCATTAAAAAGATGTTGAAAACAATAGTGATGTCATCCACTTACCGGCAGAGCTCGAAAACGGATGAAAACAAGCTTGAAAAAGATCCGTATAACATCTGGATCTCACGGGGCCCCCGCGTAAGGCTCAGCGCTGAACAGGTTCGCGACCAGGCGCTTGCATGCAGCGGTTTGATCTCCGACAAAATGTATGGCCCGGGCGTGATGCCACCCCAGCCCGATAAGATCTGGCAATCCCCTTACAGTGGTGAAAAGTGGGTTTTGAGCGAGGGTGAGGATCGTTACCGGCGAGGTGTTTATACCTATTGGAAGCGCACGGCACCCTATCCTTCCATGGTTACATTCGACGCGCCAAGCCGGGAATTTTGCCAATCGAGGCGCATTTTGACTAATACACCATTGCAGGCATTGGTTACGTTAAATGATCCGGTTTACCTGGAAGCCGCAGAAAAACTGGCAACCAGAATGCAGCAGCGTGGAAAAACGCCTGAGCAGCAATTGAAAGAAGGCTACCGTATGCTCACTTTCCAAAGCATTGAACAAAAAAACCTGAATGTGCTGGTCAAAGTCTACAAGCAGGCACTGGACGCCTACAAGAAAAAACCAGTAGAAGCAGACAGCATCCTGGCCTATGGAAAAGAGCGCACAGCCGAACTGGCAGCACTCACCATCTCAGCCAATGTCATGCTAAACCTGGATAATGTCATCACAAAAGAATAAATTTTCTCTTATCCCGGGGTTGAAACCCGGGGCAAGGGAGGCTTGGAGCCTTTGGCTGTTTTGGTGGGAATTGAGCGCATTGGCGCGGAGAAGATAGCAGGGAGCAAGAGCCAAGTCAGGAGCGTAAGGTATTTTTACCCCAGGATTTATCCCGGGGATCGGTAAAAACCAAGCGCAAACCCGCGTCAAAGACAGCAAACAGCAAAGCCCTATCAGCGGCCCAAAATACTTTACCCCGGGATTTATCCCGGGGATCGGCAAAAACCAAGCGCAAACGCGCGTCAAAGACAGCAAGCAGCAAAGACCCCATCAGCGGCCCAAAATACTTTACCCCGGGATTTATCCCGGGGATCGGCAAAAACCAAGCGCAAACGCGCGTTAAGGACAGCAAACAGCAAAGCCCCATCAGCGGCCCAAAATATTTTTCCCCCGGGATTTATCCCGGGGATTATCAAAAGATCAAAAAAATGGAAAACCTAAGAAAAGAACTCCAACATACAGCATTGCTTCACCAGACCCGGAGGCACTTTTTACAGTCGGTCGGATTCGGTCTGGGCGCATTGGGATTGGGGACGATGTTGGATTCCTGCGGCCCTTCGACGGCTGCCGGTAATGTGGGCGGTGAGGTTGCCAAATCACGCATCCCGCAGTTTGCGCCCAAAGCCAAGCGGGTCATTTACATTCATATGGCGGGAGCGCCTTCTCAACTCGAGCTGTTTGATTATAAGCCAGAATTGGTTAAATACCATGGCCGCGACTGTCCGGCAGAGTTTTTGGAAGGGAAAAAGTTCGCATTTATCCAGGGTGTCCCTAAAATGTTGGGCCCGCAAGGACATTTTGCGCAATATGGTCAGTCGGGCGCCTGGATGTCTGACTATGTGCCTTACCTGCAAACCGTGGCCGACGAGATCACATTTTTGAAAGCCATGCATACGGATCAGTTCAACCACGCACCAGCGCAGTTGCTGATGCATACGGGTAGTCCGCGGCTGGGGCGGCCAAGTCTTGGCGCCTGGTCTGTTTACGGCCTGGGATCTGAAAATCAAAATCTGCCGGGCTTTATCGTGCTCGCTTCGGGTGGACAGCAGCCCGATGCAGGCAAAAGTGTTTTCGGCAGCGGGTTCCTCCCCTCAGTTTACCAGGGCGTGCAATGCCGCACTGGCGGTGATCCGGTTCTGTATGTGAGCGACCCCAATGGCATGAACCGTGATATGCGCAAGCAGACCATTGAAGCCATTAACGAAATTAACAAACAGACTTACGAGGATGTAAAGGACCCCGAAATATTGACGCGGATCAGTCAGTATGAAATGGCATTTCGCATGCAAATGTCCGTGCCCGAGGTCATGGATGTCTCTAAGGAACCGCAATTTATTCTCGATATGTATGGCGTAAAGCCCGGAGAGGGCACGTTTGCCATGAACTGCTTACTGGCGCGAAAACTGGTTGAAAACGACGTGCGTTTTGTGCAGCTCTTTGACTGGGGCTGGGACGGCCACGGAACTTCCAAAGACCATAATGTGGAAGGTGGCCTGCGCCAGAAGTGCCGCGAGTCCGATCAACCGGTCGCAGCATTGATTAAGGATTTGAAAATGCGTGGACTACTGGAAGAAACACTTGTGATCTGGGGCGCAGAATTTGGCAGGACACCAATGCAGGAAAATAGGAACGGACTGGTCATGCCATTTATGGGCCGGGATCACCATTTGGATGCATTCACCATGTGGATGGCAGGAGGCGGCGTCAAACAGGGTTTTTCCCATGGAGAAACCGACGAGCTGGGTTATTATGGCACAAAAGGCAGAACCCATGTCCATGACTTACAAGCAACAATCCTACATTTAATGGGCTTTGACCATGAAAAATTCACCTATCCTTTTCAGGGAAGAAACTTCCGGCTTACCGACACCGAAGGAAAGGTTGTAAAAGAAGTAATTGCCTAAGTGCTAAACCCTTGATCATGCATTACATTTTACTCCAGGATTCGTCCTGGGCAACATTCATTGGCAGGTTTCACCCTGCCATCGTGCACTTCCCTATTGGCTTTCTGTTAATCGGAGCCTTGCTCGAACTGGGCAGACGGCGTGGAAAACTCACTGTCAGCGAGAGCGTTATTGTTTTTATCTTGCTGTTATCTGCCATTAGCGCAACATTGGCCTGCATTGCAGGCTACCTGCTGTCGTTGGGTGGCGGCTATCATGCGGATCTACTTAGTAACCACATGTGGAAAGGGATCGGCGTGGCCGTTTTCGCCTGGATTGCCTGGCTAATCAAGTCCGATGCGCTGCAACGCATAATGCCAGCTGGAAAGGTGATTTATCTTCCTGCGATTTTGGTTGCAACAGCGCTTACATTAAGCGCCGGTCACGACGGCGGCTCACTCACGCACGGGGAAGGATATCTGACCCAATACACGCCCGAGCCATTCCGCGGCCTCGCAGGATTGCCTCCCATGCAGCAGAAACCAACCCAAATAAAACCCATCGCAGACGTGCAGCAAGCCAGCGTCTACACCGACATTGTGCAGCCGATCCTGGAAGCCAAATGCACGCAATGCCACAGCGCGAGCAAAAGCAAAGGCGATTTGCGGATGGATCAGCTTGCATTGCTGGTCAAAGGAGGAAAAAACGGCCCTGCCTTCGTTGTCGGAAAAGGAGCAGAAAGCGATATGATTAAAAGATGTCTTCTTCCTGAAAATGAAGACCAGCACATGCCGCCAAAAGGCAAACTGCAGCTGACTGCCGATCAGATCGCGCTGCTTTCCTGGTGGATAGACCAAGGCGCTCCGGCGGATAAAAAGGTTGCACAGCTCACCGTTTCGGAGGCGGTTAAGCCTGCACTCGCGTCGCTTGGTAAGGAGGCTCCGGCAAACGATGGCAAGGCGGAGCAACCGGGCGTGCTGAGTCTGAAAGTGCCCCAAGCCAATGAAAAGGATATTGAAAATTTGAGAAAAGCAGGACTGATGGTCAATACACTATCCCAGGACCAAAACCTGCTTGAAATCAGTGCAGTGAACTCGCCCGGATTCAGCGACAAGCAAATGAAGCTTTTACAACCCGTTGCCCGGCAAATTACCTGGCTCAAACTAGGCGGCACTGCCATTACCGATGCTGCATTGCAGCAAATCGCTAAGTTTCCCAATCTGAGCAAATTGCATTTAGAACATACTGTTACAACCGATCACGGCATTGTTTCCCTGAAACCCCTCGCCCATTTAAGCTATATCAACATTGTCGGCACCAAAGTTGGTGACAAAGGCCTGAAAGCCATTGCAGAAATGAAGGCGCTGCGCTCAATATATGTTTGGCAATCAGCCGTTACCGACAGCGCAGTAAGCCAGGTCGGACGACAAAAACCCAACCTGTTGGTGATGAATGGCCTCAATGAAGCTACGGTGGCGCAATTCGTGAAGGCAGGCGATGCAAATGATAAAAAAGAACTCAAAAACAAATAATATGGACCGTCGGAAATTTATGGGCAGCGCCATGGCAACAGCGGGCATGCTGACTGGCTTTGAAGCTGTTTCAGTTGCAGAAAAAGCGCCAGCTCAGTTTGCAAACAAGCTTTCTTTAAAAATCCTGGGAACCAACTGGGGCTTTACAGGCACGACGGACGCCTTTTGCGCAGAGGTAAAAAAAGAGGGCTACGACGGCATCGAAATGTGGTGGCCGGCAACAAAAGAAAAGCAGAAAGAGCTTTTTACGGCCCTAAAAAAGCACGGTCTGGATGTTGGTTTGCTGTGTGGCTCGGGAGAGAAGGATTACGCAGCGCATTTGGATGCCTTCAAAAAGCAGATCGATGCGGCAACCACGCAGTTTGAACAGAAACCCTTATATGTTAACTGCCACAGTGGAAAGGACTTTTTTACTTATGATCAAAACAAGGCATTCATAGATCATACAACCGCTGCAACCTTGAAAACTGGCATTCCCATTTATCATGAAACACACCGCGGCCGGATGCTTTTTGCAGCTCACATCGCGCGTAACTTTATAGAAAAGAACCCTGACCTGAGGCTCACGCTGGACATTTCACATTGGTGCAATGTGCACGAAAGCTTGCTGGCAGACCAGCAGGAAACCATTCAGCTTGCTCTTTCACGCGTAGGGCACATTCACTCACGCATTGGTCATGAGGAAGGTCCGCAGGTGAATGATCCACGCGCACCCGAATGGGAGGCGGCCGTAAAAGCGCACCTGGCCTGGTGGGATACGGTGGTGGAGCACAAGGTAAAAAGCGGCGAAACGCTGACGGTTTTAACAGAATTTGGTCCGCCCAATTACCTTCCTACTGTTCCCTTCACCCATCAGCCGCTGGCAGATCAGTGGGGAATCAATGTGCATATGATGCATTTGTTAAGGAAGCGATATTTGGCTTAGATCCGGCATTATGTAATACTAATCTAGCTCTGTATAACCGTCATCGCCTAGGATGTCATGCCCGTCGTTGTTGCGAAATTCGCGGACAATGGCGTCTCTTTCTGCACGGTTTTTGGGGTCGACACTAATGATGATCCCACCTTCCTTAATGCCTGTTTCATAAGTGTCGCAATGTTCTTCGGGGATCTGGGTCGCAATCACGTGGCTAATGGTCTTTGCCTCAGGCTTTTGCTCTACTTTTCCAATCAATCTCCTGGAAATGGAAATACCCAGCTCGGGTAATGAAATCATGGATGTAATGGAAATAATGGCACCGGCGAGCATATGTCTGGCGCTTTCCTTGGGCTCTCCCGCATCTGCATTAACCTGCTCATCACCTTCGTATACAGCGCTGTGAGCGGTCGGATTGGTATGTTTGCTCAGTGTTTCATCCGACATTAACAGCGAAATATCATCTTCGGTGTGGCCTAATCTCAATAGTGCCTGATAGGCATTTTCAGCATCTTTCTTGGTAAAAAAAACCGCCGAAACCGTGCCCGGCAAATCATAAGCGTAGCTGGATGTTCCCATATATAAAAGTTGATTTCAATTGGTGTTTGAATATATTAATATGATGCCAGGCCAATGAAGCAACACAGGGCAAGCTTCCCCAACCGCAAAAGCTGACAAAAATCATTTTTCAGACCAATTGCGGTCAAATTTACCGACAGATACTTTATTCAATTTTGGAAAAGTATTAAGAAGTAAATACCATGCAGCAGGACAGCCAGACTATCATATCCGAAGCGCCCGTAAAAATTGCCGGAAACACATGTTACCATTGCGGGGAAACTTGCTCCCAGGACACCATTACGGCCGACGAGCATTCATTTTGCTGCGATGGCTGCTATCACGTTTATGACCTTTTAAAAGTCACTGAGCTTTGCGATTACTACGCCATTGACGGCCCGGCAGGCGTTTCCCCCGACAAATCTTTTTTCGCAGGCAAGTTCGATTATCTGGATCTGCCCGAGGTCAGCTCAAAAATACTTGAATTTACCGACGGCCACCTTTCGCAAGTGAGCTGGTATATTCCAAAAATGCATTGCAGCTCGTGCATCTGGCTTTTGGAACAGCTTTACAAATTCAACCCGGCCATCCGGAGCTCAGTCGTCAATTTTCCCGAAAAGAAAGTCAGAATTACGTTTGAATCCGAAAAAGTCAGGCCCAGCGAGCTGGCAACATTGATTTCAGGCCTCGGATATGAGCCTTACATTAGCCTGAATGACATGACAGGCCAGCAACAGAAAAAGTGGAACCGGATAAGGCTGTACAAGATCGGCGTTGCAGGCTTTTGTTTTGGTAATGTAATGATGCTGAGCTTTCCGGAATATTTTCACCTGGGAAAAGACACTTTTGATGAAAGCCTGAGATCTGTATTCGGCTGGCTAAACCTTGCGCTGAGCATTCCCGTTTTACTTTACTGTGCAAGCGATTTTTTCAAATCCGCCTGGGCTGCCCTCAAGGGGAAATATTTAAACATTGATGCACCCATTGTAATAGCGCTCCTTTCTATTTTTAGTTTAAGTCTTTACCAAATTCTATCCGCTACTGGCCCGGGCTATTTTGATTCGCTTACCGGCGCAGTCTTTTTTATGCTCACCGGTCGTTTCTTTCAGGATAAAACCTACGCCGGTATTTCCTTCGATCGCGATTACCGGTCCTACTTCCCGGTGGCGGTTTCTGTTTTGACGGGGAAAGCAGAGATCAGAACACCTGTTACCGACCTGAAAGCGGCCGACATCATTCTGGTCAGAAACGCCGAGCTGATCCCGACTGATTCTGTTCTGCTTAGCCAGGAAGCTTTGATTGATTACAGTTTTGTTTCCGGCGAAGCAGAGCCGGTCAGGCGCATAAAAGGAGATACGATTTATGCCGGCGGCAAGCAGACAGGCCCTGCTATCGAGCTGGAAATTGTTCGTAAAGTCTCACAAAGTTACCTGACACAGCTTTGGAATAACGAGAGCTTCTCGAAACAAAAAGAAGATCAGAACCAAATGCTGGCTGCCCGCATCAACCGGTATTTTTCGGTTATCGTCTTAATCATTGCTATGCTGACATTCTCCGTATGGTATTTCATCTTAAAAAGCCCCGAAACTGCCTTCCGGGCATTCACAACCTGCCTTCTCGTTGCCTGCCCCTGCGGATTGCTATTTTCTTCAACATTCACGAATGGCAACCTGATGGCGCTTTTTGGTAAAAATCAATGCTATCCCAAAAACGCAGATGCCATCGAGCGTCTTTCCAAAGTTGACACCGTTGTATTCGACAAAACGGGCACCATAACCCGCTCAGATGACGCAGAAGTGGCTTTTTTCGGCACGAAGATGACCGATCAGGAACTGGCGATGGTGAAGGCAGCTGCATCTCAATCCTCCCATCCGCTCAGCAGATTGGTCGCAAAAAGTCTGGCAAATGTTCAGACAGGGTCTCAAAAACCCGCGCATTACCTGGAAGCCAGCGGTTCGGGCATCAGAGCTTCGTTTGGAAATCAGACTGTCAAGCTGGGTTCAGCGGCGTGGGCAGGAGAACAAAATCACGGGGAAGCTGCTGACAATGTTGCTTATGATCAGCACTTTTCCAGGGTTTATGTTAGTATTAATGACATTTCGCCGGGTTATTTTTTAATAAAAGTAAAATATCGCGAAAATCTCCAAACAACCATTGGCAAGCTTCACGACCACGGCTTTAACACCTATTTGCTTTCGGGCGACAAACGTACGGATCAGCAATATCTGGCCCATCTTTTTGGGAGCAACGCCCATTTGTATTTCAAACAAAAGCCCGAAGACAAGCTCGCCTTCATTGCAACATTGCAGGAAAAAATGCATCAAAATGTGCTTATGGTAGGCGACGGGTTAAATGATGCGGGCGCTTTGCAGCAAAGTAATGTGGGCGTGGCTGTTTCCGATGACATCAATAATTTTACGCCATCCTGCGATATGATCATTGAGGGCAGGCAGCTTTCGCGCCTGCCGGCTTTCATTAACCTGGCGCGCCACGGCCAGAAGATCATCAAAGCCAGCTTCGCTATATCACTGATTTACAACATCGGAGGACTTTTCTTTGCCATTGGCGGACAGCTTTCGCCTGTGCTGGCGGCTATTCTTATGCCGGTAAGTTTAATTTCAATCGTGGGCTTCACCACCATTGCCAGCAACGTGGCGGCCAGCAGAATTTTAAAAAACTGACCAAAGTCAGTTGTGAAGCCTGCCGTCGTCATCTTTCTGCTCGGGGCGATCCGGTAGTTTTGAATCACATAAAACGTAAAAGCATTCTTTCCAATGAGCGCAATGTTCGTCATGATTATCGCCAGCTTAGCCATCGCCCTGGCCTTTTTGGGCGCCTTCATCTGGTCGGTGCGCAAGGGACATTACGACGACGATTACACGCCGTCGGTCCGTATTCTATTCGACGATCCCAACAGCGACGCGTCCGTCAAAAACAACACAAAAGATATTCACTAAATTTTACCTGAGTTATGTCAAACGTTCCCCATCCTGCTCTGGCAACCGTTGAACTGGATGAGTTCCAATATGATAATCGCATTGTGCGTGATTTCGCGATTGCAACGATCCTTTTCGGGCTTATCGGTATGCTAGTTGGGCTGCTGGCTGCATTGCAGCTCGTGTTCCCCAACCTGAACATGGACCTGCCCTATCTTACATTCAGCCGCATCAGGCCACTGCATACCAATGCAGTCATTTTTGCATTTGTGGGCAATGGCTTCTTTACCGGCCTTTATTACTCTGCGCCACGGGTGTTAAGAACCCCTATGTGGAGCCCTTTGCTGAGCAGGCTCCATTTCTGGGCGTGGCAGTTTATCATTCTGGCCGCAGCCATTACATTGCCGATGGGCCTTACCACTTCCAAAGAATATGCCGAACTGGAATGGCCGCTGGACATTGCCATCGCAGTAGTCTGGGTGGCAGCACTGATTAACCTGGTGATGACCACCATTAACCGCCGCACCGAGCACATTTATGCCGCGGTCTGGTTTTACATTGCTTCATTCGTCACCGTTGCGATGCTGCACGTGGTGAACAGTATGGCGCTCCCTATTTCTTTGTTCAAAAGTTACTCTGTGTACGCAGGTGTGCAGGATGCACTCGTGCAATGGTGGTATGGACACAATGCCGTGGCGTTTTTCCTAACCACTCCTTATCTGGGGCTGATGTATTATTTTCTTCCCAAAGCGGCCAACCGTCCCATCTATTCCTACCGCCTTTCGATCGTGCATTTCTGGGCGCTGATATTCCTTTATATCTGGGCCGGGCCGCACCATTTGCTTTACACATCGCTTCCCGAATGGGCGCAAACATTGGGAACCGTGTTCTCCGTAATGCTGATCGCGCCTTCCTGGGGCGGCATGATCAATGGATTAATGACCCTCCGCGGCGCATGGGACAAAGTACGGGAAGATGTTGTATTGAAATTCATGGTTGTAGCCATTACCGCTTATGGTATGGCCACATTCGAAGGCCCGATGCTTTCATTCAAGAATGTAAATGCTATCGCGCATTATACCGACTGGATCGTAGCGCACGTACACGTAGGTGCCCTGGGATGGAATGGGTTTCTGACATTCGGGATTTTATACTGGCTTTTCCCTCGCATATACGGACGTCCGTTATATTCTCAAAAAGCCGCCAACTTCCACTTCTGGATCGGAACGCTCGGGATTCTATTTTATACCATCCCCATGTATTGGGCGGGCTGGGTGCAAAGCTCCATGTGGAAAGAGTTTACGCAAGAAGGCCTTTTGAAATACCCCAACTTCCTGGAAACCGTAACACAGCTCAAACCACTGTATTTTCTGCGCAGTGTAGGCGGAACGCTTTACATTATTGGCTTCATCGTGATGATCTACAACCTGTGGATGACCGCCCTGAAAGGCAAGCTGATAGCCACAGAAACGGCGAAAGCAATGCCGCTAAATGCGATCTGGCATGCTGAAAAAAGCGAGTACTGGCACCGCAGGCTGTTTGAGCGTAAGCCGCTGGCATTGACCGTTTTTGCATTGGTTGCCGTCGCCATCGGGGGGATGATCGAGATGATCCCGACATTCATGATCAAATCCAATGTGCCGACCATTGTGGCTGTGAAACCTTACACGCCATTGGAATTGCAGGGACGTGATATTTATGTCCGTGAAGGCTGTTATGTGTGCCACACCCAAATGATCCGGCCGTTCCGCTCCGAAATTGAGCGCTATGGGGAATATTCCAAATCCGGAGAGTTCGTATACGATTATCCGCATCAATGGGGTTCCAAACGCACCGGACCTGATCTGCACCGGGTAGGCGGAAAATATCCCGATTCCTGGCACTATAACCACATGGAGGATCCAACCACCATGTCGCCCGGTTCCATTATGCCCAGATATGGCTGGTTACTGGAAGACGATCTGGACACAAGCACAACGGCCGCCAAAATCCGGGCTATGCAGACACTGGGCGTTCCTTATGAAAAAGGTTATGACAAAATCGCCAACGCAGAACTCAGCAAACAATCCAAAGCAATTCAGGCCAGGCTCAAACAAAGCGGCATCAAGGCAGACGAGGATAAAGAGATCATCGCACTCATTGCCTACCTGCAACGATTAGGAACTGATATTAAAAATGATTGACTTATGAAATTCCGAACATATCTTGAAACCATTGCCGGCATAGGCATTTATCCGCTGATCTCGCTCATTATATTTTTTATCTTCTTCCTATCGCTGATCGTTTTTGTGATTGGGATTGATAAAAAGTCGCTGCAAAAAATGGAGCGTATGCCATTGAATGATGGTGTGATCAAAAAGGGCTTGTTATCTGTACTTTTCTTTTTCATGCTGGGCGGTTCGGTCTTTGCGCAGGATCAGGTGGCAGAACCTATCCGGGCGATCAGTGGCACTGAGCTTATCCTTTTGATCTTGCTCGGCATCATTTTCTTTGTGGCGCTGCTGGTTGTGATCGCACTAGTTAACACGGTAACATTGCTTCAAAAAATCTCTGCCCCACCCAAAACTGAAGCGCATACAGACCCTGTCGTTTCCTGGTGGAAAAAGTTTGCCGGAATGAGCGTCATGCCGAGTCAGGAACATCACCTCATCATTGAAGGGCACGATTATGACGGCATTCAGGAGCTGGACAACCGCATGCCGCCGTGGCTGCAGTCACTTTTTGTGGGCACCATTATCATCGGGATCGGTTACGGCGCATATTATTTCAGCGGAATCGGCGATTACCAGCTTGCCGAGCTTGAAAAAGAGGTGGCGCAGGCCGAAATTGATAAAAAAGCTTACATGGCCAAGGTAGGCGCATCCATGGATGAAAACACGGTTACGCTGGTCAGTGAGGAAGCATCAATAGGCCAGGGTAAAGCCATTTTCCAGGAAAAATGCACGGCTTGCCACGGCCCGGATGGCGGCGGAAGTGTAGGCCCGAACCTTACAGACGGTTACTGGCTGCATGGCGCGGGCATTAAAAATCTTTTCAAGGTCATTAAATATGGTGTCCCCGAAAAAGGCATGATCTCCTGGGAAAAGCAGCTTTCCCCCACTGACATTCAAAAAGTTGCAAGCTATGTGTATTCATTAAAGGATACCAAACCAGCGAATCCAAAAGAACCGCAAGGTGAACTGCTTAGCGACGATAAAGTTGCAGCCAATTAAGTACGCTCACCATTCACACGAAGACCATGAAAATTCCCAACCAGCTCATCAGCGATTCCGACGAATCATTCCGCGACCATTTCAGCGCGGTCACTGAGGATGGAAAACGCAACTGGTTTTACCCGCAAAAACCAACCGGAAAATGGCATACGCGAAGGGTTTGGTTTACCGTGGCGATCTTAACACTGCTTTTTGTAACACCATTTATCACATTCAACGATCAGCCTTTGCTGTTGTTCAATGTGCTGGAACGCAAATTCATCATTTTCGGCATTTTCATCGGCCCGCAGGATTACTGGCTTTTCGGGCTTACGATGCTCTCGTTCATGGTTTTTATTGTGCTGTTCACCACCATTTTCGGAAGGTTATGGTGCGGCTGGGCTTGCCCGCAAACGGTGTTTATGGAAATGGTTTTCCGCAAGATCGAATACGCTATTGAAGGCAATGCAACCAAACAAAAACTGCTCAACAAAGCGCCCTGGAACACGGAAAAGATCGTGAGGAAAACCGCAAAATACGCTGCCTTCCTGATCGTGTCATTTTTGATTGCCAACCTGCTGCTCGCCTACGTGCTGGGCGTGGATGAACTTTCAAAAATAATCCGTGAGCCCATCTCGGAGCACATTCCGCTGTTTTCGGGGATCATTGCTTTTACCGCGATTTTCTATTTCAATTTTGCGTGGCTGCGTGATCAGGCCTGTACGGTGGTTTGTCCTTACGGCCGTTTGCAAGGTGTGCTCATGGACCGCAACACCATCAATGTCGCTTATGATTATGAGCGGGGCGAGCCTCGGGGAAAAATCCATAAAAACCAGGAGCGCACGGAAGGTGACTGCATCAACTGCCATCAATGCGTAGCAGTGTGCCCCACCGGCATTGACATCCGAAACGGCCTGCAAATGGAATGCGTGAACTGCACTGCCTGCATTGATGCCTGCGACAACATCATGGATAAAGTAGGATTTGAAAAAGGCCTGATCCGCTATACTTCCGAAAATGCAATTGTAAAGAAAACCAACAAACTTATTACGACCCGTGTTGTGGGTGCGATGGTCATGCTGGTTCTACTATGGTCGGTGCTTGGGTTTATGGTTGTTTCAAGAACCGATACGCAAACCATGCTGCTGCGCGCGCCGGGCAGTCAATACATTGAAAACAGTGATCGGAGTATTACGAACCTTTACACATTTAAGATTTTTAACAAAACCAACCAGACCATTAACCCAACGATCAGACTCGAAGGAGTTTCGGGCAAGCTGATCTTTGCGGGAAAGCCAAACTTGGCACTTGATCCGGCGGGTATGGTCGAAGGCACGGTCTTCATTGTGGTGCCTGCAGAAGCATTAAAAAAACGCAAGACAACATTGACATTATCTGTTTTCCAAGGCAATGAAAAACTGGAAGAATTTGAAACAACATTCATAGCACCTGAGAAATAATGAAAAGCATTAAAATCAACTGGGGAGTGGGCATTACGGCGCTCTATATGGGCTTTGTAGCCATGATACTGGTGCTGGTCAGCATGAGTATCCGTCAGAAAATCGATCTGGTAACGGAGCATTATTACGAAGAAGAACTAGGTTTTCAGGAGAAAATCGATAAAAAGCAACGTTCGGCCGCACTAGCCGATCCGGTGAAATGGGAAGTGCAAAATGAGGGCATCAAGATTGTTTTTCCCGGCAATGTGACAGAAAAAGACCTGAGCGGCGAGATTAATTTATACTGCCCTTCCAATGATAAAAACGATCGAAAATTCAAGATCTTAACCCAGAACCACACCCAACTAATCCCGGTCGGCAACATGGCCGAAGGCAGTTACCACCTGCAAATTGATTGGAAAAATAAGGAGCAGGCTTACTGGAATGAGGACGTGATCGTGATTAGTCACAAAAAATAAAACATGTGAACAATGCGCTTCCATATCTGGCTTTAACGATGGGGCTGCTCAGCAGTTTCCATTGCATAGGCATGTGCGGGCCCATTGCGCTGGCGCTTCCTGTGCAGCGGGGCAACGCCTGGCAGCGGGCTGCGGGATTGCTGATTTACAATCTGGGCCGGGCTGGCTCCTATGCGTTGCTGGGCGCAGTGGTTGGTGTTTTTGGTAATGCGCTCTCGCTTATGGGTTATCTCAAATATGTTTCTGTGCTGGCTGGCGTCTTGATGCTGGCTTATGTTTTTTGGCCAAAAGCATTTGCCCGCTATTTTATCGCGCCCGCTTTCTTGCGCAAGCCGGTTAACCTTATCAAAAAGCAAATGTCCGCCCTGCTGCACAGCCGCAAATTGCAGGGCTGGTTTCTGCTCGGATCGCTGAATGGTCTGCTGCCCTGCGGGCTGGTGTATCTGGCATTAATGAGCTCGTTAGCAACGGGAAGCAGCGCGGCCGGAAGCGCTTTCATGTTTGTTTTTGGGATGGGGACATGGCCGGCGATGATGGCCATTGGTTTTTTCAAAAACTGGGTTACGCCCGCCGTTCGAACCAAATTTCATCAGATTACCCCCGTTTTCATTGCTTTTGCAGGCATATGGCTGCTTTACCGCAGCACACTGTTTCAATATCCGCACGCATCCCATTCCGCAGCCAAACCCATCACCGAATGCCACGGCAAATAGCGGTTCTACCAGTCCTGTCGGCGTTGCAAACCAACAAAGGTTGGTTTTAATACTGACCAATGTCATGTTTTCCGGGGCGCCATAACCCTAGTTTTGATGCATAGTAACCATACAAAACACCGATTACCATGGATAAGGACCTGCTGTTCAAATACAATACACCCGGACCGCGTTATACGAGCTATCCAACCGTTCCCTACTGGCAAAAAACACCGCCCCAGCAGCAAAAGTGGAAGGAGCTGGTGATGAAGGCTTTTCAAGTTTCCAATCAAAAAGAGGGCATTAGTCTGTACGTTCACCTTCCTTTTTGCGAGAGTTTGTGCACTTACTGCGGCTGCAACACACGCATTACCATTAACCATGCCGTCGAAACCACATACATTCATGCCGTGCTCAGAGAGTGGCAGATGTATCTTACAACATTCGGAGAAAGCAAACCTTTGATCCGCGAGATACACCTGGGCGGCGGAACTCCCACCTTTTTTAATCCGGAAAACCTGAAAATGCTCATTCTGGGCTTATTGAAGGATTCCATCGTTCACCCCGAAGCGCAGTTTGGATTTGAAGCCCATCCCGGCAATACAACTGACGAACATTTGCAGACACTCTATGAGCTCGGTTTCAGACGGATCAGCATTGGTGTTCAGGATTTTAATCCTATCGTGCTGGCTATTATCAACCGCCATCAAACGTACGAGCAGGTTAAGCACCTGACGTTGAAGGCACGGGAGATTGGCTATACATCTGTGAATTATGACATTGTGTATGGCTTACCATTCCAAAAAGCATGTTACATGATGGAAACCATGCAGCGCGTGATCCAGCTCAAACCCGACCGCATTGCCTTTTACAGCTATGCACACGTCCCCTGGATCAAACCCGGACAAAGGAATTTTACAGAAAAAGACCTGCCGGACGCGGACAAAAAAATGGCCATTTACGAAACCGGCAGAAATGCATTGGAAGTGGCAGGTTACCAGGACATTGGCATGGACCACTTCGCATTGCCCTCCGATTCTTTATATAAAGCACAACAAGAAGGACGATTGCACCGCAATTTCATGGGTTATACCGACATGCACACACAGCTGCTGATCGGCCTGGGTGCATCCGCCATCAGCGACAGTTGGACAGGTTATGTGCAGAACGAGAAAAAAGTGGAAGATTACTATCAAAGAATTGCAGCGGGCATGATCCCCATCGCGCGCGGCCACGAGCTGACCAGAGAAGATCTGATTTTGCGCCGCCATATTTTAAGGTTAATGACGCAATTTGAAACCTCGTGGGTCAAAACCAGTGAATACTGCGAAGAAGTGTTTCAGTCCGTTGAGCGGCTGGACGAAATGGAGTTTGACGAACTCGTTGAATTACAGCCTTTCAGCGTGAAGGTTACCGAGAAAGGAAAGCCCTTTATTCGAAACATTTGCATGGCTTTTGATGCGCTTTTATGGGAAAACAAACCGGAAGCCCAACTGTTCAGCCAGACCGTCTGATCCGGCCATAGCCTTGTCCCTTTCACCAATGTAGTGTACCTTTCTATGTTTGATAGTGATATATTAATTCATACGAAGGTGATAACACGGCATATTGAAATGCTCGATGCCCTCTTTAAACATGCCACGGAAGGAATTGTGGTGGTGGATAAAGCAGGTGCGATCGTGATGCTTAATCCAAAGGCCAAGGAACTGTTTGGTTACCCGGATCTGGACCTGATTGGCAAAAAAATAGAAACGTTGATCCCGCAGCGGTTTGCCGCCAACCACGTGCATTACCGCGACCATTACCTGGAAGCGCCGCGGGCGAGGGGAATGGGGCATTTAATGGATTTGTTTGCAAGAAAATTTGATGGCAGCGAATTTCCGGTGGAAGTAAGCCTGAGCCCTTTTCAAACCAGCGACGGCGAGTTTGTAGTGAGTTTTGTGATTGATATTACAGAGCGAAAAAAGCAGGAAAACCGCATCCGGGAAGCGAATCTTGAAATACAAAAACTGAATGCGGAACTGGAAGAAAGGGTTGAACAACGCACAAGAGAACTGGCGGAAGCCGTCAAAAAAGTGGAAGATTCGCAGGAAGAAGTCATACGCGCATTGAAAAAGGAAAAGGAGCTCAACAATATGAAGAGCCAGTTCGTCACGATCGCCTCCCACGAATTCCGGACGCCGCTGGCCACCATCCTATCATCTGCCTCGTTGATAGGACGTTACGGCACCACGGAAGAAGAAGAAAAGCGGCAAAAGCATGTAAAAAGAATCAAATCAGCGGTTACGAACCTGACCGAGATCCTGAATGATTTTCTGTCGATAGGCAAATTGGAAGAAGGCCGTGTGCATAGCATTCCGGTGCAGGTGGAGCTGGAAGATTTTTGCAAAAACCTCATCGACGAGATCCAGGGCCTTTGTAAGGAAAAACAGCAAATTCACTTGCAATACACGGGTAATACGGAGGTTTGGCTGGATAAGCAGTTGCTCCGCAATATCCTTTTTAACCTGCTTTCCAACGGGATCAAGTATTCAGACGCGGGCAAGGAAATAACATTAAAGATTAATGCTGAGGCGGATCACGTGGATATGGCAGTGCATGACGAAGGAATTGGAATTCCTGAAAAAGACCAGCCCAATGTATTCGACCGGTTTTTTCGCGCACACAATGCGGGCGCCACGCAGGGAACGGGCCTGGGGCTGAACATTGTCAAAGATTATGTGACCCTGATGGGTGGCAATGTCACTTTTTCGAGTGAAACAGGAAAAGGCACAACGTTTTTTGTATATCTGCCCAATGTGATGCCCGCGCAGGTAAAAATGGATTAATCCCAACTCAACACCAATTGTGGAAGCTAAAAAAATACTATTGATCGAGGATAACCCCGAAATGCGGGAAAATACGGCTGAAATCCTTGAATTGGCCAATTATAAGGTGATCACCGCCCAAAACGGTAAAGAAGGCGTGCACCTGACCAATGAATTCAACCCCGACCTGATCATCTGTGATATTATGATGCCCGAGCTGGATGGTTACGGCGTGTTGCACCTGCTCAGCAAAGATGAGCACACAGCCAACATTCCCTTCATTTTCCTGACTGCCAAAGCTGAAAAAGAAGATTACCGCAGAGGCATGACCATGGGCGCCGACGATTACCTGACCAAGCCCTATGACGACGTAGAACTGCTCAACATTGTGGAAATGCGTCTCAAAAAAAGCGAAAGGCTCAAACGCCAGTTCGAGCGCTCGGCAAAAGGTCTGGACCAGTTCATTGAAGAAGCCAAATCCTTTGACCTGATCGCCAAGCTCGCCGAAGATAAGAAGGTAAAAACATTGCGCAAAAAAGAAACCATTTATACAGAAGGCAGTTTTCCGTCCTGCGTTTTTTTCTTGCAGAAAGGAAAGGTAAAAGCCTATAAATCAAACGGGAGCGGCAAGGAGTATATAACAGACCTGTTTAAAGAAGGTGATTTTTTCGGCTACATTGACCTTTTGCAAGGCGAAGCTTACCAGGAAAGCGCCATTGCATTGGAGGAAGCGGAAGTTTCCATGATTCCCAAAGATGATTTTTTCAATCTCTTGCAGGGAAACCGTGAAGTGTCTTCAAAATTTATACGGATGCTTTCCAATGAGATCAAAGACCGCGAGGAGCGTTTGCTGCATTTGGCCTATAATTCTGTGAGAAAGCGCGTGGCGCAGGCGCTGGTAACATTGGTGCAGCGCTATCAGGAAGATAAGGCCAAGCCATTTTCCATGTCGATCACACGGGAAGACATTGCTTCCATGGTCGGCACGGCAACCGAAACAGTGATCCGCACCCTTTCGGATTTCAAAGAAGAACGCCTCATCGATATGAAAGGAAGCCTGATCACTGTTTTTGAATATGAGAAATTAGCACGGATGCGGAATTAGGAATCCCGGAGGGATGTAACATTGGTAGCATCGATATTAACAGGCGCGGGAAATCCCGGAGGGATGTGACGACGTGCACGATGTCGCATCCCTCCGGGATTTTCATTTTTTGACCGTTATTTTTCTACCAATATTTCATCCCTCCGGGATTGTTGATAAACAATGTCATTGTCCATTGTTTCTTGCAATTGTTGCTCACATACTTCCAACTGGCACAACATTGCCTCTCTGTATGAATGCCTTTCATGAACAAATTCTGGAATTAATGCCTTATAATAATCGATTCCTGCTAACAGCTGGGTCCTGAACTTTTCGAGATATTTTTGCTTCTTATCATCAATCCGCATTGCATTGAATCCCACATCCGTTTGGTAATGTGCAACATACAAAGCCAATTCGTTGATAAACATGTTAGGACGGCTCACGCCAGCCAGCAGATCAGCTCTTCCGTAAATATGATCAACCATTTCACTGAGCTTGTAAATTTTTGAAAACCAGGCAAGGTTAGGTCCAGGGCAGATGGATACGGCGTGATTTTCTCTTGGGGTTAATAGTTTATGTTTGATTAATGTTGCCGTACTCAGGCCTTCGCAGAGGCAGAGTTTCTCGGTGACTGCACTGATTTTCACTTCGCGTTCGGCTGTGGATAAACCCAGGGATTGGATCTGCTTTATTTTCAAGTTTTGATATTGGCGGGAAGCCGTGCAGATCGGTTCAGCGGTGAATTCGGTGTTGGATACCAGGTATTTTTTCTTGCATGGACTCCCAGGCCTTCCTTTTGCGATCCTTTCCAGACGCTGCTTTTCGGCGCTGCTTCTTTTGAAATTATTGAATAAAACACCCAATGGAGATGAATTAGACACATAGTAGTCGCTGCTTTCAGCCTTGGTAAGTTCGCTTAATGTCTGATCATCCACATTGGTAACCTCTGGCACGAGCAGGAACGGGCTCCCCCATCCGGTTGCGTCGACCTCATAATGTTTTAATAAAAATTCATCTTCCTGAGCAGTCCCGATCCCGCCCTGAACTGTAATGCGTAATGCGGGAATATCTTTAATATCAATGCTTTTGGCGTTCAATGCAACCTCATATAAGGCAAACAGTTCTGTTAGCATTTCCTGCTTTTTCAATTTGAACTCTTCCAGAATCGGCCCGAGCAAAAATCCGTCCGTTGCAAAAGCATGACCCCCGCAGTTCAGGCCCGATTCGATCCTGAATTCGGAAATCCAGATTCCTTTTTTAGCAAGATATTTAGCCTGAATGAATGCAGAACGGAAGTCACTTACTTTGAGGATGATCTGCTTTTTGGAATGACCATTCTGAATTGGATAAAAATCGGCGAAGTTTTCCAGATAATTGTAAAGGCGCGGGTTCATGCCCGCAGAAAGCACCAGCGACGAAGATAATGTGCTGTTTGCAAATCCACGCAATGCAGCCGAAGCATCCGAAAACGCGTCTGGCAAATTTTGTCCGTAAACATCTTTATTGAGTTTATCCACCTTCGACATAATGTTGACATCAATGGCGCCTTTGGTAAGCTGCGATTTCAATGTTGCCTGCAAAAGCTGCTTCTCATCTGACGCTTCCATGGTCATCATTTGCAGATATTGCTTTTTAAGCGTTGAATGCTCAGGCAAAAGCTGGAAATACAAGTTAAGATCAGCTCCGTCTTCGAATGATTGATTTTTTAAATCTTCAAAATTCTTGTCAGCAATGCGGTTAACCAGGTTCAGATAAGCCGTTATGCGTCTGGCACGAAAATCGTCCTCGTTTTTATTGATTGGAACAAAAATTTCACCGCTGGCTATGGAATGGTGCTTTCTCATGCGTTCGATCATCTCGTCGTCGACAATTGACATGACCGAGGAAATACCGAAATGGGAGACTTTTACAGGTGTATCAATTGAATATCCAAGGCCTAAAACCGGGATATGAAATGTATGGTGCATGGTTTGCGCATTTGAATAATAATGATCCAAAACTAGATCAGCCTTCGCAAAGAAATATTGACATCGATTGCCAGCTTAACTGATAAATGTCATTGGAAAGACGTTCCTTGCAGGGGAGTTTTGCTGAATTTCCTTTTAACTAACCACCGCACGCATGAAAATCTTATTCTTTTCAGCCAAGCCATACGACCGCACATTTTTCGACCTGCATAACAAGCATTACGGATTTGAGCTGGAATATCTGGAAACGCATCTCGGCCCACACATTGCAGAAGCAGCCCAGGGTCAAACAGTCGTCTGCGTTTTTGTAAATGATAAGGTGAATGCAGAAGTTATAACCGTGCTGGCTGAAAAAGGTGTCAAAATCATTGCGTTAAGGTGTGCCGGCTTCAACAATGTTGATCTGGAAGCGGCTCGTGAAAAGGGCATACGCGTTTGCCGCGTGCCCGAATACTCGCCCCAGGCCGTCGCCGAGCATACCGTGGCGATGCTGTTGACCCTAAACCGGAAAACGCACAAAGCTTACAACCGCGTAAGGGAGCAGAACTTTTCGCTAAACGGCCTGATGGGTTTTAATTTACATGGTAAAACGGTCGGTGTGATCGGAACTGGTAAGATTGGCGCAGCATTTTGCAGGATTATGAAAGGTTTCGGCTGTAAGGTCATTGCTTATGACATTGCTATCAATGCTGCTTTGCAGGAACTTGGAATTGAATATCAGGATCTTAACACGGTATTGAGCAATTCAGACATTATCTCATTGCACTGCCCGCTCAACGAGCATACGCACCATTTGATCAGAGCTGAAACGCTGCAAAAGATGAAAAAGGGCGTAATGCTGATCAACACCAGTCGCGGCGGGCTTATTAACACGCCAGATGTGATTGATGCATTGAAAAACAAACACGTTGACTACTTTGGCATTGACGTGTATGAGCAGGAAGAAAAGCTGTTTTTCAAAGATCTTTCAGAGCACATTATAGAAGATGACACCATCCAGCGCCTGATGAGCTTTCCCAATGTCCTGGTCACTGCACACCAGGGTTTTTTCACCGATGAGGCCCTTTCAGAAATAGCACAGGTTACGCTGGCCAGCATTGATGCACTGGCCAAAGGCGCGGAGCCAGCTAATAAATCGGTGATTTTGGTTTGAAGCGTTTGAAATCCTGCATATAATTAACCACCTTAGCCGCTCTAAAAAAAGGACACGCATGAAGAGATGGACATTGATTTTTATGATTCTGGCAGCGACATTGCAGGGTTGCGGATATAAGGAAAAGGAAGCGCAGCTGACCAAAAGGGAGCAGCAGATTGCTGAAAAAGAACAGACATTAATGCAATGGGAACAGCGTCTGACGCTGCTTGAAAAGGAATTGCAGGAGAAAAAGAAAAAGCAGCTGCAAGATTCAACTGCCATAACCGACTCACTGCAAGCCCAACCCGTTACAGGAAAATGGATTGTTAAAATGCGCTGTACGGAGACCAATTGTAGCGGGTCGGCGATCGGAGACTCGAAAACAGAAACCTGGGAAGTTGCCTATCAGAACAAGGGCATTGTTGTAAATACTTTCACGGGAAACGAACTGTCCAGGATCTACAACGGTTCTTTTACCCAAACCCGGCTCGAAGCATCAAACGGACAGCCCGGGTCCGAATCAGTGATGCGTATTATGCTGGAACTGAAAGATGGCAAAATGGAGGGGACGCGGGAGGTGGAGCGCACCGACTGCAAAATCCGCTACACCCTTTCTGCCGAACGGCAGAAATAATGCTAAACTTGTGCGTATGACTTCGTTGCTGTTACTAGATCTCTCATTACCCCTCAAAAACCCCGTTATCATTTTTTCGGTGGTGCTTTTTATTATCCTTTTCGCACCCATCATTTTCAACCGGATCAAAGTTCCGCACATTATAGGATTGATTATTTCGGGAATGATCGTGGGGCCTTATGGGCTGAATCTGCTTAGCCGTGACAGCAGCATTGTGCTGTTCGGAACGGTTGGTTTGCTCTACATTATGTTTCTGGCCGGCTTGGAAATTGACCTGGCAGAGTTTAGAAAAAATCGCAACAAGATCATTGTATTTGGGTTAACTACCTTTCTTTTACCTCTTATAAGCGGCACACTGGCCAGCTATTATGTGCTGGGCTACGGGTTTTTGTCCTCGCTGCTGCTAGCCAGCATGTTTTCTACCCATACATTGGTTTCCTACCCCATTGCCAGCAAATACGGCGTCACCCGAAACCGGGCTATTAATATGACAGTGGGCGGCACAATGATCACCGATATTCTTGCGCTTCTGATTCTGGCTGGTGTGGCAGGCATGTCCAAAGGCGATGTTTCGCCTGCATTCTGGTTCAGACTGGGCTTTTCGTTCATTGTTTTTGTTGCGGTCGTATTGCTAGTTTTCCCCCTGATCTGCCGCTGGTTTTTCAAGCGTTTCGACGACAGCATTTCGCAGTACATATTTGTGCTGGCCATGGTTTTTCTCGCTTCCTTTTTGGCCGAGATCGCAGGCGTCGAGGCCATAATCGGGGCATTCTTTTCCGGGTTGGTTTTAAATAAATTTGTTCCGCATTCCTCCCCTTTAATGAACCGCATTGACTTTGTGGGCAATGCACTATTCATTCCCTTTTTCCTGATCAGCGTGGGTATGCTGGTCAACATCAGTGTGTTAGCTCACGGATGGGGCGCATTAAGGGTGGCCGGCGTAATTCTTGTTGTTGCATTGGCCAGCAAATATCTGGCCGCCTGGATCACACAGAAAGTATTCCGGCTGTCTTCCAACGAGGGGTTAATGATTTTCGGACTAAGCTCGTCCCATGCCGCTGCCACGCTGGCCATTATTTTAGTTGGCTACAACATTATCGTGGGCGAAACTGCGCTTGGGGAGCCCATCAGGCTTTTGGACGAAGATGTTTTGAATGGCACCATCGTTCTGATCCTGGTCAGCTGCGCGGTTAGTTCGTTTGTTGTGGAGCGGGCTTCTAAAAAGCTGGCATTGCTGCAGGAAGAAGAAAACCCCGAGGAAGCCGCCACGGCCAGCGATGAGAAAATACTGGTGTCCCTGTCCTACCCCGATATGATTTCTGACCTGGTGGATTTCGGGATAATGTTAAAGGCAAAACACAGCACGATTCCGCTTTACGGTTTGCACATTGTCACCGATCAGGACCAGAAGCATGATTCGGCTTCCCATGGCAAAAAGATACTGAATAAGGCTGTGGATCACGCCAGCTCCTCGGAAAACATTCTCGTGCCCCTTACACGCTATGATGCCAATATCGGCAACGGAATCACTTACACCATTAAAGAACAGAACATTACTGATGTGGTGATCGGCCTGCACCAAAAGACGGATCACAAGACATTCCTGGGACCAAAGATTGAGAGTATTGTTAAGCGTGTTTTTGAAACAATTTACATTTATAAACCCGCGCAACCCTTTAATACACTTACCAGAATTGTCGTTGCCGTCCCACCCGCAGGCAGTAATGACCCGGGTTTTCTGCATTGGCTCGGCAAACTGATCACATTGGCCAAACTGAATGCTATGCCTATCCATTTTTACGCCTCGGCAAGGACAATCAAGGCAATCAAAGGCATTATCGCACGGAAAACAACCCATGTGGAAGTGGAATTCAGCGTCTTTAGTGCCTGGGACGACTTTCTTATCTTCGCCCGTGAACTGAAAATAGATGACTTTTTTGTGATCGTTTCTGCAAGAAAGGGCTCGGCATCTTATCTGTCCCAGCTTGAAAAACTGCCTGGCTACCTCTCTAATTACTTCCAGGAACAGAGCCTACTGCTGATTTATCCCAAGCAACTCGAATCGGGCATTAACATGAGCGACATCGAGCAAGCCGACGGTGCGTTGATCGGCACATTGTCTGACAAATTAGGATCATTGACCAAGGCCGCCCGGTATGTGCGCAAATTGCTGGGAGATTAATCCATTAGAGGTCGGCAAATTCGAGTTCCGGAAAGATCCGGCTTTCCTGGTTTTGCAAATACAGTTGCCACCAATCACTCATCACCCCAATTACATCAATCAGCGTCTTTCCTAGTTCTGTCAGTTTGTATTCCACCCTTGGGGGCGACTCTGCATAGGCCTTCCTGCAAATAATCCCATCCCTTTCCAGTTCACGCAGCTGGGTTGTGAGCATTGCTTGCGAGACGCCGTCCATTTTTCTTTTCAGCTCACCAAAGCGGGCCGGACACTCATCAGCAATGGCAGAAATGAGGAGAATTTTCCATTTGCCACCTATGACTTTAAGCATTTTGGTAACTGGAAAATTATTTTGGGATAAGCTCAAATTTCTTGCTTTTGTAAGCGGCTGATGCTCATCATTAGTTCTGTTTTCCATACTTAGTTCTGTTTTACTAACTACTTGAAAAAGTTAGCACACGCCATGATCTTTAAGCGCTAAATATATAAAAACTTCAAATCGATGCGCTTAAAATTAACCGACAAGCTCATGCTGATGATCCTGTCAGCAGGCATTTTCCTTTCAGTTATCGATATATTCATTGTTAATGTTGCGATCCCATCCATTAAAAAAGGAGTTCACGGAACAGATACCCACATGCAGCTGGTGATCGCATTGTACTTGCTTGGCTATGCCGTTTTTCTGCTAGCTGGTGGAAAATTGGGCGACGTTTATGGGAAGAAAAATGTCTACGTCACCGGCATGGTCCTGTTTACCATTGCCTCCGGTTGCTGCGGTTTTGCCCAAACCGCCTGGCAGCTGAATGTGGCCCGGTTGTTCCAGGGAATCAGTGCAGCTTTTATGGTCCCGCAGGGAATCGCCTACATCCAGGTTTTGTTCAATGATCCAAAGCAGCGTACCAGCGCATTCGGAATCTATGGAAGCATTGCTGGCACTGCATCTGTCATTGGCCAGTTACTGGGAGGCATTTTGCCTGACTTGACTTTGATTGACGAAAGCTGGCGCCTGGTCTTCCTGATCAACCTGCCCATCGGTTTTATATCGGCTGCTTTGGCTATAAAATTCCTGCCCCAACACAAAGTTATTCAATCTGCCCGTTTCGACTTTTCCGGTTCGATGCTGCTCACAATTGCCTTGACGGGCCTGGTGCTACCCATTATTTTGGGCCGGGAGCTCAACTGGCCGCTATGGAGCCTCATGCTGCTGGCCTTTTCTGTCATCCTGCTTTTTGTATTTGTATACATTCAAAAAAGAAAGCAAACAACCGGCAGGCATCCACTGATCAACTTTGAACTGTTTGCATTCAAGGATTTCAGGATCGGCCTGTATGCGTCTGTCTGTTATTTTCTGGTTCAGGACACATACTTTCTGATCAACACGGTCCTGATGCAAACGGGCTTTGGCCTTAGCTCTTCAATAACCGGGATGTTCTTTGTTGTGCAAGGTTTGGGATATATGTCTGCTTCCCTGACTTCGGTGCGGTTTGTTGCTTTACATGGGAAAAATGTGCTGTTGACCGGCATCATCATCATGGTTGTTTCCCTGGCCTTTCACATTTTGATCCTTCGGACAGCTCAGATCAACCTCTTTGTTTTGATCCCGACATTGTTCTTATATGGAGCCGGATGTGGCACCGTACTGCCCTCATTGCTATCAGTATCGCTTAAAAATATACCGTCCGAATTCGCAGGCGCAGCCTCAGGAACATATGCCACTTGTCAGCAAATATCTATTGCTTTGGGGATCGGGATTTTGGGTGGTTTGTTTTACGATCTGCTTGGTTCACAGCACACTATTGAAGATTTTTCATCTGCTTACCGGATCACCTCTTTAATCAATATGATGTTATTGCTGGTTGTAGGGGTCCTTGTTCTCTTTCTGCCTAAAACCCAGCAAACTTGCCTTTGTGCGCAACATTCGTTTGGATTGCCGGGTAAATAATGAGAAATTGCGCGCCCAATTTTTCAAATGATGACGACTTCTGTTTTTTGCGGTATTGATTTTGGCACCTCCAATTCCAGCCTGGCTGTGGCAAATCAAGACGATGTTTTCCTGGTCCCGGTTGAAAACAACCACCAGACCATTCCCAGCGCCATGTTTTTTGCCAGAAAAGACAACCACGCCTATTTTGGCCGTGAAGCTACGGAGCGATTTTTGACCCGCCAGCCAGGGCGCTTAATGCGCAGTCTGAAAAGGGTTTTGGGCAGTTCGGCTATGCGGCAGGGAACCATGGTTAACGGCGAGCTGATGAAATTTGATCAAATCATCGCCGCATTCCTGGACCAGATGAAACGCAAGGCAGAAGCAGATTGCAAAACCGAGCTGCGTCATGTTGTGATGGGCCGGCCCGTGCATTTTGTGGACAATGACCCGGCTGCGGACCAGCGTGCAGAAAATGAGTTGAAACAAATAGCCAAAAACCTGGGATTTGAACACGTAGGCTTCCAGTATGAACCTATTGCGGCCGCATTCGCCCATGAAGCAAGGCTTACGGACGAAAAGCTGGCAATCGTGGTTGATCTGGGTGGTGGAACATCCGATTTTACCATTATCAGGTTATCGAGAGCAAACTCCACCAAGCACGACAGAAACGAAGACATTCTGGCCAATACAGGCGTGCGGCTTGGCGGAAACGATTTTGACAGGGACCTTAGTCTTGCCCGGATGATGCCCGAGTTGGGTTTCCGCTCGAAATACGGCGCCAAAAACCTGGAAGTCCCTTCGTATCATTACTTTGATCTTTCCGAATGGAGCAAAGTAAACTTTTTATATACCAACAGAATATTGTTTCAAGCCAAACAACTGCTTCGCGAAACACATGATCAGGTGCGTTATGGCAGGCTGATCAGCGTGCTTGAACAGGAAACGGGACATGCCGTGCTTGCCGAAACAGAGAAGATCAAGATTGGCCTGGCCAGCAGTGAAACCTTTGCCGCTGCGCTCGATTTTATCGATCAGGATCTGCGCATTGATGTGGACAGGAAGGATTTTGATGCTGCTATTGGCACAAAAACCGAGCGAATTGTCCAATCAGCAAGAGAATGTCTGCAAGCGGCAGGCGTAACGCCTGAAAGGATCGGACTGGTGATCATGACCGGCGGTTCAACCGAGATTCCGCTTATTCAGCACCATTTCCGGCGGCTATTCCCGGCTGCTCAATGGTCCGAGGAAAATAAACTTTCCAGCGTAGGGTTAGGTCTGGCCTATGACGCAAGGAATCGCTTTTCATAAAAACGCCTCCGCTACCGACATTTCTTCTGACGTCACTAGCATTCCCTCAGGCGTCTTTTTTCCTGAATCAGGGGAAGCAGATCCCACCAAGTTCATCAGGTGGCAACAATAGCGGCAGCTTTATTGACAGGCGGACAGCCCCAGAGTTGCCCGCCTGTTGCTATATGCGCCTTTGTGTTAACTTTACAAAAATTCCTTTGGCGATGAATAAAAACAGAAAAATAATTGTCCTTGCCCTGATCGTTGCTGTGATCGGATTTATTATTTATGATTCGACCTCTCAGCCGACAGTGGATGATCTGGAAGGCAATTTTGTAGAAGTGGCCAGTTTTCGTAATGAAAACAATAAAGGTCCCATCGTACGGATTTATAATGTGTCGGTTGAGGGGCCGGTTTTTGATAAAATGAAAAAATACGGCGATATGATGCCCTATACAAAATATGGCACCACAACGGTTTACTTCTTTGACGCTTCCAAACCAGTCCCCAATAAGTTGGTTCAAAACAAACCAAACTTTGATCCGGAGTTCAATGAGAACTGCTACGCCGTTTATAGCAAAGATCAAAATGGTGGGATCACATTTCAAAAATCTCCTTTTTAATATGGTTTAGGCAGGGGTTTCGACCAATGAGCGAATGACGCGGCAGGGATTACCGGCAGCGAACACATCGGCCGGAATGTCCTTGGTTACCACACTTCCCGCTCCGATAATTGTACGGTCGCCAATGGTTACGCCTGGATTAATCACCGCGCTGCCTCCTATCCAAACATCTTCCCCAATAGTGATTGGCTTGGCCGATTCCACGCCCGAAGCCCTTGTGACGTGATCGATCGGATGCGTTGCAGTATATACCTGAACATTAGGCCCGAATAGCGTGCGGCTGCCGATGCGCACATAAGTCACATCAAGCACAACACAATTGAAGTTGAAGAACACATTGTCGCCAACAATCATGTTGGTTCCATAATCGCAGTAGAACGGCGGTTGCAGCCAGAGGTTTTCGCCTGCATTTGGAATTAATTGTCTTAAAATAGCCGCCCTCTTTTCCGGCTCGTCTTCCCGCCCAGCATTCAGTTCCAGCAGCAGCAAACGGGTTTGGGTGCGCTCCTGGGTCAATTGCGGGTCCAGGGCGATGTATAGCTCGCCGGCCAACATTTTTTCTTTCTCGGTTTTCATGCTGTAAATGAAGTTGATGATCAAAATAGTGCCTTAATATAGCAAATGGAACAGACTTACCGTACAACCACAATAAAAATGCCGGACGGGAAGCCCGTCCGGCATTTCGCTTATCGTTAACGCATACCCTTTGCATATTACAATGTCTGGCTATGCAGGACCTTTTCGATCTCGGCTTTGGTAGCGCCGCCTTTTTTCTGCCATACGACCTGATTATTTCTGTATAAAATCAGTGTGGGCAAACCCACAACACCCAGTTCTTTCACCAGGTTTTTATTTTCATAAGCCTCAATTTTAAGGACTTTTACATGCGAAGCCTGCTCTGTTTTAATGGAATCGATGGTTGGGTCCAGCTTTTTGCAGCCAGGGCAGTAACGCGAGCCAAAATCGACTAAAACGAGCTTGTCGCTTTTTAACGACGCGGTGTATTCGTCGAGGGAAAGTCCTTTTCCGGTTGTCGAAATCACGGGTCTTCCCAGGCCGATCCATTTGCTTAACCCACCCGGGATTTCCGTTACATCCTGAAAGCCTGCGTTCCGAAGATCCTGCGCCAGTACGCCGCTGCGGCCGTTTCCGATCGAGTAGATGAAGGTCGGCTTTTCTTTGCTGAGCTTTGCCGTGTACTTTTCAAAATCCGCCTTATTGGCAATGCTAAAACTTAATGCGCCTTCCAGATGATTCTGCTGATATTCTTCGGGCAGGCGCGCATCCAGGATCTGAGCGTCTTTACCGGCCGCTTTCAGCTTTTCCTCGAATGCCTCAAAAGTCAGCAGTTCCCTTTTTTTAGATTGCTGGGCAAATGTGCCCGTTGCTACCAGCGACGCAAACAGTAAAATGATTAGATTTTTCATTGTGATTAGTGATTTGAATTATAAGTGATTAGTAAGGGAAACGTCGAGCCTTATACGCGCTGTCAGAAAGTCGGCGGGCGTCTGTTTGGCCGGGGTGCTGGGGCGCCAATGGGTGTTGCTGGCTTGATCTTGTCATAATCTACCACACCGGTCCGTTCTGCCCATTTTGCATAATCGGCCGAAAGTTCGTTTACAATGTCTGTTCTGCTGCTGGCAATGTCGGTGGTTTCGCCCCGGTCAGTTTCCAGATCGTACAGTTCCCATTTGTATGCCGGGTAGGTCGATACGATTTTCCATTTGCCTTTTCGCACGGCGCGGTTGCCTGCCCGCTCCCAGAAGATGGGTTCTCCGCCACGGTCAACCTCCTGGACTTTCCCGGTTAACACTGCGACCAGACTTTTGCCGGGTAAGGGGTTGATATTGACTCCTCCGCCGGTGGCTGGATAAGTGGCTTTTGCGAAATCGTAAAAAGTGGGCGCAAGGTCGATCAGGTGGCCGGTTCCCTTTACAATTGCTCCTGCTTTGATCTGCTTGGGAAACCAGGCGATGAACGGCGCGCTGATGCCGCCCTCGTGCATATTATTTTTGTAGCTCGCATGGGGCGTATTGGAAACATAAGCCCAGGGCTGATCCTGGTAGACATATGACCCGGCTGAACCGGCGGGTCCTGTATTGCGCTGCGGCTTGCGTGGTGATGCACCAGCGTATCCGCCCTGCGCTCCGTTGTCCGAGATGAAGATGATCAGCGTGTTATCCTCTTTTTTCAATGCTTTAAGTTTCTCCCGCAGCTTGCCAATGTTCTGGTCAACGCGATCGACCATTGCCGCGTAAATTTCCATTTTTCGTTCCCAAAGTAATTTTTCGTCATATGGCACATTTTCCCATGGCGTCACGTCCGGGTCACGCTGGGCAAGCGCCTGGTTAGGGTCAGCTATTCCAATCGCCTTTTGCCGTTCAATGCGCTCGTTCCGGAGCGAATCCCAGCCAATGCTATACTTGCCCTTGTATTTGGCAATATCGGCTTCATGTGCCTGCAACGGCCAGTGCGGCGCGTTATAAGCCAGGTAAAGGAAGAAAGGTTTAGGTGTTTTGCTTTGCTCTTCAATGAAAGAAATCGCATGATCGGTAATTTCGTCCGTCAGGTATTTGTCGGCAGGTAGGTTAATGCGTTTGTTGTCTTCGATCAGCTCCACTTTTGGCCCTTTTCCATATTTTCCAAGGTCAAAATAATTGCTGGCGCCATTGATAAACCCATAAAAATGGTCAAACCCACGTTGGTTCGGCCAGGCCAGACTGTCGTTGCCTACATGCCATTTCCCGCTCAGCAGCGTGCTGTAACCAACTCCGCGCAGCACTTCGCCAAATGTCAGCGACTCTTTATTCAAATAGCCCTGGTAAGCAGGCAAACCCAGGTTTACATTGAAATAGCCCACGCCCGCCTTGTGTGGGTATTGACCTGTAATAAGGGAAGCTCGGGTTGGGGCGCAGATGGAGTTATTATAAAATTCGCGAAAACGGATCCCTTCCGTAGCCAGTTGATCAATATTAGGGGTTTTGATCTCAGAACCATAGGCCCCGATATCTGAATATCCCAGGTCATCAACCATGACCAGAATAATATTCGGGCGCTGATCAGCAACGGCTTTTTTCTGGGCAAATGTCGGCGACAGGCCCAACAAGGCACTTACAAAGAATGTAGAAATCTTCATGAGGTTAAAAAAATAAAAGGAACATGTAACACTAGTGCCCCTGATTATGAACAGGTCACAGAGAAAATAAAAACCTGACAGCATGGGCCGGCCCAACTACATTCAACAACAGCAAAAAGCGCCAGGAAGGTAAGAAATTGAAGAGACCACCAGTTGGTTAGCAACAGCTACCCGTTCTGAATATGCATTCATGCGTGAGACAAATTAAAATGCTAAAAAAGCCTTTGCCGGTGGTTGACATAAAGCCTATAAATTTGATAGACAAAGTAAAGTTATAATTTGGGAAGAAAAAAGATTTTTTTTGAAAAATCGTAATTATAAGATCATATTGCCTTGTACCTTGGAGGCGTCCTTCACAGCCCGTATGGTTGATAAAAACAGACTATAAAACCTTCCAAAGATGATGAGATTGATTTCTATACTTTTTTTAGCACTTCTGGCGATCAGCAGCATTGTATGTACTGCACAAAAGGCATCGTCAATCCAGCGAATTTCCAATAAGTCGGAAATTATCACTGGTGCCGACCAGGTTGACAAATACCTGCCATATCTGAAAGGAAAACGAATTGGCCTGGTTGCAAACCAGAGTTCGGTGATCGGCAGGAAAAGCAGCGTAGACAGCTTGGTGAGCCTGGGAGTCAAAATTGTAAAAGTATTTGGACCTGAGCATGGTTTTAGAGGCAATGCCAGTAACGGAGCGGTGGTGAGCAATGAGACAGATGCTAAAACTGGCATCCCCATCATCTCTTTATACGGCAAAAACCAGAAACCCAGTAGAGAACAACTGGCCGATATCGACTTGATGGTCTTTGATATCCAGGATGTGGGCTGCCGCTACTATACCAATATCAATACGCTTGAGTATGTGATGGAAGCCTGTGCAGAAAACAATAAAGAACTCCTTATTCTTGACAGGCCCAATCCCAATGCATATGTGATAGACGGACCGGTTATGACAGAAGATAAATTCAAATCCGCCATAGGCATCCACTACATACCTATGACGCATGGCATGACTATCGGCGAATTTGCACAATATCTGAACGGTGAAGGATACCTGAAAGAACAATGCAGAATCAACATTATAAAGGTCGCCAACTATGACCATGACAAGCCTTATGAACTGCCGATCAACCCCTCGCCGAATTTAAATACACAGCAGGCGGTAATGCTTTTCCCAAGTTTATGCATGTTCGAGGGAACAGCTATCAATGAAGGCCGGGGAACCTACATGCCATTTACGATCCTGGGAGCCCCTGCGTTGAAAGGCAAGTATTCATTTTCATACAAACCGGAAAGCATTCCGGGAATGAGTGAAAGGCCAAACCACAAAGACTCGGTTTGTTACGGACTCGACCTTCGCAATTATGAAATTACCCAGCTTCGCAGAAGCCGCCAAATTAATCTGTCGTGGTTAATTGAATTATACAGTGCCTATCCCGATAAAGCTAACTTCTTTACTCCCGGACGGGCAAACCAGGATATATCCGCTTTTGATCTTCGCATAGGAACTGATCAATTAAGAAAACAGATCATTGCCGGCGTATCGGAAGCAGATATCAGAAAAAGCTGGGAACCCGGATTGCAAAAATTTAAGGCTATACGTATGAAGTATCTTCTCTATCCGTGAAAGACGAAGAATGATGCTGCCAACCGCGAACCCATGCATCTGCTTCTTCGACATCTGTGAAGAAGCGTTCATTATCACTGCTATATAGTAATTCGTACTTCTGAATCTTGGTAGCGTCCTGATGGCAATGCGCTGCTGCAATGCATTGAATATCCCGTTTTCTGGTAATGATCATTTTTTCGGCCTCTTGCGGGAACATTGCCACATATCCAACCTTCCATCCATAATGTGCGAGCGTACGCGGGATGATGTCACGGAAGTATTTGTGCGTATCAATGTCCGCAGCCGTAAAACCATGCAAGTTTACAAATATCTTGAATACCCCCGATTCCGGAATCTGATCCAACGCAGCATCCAGCGTCTGCTCCCAGCGGGTTACGTCCTCTTTAACGATATCGCCACTGATCTGTGTGATGATAAGCCTGTCGTCAGCGTGCCAGTCGCTGCGTATGATTTTAGAATTTGACATCTCTCTTTTGTGATTGGAATAACATTTTGTCTGGCTAATTCCGGCGACGCGCTTTTTGTTCAGCAAATCGACAGAAAGCATTGAATCGTCGACAAAACGCCGGCAGCTAAACCTGGCATCAGAGTCTATCTGCCAGCAATCCCGTTATGATTGCTTTGAAATGGGTCTCATCAAAGGGTTTAGGCAGGATTTCATCCATTCCTATTTCCCGGTAATAGTCCAGTTTTTCTTTATCGGTATACCCTGTAAAACCGATTACAGGGATGCGTGCTTTCCCAAGGTGGGCGTGACTTCGTATCCGTTTGGTGAGCTCAACTCCGTCCATTACCGGCATGCTGATGTCTGTAATTACCAGGTCATAAGCGTTTTTTTCGAACATATCGAGTGCTGATTGGCCGTTATCTGCCAAATCATATGTTGCACTCATTTTATCCATAATCCTGCTGATCAGGATTAAATTCATCTTGTTATCGTCCGCAACCAGAAGTCTTTTGCTTTTCAGATTGGTTTCAGAATTGCGGTTTTTTTCCTGCAAAACCGGCACGTCTTCTGCATTCGCAGCGATCTCGAGCGGGATGTCCACTGTGAAGTTCGAACCTTTCCCAAGGCTGCTTTCAACATTTAGCTTCCCCTGATATAAATCAACGATCCGTTTGCAGATAGCTAAACCTAAACCAGTGCTGCTTTGCCGAACCTGCATATTTGTGCTTGGCACCTGGATGAAATCTTCGAAAACGGAGTCAAGATGTTCCTTCGCAATGCCAACGCCGGAATCCCGAATGCCGATCCGCATCATTCCTTTTCCCTGTCCCTGATTTTCAAAATGAAGTGAAACATCAACAGTTCCCCCTTCCGGTGTGAACTTGATGGCATTGGTAAGCAGATTGATCACCACTTGCTGAATGCGAAACTTGTCGCCTGACAAGGTGAGTTTATTTTCCAGATCATACCTGGCCGAGATGACAATGTTTTTCTCATCTGCAAGAACCGCCAACAAGGCAAGGGATTCGCGAACCAATATCTCAGGACGGAACGGTTCGTTCTGCAGCACGATCTTGCCGCTTTCAAATTTTGAAAAATCCAGTATTTCATTGACCAGCGACAGCATAATATTGGATGCACTTTTTATGGAATCAATGCTTAATCGTAGATCGGTATCCAGTTTCCTGGTATCTATCTGGTTTGAGAAGCCAATGATGGCATTCAATGGTGTCCGGAATTCGTGCGTGATCTGCGCCAGGAACTCGCCTTTTCTTTTGCTTGCGTCCGCGGTTTGTCCGGCAAAAGCGAGTATGGTTTTGTCCTTTTTGTATAGTTTCAGCAGATTGATAACAATCATGGCCGACAGCAAAAGCACCAGGGCCACACTTGCCCATATGAGCAGACTCATTTCTTCGGATTTTGCTTTTGTGGCGGCTAGCAGAGAATCTCTTATCGTCTTTATATCCCTTTGCTCCTGGCTCCTTAAATTTTGTAATGTATTTTGGAGGTTTAAAAATATCAGGCTGTTTATTGCCAGCATGTCCCGCTCCGCCTCATTCAATTCCCTGCGCGCTTTTTCAAAGGAAGAGTGAGGTTTCACGATGGGGCGTTCCACCAATATTTGAAGCGAATCCTCTTTAACCACAGTCTCATGATGCGTCTTAAGAATGCTGCTATCAACAGCGTCTTTATCGCGAATGGCATCCATAAGCCGTTTTACCAGCTTTCTTTTGCCTTTTTTGGAAGTACTAACCTGAATAGAATCAACTTCCTCTGTCTGACGTTGAACTTTTAGCTTTTCGGCCGACCTTACCGCTCTTGCGGCTTTCTGGGTCTCATTCAATGAAAAAGACAACAGGCTATCCACCATCATCCGCAGATTACTAAATTCACGGTCCTTGAGTTGCTTACGCGAAATAAGTCTGGACAGGGATTTTTCCCGGCGATCAGATGCTTTATGATACTCCTCTAATATTCGATTTACTGCTTGCAACTGCCTCACATAGGAACGGAGGTAGCTTGAATCCCGGGTAACAACGAAAAACCGGCTATTATTTTCAGCGGAATACAGAATCGCTATACACGTGTCAATTTTTCGGTAATTATCATTTTCCAGTTGCAGTATCTGGACATTAGACCGAATAGTTTCTGATTTGGAGTTTGTCAGTATGGGGATAAAGGCAAAGACTGCCAGCAAAATTGTGAGTGCCGCTGTCCAGGCAAAAGTTGCCCGCGATGCAGTGGGTCGGGTACTCTCCATGCGCTAAGTCTTATTTTAGATTTGAGGAGTAGAAGATTTAAAGCGTTTTTCATCCCGGCGAAGGAACTGACAAATGTAACTGATTTTAACTTCATCTTGGTTGTTTACGATGCCCTAGAAAGCTCACAGATAAGAATTTCGGTGTTTTCGAACTACTTCCCATTTTCCCAACAGTATTCATCTTTCAGGGGCTTTCGCCGTCATTTTTCAACAGCTTTTCTAACCAAAGCATGCATTGCGGCACGCACAGCCTGGTTGTAGGAAACGCTTTTGGATTCCTTATACCTGGTCAGTTCTTTCAGGATCAGCGGCAGGTAAATGAATTTTCTCTCCTCTTCGTAATGTTTTCTCAGACGCTGCGTATCGGCTGTATTGCCGCGATTTTGTGAAATGATGATTTCTCCCGCCCGTACAAAATGCTCATAGATACATGCTTTCCAGGCTGTGTAACCCTGGTTCGCCATTGTCGCTTTGATTGGCTCAAACAGCTTTTCTGTTTTGGTAATCATTTCAGCGGGTAGTTGATCAATAACCGGATTCACAAATGAATGTCCGAATTCATGCGTGCTCAATTCGAGCAAGTGTTTCTGATCGCTGAAACCCATATCGAGGTTTGAAGAGTCTTTGAAAGCTGGAATCCCGAATGCGCCAAATACATGGAAGGCGTGTTTTTGCCCCTGCTCGGAATAATTTATGCCAAAACCCATTCCCGGCGGGATGGTCAGGCTTGGGGCCAGGATATAACTGGCAAGGTGCGCCTGGTAAAACTTTTCCATCGTAGGTATGAACAGACTGTCCGGCATGCCGCTACGGACCTGGGCCAGCGCATTTTCGTATTTAGGCCGGTTTTTTTGCAGATATTTATCAAAATCGACTTCCCGCCAGAGCTGATTCATGGCATCGATGAATGCAGTCGCATTTTTTCTGGCTTCAACAGTGTCTTTTTTTGGAGAAAAAGCAAGATAATAGCCCGCATCAATCCCACCCCGCAGTGTTGCGTTTGGAAATTCATCCAACTGAACCAGCAGATTAATCAGTTTATCGAGCCAGATATCCTGTGCAAAGCCGATTATGATGGCCAGGTGCCTGCTTTTTTCGTAGTCTTTGAACTGCCGGTATAAATCGAGACCGTATGCGTAGCGCGCCTTTCTATTTGCAGAATATCCCTCTGTTTCAGCCTGAGCGCCCTCATAGCCCAGGAAATAGACAAATCCGAGCAGCTCCACATTTTTATTGATCTGAATTTGAAACTGCCGGTGTGCGGGCAACTTTTGGCCGGTTGAATTCGTCTGGCAAAGAGCGGGGGAAATACTGATAAAAATTAAAAAAATTAGCTGGATGCTTGCTTTCATCGGGTAATGGCTTTTTGTGATTTTGAAAACCAAAACAAGCGAAATGTGATACAGTAAGCGCCCCGCTACGTCTTTCCGGACGTCCCGGATCATGATTTCGGACCTGTTCGGATAACTAACAGCCTATTTTTGCAATTGCAGATATTGAGAAGGCGATTTGCCAGTGTGCTGCCTGAATACCTGGTTGAACGTTGATTTCGAATTAAATCCCGATTCGAATGCCAATGCCAGCACAGTCTTATGCTGCTCCTTTGGGTCGCCCAGCTTGCGGATTACTTCCTGCACACGGAACCCATTCACAAAGTTGTTGAAGTTCGAAGCGCAATGCGTATTAACCAGATAGGAAACATATCTCACAGGCAGATGCAGGTGTGCTGCTACATCTTCAAGCGTCAGCCGCGACCTGGTGTGCAGTCCGTCTTGGTTAAATGCTGCCATCAGATGTTGTAGTTGAGACAAATCGTCGTATTGAGCAAATTCAGGTTTGTCCGCAGATTTTTGTTTGTGCAAGGAAGGCAGCATGAAAAAAGAGTGATCCAGATAACCAAGATAACCCAGCCCGAAAAGACAGACCGTCAGCAACAGGTTCACAACCGGGAAGATGGGCCACTCCAAAATCACTCCTGCAAACCAAAGGAACGTGAGCACAGTAAGAAACCCAAACAAACCATAGAGCCGCAAATAATGTCGCGCGCTGAACACCGGCAATTGTTGCTGCCAGGCAAGCCTGAACCTGTTGAGCTTCTGTGCGTAAAGAGACAAAACGATCACCATCCCGGCGATCGGCAGTATTTCTGTCAAGAAAAACCAGATTGGGTTTTCAAGTAAAGAGGGTCTTTTAACATTTGAGGAACTTGCATAAGCCCGCCAGAACAGGCGGAAACCAACCTCTGCCACAACCGGAAAATAAATGAGCCAGTATTTCTTCTTGAATTGAAAATCAGGTGAGGTAGTAAGCCGGGCAAAAAGCCACAGCGATAAGGGCAGCACCAAATAGCTCTGGTAATTCCAGAAACGGAATGGGTCGGGCTGCTGGTGATAGTGAACCTGAATGCCCCATGCATTTAGCAATTCCTGAGCAAGTACCAGAAGGATCAGCCCAAGAAAAATATGCTGCTTTGGCCCTCTTGCTCCCCGAACGATCAGCGAAAGGCTCAAAACAAATCCCTGCCCTGAGGCCAGCAAAAACGCGAGCGCTTTCCAGTTTTCCATCGAATCATTATTAAGAGCGCCCCGTATCTATGCCGGCGCTCGACTTGTAAAGCATTATCGTCATGAAATTTAACGAAGCCATTCATGGATTAAATCCTTCGGACACATTTCCGGGCGGTAAGGTGACTCGCGTGAGCAACAATGTAAACAAATTACCAAATGATAATTATCCGCAGGCCGGGATTACTAATTTTGCGTTGATGAATGAGTTGATAGAATATATTTTGCAGTTTGGTAGCTTAAACCAGCAACAGAGCGATCTCGTTACCAGAAAAGCAAAGGAGATAGAACTTCGGAAGGATGCGTATTTCTCCGAAGCTGGGCATATTCCCAAACAAGTTGGCTTTATTGTGCAGGGCGTCATGCGCGGCTGTTATTACACCAACACAGGGGAAGAAATTACACGCTGCTTTATTAGTGAAAGTTCCCTGGTGGTTGATTACATTAATTTCGATATCGGTGCTTATTCTTCGGAATACCTGCAGGCCTGCACGGATTGCCGAATGATTGTATTCTCCAAACAAAACTGGGAGGAACTTTCCCAAGCTATTGTAGGGTGGGACAACATTAAAAATAAGATGGTGCAACTTTGCATGCATCAGAAATCCAGAAAAGGGCCGGTGATCTCACAGGATGCTACTACGCGGTATTTGGAATTTTTGGAAAACCATCCGTCGCTTACCAACCGTATTCCACTCGCCTACATTGCCTCTTATTTGGGTATTACACAACAGTCACTAAGCAGGATCAGGAAAAACATTCGGTAAGCCAATTTTACCATTTGGTAAAAAATACCATTTTAAGAGGTTGCTATTTTGCTTCAAGACTTAAACGAAGCAACAATGAAAACAGCATTAATCACCGGAGCCAATAAAGGCATCGGATTTGAAACAGCAAAACAATTACTTCAAAAGGGATTTTACGTTTATATGGGAAGTCGTCAATTGCAAAACGGCTTAGCTGCCGCCAACAAATTAAAGATCGAAGGGTTGACAGCCGTAGAAGCAGTTGAACTCGACGTGACAGATGAAGATTCTGTTAAAGCAGCATATGAACAGATCAGCAAAAAAAATCGCGTATTAGACGTATTGATCAACAATGCGGGCATCAATGGAGGAAAGCCGCCCTACTCCGCCCTGGAAGCAGATCCGAAGGAATTTACAGCGGCGTTCGAGACCAATGTAGTGGGTGTCGCGCGCGTCACAAGCACATTTATCGACCTCTTACGCAGTTCCGGCCAGCCGAGGATTGTTAACGTGAGTACCAGTGTAGGGTCTCTTGCTTTGCAAAGCAATCCCGACTGGCCTGCCTATGACTACGCTAAATATGCAGTTTACGCTTCATCCAAAGCTGCTCTGAATATGTACACCGTTCAGTTGGCCTACGAATTGCGCAACTCTGCCTTTAAGATCAATGCGGTCTGCCCGGGTTATACCAAAACCGACTTTACAGGCAACTCCGGCGGAGCGGTAGAAGAAGCAGGGAAACGTATTGTAAAATACGCATTACTGGGACATGACGGCCCCACCGGCAAGTTTTTCAGTGAAGAAACCAATCCCGCGACAGGCGAGATTCCCTGGTAACTGGCAAAGCCCGTTATGCATAATATAGGTAGCAGCTACACCATGCCGCCATTGTTCTCAGATCTGCGAACAGATGGCAACATCAGTTTAAGTGGAATAATTATTGATGGCGTTCAAAATCTTTCATTTAAACACAAATATTATGAAATCAATTAAAGTAGCATTTTCGATGGTTGGCCTGGGTCTGCTTTTAAGCATGGCTGCATGTAATTCTAATAAGAATGGTGATGGTGCGGGTGGAAGCACAGACTCCACAAGCGCAGATAACACCCAAACACAAATGGAGTCAGACACGATGGCCACAGATTCAGCAAGTAAGGCGCTGTAACCCATTCTTGATTACTCTGAAAATGAGCGGACCTGATTTTGAAATCCAGATTTCAAAATCAGGTCCGCTTTCATTATCCATAAGGAATGGAAATTTGATGCAGACGAAACACCTTAATTGCTATATTTGGATACCGGGATTTCTCCCGGTTATCATACTTAAACTTTAAAAACATGACAGTTCACAGCATTGACGAGCTCGCAGAGGGATTCCAATTAAAATACCCTGAGCTTACCAAATTCGAATCCCTGCAATTGGCGCAGCAAAATCAAATCCTTCAAGCAATCCACGATATAAATGGAACTACTCCAAGTGGACGCCCGCATCTTTCCCTGATTCATGACAAGCTAAGTCAGATTCTGTCGCAACTCGAAAAATAGGTTTTCACAGAGCCCCAAGCACATAAAAACTTCGGACATACATCACAGGCGGGGCCAGTCTAAGAGCCCCGCTATCTCACCTTATCTTCCGCTGTCAAGATCAATGCAAATTGATGCCATTGATATTATTAAAAAAATAATGCTCCGTCAGGCAACCTTTGGCCCTTCGTAATTATTCTTACCAGAGAACATTCGTAAGCGACATTGATTACGCTCTCCATAATTCATCAAGCTCAGCAAAAAGACGTCTGTTCGCAGCGAAAGCTTTTTGATGCCTATGGGAAAATATTGCACCGTATCGCAAGAAGATACCTTTCTGATAAAGGGAAAGTGGAAGATAGCGTATCGAATTCTATTTTCATTATGCTTGAAAAGATGGGCCGGTGCAAGTTTGAATCGGTGGGAGCATTTGAAAGCTGGATTAAAAGAATTGTTGTTAACGAGTGCCTTGCTATCATAAAAAAAGAAAAGCCCTTTAAATTGTTAGGGGAGCACGAAGCAGAAGCCTATCACCTGGATGAAATTGTGATAGAAAACCTAACTGCGGACAGGATCATGGAAGTTATTGCCGGCTTGCCCGTTGGCTACCGAACGGTATTTAACTTGTTTGAGGTTGAAGGTTACGCACATTCCGAAATAGCAGAAATGCTGGGAATCAGCTTAGGCACATCGAAATCACAGCTCAGCAAAGCAAAAGTAATGTTGCAGAAAAGGATTATTGACTTGGATCCGAGTTATGAAAAACGAAAACTTGTCTTATAAGATCAGAGAGCTGGCCGATATATCGGATCAAAGCGACCTGGAATGGGACCCCGACAAGTTCTGGAATCTCTTCCAGGCACGGAAACGAAGGCGGCACAGATGGATTGTGCTTTCTTATTCAACAGCAGTAATGTTAATTTTTGCCGTGGCATATCTGGTTTTTACAGCCGAAAGCATCGATCGCTATAATTATATCAATGCCAGCGCAAGCACCATTCCCCCGGCAAAAAATACGGCCCCGTTACGCAGCAACAACGGTGAAGGAACTTCGCTTTCCAATGCAAAACCCGTTGATTTCGAAACCATTGTCCAAAATGAAGCATCTCACTTTGGGACTTTTAAGGAAAAGTCGAATAAACCGTTAGGAAAGAAAACCAGGTTGTTTGCCAGGAAACCAGGCAACTCCTTACCTATTCGCTCATACAGCACGAACCGATTTATCGAACAGGGCACACCTGTCTTAAACGAAGTAAATGACGAACTGCCCTCCTTGCTGCAAATGTTTGAGCAGGCCCAAAGGGAGCGGGAATTACGGAACCTGAGTGTACAACTGGAAGATCAAGCAAACTATAATGGTTTCTGGCTCACGGTAAATCAGCATTTACTGGCAAATAAGCTTAGCAGCGACCAACTCCATTACGAGCGTTATTGATGGTTCATGGATTCAAACTATGCCCGGTGAGCCGGAATACATTTCTAAATTTCAAATAAAGCTTCACTTATATGAACCGTTTGACAAAGTTAAGCCTATTTGCCGGGCTCATTTTTCTCCATTTTCAGGCTTTAAGCCAGGCAACAGGAACTGTTAACTTCCCGAAAGTAGGCTATACAAATGTTGATTTGGTCATGGCCAGAATGCCAGAAAGTAAGGCCATGCAGAACCAACTGGAAATCACGAAGACCCAGCTCGAAAAAGCAATTGACGAATCCATCAAAGAGTTTCAAGGGAAGGCCGATAACTATCAGAAGACAGCCAGTCAAATGACGGACATAATCCGGGCCGATAAAGAAAAGGAATTGGAGAATCTGCAAACGCGTATTCAGGAAATGCGTAGTAAAGCGCAGTACTCGCTGCAAAATAAACAGCAGCAGCTTATGGCTCCCATCCAAACGAAAGTCAAAGCTGCCATTCAAGAGGTTGGTCGAGAGAACGCTTACGTTTATATCTTAAATATGGATGGCGGTGAGGGAACAGTGCCTTTCATATTGTTTGCATCTGCGGAAGAGAACAATGTCACCAATTTGATATTGAAAAAGTTAGGTATAGACCCCGATCAGCCAGAACCATCCGAAAAGTCAAGTGATATTTCCGCCCCGGCTAATCCATCCAAGCCGCAGCCGGCAACTAAAAACAGCAAGCAGTAAGGGCTAATGTCCTTTATTCTGAAAAGGGCCTGATTCTGTTGCCATATGTACTTCCGATATCAATAATGATGTCGCCATTGATTTGCAATCCCGGGTCCCACCCAATTTATCCAGCGCAAATTACAGCATCAAAAACATAGGGTCTGTCTTTAAAAAGGCAGACCCTATGTTTTTGATACTCCATCTGCTCTTCCCTTCATTTTTATAATTCTTAATACTTCTTAAGGAATGTTTAAAGTCTGGCCTGGAAGCTGAAAGTACTTTTGTCTGACTGAATAACCAAGGGCTTTATGCTTTGATATCATCAAAGAGAATCTCGATATCCGATGATTTATAGCCCAGCCAGGTCAGCTCAAATCATTCCGTTCCATATAAATATCAACTCAAATGAATTTCAATTTCCAGCATCTACTTAGAAATTTCGAGCTTAGAGAACTAAAAAATGAGGCCGATTTGATGGACCATCTGGCCCTGAGAAGAAAGATCTACAGAAAAGAATATTCGGGTGCATACACAGATAATAAATATGACTTGCTATCCAGTGACTGGAAAGCAAACTTGATCGGAATCTACTTTAAAAACCAACAGATCGCTACAATTAGAGTCGTAAAAAGACAAATTAACGCCACGATCCAACAGCAGCTGACAAATATCAATCAAAAGCTCGATCTGCAAATCAGACCAGATACCGCAGATCTTCTTCCGACTGAATATGCGTTTGACATACATTCCGACAGACTGGATTACAAAAGCGCGACCGTAGAGCTGAGCAGGGTCGCCGTGTCGGATGAATTTCGAGGTCTTGGATTGTGCCGGTTCGCAATGCTCGCAGCGATAGGAATTTCAATTCTGGATAATGCAAAATACTGTCTTTACTCCTGCTCGATCAACTCGGTTAAATTTCACGACGACCTGTTACCCATGATGAAGGGAGTTGTTGCCGAGCAAATCGACAATGGCTATCCCGGATTTAAATTCCCTACTTCGTCGGCGGCCGTCCTTTCGGATATTGGCAATATGTCCCAAACGCATACCAATCAGGCAATTCTGGCGGGTATTGTTTGCCGGTATGGGATCGATGTATTAGGCGATCATTTTTCGGAAAAAATCACCCGAATAGCGCACCCCAGCCACGACCATCCTCGGCATGAACAAATGGCGCCCGCTATTTAAAAGGCATTCATACTTCGAAAAAATAATTTAAAAACTCAAATTCCGCAAGTTCCTGCCATGGATATGTCAACAAAGTCTGCTGAAAAAACTTTGGAGCAATCAGACGCTTCGTTTAAACCCATTTTCTTTCGTCTCAGCGATGTCGATGATAAAAAGAGATTGGAAGTTCTTCTTGAAAAAAAACCTGATATACTGCTATCTGATACCATTTACGATCAGCTTTTTGAACTTGTTAAAATTGAAAATCCTACCCAAAAACTGAGTCCGGAACAATCAGATGCCTGCATACAAAAACACTTGGATGGGCTCAGCTTTCGTGAATACGGCGTTTGGGTATATTACCCATGGAGCAGAAGGCTCGTCCATTTGCTCGATCGTGAAGAATTTGGCAGAGTCAGAACCAACCGCAACAATTGCAAGATCACTCCTGATGAACAGCAATTATTGTCTACAAAAAAAATCGGCATCATTGGTTTGTCGATCGGGCACGCTGTTGCATTGACATTGGCCACAGAAAGATCTGTGGGCGAATTGCGGTTGGCCGATTACGATCTGATCGAACTTTCGAACCTGAACCGCATTCAGACCGGCACGCACAACCTGGGTATAAATAAGTCCGTCGTTGCTGCGCGCGCGATCGCTGAAATTGATCCGTTTATCAACGTCCGGATCTATCGCCATGGGATTTCAGAAGGCAATATCAATGACTTTCTGACTCAGGACGGAAAACTTGATCTTCTGGTTGAAGTATGCGACGGCCTGGACATTAAGGTCCTTGCCCGCAAGAGGGCAAGGCATTTCGAAATCCCGGTAGTGATGGACACCAGCGACAGGGGAATGATTGATATTGAACGTTTCGATAAAGAGCCGGAACGGCCTATCCTGCACGGACTGCTGGGCGAGATTGATCCCGAGAGCCTGAAAAATTTATCTACAACAGAAAAAATACAGGTCGTGGGCAAAATAATCAATGCTGATGAAATCTCCGAACGCCTGAAAGCCTCATTGACACAGGTTGGTCAAACGATCACATCATGGCCACAATTGGGTTCGGCTGTGGCACTGGGCGGTGCTATTACCACTGACACCTGCCGGAAAATTCTTCTTGGAATGGAGGTCGAATCGGGGCGATTTTATGTGGATATCGATACGATTATCGGAGTCAGTCGGCAAATGTGTTAAAGATCCCGGATTTTGTGTCAAACCCGCCGCAGGTGCCGGCAATACCTTTGTCATGTAATAAAAATCAAACTATCATGACAAAAATTATTTTAATCACCGGCGCATCCCGCGGCTTTGGTAAACTTTGGGCAAAAGCTCTTTTAGAACGCGGTGATAAGGTTGCCGCAACTGCCAGGAACTTGGAAGATCTGCATAATCTTGTCGAAAAATATGGAGATGCTGTACTTCCCATCCAGCTGGATGTGAACGACAGGGAAGCTTCTTTTGCAGCGGTAAGCAAGGTTAAAGCACATTTTGGCCGCATTGATGTGCTCATCAATAATGCAGGTTTCGGTCTGTTCGGCGCCATCGAAGAAACAACAGAGCAGCAGGCACGGGCCCAAATGGAAACCAACTTTTTCGGTCTGCTATGGCTTACCCAGGCTGTCATACCCATTATGAGAGAACAGGGGAGCGGACACATTATCCAGGTTTCAAGTTTTCTGGGACTGGTTACATTTCCTGTTTTAGGGATTTACAATGCGTCCAAATATGCGGTGAACGGTTTAAGCGAAACGCTTGCCAGTGAAGTAAAAAGCTTTGGAATTAAAGTAAGCCTGATCGAACCCAACGGCTTTTCAACCGACTGGTCGGGGGCGTCGGCCATGCAGACCGAACCAAGCGAAATTTACGCACCAGTAAAACAGGCATTTTTCGAAAGCGCAACACCAGATAGCTGGGGAAAACCCGAATCTACCACCCCTGCGGTTTTACAACTGATTGATTCTGAAAACCCTCCCCTTCACTTTTTGCTGGGCAAGGTGGCCTATCCCGGTGTGAAACAGGTTTACTCAGAGCGCCTGGCCGAGTTCGAAGCCTGGAAAGAAGTGTCAGCAGAAGCACATGGCCATTAATAAATTGAAATAATATAAATCCTGTAACACAATCTGCAAACTAAATCTGGCAGATTGTGTTTTTCTTTTATAAAGATCAAACAATGAAACATTATAAAAATCTGAGTGAATTACACCGGGAAAACGGCTTTGATCCCCCTGAAAACCCGTTATTCAGCATTCATCAATGTAAAGGCACATGCTCGCTCGGTGACCGCGAATTTACCAGCGATTTCTACATGATCGGATTTAAAAAGCTGAAATCCGGCGTCATTTTGTATGGCCGCACCAAGTATGATCACGATTGCGGTTCCATGATGTTTGTGAAACCCCGGCAAATTATTGAAATGAAAAATCTTGAATTTGACGAAGACGGGTTTCTGATTTTCATTCACGAAGATTTCCTGAATGGTCATCCCCTGCACCAGGAGATTAAAAAATACCATTACTTCGATTACGAAACCAATGAGGCGCTGCACGTTTCGCCGAAAGAGGAGATGACGATCTGGGATTTATACCGGAAAATTGAAAATGAATATCTGAACAATCAGGATGAATACAGCCGGGAGATCATCTTAGCCAATGTGGACACCCTGCTCAGATATGCGCAGCGGTTTTATAAAAGGCAGTTCATTAACCGGTCCGAAATTTCGGGTAAAACCGTCAGCCGGTTCATTGACGAAATGGATAAGTATGTAGACAACGGTTTTTTAACTACCAAAGGACTTCCTTCGGTTCATTATATGGCCGAAAAACTGGCCATTTCGGCAGGATACTTAACCGACGTTTTAAAACAGGAAAGTGGAAAGACAGCATTGGAGCATATCCATATCTATCTGATATCAGAAGCCAAGAACCGGCTCAAATCCGAGGACCGTACCGTTTCGGAAATTGCTTATACACTGGGGTTTGACAACCTTTCTTACTTCACCAGACTTTTCAAGAAAGAAGTCGGTATGACCCCTGTTTTGTTCAAAAAGCAAAGTCTTAATTAAGGTTTACCGAGTGAAACAAATGTCTGTTCACAGCCAGGACAGGGAAGCCGTCTTATCGACCTGTTACAAGCCTGTCAGGCCAGAACCTGGCGAAAACGACATTATTATTCTGAGCGTAATGACTTTACGGGGTTCAGCAAAGCTGCTTTCACAGTCTGCAAGCCCACTGTCAGCAAAGTCACCGTGATTACCAGCGCACCCGCCGCGGCGAAAACCCACCATGAAATAGTCGTTTTAAAAGCAAAATTTGCGAGCCACTTATCAAGCATGTACCAGGCAATAGGGCTTGCGATAACAAGCGAAACCGCTACCAGAACCAAAAAGTCACGGGATAATAGCTGTACAATGTTGGTCACCGTGGCACCCAGCACCTTTCGTATGCCGATTTCCCTGGTCCGGTGCTGGGCAACGATCGATACAAGTCCATATAATCCAAGGCAGGAGATCAGGATGGCCAGCCCGGCGAAATAACCGATCAGCTTGCCGAGCCGCTGCTCGCTTTCATATGCATTTGCTATACTTTGATCCAGGAATTCATAGTCGAAACCCTTTTCCGGAAAATACTTATCCCACTCGGCACTAATAAAAGCCATCGTCCCACTGATGTTTTCAGGCGTTAACTTGACAGAAACTTGCGTAAGATGTGGCAGGTCGATGTGCACCAGCATGCCCGCAATGGGGTTTTGAAGCGATTGATTGTGAAAATCCTTCAATACACCCACGATCCTACCCTCCTTTCCTTCCATGTTGACCGACTTTCCGATCGCTTCCTCTGCAGATTTCCAGCCTAATTGTTTCACACCGGTTTCATTGACCAGGAACGCGGCGTTTTTGTCGGTTTGGAAAGTTTCTGAAAGGTTACGCCCTGCCGCAAGTTTTAGCTTGTATGCATTTACGAAACCAAAATCCGTCCCCAGTGTGCCAACGAAGAGACTGTTCTCCTGGGTTTTCCCCTGCGGTACGACATTGCGCAGCACAACCCCGCTACCCATTCTTGCTGTTGAAAATGTAACATCGCTAATGCCGGTATTTTTCAGCAATGCTTCCTTAAAAGTCTTCAATCGCAGATAGGCGCTGTCGTTTGCTGATGCAAACACATTGGTAATCTTTTCGTTTCTGATATCGGCCGTCACCATGAGGTCTTTATCAAAACCCAAGGGCTTATGCAAAAGATATCTGAGTTGCTGAAATGCCACCAAAGAACCGATTACCAGCACAATGGAAGTTATAAACTGCATGGCAAGCAATGCGTGCCTGATGGCCCCGCCTTTCGCATCTCCTGCGCTGAAACTTCCCTTTAAAGTGGCTATCGGCTGAAACCGGGAGATAAAAAAAGCGGGGTAACTGCCTGAAAGAAGTCCTGCGACAATCGCAACGCAGGTAAATGTTGCCAACAAAGCCGGACTTGAAAAAAGGTAGGAAACAGCCAGTTGCTTGCCTGTAAGACTATTGAGCACCGGGATTAAAAGCCCCGTAAAAAGCAAAGCCAATATCAGAGCCATACCACTCATTAGTAGCGATTCGCCCAGGAATTGTGCAACGATCTGGCTTTTTTCACTACCTAATGTCTTGCGGATACCAACTTCCCTGGCCCTGCGCAGCGATCTCGCCGTAGAAAGGTTAATGAAGTTAATGCAGGCGATCAGCAGGGTCAATAATCCGACCCCCAGGAAAACATAGATATAAGTCATGCTGCCCGAAACTTCCTGATTCCCTTCCACCTCCGGATTCAAATGGATATCCGCCAACGGCTGCAAATTGTAAACGATATCATTTGCGAGCTGCTTATCGGAGTGGGTGGCCAGGAATTGAGGAAAGCGCGCATTGACACTTTCGGCTGACGCTCCCGGCCGCAGCAATACATAAGTAGACGAATGCGTGATCACCCAGTTCTGCGGCAGCGTGTTACGTGCCGCTTCGCTTTCGGTCGCAAACATGGTCTGATAATCGGAAAGCAGATCGATGCGGATATGTGAATTGTCGGGCAGCTGACGGATCACGCCAGTAACTTTAAGTGGATGTTTTCCTTCATAAAGAATGGTTTTCCCGAGCGCTGGTTGCTTTCCGAAGTATTTGCCTGCGACTTTGTCGGTAATAACAACGGAATACTTGTTTCTCAGTGCCGTGCGGGAATCTCCTTCTAAAAAGTCCAGGGAAAATATATCAACCAAAGTAGAGTCGGCAAAATAGAAATGATCTTCATCAAACTTGACCGGCTTGATCGTGGAGCCGACCGGAACTTCCATCGTCGCATTGTTTCGGTAAAGGCGCGCTGATCTTTCGATTTCAGAGAAATGATCAGGAAGTAATGGTGAGGCAACGGGCGGCGTCAATGCCAAAAACTGTGTGTAACCGGCAAATTTGGGCATATAGGTGAGCCGGTAAATGCGATCAAATTTCTTGTGGAAGGTGTCGTAGCTAAGCTCGTGGCGCACAAACACCATGATCATAAAGCAGCAAGTCAGCCCAGTGGTGAGTCCTATCACATTAATGAGGGAGAAACGCTTATGTCGCAACAAGTTTCTCTGAGCAATTCTGAGGTAGTTCCTTAACATTTCGGTAGGTGACTTGTTTTCTGATCCGCATATTTTCAGGGCAAGAATACAGGGAATGCTTTTAAGAAAACAAGTGCCGCTAAGATATGGCGACAAAAAGCACGATTTATCGACCAATGATCCTTCATTGACCTAGAAGCCTTTCTTAGCGAACTTAACATTGACATAAAAAGAACTGACTTTAATGTTGTGAATTAACGTAAGATCAGCCAGGCAACTTAAAGCCACCTATTAGGTGCGGGTCGGACAACTTGCCTAGTAGCGGCCAACCTCGAAGCCTGGCTCCGCTTCCAAAGCAAGCACCCTCTGCTGCCAGCGATGCAATTCTGCGTCGCGCTGCCCTGATGTAAGCCTGGCCGGCCCATATACCACATGCGGGGCCAGGACGGTAAAACCGGTAAATTCAAAGATGCCCCGTTGGATCGGGCGGAGAATACCATGGATATCGCCTTGCAGGCCGTCTTTTAAATATGCGTCTTCGTTTCCGCCTGTTGTAAGCGCAAGCAGTGCCTTTTTTTCTTTGAAAACACCGGTTTCGTAGATCCTGCCTTCGCCATAGAAGCGTCCCATGGCAAACACACGGTCCACCCAGCCTTTCAGGATTCCCGGGACGCTGAACCACCATAGCGGAAACTGCCAGATCATTACATCACACCATTCGACCTTTTCCTGTTCTGCCGCAATAAGTTGAACGAAGGTGCCATTTTTGGTTGCATACACTTCTTCCAGCTGTTGTTTGAAGAAATCCGCATTTTCAATTCCGGTGAAATTATCCCGCCCCGACACCGGATCAAACTGCATGGCGTAAAGATCGGACACGCGTACCTGGTGACCCGCCTGCAAAAGGGTTTCCTGCGCTTTCCGGAACATTGCACCATTAAAACTTTTTGGTTCGGGGTGCGCGTAAATCAGCAATACTCTCATTTGTTAACCTGTTTTTGTATAATATCGGGTCAAAATTAAGTCGGCCTTTGTTATTTTTGAAGGCCGCAGCCCATTGTCAGGAACGAACAAAATTGTATGTCAAAACGAAAGGAAAATTCTACTAACAGCATTAACCGTAAGACGCTAAGCGAGTTCTGCGGCGTTGTTCACGCCCTGGACCTGATTGGCGGGCGCTGGAAGATGTTGATCCTTTATAAATTACAAAAGGGTAAAATGCGTTTTAGCGAATTAAAGAATCACCTTCCCAACATTAGCGAACGCATGCTGACCCTGCAATTGAAAGAGTTGGAAAAAGACCACCTTATAGCGCGTACAATACAAGCAGAAGTCCCTGTCCGTGTAGAATACAGTCTAACAGATTTCGCAAAAATACTCAACCCGATATGGCTCGCTATGGAGCAGTGGGGCGACGCCCATCGGGAAGCATTCATCACTCAAAATCAGCCTGACATGCCTGAAAGTGGCATTACCAACCCAGTTCAGGCACATTAAAATGCTTACAAAACAAAACATTAGGATGCTCTGAAATTTCCGGATGTCCATCAACCTGAACCGGCCCCCCAAGCCGGACACAACTGGATCGACTGGTCAATGGCCGCTTTGCCAGACACCTCATCGGTTTCTCTTCATGAAATTTCAGATTGCGTTTTCGCTATCTCTCCCATCTGGTAGATTCCTGCAACAATCTTAGTGCGCACCGCTGCGCTGCCCCAGTTCCGTATTCCAAATCCAGTAATCATTCTGGCAAGAGGGTGCGGGAATCCAGATCAACTCAAATTGCATTCTTGTAAAATTTACATTACGGTAACATTGAAAGCCAAGTGGCTTAACATGCAGAAGTTACATTTGCACCTTATTTTGGGCGTTTTTTGTATTTGACATTGGAATGAACCCAAACGCCCATCTTGTAAAAATTAAATTTATAATCAGTTTATGAAAAAACTACTTTTACCCATTGTTCCTGTGGTAATTGCTGGTTCCCTGGTTTTCAGTGCCCTTAGCCCGGCAAGGGCGGCAAAGCCAGACCACCATGTATCAATCAGTCACGCCGACCGTCAAGCACCAAAAATCCGTGTGACGGGCCGCGTGCTTGACGACAACGGAGACCCGTTGCTGGGCGTTACTGTGATCGAAAAGGGGAACAACAGCCGCGGCGCAGTGACGGATGTGAACGGAGAGTTTGTCATCGAAGCGGCCGCAGGATCCACGCTCGTGTTTTCTTTCGTTGGATTCCTGGCTCAGGAAGTGGTGATTTCGGATGAAAAACCGCTCAATGTTCAATTGAAGCAAGATGCGATGATGCTCGATGAGGTTGTTGCCGTGGGTTATCAGACGCTCAGAAAAAGTGATCTGACCGGCGCAGTTTCAAGCGTAAAGGCGAAAGAGCTTAACTTGACTACCCCAACTGTGGGCCAGGCCCTGGTGGGAAAAGTGGCTGGTGTACAAATTTCACAAGTGAGTGGCGCACCCTATGTTGGCACAAAAATCCGTGTTCGGGGCGTCGGCTCGATCAATGCGAGCTCCGATCCCCTTTATGTGATTGATGGCTATCCGGCTGGAAATGATGTATTCATTAATCCCAACGACATTGAATCGATTGATATATTAAAAGATGCGGCCTCTGCGGCTATTTACGGTTCACGTGCGGCGGGCGGTGTGGTTTTGATCACAACAAAGCGGGGCAAGGAAGGAAAGGGAAAGCTGGAATACGATTATCAGTTCGGGGTGCATCAGCTGGCAAAAAAGGTGGATATGCTCAATTCATCCGAGTTCGCCCAGTTGCTGATCGACGGCCGCAACAACACCTACCGCGACCTGATGGTAAACGGCGGCAAACCCTGGAACGACGCCATGTTTTCGGATGAAAACGCAACTCGGATCAAAAACCTGGGTGGCAGCGCAGGCTCGGTAAGTATCCCTACCGACATGTATGATTTTGCAAACCAGCGGTTGATCACACCCAAATACAACACCGACTGGCAGGATGAGCTTTACCGAAATGCGCCGGTGAGCCGACATAACATTAGTTTTAGTGGCGGACAAAAAGGGCTTCGCTATGCCATCAGCGGGGGACATCTTACCCAGCAAGGCATTATCCTGAGCACCAAGCAGGAACGCACGAATTTCCGGGCAAACATTGATGCTGACGTCAACAAAAAGCTGAAAGTTGGCGCTAATCTGGCCTACACCTACAATACCAACCGCGAAGTCCAGGAAGGACGCTTTAACCAGGGACCTATCCTGGGAGCACTGGTGTATATGCCGATCTTCAAAGCTTACAACGAAGACGGTTCGCTTGCCAAGAACGAGGCGGCGGCATTGAGCTCGGGGTTTGGTCTGCAATCCGTTGAAAATCCGGTGGCCCTTGCCACAGAGACACACATTAACAGAGCCGGGCAGCGCGGGACCTACAATGGATTTGCCACATTTGAAATTGTTAAAGATCTGACATTCAAACTAAACCTGGGATTACAGACTTACAATGAAAAATATGAATATTACCGGCCAACCAGCCTGAGCGAGGGCGCTAACCCTCCGGGATCACCGCAAGCCATAGCAGCTGCCAACGCCGTATCGCGGAACGTCAGCTTTATGGACAAGCTGGCTGAATTTACCCTGAACTACAAAAAAGCATGGGGCAAACACAGTTTCGACGGATTGCTTGGTTATACAGCGCAGCAGAATAACCGTGACGTAATTTCGGTAACGGCACGCGGATTCCAGAATGACCGGATCGAAGAGATCACCGGAAAAGGCGCAGATGCTATTTATTTTGGTCTGAACACCGGTAATCCCGAAACCGACGGAACGGGAAAAACCAACTGGACATTACTCTCCTACCTGGCACGCGCGGTTTACAATTTTGACAACAAATATTACCTGACAGCTTCCTTCCGTACCGATGGTTCGTCGCGTTTCGGTCCAAACAACCGTTGGGGAAGCTTCCCGTCGGTGTCGGCAGGCTGGAACATTTCGAATGAGCCTTTCTACAATGACTTGCTGGGCAAATCCTCAACGATGAAATTGCGCGCCAGCTGGGGATTGAGCGGGAACAACAACATTGGTAACTACAACTTCCTGCAAACCATGGCCGCTCCGGGCGGTGTTGTTTTTGGAAACGGAACGGTTAACACCGCTCTTTGGGCAGATGGAATTAAAGATCAAAACCTGGGCTGGGAGTCTACTTCACAATATAATGTGGGGCTCGACCTGGGGTTGTTTGAGGACAGGCTTTCTATCATTGCAAACTATTACCTGAGCCGGTCCTACAACCTGCTCTTCAACCAGCCGCTTTCGGCCATCTCAGGTTCATCGACCATTCTGACAAACCTGAGAAACTCAAAGGTGCAGAACACGGGCTTTGACATCCAGGCTGATGCGCGCGTGATTTCAAAGACTGATTTTAACCTGAATATCAGCGGAAACTTCTCGCTGAACCGCAACAAAGTCCTGGATATGGGCGGTGCCAACACGATCCTTTCTACGGGTGCAGAACGCTCTTACATCACGCACATTACCCAGCAGGGACAGCCGATCGGGATGTTTTATGGTTTTAAAGTAAAAGGCATGGTGCGCGAGTCGGACATGGAGAACCTGGCTGCGGACAACGCGGTTTACAATGCTTCTACCCAGAAATTCCCGGCGGGTTACGTTCCAAAAGGCCCTGCGCGCTCAACGGCTTCGACGAATCCGCTTCGTCCGGGTGATCTTTATTTCGAGGACCTCAATGCTGATGGCGTTGTGAATGATGCAGATAAGCAAGTGATCGGCACGCCGCATCCGAAATTCACTTACGGATTTGCGATTTCAGCCAGCTATAAGAATCTGGATTTCAGTTCGTCGTTCAACGGAATTTACGGCAACCAGGTGCTGGATGGTCAGGATTATTACATTTACAATATGGAAGGATCGGGCAATCAGTATTCCAAAGTGCTGGACCGCTATCGCTCCGAAGCTCAGCCAGGTGACGGCAAAGTATACCGCGCTGCACGCGGAGGCACGCAAAGCAACAGCACGCGCCTTTCCACATTTTATCTGCAAGACGGTTCATTTCTCAGATGCACGAACCTGACTTTGGCCTATAACTTTCCTCAGATCGCCCAGATCAGCAAAAATGCGATCAGTAACCTGCGGGTTTATGTGGGCGTAGACAACGCGTTTACACTGACCAAATATCTTGGCTATAACCCGGAAGTGGATTACAACGACGGATCCAACCTGACGCCGGGTGTTGATTATGGTAAATATCCTCTTGCCCGCGCATACAATGTTGGCGTGCGAATCACCTTTTAATTAAGCAGCTATGTTTGACAAAAAATATAAATTAACCCATATCATTACTGTGTTCGCGCTTTGCGTGCTCAGCTCCTGCTCCACTGATTTTATTGACCTGGAAAACCCTAATGCAGTTTCCAATGCATCATATTACCAATCGCCCGGCGAGGTGGAGGCTGCGGTAAATGGTATTTATCAGTCGCTGCGCAATGGCAACGGAATCGGCGAGACAAGCGCGCTTTACAGTGAAGAACGTTCAGACAACACAGGCAGGAACGATAACCAATCTAATGCAGGTGAGCCGTTTCAGTTCAATGATTTTTCACTTTTGCCCAGCAACACTTACCTGAAAAGCCACTGGCTCGCATTGTATCAAACCATTACCCGGTCAAATCAGGTTCTCGAGGGAATTGAAAAGGTAACTTTTACGGACAATGACCTGAAAGAGAGATACAAGGCAGAAGCCAAATTCATGCGTGCATTGATTTACTTCCATCTTGTGCGCAGGTGGGGCGATGTACCATTGATCACCAGGCCATTGACTTTTGCAGAAGTGCAGGAGAGCACGTTTCGCGAGAAGCAGGATGTGGTTTATCAGCAAATTGTTACAGATCTGACCGAAGCAGTGAGCAGCCCTTTGCCTGATGTGCAAACGAGCGCTACCAAAGGAAAAGTTACCAAAGCCGCCGCTAACGCATTGCTCGGACAAGTTTACCTGACGATGGCCACCACACTGGATCAGGCCAACCGGACGGCGAATCTGAACCAGGCGAAAAACTATCTGACCGCTTGTTACAACCTGCGCACTTTCGGTATGCTGAAAGAAATCCCTTATGCCGATGTTTTTGATGTAGCTAAAAAATCCACGGTTCCCGAAATCATTTTCCAGGTCGTTAACAAGCAGGGCGACATTAACTTTTCGTCAGCCATTGCCCGGAATAATCAAGCCAAAGGTGAAACCATCAATTCGCTGGTAACCTCAACGGGTGCAGGCGGTAATGTTACCCCGGACCTTGTGCTGGACTACGAAGAAGCTGATGTCAGGAAGGATTTCAACATTAAGTTTGCCAACGACCCGATCGTTCGCGATTATTTTATTACCAAATTCCGTGATGCGAGCCCTGCGGCAACAAACCAGGGCTTTGGCGGAAACGACTGGATATTGATCCGTTATGCCGATGTGATCTTAATGCTCGCCGAAGTCAATATGTATCTGGGCAACGAAGCTGCTGCCATCGGCTTTCTCGACCAGGTGAGGGAACGCGCCGGCCTGCCTTTGTATGCAGCATCCATCCGCAACACGACTTACCGCGCCAAGTATCCGACGCTGAAACTCGCGATCCTGCATGAGCGCCGCTCAGAGCTTGCCTTTGAAAACCACCGCTGGTTTGATCTGCTACGCTTTTTGACAACCGATGAGCTTGTCACCTATTTTAAGGCCAAAAGCCAGGACAATTTCGGTCTTGCCAAACTTTCCAACTTTGGACCGAAGGACCGTTACTACCCGATCCCCTTTGACGAATACAAGCTGAATCCGACTAAAATGTATCAGAATCCCGGATATTGATTCAAATGAATTTTTGCTGCCCCGGGAAGTTGAGATTTTGAATGTTTACATCAAAGTCCTGAAACGGTAATAAGCTGGATTATCTTATTGTTAAGCTTTAATAAGCAAGCCACTGGCCGTTTGTCCAGTGGCTATTTTTGTTTTTATCACTTACCATTTAACGATGAAAAACAAAAATTTACTCGCACTGACTTTACTTGCTGCGGCTTTTAATAGTTGCACAGACCATTTCCCTGAAAATCCGGAAACGCCCGTCGTATTCAAAGAAGTTGCTTCTATCGATCTGGGTGAGACTGCTGCTTCGGAGATCTCCGCATACGATCCGGCAACAGCCAGGCTTTTCACAGTCAACAATGAATCGGCAGCCAAAGTGGATGTATTAGATTTATCTGCATTCCCGGCTATAACCAAACTGCAATCGATCGATATCTCAAAGCTGGGTGGTGTTGCTAACAGCGTTGCTGTGTCTCAAGGCAAACTGGCCATTGCGTTGGAAGCATCCAACAAGCAAGCCAACGGAAACCTTATTGTGATGAATACGGCAACATTGACGACAATCAAACAAATAGCAGTTGGCGCCTTGCCGGACATGGTAACTTTCAGCCCTGATGGCAAATATATTGTGACGGCAAATGAAGGCGAACCCAATGCTGACTACACAGCTGATCCTGAGGGATCTGTATCAATCATTGACGTTACAGATAATTACAACGTAAAAACGCTCACATTCGGAGCTTTTGCCGGATCCTACAACCAGCTGGCATTGGGCGGTTTCCGGGTGTATGGGCCGGGGGCAAGCTTCGCCCAGGACATTGAGCCTGAGTATGTTGCTATTTCCAGTGATTCCAAAAAAGCTTTTGTGACCTTGCAGGAAAACAACGGGATTGCAGAGCTGGACTTAACTACGGGAACAATTCTAAAACTCCACCCACTGGGCAGCAAGGACATCAGCAAAATGGCCAATGCGATGGATGCCAGTGATAAAGACAACAAAATCGCACTGGCAGCGTGGCCTGTAAAGTCGTTTTACCTGCCCGATGCTATCGCGCCATTCTCCTCTAATGGTTCGGACTACCTGATTACAGCCAATGAAGGCGATGCCCGCGAATATGCTGCTTTTGATGAGCAAAAAAGGGTAAGCACCCTATCGCTGGACGCAACAGTATTCCCCGATGCAGTTACTTTGAAAAAGCCTGAAAACCTGGGCCGCCTGCGTGTTACCAGCACCCGCGGCGACATTGACAATGATGGCGATTTCGATGTGCTTTATGGGTTTGGAGGCCGCGGTTTCAGTATTTTCAATGCATCAACCGGCCAGCTCGTGTTCGACTCAGCCAGTTCGCTTGAAGAAGAAGTCATCAAAGCCGGGATCTATGACGATGACCGCTCCGATGACAAAGGTGTAGAGCCGGAAGGTGTCACCATTGGCATGATAGGCAATAAGCCGGTTGGCTTCATCGCTTTGGAACGTGTGGATGCTGTTGCTATTTACGACCTGAGCAATCCCAGCGCTCCTAAGTTTCTTCAAATCTTGAAAACCGGCGATGCACCAGAGGGCGTACTTTACGTGGCACCCGACAAAAGCCCGAACGGCAAAGGATTGCTGGTAACCAGCAATGAAGGAGATGGAACTGTAAAGTTTTATCAGATCTGAAATTAATTATTTGACACAGAAAAAGGTTTCAACAGGCTGGACTCCCTTTTTCTGTGTCAAAAATTCATACTTCGTGGCAGCCCGGTTCGTCTGAATGAAAGACTAAGATATCTTCACGGCAGAGCAATGGCACTTTTGCCATTGCTTAACGACAAAAATGAAAATCCAACTGACGATTCAAGGCAGCTCAATCCGAGGGATCTCATCGTTTTATGATGAGATCAACAGGGTTTTTATGGCAGATGAAGAATGGCAGATTGCAGACAGCCTGGATGCCCTGGATGATCTGCTATATGGAGGATTCGGAGCAGCCAGGGGTGCAACAGAACTTGAAATCAACTGGGCGGATGTTGAATTCAGCCGGACCGCATTGGGTTATGAAGAAACCAAGCGGTATTACCTGGGAAAACTGAAACCCGGATCGCCTTTTAATAAAGCGTTTTTTTTAGAAAAGTTAAAAGCGCTCAACAACGGAAACGGAAAGACCTATTTCGACCTGGTCATGGAGATATTTTCCAGTCATGCTAACATTACGATTTTGACAAACCAAAGATAAATATGAAAGCGTCGGGGCTAAGAAACGCACATGGCAGTTTTGGCGCGCTTGTATACCTTTCCATTTTTGGTTTCCTGGCAGCATCAGCCTTGGTGGTTTGTTTCTTTTACAAGCCAGGCATTTTTTGGTCAAAAACGGTTTTGAATCAAACGCCTAACCCCACATTACATTTATATCACAACCAAAAAAGCGTTCTGATATTCAGCAAGACCAACGGGTTCAGACATCATTCGATTGAGCCTGCAATCGCTGCAATCACCAAGGAATGTGTCAGCAATGGCTGGGAAGTATTCGCTACCGAAGATGCTGCCTATATTGATTCAACACATTTGCGCAACTTCAAAGTCGTAATCTTTCTTTCCACGACAGGAGAAATACTCAACAACCAGCAAAAGACTGCCTTTGAGAATTACATTGAAAATGGTGGTGGCTTCGCCGGTATTCATTCGGCCTCTGATACGGAGCACGATTGGCCGTGGTATGGAAGCTTACTGGGAACATTCTTTCGGGATCATACTTTTTTACCTCATATTCCCGAAGCTGAACTGATTACCGAGAACATTGCACATCCCATTAATCGAGGGCTTCCCAGACAATGGCGAAAGGCTGATGAGTGGTATAATTTTCAGCAAAATGTACGCGGTAAACCTGGGTTTCAAGTCTTGTTGAGCCTGAATGAAAACTCCTACCGCTCTGTGTGGCGCAAAATGAACGGCGATCATCCGATTTCATGGACGCATGAGCTGCGCCGTGGACGAATGTTTTACACTGCACTGGGTCACAATGTGCAAACTTACAGTGATCCGAATGCACTGCGGCACATCATGGGCGGTATCCGATGGGCCGGGCAACTGCCCTAGGCAAGCGCTGCCCTGGTGAGCAGGCACTTCTTATTGTTTTTAATTTGATCATCTGCCAATAACACAAGGTTCACATGTAAAAAGCATATTTGCAAAAAGCACATATAGCCCTATGCAACGACGGAACCTGTTGAAAACGATTGGGATGGCCGTTGGCGGATATTCTGTCTCTGCCAGCGCCAGTGGTTTCTCCCTGGCCCCGAAACGCATTTTGCGCATTGCCCATTTGACAGACATTCATGTTCAGCCTCACCTTTGGGCAGCAAAGGGTTTTGAAAAATGCCTGCACCATCTCCAGAACTTAGAAGTTAAGCCGGACCTGATCTTGAATACAGGGGACTCGGTCATGGGTTCCAGTGGCATTTCAAAGGAAAAAGCAGCGAGAGAATGGGCGCTTTATCATAAAGTTTTAGGGTCGGAAAATAGCATCCCAATGGTTTCCTGCATCGGAAATCACGACATCTGGTGCCCACCGACAGGATCATTTTCAGAGGGGAAAAAGTGGGCGATGGATGAATCGGGAACGGCAGGTTCCTACCGCAGCTTTGACAAAAACGGATGGCATATTATTTTGCTGGACAGTATTCATTGCAGACCGGAGGGAACAGGCTATTATGCCAGACTTGATGAGGCACAGATGGATTGGTTAAAAAAAGATTTGAATAACACACCATCACATACACCCGTCCTGGTCGCTTCACACATCCCGATATTATCTGCAAGCGTGTTCTTTGACGGCGATAATTTAAAAAACAATCAATGGGTCGTTCCAGGCAGCTGGATGCATACCGATTCGGCGCAGATCCTTGGGCTGTTTAACCGTCATGACAACGTAAAGCTCGCCGTCAGCGGCCATATCCATCTTTTGGACAGGGTAGTCTACAACAGTGTTACCTACTGCTGTAATGGCGCAGTATCGGGCAACTACTGGATGGGTAAATACAAGCAAACAAGCCCTGGTTATGCCATCATTGATCTTTTCGAGGATGGATCCTTCTCAAACCAATACGTCAATTATCATTGACGGCAGCAGCGCAACTTCCTCCCCGGCTGTCGCTTTGATGATAAAACATCAGGCCCCTGACTCTTGTTGAGCGCTGTCGCGTTTGAACAGATGTTCAAAAATATAAGCCCTTAAAGTGTTTGCACTCACGGTTGCAGCTTCTGCTTTTACCTTAAATTTCGCGGCAGCATGTGTATTACCCGCCTGGGCAAGATTGTCCGAAGTCAGATTAAAAAGCATGATGAACTCTTCCAGACTGCGAACAGATTGCCACAACTTTTTTTCTGTTATTTCCTGCATCTCATTCAGCAGTGTGCCGGGCGAGAAACCATGGCCTGTGTGGCATTTGAACCGGACGAGGCTCCCCTCTTTTATCTGAACCATAGCCCCACCACAATCCGGACAGCTAAAATGGGATGGCTCCCCGATGTGCAACACACCATGTTTAAAGCCATTTCCCTGTGCGGCGATGTCAGTTTCTACTTTGACTCGCTGCCGCCACTCCTCATCACTACCTGCTTCTCCTGCTTTCATCGCCTTATTTGTCAACTCAATCAGAATCTACATCAAAATACTTTAAAACACTTGAAGGTACACTCGCTACATGGCATCGGCCGGGTCCTGCACTACCGGGCCATTCTTAATTACATACGGATTATTCATAGAACGAGCATCAAGACCCAAGACAATGCAATGACATTTATGGATTGTTAAAAACCGTTCCAGCACTGACCCGCTATCCACAGACTTTTTTCACTTCACCGAAAGACGACAGTAGGGAAACCAGCCCGGCAATGGCTATTTCCCAATTTACTAAGGGTCAGATAGGTAGCGCAACAAAAGAATTCTAACAACTTAGATATATTGGGGCTATCTTAGAGCTTCATTAGATAAATAACAGCGCCTTGGACAAAAAATATGTTACCCAGGCGTTCGGCCTCCGCCTTAAAGGCCGTTTCGATGTTTTGTTGGCCTACTACGGCGAAAAACTCTTCCAGCTGCCTGCAATCATCGTTGTAGCGCAGATCAAAGACGAAATGGGAATATCGATCCCGGAACATTCCATCTATACACTCAAAAAGCGGATCAAGAAAAAGCACGGCAAAACAGCCATTACGCTTCCGGCTGATCTTGCTGCCGCCTAGACGATACTTCCCCTTCCAGACCGATAATAATAGCAGATCTGGCGCTCAGCGCCAGGGTGATTATGCGACAATGAAAAAATGATGAGGAAAATTTACCTGGTAGATGACGACGAAGATGACCGGATAATGATCCGGCAAGCCCTGGAAAGCGTGGCCGAAGAGATTGAGATTGTTGAGCTTACCAATGGAAAACAGCTGCTGTTTTTTTTGGAAGAGAACCCTTCCATGGAGCCCTCACTTATTTTGATGGACATGAATATGCCCATTATGAATGGAGTTGAAGCCTTATCTGCCTTAAAGAACCGGACACACTTGCGCCATATCCCCGTGGTGTTTATTTCGACAAGCGAAAACCCGAATTTTGTTGAGCAGGGATATCAACTGGGGGCAAATGCATACATTGTCAAACCTAATACCCTGGACGGTTATCAGCGCATAGCGCATGCCATCACCCTTTGTTTTCTCAACAGCTATTTGCCAGCAACGCGCAAAGGTCCTTTAAGGAAAAGTAAAGGTAAAAATGTTGTCGTCATTGAGGACAATCCAGACTATGCAGCGCTAATGGGAATTCTAATCAAAAGAGATGCTCCCGGCCTTCATGTCATCCACCAGTCATCGGCGGAAAGTGCTATCAATTTTTTTGAATCCCTCGACAAGACAGCATCCGCAGCTATTGACCTGATCATTGTAGACTTATACCTGCCTGCCCGCAAGCAGGGCTTGGATGTACTGGCCTGGTTAAGAATGTCTTTTATGGATAAGGGCATTCCGATCGCCCCCATCGTCGTATTGAGCTCATCGGGGCATCACCAGGATATCCAGGCCAGTTACAGGCTCCAGGCCAATGCCTATATAGTTAAACCTGCTGACCCCGCCGGGTCTTTTTCGTTTCTGACCGACTTATGCTCTGTCTGGTGGGAAACTATGTCATTTCCTAACAAGCCAGCCAGCGGCATTGTATAGTCCTCCAAATGGCTCGGGGCGAACTTAGCTTTATTGATTATGAGCGATCAAAGACCAACTTCCGAAACCGAAAATACCGGGTACACAAATCCGGAGTTGTGCAAAAAACCTGTGCCGATCGTTGCCATAGGCGGTTCGGCTGGCGGGCAGCAGGCCGTGAGCGAGCTATTATCATTTCTGCCCGCGGACACGGGGCTGGCCTACGTGTATATTCAGCACTTATCCCCGGATTACGATAGCAAACTCGACCTGATCCTTTCGGCCAAAACCGCCATGCCGGTTATGGAAGCAACCCATTTGATGCCCGTAGAACCCAACCGGCTCTATGTGATCCCGCCTGACAAAACCATGGAAGTCATGGACAGAGTGCTGGTGCTGACCCCGAGAAAACCCAAACCTGCATTACACCTGCCTATTGATGACTTTTTTATGTCACTGGCCCAAATGCAGAAGGACGGGGCAATCGGCATTGTGCTTTCAGGGATGGCCAGTGATGGGACGCTTGGCTTGAAGGCCATTAAGGTTGCCGGCGGGATCACCATTGCACAAGACAAAACGGCCGCCTTTCAGGGCATGCCGCAGTCGGCTATCATAGAGGGCGTCGTGGACCTGGTGTTGCCGCCCTGCGAAATTGCTGCCGAGCTATCCAGGCTCAGCCACCACAGGGACGTTTTCCACTTGACCTCAGAGATCGCCGAAGCTGTTCAGGATGACAGCGACAAGGAAGACCTTGCTGAAATACTGGCCTTTGTCAAGTCTGCCGCAGGCGTTGACTTTACCCTCTACAAAAAGACAACCATACGGCGCAGGATCATCCGAAGGATGCTGCTTTATAAACTCGGGACGCTCGCCGATTATGCGGCCTATCTTAAACAAAAGCCGACCGAAGCTGAGATGCTTTTTAACGACTTGCTGATCAACGTGACCAACTTTTTCCGTGACCCTGCCACCATGGAGCATGTTAAAGAGCAAATACTTCCGCGCATCGTTCAGGGCAAGTCTTTTGGTGAGGCCATCCGCATTTGGGTGGCGGGGTGCTCTACAGGCCAGGAAGCCTATTCGATGGCCATTATGATGCTGGAAGTGCTAGGCGCAAAGGCGTCGGGTCTGCCGATACAGATTTTTGCCACTGACCTGAGCGATTCAGCCATTGCCAAGGCCCGTATGGGCGTTTTTACAGAAGGTGAGGTTCTGAATGTTTCACCCGCCCGCCTTGAGCGCTTTTTTTCCAAAGTCGACGACCATTACAGGGTCAATAAAATGGTGCGGGACCTTTGTGTTTTCGCCGCTTCAAATGTCATAAGCGACCCGCCATTTTCGCGGATAGATCTGATCAGCTGCCGTAACCTGCTGATATACCTGGATGATGAGTTGCAAAAGAAAGTTTTTGCCACTTTTCACTATGCCCTTAAATCCGACGGATATCTGTTGCTGGGAAAGTCGGAGTCTGTGGGAAGCTCCTCAACGTATTTTGCGCAGATCGAAAAAACGCAAAAAGTATTTGTGCGTAAAAACAACACCCGGACTAAAATTCCACTTGACATGGCATTCAAAGGCAATACAACTTCCCTTCCCGTAAAAACTCCCACAACCAAGACCACCGACCTGGACAAACTAGTGGATAACCTGCTGCTCTCACAGTATGTGCCAGCTAGCGTGGTCGTTGACCAGGACCTGGAGATCGTCCAGTTCCGGGGTGTCACTACACCTTTTTTACAGCATTCAGCAGGGAAAGCTAGTTTGAACCTGTCCAAGATGGCACATCCGTCACTGGTTTTTGAGCTTCGCAACATTATCCATAAAGCATGTAAAACGGAAGAAAGACAAAGAAAAGATGGCCTGGAAATCAGTTATCCGGGGAAGCCCATCTACGTTAATATTGAGGCTGTACCCATCACAAACCCGGCCCATCAGCAGCTTTTCCTGATTTTGTTTGAGCAGGTAAGCGAGAACGTGGCGCAAGTTTCCAATACCGGGAACGACCAACGCAACCGCCAGCTGGAAGCCGAGCTAACAGCCCTTCGGCATGATATGCATTCGATCGTTGAGGAGCAGGAGGCCAGTAATGAGGAACTGCAATCGGCCAATGAAGAAATTGTCAGCAGCAATGAAGAGCTGCAAAGCATTAACGAAGAACTTGAAACAAGCAAGGAAGAAATTGAATCGGCCAATGAAGAGTTACAAACCATCAATCAGGAGCTCCAACACCGCAATGACCAACTGACCGAGTCTTATGAATATTCAGAGGCAATTCTTTCAACGATCAATGAGGCGACCCTTGTTTTGGACGAACACATGCATATCAAAAGTGCCAACCACGCATTTCACCGGTTCTTTTTAACAAGCGCTGAGCGGACGGAAGGGCAATTGATCTATGAGCTGGGTAACCGCCAATTCGATTTTCCACAGTTCCGTGACCTGCTGCACCAGGTCAGCGCCAACAATGCGGCTGTTAGCGGTCTTGAGGTTAATGTACGGATCTCTGCCACTGAGCAGCGAACGATGGTGGTCCACGCCAGAAAACTGACGCTTCACCGTGAACAGATCACCCTCCTGGGTTTTGAGGATATTACTGTCCACCGCCGTGACCAGCGGCTGCTCAATGAAAGGAAGCAATGGTTTGAAAAACTTGTCGACAACGCGCCGGCCATGATCTGGGTTTGCGGTGCTGATGGCAAGATTAATTTTCTCAACAAAGCCTGGCTTAACTTTACCGGGCAGTCTGTGGGAGAGAGCCAGGCAACATTTTACGGGGCACTACATCCCGACGACCTGCCAAATTACCAGGCCACTTTCTCTGAAAACCTGGGACGTCAGACAGAATTCAGTCTGGAATATCGCCTTAAACGAAGCGATGGGGATTACCGCTGGATATTGGAAAATGCCAGTCCGGTGTTTTCCGATGAAGAAAATTTTACCGGTTATACGGGTAGCGGGGTTGATATTCATCTTCAAAAAACGCTGACTGACCAGCTTAATGAGCATGTTGGCAAAAAAACAGCGGAGCTTAGTGATGCCAACCAGAAACTGACACAGACAGCCGACCGCCTTCAGAGCGTGCTGAACGGCGTTCCCGCCTCCGTTACGCTCATGGAGCCCGTCTACACGAACGAGGGTAATGTTTCTGACTTTACCACGTCGGTATTTAATCAAAAAACCCTGGAATTTACCGGCCAGAAAAGTGAGCAAATCCAGAATAAGACATTGCTGGAAGTAATCCCTGTCTTAAAGGATGCCGGCATCTTTGATACATATGTACAGGTTTTAGAGACCGGTGATGCAGCCTACGAGGAATTATCTGTGAAGCAGATGACACTTGCCTTTTTTATCACAAGGCAGGTTGACCGTGCCGGCATTGTTGTTACCACACTGGACATCACTGCCCGCAAGCAGGCGGAAGTTAAACTTACCGAGGTCGCTGCGAGCTTGCAGGCAGTCCTGGACAGCGCACCGGCTTCGATCGCATTCTTCAAGGCAGTTGAGGCCAAAGATGGGCAGCCAATCGATTTTGTATTGGTTGTATGCAACCAGAAGTTCTCCGGTGACTTTGGAAAATCGGTTACTGATCTGGTGGGCATGCTTGCGTCAGGGCTTCTCTCGTTGCAGAATCAGCAGGAGATGAAGCAGGTTTACGTAACCAGAAACCCCTTCTACGAAGAGCATTTGCTGGATGGACATCCGCGGTGGCTGGCAACTTCCATGACCCGGCATGACCAGGGTATAGCGATTACTGAGCTGGACATTACCCTTTTTAAAGAAAGCGGTTTTAAAGAGACGCAGCTACTCAAACAGCTGCACAGCTCCAATGAAATGGTCGAGTCACTGGCTACGATGAAAGCATATGTCCAGCAGCGCGGTGCCTTTTTGCGTTCTTCATTTCACGACCTTCGTGGCAGTTTCGGTATCATCGTAGGCGCGACGACCCTGCTCAATACAATGGATACCCAGCACGAACGGGAAAAAATTCTTGAAATGCTGCAGCGGAACCTGACCCAGGTTTCGCAAATGATGAACCAGTTGCTGGATTATTCCAGGCTTGAATCAGGTGAGGAAACGTTGCACGTGCGAAACTTTGATGCCGGAAGCCTTTTGACAGAGCTGTGCACCGGGTCAGCGCAGTTAGCTGTGGAAAAAGGGCTTTCCCTACACTTTGAGGGGCCAGCAAATCTGCTTGTGGAAGGTGACGATGTCAAAGTACGACGTATTGCTCAAAACCTGATTTTGAATGCATTGAAGTATACCCGGAAAGGTGGGGTAAATGTTCATTGGCACGGCATTGAGAACGGCGGGAATCAAGCTGGCTCATGGAAATTTGTAGTTTCCGATACCGGGCCAGGACTTGCCGACCACTTGGTGGCAAAATTAGATGGCAGAGAAATCCAGGATTTTAATGCTGATTTGCAATTTAATACACAGGAACACGGAGAAGGGATTGGGCTTTTCATTGTCAAACGTCTTTGTGAGATCCTCAAAGCAAAGGTAACTGTGAAAAGTGAAGCAGGTGTCGGAACAAGCTTCCAACTTATTATCCCACAATCCTATTTGTGACCTATCGGCTATGACTGGCCTTGTTTAAAAAGGCCATAGGACTGCATCCATGATTACCCAAATTTTACCCGGACCAAGACTACGTAAGTAATCGGGGTCCTGGTAAAGTGACCTGCACTAAATCTTGATTAAAGATGGCGTTTCATTATTTTAAATTGACCCCTTCCAATAAACTGCTTTATGCAATCCCAAATTGCGTAACCAATTTTCAATTAGCGGGTTGATTGCTCAGAAAAGATTTGAGCAGCTCAATTAAGGCGATAAAGTCGACGGGTTTAACCATATGTGCGTTGAAACCAGCCTGAGAAGACATGCGTTTATCTTCCTGCTGGCCATATCCTGAAAGCGCAATTAGTGGCAGCGTCGCCCCGTAGCTGGCCCGCAACTGGGTGGCCGTCTGGTAACCATCCATTACAGGCATGGCAAGGTCGAGTATCACCAGGTCAGGGTGTAGTGCTTTAACAGCTTCTAACGCCCCTTGCCCGGAATATCGTGTGTGCACGTTATAGCCTTGCAACTCTAAAAACATACCTGTCGTGTAGGCTGCATCCTGGTTATCATCAACGACCAGTATCGTTTTCTTATCCGATTTTTCCATTATGGATTCTATTTAAATTCAGTTGTTTGCAGAGGTAAGTAAACTATAAATTCGCTGCCAGTCTCCGGGCCAGCGCTATGGACCTGAATCCGTCCGCCGTGTTTTTCAATAAAATCCTTCACCAGCGTCAGGCCCAGACCAAGGCCGTCGCGCAAGCGTGTCCGGGATGTGTTAACCTGGACGAATAATTCAAAAATCCGGTCCAGCTGGTCAGCAGGAATGCCAATACCATCATCGCGAACCCGCAGGATCGCATGAGGGTCTTCCTCCGTCAGCTCAACCCAGATGTGACCGTCTTCGTTGGTAAATTTAATGGCGTTTGATAAAAGGTTACGGACTGCCTGGATCAGGCGTGCAGGATCTCCATTCAAGTAAACCGGTTCGGCCGGAAGGGTCACGGTAAGATGACGACGTTCGCTACCGGCCATTGGACGCCCAGTCAGCACTGCGTCTTTCACAAGCGCAGCAAAGTCGAGATGCTCAAGTGTCAGTGTGACCTTACCCTGATTAATGCGGCTGACATCCAGAAGATCATCCACGAGTCGTACCAATTGGACAACTTCCCGCCGCATCATGGCAATGGCCTTGTCTAGTGCCAGCTTATCATGCATGCCGCCAGTCAGTTCCAGCACCATCAGTGTGTTGGATAGTGTAGCCATTGGGTTGCGCAACTCGTGTGCCAGCAAGGCGAGGAACTCATCCTTACGCCGGTCAGCGTCCAGGAGTGCTTCCTCTGCATTTTTACGATAGCTGATATCCAAAACAAATTCCACATACTCGTTTTCGATTAGTCGGGTGCCAGCAAACAAGCCCCACCAGCGCGAACCGTCGGGTCGTTCCAATTGCCGCTCAAAAGGAGAACTGCGGCCCACTGATCTGAGCTCCGCCAATGCTTGCTGCGCAACTGGCATCCAGTCCGGCAGTGTCATTCGATTGATATTTAGTTGCCCGCCCTCAACCTCGGACCGGGAAAAACCACTCATCCTCAAAAATGCTTCGTTGCAATGCGTGAAACTTCCATTTTCCTCAAAAAACAGGACACCGACTGTCGGAATGCTCAGCGCCCTTTGCAGCCGCTCTTGGGACCTTACGAGTGCCTGTTCGGCTTCTTTTCGGGCTGTTAGATCCCTCATCATCTTTAACACTCCGATAACACTGCCCGATTCACCAAGCAAAGGGGTGGTGACGCCCGAACCGTAGAAGCGGGAACCATCTTTACGCATATGCCAGCGTTCATTTTCGTAGCGGCCGGTCTCAAGCGCCTTCACTACCTCCAATTCAGGGGCACTATTGGCCCTGTCTTCGGGCACAAAGACAATGTCGCCCGACTTTCCGATCATATCCGCTTCGGTGAAACCCAGAATCTGTTCTGCTCCGTTATTCCAGCTGGTGACCTTACGGTTGATATCCAGCGTTAGTATGGCGTAGTCCTTGGCACTCTCCAGAATGGCGCGCTGTTGCTGTTCGCTGTGGCGTAAAGACTCTTCTGCCTGTTTTCGGTCTGTTATATCAAACATTACCCCGCTCATGCGAAAAGGTTTTCCATCCACGATACCCGTTACGCGCCCATACCCGTTCATCCATCGCACCGCTCCGCCGTTTTCCCGGACGATTCTGAAATCTGCATCATATAATCCATTTTCAGCGATGGCGCGCCTGATTTCCGCAGCAACCCTGGATTGATCATCTGGGTGGAGTCTGTCGAAAAATGCCGCCGATGGCAGCGCACTACTACCATCCACCTCCATACCATGAAGCCGAAAGTGCTGTGCATTCCACACCACCTGGTCAGTTTCGAGGTTCCATTCCCAGGTGGCTAGCTCAGTAGCGTCGATAGCCAGCCGGAGCCGTCTCTCGGAACCCGCCAGCGCCTCCTCCGCCTTCGCACGCTGCACAGCCGCCCATGTACGTTCTGCGACCTCGCCTACCAGCGAAACTTCCAAATCGGTCCATTGACGCGCATTACGCTGATGTATTTTCATGGCCGCCACCCATCTGCCTTCTTTATTAAGCGGGGTAATAATAAAAGCCCTCACCCCAATCCCAAGAAAAGCGTCGCGTTCGGCACCCGTCAATCGCTTGTCGTTTATGACATCATTAACGACTGCTGTATTTCCCAACTTAACTTCATCTATCAGCCATTTTCCAAATGGCGCAGCAGAAAACTTCCCGATAACAGGGATTATTTCCTCAGATGCCAGATAATTGCGTGAAATCAAATATTCACTTTCTGCGCCTGCTATCTCGGCGTACATGACGCGGTCTGTTTTAAGCCTGGATCCGATCAGAAATGCCGCGGTCTGCTGAATATCAAGGGAATCGGCAAGCGGTCTTAGCTTATCGCTCAGTTCCAACAGAAATACCTTCCTTTCCTCTGCTATTTTGCGCTTTGTAATGTCACGGGCGGTTCCAAACCATTCTGTAATCTCCCCCCGCGTGCCCAGCAAAGGCATAGCCCTGGAAAATGTCCAGCCAATGCTGCCGTCAGCACGGAATACCTGGTGTTCCAGTTCAAAAAGGCTTTTGGCAGTTATAGCTTCGTCAATAGCCGCGCGTACTCTTTTCTGATCTGCCTCTGGAATATATTGCTCAAACCATTTTTCATTCGTCCTTGTAGTATCGGCCAGGAAGTCAAAACCTTTCAGACTGATCATCACATGCCAGTCGGCACTCATGCGGTATAATGTATCCGAACTTAGCATGGTTAAAAGCCGGAGCTGGGTTTCTGCCTGGGTAAAACTGGCCCGGGTTTGTTTTAGCTCCGAAATGTCAGTGCATGCCCCTACCCACTTAACAACTGTTCCATCGGCTGCCAGAACGGGAATTATTTTAATGTCGTTCCAGCACCAGTTGCCGTCGGGCCGTTGCAGGCGACAAGCTACATTCAGCATTTCTTCGTTTTGAACGGCTGTCTGCCAGCGGGTCAAAACATCGATCCTATTGTCCGGATGGACAGATCCCATCCAGCCTTCCTCCATCCATTGCTGAATTCCTTGGCCTGTATATGCCCGCCAGCCGGGAGCATCTTCCAGGACTGTTCCGCTGGCATCTGTTTGCCAGCTTGCCTCTGCCAGAGATTCAACCAACAGTTTGTATTCAAAAGGATTTAGCTCACTGAAAGGTTGGCTATGTGGCGCTGAGTCTGGCTCTTTGATCATTGATAACAATTTAAAGTGTGCCCGCTGAAAGTTAATCCGTTTCAATGATTTTCTTCTTTGTCCCCACTAATACGGGAAAATGCACGCAGATCAAGGTTGCCTTGCAAACCACTGCTTTCGCGCTGATAATCCGACGCGGCGAAGATAAAATCATGCCAGGAACTTGGAGCCTTGCAAGTCTACGATACAGCTACGGCCAAAATCAAATGCAGCATCCCGGGAGGCGCCTGGCTGCCTAGGCTGAAGAAGGTGTTGCTCGTTGCGATAGTGGCAAAGGCCAACCAGCTCGGGAAACATGGCCTGGGCATTGAACACGAGCATATTTCGGGTTTTTCATTAACTGCCGTTTAATCTCTGATCTGATTAAAATTCAATCACATTTTTTAATGAAACAAAACGGCTGTTACCAGTGGTAGGCCACTGCTGATGGAATGATTTTTATGCGGCCGGTTGCCACTTTTGAACTTAACTAAAACCAAAAAATTATGAATACGAAGACAATTTCTATCGCGTTATCACTTCTGCTGTCGGCTGGAACGCTTCTGGCACAATCCACCGCAACCCAGAAAAAGGACAAAGAGCCGACACAAAAAGTTACAGCGGGTGACCAGTCACAGAGTAGTAAAGGAGGCAGCATTACCAGTGAGGCTACTACCGGCAACCCTCCAACGCATATTGATAAAACCAATAGCGTTCCCGCTGCCAGCAATCCCCAAAACACAGGTGTGAACGCATCAAGCAGGAAGAAATCCGGGTCAACAGTTCAGGGCGGCAGGGACGCTGGGGGCAAAAACCCCAAGAAAGCCGGTCAGCAGCCAGGGAAACAGTAAGGTAAGTGCAGCCGCTTCCTAAATTAAGATTATGGCCGTCAACGAAAGAAATGCCGCTGCGAAGCTTAATATAAACTGATTATGAGTCAAGGTGCGCATGAAGCCATCTGCGCGATTCGCAACCGAATTGTCCATATTTTTAGCATTTTATTACCATTACTATTGTATAATTAATAAACACTTTTTACCTTCATCCTAATCAGATGGTCACTTACGCGTCCAGAAAGCCCGTAAGCTCGAATAACCTACTGAAAAAAAACGAAATCGTTGAAAAATTTGCAAAGCCGGAGCCCATGGTTCCGGCTTTTGTTTGTTTTTTATGGCAGGAATCACCTAGCTGACGACGCACTACTATTGCAAGTTCACACTTTCACCGCCTATTTACGGGCCGTAAGGACAAGCGTCCGGATAGATTCGGGCAATTGCTGATTTTGCCACTGCTTTTCTGAGGGCCTATCCTCGTTATTTAGTGCTTTTAAGGCATAATCAACTGCTCTTAAAGCATGGTCAGCCATGTGAGCGGTCGCAACTGCGTGCCCAATGGCACGAGCTGCGGAGATCTTTGCCGGATCTTTGAGTTCATTGGCAATAGCAATAGCGGCAAGCGCCGCGCTCCGTGCATCACCAACAGAAGCCTTACCGTGCTTCCATGCCTGGCCTACATCCAGAATCTTTGTTAACGAAGTATTTGAATGCTCTCCAATGTGCACCAGCGCATGTTTTACACAATTAGAAGCCCATTCCATTAAGTCCTTATGCTCTTGCATTTGTAAAGGACCACCGCGGTGTGTTGCAACAAATCTCCTGTCTCGCATTTCCGTATGCTCAATAAGCTGTTAAAGTTGCGTTAGTAAGGTAATCCCGGCAATTTAATAATTAACATTTTTTATCAGTCTGCCCAATACGTTTTGTGCGGAATTTGTGAACAAGTTGCGGCAGAATTAACCTCTGCTCGGCAACTTTGAATTGGCATTCCTGCGTTTTTTTGAATATTGACAATTTATAATTTTTCTAAGTTCGAAAAAAAAGTGGCCTTACAGCTGTTATGAATGGCAAACGAGACATACACCAGCAGATTAGTGCAAAAAAAAACGTCTCTAATGTAACTGCAAGGCTATTTGCTATGGGTTTTGATTGCAATCCAGGCATGGAAATTGAAGTATATCTATGTCTGCTAAGGACCACACTATTCGCATACTTATGAAAAATAAAGGTACTTTACTAATAGCTTCTCTTCTACTGGCACTATGCTTGCTGTTGAAAGAGTCCCGTCATCGCCAGTTAGAAAATAAAAATAACAGCAGGCCGCAGTCTGCCGGTCAGCTGGTAAGCAATACGGCATCAAAGGAAAATTTTTACAAATAACACCACAAGCCTGTTCACATGGCTCTCGCGGTGTGTTCCAGGCATATTACATCTATACTCAACGTTAAAAATTGACCGGGTTGACTAATCGTCTTCCCGGTTTTTTATTGTCCCGGCGCTGGCTTGGATTGGCGCAGGATGGGTGAATGATTGAATGATCGAATGACTGAATGACCGAATGACTGAATGATTGAATGATTGAATATTTTCTTTATTCGTCGATTCAGGCAGCGCCCGCGCCCCTCTAAAGATTAAACATGATTCATTTATTTATTCAGTCAGTCATTCACTCATTCATTCAGTCATTCAGTCATTCAGTCATTCGATCATTCACTCATTTCCCCCTGCACTATAATAATAATTTTATATTTTGTAGAAATAATTTGCTACTTTCTTTAAACAATCCATATATTTCTTTTGCTTAAATATCTGTAATCGGTAATAACTGATCAGGGAAAAAAGCATTTATCCGAGCAGAGTGTCCAGGGTGCTATAACCAACTTATTACCAGTCGCAAACAAATTGACCAGGCAAGGAAAGTGATCCGTATCCGTCGGTTATTGCTGCAACAGACAAGTAAAATACATTCAAATGAAAAGTAGTCTGAACATCGTTTACCTGGAAGATTCACCATTTGCGGCAAGCGCAGTAAAACAAGCCTTACACAAAGGAAACATAACTGCTGAAATACGGGTGACTGGCACAAGGGAAGAGTTCATAAGTGCTGTTACCGGCTTTTTACCTGATGTGATCCTTGCAGAATACAGCTTGCCCGGCATCAACTGCTGTCAGGCGCTCGACTTTTTAAAACAAAGTGGACTCAGCATCCCCTTTATTATCATTTCTGATTCTATATCCGATGAAATGGCTCAGGAACTGGTAGTGATTGGTGTAGATGATTATATAATTAAAAGCCAGGCTGGCCGCCTTCCCTTCGCTGTTTTAAAAAGCTTGGAGAAATACCAGTTCAAGAACCAACAACAAAAATTGCTACAACTGTTAACGGACAGCGAAGAGCGTTTCCGTGCACTTGTGGAAAACAGTAGTGATGCAGTCGTTATACTTGACAATCAGGCCCGACCGGTGTATGCATCGCCAGCAGTGACAAACGTTCTGGGCTATACGCCCGAAGAAGTGATTGGCATGGACATCGTCTCGAAGGCGCACCCCGAGGATGTGCCAGCAATATTGAAGGCTATGGAAAGAGTCTTTGCAAATCCGGGCGTGACCATGCCCGGGCATACCAGCCGGATGCTTCACAAGGACGGAAATTGGCGATGGATTGAAGCCACGATAACTAATCTTTTACATGAACCCGCAATAAACGGCATTGTAGACAATTTCCGGGATATTACCGACAAGAAAGCCAGTGAAGAGAAAATACACCATCTAAACCGGCTGTATGCATTTTTGAGCCAGGTTAATCACACACTTGTACATGCGCTGGATATACAAACCGTTTTTAAGCAGGTTTGCAAGATTGCCATTGAAACCGGAAAGTTTCGGGGCGCATGGGTTGGTATTTACTCGGACAGTAGCGGCACAGTAACAGTAGCCGAGCAAAAAGGCATTGCAGAACCCTACATGACAGGCTTTGTAACTGCTGCTCAAGAGCAAGAAGAATTGGCCGCAGCGTTACAATTGCAGCCTTACTATGTAACAAACGATATACAGCAAGACTTCCTATCTGAAAATTGGAAAGCACTGGCTGCTGCTGCCGGATACCAATCCTGCATGGTGCTGCCCCTCAAAAGATCGGGCAAGATCATAGGGAGTCTTCACTTGTATGCGTCGGAAACGAATATTTTCACCAAGGCCGAAACCACATTATTGCAAGAAGCGGCAACAGGCATTTCATTTTCTCTGGAATTTTTTGAACGTGAGCGCCTTAAACTTGTAGCAGACGAACAGCTCAAACACAAAGAAAGACGTTTGAGCCAGGCGCAGGCCATTGCCCATCTAGGGAGTTGGGAAACGGACCTGGTAACAAATTCCAGCATATGGTCGGAAGAGGCGTGCAGGATTTACGGTTTACCTGAAAACGATAATGAGCAGTCAACCCAAGCGTGGTTATCCTTTGTACATCCGCAAGACCTGCAATATGTGGTCAAAGCCAATCAACGCGTCTTGGACTCCATGCAGCCCTTTAATTACCAGCACCGTATCATACGAAAGGACGGACAAATCAGGTATCTGCATGTGCAGACCCATATTGAGCTCGATACCTGGGGACAGCCCATAAGCCTGTATGGCGTATTGCAAGATGTAACCCAGAATGAAATGTCCAGCCAAGCGCTAAGGCTTTCAGAGTCCAATCTGAATGCAATCATGAATAACACCGATGCGCTTATCTATTCGCTGGATAGGAACTACAGATACATTACCTGTAACCAGGCACATAAAAGGGTGATGAAAGAAAAATATGGTATAGATGTGCAGCCAGGATATGACATCCGTGATTCTATTGGCAAGTTTGACCCGGGGTCTATCCCTGAGTGGGAACATATCAATGCGCGGGCGTTTGGCGGCGAAGTTTTAAAATTCGAAAAACAGCTCAACGTGCATGGTATACCATGTCACTTTAAGTTCTCGATTCACCCCATAAAAGAAAATAATAAGGTCACAGGCCTTTCCTGCTTTGTCAACGACATCACCAGAGAAAGACAGGCCGAAGAAAAAGTGCTCAAAGCTCTTGAAGAAAAAAATGTGATCCTGGAGAGTATTGGGGACGCGTTTTTTGCCGTGGATAATAACTGGATTGTCTCGTATTGGAACAAGAAGGCTGAGATCGTCTTAAAGTGCCCGAAAGAAACCATACTTGGCAGAAGCGTCTGGGATGTTTTTCCCGATGCCGTTGATACTTTATTTTATGAATCATATCATAAGGCAGTTGAACAAAACACGATCCAGCATTTTGAAGCTTATTATGAAAGGGACAATATCTGGTTCGAGGTATCAGCTTATCCATCAGCCAGTGGGCTTTCAATTTATTTCCGGGACATTACATCACGAAAGAATTCCGAGGTGGAGCTTAAAGAACTTAATGAAAACTTGCGCACTTACACAAATGAGCTTATTGAGTCAAAAAAAGGGCTTGAACAATTTTCCTATATCGTATCCCACAACTTGCGCGCACCGGTGGCTAACATCATCGGACTGGCCGAGCTTTTGGGACAGAATATTTATCCCCCAGAAGTAAAAGAAGAATTTTTGACAGGCATTATCGTGAATGTCAAAAGGCTGGACAACGTCATTTTGGACCTTAACACAATCTTGCAGGTTAAAAGAGATGTTAGCGAAAAACGGGAATCAGTCGACTTATGTGAAATGATAGATGACATTAAGCTTGATCTGGAAACAACATTAAAAAAAGAACAGGTAAAAATAGTTACCGATTTTGAGGCCGCAAGCCAGCTTTTTATCATCAAAAGTTATCTGCACAGCATTTTTTATAATCTGATAGCGAACTCTGTCAAGTACCGTCAGCCGGAGGTAGCGCCAGTAATTCACATTAAAAGCAGCCAGGCTGATGACATTGTCATTATTTCCGTTCTGGATAATGGCCTGGGCATCGATCTGGATAAAAAAGGCAAACAGCTTTTTGGCCTCTATAAGCGCTTCCATCAGCATGTGGAAGGAAAAGGAATGGGTTTGTTTATGGTAAAGACACAAGTTGAAATGCTTGGAGGAAAAATTTATGTGAATAGCGCAGTCGATAAGGGTACCGAGTTTAGGATGGAATTTCGTTCCAATTAAAATTGAACTGCCATTAGATGAAAACAGCCTTACGGTTTATTGTCGTTGATGACGACCCTATTAATAATATGGTCTGCAAGTATGTTATTACAAACTTTGCTCCGGCGGCCGGCATCCAGCTTTTTACTGACCCGGAGAAAGCCCTGCAATTCATTCAAAACGAACACGATCACGAATCAGACAACCAGGAAACAGTACTGTTTTTGGATATCAATATGCCAGTGATGAGTGGTTGGGAGTTTTTAGACGCATATAGCTCTTTTGAAGATAAGCTTCATAGCCAAATAAAGATCATTATCCTTTCTTCCTCCATTGATCCGGAAGATATCGAGCAGGCCAGGAACCACCCACTTGTCAGCGGGTATTTCCCAAAGCCACTGAGCAAAGAGACATTAATGAATATGAATGAGTAGGATTAAACGATCCGCATTTAAAGCGTCAAGCCTTGCAAGCTATTGCAGTCTCTACGGGTCGTTTTGATCATTTTAATTATTGTTGCAAGTAAAATTGAAAGTGCTTAATGACGGAATCAGCGGGAACATTAGGCATCTGCTACCAGCGCTGTCACCTGTTTGCATCTTTCAATATTACATCGTGCGCACCGCCTTCGACAATGCTCACGGAAGATACTAGGGTGATCTTGGCTTTGTTTTTAAGCATGGTTATGGAAGTCGTTCCGCAACTACACATGGTTGACTTAATTTTCCCAAGCGTTACGGCCAGGTTATCCTTCAATCTACCCGCATAAGGTACATAGCTGTCCACGCCCTCCTCGAATTTCAGGCCATCATCACCACCCATATCGTAACGTTGCCAGTTGCGCGCCCTGTTGGATCCTTCTCCCCAATATTCTTTCACATAGTTGCCGTTGACGAGTAACTTTCTGGTAGGGCTTTCGTCAAACCTGGCAAAATATCTCCCCATCATTAAAAAATCTGCACCCATCGCAAGAGCCAGCACCATATGGTAATCCTGGGCAATCCCCCCGTCCGAACATATAGGTATATACGTACCCGTAGAAGCATAGTAATCATCCCGGGCCTGCGCAACCTCAATGAGCGCTGTTGCCTGTCCGCGGCCAATTCCTTTTTGTTCCCTGGTGATGCATATTGAACCTCCTCCAACGCCAACCTTCACAAAATCAGCTCCTGCTTCCACCAAGTAGAGAAAACCTTCTTTATCAACAACATTACCTGCGCCGACTTTGACACTGTCACCGTACTCGCTTTTAATGTACTCAAGCGTATCTTTTTGCCATTCCGAGAACCCGTCAGACGAATCAATACAAAGCACATCAGCACCGGCTCCAATCAAGGCAGGCACCCTTTCTTTATAGTCCCGCGTGTTAATTCCAGCGCCGACCAGCAACTTCTTTTGCTCATCAGACAACTCGGAGGGATTTTCCTTATGATGATCGTAGTCTTTTCTGAAAACAAAAAATTTGAAGTTGCCGTCCTCATCAATGACGGGCAGGCTATTAAGCTTATGTTCCCAGATGATATCATTGGCCTGATTCAATGTCACCCCCAGTTTAGCAGTAACCAACTCGGACAATGGTGTCATGAATGAATGGACTTTCTTGTCTAAACCATCTGTTGAAACTCTATAGTCCCTTCCAGTAACTATGCCTAGCAGCTTGCCATTTGCCGTTCCATCACTGGTTATGGCGATTGTTGAATGTCCTTTTTTCGCTTTGAGTGAAAGTACGTCCGACAAGGTGTTCTCCGGAGTTAAATTTGCCGTACTGACTACAAATCCCGCTTTATAATTTTTAACCTTACGGATCATCTCAACCTGATCTTCAATAGACTGAGACCCAAAAATGAATGATAAGCCGCCATTTTTTGCCAAAGCAATGGCCATCTGGTCATCAGACACCGACTGCATAATGGCTGATACAAAGGGAATATTTAACTCAATTGCGGGTTTTCCGTTGCCATCGAACTTTGTGAGTGGCGTTGCTAGCGATACTTTGTTAGGAACACAGTCCTTTGTTGTCAATCCTGGAATTAAAAGATACTCACTAAATGTTCTTGACGTCTCGTTTAGATACTGTGCCATACGTTGATATACTTTCAATATTTATGTGCAATCAGTTGCCCATAATAATAACAATAAGCAAAAGACAGGAGAAATAATTCCAACTGACTACTGTTTGATCTACTTGGCAGGCCGACCAATACGCTCGTAGAAAATGTCGCGATATTTGTCTGATATGGGAATTACGGTTTGAAAAATTTTGATCCTGTCGCGTTCGATGGATTCGATCTTATTCAAAGCAACCAAATATGATTTGTGAACACGACAAAATCGCTGGTGGGGTAAGCGCTGTTCCAACTCGCCAAAAGTTTCCAGGGTCATGATCTTTTCCGTCTCAACGTGAATGCGCCGGTAGTCACGCATTCCTTCAATGAAAATGATCTGATCCAAACTTATCTTTTGAAGACGATATTCTGCTTTTACAAACAAAAATGAGCTTTCAGGTTCGTTATCATGCTTTCCAAAAGTTTGCCGTACCCGGGTCACGGCTTGTAAAAACCGCTCAAAGGTGTAGGGTTTTAACAAATAGTCGTCTACTTGTAAATCGAATGCCCTGAGCGCATAATGATCAAAAGCGGTCGTCAGGATCACAGCGGGGCGCACCGGCAAAACTTCCAGAAGCTGCAAGCCGGTAATGCCATCCATTTCAATGTCCAAAAATATAAGATCAATCGGTTCACGTTGAATGATCGGGATCGCATCCAGGGCGTTGTCCACCGCATCCATGAGCGTCAGAAACGGTAAGCGGGCGACAAACTCTTTTAGACGCAGCATAGCCAGGGGTTCATCTTCAATCAGCAGGCAGCGCATAGGTTTTCAGTGATAGGGTTAGGTCTACGGAATAAGTTGTATCTGTGGCCTTTACAAGCAATTTATGGCGTTCCGGGTAGAGCAAAGCTAATCGTTTGCCAAGCAGTTTCTGCCCGATGCCCCCCTGATTTTCTCTTGTTAATTTAGATGGATCAATAACATTGACACATTGGAAATGAATGTGTTCATTGCTTATCTTAATGTTAATGCGGATGCCGTCGGTGATTTTTTTGTTTGCGGCATATTTGAATGCATTTTCAATGTAAGGCATAAACAGCATTGGGGTAATTTCTAACCCGTCTGCCTGGCCATCGATCAGCAACGAGACATATTGTTCATTAGACATTCTGATTTTCTGCAATTCAATATACTTTTCAATCGACGCAATTTCCTGTGCCAAGGGGATCTGATTGGCCTGCGTTTCGTATAAGCTGAACCGCAACAGGTCAGAAAGCTTATTCAAATAGGCGGAAGCCTTCGCGGCATCATGCCCGATTAGAATGTCGATATTATGAAGCGTGTTAAACAAGAAGTGCGGGTTCAGTTGCGACTTCAATAAGGCTAGTTCCGTTTGCAGCGCCTGGTTTGCTATTTGTTCTTTCAGGTGAATGTCGGTATACCAGGTTATCGATGCGCGCAGAAGGGCGCCTGTCAATGCATTGACAAGCGCCAGCAGTGTAAAACCCGCCAGTAAAATCAGTTGATCCGAACCAGAAAATAGGATCCACTGCCATTGATTAAGAGCAATATAAATGATTACTGTGGTAACTAATGAGACCAGCAGGACCGATAAGATGGCAACCCCCAGGCTTATAAGCAAGCCGATACGAACGAAATGATTAATGTTGCGCGTCACCAGGTAGCGGGGAACGAGCCACAAATAAAATGCGTAAAAACTACTAATCCCTGTCAGTAAGCTGAACAGCAGAATAGCTATCCAATCCTCTGTGTCGGGCAAGGCGAACCCGTCACTTGCCTGCGAGATAAAAAACACAAAACTGATCAGAAAGGCAAACAGCAGCCAATAGCCCACATGTAATGCAATGAGATGAATCTTTTTCATTGGTTTGTGGCTAAAAAGAATTGTGCAATTGTCTGGGCTTCGGGCAAGTTAATATTGACACCGCTCATGTTGGCTGTAAAGGCTACGACCAACTTTTCGTCCGGGTAAATAAGAAGAAACGTCCTTCCGCCATCAATAGAGCCTCCGTGGTGTATAATTGGCTTTTTCATACTATCTGTCCCGATACGCCAGCCCATCCCATAATAGGTGTTGGTGCCGTCTGCCAGAAGCTGGGGTTTTAATAGCATGGCGATTGTTTCAGGACGGAGCGTTGTGTGGTTAAGCAGTCCACGACCGAATTTAACCAGATCGGAGGGGGTGGATAAAAGCCCTCCGCCTGCCCATTTGTAGCTGTTGTCGACCATGGCAGCGTTCACTAATTTTGTTTTACTGTGCTCGTAGAACCGCACGCGTCCGCTGACCAGACTGTCGGAATAGTCAGCTCCGGTGCTTGTCATATCCAGCGGATCAAAGACGACTTTTTTCATAAAGGAGAGATAGTCAGTATGGCTTGCCCCTTCAATAACCGCGCTCAGCAATGAATAGCCATAGGTGGAGTATCCGTATGCGGTACCCGGCCGAAAAAGTAGACTGTCGTTACTGAAAATACCTAATCCATCGTGCACACTGGGATAGCGGACGGGGCAGGCAATCGGGTCATTGTCTTGATAGTGGCGGATTCCAGCAGTGTGCGTAGCTAACTGGCGGGGAGTAATCGGATACTTTTTTGTCGGAAACGCGGGCACGTATTGTTGGACAGGCACATCCGGATCCAATTTACCATCTTCCACCAACCGGCCAATGGCAAATGAGGTGAGTGATTTGGAAACCGAACCCAACCGGAATTTGGAGTGGATAGTAACGGGTTGCAGGTTTTCCAGGTCGGCATAGCCAAAGCCTTCTGCCCAAAGTATTCCACTGGCACTTCCCACGCAGACCGAAATTCCCGGAATATCCTGTTTTACACGTAATGAGTCGACGTAGCGCTGCGCGGATCTGATTGCTTTTCGGAAAGCTCTGCTCTCAATGGGTTTTGTTGTTGTTTTTACTTGTGCGCAGACGGGAAAAATGAATAACAGGCCGAATAGGAATGTAAGGATTCTCATGATACGAAGCAGTTAGTTAATTACCAGGCCAAAGGTGAGCCTATGCCTTTCCAGCCCAAAACATATTCTGCCTCTTGCACATTTTTGCCTGCAAGTCAGTGATTTTGCCCGATATCTGATTGGCTATCCCAGCCTGTGCACTTCGCGTGAGCTTACCGGCTTTCTATTCGTCGGAAAGTTCGCTTGAATAGCCCGGTTTAATGAGTGCCAGCATATACACGCCACACCCGATAAAATAGGTCAGAAATGTCCAGATCACCTTCTGGTTGTCTTTATTTTCGAATACTTTATTTTTAGCCTCAAGAATTACAAATTCGTTATTAATCGGTCTTTGCAGGGCATTCCTGACTGCATTGCGGAAACCCTGGCGATCGAATGAGGCGGGTTTGCGTTCGAAATGATCCAGTCTTTGAAAATCGTAGTTGATCATCTTGTTCACACATTCCTGGTAAAAAGCCTGGAAGCGTTTTTGCTTTTCCTGGCTGTTTAAGTAGTTGCTGATTTTCTTGTTAAATTTAACTCCGTACCAGAAACGGGGCGTCCTTGTAATAAACTGCTTCTTGTGCGTCAGGATTGGGTTTACAAAATAAATGTCAAACTTAAGATTGCTCTGAAATCGCCCATCCACGCTCGATGTGTAATAAGCGCCTCCGATCGGCTTATACACTGCAAACGTATCGATTTTATAGTATCTGGCTTCTTTCATTTGCTCAATTTGCTTCACATCCTTTACCACTACCATTCTGCTTTCAAATGTGGAAAGATATGCTTGCGACACTGCAAGCATTCCAAAAAGCGTAAAATAACCGATGAGCTGCAACTGCTCCACGCGACTACGTTGGCTTTTACGGAAAGTCAACCGCTCGAATTTCATCCAATACCAAATTGGCCCAAGGGCGATAAATGCAGGAATGTATAGTTCCCACATTTCTTCATTAACTTCAAGAAGCGGATACTGACCCATAAATAACCACCACCGTACCAGGCCGAGCACAAGCACCGAACTCCAAACTACGATAGTGAACAAGGGCAAAACAGATTTGAGCTTTAAAAGGTATCGCTTGTTCAAAGGGATGTACATATAACTGGTGAACATTTAGCCACTGCAAGATTGTGCATCATAAATGGATAGTTTACATTACGCTCGTATAAAACAATTCAGCTTCACCGCAACTGTCAGCAACCTATTCCTACTTCCATGAGGTGTGTTTTCGCTTTGCACATGAAAGCGCGCTAAGTATCAAAAATACCGACGTTGCTGGCTACTGGTTGGTTTGACCTCACGACTATGTAACCGATAAAACCGCTCACATTAATGATAATATATAAAATTTACTTTTATATTGCGATTAATAACTTAGTTCAGCGCGCATGCAGTCAACTTTTCAAGACAACATTGAACAATACGAGACACAAATTTCCTCTTTGAATAAACAACTCAAACACGTTTCGTCTTTGAGATTGCTTGTTTTCGTGGGATCATTGGTACTTCTACTCATTCTGGCTAACGCAAGGTCAGCTGCTCTTGTGATGATAACACTGGCTGTCGGTGTGATTGCATTTGGACTCGTGCTTAACCGGTATAACCTGTTGGTGCGTACTAAAAATCGGCTGACTTTCCTGAAACAAATCAATGAACGGGAGGTGCTTATCCAGCAGCGAAAGTTAAATGGTATAGACAGTGGAGCTGAATTTCTTAACGCCGATCATGCATACGCTGATGATCTTGATATTTTCGGCCAACATTCTCTTTTCCAAATCCTAAACCGCACAACCACAGAGCCTGGCAAGATGCAGCTGGCAAGTTGGTTAATGCGACCGGCCGAACCTGATCTGATTTTGGAAAGGCAAAAGGCGGCAGCTGAGCTGGCTACCAAAATTGACTGGCGACAGGAATTTCAAGCTGCCGGCATGCCATTTCTTAACCCCAAAAGCAGCTATTTGCTACTGATTAAGTGGATTGAGGCTCCTGCCAACCTGCTACCGCAACGAAGGAGGTATCTGATAAGCGCAATTGTGCTTGGACTTGTCGCCACCCTGGCCGGAGCGCTTGGTATCCGTCATCTTTTCCTGTTTCTTTTTTTAAATGAGCCTTTTTCAATTGTATTGATACTGCCCATAATCGTAAGCCTGATTGTCAATCGACAGGTTATCAAAAGAATGCGGGCCAATACCGAGCGCACGCTCAATGATCTTCAATATTGCGTGCCTATGCTTGCGGCCAGCGAGTCGCTGATTAGCCTAATTGAATCGGCATCATTGGATAGTGAATTACTACAAAAATGGCAGTCTGTTTTCCGAATCAAAGAATATTCAGCAGAAAGTGAAATCCTGCGCCTCAGGAAAACACTGGAAGCATTCCAGCAACGTGGGTCCAGGCAAATGATAGGCAAAAATGACTTTTACGGTATTTTTAATTCTATTTGGCTTCTGGATATTTACTTTATCCTCACCACCGAGCTTTGGAAAGCCAGAAACGGGTCTAAGCTTAAAGAATGGAGTACGGCTATCGGTAATTTTGAAGCCATCAGCAGTCTTGCCGGGTTTACTTATGCTAACCCTGAATTTGTTCTTCCGAGTATAGCTGAAGACAATTATCGGATTCGTTTCGAAGGTCTGGGTCACCCGTTACTGAAACAGCATCAGCGCATTTGCAATGATTTTGAATTGGTAGAAAAAGGGTCCGTTGTAATTATAACCGGCTCCAATATGGCAGGCAAAAGTACTTTCCTCAGGACGGTCGGATGCAATTTGGGCCTGGCCATGATTGGCGGACCATGCTGTGCTTTGTCGGGACAAATTTCCCCGGTACAGCTATTCACCAGCATGCGGACGCAGGATAATCTGGAAGAAGGAATATCCTCATTTTATGCCGAGCTCAAACGTATAGAGATGCTTTTGAAACTGATTGCCAGTGGCCAGCCCGTTTTCTTCTTATTAGACGAGATGTTCAAAGGAACGAACTCGGACGACCGCTACAAGGGCGGAGTTTCACTGATCCGGCAGTTAAGTGCACTTAATGCATTTGGAATGATTTCGACCCATGATTTACAACTGGCAAAAGTTGCAAGTCAGCATTTACCGGTTCGAAATTACAGTTTCAATAGTGAGCTGCTGGATGAAAAGATCATTTTCAACTACAAGCTCACTGAGGGATTTTGTACTGACTTTAATGCAAGCGCATTAATGAAAAAAAGCGGAATAGAGATCTTAGAGGAAGGAATATGGATGCAAAGCCCCCTTACACCTGATAATTTTATTTAAAAATACGGAATCCTAGCTGTGCTGCAGGCGCAGTTCAGTTTTGTAATAATCGTTTTACCTCTTCCTTTTTTCCCCTGGATATCGGGATCTCTGCCCCATTGGTTAGCACCAAAAAATCGCCATAGTCTCTTTTCCAGCTTTTGATTGAGGCTTTGTTTACCAAATGTGATTGATGACAACGAACAAACCCATATTGCCTTAGCAGATCATCATAAAAGAAGATTGGTTTGCAAATGAGTAAGCTCTCCCCTGTTGCCAGGTAAAATGTGGTGTAATTGTTAGCTGATTTACAGCGAGTGATTTCATTTATTTTTACAAAGCGCGTCTCCTTTAAAGTTGCTAATGCAATACTTTGCTCGGCAGGTGTATTATTACCCTTCAAAAAATGCCTCAGGTTGTTTAGGAGTTGATTTTCCTTTTTGATCGAATGTTGCTGATGTGCCCGGCGTACAGCAGCTTGCAGTTCTTCAATCGAGACTGGTTTGAGCAGGTAATCAATGGCCGAGAGCCGCATGGCCTGAACCGCATACTGATCGTAAGCCGTTACGAAAATGATCTCAAAATCTGTCCGGGAAAGGCTTCGGAGCCAGTCGAACCCACTTTGTTCAGGCATTTGAATATCCAGAAATACCAAATCCGGTTGATGACTATGTAGTAAACTGGTCGCAGACCGCGTATCGGCAGCGGCACCACATACATTGACCTGCGGGCAATAAGTTGTAATCAGAATCCGGAGATTGTCCAGGTTCGACTGCTCGTCATCTATCAGCAAAGCTTTCATCAAACCATTGGTTAAAAGTGATTGTAATCTGCACACCGGTTGGAACAGCATTCGTAATATCCATACTAATCAGCCGATCAGGGCGGATTTGATTTAATAATCCGATCCGGTCTCTGGTAAGCCTGAGCCCTAATCCGGTGATCGAATTTCCTTTATCCATCCCTTTTCCATTGTCAGTTAGCTTCGCGATCATGGCCAAGCCGGACCGGCTTATGGAAAGCTGGATTAATCCTTTTTGTCCCATAGAGGCAACCCCATGCTTTACGGCATTCTCAACAAGCGGTTGTGTCAGCAGCGCGGGAATATTTGTTTCGTATGCATCCACATCAGGCGCTATGTTAATATGATAATCAAAACCAAAACGCAGTTTCTCTAATCTTAAATAAGTATCTAATGTCTGAATTTCCTCGTGAAGTGAAATTTCATTTCTTTGACTGTATACCAGTGAGTCCCGGGTTAATTGTGCAAAATCTGTCAGGTAAGCATTGGCTGCCCTGATATCCTGTTTGTTTATGAGGGCCTGGATCGAGCTAAGCGCATTAAAAATGAAATGAGGGTTAAATTGGGCGTAAACGGATTTCAATTCGAGTTGCACCCTGGACTTATCAATTTGCCCCTGGCGGATTTTTCGTCTTTGCCGGATTGACAGGACCAGCAAACCCAAAAGAGCCAACGATAAGGCGGGCTGCAAAAATATGGAAGTAGACTGTCTCATACCACACAGGTTCAATCTCAAACAAGAACGCTGTTACGTTTTGTGGCTGAGCAGAAAACCGGATTTTTATTTCATAATTTCCCGGTTGGGTGTCTTTGAGCCAAAATAAAGGAATTGTCGTAATCATTGTCCTGCCAGTCCCGGTACAGCTTCCCGTTCCGCACGAGTTTGTACTGAATCTGCTTTTTATCGAATACACCATCTTGTAATGCAAACACAAGGTTCGTATTGTGGGAAGTAACCGTTAAACCTGTGGGGAAGTTGCCAGCGGATTGCTTGTCGGGCAACCAGGGTGCCTGCAATTGCCGGAAAAACGCATGCAGCGTTTCCGACGTATAAATACTCATAATCTGAGGCTTGATCGACTCCCAGGCAACCATAGCCGTTGCTATTATTGTATCCCGTTTTGCCTCCTTCACATCTACGATCAGCATGGAACCCAGTGTAGTTCGATAGGCTCCCAAGTAAGCCATCTGAGGCAAGCCTGAGTCGCGTATTTGCGCAGCGTCGGTAAAAGACCCGATTGCCTTCCATGGAACGACCACGCTGTTGCCTGGATATTTTGTAACCCTGAATTGATATGCAAACGCATTTTCAGGAACAACGCCTTGCAAGAAAAATTGTGCGTGCGCAGTATCGAATACAGTCCTGGCAACTATTGCCTGCGGTCGTAAGGATGAAAATTGCGGGTTCTTTTGAAATGTTTCAAAATGCTTGCTTTTGCCAAGTATTTGCCAGAATGAATTGTTTTCCTTTCTGACAGCAACAATCAGCCCCACTTTCGATGACTTATCTGCGCCATTAAGAAAACTGTGTGAGTAGTCTGCCCACTTAATTTGGGCCTTTACAGAAGATAAACAAAATGTTGCTGCCAAAAATATCAGGATCCGGTTTCTCATGTTGTTAGAATTTAGGACAGCAAAAGAACCGAATTTAGAAAGACTTTTAGACTGGACTGTGAATGCTGCATACCTGACTGTGAATCCGTTAATGCGAGGGTTGAGACACACCGTGATTTCTGCGGTCATCATACCCAGCAGATAAGGCTATATTATTATGTCAAACTTAATTTTTACCCACGATCAGACCTTGCCTTTGGCGTCCCAGTGGTCCTTGATGATTTCGCCTTCGCTGTTCCGGATCATTACCCTTACAAAACGGTTTCCATTAATCCTGCCATCCCTGCCAGCAACACCAATGAACAATACGACGGGATTTCCGTCCTGATCGGTTTTGAAACTGATATCATAGCGCTCGAATTTCTGGCTGCGCATTTGGTTAGGCTCATACTTCTTATTAAGCAGTTTTTGCAACTTTTCTCCGATTTTCATGTGTCAATCATTTTTCTGATTGTTTAAATTTTACCTGCCAATCCAAAAGTATGCCCGAAAGCCGACTATCGCATCAATGCATACGATTTTGGCACAGTATTTGAGAAAGCGCCGACTTTACCAAAACCCAAAAGAAATGGAAACAAAAAACAAGGAAGATGCTGACAAGGCAACTGCGGAAGCTGTCGAAAACGCGCTTGCCTCCGGCAGGAACGCAAACGACAATTTCCAGGAAGAAGGCACTGATGATTATGGTACGGAAGGCTCAGCGGAGGAAAAAATCAAGCGTAATGACATTAAAGGCGGCAGCGGACAACGAGTCGCGATACGCAACAGTAATGACAATTTCAGGGATGATGACCAACAAAAGTAAAACAGGCTGATATGGAAACAAGAAAGCTCCCAGAAGACAATGCGCAGGTTTCTTTTACCGATTTGCAAGGCATCCGGCGAAAAGGCATTTATAATGCAAAACTACACGGCTTTCAGGAAGATATCGATCAGGAAATCCCAAAGGAATCGCAGTTTGCATATCCAGAGGGCGACATCGACACATGGGAATATCTGGCTATTGATCCATGATCAGGAGCCGGATATTCTATGCATGCAGTTCGCCGATAGTTACCGATTGCTGGCGTCGCCGCTTTGCACGACGCGCTCGAAGGCACAATGGTTTCCAAGGGCGAACTGCATCTTTACTTTTGTTTAGGCCCTGCTTGCAGTCACATCAGCCAGCTTAGTCGGCACATGACTTGTAGCCGCTAGTCCCTTTTTCAGCAAAAATGGCTTTTCAACAAACACCCAGGAGAGATATCCGAGTATGCAGGCGCCCAGGATTACAACCCATAAGTAATTCAAGTTTCCAACCAGCCCCATAGAAACAAGAACATTCAAAATTAGTCCATGGTAAATGTATACCCCATAACTGATATCATTTCCTTTAAGTACTTTCTTAGACAGTCCGACATTAGAATATGCAACTGAAATTGTACATACTGAAAGATAGAGCAGGGAGAAAATCGAAAGAACCGGAGTACTAAGGATAGGAAACAATATCTTTAACAAGATGAAACCGACTACCCAGTAAAGTCCTTTTCCATAAATCCAGTTTGACTTATAAATCTGCAAACGCTGCATGACAACGCCGGCCAGAAAAAGGTAAAAATGAGGGAAATAGCTATATCTCAATAATTTTTCGAGCCTAAGTTCATTATCCGTACCGATGCCGGGAAAATAAATTTTAGCAGTAAATGCGAAAATCAAAAACACGAAGAACGCGCCAAAAATCAAGTAATTAAGGTGCTTGATCTTTTTACCGATAAAGTACACGATGGGAAGTACAAAATAGAATTGCATTTCCACGCATATGGTCCAAAGGCTGCCATTATATGAACCAAAACCGAAACCGGACAAGAACTCCGGCGTGTAAATAACGCCGCCCATCTGACTTAGCAGCCATATTAAAGCCTGCTTGCTAAAAAAGCTGAACCCAAAAAAACTGGCGACTCCGATAGTCAATATCAAACATCCCCAGAGTCCTGGAAAAATTCTTAGAAACCGGTTCCGGAAGTAATGTCTCAGATCGCTGCTACGCTCGAAGGATGCAGAAATGAGATAGCCGCTGATGGTGTAAAATATGGGTACGCCCGGAAAATAGAGCAATGGTGTAGCCCAATCAGGCCTTGGAATTTGCAAATGATCGAAGGCATGAAAGATCAAAACCTGAATGGCTGCGAAGATCCTGATAAGATCGAAATTATTAACGCGAAAAGACTTTTCCATTATATTTTAAGACGGATATTTAAATTTTTTGACAAACTGCGCCGTTACTTAGCGAATGTGGGTTGATGATAAAAAGTTTGGCATATGAATAAGGTGCCGAAACTTTCTGTCCGGGATGGCACTTACCTTCCTTTACCCAGCAAGATTACCTGAATGGTCAGGAATATGAGGTAAATATCCGTTGTAAGGCTGTATGTGTTGAGATAAAGCATATCATATTTGAGCCGTAGCAGATTCTCTGACATGTTACTCGCATAGCCTACCTTTATTTGCCCTATGGATGTTATGCCGGGCCTGATCGTCAAGATTTTCTGAAATGAGTGACTTGCTTCGTCCATCAGCATATCCACATCATATTTGTGAAGTGGCCGCGGGCCGACAACTGACATCTCACCTTTGAGCACATTGAGAAATTGAGGAAGTTCGTCTAGACGCGTCCGGCGCAGAAACCTGCCCACCGTCGTTATACGCGGGTCCAGCGCTCCCAGGGAATGTTGAAGGCCATATTTATGCGCGTCGCTGTACATGGTCCTGAACTTTATGATCTTGAATTTCTTGCCCCACCTTCCTGTGCGCTCCTGGAGGAAGAAGACGTCGCCTTTTGAAGACAGCTTGACGGCGATCATCACCAACAAGAATATAGGCAGGCCCATGATCATTACAACTATGGAAAACAGAACATCGAAAGCCCTTTTTATAAACTGGTCGTCCGGGTTTGTGAGTATCTTGGTTTGAACATTGATGATGGGAAAATCATCGGCAGTTTCGATATCGAGCTTCTCTGACAGAAGTCGCGGATAATCAGGAACAAGACGAACATGGGTATTCTTTCTTTCCGCCAGCTTGATAACAGCCTTAATTTCGTTGTTATTCGTCTCAGAAAGAGCACAGTATATATAATCAGGCTTCTCTGTTTCGATAAAATTTTCGAACCTTTCCAGTTGCGCACCAACGCTTTCAAATTTAAATGAGCCGCAATACGAATAATCAAATGCATATTGGCGCTCATTGGACGACTTGATCAAATCATTCAAAGACTCGTCCCCTACAATAACATAGCGCCTTACCATTAGACGGGATCTTCTGAGGAGCCACAGCGTTGCGGCTACGGCGAAATGTATAATGAACGAAGCGATAATAAACACCTGATAGCCAGTGAATACCCAATTTTCATTTGCGTTTATACTGCTGCCGCTTACATAAATAAAAACCTCCAGGCAAACCAGATGTACCGTGCTTGTCATCAAAAGCCTCCAGAAGCGGCCCTGGCTGTTTTGAGACTTGGATGAAGGGACATAAATCTGAAAAAGGTTTACGCAAACGACCCATAAGAGGTTGCTGATCAGGAAAATGTTCAAGAAATTCTGATAGTCAAATGCGTCGGAATTTGACCAATTGAGCCTGGAGCTTACCAGGTACGAACAATTCAAAAGCAGGAGGTCAACCCACAAATAAAAAATAAAGCGATGTTGAGTAAAATAAGTCTTCATAACGATGGGAATTTTAACAGAGGAAGAGTTAGTAGTTAATTTTTCAATGATCAAGCTTTAAGCATTTCTGAAAACCGTTAGTTAAGTTTGAGTATCCCGGCCAGTTTATCAAGAATGTGCGCGCCAATAGAAGCAGGCTTATTGATTTGAACGGGATCACTCATTAATGTTTTATTTGCAGCGAACTGGGATTGAACAACTTGCGAATTCAATGAATCCATGAAATCAAAGCCTGCTTTACTGCTGCGGTTAGACAAGTCCTGTGAGAGATGACCTATATCATCCACGAGATTGCTGTTTGGAACAACAACCAATCCGTAATTTTTGAAAAGCGTGTACTGCCATTGTACCTCCCAGTTATGCTTCTTATCTCCCTCGAAGACCTGGTCGAAACGCTCATACCAATATTTCCAGATGTCCTTATCCCTAACCAGGCGCTGGAGGTGCTTCTGGCTTTTCATTTCCGATAAATGTTCCATCCAGAAATCATATTTTTTCCATGCACGTTTCCAGGTGGCCCAACCGCCCGTTGTAGCAATCAGGCTAAAAATATGGTCAGAATCGCTAACCGCTATTTCCTCACTCTTATTGGATCCGGAAATATGCATGATCCGTTCATTTTCCCTGTACATTTCCAGCATGGATTCAATGAATGTAAAAAAACGACGGGTGTGGAAGGGAATCATCTTCTAAAACAATCAGCTGTTCACTGGACTCAAATGCCCATGAAATTGCGGACGAGATACCAAGTGCACAACCCATGTTGGTTTCCGGAAACCATCTTTCTACCTGGCAGTCCCAATCAATTTGTGAATCATCAATCAGATACCGGCAAACTTCTACCAGATGCGTGTCTTCCAAATTACTGTTCCGGGGTGCATCAGAAAATAGATACAGGCGGGCGGGCTTTAGCTTCCTGATTTGTTCAAAAACTAAACAAGTGGTTTCCGGCCTATTAAATACGATTAATAAGATAGGGATATCAAACAATTTATTATCCATTCAACTTCAATAATTAAATTCAGGAGGATTTTATTTGCTTATTTAATATAAGCAGCTACCCGCTATTATGATAGGTTATTGTATTGTAATAATGAGCCAATATTTTAAATATGAACAAGGTTCATACTGCATTCAGAATTTATTAGCGTAAATAAAATCTGCGAATCCTGAGGATTATTTATTGGCAGTTATCGAAAATATGCTGACAAGACCAATTCGATGCATTAAAGGTATAATGCAAATAAGTTAGAGATCCCCTTTTTGGGGTAACATCAACAGATGATGGGGTAAGATCAAACGTCGAGGGGGTATATTTCCAAATAAAAATGATCTTTTGACCTAAATTGGATATCTGATAAATAGAATAAGTAAGGATAATTAGCAACCCTATTTTCTGTAATTTTATTGCGAACCATATATTATCTTTATATAGTTATATTCGATATAAGAGTTAAATCATTTATTGAAATAACTCGCATTTTGCATGAATATAACCACTATTTCTATCTCACTAAAACCAAGTATTTAGCGTTCTTTCAACAAACATTTGGTAACTATTACATTAAATTAAAAAGAAGTATTTCTTTTTAATTTTCTCCCATTTTAGATAAAAATGTAGAAATAGTTTAACTCTCTGAGGGGATACTGAAAATCCGAAATTTGTTGTTCCCCAAAAAAGCCGGAGTTATACCCTAACATTTTATATGATCACCCCAAAAAGTCTCTATCAGGATGGTAGTAAGGTTAAACTTGTAACGACAAAAGACCGACTCGTTTACTTACTTCTTAAATCTAAAATCCTCTATTCGCATGATTTTTGTTACCGTTGGCACGCAGGGGCCATTTGATCGATTGATCATGACAATGGATGAACTTGCGCTTTCTATGCCAAACATCCCTATTGTCGCACAGATTGGTGCAAGTAAATACAAGGTTAAAAATATGAACAACTTTCAATTTGCCAGCTCACTGGAAATGGAAGTGTTCTTTAATGAAGCACAGCTAATAGTAAGTCACGCAGGCATGGGCACTATTATATCGGCCTTTGAAAGAAAAAAGCCGATAATCATTTTTCCAAAGCTGGCAAAGTTCGGCGAACACCGCAACGACCATCAGCTAGCAACTGCAAAAAGGCTTGAAAGTCTTAACTACCTGCAGGCGGCATATGACTTATCATCATTAAAAGCCAAAGTAACGGCCGCGCTGGCAGGTGAGTTGGATCAACCTCATAATGTAGGCAGATATGCCTCAACAGAGTTGATTACTTCCCTGCAGACTTACCTGACAGTTTAAAACGACAGGTGAACCAAATACAATTCTATCCTTACATGTCAGCAGCCAAAACGAGCCTTCATCGGAATGTAATGCTAACAATTGCTTGCCTGTCCTTCATGCTGTGCAATTGTGAACCGGTAAATATCGATAAGGACGACGCGTCAGCATCCAATCCTGCACTGCCCAGTGATATCTTGGCGAGTTATAATTTTGATGAGACAATTGGCGAATGGTATGAACGGAATACCTGTTGTGAATGGTCCGCTACCCTGACCGACTCCGTTAAGCGGGCAGGATCCGGGTCGGGACGGATAGAACTCAGAAAGGGAGACCTGGCGCTGAGCGCCCCCTGGTCGGAATTCGGTCTTTCACCCAATAAAAATCGTGAGGAGTGGTTTGCATTTTCTGTGTACTTCCCCAGAAGTTTTGTAAAAGACTCATTGGAAGAAAGCATTGTGCAATGGCAGGCGTTGCCTGACTTCGCAAAAGGGGAAAAGTGGAGAAGCCCACCCCTGCTGTTCGGTATCGTCAATGACAATGTAGTCCTTGAGATCCGGTCAACGAATAAAGAGGTTAACATTCAGGGCGACTACACGTTCGAGCGATTAAACCTTGGAAAACTAGCGAAGGAGGAGTGGCTTGACTGGGTTTTTCACATCAGGTGGGCCTACGACGAAACCGGAATTATTGAGGTCTGGAAGAATGGAAAGCTTATTTTGAGCAGGGTAAACAAGCCGAATTCTTATAATGACGCGATGTATCCATATTTTAAAATTGGCCTATACAAATGGGGCTGGGAAAAAAATAAAAAAACGGTTACAAATTCCAGAGTAATTTTTATTGATGAAGTAAAAGTAGGGAATGAAAACGCCGACTACGAGAAAGTCTTCGTGGGAAGTCGATAAATAACTACAAGATTAAGAGCCATCAATAGAAGCTTGTAAGAAATATTGTGTAGAATTGTTTTTATTTTGCACATAAGATGTTATCTATACGCAATAAGGTAACATTTATACAACTTAAAGCTGAATGACGAAGTTATTAGTCATCTGAGTACATATGCCCTATTTGGACAAATATCAACCCCCTCTTACATCGCGACAAGCAGCTCACCTATTAAGAAGAGCAACCTTTGGACCGACTCCTGACGAAATCACCCAATTGACCGGTTTGAATGCCCAAGCGGCAGTTCAAAAGCTGTTTGATAACATTTCGGTTACCCTATCCCCTCCACCGCCTGTTGTCATGGACGAGAGCAGCCCCATTGCTGGGCAGCCTTTCATGGATAAGCCATTTGACTATGCCCGTCGATTTGACTATTCCTATTATGTCAAATACTGGTGGATCGGCTTGATGGCTGAGCAGAATGGCTCGCCATCGGTACTGGAAAAGCTCACTGCTTTTTGGCAAAATCATTTTGTAACCACGCATAAGGTTGTTGAGGATTACAGATACATTTACCGGTATCTGATGTTACTTCGCAGTAAAGGTTTAGGTAGTTTTAAAACCCTTACCATTGAGGTTACAAAGGACCCCTCGATGCTTGTTTATCAGAATGGAAATGAAAATGAAAAAGACCATCCTAATGAAAACTATGGAAGGGAATTGCAGGAACTTTTCTCTGTTGGACAGCGCAATAAGGCCGATCAGGTTAATTATACGGAAGATGATGTAAAACAGGCCGCCCGGGTACTGACGGGTTGGCAGGCTGTAAACCAATATGTTAACGGCTCTACCACGATAGGTACAAAGTTTAACCCGGACAGGCATGACACCAATGACAAGCAGTTTTCGCATCATTACAAAAATAAGGTTATAAGAGGGCGCTCGGGACCAAATGCAGGAGACGAGGAAATTGCGGAGCTTGTAGATATGCTCCTTGCGCATCCTGAGTCCCCCAAATTCATTTGCCGAAAGCTTTACAGGTGGTATGTGAATACCAATGTGACGGATCAGATTGAAAACAATGTGATTGTACCGCTGGCGGCTTTCTTTGCCAGCGCCGAAAATAACTTTGCCATAGGGCCGGTATTGCAAAAACTACTGACAAGCGAAATCTTTTTCGACGCTTCAAATGTCGGTGCAATTGTAAAATCCCCGGCGGAGCTCGCCATCGGTTCGCTCAGGTTTTTTAAACATAAAGTGCCCCACCAGGTGAAGGAATATGCTGCGTTCCGCAACTACACCCAGCCCACCTACTGGAGAATGGTCAATATGCAATTGAACTTCCTGGACCAGCCGCTGGTGTTTGGCTCTCTTCCTTACTATCAGACAGGATATTCAATGAACTGGATCAACGCCTCAACGATTGGATTGAGGCGCAAAATGGGCGAAACCTTCATTTATCCTTATCAATATCACCCAGGGTATACCTATGGCATTGACTTCCTGGCCTGGGTTGTTTCCTTACAGCCAAACTTTTCCGACGTTGCCGGAACTCCTTGCATCACCTGCGAACAAGTATTTGAGGCATTATCAAAAAATCTGTTTGCCAATGAGCTTTTTCAATCGCAAAAGGATTTTTTGATCGACAAGATCATGATGCAGACTTCTACTAGAAGCTCATGGATCTATGAATTCAACGCCTACAGGAGAAACCCATCTGAAACGACAAAAGCCAACTTCTATTGGCGGCTGCAAGTTTTGATGAAGTATATGGTCGGTATGGCTGAATTCCAGGTCTTTTAATCAATGCTACTAATATGAATAGAAGAGATTTTATCGCGGCGGCGGCCACAATGGCAGTTCCTGTAACACTCAATGGCTTTGATCTGAGAGCATTCACCCAAAATTCAGCATTGGTTCGCTCCGTCGCGCAAGCAGGCGCGGCAAATTCCGACCGCATTCTGGTGATGGTATACCTTAACGGCGGCAATGACGGACTTAATACAGTCATTCCTTTGGAATACTATCCTGCTTATAATCAGTTAAGAAGTAATATTGCAATTCCCGAAAAGTCAGTACTGCCCCTGGCAGGAAGCCCAGAAACCGGCCTGCATCCCGCAATGACCGGATTGCAACAGCTTTATGCAGAAGGAAAGCTGGGAATTGTGCACTCTGTGTCCTATCCTAACCCAAATTTTTCCCATGTAAGGTCTTCTGACATTTGGATGACCGGCGTGGATTCGGACCAATATAATTCCAGCGGATGGGCAGGAAGATACCTCAACAACCGATTCCCCGGCTATCCCGAAGAATATCCCAATAGCGAAATGGAAGATCCTTTGGCCATCCAAATCGGCTATGTAGGCTCGACAAGCCTGCTGGGCAATAAACAGTCCATGGGTATTTCGCTGGTCAGTCCCGATGAATTTTATCAGCTTGTGGGCCAGGAAAGCTTTGTACCGGCGTCGGACCTTCCTTGCTGTGATTCCGGGGACCTGATCAGAGCCATCCGCCAGCAACAGGTGTTGGCAATCGAATATAGTTCTGAGATTCGCAAAGCAGCTAGTTTGGGAAAAAACCTGGCTACTTATCCCGGGGACGAAAATGAATTGGCACAACAGTTAAAGATCGTGGCCCGGCTTATCCAGGGTGGGCTCAAAACGAAAATTTACTATGTAGAAATGGGCGGGTTTGACACCCATTCTGCCCAGGTGACCAATTCCAGTACTACGGAAGGTGTGCATGCAGTGCTTCTCAGGAACTTGTCAAGTGCCATCAGCGCTTTCCAAAAAGATCTTCAAATGTCCAATCTGGAAGACCGCGTAATGGGAATGACGTTCTCGGATTTTGGCAGAAGAGCCAGCTCAAATGCGTCAAAAGGAACAGACCATGGGATTGCTGCACCCATGTTCCTGTTTGGAACGGGCTTAAAACGACAAATTGTCGGCACCAATCCGGACCTCGCCAATGATCTGGTTCCGCCGAGTTCAGCTGGCCAAAACAATCAGGATCTCAAAATGCAGGTCGATTTCCGCCGGATATATCAGGACGTTCTAACTGATTGGTTTGGCACACAGCAAACTAAGTCCGATGAGCTCCTATTCAAGAACTTTAAAACTACGTCTATCTTTTCAGGACTTGTTCAAACAATCGGATCAGGAAAATGGCAAGACAGATCTATATGGTCAACAGGAAGGCCACCAGGCCCGAAGGATTCCGTTCAGATCAATAAGGGGCATACCGTTCTGCTGGGAAATAATGTATCCGTAAAGAACGTGCACGTGAGTTCGGGCGGAGAACTGGAATTCACTGGCAATTATTCCATATCGACGACCAATTAGTGAGCTTCGATACGTATATATATACCCGTTCAAAAATTGGTGAAAATATCAGATCATCAATAAAAACTTGAACTATTCGATGTGCCCGACTAACAAGCTCCAAATGAGTCTTAGTCGGGCATAAATATGTTATTATGTGACTATTATAAGTCGGTCATTTTTACCGAAATTTCATACCCCCTATTTTCCCCGTTGTACCCCAGAGTCCTTACGAAACACCCCAAAAACTTCACTCCTTAAATTTTCAAGAGCTTATTTTGTGCTGTAATCAACGTTCCTCCACAGCATGAATTTAATTGTCCGCGCATTATTGCAATCCAGCTCATCCAAATTTGCCACACATAGTCATCACCTTTCGCACGATGTTTCAAAAAGAAACGACTTAACAACGTTGATTTTTCGTGCGGTCTCGTATTCATTAATTGCTGCATTTATATTTATTCAATTCTCTTGCAGTTCTTATAAAAAGGTACCTTATTTTACAGACCTGAGAAGAGACACACTGGTTGTTGAAACTGTCAAAAATTATTCTCCCCTGACCATTCAGCCAGCTGATATTTTAGGAATAAATGTAACCAGCCGGAATCCTGAATCATCGTCAATATTTAATTATAATTTGAATAGGGTAAATGGCAGCAGCTACGACCAATCATCGAGCAACCCTATTACAGGTTACATGGTCGATCCTAATGGAAATATACATTTACCATTAGTAGGGACGGTGAAAGTTGCAGGGCTTACAACAACTTTTTTAAGTGATTCATTAAAAAATGTGCTGCTCACATTTTACAAAGATCCTGTTGTAAATATTAGAATTATCAACTTCAAAGTTGCTGTGTACGGCGATGTTCTGCACCCTAATATTTACACGCTGCAAAACGAGCGGACTACTATAACCCAGGTTTTAAGTATGGCCGGAGATTTGAATATCACAGCCTTGCGCAACAATATTGTTTTAGTCAGAGAAGAAAACGGAAAAAGGAATTTTATTCCAATTGATCTCACCTCAAAGAAATTATTTGAGTCCCCGTATTTCTATCTCAAAAACAATGATGAAATATATGTGCAGCCTGATCGCACTAAATACGCAACAGTTGACCGCGGATATCGCGTAACGACGCTGGCTCTTTCCGGACTCTCTATCATTGCCATTGTTCTTTCGAATTTATACAGATAAGCTAATGACTACTCAACAAGCCACTCTTGCCACTTTTACATTGCCTCAAGCAAAGAGAGAAAGTTTTGATATCAAGAATATAATCAATAAATACCTGTATCACTGGCCGCTTTTTGTTATCAGCTTGTCTATTTCGATTGCTGCAATCATTTTCTATCTGAAAATTGCCAAGCCCGTTTATGAGGTCAACGCAACTATCGTAATTAAGGATGAAAAGAAGAACCAAAACCAGTCCTCTCCACTTCACGAAATTGATGCGCTAAGTTCATCGCGAATTATAGAAAACGAAATTGAGGTATTTAAATCAAAACAACTCATCAATCAGGTTGTCGGAGAACTTTTACTGAATATTGGCTATCAAAAAATCGATGGCCCGTTTTCACAGGAGTTATATAATTCGGCGCCGGTTAAACTGACAGTCGTTAAATCCGGGAATGCGGATGGAACGCTTCTGATCACTATCAAAGACAAAAATTCCTTCCTGATCGAGATGCCTGACAAAACCAATCAGACATTTAGTTTCAAAGATGAATTCAAAAACAAATTTGGAACCTGGAAACTCGAACCGACAGATAAGCTAGATGCATTTGTCGGCAAACAAATAAAAATTTCGATCACAGATCCCGAGAATACAGCATTGCAGTACCAGAAAAAACTGTCCGTTGCGCTTTCAAATAAGTTGTCCACGACCGTTATACTGTCAATCGACGATGAAATTCCACAAAGGGGAAAAGACATACTTAACCGCCTCATCTTCAATTACAACCTGACTGGCACAATGCAGCGTAACCGGGAAGCCAGAAATACGCTTGATTTCATTGACAAGCGTTTAGCGTCCCTGAGCACAGAACTTAATGAGGCTGAAAAAGGAATCGAAGTGTTCAAAAGTGCCCGCGGACTTACCGACATCAGCTCCAACTCCAAGATCAGCTTGGAAAATATGCAGACCAATGATGCTCGTCTCAACGAGGTTAATGTTCAGCTAAGCGTCGTTCAGGAAATTGAAAAATACATTAATTCTGCCCAAAACCGGGACAAAACACCTACTACACTGGGAATCGATGATCCGGCATTGCGCAGTATGATCGAGAAACTCGCGCAACTTCAATTGCAACGCGAACGTCTGCTGGCAACGACACCTGAAACCAATCCGGATTTTGAGCCTATCAATCGGCAAATCGTGACGACAAAAGCTGCGATCAGAGAGAATGTAGGCAGTATAAGAGCATCATTGCAGAACACACAACGCAAGTTGCTCTCGTTTAACCAGAATTTCGAATCCTCTATAAAAAACATCCCTACTCAGGAACGCCAGTACATCAGCATTAAAAGGCAGCAGGCTATCAAAGAAACGCTGTATACCTACCTGCTCCAGAAACGGGAAGAAATTTCAGTTAGTTATGCCTCAAAACTAGCCGAAGACCGAATCGTTGACCATGCATATTCCGGCCCTGCAAAACAAACCCAGCGGTCTATGGCTTTTGCCGGAGCGCTGCTTATCGGGTTGGGGCTTCCAATCGGCCTGATTTATGTACGGGGTCTGTTCAGTGCAAAAATCAAAAACATTCAGGAGATCAAAGATGTGGTTGATTTAGCCGTTGTTGCCGAGCTACCGCTTGAAAAATCGAGTGCTACGCTAAAAATTGAAAATAACAAGGCGACGGCTATCGCTGAACAGTTCAGGTCACTGCGACTGAAACTTTCGTACTTGTCCGGCAATTCTACCACGGGAAGGGTGACCCTGGTTACTTCCAGTGTTCCTGGTGAAGGAAAAAGCTTCGTAAGCAGCAACCTGGCTGTAAGCCTTGCATTATCCGGAAGGAAAACAATCATCCTGGAACTGGATCTGCGTAAACCGAAGCTGAGTTCGATCTTCGCGACCGATACCCTGATGCCTGGCATTAGCGACTATTTGAATGGCGAAGCATCACTGGAAAACATTATCAAGCAATCCGTTACCGAGTCCGGCTTAGACCTGATTAGCAGTGGTGAGCGCATACCTAACCCCAGCGAGTTGCTGGAAACGCCACAATTGGGTTATCTGATCGAATATTTGCGCAGCAATTATGACGACATTATCATAGATAGCCCTCCTGTACACCTGGTATCGGATGCCATGATTATATCACGCTTTGCTGACATTACCTTATACATGATCAGACAGGGTGTCACAGAAAAAGCTGAGCTAAGCTTTTTGAAAGAAATTCAGGAGCAGAAAAATTTAAAGAACGTCAACATTGTCTTTAACGGCATCCAGAGATTAAAATATGGCTATGGCTACAATTACAACGCCAACTACTATTATGATAGCAAGCATAAAAGTATAGCCTCTCCGTTCAGCGACTTTTTTGGACGATTCTAGGATCAATTGCAAGCAAACTGCTCGTATTTCAATACTCTGTTATCCCCAGCCACCAGAACTAATGGTTCAATCAGTAATTACGCAAAAATCAAAGCAGCAGCTCACAAAAAATGTGTTGTCCCTCACGGCAGTGCAGATCGCCACATATGTAATGCCGCTCATCTCAGTTCCCGTTATTTCCAGGATCATTGGCCCTGAAAAATACGGAACAATCAATTTTGCTGCTGCATTGATCATGTATTTTACTTTGCTTATCAGTTACAGCTTTGACTTCTCTGCAACGCGGAAATTATCAAAAAGTCCGGACGACGCAGATCTGCGCAACCAGGTATTTAGTGAAGTCTTTTTCACACAGTGCCTTCTGTTTGCACTATCCACAGCTGCCTTCACTGTGTTGCTTTTTACGGTTGAGGATTTCAAGGCAAATCAAACTGTCCTGATATTTTCCTACACATTGTGCATTAGCTTTTTATTCACCCAGAACTGGCTGTTCCAGGCCATGCAGGACTTGTCAAAAGTAGCTCTTTTCAATTTGGTCAGCAGGCTGTTATTTACCGTCTCGATCATTTTGGTGGTGCGTAGGAATGAAGATTATATCTGGCAGCCCCTTTTGATTGGCATGTCACAAACTATTGTTGGCCTGTTTTCATTCTTTTGGGCAATCCAGCGATACAAACTCAAATTTATCCGCATACCATTAAGCAGGTGTATGTCGGTGCTTTGGGAAGAAAAAACCATCTTCCTGTCATTAATATTCGTCAATCTCTATTCAAGTACAAATACCGTAATACTCGGTCTCTTCCAAAGCCAGGAGCAGGTTGGATATTATACGGCCGGACAGCGTCTGATTATCATAGCACAGTCCGTTTTGGCAATGCCCCTGGCGCAAGCGTTTTACCCTTACATAGGGAAAGCATTTGGAGAAGGGCGCCAGCAAGGGCTGCATGTCGTGCAAAAACTAATTCCGCTTATTGTGGTTTTTATAGGCGCTGCGTCGGTGGCAATGTTTGTACTTGGGCCCTTCGTAATAACCCTATTCTATGGAGCAAAATTTAATGCTGCCATTCCGGTCTTCCAAATTTTAGCAATTGTTCCGCTGCTGTTTTCATTGAACAATGTATTTGGCATTCAGATCATGCTCAATTTGGGTATGGACGCTGAATTTTTCAAAATATCTGCCTTGGCTGCAGTGGTCAGCATACTTTTAAATCTGGTACTGGTCAAACAATGGGGCTATCTGGGAACGACATTTAACTGGCTTGCCACTGAGCTGTTTATTCTGGTAAGCATGTGCATCGTACTGGCAAGGAAAGGCATAAATCCATTTAATAAAGAATTCTTTAAGCTTTCGAGCCTCAGTGAGTACATCCAGCCATTGATGAAGAAGTTTACTCAAATAAAGGCCAGCTAATCCTATTGCAATGCAATCCTTAACTTACCCAAGTACACGTGAGATTCTTACAGACAAGAAAACAGTATTTCTGTTTTTCCTTGTGATCTGCTCTCTGAAGTATTTTGGAGCTGTTGCTGCCCAGAATGGAATCTTGAAGAATATTTGCTATGCCTATATGGTCGCAGCGATTTTAATTTCTGCACCCAAATTTTTCAGTTATAAGGGAGGATTTGTTTTGCCGATCCAGTTGATATGTATCTCCATTGTGATATCCATTTTTATGGCAAAATACACTTGGGGCCAGGGATTGGAACATAGCGTCTCTACGATTCCGTACATGATGTGGTTTATCTTCTTCTACCTGCTTAGTTCAAATATATCTATCAGGACTATTGAAAATATAGTGTTGATCTACGGCTTGCTATACATGCTGCTATTCATTTTTCAGCTCACTCATACGGGAACAATCTACTTTGGCACTGTTGAAGAATTTAAAGAGGACAGAGGCATTATCCGCGTAAATTTTCCAGGGGGCGGCGTCTTTTTTCTTGCATGCTTTATTGCAATTAACAAAGTCACTAGCGATGTAAAATACCGTTTGATCTGGACGGGGTATGCAGCAATTGGGTTAATCGTAAATGTGTTGCAGGTGACCCGTCAAACTATCGCTGTTATGCTATTCATATACATGCTGCATTTTCTCCGCAATGTGAAATTGCCGCTAAAAATAGCCACCATAGCCACATTCGGTCTGGGCTGTTATCTTTTTTTGGTTTCCGATAATCCAATTAGCAGAGGCTTGGCCGAGCAGCAAAAGGCGGATGCATCTGCTGGCGATGAATACATTCGTATCGTGTCCGCTAAATACTTTCTCACCGAATTTACACCAAACACAGTGAGTCAGATTTTTGGAAATGGGTTCTTTAATGAGACATCCAATTACGGCAAAAGACTGAATGCATTAAGCTTGGAATACGGATATTTCCTTTCTGATGTCGGGCTGGTCGAAGTTTATGTCACATTTGGCGTATTGGCAATTATCGGCTTTGCAATGCTATTTATTAAGAGCTTCACAATACCAGTTGACGCTGACCACTATTATCTGAAATACTATTTGTGGATGATCATGGTAACATCCCTGTCATCAGACTTTCTGGTCTCCTATTATTATGTTATTACCACCGCACTTGTTTTATACTGCTATCATCGATTGTATGAAGAGCAAAAAATAATCAGCATGTTCCAATTGAAACGCAATTGAAAATGAAATTTAGCATAGGCATTCCCGCTTACAAGACCGTATTCTTTAAAGAATGTATCGATAGTGTATTGAATCAAGAATATACTGATTTCGAACTCATCATTGTCGATGACAATTCACCGAATGACATCCGATCCATTGTAGATCTTTACGATTCTGACAAAATACAATATATCAGAAACGAAAAGAATTTTGGCGCCCTTCATGTTGTAGATAACTGGAATAAATGCCTCTCTCTTGCAAAAGGTGAATTTTTTATCCTCCTGGGTGATGACGATAGAATGCGGCCCAACTATCTGTCTGAGTTCGCTAATTTAATTGAGAAATATCCCACATGTGGTGTATATCACTGCCGCTCAGTGATTATTGATGAAAACTCAGAACCGATTACGCTTACCGAGCCCCGCCCTGAATTTGAAAGTGTATATGATGCCATTTTGCAGCGCATTATGGGCAAGCGTCATTTTTTCATTTCCGACTACGTTTACCGAACCAGCACGCTTAAAAGCAACGGAGGGTTTTATAAGCTGCCACTGGCCTGGGCATCGGACGACATATCGTCCTATATAGGCTCCATGCAGAATGGTATCGCCCATACCAACGAGCCGGTATTCGAATACCGATTAAATACACATTCCATTTCCTCCAACGGCAGCCTTAATAACAAGCTTGCAGCAATCAAGGGAGAGGAAGACTGGCTGACCAATTTTCTTCAAAAAGATCCTCACCATCCTGTGGACGCCATTTTGAAAGAAAATATTCAAAGTGAAGTCAAAAAATTCATACAGAAAAAGAAGATACGGACAATCTGCGATTCCAACGGAAACAATCCACTCTCGCTGGTCAAATGGCGATTGCAGGACACCGGAAAAAACCTTTCACTGCAGGAATTTATATATGCTTTGATTTTAAGTTATAAAGAAAGAAGAAAGTACAGATATGCATCCTGAACACAAAAAGCAGAATTCAAAACGGAAGATCACCTGGGTAACGCCCGACTACTTCGTTGACTGCGATTTTAATATAGAAATTTTCAAACACATTCTGCGGTCGTATGATGTGCATTGGATCATCTTGTTGCCAGGCAAAAACGCCAGGTTTTCGGAAAATGATTTCAGCGAACTCCAGAAGCTGGATGGTCTTCATATCGAATTTCTGTACTCCTTTCACCGGCAACGCGATCCGAGACGACTTGGTTATTATCTGAATTTGCTGCGAAAGATTAATAATGACAAATCTGACGTAAATTATTTCAACTGTGTTCCTGATCCCTATTCAATGCCTATTTTTTGGCTCCTGAATAAACGCAAAACAATTTTCTGTGCACATGATGGCGAAGTTACAGGAGCATTTAGCTTCGCAGCCATCACTAAACTGGCATTCAAATACTCGTATTCATATACCCGGTTTGTGAATATGTTTTCCAAATCCCAGGCGCTAAAATTCAAAGTTCACTATCCCGATTCTAAAATATTTACGACCTATCTCGCTCTTAAATCATTTGGTGAATCCAAGCCAGCCGAAGAACAAAAAGACAAAATAACGTTTTTATCATTTGGGGTAATTAATTACAGCAAGAACATTGAAATGCTCATTCAGGCGGCCTGTAACATTTATGAGCAAGGCTATCGCAATTTCAAGGTTTCCATTAACGGGACCTGCGCAAATTGGGACTACTATCAGGAATTCATCCGTTATCCGGAATTATTTGAATGCCAGATAAGGATGATAGCCAACAATGAAATCCCGGAACTTTTCAGCAATGCATCCTACTTTGTTCAGCCCTACCGGCAAGTCTCCCAGAGTGGTGCCATGAAGGTTGCATTTCAATATAACCTGCCTGTTATCGCATCCGATTTTCCAGGATTCAGAGACGAAATTGTTGAAGGTGTTAACGGATACTTGTTTGATTCTTCCGATGTCAAAAACCTGGAAAAATTGATGATCGAAAGGCTGGAAAAGCACGACGATGAATACGGCAATCTCAAAATCAGGATGCGGAAACTTATTGAAAAACGCTACTCTAACGCCGGTCTAGCACAAAACTATATCAGCATGTTCAACCAGGTAATCGACTCAGCCCATGCAACCGCCTGAAATTTCAGTGATCATGCCCGTTTATAACGGCGCACTGTTTCTTGATGACGCTATTCAAAGTATCCTTGACCAGACGTTTACGGATTTCGAATTGATCATTATCAACGATGGAAGCGTCGATCGTACAGAAGAGATCATTCAGTCATATCATGATCCGCGGATCATATATGTGAAAAATCCCTCCAATCTGAGGCTTATCAAAACCCTGAATCGCGGTGTGAAAATGGCCAGGGGGAAATACATTGCCAGGATGGATGCAGATGACATTTCCCTGCCCGAAAGATTTGCATTGCAAAGGGCTGTTTTCGAGTCAAAGTCTGATGCCGATATCGTTAATATCAACGCCTTTTATTTGCAAGAAAATGGCATTTACTTCCGGGAGCAAAAATCCACCATTAACCTGGGTCCGGAGGCCATCAGGCACCTAAGTGTTTTGCAGAATTTTATCTCTCATCCAGGTGTAATGCTGAAAAGCGAGTTATTAAAGCATTATGAGTATTGTGATGATGAATCCAAAGAACACATAGAAGACTTCGATCTTTGGAACAGAATGTTGAAAGACGGTTGCATTTGCTATACCATCGATAAAAGCCTGCTTTACTACCGGGATAACAATAACAGCATTAACCACACGCAAAAAGAGCGGCAGTTGGGAAGAATGATGGCTCTGACGCAAAGCTTGCTACAAACAGCATATAAATTAGAAATAGACCCTGAAAGCCTGAAAATAATACTCGGAGAAGATCGTGCGCTTGGCTATGGCATTCTAGATAGAATCAACAAACAAATCGATGGCTATTTCAACGCTGTAAATCGCAGTCACACATTATCCAAAGCCGCTTGTAAGGAAATGGATGCATGGAAAAAACAGAAAATTGTTTTACTGAGTTTGCGGTCCCTGCCCCATTGTAACATGGTTCAAAAGGCGCAGGTGTTGGCCTATTTAATTTCCCATTTAAACTGGTTCACAAATAAGCAACTAATGAAATTTGTGGGACGCGCTGCATATTCAAAATACCAAAAAAGAATTGCAACGGGTATTCCAGCAAAAAACGAACCTGAGCTCGCCGTCATTTAAAATATATGGTTACTTTATACAATTTTATCAGGCAGGATTTTCCGGCAAATTCGGAAAATACAAAAGGGAAGATTTTCGGACTCTTTTTCAGGTTGTCGAATTTCCATTCACGCAATATCGCACTTCGCGCTTTGCTGAGCCCTTTTCGGGTTTTCTACAAAATATTTTTTGAATGGATTGTCGGCATCGAAATTCCCGCTGCTGCAAAAATTGGTGCTGGATTAACAGTGTACCATTTCCCGGGAATAGTTGTGCATCGTGACGTGATAATCGGGCAAAATTGCACATTACGGCAGGCTACGACAATCGGAAATAAGACTGACAACGGGCGGTGCCCGGTACTCGGAAACAATGTCAACATCGGTGCCAATGTTTGCATACTCGGAGACATTACAATTGGGGACAACGTGGTGATTGGGGCAGGCTCGGTAGTAATTAAAAGCATCCCCTCCAATTCAGTCGTAGTTGGAAATCCCGCAAGAGTGGTAAAACGTGTAAATATTGATCAAACTGTAATTGAAGAAGTCATATGATGCAAACAACTATATCCTTAAAAAATGTGTTGCACGTTGGCCCAAACTATATACGCCACAAAGGCGGAATGGGCGCCGTCATTGCAACTTATCAAAAACATATTCCAGGTTTCCAATTTATCCCGTCTTATGAAGGGAATTATAATTCGGTTCTGAACATTCCGTTTTTTGCGCTATCGTTCCTGAGGATCTTATGGAAATTGTTTACCGACAGGGATATCAAAGCGGTGCACGCTCATGGCGCATCCTTTGGAAGCTTTTACCGGAAATATCTGATATTTATTTTTAGTAAATATATATTTCATAAAAAATTCGTGTACCATTTACACGCTGCCGAGTACCATACATTCTATGATGAAACAAATCAGTTCGCCAAAAGTCTGATCCAGCATTTAATTAAAGAGTCTGATTGCATTATCGTTCTTTCGGAAAGTTGGGCAAATTTTATTTACGACAAATTTCAACCCAAAAAAGTCGTGGTATTGCATAATCCGGTCGAAATTCCTTCACAAACAAAGGCTCAGTCTAAATCTGATTCGCCTATAACATCTTTTCTATTCCTGGGTAGAATAGGAGAAAGAAAAGGAATTTTTGATTTGCTTGACGTCATTGTGAAAAACCGAGCCTATTATCAGGACAAAATATCGTTAACCATCGGCGGTGACGGTGAAGTTGAAAAATTGAAAAATTACTTCAAAGAATATCAGCTCGATCATATCTGTAATTACGTGGGCTGGGTGGATGGCGAATTAAAGCAACAGCTTTTAAATGCATGTGATGTGCTGATTTTGCCGTCCTATAATGAAGGCCTGCCGATTGCGATTTTGGAAGCCATGAGTTATGGCAAGGCAATACTTTCTACAAATGTTGGAGGAATCCCTGAGGTTGTTAAAGATGGGGTCAACGGATATGTTATTACACCAGGTGATAAACTGGCTTTGGAAACAAACATTGCAAACCTGATAACAGATAAATCACGACTGGATTTGATGGGACGTCAATCACTTAAAATAGTGAGTAATTATGACATCAACACCGTAACAAAGCGACTGCAAAATGTATATGACACATTCATTCCCGGCACAGCCGAATTGCAGGTTTCCAAAATGAATACGACAATTTAAATTTTAACCCTTCTACATTTCTAACTTTTTTTAATTATGAAAATAGCAGCAATTTCCTCAGGCGGTGGACACTGGATCGAACTTCAACGCATTGCGCCGGCATTTGAAGATCACGATGTTTTTTACATCTCTACTCACAAGAATTTAGGCGATACGGTGCAGGGTCGCAAGTTTTACACCATTCCTGATGCAAGCCGCTGGAACAAGCTTAAACTGCTTTTAGTGGCATTTGAGGTCATGAAGTTGATGATATTCAACAGGCCGGATATCGTGATCTCTACGGGGGCAGCGCCTGGCGTGTTTGGGATTTTAGCCGGAAAAATGCTGGGAGCAAAAACAATATGGCTTGATAGTATAGCCAACGTGGAGCATATCTCTTTAAGTGGCAAATTGGCTCTTCATATTGCAGATCGCGTTTACACGCAGTGGCCTTCGCTCGCAGATAAGAATATCATTTATGCTGGTAACGTACTCTAACAGAAGATTAAACAGCGCTTGTCTAACTGGTTTGGCCTTGGCCAGGCCAGCAACTTCAAGATTTCTCAACAACGTTATTTGAATTATGCAAAAACATCAGGCGTTTTTGTCCTATGGGCGAGGGTTTGCAATTACAACAATTGTGTGTTTTCACTTTTTGCAACCCATGGCCCTTCCGTCTTTCATGGCGAACGCCATTAACCTGGGCGGAGCAGGAGTACATTTCTTCTTCTTCGCCTCGGGGTATGGCCTTATGAATAGCAAATATACCAGCGGTATAAACTTTTTCAAGGCCAGGTTTAACCGGGTAATCAAGCCTTACTATTTAATCATTACCGGAATATTTCTCTTAAATATTCCGCTCAATTTGTATGACGATGGCTGGGAGAGCTACCTAAGTCATATATTTCTTTTCAAAATGTTCACCTCTCAGATTTCTAGTTTTGGCGGGCATTTCTGGTACATTTCTCCCCTGGTACAATTTTATTTGGCGTTCCCAATTCTTAGGTATTTGGTGAACAGGGTCAAGCCGCAAACTGCACTCATTATAGCAACATTAATTTCATTGGTATATAGTGCTTGGGTTGTATACATTGGCCAGACGGAAACAAGACAGTTCAATAGCTTTTTCCTGCAATTTTTGTGGGAATTCGTATTAGGAATGGCTATTTGCAAAACCGACCAGCTTGAACGGATTATCTCGAAACCAATAGCATTGTATGCGGTCATCACAACCGCATCACTTGCGATAACAGGTCTTCTTGTTATTTATTTTGGATCGGTTGGTAAAATGTATAACGACTTTTTTTCTTTTATAGCCTATCTGGGAATCTGCATCATTTGCTATCGGATCAGACTCGTCTCAAATGCGCTATATTATCTTGATAGTATCTCTTTTCCCCTTTATCTCACACACGTGTTCGTGATAAGCCTGTATAGCGCTAAACTTGCTATAAATAACGAGATCCATTATTTTGATTTGCCGATTTTGATGTTACTTGCTTTGCTGGTTGCAATCGCTGTCAATTACTTAACGGGTGGTAAAACGTTAAAAAGTGTAAGGTTGTCCGAGAATAGGCAGAGCATTTAAAAACCTGATAAACTTACAGGCGTCTATTCGGATTAGATCCTAATGTTCAATTAAAACTTTTTGAGAACTGGACATTCCGTTCTTAGTTGTGACGCGGAGCATATAGATTCCCTGTGGCACATTAACTACTGAAATGCCATTGCCAATATCGGTGATCATTTTCATGGCCTTTCCGCTCCGGTCAAACAATGTTGCATTTCTGACCTGACTTGCATTGACGCCGGTCAGGTAAAACGTGTCCGATACAGGGTTCGGATAAAAAGAAATTGTATTACCGTTACCGAAGTGTAAATCTCTTATCTGGCTGTAAGCGAAAGACCCGTCCAAATCCGCCATTTTTAGGCGGTAGTAATTAGATCCTTGAAGGGGATTCTGATCGGTAAATTGGTATACAGCGTTTGGAGTGGTTCCCGGAGCTGTCTTGGAAGAAACAGACATATTACCAACTTCCGCCCAGCTCTTTGCATCCGCACTACGCTCGATGCTGAAATAATTTGCATTCACTTCTGACACCGTTGCCCATTCCAGGACCGCAGTCTGCTCAACGGCGGTCGCATTGAAGCTGGCCAGAACTACAGGCAACGCGTCTTGGGCAATCAGCCCGATTGAATAGACCGCATAATTATCTGGCGAGAATGCTGCATCCGATGTTATCGAGCCCGAAGTCACGGTACTTGACCCACCCAAAATGGACACATTGTCGGTAACGGATGGAATCCTTTCCCATTTCCCTGATCTCCATCCGACAATGGTCAGTTTATTCAATGCTTCTTTTTTAAGCAGGTTTTCGATTTCGCTGGAGGCGTTCCAGGTCAGGGTAATGTTTGTACTTTCATTTCCGTTGATGTCCCAAAATTCTTTTTTACTTACTGCGCTGACATCTATTTGCAATGCTGAGGTTGCGAAAGGGCCATCCGTCGGAAGCTCGCCGTTCATGGCACCAGGATCCGATTGGAAATATGCGCCAATGGTTTGATCCCCTGAGGCTTTGAAAGGGCGAAGGGTGCCATTGTCACCAACTGGAAAGATGAAGCCCTTCGCTCCTTTCTTTCTGACATAGCCATCAACGAGCTTTCCCCCACCCAAGACATTAGAATCTGTTTCCTGGCCAAAAGTCACGAGCCCTATCTCCGCGCCGCGCTTGGTAGAAACGCCTTGAAAGTCCTGCCCGTAGACCGTAGGGACAATAACGCTCATTAAGCATATCGATAAGAATAGAAGGCAAACACCAATCCGATGCATATATGTATGACGAGCCTGTGGTAAAATAATTTTTTCAATATACAATATGTTTGTAATTATTGTAAAACTATTCTACACTACTGCATAAAGCAACTTAATGCAGCAACTCGGCGGTCTCTGAATGGACGGTGCGGGTGGAACACATGAAGCTGGTTTCAACATGCCTATCCCGCACCGGATATCGATATGCGCTAATTGATGTGATAAAAAAAGCTTCGCAGTTCTGCGGCGAATAGGTCCGGCACTTCCAAGGCTGCGAAGTGTCCCCCTTTCTCCATTCTCCGGAAGCTGACTACATTTACAAAGCGTTCTGCCCATTCTTTTGGAAATTGTGCTTCTCGCGGAAATATTGTGACGCCGGCTGGCACGGCAGACTTTTCCAAAGGTTTAGCGCCGCTCCATTGAGCCTGGGCATCAGCCTTATACATCCGCATGGACGTTGAAATGGTCTGCGTTACCCAGTAAATCATCACATTGGTCAGCAACTCATCCCTGCCGCCAAAAGCATCTTCCAAAATGTCAGGCGATGCACCGGCAGTGCCAAAGCTGAGTATCCAGCTCGCTAGGCCAACGGGCGAATCATTGAGTCCGAAAGCAAGCGATTGGGGTTTGGTGGAATGCACCATTGCATACGCCCCTTCGCTATACCACCACTGCTGCACAAACTGCGCAAACTGCTTTTCGGCTTCGCTCATGGTCTGAGGATCTTCCTGACCCATGGGATATCCCAAATCGGTAAAATGTGCCCCCGCAAGCACATCGGGATATTTGGACACCAGTGCTTTGGTCACTCCCATGCCCACGTCACCGCCTGCCGCATAAAATTGTTTATAGCCCAGGTTTTCAGTCATCAGCACTTTCCACAGATCAGCAACGGCCTCAGTGGTCAGTGCAATCTTATCGGAAAATCCGAAGCCGGGAATGGAAGGGATCACCAGATCGAAACTCTCATCACCCTGGGTCAGAAGCGGAATGATCTTGTGAAACCGATAGTAACTGTCCGGCCAGCCGTGCGTGAGGATAAGTGGTTTAGGATTTTCACCTTTTCCCTTAATGTATTGAAAGTGAACATTTACCCCATCCACATCTGCAATGTATTGCGGATATTGGTTAAGTGTTGCCTCCTGCTTCGGCCAGTCGTACCTGGTAAGCCAATAGTTTACAAGCTCTTTCAGGTATGCTTCGCTCGTGCCAAAATTCCAGCCTGAACCCTGGGCTTCGCCCGGCCAGCGTGTGTTTTGCAGCCGGATTTTTAGATCATCGAGCGCTTGTTGTGAAACCGTAACCCTAAATTCTTTCGTGTTTTTCATCGCTGCTATGTTGATATGAATGAAGATAGATCACAACAAAGATATCGCTGTCGGAAAAGCAGCTGTTAGGACGAATGTCGGAATAAATGGTAAAAACTTCCGGAGTTTACAACCTTCGGCGATATTCGCCCGGCGTCGTATCAGTAAGCTTTTTAAAAAACTTATTGAAATGGGAAGCATCTTCAAAACCCAACCAGTAGCATATCTCCTGTATCGACAAGCTGGTCTGTTTCAATAAACTCTTAGCTTCCATGATTACATATTCATCAATCAAAGTCTTGGCTGTTTTCCCTAATTCGACCTGTAAAACTTCACTCAAATACTTTGGGGTAATATGCAATTCATTGGCGTAATAGGCAACCTCCTTGTGCTCCGGAAAGTGCTCTGCAACCAATTTTCTAAATGCGTTTGTGATTTTTTCCCTTTTCGAGACCGTGCTGTTTAGAAGCTGGCCTTCCAGTTTCGAATGAAACGACCCGGCCAGCATCAGCATAGCATAAACGATGCCTGGAACGGCACAATGCTGGTCTTTTAGTTCTTTTAACGAACAGAATAGCGCTGCCATCTTGCCCGTCTGATCATCTGTCAATGCGATGACATGCTTACCACCATGGAAAAAGAACGGCATCGACTGTAGAAAAGAACCTGTCTGCATGCCTGTAAACAACTCTTCAGTAAAATAAACCGTGTCGTGATCAGCCGTATAATTTCCCGTCCACTGGCAAACCATGCCTGGCCCTACTGTCGTAAGGCATGCAGCTTTCACAACATAATCGGCACTCCCGATCCTGAACACATCTCCCTGACCAGAGTAAGTAATTCCCAGGCCATAAGTGAACGTTCTGAACGGAAAGTTGACATGGGCATTTTTATAGGTGTGTTTATCTGCCAGAAAGTATGGATTGTGAAAGCTATCGGCATTCTGGTGTTTCAGAAAATTGTAGAGATTGAAGGATTTCAAATTGTACTCCTTTTGCATGTCCGTGTTCATATGCTTTGCCCGAGCAAGAACAATGTTTTGATTCTAAAAAGCAATGCCTCTATTGACGCAAATGTTTTTTAATGCATCTCATCCCTGACAAGTTAGCTTCGCCAAGTCTGTGTAGAACGTTTTATGTAAGCTTCTCAAACGCTTACCAGTAGACTACTCCTTCACATTCCTTATTAATACTATACTAATCGCCGAAATATTTATACTATCCAAAGAAATAATTCGCTCCAAAGACACATTTGTTCACTCAATAACGCAAACCTCAAATTCCTAACTAGCCTTATTATGAAAGACCTCTTAAATGATCTCCAATTATATGCCGGTGTCATGCGGCGCGTAGGTTATACGCTTACTTTGGGAATGGCTAGCTCAAATCGACGAAGCAACTTGCTGTCTCTTTATCATCTTTATCCAAAAAACGACCAGTCCAAAGATCAAACTCCGATCGATCCCTATATTATTCCCAAGACGGATGTATTTGAATTATTTGGCAGTGATGATGCCGTGTATGAAGGCGTATATGAATGTGGGTTTGGACATACTACGGAGTTTGAATTAAAAGTCATCAGTAATCTGGTCAAAAAAGCCAATCCGAAAAGGGTTTTTGAGATTGGCACTTTCCAGGGCCGCACAACGCTTAACATGGCGCTCAATAGCAGTGAGCAAACTGAAATTATTACCCTGGATCTGCCTGCATCAGAGCTAAACACAACACATATGGAGATTGAAGATGGCGAAGTGCGGTATGTCGAGAAAGATATTTCAGGCGAACGTTTTATTGGTCACCCTGCATCTTACAAGATCAAACAAGTCTTTGGAGATTCGGCGACCTTTAACTTTGAGACATACAAGCAGACCATTGACCTTGCTTTCATAGATGGTTCGCATGCATATAAATATGTGATCAACGACAGCGAAAAAGTTCTGAAGATGATGCGTCCGGGTGGCTTAATCATTTGGCATGATTACACGAACTGGGACGGCGTAAGAGCTGCAATGAACGAACTATATAGAAAGGATGAAAGATTTAAAAACCTCAAACACATCGGGGGAACTAGTATCTTAATTCTTCATTTATAGAATTATATCAGTTACAAACGGTTAATGAAGCCCCAAATTGCTCTGAAATAGCTTGAAAACTAACTTGTAATTGTATCGATAACAGCATTTATCTGAATTGTAAAATCAGCCAAAAATCGCCTTTGGGTTAAGCGCTTTTGTGGCTAGGTCTCTTTTGTAAAACGCTCATAAACTGAGGTAATTGATACTTGTTTTACCCCATTTTTTGTATACAAATACCGTTTATTGACTATAACCAGCCTGCCAGCAGGATCTACCGCCACCGACTCGGGCTTTACCCATCGATAAGGATTCTCCTTGTCACTTGGTAGCACATTGAGCAACTTCAGATCTTCGGAAAAGTAGAACTGGCGCGACGTTCCTTGCCGTAAAAAATCCATTCGTAATGAAGGGTCATAATTTAAACCCGGTCCGCCTGTCCATACTTCGTTTTCTATGCGAATATATTGCTCTGGCCATGACTGACTAAATATATATGCAGGTCCGGCAGACAATGGATTAGTACCGTATATACGCACTTCCACATCAAAATGATAATTCTTTTCCGAAGGCAAAATATCGATTTCCTGAAACAAGTTGGTGGAAGTTACACCGTCCATATTTACATCGACGGCTTCATTGCTGACCGAACTGACGATACCATATTTTCCATGGAACTGATTTTGGAGGGCGGCAATTTTTTGAGCTTCGATAATTTCAGGATCCAATACAGGATCCTCTTTCTTGCAGCCCAACACTGCCGAAAGAAGGATAGGGAAAAGAAGAAGAAGTGTTCTCACAGCTTTGGGTTCTAGTTTAACAGAAATTTATAAAAAATATCTCTATAAAGTCAAATGGGGTTACATAATAATTTTTTTCGCTCATCCGGTCTACGAAATACTTGATTGTGGATTTGAGGGGAAATGGAGGTGGGAATTCAGGCTGGACCTATTTGCTTCCTTACTTTTATACCCAGCCGATAGTGCAGGGCAACACCTCCCTGAGGTTATCTCCGGACAATGTAAAAGCAGATCTTCCCGGTATTAAATCGACGTATGAAAAGCCCACCAAAGATCCGAGATGATGGGTTCGATCTTACACTCCTGAGGTCTTTGCCCAATATGAAAAGGCCTATGAACAAATTCCACTGTCGAACGAGCAATTCTATTCACTGCCATCTAACACTTTGTATGGCGACTCAATCCTGAAAACCCCTGAAAAAATAGCATTGGTTTTTGACGACCTTGGAGGAAGTTCGACCGAGTATTTTTTTTATATTTCAATGCAGAGCAAAAACGTAATAAGATATGGAGAGCGTACCTTGGGCATGATCTTCGACACATCCCACGGCATAAGTGGACTGACTACATTAAAACGGATTTAGGAAAACTATAAGCTTTTGGCTTCGAGATTTCGGAAAGACTTTTTCCAACTATTTTAGGCTTTTTGTTATCTCTTAAATATAGTTGCGCTTAATCTTTTGCCCTGTGAAAACGCTATACTTTTTACTGATAATCATGCATGTCCTGAGTTCCTGCAAAAACAAGGAAATTGATGTTTTTGAAGGAGTACCCGGCCCTAATGTTGGAGATACGAGCATTTACAATGCTAATCATTATCGTTTGACCAGGATTCTCAATTTTAGTAAATCGGATTCCGAACAACCTTATGGATTTGTTGAATTTGCCTATGACGCCGAAGGAAATCTCGAACGAGAATCTATGATCGACAACCCCGACCTGCTTGCGATGTATAAGACCTATACTTACAAAAATGGGCGAATGGCGACACAAAAAATATTTGACGGGCAGGTAAACAGACCAACTTTATCGAGAATAATCAGCTACACCTACCAGGATGACTTATTATCGCAGGAAGATGCACTTGGTGCGGACGGTGAATTACAGCAATCCACTTATTATGTTTATACAAACGGAAAGCTTTCGGAGACTTACAAATGGACTCAATCACTAGGAAAACATCATCATTACAAATATGCTTACGACAGCCGTGGGAATGTCATTAGAGAACAAGCTTACATGTATAATAATGACCTGGAATACACTGAAAATTACACTTACGACGTTAAAAGTCGAAAAATCAAGACAGAGAGATTCAATCATAGTAACATGCTTGAATTGATCACAATAGCAGAATACACAGCAAATAACATCTTGCCTTCCGCAGTAATTTACCAGGATGCGCAAGGAAATCAGACTTCGAGACGAACTTTCGAGCTCGATGTTGCCGGCAACCAAATCCAAACCTCAGTCGGAAACAACACTATCAATAAGAGAAAGTATTACGGAAAACTTCTCCGGGAGGAAATACGGTATTCTCCTCAATTTGGCTTTACTGAATTTGGCATGACCCGGTATGAGTATGAGAAGAAGTAACATTTTAATATTCGCCGAAAGAAAGCCGTATGCAGCAAAAAGTCAGTTGAAGCTTAAACGCTGATTTGTCAATTTTGATCAGGATCACCACAACGGTCTTGATTTAGTGGTTTTACTATAAATGAGCCACAGTTGCAGACTTGTAAATTTTACAACGTCTGTTTTAGGAGTTCTCCATTCAAAGCGGCTGGAACGATTAACTCACTTTTATTTTTATCAAACATAAAATCGGCTGGGCCGGCTATTGACTTCGTATTCAGTAATGTAACATTGCGGGTCTTCAGATTAATCTTTTTTAAAACCCCTCTCTGATTTGCAAGGTCAACCCAATCGCTTACCACGACATGATCGGCATCAACCAATGCGATTCCATCGAAGAAACCCGTGATGCCGGAAAGTCCAGTAAACTTTAAGCCGCTTTCTGTCCAATCAATATATCCGACTTGCCCGATCCCGGTTGCCGAGGTAAAAGTACCGAACCCTGCAACATACAGCCGGTTTTTGGCAGGGTCATAAAACAATCCATTTATACCTTTTATTTCCGCAACGTTGAGAACGTGAATCTGGTCAGGCTTACCAGGGCAAACTTCGTAAATGACATTTTTATCCGTGGCTGAAACAAACAAAGTGGAGTCATTTTTAACTGTAATGTCGTTGAGCAGGTGAACGCCAAAGCCAGAGAAATCTATGCTAACAACAGGTTTGCCAGTAATTAAATCAATGCCAACCAACCTGTCCAGATCCGCTACGAAAACGGTGCGGCCGAGAATTCCCATTCCCTTGGGTGCATGTAATGTTATTAGGGAAATATTCCGTTTGATTAAGGTGCCATCAAGTGAAAACTTGCTGATTGACCCGTCTCCGTCTTTTGACAGTGGGTCTAATTTCTTGCCAATATCGGTTACAAACAAAAACTGCCCGTCGCTAATTACACTTTCCGGATGCCAATCGCCTCTATACAAGATTGTTTGCTGCGCTTCCGCATGAATGCTGACCAAGCTTATCAAAGTCACCATCGCTTTCTTTATCCAATTTTTCATATCCTTTTTATTTCAAAGGTATCAGACGAGCGGCGGCAGCGAATAGCTCAAAAGGCTCAAATAGTTGTCTTTTTTCTCCGGTAAAGCGCGGGCGTCAGACCAAATTCTTTTTTAAAAATCCGGATAAAATGCGGTACGTTTTCATACCCGCAGGCATAGGCAATCTCTGTTACCCGCTGGTTGGTGCCGTTCAAAAGCGTCTGTGCATGTTTCAACCGCTGTTGATTGATCCAGCTTCTCGGCGAGCTTTGATAATGGATCGCAAAATCGCGTTTGAAAGCTGCCGCGCTCCGGCCCGAAAGCCTGGCCAGTTCACTGATCGTAATGGGCTGAAATAGATATTTCCTGACAATATGGTCCATTTGTAATGGAGCTCCATCGACGATGGACCCAATGAAACGAAGCAGATCTTTTTTATATTGGTTGGATAACAGCAGTAAGAACAACTCTTCGAGCTTGACTTTCAGGATGTATTCCAGATTATTAAGCGTCGCACATATATAGCTTTTATAATGCAGTTTGAAACCATCCAGAAGTTCATCGGAAGGAACTACCATATAAGGCTTCTCAGAATCTGGTTTTCCAGGCGTCTCAAATTGCAAATGAATTCTTTCAAAAAACTCGTCAGGAATAAAGATCAACAGCGCTTCGAAACGATCCTCGTCAGGAATGTATTCAGACATGGAATATATCCCCCGTTTTAACAGCGCAACCTCACTGCTTGAAATGCGTAGGGTTTCCGCTGAAAAGTGAATTAACTTTTCGCCTTTTAGAACAAAGAGGAGTGTGTGCTCGGTCAAGAACACGTTTTTGGAACCCTCCATTTGATCCATGGCAAACAAGGCAGCCGGAATTCCTTCGAAGGAAACTATTTTGTTTTTACGAAAATTGGGTACGGACTCCGGGAAACGCAACATTGCATCTGTCTGTGTTTAGCACATATATATAAAGAGATTACCGGTTGCCGTGCTGGTGTCAATAGATTCCGAAACCGATTTAAGTTCAAAGCCCAAGCAAGCCTATCATTGCAGCAAACTCATTTCGAAATGGTGCGCTAATTATTAGCTGCTGCTCTGTTAACGAATGCTGAAAAGCGATTTCCGATGCATGCAGCATCATCTCGTTCATGTCAAACTGCTCCTTAAAATACCGATTCTGCTTATTACAGCCATGTGGCCTATCTCCAATGATAGGATGAAATACGTGAGCCATATGCTTGCGTAGTTGATGCATGCGGCCGGTGGTTGGTTTTAATTCTACCAGTGAGTAGCGCGAGGTGGGGTGTTTGCCAATGGCGAAGTCGACCTCTGTGCGTGCCAGTGTGCGAAGGGATGTGAAGGCTTCCTGGATTGTGCCGTCTTCTTTTTTTAATGGATAATCAATGTCTAGATGGTCTGGTGTGTAACCTCTGACGATGGCGTGGTAAGTCTTTTCGACTTTTCCGTCCTGGAATTGCTGCTGCATCAGGCTGTTCATTTCTTCATTTAATGCAAAGAGCAGGACCCCGGATGTTTTCCGATCCAGCCGGTGCACAGGAAATACTTTTTGTCCGAGTTGGTCTCTCAGCAGCTGAACGGCGAAGACATCCGCATCGGCGGCAATTGGCGAGCGATGCACAAGTAGTCCGTGGGGCTTGTTGATGGCGACCAGAGCTTTGTCCTGATAGATGATTTGGAGGGGCAATTGGGTTGAACCTGTCACTTAAAATATGGATAGATCCTTTTCTGTTTTCTCTGTCAACACGGCGTAAGCATTGGGTTTTATTCCCAAAAGATAAGGGAAGAGCCGCAAGATGAAATGTTTGAACTTGGTCAGATAGAATCCTGCCGGATCATTCTTGAAAAGTGGTTTGATCACCTCATCATTATATAGATGGCAAATGTCGCTCTTGACCTGAAAGTTCTCAGATTTGAGCAGAAACCTGAGCAATGCGGGCGTGTAAATGTTAATGTGCCCATAGGATAGGAAGTGTTTGATTTTCTTATCCACATAAAAAGAAAAGTCAATAGGCACTTCGAAAATCTGATACTTTGAGACGCGCTTGATTTCCCTTAGCAATATGCGTTCGTGTTCTACATGCTCTAAAACGTGTGAACAAATGACCAGGTCAAAATGGTTATCGGGATAGGGAATTTGGTAACCGTCGAAAAGCAGCACATCGTTGAGATTTTTGATGTTCTTGGATTTTATCAGGCCAATCCCACTCTCGGAAATCTCCACGCAATTGAGATCATTGCAAAAATCCCATTGCGAAAGCCAGGAAAGGATACTTCCCTCCCCCGCTCCCACTTCGAGCACGTTTTTGAAACTGATATTCTTCGACAGTTCAACAATGTTGCGTGCCTTATACTTGGCTCCGGTATTTCGCCAGGAAACGGAGTCGTCATTATACTGCGAAGAGTAGGAATCTTTTACATTGTCAGATATTTGCATATCGAAATGATCTTGGTTTCATGGCTATAAAATCCTTAGTCAACAGGGTGATTCTTCTTGCTATATCGGATACGGAAGCGGACGATGACCCAGAGCACCAAATACAAAATCCCCAGCAACATTCCGATTTCCATACTGAAAACCCAGGCCGTCCGATCCATTGAGCTTTCGATAAGGTTATTCAGGATCGCGCGCGGATCATGGATAATGTCCCAGCTATTCATACGCCTTACCCTGCCCAGATAAACGCCGAAGCCCGCAAGCGGAAGGCTTAACAACAGAAACGTGATGCTGACGCGCCGTGAGAAAACGCGCCGCCATGAGCGGTGTATCCAGTACAAAGATACCAAACCATTGAAAAGGCTGACTTCTGCATAAAAGAAAAGCATAATCACGTCATGCCAGGTCAGATCCCGATGATAATCTACGGTTAAGTGAGCCAGGTCGGTGATCATGTAAGGCGCATTGGGGAAGAACGATAACCACACAGTCGTGAGCACAATCAGCGTAAATGGAATGCTGCCAAAGCGTTTGGTGAAATTATCTGCCAGAAAGGCCACGATCAGCGGAATCCAGCTTAAAAACAAATTCCAGTCCATCGAGAAATCGACGGGGGAATTAAAGAAAATGCGGATAAGGTGAAAAAATACGGCAACCAGGCTTAATAGCAAAAGCAGCAAAAGCGAGAACAAACCCTCCATTGATATAATGGGTGGATCTGAGACGCTGAACTTATGGTTCCTTATCCAATCTATGAAACGGTCCAATAGTACAGTATTTAAGTTTATTCATGACGACTTAAAAAGTAAGCAAATGAAAAGCAAAAAAGGCAAATCGTACTTATATCAATGCTATCGTTTAAACAAAAGTTGATATAATCATATTCCTTCGTACTTCCGCTGCGTCATATTCGACAAACTCTGACAGGCTATGCCTGGGTGGGATTATTTGTTTCTTTCTTAGGTTTACGTCTTTTGGGTCTTGTTGATGACTTGTGAGCTGGCTTGACAGCTGCTGAGCCCGGCTTTCGGCCGCCGGCTGCCCTGAAACGCCGCGGCTCAAATAGTGGAGCATCTCCAAGTCCAAGGTCCTGCGTGATCGACCGCTTCTCAAGTTCTTTTTCGAAAAGCCTTTCGATTTTTAAAACATACTTCTGGTCCTGCTCATTGATGAATGTGATAGCCGTGCCTTTTGATTCGGCACGCGCCGTCCGGCCAATACGGTGAACATAATCTTCCGGATCACGCGGAACGTCGTAGTTCACTACATGGCTTAGATTATCAATGTCAATTCCTCGTGACAGCACATCTGTTGCCACCAGAACGGGGAACTGTCTGTTCTTGAATTCCCTCAAAACTATTTCGCGGTCGGCCTGCTCGGAGTCAGATGAAATTCCCCTTGCAGCAAGGCCGAGCTTTCTCAATGCACGTACAATCGGCTCCACAGTGGATTTGCGCGAGGTAAAAAGCACCATACTGGTATTTTCGACCTGGCTTAATAAATGCAGCAGCAACGGTAATTTTTGTTCATCCTTTGCCATGTAAAACTGCTGATCAATGCGATCAACCGGCCTTGAAACCGCAAGCCTGATTTCCTCTGGATTTTGTAAAATGCGTTTTGCAAGCTCACCAATTTTAGGGGGCATTGTTGCCGAAAACATGAGCGTCTGTCTCTTAGCAGGCAAAAAGCTCATGATCTTTAAAATATCGCTGAGAAAACCCATGTCCAGCATCCTGTCGGCCTCATCCAGCACAAGATGCTTTACGTTTCCAAAAGTCACGTAGCCCAGCTGCAAATGGGCAATTAGCCTGCCCGGGGTTGCAATGATAATGTCTGCACCCTGGGTTAATGCTTTTTTCTGCTGGTCCCATTCCGGCCCCTTGTTACCACCATAAACGGCAATGCTGGTTGCGCCGACAAAGTATCCCAAACCCTGGATTTGCTGATCGATCTGCACGGCGAGCTCACGCGTTGGTACAAGGATCAATGCGCCTGTATGCTCCTTTGTTTCGTGAGCGACTTTATCTAAAATAGGGATCAGGTAGGCAGCCGTTTTTCCCGTTCCTGTCTGTGCGCAGGCCAGAAGATCTTTACCGCTAAGAATGAAAGGAATTGCTTGCTCCTGAATAGGTGTCGCCTGCTGGTAGTTCATGGAATCCACGGCGTTGAGCACGTCTTCGTGGAGTTCAAATTCATTGAAATTCAAAATTCAGCTTGTAAGGTCCATAGACTTAAACGACTACGGAAATGTTAAAAAAGGGCTGACTTCAATATTTCCCAGTCAGCAAACCGCTTGATTTGAACAAATATAAAAAATATCCGGCTTAAAATGAAAACAAAGGCCAAGATACACGCGGCAACCTTGCTGCTTTATGCGTCCTGGCCCTTGCTGCATGCATTTATATTACAAATCAACATCCACCAGATTAAGCCCTTCCTCGGTACTATATAATCTGGACTTAGTGATGAAACGAATGCCCATCGGAATTTCCAATGAGAAGCTCGATCCCCTGCCCGGCGTTACATCAATGGTAAGCTGCGTATGCTGCCAGTATTCAAACTGGTCCCGGCTCATGTAAAATTCGCAGCCGGCAATTTCACCCAACAGCACATCGCTATCGGATGTACGGAACTCGCCTTTTGGAAAACACATGGGCTGAGAACCATCGCAGCACCCTCCGCTTTGGTGAAACATTAAGTCCCCGTTTTCCGCTCTAAGCTTTTCGACGATCTTAATAGCTTCGTCTGTAATGAGCACTCTGCTGGTTTTCATAAGTGTTATTTTCAAAAGAAGCCCAACTTGTTCTTATCATAGGAGATAAGCATATTTTTGGTCTGGCGGTAATAGCCCAGCATCATTTTATGATTTTCCCTTCCAAAACCCGATTTTTTATAGCCTCCGAATGGCGCATGAGCCGGATAAGCATGATAATTATTAACCCAAACGCGTCCTGCCTGAATGGCCCGTGGAACCTGGTAAATCTCGTGCGCATCACGTGTCCATACGCCCGCACCCAGCCCATATAACGTATCATTTGCGATCGAAATAGCTTCCTCGGTCGTCTTGAATGTGGTTACACACACGACCGGACCGAAGATTTCTTCCTGGAAGACCCGCATTTTATTATGACCCTTGAAAATTGTAGGCTTAATGTAGTAACCACCCGAAATGCCGTTTTCAAATGTTTGCGCATCGCCGCCGGCAAGCACTTCGGCGCCTTCTTCTTTGCCTATCTTCAAATAAGAAAGTATTTTTTCGTACTGATCATTGGAAGCCTGCGCCCCCATCATGGTGGTGCTGTCGAGTGGATGGCCCATTTTGATTGCATTTGTCCGCTCAATGACACGCGTCATGAATTTGTCATAAATACTTTCGTGCACCAAAATACGTGATGGACATGTGCAGACTTCACCTTGATTGAGTGCAAATAGCACTGCACCTTCGATTGCTTTATCGAAGAACGCATCATCCTCGTCCGCCACAGAGGGGAAGAAAATGTTTGGCGATTTGCCGCCAAGTTCCATGGTAACCGGAATCAGATTATCGGATGCATATTGCATAATGAGCCTGCCAGTAGTAGTTTCCCCGGTAAAGGCAACTTTCGCAACGCGAGGGGACGATGCCAGAGGCTTTCCAGCTTCCACACCAAAACCTGAAACAATATTTAAAACACCAGCAGGCAGAATGTCCCCGATCAGCTCCATAAGTATCATGATTGAAGTCGGCGTTTGCTCTGCCGGCTTCACTACCACGCAGCATCCGGCAGCAAGCGCAGGGGCAATTTTCCAGGTGGCCATCAGCAGCGGGAAGTTCCAGGGAATTATTTGCGCTACAACGCCCAGCGGCTCATGTAAATTGATACAAACCGTATTTTCGTCATGCTCGGAAACACTGCCCTCTTCTGCCCGGATCACGCCGGCAAAATACCGGAAATGGTCCACGCATAGTGGTAGATCGGCCGCGCGCGTTTCGCGGATTGCCTTACCATTGTCGATGGTTTCAACAATAGCCAGGTAATCAAGATTATCTTCAATGACCTGGGCAATCTTCAAAAGCAGGTTGCTGCGCTGACTGGCTGCTGTCTTGCTCCATGAAGGAAATGCATGATGAGCGGCATCCAGAGCCAGTTCAATATCCTCCTTGGTAGAGCGTGCAGCCTTGGTAAAAACCTGACCGTCGATGGGCGAAACGTTTTCAAAATACTCGCCTTTTACCGGCTCTACGAATTTACCATTGATGTAGTTCCCGTATTTTTCCTTGAATTCCGGCCTTTTCGCAAGCGTCTCGCTTGCATAAGACTCAGATTGAGTTCGCGGGTTGTCTGTGGTCGTATCCATAGTTTAAATCTTGATTTAAATTAATTTATAAATACAAACCTAGCGCATAAGGCCGTTCTTGATTGGTACGATCGTTTCAGATTTTAGGATAAATATCTCATTTTATCAAAAAAGAATTATATTTATCAATGTGCAATAGGCAACCTTAATACAGGCAGATCAACATTATGGCAGCGGGATACAAACTTAATGCAGTGGCACTTTCTCCGGAAAAATCACTTAAAACCCTGGTCGAAAACAGAAGGGCTTTTACGCTGGAAAACTGCGAACTGAATCTCTTTGAAACACTGGAAGCATCACAGCTCGTACCATTGACTTTTTCGGATTTTGTGATTACCAGCATGCTCAGAGGCAAGAAAGTGATGCATTTGTTTGAAGAACCCGGTTTTGATTATCTGCCGGGAGAAACTGTGCTGGTGCCTGCTCATGTAACAATGAAGATCGATTTTCCGGAAGCGAATAAAGCTAACCCCACCCAATGCATTGCGCTCGCACTGGATCAGAACAAGATCAACCAGATCGTCGATAGATTAAATGAGACTTATCCCCGGGAAGGCAGGCAGGCATACTGGAATCTGCATCACAGTCAGTATCATTTTCTAAACAATGTCGAGCTGGCCCAGACACTTAACAAACTGATCCACATTTGCTCGGGATCGTCTTTGGGAAAAGACGTTCTGGCTGATCTGACCCTGCAAGAACTGGTCGTCCACATCATTCAGACGCAAAACCTGGCAGCGACCGATGGCGCAGCTTTCACCCGGGAGGACAGTCCGCTAGCATTTGTGATCAACTATATACGCACGCATATCAATGAGAACATCAAGGTGGAGGAGCTTAGCGACAGGGCTTGTATGAGCCGCGCATCGTTTTACAGGGCATTCAAGCGGGAATACAGCCTTAGTCCGCTTGATTTTATTTTAAGGGAGAAGATCAAAAAAGCGAAGCATCTGTTGCTGGACACCAGGGCAAGTGTGACAGATATTTGTTATCAACTCGGTTTTTCGGACCTTAATTATTTCGGAAGGCAATTCAGAAAATCAGAGGGCATCTCGCCCAGCCAGTACCGCGGCGTAAGCGGCAGGGAAGGTTAGCCATTACTTGACCTTCAACCTGTTGATCATCATAATGGCCCGGTCAACGCGCACCTGAACGGATTTTGCACCCGCAACATAATAAATAATGCCCCGCTGGCGGCTTGGTAATGATTCATGGAAAAGGCGTTTGCCTTCCTCATCCATTTCTAACAGTTCATACAACTCTTCGGGCATATCCCGACCGAATTCACTTTCGTCTTTCCGTATTTCGGCGTGTAGTTTTTGCCCAAGTACAAACTTGCCTTCCTGCCTAAGCGGCGTGCCTATATTAATGTAAAATCCACCACCACCTTTGGGCCGAATCGCGCATTGGAAATCAACCTTATCATTCAAAAGGCACCTCACCCGCGCAGGCTTGCGACCCTGAACAAACTGCATGGCAACTTCGTCAGGTACGATCATATAAAATTCGCCTCCCTTTCCTGGGAGGCGATCCAATGTTGATTCGAAACGGACAACATCTTCCATGTTGCGAATGTAATTTCTAAAAGATCTTATTCCGTTAAAGGGCGAACCATAATGTCCTTATATAGCACCACACTTTTAGGATCGTGTGCCTGCAATGCAAATGTGCCGGCTTTCAGGAATTTGTTTTTCATATCACCCTCTCTTTTGTCCACATCCGACTCTTCATAGTCGACAACGACTTTATCATTGATCTTAATGGTGATGTGCTTTCCTTCAACTTTGATGTATTCTGTATACCATTCGTTGTCCTTTACGTAGGTTTCTTTCACATCGACTACATTATACAAGCTTCCTGTGCGCTTGTAATCTGTATGTGACTGATTTACCTGCACCTCATAACCCTGCGAAGGCCATCCATCTTCCTGATAGGCAGTATGGATGAAAATTCCGGAGTTCGCGCCAGGTTTGGTCATTACCGTCGCTTTGAACTCGAAGTTTTTGAACATGTGATTTTTCACCGGACCATCATAAAACAAATGAGCCCTCGGCCCTGCTACCTGAATGTTACCATCCACTATAGTAAATGAGGAAGCATTTGCTCCGATTTTCCAGCCATCAAAATTTTTTCCGTTAAAGAGTGATATCCAGCCATCCTGCGCCACGGCAGAAATTTGTAATCCAGCGCCCAAGAAAAGCGCCATACATAATGTAACCAATGTTCTTTTCATAAAAAAGCAAGACGCGTTTTGTATTTCAGTGATGTGAACTGTTTATTATTTAAATCAGATTTGGGCGAAAACTACTCTTTAAGCTTGATTAAATAGCCCGCACCGAAAGCATTGCGAGAGAACCTTGTTACCTTTGCCGGCGCTAATAAATGCCATGAATAACCCCTACATTTCTCTTCTCGCGACTGCCTGGCGCTACGCGCGGCAGCAGCGAAAACGCTATGTGCTTGTTTACGCGATGTTTATCATGGCAAATCTGGTGCTTGCGGCCAATCCCCTACTTTACGGCTGGTTTGTCGAGTCTATTCAAAAGGACCCGTCAAATGTCCTTGACAATGTGTGGCTGTATGCGGGAGGTTACGTTCTGTTGAGCATTGGCGAGTGGGCATTTCACGGCCCTGCCAGGATTATGGAGCGCAAACTAGCATTTGATATGAGCAAAAATTTCCTGGATGAGATGTACCACCAGGCACTGCATTTGCCCATCCGATGGCATCAGGATCATCACAGCGGCGCCACCATCAACCGGATCCGTAAGGCCTATGAAGCACTCCGTGACTTTTTCCAGAACGGCTTTATGTTTCTGCACGCCTTTGCAAAATTCATATTTTCTTTTGTTGCCATCGTCTGGTTTTCGCCGATTTTCGGGGCGATTGGCGTATTGATCGGAATAATTAATATCTGGGTAATATTCAAGTTTGATAAACCATTTATAAAGGCACTGGAAGAGACCAATGAAAAGGAACATATTGTTTCTTCCACACTTTTTGACAGTCTTTCCAACATCATCACCGTCATCACCCTGCGCCTTGAAAAGCGAATGAAAATCAGTTTGATCTCCAAAGTCGATGATGCGTTTCCGCCGTTTCTGAGATCAATTACAATCAACGAATGGAAGTGGTTTGTAGCCAGTATGTTTATTGTCCTTATCTATGTGGTGGTTACCATTGGATATGTTTATCAAAATTACATTCCCGGGCAAGTGTTCCTGGTGGGTGGCCTGGTTACGCTTTTGAGTTATGTCAATCAGTTTACCAGTGTGTTTCAGGACATTGCATGGCAATACACCGAAATCATTCGGTATAACACGGAAGTGCAGACAGCCCGCCTGATTTCAGAAACTTATAAGAAACAGCATCGCCCGGATGCAGCCGAAAGCCTACCCGATCATTGGCAAGAGATCCAAATCCGGGATCTTAATTTCTCGCATGGCGAGGTTTATGACCGTGGAAACCAAGCACACAGCTTGCATGGACTCAACATTCGCATCAAAAAAGGCCAGCGAATTGCATTTATCGGCGAAAGTGGCAGTGGAAAAAGCACGCTACTCGCATTGCTGAGAGGTTTGTATGAAGCTGAGAAAGGCGTCAATGTGCTGGTTGACGGCAAGCAACCGGCTGACATGCAGACATTAGCGGCTCAAATCACTTTATTTCCTCAAGATCCCGAAATCTTTGAAAATACTATCGCCTATAATATCACGCTCGGACTGCCCTTTGAGGAAGCAGAGATTATGCAGGTCTGCAAAACGGCCCATTTTACAGATGTGATTGCCAAACTGCCCAAAGGGTTGGATTCAAACATTCAGGAAAAAGGCGTCAACCTGTCCGGCGGACAAAAACAGCGGCTGGCATTGGCAAGAGGCATTTTGGCAGCCCGAACCAGCGAAATCATCCTGCTCGATGAGCCCACCAGCAGCGTAGATCCCAAAACAGAATCGCAGATTTACGACAGAATGTTCCAGGAATTCAGGGACAAAGCTGTTATATCGACATTGCATCGACTGCACCTACTGACTAAGTTTGACTACGTTTATATTTTAAGGGACGGGCACTTGGTGGATGAGGGGACATTTGCGGAACTGCGGGTTAGGAGCGCCGTTTTTCAGGATTTGTGGCGGCATCAGGAGGCGATGGCGGGGCAGTGAAGCGCATAACTTTTTGTAATGAACTAACATTAATATAAATATTTTAAGATAAAGCCTTTATCTTTGAGTCAAATTAGGAAGTCTTTTTAAGCTACTCAACATATTTAATGCATGCACGCTCGTATCCTGTTATTAATCTGTTTGCTCACAGGGATAGTATTGTCTGAAACCAAGGGAAGCCCGTATCAAGAATCCACTGGCACTACCGGCCCTTCCAGCGCTGACACCCTGGACGCTTATTCCGATAAACCTATCAGGCTTGGCCTGGCCGCGATGGCCTCAGTTACATCCAATAAGCAAGTGCCGTTCTGGATGCGTTCCAACCAATTTGGCAGTGTTCCACTTGATGGACCTTCCCTTTCTCTAATAGGCAACATTGGTCATAACTACTCACTAAACAGGAAAAACAAGCTTACAGACTGGGGGTTTTATGTAGAACCCCGATTGAATATCGGCAGAAATTCAGAGCTGATCCTTATTGAAGGATATGCGAAAGGAAGATTAGGCATTTTCCAATTGAAAGCAGGTCGCAGCCGCGAGATCATGGGGCTTGTTGATTCTACTCTCTCGTCCGGAGCCTTCTCTGTTTCGGGCAACAGCCTGGGAATTCCCAAAGTGGAGATCTCTATTCCTGAATTTTGGGATTTGCCATTTTTGAAAGGAATTTTGGCGGTGAAGGGGAACTTTGCGCATGGGTGGCTTGGGAATACCGAAGTAAGGAACGGAGCAAGATTCAGCACGGTTAACTCCTACTTTCATCAAAAATCTGCCTATGCCCGTCTTGGGACGGAAAACTGGCCTTTTAGAATTTATGGTGGCTTTAATCACCAGGTTTTCTGGGGAAATGAAAAAGAAATGAATCCGACGCTTTTTAAGCTTTCCGTGCTGGAAACCTATAAGCGGGTGATCTTCGGTCAAAGTTATGGTGGAGATGACATAGGCCTTCCCCGTTCGAAAGTCGGCAACCATCTTGGTTCTATTGACCAGGCAATTGAGTTTGACGCCGGCGCACTTCGGATCATGGCTTATCACCAGTTCTTTTTCGAGGTTGGAGGCTTGTACCATTTGAACAATGTAAAGGATGGCATTTTTGGACTGAGTATTGCGAATAAGAACTTCGACAAGTCGACCACCGGCTTTCGCTTGAAAAAAATCTTGTTTGAGTATGTGGCCACCAAAAGCCAGGGAGGTGAGGCAGATGCAAAGATTACCCCATCAGGCGATGAAGATTATTACAACAACTATATCTACGTAAAAGGTTGGAGCTATCGCGGAGAAAACATTGGTAACCCGTTGATTACAAGCAGGACTTACAGTCGAAGCGACCTGCCGATGGCCAATGAATTTTACATAAATAACCGGATAACCGCGTTTCACACTGCGACAGAACTTGCCGTTTCGAGTTGGAGCGTAATCCTTAGACTGAATTATTCCCTCAACTACGGAACTTACGGAACCAGTCCGTTGGGCCATTCATTAAATGATATCCGTATTCCATCCAAACCACCTTATTTCCAGGAAGAAAAACAATTCTCTTCCATCATTGAGGCGAGTCGCAGAATGAAATATAATACCATGCTGAATGTGGGCTTTGCGTTGGACGAGGGTTCTCTTCTTTATAATTCAACCGGCGCCTGGATAAAACTGTCCAAATCGTGGTAGTTGCAGACTAGTTCCAAGAGCACGTTAATTAATATAAAATCAACTAAAACATTTTCAATATCCGGTGAAAGCTTACGCAGATTATTATCGTAAGTATTGAACCGAAAAATATTATGCTGAATTGGCTATTTGATAAGAAAAAATCTAAAACCATAAGTCTGGAATCCATAGGCATCGATATACACTCTCATGTGCTTCCAGGAATAGACGATGGTGTGCAAACGATCGAAGAAGCGGTAGATATGGTTTCTAAAATGCAGTTGCTTGGGTATTCCAGGATTGTGACAACGCCCCACGTCATGTGGGATTGCTATAAGAACACCCCAGAAATAATCCGTGAAAAACTGCAGGAAGTAAGACAAGCCAGTCGTGATGCAGGGCTGACTATTCAAATTGACGCCGCAGCGGAATATTTCATTGATGAACATTTCAATGAAATGATTGCTCAGGGTCGCGAGCTGTTAACATTGCCCGGGAATCGGCTGCTGGTGGAGTTACCCTATTCAACACCTTTGTTGAACACGACTGAAAATCTGTTTGCCATTGTTCAGAAAGGCTATCAGCCTGTTCTTGCTCACCCCGAAAGATATACTTATTTCTATTCGGACCCCAGCATCTACAAAAAACTAGTGGATCAAGGCTGCGAATTGCAAGTAAACGTCCTCTCACTTAGTGGTTACTACGGAGAAAATATCCTGAAAATGGCTGAATGGTTGCTAAAAAATAATTTAATCACATTTTTAGGCACTGACGCTCACAAAATCCAGCATTTGGATATGATTCAGAAAAGTAACAAAAACAACTGGATATTAAGTTATCCGTTTCAAAACGAAAAACTTATAAATATTTGATGACCGTAATTGAATTTATTCTATATTTGTGATAGAATTTCATAAAGTCTGTAGTTGTACATTACCAAGAACAAACTTTATTACCTTCGGTCACAATGCTTTTCCACTTCATTTTTGATAAGCGTTTCCCTTTGACTAAAAATTACCCTATTTACTTGAAGACGCATAGAACAAGTTGAATAACAATCATTTACATTAAAAATATATTTTACTCATCGCGTATTTATGAAATTGGATCTTACGTATTTAACAAGATTTTGCTGTTTATTGATTGTCGCCGGCATGGCGATGATGGGAGGAATGACTTCTTGCGTCTCCCCAAAAACGATTGTATATTTCCAAGGAGACTCTTCGCGCTACTCTTCTCAAGAAATTACCCAAAAATATATTCCTAAACTTCAATCGAGCGATATCCTTTCCATTATCGTGGGAAGTTTGAATGCCGAGGCTAATGAAGTTTTTAATACGCCTAACTTATTTACCACTTCAAGTACTAACTATTCAAACATTGGCGGCTCAAGATTGCAGCCGCTGGGTTATTTGGTAGATATGGAAGGAGACATTGAAATTCCTCTTATCGGTAAAATGAGGGTTTCCGGACTAACAACTTCTCAGGCAGCAGACTCCATCCGGATTCGCCTGCAAAACTACCTGAAAGAGCCTTCTGTCATTGTACGTAACCTGAACTTCAAAATATCCGTACTGGGCGAAGTAAAGCTTCCCGCGGTCTACGTAATTCCTGACGAAAAAATCACACTTCCCGAAGTGCTAAGTCTTGCAGGTGATTTGACCATATACGGGAACCGTGCCAATGTAATGATCATCAGAGAAGAAAACGGCAAGCGCGAATACGCACGGATTGACCTTACCTCAAGAGATATATTCAGCTCTCCCTACTATTATCTCCATAAAAACGATGTGATCTATGTTGAACCGGTGAAGGCGCGTATGCTGGATACGGACAGCAGGATCAGGACAGTGCCATTGCTCGTAACTATTGTAGGAGGGATAAGCACGCTTGGTATCCTTATACTGAATTTGACCAATTAATTGTTAACCTAGTGAACCAAGAAATCATACTCAACTCATGGAAGATCTGAATTCGAATCGTAAAGGCTTTGAGGAGAACGAGCCGAGCTTTAACCTTAATGAATACATTAGGAGACTGATAAGATATTGGTACATGTTCCCAATCTTTCTGTTTCTTTTCCTGACTGCCGCTTTCTTTTATCTGCAAATCTCCCAGCCTGTTTACAGCACAAAAACAAGCATCCTGATCAAGGAGGAAAAAAGCCTTGGCGGCTCGCAGGGGGACATTCTGACGGAAATGAGTTCGCAGTTCGGCGGAAACAAGACTGTTGAGAATGAAATGGAGATTTTTAAGTCACAGACCCTCATTGAACAGGTAGTTAAAGAGTTGGGCCTGGATGTGACGTATACAACCAAGGATGGTTTGAGAACCGTCGACTTATATAGTAAGACACCAGTTAAAATCAAGCCGGAAGTTATTACAGAATTCGCATACGAAGAGCCAATGACCATTCACATGGTTGATAGCGCGCACTTCAGGTTTAATGACGAAGAGCAGCTATTTACTTTTAACCAAAGGTTTAATAACAGCTGGGGAGCTTTCATTGTAACCAAGGGGCAGGATTCTGAATTCAAGGACATCACAATTAATTTTACGGATGTTAAGAATCTAGCCGAAAGTATTTTGCAAAGGGTAAGTGTGCAACAACCGAATATTAAAAGCACGGTGCTGGAAATTATCTATGAAGATGTTGATGTTCAAAGGTCGAAGGATGTTTTAAACAAGTTACTGGATGTATATATTCAATCGTCTCTGAACGACAAGAATAGTGAAGCTAGTAACACATTAAAGTTTATTGAGAATCGTCTTGGCCTGATAACCGGCGAACTTGGCGATGTGGAGAAAGATGTTGAGTCGTATAAGACAAATCAAGGCATTACAGACATCAGTGCTGAGTCCCAGCTTTTCCTGGAAAATATCAAGGAAAACGATTCCAAACTAAATGAGGTAAATACGAAGATCAGCATCCTGGAAAGTGTAGATAACTATATTCAGAATGCCGGGGAAGGTGCTGTTGCGCCCGCAACCTATATGATAGATGATCCCGTTTTGGTATCACTTTTGACCAAATTTAATGATTTGGAGCTGCAGAGAGAAAGATATGCTCGGACAACTTCTCCAAATAACCCATTATTACAGACCATTAATACGCAATTAGCGGGTACGAGGCAGTCAATTCGCGAGAACGTGCAGAACTTAAAGCGTGGGATGGCTGTAACGAAGAATAACCTGGAAGGAATCAATACAAGGTTCTCTGCCGGTCTTCGCAGCATTCCTAAAAAAGAAAGGGAGTTCGTAGGCATCAAACGTCAGCAAGCTATCAAGGAGGAGTTATATTTGTATCTTTTGCAAAAAAGAGAAGAAACAGCTTTGGCTTATGCATCTACTGTTACAGATAGCCGCTTGATCGATGCGCCGATTTCTACTTTCAAACCAATTAAGCCAAAGAAAATGCTGGTATGGCTTGGTTCAGGTGTTGCAGGACTTATACTTCCTTTGTTGTTGATTAATCTGCTTTTCTTACTAAATAACAGGGTCCAAACAAGAGAGGACATTGAAAATGTTACCCACTCTTCTATTCTTGGAGAAATAGGTCAGATGAAAACAGCTGCAAATGGCCAGCCCGGAGAGGAAAGCATTATCAAAATGACAAGTAGAAGTGCTGTCGCTGAACAGTTTAGGGCATTACGAACGAACCTCCAGTATCTGGGTGACGGCACTTGCCGCGTACTCATGTTCACATCTTCGATCGGTGGTGAAGGGAAAAGCTTTATCAGTATCAACCTGGCGGCAAGTTTGGCATATTCCGACAAACGCGTACTATTAATTGGTCTGGATTTACGGAAGCCGACATTGCATGAACGTCTTTTAGTTTCAAACAAAACTGGTGCATCGAACTGTTTGATTGGCCAGGGCCACTATGAAGATTTTATTCAAAGCTCAGGCGTCCACCCAAAATTTGATGTACTGACCAGCGGTCCGATACCACCTAACCCGTCAGAGCTTTTGAGCAACGGCCGATTACCGGTAATGCTGGCAGAACTTCGTGAAAAGTATGATTATATTTTGATCGATTCTCCACCCTATGGATTGGTAACGGATTCTGCCCTTATTGCAGAGCACGTTGATGCAACTTTGTACCTTGTGCGTTTCAACTACACTATCCTTGATCACTTAAAGCGAATTGGCGAGCTTCAACGCGCCCGTCGTTTCAGCAATCTTGCCGTGATCTTTAATGGTGTTAACTATGGCGCAGGATACGGTTACGGATACGGTTACGGTGGTTATGGATACGGATATTATGCAGAGGAAACCGAAGGTCGTGTACAGAACATGGGTACCCGTCTTAAAAAATTGGTTGGTAGATAATAATGTTTCAAAACATATATCCATATGCGGGTTGCATATGGATATATGTTTTGAAACATTAGCAGAATCTAGCCAATACCATCTATCAAAGCATTAATTGTAAAATAACCAGGATTTGCGCCGCAAATTTGCAGTTTAGTACAAATTGAATTATTTTTAGTTAGCTACAACAGCTGGGGCTACTATCAAAATGAAGATTAGATTATTGTCATTTGATATGTTGCCATTTTAACTCAACGTTATATGAAAAAATACAGATCTAACTTTACAGGATTGCCAGGAAATTACCTGTTGCATTCGCAGACTCTTCCCAACATAACCAGCGGGCTGTATAAACTCGTTGTTGTTCCACAACCACCTCAATCAGGTCTTATTTAGTTGTTCTTACTATAAACTAGGAAAATAGCAGAAGTGAGTCCAGGTCCCATTAGTTTCGGTGCATAAATGTTGCCTTATCAACCAGATGAGCGGGCAACGTATGTGGACAATGCCCTTGACAAGATTACTCAACTTCCAAATAACCAACAATCTTCCCAGGCTATTTTGCTGAAAACAAGCTTTCGAAGAGGCAAGGAAAATAAGTAAAGGATTAACATCTAAAAAAATGTCAAAACTTATTCATGTTATATTATCGGGAGGAGTAGGAAGCCGTTTATGGCCTGTATCCCGGAAATCCATGCCTAAGCAATATATTCCCATGTTCGGGGACAAATCGCTTTTTCAACTTACCGCGGAGAGAAGTATGCTATCCGTTGATAGTACGCTGGTGGTAGGAAACAAAGACAACTACCTCCTCTCCCAGGCTGATATGATGCGTGCAGGTGTGACTGATTTCACAGAGATCGTTGAAGCGGCGCCAAGAAATACTGCAGCTGCTATTGCATTTGCCGCTTTTGCTGTGCAACCGGATGACATTTTACTGGTAACACCGTCGGATCACATTATTACTGATGAACGTGCTTATGCGGATGCCATTGCTGAAGCGGTTACCCTGGCAGAGCAGGATTATCTGGTCACATTTGGGATTACTCCTGCGAAGCCGGAAACAGGATATGGTTATATCGAATACAGCGGCAACACAGTGCTGTCGTTCAGGGAAAAGCCGAACGAACAGACTGCGCAAATGTTCATTGACTCCGGAAATTTCCTGTGGAACAGCGGCATGTTTTGTTTCCGGGCCGGTGTCTATCTTGAAGAATTGAATCGCTACGAACCTGATATCCTTCAAACTGCCTTAACCTGTTATGAAAATCAGACAGAAGGATTGCTTCCCGAAAATGAGACCATGCAGATTCCTTCTAAAAGCATTGACTATGCGGTGATGGAGCGTTCTGAGAAGATCAAGGTTGTTCAGGCAAACTTCGGCTGGTCGGATCTGGGCTCTTTTGAGTCTATCTGGGAGCACTGGGAAGGTCAAGGAGAAATCCACCGCTTTAAGGACAACAATTGCGTGGTTGGCTCTGACAAACACGTCGAATTTTTGGGCGTAAGTAACATTGTTCTTGTAGAGACCAACGATGCCATCTTGGTTTTAGCAAAATCAAGCTCGCAGGATGTGAAGAAGATTTATGAGAGACTCGAACGCGAAAAGCCTGAACTCGTTAACTAATCAGCAAAGAAGACCGACAAATTTCAAGCATTTAAATACGTCGTATTTAAATGGCCATACCCAAATCCAGGAAGCATAATGAAACAATCAGATAAAATATACATAGCCGGCCATCGTGGAATGGTTGGATCCGCTATTCACAGGGCGCTGAGCCAGAAGGGTTACAGTAACATTGTAACAAGGACTTCATCTGAACTGGACTTGCGCAATCAGCAGGATGTTGCCGATTTTTTTGCGGAAGAAAAACCTGACTATGTGTTTCTCGCAGCCGCCAAAGTGGGCGGAATCGTGGCCAACAACACATACAGGGCAGATTTCATTTATGAAAATTTGATGATTGAAGCAAACGTAATTCACCAGGCCTATCTCCATAAAGTGAGCAAGCTCATGTTTTTGGGATCCTCGTGTATATATCCAAAGCTGGCTCCACAACCTTTAAAAGAAGACTATTTGTTGACGGGCTTGTTGGAAGAGACAAACGAACCTTATGCCATCGCAAAAATTGCCGGAATTAAACTCTGCGAAGCATATCATGATCAGTATGGCTGCAACTTTATAAGTGTAATGCCGACGAATTTGTATGGCTACGGCGACAATTATAACCTGAAAAACTCTCATGTTCTGCCCGCTTTGATCCGCAAATTCCACGAAGCAAAAGAAGCAAATAAACCTTTCGTGGAGGCTTGGGGAACGGGATCACCCAAACGTGAATTTCTTTTCGCAGACGATCTGGCGGAAGCATGTTTGTACCTCATGGAAACATACAATGGTCGCGAATTGGTCAATGTCGGAACTGGGGAAGACCTGTCTATCAAAGAATTGACTGAACTGGTTGCTAAAACTACCGGCTATGAAGGTGAAATAAAATGGGACACCTCCAAGCCGGACGGCACTCCAAGGAAACTCATGGATGTCTCGAAACTGCACGCACAGGGATGGAAGCACACCATTGAATTGCCAGAAGGAGTTGCTCTGGCTTACGAAGACTTCTTAGCAAATCAGGAAGTGTATACGGTTTAGTCAACTGAATTTGGCTCTATCAAGCCCTTATACAGCATTCGGAATCAAGCTCTTTGCTCAAAAATATTCTTTTTAAATCAAAATTAGACTTTTACTTAACGATAAATACAATGGCAAACAAGGTAGCATTAATTACAGGGGTAACAGGACAGGATGGAGCTTATCTGTCTGAACTTTTACTAAGCAAGGGTTACACCGTTCACGGTCTGAAACGCAGAAGTTCGCTTTTCAACACGGACCGTATCGATCATCTTTATGAAGACCCGCACGTAGCTAACCCTAAATTCATTCTACATTACGGCGACCTTACCGATTCGATGAACCTTACCCGGATCATTCAGGAAGTTCAACCGGATGAAATTTATAACCTGGCTGCGATGAGCCATGTTCAAGTAAGTTTTGAGATGCCGGAATATACAGCTAACGCCGATGGAATTGGCACACTTCGTATTCTTGAAGCGGTGCGCCTATTGGGTTTAACCAAAAAGACCAAAATCTATCAGGCTTCGACTTCGGAACTATACGGATTGGTACAGCAGGTTCCACAATCGGAAACAACACCGTTTTACCCACGTTCTCCTTATGCAGTTGCAAAAATGTATGCGTACTGGATTACGGTGAATTACAGAGAAGCATATGGAATGTTCGCTTCCAACGGAATTCTATTTAACCACGAATCTCCACTACGCGGAGAAACTTTTGTAACACGAAAAATCACAAGAGCTGCTGCCAAGATTGTTTTGGGGTTACAGGATTGCCTTTATATGGGGAACATTGATTCGCAACGCGACTGGGGACATGCGAAAGATTATGTTGAGGCGATGTATCTGATTTTGCAACAGGAAGTTTCTGAAGACTTTGTTATTGCAACCGGTGTAACAACGCGTGTTCGTGAATTTATCCGTAAAACGTTTGCTTTCCTAGGCGTTGAATTAACGTTCACTGGTACGGAAGAAAATGAAGTAGGCACAATATCTGCGATTGACACAGCTCGCCTTGCAGAACTGGGAATTGCAAATGGTGAACATTTGAAAACAGGAACTACTGTCCTGAAAATCGATCCAAGATATTACCGCCCAACCGAAGTTGATCTGTTAATCGGAAATCCAGGAAAATGTGATGAAAAACTTGGATGGAAACCTAAGCATACACTTGATATGCTAATTGAAGATATGGCAACTTCTGATTTACGTTTGTTCCAAAAAGATCAATTGCTATTGAAAGAAGGATTTGGTGTTTTGAATTATTTTGAATGAAATATTGGGAAGAACGTAACTAGCCAGAATAGCAGTACTAGATATTATTAATTAGGCTAGACATGAGTCGAACTGACAAAGAAGAATATGAGTAAAAAGGGACTGTTTCAGAATATCATTTCATTGGGCGTTGTACAAGTTACAAACTACGCCTTACCTCTGATTACGGTTCCAGTTATCTCTCGTATTTTAGGGCCAGATAAATTTGGAGTAATTAGTTACGCGGCCTCGTTCATGGCCTACTTTACTTTATTGATTGGCTATGGTTTTGACTTAACAGCCACTAGAAAAATTTCAAAAGATCCAGCAAATACTTCGCTTAGAAATCAGGTTTTCAACGAAGTATTTGCCTGCAAACTGCTTTTGTTTCTAATTTCAACATTTATATTTATTATTTGTCTTTTTAGTTTCCCTCCTCTGGCGCTAGAAAAAAAGGTAGCAGTATTTTCATTTATTGCCTGTATTGGCACCGTCTTTACTCAGAATTGGCTGTTTCAAGCAATGCAAGATCTGCCCAAAATTGCATGGTTGAGTTTAATAAGCAAGCTCTTATTCACTTTTACAATTTTGATCGTAGTTCAACAAAGAGAGGACTACGTATGGCAGCCATTGGTTACGAGTCTAATTCAAATTGTGGTTGCCGTTTCTTCATATATTTGGGCGGTAAGAAAATATAACCTACGGTTTCATAAAGTAGGTTTAGGCGAAATATTTAACCTTTTATGGGAAGAAAAGGTTGTCTTTTTTTCACTAATGGTGATAAGTCTTTACACGACCTCGAATATTATAATTCTAGGGTTATTTCAAAGTGAAACCCAGGTTGGATATTATTCAGCGGCGCAGAAATTAATGGAAGTAGCACGCTCCGTGATTACTCTTCCCCTGGCAATGGCACTTTATCCCTACATTGGAAAGGCGTTTGGAGAAGGGAAAGATGTAGGGTTAAGAACGGTTCACAGAATATTGCCTGTCATAGTATTGTTTACCGCTATTAGTGGAGTTGCTATGCTACTTACAGGTCCAATGGTATTAAAAATGTTTTATGGAAATAAATTTGAGCCTTCCATCCCTGTATTTCAGCTACTGACATTCATTCCATTGATTATCGCTCTAAGTAATGTATTTGGAATACAAATAATGATGAATCTAAAAATGGATAAACAATTTTTCCGAATAACCGCTTCCTGCGCAATTATTAGCGTCATACTTAATGTGTTCATGGTTCAAAAAATTGGATACATCGGAACAGCTATAAACTGGCTGGTTACAGAAATTGTGATAACCATAAGCATGTATATTGTTTTAAGGAGAAATGGAATAAACCCTATTGATGCAAGGCAGTTTGCTCCATCCGCAATATACAGTCAACTACAACCGGTAATACTCAAACTCTCAAAACGATATGAAAAAAAATAGATTCCTAATAGTCGGCGCTGGATTTACAGGAGCTGTAATCGCTGAAAGATTAAGTAAAAAGCAGGATTGCGAAATTGTAATAATAGATGAGCGTAATCATATAGGCGGTAATTGCCACACTAAGAGAGATGACGAAACCGGAGTGATGGTACATACTTATGGCCCACACATTTTTAATACTGATAATAGGAAGGTATGGGAATATATTAATCAATTTTGTGAAATGGTGCCTTTCGTTAACAGGGTAAAAACTGTTTATAACGGAAAAGTATATTCAATGCCGATTAATTTGCATACAATCAACCAGTTCTTTTCTAAAACATTTAATCCAAAAGAGGCTCAAAACTTTATAGAAACCCTTGGCGATAAGACTATTACAGAACCCTGTAATTTTGAAGAACAAGCATTGAAATTTATAGGAAAGGAATTATACGAAGCATTTTTCTACGGTTACACAAAAAAGCAGTGGGGATGTGAGCCAAGTGAACTACCTGCTTCAATTTTGAAACGACTTCCCGTCCGATTTAATTATAACGATAATTATTATAACACGCAGCTTCAGGGCATTCCAAGGAATGGTTATACAGATATATTCGAAAAAATGCTGGATAATCCTTGCATTGACGTTCGGTTAAACACACATTTTAGCTATGAAGGGGATACATTGGACTATGATCATATCTTTTATACAGGGCCAATAGATGCGTTTTTTGGATATAAATACGGTCGTCTAAGTTACCGGACCGTTTATTTTGAAAGCAATATAGTTTCCGGAGATTATCAGGGGAACCCAGTCATTAATTATGCTGACGCAACTGTGCCATACACTCGCGTTCATGAGCACAAACACTTCACACCATGGGAGAATCACGACAAAACGATCTACTTTAAAGAGTTCAGTAAGGAAACTTCAGAAGCGGACATCCCCTACTATCCTAAAAGACTTTCAAAAGATTTAGAAATGTTAGAGTTGTATCAAAATGAAGTAAAAAAGCTTACCAATTTCAGTTTTCTTGGTCGCTTAGCAACTTATCGTTATATGGACATGCATCATGTGATTGGAGAGGCTCTTGAACTGATGGAAACGGATAATTATTTACGGAATGAAACAACTTAACTCCATTCAATATCTTCGCGCATTAGCAGCCCTACTAGTAGTATACTGCCATGCTATCGACCAGCAAATGCGTTTAGGCCAATCTTATCAACAAGGCTTTCACCATCTGCAGAATTTTGGTGCAATTGGAGTAGATATATTTTTTGTTATATCAGGCTTCATCATTTCCTATATCTCAAAGAAGGAAGTTGGACCAAAAGCGGCGTTGATATTTCTGAAGAAAAGGTTTATCAGAATTAATCCGGCGTATTATGCAGCTAGTGTAATCGCTTTGGGTTTCATGATGCTGAGCAACAGCTTCTCGTTTTCTACACAGTCAACCCTTAAAACCATATCTATACTTCCTATTTTTGAATCAGGCGAGATATTTCAGAACCCGATACTGCACATCGGCTGGACATTAAGCTTCGAATGGTTGTTTTACCTAGTGGTTTCTTTACTTATGTTATTATCAGTTGTTCAATACAAAGATCACCTTTTGATATTGATCTTGGTTGTTGTAACATTATTAGGAATCTTGTTTCCAAGTAAGGAAATTCACTTTAATTTTGTCACAAATCCAATGATCTTGGAATTTGGCTTTGGTATACTCTTATCAATAATTTACAAAGATTTAAAAGCACAACCAATTATCTATCCAGCACTCTTGTTAGCCATAACCGCTGCTTTTTTCATACACCTTATATATAATGGCTATGGAGAAATATCAGAAGCTTCAAAAATTCTTAAAGGTGAAAATGTTTGGCAAAGAATTGTCATTTGGGGAATTCCAAGTGCAACCCTTGCACTTGGATTGTTATTTCTTGAAAAACAAATGGGATCAAACTTCTTTCATAACAAGAAACTACTGTTATTAGGTGATGCGTCCTACGCCATATATCTAGTGCATCAAACATGCTTCAAAGTCATCATTTCAGTTCTGCAAAAAACTCATTTTGCATCAAAATTAAACTTGGATTTTTTGGTCTTAATATTGGTGTGTATATCGGTTATGACAGGCATCCTGTTTCATATTTATATTGAAAAGAAACTCATATCTTTTTTTAACAAAATATTAGTTAAACATGAAATACTCAATAGCCGTTTTAGTGGTAACGTATAACAGGTTAACACTTCTTAAAGAATGTATTAACGCACTGAGAATGCAAACGTACCGGTTTGACAGTCTTTTTGTCATAAACAACGGTAGCACGGATGGTACTGAGGAATGGTTAAGTAGTCAGAAGGATTTAAAAATCATAACGCAACAAAATTCAGGCGGCGCAGGCGGCTTTCATACAGGTATAAAAGCGGCAATGGAAGAAAACTTTGATTATTTATGGCTTATGGATGATGATGTGATACCTTTATCAGACGCATTGGAACAACTAATTAAGGTGAAAGAGTCAAACACAGATTTTTCATTTTTAGCCAGCCTCGTTAAAGGGAAAAATGGGAATATAATCAATGTTCCGGTTCTGAATTCGGATAAAAGTTTGGACACTAACTACCCTGTATGGGCCGACAAATTCGAAAGTGGGCTAATTAAATTACAGCAAGCGACGTTTGTATCGATTCTAGTAAACACAGCTACTATAAAAAAAGTGGGTTTACCTATCAAAGAATTTTTCATTTGGGGCGATGACTATGAGTATACCGCTAGATTATCAGCCATAACACCAGCGTATTTCGTCGGATCGAGTGTTGTAAGACACATGAGAGCATTAGAAAAAAGTCCGGCTCTCAATGAAGAAGTTGAAGACAATCGAATCAAATTTCATTTCTATGCAGTCAGGAACAATGTATATTTAATTAAGCAAAACAATACACTAATTAAACGAATTTTCAAATGTTTGACATACCCAGTTTTTATGATCAAATCAATAATAGGCTCTAGAAAAACAGTGAAAAAGATAAATGTTATTTTGAAGGGTTTTATTGCAGGGATATTCTTTAATCCAGACATTGAGTATATTGATACTAAAAACATTTAAGCCGTTGTTTATCCTTAATTCTAAGTAATCTAATTGTGGAAAATCCTGCCATTGTAATTGTCACCTTTAACAGGCCTTCTTCCCTGGAAAGGATCTTGTATTCTATACAGTCTGCCAATTATTCTCACAATGATATAGATTTGATTCTAAGTATAGATTATCAAGATTCAGATTTGCATCGCGAAGTAGTAAAGATAGCAAAAAATTTTGAGTGGCAATATGGTACTAAAACCGTGATCGAGCATTCTGTAAACCTAGGCCTCCGCAAACATATACTAGGAATTGGAGAACTGCTCAACAAATATGCTTCCATTATTGTACTAGAGGATGACATTTATTTATCACATAACTATTATCATTTCGCCAGTCAAGCAGTTTCATTTTATCAAGATGACCTCGAAATTGCAGGCATTTCTTTATACAACTTCAATATCAATCAATACGCCAACTTACTTTTCTTTTCTGAAAAATCAGATACTGATGTATACTTTATCAACTGTGCCCAGTCTTGGGGCCAGGTGTGGATGCGCAAGCAGTGGAAAGAGTTTGCCCAGTGGTACACTGCGAATTCGGCGGAATTTGACGAAATGCCAAATTTACCTAAGACAATCTGTAATTGGCCGAAAAGCTCCTGGTTAAAGTATCACAATAGGTACTGTATTGAAAATAACAAGTATTTTGTCTATCCATATACTTCTTTATCAACTAACTTTGGAGATTCTGGCACTCATAATACCTTAAACAACTCACTATTTCAGGTGCCTCTTCAATATGGAAATAAATCTCGTTTTCAATTTATAAAGCGAACGGATTTAACAATATGTTACGATGGATTCTTCGAGCGTAAATTTATGGGCAGATACTTGAAGGTGGATGACAAAGATCTTTGTGTAGATTTTTATGGAGAGAAGAATAATCGAGAAAACAAACAATACTATCTGACACCAAAAAAAATGAACTTTGAAGTAGTTCGTTCGTTCAAAATGGATTTGAAACCTTATGAATTAAATATTATCAATTCATTTTACGGAAATGAGATATTTCTATATAACACACATAATTCTATAAAAATGAACGGTGGCTCAAAATATTCATTAAATCAGGTTCAATTTTTATATCAATTTGTTTCACTTCATTCGCTGGCAAAAAACATTAAATACACCAATATAGTAAAATATTATATAAATAGATTTTTACATAAACTGTTGTGATAAGTTCAATTGACAGTTTAATGGCTATACAACATTAATCATACTTATGTAACATAGTTCGATGTAAAAATTACCTTCTAATATCTAAGTACTCGTCGTTTGTCAATACTAGTATATTCCATTATTTATGCTTGAAACCTACATTGTATACACAATAATTTTGGTCACTATTTTGACTAGTTCTTATTATATATCCATATTGACACAAACAGCCCCGAGCAACCTACCAGGGCATAGCATATCTAATAGGGTAAATGATACTAGGTATGTCATACTTGCGAGTATACCCATCTTGGTATACTCCATTATTGAAGGGTTTCGGTACGACGTAGGCGTGGACTTTATGCAAAATCGCCTGATTTTTGAATACATGCAGCAGGGAAACCTCTACAGAACTGAAATAGATCCATTGTACCTTTGGATAATAAGATTTTTGGCCCTGGTTGGTTTTGAATCTCCGGTTTTGTTTATTATAACTAGCTTTTTATTTATATTTTCTTTATACTTTCTTTTACGGGAAAAAAAGCATCTAGTTTTATTTGCTGCACCGATGTATTTGTTATACAGCTTATATGCGGAAAACCTAATTCGTCAATTTTTTGCCATTGGCTTGCTTGTAATTGGATTATCTTATTTACTAAAAAACAAGTATGCCATATTCTTATTATTTGCTATTCCAGCGTTTTTTATCCATTCTTCATGTATAATCGCTATTTTCACCTATTTAATGATATATATATTTTATAAAAAATTACTAAATATTAAATTAATATTCATACTAATTGCATACCTAATTTCTTGGTATGTAGGAACTGCTGTTATTGAAGGGTTGAAGCCGTTAGTTTTATTCTTTAATTATATGGGCTTAATGCTAAACTATACCGACTATGTCGATTCGCTTCTGGACAATACCAGAGTGGATCTATTTTTCAACGCGTCTATTTTTGGTAATGCCTTTCACTTTGCAAGGAATCTGTTTCTTCTAATTTTTGGTTATAAATTACTAAGAAAGTACCCAAATAGACACTATATATTTTTCTACTTCATTTTTGTCCTATACGCTATTACAAAGCCGATGTTTTCCCGACATGAATTGTTTGACAGGCTGATACATTATCTTGAAATACTGTTACCCGTACTAATTGGATATATGGGTTATGATGTTTTTAAAATGAAGCGTAAAAACCTTCTTGTCAGCATTGCGTTAAGAGGAGCAGTTATAGTTATCATACTTTTCAATATTTATAGCTACTATGGTGGTATTAACAATAATGCTAAAAGAATGAATCATGGCTTCTTATTTGTATGGGATAAAAGATGACAATTTGTTAATTCCTATAATCTTTATAGTCATTAGTTAGACTTGATTATAACTGAGCTTTCAAACGATGATAGTAAATAAAAAAATAGTCATTTGCGATGTTAATATTCAACAAAATGGACATTATATTGGATACAATCAGTTTGTAATCGACAATTACAAAAGGGTTCTTGGCGGCGCTGTTGGCGACGAGCTGATATTCGTATACAATATTGAGGCAAAGGAGCTACTAAGGTTTCCAGAAGATGCTCAGACGATTTTTTTAGACTTTAAGGCGGATCTTGTCGACACTTTGTCAGGACGGACACAGATCTGGAAGATGGTTTTGTCAGCGATAGAAGGCTTGAAGGCCGATATGTTATATTTTCTAGACCTGGACAAATTTCAAATACCTGTGTCGCTGTATAAGGGAACTACAAGTATCTCAACAATCTATTTTCGCCCTCACCACAGAACGGTTCCTTCGAATAACAAACTTAAAACCGTTGTAAATACAAAAATTAAATCCTTAAAAAAGATATTTTCCGAAGTTATAGTGATTGGGCTGAACAAAAATGTTAAGAATATCTTCATTTTAAATGACCCTAGCGGGGTCGCCCATCTTAACAAGTTTTACCGCACGGAGAAATTCAAACATCTTCCTGATCCGATCTTTTCTTATGACACTGAAAGTCAATCAGAAATTTTGGAGAAAGATAAATCTGAGATCTCCCTTTTAGCATTTGGCGCATTGGCTGAAAGAAAAAATACTGAAAATATCATTAGGGCATATTCGGTTGCTAAATTCTCCCAGCCAACGGTGTTAAAAATCATTGGTTCCAGCAAACCTGCGTATTTTAGTACCATATCCAGGCTGGTTGAAGAAGTAAAAAACAACCTTGCCCCTAACAAGCGTATCATTCTAGAAAACAAATTTGTAAGCAATGCGGAGATGGATGAGCTCCATGCCACATCCCACATCTCATTGCTGATTTATAAAGACTTCTTTGGATCCAGCGGTTTGCTGGGAAGATCTGCCAAACATAATATGTATGTTTTGGCTTCATCGGTTGGGCTTATTCAAGAACTGGTTAATAAGTACAACTTAGGGAAAACCACGGACCCGTTCGATGTCAATCAGATCGCACAAGCCATGGAACAAGCTCAAAACGAATATTCACATTTTAATACCGATGGATGTAAAAGATTTTACGAAGAGCATCAACCTGATCAATTTCTGAAATCTCTGTTTCTTCAATAACACGAATCGCTCAATCGGATAAAATGCAAACGCTGTAAAATAATTCAAATGATTGCCCACTCAACGAAAAAGATATTAATTATAGGCCAAACTCCCCCACCCTACGGTGGTCAGAGTATCATGATCGGAAAAATCGTTTCGTTTTTAGACAAAAGCGATTTTGACTATAAGTTGATACGGATGAATTTCAGTGAGGAAATGGACCAAACTGGAAAATGGGGTTTAATGAAAATTTTCAAGCTTTTCAAGATCTTATTTTCCATCATATATACACTGCTTTCATATAAACCGGACTATGTATATTATCCGCCGTCGGGATTTGAAAGAGTTCCAATTTACAGAGATATCATTTTGTTGTTTTTTGTCCGGCTACTCAGATTCAAAGTAATCTTTCATTTCCATGCGGGGGGATTGACTAATATTTATGAATCATTGTCGCCCTTCTTTAAAAAGACCTTTGAGTTTGTATTCTTCTATCCGGATTATTCGATATGCATGAGCGAATCAGGAACAGCAGATCCTCTATTTCTGAAATGTAAAGACATTACAATCATTCCATATGGCGTAGATGACTTGCGAATCGCGGGAGATATTCAAAAACAAAATCAGGATCGATTCAGCGTATTGTTTGTTGGTGTTTGCAGAGAGACGAAAGGAATTTTGGATTATCTGGATGTGATCAGGAGAGCCAATAAAATTGACCCCAGAATCAGGGGACAGGTGGTTGGTAAGGCGTTCGGAACGAAAGAGGCAAATGCACTTGACCTGGCAGTAAAAGAAGGATTAATCACATATCATGGAATAAAGATTGGTCAGGAAAAAATAAATGTTTTCAATGAATCTGATCTGTTCTTGTTTCCAACGTTTTTTGAACACGAGAATTTCCCGACCGTTAATCTTGAAGCCTTTTCGTGCGGCCTGCCCGTCATTTCGACGAAATGGAGAGGAGTAGTGAATCAAATCACGGATGGCTATAATGGTTACATACATGATGTACATGGCGTCGAAAGCATGGCCGCATCGATCGTGAAAATATTAAATGACAAAAGTCTTTATTCCCAGCTTTCACAGGGTGCCAGATCAAGTTACGAGCAGTACTACTCAGTTGGCGTTTTCGAAAAAAACATTATTAACTTTTTTAATTCATTAAAATGAAGTCTATTTTAATAACGGGCGGGTCAGGATTTATTGGCACCAATCTAATTGACCTTTTGATTAAAAAAGGGCATAATAATATAGTCAACTATGATAAAAACCCTCCTATCAATTCGAAGCAGTCGGCTTTCTGGAGGAAAGGAGATATCATGGACGAAAAGCAAATGGAAGCGGCCTTCAAAGACAATCAGCCAGACGTTGTGATCCACCTTGCTGCACGCACGGATACTTTAAGTGATGTTCTGGAAGATTATAATGAGAACCATATTGGGACGCTACATGTCCTGAATGTAATTAAGAAATTCCCATCCGTTAAAAATGCGATTATAACATCCACACAATACGTTTATAAATCAGATGACAAGCCTCTTCCAACAAGAATGGACGAGTTCCAGCCCCATACCATTTATGGACAAAGTAAGGTTTTAACGGAGCAATATACACATCAGGCTAACTTGTCGTGCAATTGGACCATTGTAAGACCAACTAATATCTGGGGGCCATGGCACATGCGTTATCCGAATGAACTTTGGAAAGTTATAGACAAGGGAATGTATTTTCATCCCGTGGAGCATCCCGTTATGCGAACTTATGGTTACGTAAAAAATATTGTACATCAAATCTATCAAATACTTGTCGCTCCTTCGGAAGTGGTAAATCATAAAATGTTTTATGTAGGCGACGCTCCTGTTGATTCGTATCTCTGGCTCAATGAGATTTCAGTCCAGCTTAATGACAAAAAGATAAGAAGGTTACCGAAATTTATTTTTCAGGGAGTTGCGAAGGGGGGAGACCTATTAAGATCCGTAAAGGTCCCATTCCCTCTTTATTCAAAAAGATTCCAGAACATGATCGAGGATTATCCCGCTCCGACAGAGATTACTATTGAACTATTTGGGCAGGCGGATGCTTCTTTGAAGAATAATGTAAGTGAAACAATTGCGTGGTTGCGCGGCGAGGGGAAAGGATTTTTTGAGCATTGGAAAAACAAATGAAAAAACTAACATTATTATTGCTTATAGCCCTTTTGTCCACATATCATTCATATGGGCAAAAGACCGTTAAATACTACCTGGCTACCAAATCTCAAAAGAATGCTGATGGGTCTGTAGGAAAGCCCTATTCGGACATTCGGAAAATTCAGCAATTAATCAGGAGTAGAAAAGATAAGCGTGATAATGTGCAGGTCATTATCAGAAAAGGCATTTACGAGTTCGATACGCCTCTTTCTTTTGGCCCTGATGACGCAGGAGATTCGTTGACTACTGTGGAGTACATGGCTTACCCGGGAGAATCAGTGACTTTTAGCGGTGGAAAGCAACTGAAAGGCCAATGGGTTAAAACTGACAAAAAGAATGTCTGGAAGCTAAAAATTCCTTCATTTAAAAAAAAGGACGTTTTTCGATCACTTTTTGTAAACAACAAACGACTCCAACGCGCTACGTCTGACACTTTATTTACCAAAGGGCCAATACCCAAATTCGCTTCTGCTTTTAAAGCCTGGGAGTGGCCTGCAATAAGAAGAATGGTAAAGGATTCCATTGATGTTTTTTGTGGATTCGCATATGAAGGCAACACTCTGGATTCGGCAAAAAATATATTGGGATCGGAAGTGATTGTTTACAATAGCTGGGAGGCTTCCTGGCAGACTGTCAGAGATATTGATCGTAAGAACCGTGTATTGTATTTTAAAAATCCATCGATGTTTCCTGTTGGCTTTTATAGCCCAAGGGTACGATTTAGAATTGAAAATTCACGGGATTTTCTAGATAAGCCGGGTGAATGGTTATTGGACTACAAAACAGGAGAAGTGTTGTATTATTCACATGCGGCTGAAAACCCAAACCAACTTCGCTTCACCGCTCCTCTATTAGACACGCTTCTTATTGCGAAAGGAGATGCAAAGAATAATATTTTCGTAAACAACTTGAAATTCACCGACATCAATTTCAGTTATACCAACCCGGCATGGGGGTTTAACAATGTTGAGGAAAAAAACAAAGTCACCAATTTAAAGAAGTTCGACTGGCTCGATTTTAGTGAGGGTTTTTCATCGGGACAGGCCGCTATGGAATGCGGTGCCTCCATTCTTCTGGAACGAACAAAGAACAGCACATTTAAGAATTGTTCTTTTACGCATCTAGGTAATTACGCTATTTGGATCAGTGAATTTTCCACCAAAAACAGTATAATCAATGCTACCATTAATGATATCGGCGGTGGTGGAATTTTGATTGGAGTAAATATTTCAGGTGCCAGAAGAATGATTTGGCCAGCTACAAAGTCACCCTCATTTAATCAGGTGATAAACTGTAACATTTCGGATTGCGGACTGTTTTTTGTATCAGGGGTTGGGATCGGTATTATGCAGGCAAATCATAATATAATCAAGTCCAACGAGATATATAATTTGCCATATACGGGAATAAGTGTTGGATGGACTTATACCTTTGAGGATAGTTATACAACGCATAACCTGGTGGAGGATAATTACATTCATGATGTAATGAGGACCTTGTCTGATGGAGGGGGAATTTATACCCTCGGAAAACAAACTGGCTCCGTATACCGTAACAACTACATCAGAACTATCCCTCGTTCCAAAAATGCAATCGGTGCATGGAATAACGGTTTCTTCTTTGATGAAGGCTCATCTGACTTTCTAGTGGTGGGCAATGTAGTATCCAACATTAAAAATGAGGATTATCGTTTTCATAAAAGTGATTCCACGAAAATTCAAATGAAAGATAACCATTTTGATAAGCTCCGGTTCAATCCGGAATTAAAGAAACGGATTTCCGAAAAGTGGGAAAAGCAGCCAAAAGGCAAGTGATATCCCCATTGCAACTTCAACGTTATTACAATATCTGATGAAAAAAGTAAATTTATTAGGAATCGGAATTTCCGTTGGGCGCTATGATTCGTTCCTTGAACAGCTTTTCCAACTTGCCGCGATAAAAGAGAGTTGCTTCATCTGCGTTTCTAATGTACATATGCTTGTGGAAGCATATCTCGACGCGAATTTTTCTAAAATTGTCAACAGTGCTAAAATTTGCACACCAGACGGAATGCCTTTGGTTTGGGGCTTGAAATTGCTGTATGGTATTCACCAGGACCGGGTCGCTGGAATGGACATTTTGCCAGACATTCTCAGAACGGCAGAACAAAAATCAATTCCGATATTCTTTTACGGAGGCTCGCCCGAAATGTTGGCGAAAACATCATCATTTGTAGATGAAAAATACCCTTCACTGAAAATCGGGGGAATGCATAGCCCTCCTTTCCGGCCATTAACAGAACAGGAAGAGCTCAATGACATTGAATTGATCAATGCCAGCGGAGCCAAAATACTTTTTGTTGTACTTGGTTGTCCGAAACAGGAAAAATGGATGGCTAAAATGAATGGAAAGATTCATATGCCAATGATTGGAATAGGAGGTGCGTTGCCGGTCATGGTTGGACTTCAATCCAGGGCTCCTGAATGGATTCAAAATGCGGGTCTGGAGTGGTTGTTCAGATTGATGCAGGAGCCAAGAAGACTATTTAAAAGATATGCAGTGACCAACTCACTTTTTTCCTTTCTCCTGATCAAGGCGTACATCAAAGGTTTATTCAAAAGAAACGACTATTCAACATCTTAGGAAATTTTTATTTATCCTCCTTTTTTAGTCTGTTGAATAGTCGTTTGATATTTTCCCTTTATTGCACCAGCACGACCTGTTTTACTTTCGTTTGCTGACGCGTCTGCAATTTTAACAAGTAAGTGCCGGAAGCTTGTTGTCTCAGATCAAGCATGTGCTCATATGCCGCAGCTTGTCCGACCACTGATTTGTTCCAGATAAGCCTTCCTTTCAAATCGTATAAGGAGAGTTCGGCTTGTTGCTTATCTTGAAGATTGGCTCTTATTGTCAACAGGCCACTGGTCGGGTTAGGAGAAAGCACCAGTTCCAAATCAGTTTCCGAATCCGCGCGCTCCCCGACAGTTGCTATTTCACTCTCTTCATTTGTCCGAAGTGTAGAACTACAGGTCACTGACCTCGGAGAATTTGACAATATTTTGCTTGAACCTTTAACCCTTATACTTAGCTGGTGGGCTTGCCCATCTTTAAGGCTCTGGGGCAAGGCCATGTTAAATGCATACTTCCCAGTACTTCCAGCCCCGGCGTTTATCAAATCTGCGCGGTAAATATTAGCAATGGCTGTTGCATGCACTATGGTGCCTTCTACCAACTCAACAGTCAATACCGAATTAGGGTAATTCTTGTCCCAGACCCAGCCACGCACAAAGTTGCAATCCGCGCTGTCAAATATCCCAAAATAAAGCGACGCAGCGGCACAGCTTAGTGTCTTTGGCGAACCCGACAGGCTGTAACCAGTGCCCTTCACACGCAAACTCAGATTATGGGACTTGCCATCTTTTAGGGAAGCAGGAAGCGCAAAGCTAAAACCATAGTTCCCTGTACTGCCTGTGCCTGCACTCAACAAGTCGGCACGGTAGGTGTTGGCCGTAGCTGTTGCATACACTGTACTGCCTTCTACCAGTTCTACTGTCAAAACCGAATTTGGGTTGTTCTTATCCCAGGCCCAGCCGCGCACCAGATCACAATCTGCTCCTTCAAGCAGACCCGCATAATCAGGCAAGGCCGCACAGGTAACAGTAATTGGAGAACTTGGCAAAACATATGTGCTTCCCTTGATGCGGACGCTTAACTGACGCGCCTGCCCGCTCTTTAATGCGGACGGAAGGGGAATATCGAATCCATAATAACCCGTGCCAGTCCCAGCCGCTTTCAGATCCGCACGGTAAACCTTGGCAACGGCAGTCGCATGAACCGTGCTGCCTTCCATTAGCTCAACAGTGAATGAAGAATCTGGGAAATTGCTCGCCCAGGCCCAGCCTTTAACCGAGTTGCAATCGGCCGTCTCGAATTTACCCGCGTACTGAGGCAGGACTACACAGGTCACCGACCTTGGAGAACTGGACAATATATGGTTTGAACCTTTTACCCGGATACTTAACTGGTGGGTTTGCCCATCTTTAAGGCTTTGGGGCAAAGCCATGCTGAATGCATACTTCCCTGTACTGCCAGCCCCGGCGTTTATCAAATCTGCGCGGTAAATATTAGCAATGGCTGTTGCATGCACTGTGGTGCCTTCTACCAACTCAACAGTCAATACCGAATTAGGGTAATTCTTGTCCCAGACCCAGCCACGCACAAAGTTGCAATCCGCGCTGTCAAATATCCCAAAATAAAGCGACGCAGCGGCACAGCTTAGTGTCTTTGGCGAACCCGACAGGCTGTAACCAGTGCCCTTCACACGCAAACTCAGATTATGGGACTTGCCATCTTTTAGGGAAGCAGGAAGCGCAAAGCTAAAACCATAGTTCCCTGTACTGCCTGTGCCTGCACTCAACAAGTCGGCACGGTAGGTGTTGGCCGTAGCTGTTGCATACACTGTACTGCCTTCTACCAGTTCTACTGTCAAAACCGAATTTGGGTTGTTCTTATCCCAGGCCCAGCCGCGCACCAGATCACAATCTGCTCCTTCAAGCAGACCCGCATAATCAGGCAAGGCCGCACAGGTAACAGTAATTGGAGAACTTGGCAAAACATATGTGCTTCCCTTGATGCGGACGCTTAACTGACGCGCCTGCCCGCTCTTTAATGCGGACGGAAGGGGAATATCGAATCCATAATAACCCGTGCCAGTCCCAGCCGCTTTCAGATCCGCACGGTAAACCTTGGCAACGGCAGTCGCATGAACCGTGCTGCCTTCCATTAGCTCAACAGTGAATGAAGAATCTGGGAAATTGCTCGCCCAGGCCCACCCTTTAACCGAGTTGCAATCGGCCGTCTCAAATTTACCCCCGTATTGAGGCAGAGCTACACAAGTCACCGACCTTGGAGAACTGGACAATATATGGCTGGAACCCTTTACCCGTATACTTAACTGGTGGGTTTGCCCATCTTTAAGGCTCGGGGGCAGGGCCACGCTGAATGCATACTTACCTGTGCTTCCAGCGCCTGCATTCACTAAATCAGCCCGGTAGACATTGGCGATAGCTGTTCCATGCACCGTGGTGCCTTCTACCAACTCAACGGTCAATACCGAATTAGGATAGTTCTTGTCCCAAGCCCACCCACGCACAGAATTACAATCCACCCCGTCAAATATTCCGCCGTAAAGCGACACCGCTGCACAGCTTACTGCTTTGGGTGAACCCGATAGGTTATAACCAGTGCCCTTCACACGCACGCTCAGGTTATGGGACTTGCCATCTTTCAGGGCCACAGGAAGCGCAAAGCTAAAACCATAATTCCCTGTACTACCTGTGCCCGCACTCAACAAGTCGGCACGGTAGGTGTTGGCCGTAGCTGTTGCATACACTGTACTGCCTTCTACCAACTCCACAGTCAATGCCGAATTAGGATAGTTCTTATCCCAGGCCCAGCCACGTACCAGATCACAATCTGCCCCTTCAAGCAAACCCGCATAGTCTGGTAATGCCGCACACGTAACCGTTTTGGGAGAATTAAGAAGCACATAGGTGCTGCCCTTCACACGCACACTTAGCTGACGGGGTTGACCATTTTTCAAGGAAGCAGGAAATGGGATACTGAACCCATACTTGGCCGTGCCAATGTTATAGTCTTTCAGATATTGCCGGTATATATTGGCAACAGCAGTCGCTTGTACAGTACTTCCTTCCATGATCTCTACTGTAAAGGCAGAGTCAGGATAATTACTTGCCCATGCCCAGCCCTGGATCAAATTACAGTCTGCCACCTCAAAGCTACCATAGTACTGAGGGATCGCAGCGCAGGTCACCGACTTGGGTGCAGTTACCGGCAAGACATAAGTGCTCCCCTTGATCCGGACGCTCAACTGACGCGCCTGGCCACTCTTTAATGCGGATGGAAGTGGAATGTCGAATCCATAGTAGCCTGTTCCTGTTCCAGCGGCCTTCAGATCGGCACGGTAAACCTTGGCAACTCCTGTCGCATAGACCGTGCTGCCTTCCATTAGCTCAACGGTGAATGAAGAATCTGGGAAATTGCTCGCCCAGGCCCACCCTTTAACCGAGTTGCAATCGGCAGTCTCGAATTTACCCGCGTACTGAGGCAGAGCTACACAAGTCACCGATCTTGGAGAACTTGATAATATATGGCTTGTACCTTTAACCCGTATACTTAACTGGTGGGTTTGCCCATCTTTAAGGCTCGGGGGCAGGGCCACGCTGAATGCATACTTCCCTGTGCTTCCAGCGCCTGCATTCACTAGATCAGCCCGGTAGACATTGGCGATAGCTGTTCCATGCACCGTGGTGCCTTCTACCAACTCAACGGTCAATACCGAATTAGGATAGTTCTTGTCCCAAGCCCACCCACGCACAGAATTACAATCCACCCCGTCAAATATTCCGCCGTAAAGCGACACCGCTGCACAGCTTACTGCTTTGGGTGAACCCGATAGGTTATAACCAGTGCCCTTCACACGCACGCTCAGGTTATGGGACTTGCCATCTTTCAGGGCCACAGGAAGCGCAAAGCTAAAACCATAATTACCTGTACTGCCTGTGCCCGCACTCAACAAGTCGGCACGGTAGGTGTTGGCTGTAGCTGTTGCATACACTGTACTGCCTTCTACCAACTCCACAGTCAATGCCGAATTAGGATAGTTCTTATCCCAGGCCCAGCCACGTACCAGATCACAATCTGCCCCTTCAAGCAAACCCGCATAGTCTGGTAATGCCGCACACGTAACCGTTTTGGGAGAATTAAGAAGCACATAGGTGCTGCCCTTCACACGCACACTTAGCTGACGCGGCTGGCCACTCTTCAAGGAAGCAGGAAGTGGGATACTAAACCCATACTTGCCGGTTCCAATGTTATAGTCTTTCAGATATTGCCTGTATATGTTAGCGACAACAGTCGCATGGATGGTGGTGCCTTCCATTATTTCTACCGTAAAGGCAGAGTCAGGATAATTACTTGCCCATGCCCAGCCCTGGATCAAATTACAGTCTGCCACCTCAAAGCTACCATAGTACTGAGGGATCGCAGCGCAGGTCACCGACTTGGGTGCAGTTACCGGCAAGACATAAGTGCTTCCCTTGATGCGGACGCTTAACTGACGCGCCTGCCCGCTCTTTAATGCGGACGGAAGGGGAATATCGAATCCATAATAACCCGTGCCAGTCCCAGCCGCTTTCAGATCCGCACGGTAAACCTTGGCAACGGCAGTCGCATGAACCGTGCTGCCTTCCATTAGCTCAACAGTGAATGAAGAATCTGGGAAATTGCTCGCCCAGGCCCACCCTTTAACCGAGTTGCAATCGGCAGTCTCAAACTTACCCCCGTATTGAGGCAGAGCTACACAAGTCACCGACCTTGGAGAACTTGATAATATATGGCTTGTACCTTTAACCCGGATACTTAACTGGTGGGTTTGCCCATCTTTAAGGCTCGGGGGCAGGGCCACGCTGAATGCATACTTCCCTGTGCTTCCAGCGCCTGCATTCACTAGATCAGCACGGTAGACATTGGCGATAGCTGTTCCATGCACCGTGGTGCCTTCTACCAACTCAACGGTCAATACCGAATTAGGATAGTTCTTGTCCCAAGCCCACCCACGCACAGAATTACAATCCACCCCGTCAAATATTCCGCCGTAAAGCGACACCGCTGCACAGCTTACTGCTTTGGGTGAACCCGATAGGTTATAACCAGTGCCCTTCACACGCACGCTCAGGTTATGGGACTTGCCATCTTTCAGGGCCACAGGAAGCGCAAAGCTAAAACCATAATTACCTGTACTGCCTGTGCCCGCACTCAACAAGTCGGCACGGTAGGTGTTGGCTGTAGCTGTTGCATACACTGTACTGCCTTCTACCAACTCCACAGTCAATGCCGAATTAGGATAGTTCTTATCCCAGGCCCAGCCACGTACCAGATCACAATCTGCCCCTTCAAGCAAACCCGCATAGTCTGGTAATGCCGCACACGTAACCGTTTTGGGAGAATTAAGAAGCACATAGGTGCTGCCCTTCACACGCACACTTAGCTGACGCGGCTGGCCACTCTTCAAGGAAGCAGGAAGTGGGATACTAAACCCATACTTGCCGGTTCCAATGTTATAGTCTTTCAGATATTGCCTGTATATGTTAGCGACAACAGTCGCATGGATGGTGGTGCCTTCCATTATTTCTACCGTAAAGGCAGAGTCAGGATAATTACTTGCCCATGCCCAGCCCTGGATCAAATTACAGTCTGCCACCTCAAAGCTACCATAGTACTGAGGGATCGCAGCGCAGGTCACCGACTTGGGTGCAGTTACCGGCAAGACATAAGTGCTCCCCTTGATGCGGACGCTCAACTGACGCGCTTGGCCACTCTTCAATGCGGATGGAAGTGGAATGTCGAATCCATAGTAGCCTGTTCCCGTTCCAGCGGCCTTCAGATCGGCACGGTAAACCTTGGCAACTCCTGTCGCATAGACCGTGCTGCCTTCCATTAGCTCGACCGTGAATGAAGAATCTGGGTAATTGCTCGCCCAGGCCCACCCTTGAACCGAGTTGCAGTCGGCAGTCTCGAATTTACCTGCAAACTGAGGAGGCGCTGCGCAAGTTACTGACCTAGGAGAATTGGGTAAAATATAAGTAGTCCCTTGAACGCGAATACTTAATTGCCTGGCCTGACCATTTTTTAGTGATGTGGGAAGCGGGAAACTAAATCCATACTTGCCATTCCCAATGTTGTAGTCCTTCAGATATTGTCGATATATATTAGCGACTCCTGTAGCATGTACTATATTGCCTTCAACTAACTCCACGGTTAACGGTAAATCTGGATAGTTGCCTGCCCAAGCCCACCCATAAACGGTATTACAATCCACTAGCTCGAAACTGCCGTAATACTGAGGAGCGCCACAAGTTATGGTCTTTATAGATCCTGGTAAAATGTACGTTGTCCCCTTCACCCGAATGCTTAGCTGAACAGGCTTCCCGGTTTTCAATGAATTGGGCACAGGTATTTCGAAACCGTAGTTGCCTGTACCCGTTCCTGCATTCTTCAAATCCTCTCGATAAAGATTCGCCACCACAGTAGCACGTACGGTTGTTCCTTCCAGAAGCTCCAATGTAAATGCACTATCCGGTTTGTTCCTATCCATTGCCCAGCCTTTGAGCGTATTGCAATCAGCAATTTCCAAGCTTCCTTCATAAGCACAATTCACTGTTATTGGCGATCCGGTTAACAGGTAATTGCTACCCCTCACACGAACGCTGATCTGTTTTGCTTGCCCATCTATCAAATCAGCAGGCATTGGAATAGCGAAACCGTACTTTCCAGTTCCTATTCCGGCGCTCTGCAAATCCGCCCTGAAAGTGTTAGCCTGAGCAGTAGCAAATACAGTACTGCCATTCAAAAATTCGACTGTGAGTACAGCATCGGGATAGCTCTTGTCCCAGATATACCCTTTGATTTCATTGCAATTAGCTACTTCAAGAACGCCACTATAATTAACTGGCGTGGAAACAACATTCAATGACGCTAGGGTATAAACGTTGTAAAGTTCGGGCACTATGTTTTGAATAGTCGTTATGGATCCGGAAGTTAATGTGCTTGATCCGCCAAGCACATTAACTTCATCCACTGCTGAGGCGATCTTCTCCCAGCGTGACAAAGTTTGATTCCATCCAACAATACTGAGGTTTGGTAAGGAGTTGCCTGTTAGATTTGCAACATCACTCTGAGCATTCCAAGATAGTGTTAGGCGAGTAGCATTCGTGCCCCAAATGTCCCAAAACTCCTTATTGCTGACAGTACTGATAACGGCATCTTTACTGGAAACGCTAAAAGGTCCGCCTCCGGGGACCGATGCAATATTCGGATCTTCCTGAAAATAGGCGCCTACCGTCCCGTCTGCTTCTGCTGCAAATGGCCGGTAACTACCGTTGTCTCCAACAGGAAACACAAAATGTCCAGCTCCATTTTTTTTAACATATCCATCGACGAATCTTTGATCACTTATGCCAGTCAGCTTCGAGTTAGGTGAAAAACTTACTATCCCACCCGCGCCAGATCGTTCTGTGACAATAATAGCATTTTGGCCATAGGACATCCATGAAATACAAGACAGCAGAAAGATGATGAAATAAAACTTCTTCATGATATGAATTTTTGTCGCTATGGGAATTTTAGCCGTTGATGTTCGCACTGTAATCGCCTAAGAATTTTAATTCTCCTCCTACGTCAACTTTGATGCTCTTGGCAGTAATGTTCTGCCCGACTTCAACAATGTGCCCTGTATTCACTTTCACAATAGATGTGGCATTAGGAACGCGTCCATTAGACCAGATCTCGGGATTGGGCCAGGCCCCCGATGCTATGGTTTGCACCACGTCAGAAAAGAGCGAAGTGGTCTTAAAGTTTTTATAAAGAAGTTGGTCTGTCTTTGAGCCTGCTGTGCCAAACCAGTCATTTAAAATATCTGCATATACCCTTCGGAAATCAATTTGCATCTTAATGTCACGGTTGGTCTCCCACTGTGTAGGAGTAGGTGGCAGTAGTCCATTGATCAAGTCCGGATTGGTTCCGATAAGTTGTCGCTTGATTCCCGTCCCAAAAACAAACATAGGTGCACCGATGCCATGATCTGTCCCATTTGATGCATTCGAAGTAGCTCGCCGGCCAAAATCTGAGAATGTCATGCCAAGCACACGATCCTCAGTACCTTGTAGTTTCAGGTCTTTTTGAAACGCTGCTACACCATCAGATAGCTTTTTCAACAACTCTGCATGAGTTCCTTCAACACTAGTTGATCCTATCTGATTGGCATGTGTATCAAACCCCCCCAACTCGACATAATAAATTTTGGATTTCAATCCTCCATGAATAAGTCTGGCGACTATTTTTAGCTGTTCGGCTAAATTATTTTTAGCGGAGGCATCCGGATATGTGGCCAGGTTCGTTCCTGCGCTTGCCGCCGCCTTTATTTCGGCACCATACCCCACTGCAAGCACCTGTTGTTGCCTGATAAAAGCAACTAACTCGCCTGCATCGCAACATGGCAGACCGTCTCCAGGAGTAACCCGGGGTTCTCCTATTAACTGATAAAAAGTATTAGGGTCTTGAAGCGTTATGCCCATTGACTGATTGGTACCGAGTAATGCCGTGGTACTTATCTGACCGATTTGAATTGCCAATGGATCTTCCATCGTGGCATTGGGGTAGTTTGCCGGATATCCAGCAAACCGATCGCCGAGATAACGCCCCGCCCAACCCGAATTAGAATATTGTGTAGAGTCCACAGCGGTCATCCATATATCAGTAGACCGATAATGTGATTGATCTGGATTTGGATAAGAAACCGAATTAATAATTGCCAGTTTACCTTCGTCATACATTTCACGCATGCCCGTCATAGCAGGGTGAAATCCTGATTCCAAATTTCCAGCCAGACGCAATACCTGATTTTCTGGAATAGCTATGTTGCTTCGTAGTTCATTGTATTTTGAATAGTATTCTAACGGAATAACGGTGTTCAAGCCATCATTGCCTCCACCCAAATAGATGATTACTAGAATGCGGTCATTATTGAGCGCTGAAACGTTTGCTAATGACTGGACTAGGGCTGAGCTTTTCGCTAAAGACTTAACTCCAAAGCCATTTAACATAACCGGAACCATCGCAGTGGATGCGGCGCGAAAGAAATCTCTTCTTTTCATAGTTTTCGGTTAAAACAATTGATATTCAGCCATTCTTAACATATGTTTCATCAGCGCCTTACACCTTACAAGAACCGCAGTTTGCCTTGGGTATTCGGTTGGAGCCGTTCGATAAGCATTCCATTCCCTGACCCAGGTTCCGCGGGCGCTATTATTCATCATCATAATGTTATCTATCAAAAAGTCCTGCTGAGTTTGCGATAGCTCCGTACTGAAGAGGTTTCTGGTCAGTTCTTTCAAAACTTGCTCACAAGTAATTCCAGGAGTATTCGCCACGTCTGAAAAGTTAGGCTGAATGGATCGCAACCTTTTTAGAAGATCAACCCCTAAAAGATAACCAGGTTTGATCTCCAGCCAAGGATCAGTGAATGCGTCAGTTCGAGCGCCACGAAGCCCAAGTGTTGTACCGTTAATCCAGTTTTTGGAATAACCAGTTTGGTAATAAGGAAGAGATCCGAAAACAGATGGCTGGTTCAAGAAATTAAGTTGTAGGACAGTCATGCTGTTATTTAGGTAGTTCATCATGATACGAAATGGCCCGTACTCTGTGGTCAAATCAGGAACTGGCAGATCAAACATCCGCACTGCCCCTATCATAAACTCAGCGGGCGACTTTACAATAGCACCAATGTTCCGGACATCGTAGAAAATTTCGCTTGTTAAAAGCTTTTTCAGGACCGGAGCAATGGCGAAATTATTTTCAGGGCTTGCAAAAAAATTGGCTAGTGGGATAATGACTTGGTCTTCTATCTCTTGTGTAACGTTTGGGTTAACGTACCATCGGTATAGTTTTCTACAAATAAATTTCGGCGTTTCCTGATGCCCTAATAACATATTAACTAAGTCAACTAACTCTTCATCACCAGCCGCTTGTCCAGCTCGTCCCGTAATAGTCTTATTATTATAAAATGAAGAAAAATTCTTTTCTGACGTGTCATGGCGGTCTGGGTTGAAAGTCGAACCAAAAGTCGTTGAACCTTCTTTAAAAGAATTTACCACTTGCCACCCGGTCAGCACTCTAGCTGCCTCCTTCACATCTTGCTCAGTATAGTTGTGATTTCCAGCAAAATCCTTTTGACCTACGGTAAACAATTCTTGCAACTCCCGACCATAATTTTCATTGGGATGCTCCTTTTCGTTCTCATTCCCGTTCTGATACATCAACATGGCCGGATCCTTGGTAACTCCTATCGTCATTTCCCTAAAATTACCCAGCGCATTTAGCCTTAACAACCTCAAATACCGGTCAATTAAGCGATAGTCTTCGACCGCACTAAATGCCACAACAAAATGATTTTGCCAAAACGCAGTCAGTTTGTCAAGAACAGAAGGACGACCTGTTTGTTCGGTCATTAACCCTATCCACCAAAACTGGATATAGCTATTATATGCAGCAACACGCGCAGATGTGAATGGCTTTGTCAAAAACGGTTGCCCCGAATCGCTCCGACCTGCCTCTAATTCGACAGGCGGCGGTGGCGTTGCACGGTAAGAAGCATTGCTTATTAAAAGATCAACCGCCTGAGTAGCAGTCATGCCGGTGAGGCTTGTTATCTCCTGCTGTGTTGGCCCAAAAGTCGCCCTCCTCAGTAAGTGAGAAGCGGTTTTTTCTGTTAACGGTGATGTGTATATGTCTAAATATCCCATTTGATTTACGCATTTCCATTATTTGCTATAACAAACATAACAAGTAGTTGTAGTAATTACTAATTAATTCTACAATCACTCGAGATATATTTATCAATTCTAATACAAATAGTTTAGCTGATAAAGCTCCATATGTTATGGGTAATTCGTGCGTCAGGTGCGTCTAAGACTAATATTTTATCAAGCTTTATGATGACAAAACCTAGTTTTGAATATCTGCCATTTGGAATTGGCTATGGGGCGTTCGGCAAAAACCCTTAAAGAGAATTATATTTAACAATTGCAGACAATCCCGCAGGATTTAGGCTGAATCGGCACATTAGAGGGTTAAGATGGCCGATATTTATCAAACTGGAGTCTCGACTAAGCACTGGTCAAGTTTCCGGTTTCTTGAAATATTTAAAAGAAAAAATCGCCGATGTCATTATTTTTATCCAAATTTGCGTAGTATTGTATTGCTGTGCTAGTTGCATTTTTTTTATACTACGCCTTTGAGGCTGTTGAAATCAACTCACGGTTGTTACTGATTCAACTCAACGTCTATCAATATGAAAAATCACTATCCTGGCTTTCTTCCAAAGGCCCATCTGTGGACCGATGTAATTCTGCTGAATTTGTCGTTTCTTTCAGCATATTTATTGCGTTTTGAGCCCAACTCGGGTATTCTTCCGAACAATTACATCAATTTACTGCTTGTAGCGAACCTTGTCTGGATATTCACTATCCATATTTTAAAAACCTATTTATTTACCCGCCTCTCCTACCATTTTAATACGCAGCTTGCCAATTTTCTGAAAGCAGTGCTTGTACATGGAGCCGTAATGATGGCTTTCTTATATCTAACCAAGCAAGGCGAGGAGTATTCCAGGTATCAGTTTTTAGCAACTTATGTTGTGTTTGTAACCCTATCCACAGCATCAAGAGCAGGAGCCGTTTTATTTCTGAAACTATACCGCAAAGCTGGCTACAATTACAATCGTTACGCCATTGTTGGTAAAGGGGATCTGGCTTCATTAATACGTGAGTTTTACGGTGAGCGCAAAGAGCTGGGTTACCGTTACTATGGAATGTTTGAATTGGATAGCAATCAAAATCACATTGGTAACCTCGAAGCAGCGGTTAAACAAAACCAACTTGACTACCTTTACTGCTGCCTATCAGAAATGAGCGATGATCAGGTTCGGGACGTGATTAAACTTGGTGAGCGCCTAAAAACACAAATTCGGCTTGTTCCGGATTTCAGAGGTTTCATGACCAACATGGCTACTATCGAGTATCACGACATGTATCCGATCATTCAGGTGAATACCAAGCCGTTTTCAAGCTTCAATGAGCAAACGCTTAAACGCAGTTTCGACCTTGTTTTCTCCGTAATTGTGATGATTCTGGGCGCTCCCATATTCTTCCTGGTTTGGGCTGCTATCAAAATTACATCTCCCGGACCAGTGTTCTTTAAACAACAGCGTTCTGGAAGATGGGGCGAAATGTTCTATATCTATAAATTTCGCAGTATGCGTGTAGATGCAGACAAAATGGGTTTGCAACATTCACAGGGAGATAATGACCCGCGCATCACCCCGATCGGGCGCGTTCTCAGGAAATCAAGGCTTGACGAGTTGCCTCAATTTATTAATGTATTGAAAGGTGAAATGTCAGTCGTAGGGCCACGACCTTTATATAAATATGATGTGGATATGCTGATGGAAGCGGCTCCGCATGAATTTCAGCGACTTTTAACAGTTAAGCCTGGCATTACATCCATTGGTCAAATCAATGTTGGATATGCTGATACGGTGGCGAAAAATGTTGAGCGTTTGAAATATGACCTTCAATATTTGAAATCATACAGCGTGTTCGATGATGTTCGTCTTATATTTAGAACTGTGCAGGTGATGGTTCTTGGTCGCGGTCAGTAAGGTTTGGCTTCAATAATTTTATATAGAGAAGGCCTGATAGATAATATTTCTGTCAGGCCTTTTCATTTGATTAAGCATCCGTTTCTATATTTACACAAAACCTAAATTGATCTAATGAAAATAGTAGTTCTCGGCGCGTCGGGCCAACTAGGCAGTTGCCTGAAAAAAGTTGCAGCTGAAAGAAATATCAATGACATTTCGTTCCCCTCTGAACAGGAAGGGAACATACTGGACGAACAGCTTCTTGGTAAGTTATTTTCAACAGAAAAACCTTCGTTTGTAATCAATTGTGCCGCATATACAGCGGTGGATAAAGCGGAAGATGAGCAGGAAATCTGCCGCAAAGTGAACCGGAATGGGGCTGCATATATTGCAAAAGCTTGCGCCGAACATGGCGCTACGCTTGTTCACATTTCTACTGACTTTGTTTTTAAAGGTAATGTTACTGGCCTTTTGAGCGAAACAGACCCTACGGAGCCGGAAAATATCTATGGCCTCACAAAATTAGAGGGTGAAGTTGCTATTGCAGAGGTTTTGCCTGCGCACTTTACATTACGTACAAGCTGGCTCTACTCTGAATACGGCAACAATTTTGTCAAAACCATGCTTCGACTGGGTAAAGAAAGAGACCAGCTTGGCGTGATTGTGGACCAGGTGGGCTCTCCTACGTATGCGATTGATCTGGCCGGCACCATTCTGGATATCATTGCATCTGACAGCAAAGAATATGGCATTTACCATTACAGTAACGAAGGCGTTACGTCATGGTATGATTTTGCAAAAGCCGTGTTTGACATTAGCCAGACTTCGGTAAAGCTAAATCCTGTCAAAACATCAGAATATGTTACCAAAGCAGTTCGCCCGGCTTACTCGGTAATGGATAAGACGAAAATAAAAACCGTTTTTGGAATTCAGATCCCTTACTGGAGAGACAGCCTTGCCGAATGTCTGGAGCGTCTTGCGGCAGAGAGCGTATAATAGCCAGCTCATTGCTTTTCGAGAGCAAAGGATTCTGAGAGTTGATACATTTCCTTATGGAGTTTCTGGTCATAAATGCCTTCATGATTTGAAAGAGACAATTTGGTCATCCAGGTTGTCTCTTTTTATTTTTCCGTGCCAGGAAAGCGTCCCCCGCAGTCACCCCGTTCATCCCAATTTTCATTTTGTATGCTAAAACAATGTAAAAACCGTTCTATTTTTACCGGTGGTACAATGCCCGGTTGATGGCTGCCCTAACTCTGACTGCTCTTAATGAAAATAATTGAAAATAGTCCGCAGGATCGGGTCCCGCAGGACCGCGATGGCTTGCCTCCATTTGTCAGTAGCTGGAAACGGCTCTATCAGCTGCTCATAGGCACCCTTATCCTTTTGATTGTCCTCTTCTATTTATTTATGACCCATTTTCAATGAGCTCTCTGGACTGGATCGTACTCTCACTCACACTTATATTTGTTGTTGCCTACGGGATTTATCGCAGCCGCGAAACACAAACCATGGACTCGTTTTTGCTGGCGGGACAGTCGCTCCCTTGGTATCACGTCACCTTATCATTAATGGCTACCCAGGCCAGCGCGATCACTTTTTTATCGGCCCCGGGTCAGGCTTACACGGACGGGATGCGTTTTGTTCAGTTTTACTTCGGTTTGCCGCTGGCGATGGTGGTATTGTGCATCACGTTTGTTCCCAAATTTGGCCAGCTTAAAATATTTACGGCCTATGAATTTTTAGAGAGGCGCTTTGATCTTCGGACGCGCGCGCTTACCTCGTTCCTTTTTCTTCTGCAGCGCGGGCTCTCCACAGGCCTTTCCATATACGCGCCATCGTTGATCCTATCTGCCATTCTGGGCTGGGACATTACCTGGACCAACATTATCTCGGGCGGAATCGTCATGCTTTACACGATTGCAGGCGGCAGCCGCGCCGTTTCGCACACGCACTTGCAGCAGATGGGAATTATTACCGTCGGGATGGTTGTGGCAGGTGTGATGGTCGTTAAATTTCTGCCCGACGAAGTCTCGTTCGGCGACGCGCTGCATGTGGCTGGCAAGATGGGCAAGATCAATCTGATCGACTTTACTTTTGATCTCAACAACCGATATAATGTATGGTCGGGACTGATCGGCGGTTTTTTCCTGCAACTTTCCTATTTCGGGACGGATCAGTCGCAGGTAGGGCGTTTCCTGACGGGAAGCTCTCAGGGCCAAAGTAAGCTGGGGCTGGCCATGAATGGTCTTTTGAAGATCCCGATGCAGTTTATGATCCTGCTTGTAGGCGTGCTGGTGTTTGCGTTTTATCAATTTACAAACCCGCCGCTGTTCTTCAATGAAACGGCCGTGCAGCAAGTAAGAAAAACGCAGTATGCCAACCAGTACAAAACGCTCGAAGACAAGCACGATGCCATTCAAGCGGCCAAGCGCCCGCATGTTTTGGAGCTTACGCGCGCTTTAAAGAAAGATGACGAGCCGGCGATTGAACAGTCAAGAACTGCGCTTGCTAAAATAGAGAGCCAGGTCCAGGATGTGCGCAAGCAGGCCGGAGCCGTGCTTTCCAAAGCCAATGGAGCCGAAATCAATGATGTCAATTATATCTTTTTAAGGTTTGTGATCGATTATTTACCCGTGGGAATGGTTGGTCTCTTAATCGCGGTGATCCTTCTGGCGTCCATGGGTTCCGTGGCTTCTGCCTATAACTCGCTGGCTTCGTGCAGCATTGTCGACATTTACAAGCGCATGGTGCATAAAGATGATGATTCCATTAATTATTTAGCTGCCTCGCGCTGGGCCACATTCTTTTGGGGGATATTCTGCATTGGTGTTGCCCAGTACGCCTCGCGCCTTGGCAGTATGATCGAGGCGGTTAACATTCTTGGATCATTATTTTACGGTGTAATCCTGGGCATCTTCCTGGTCGCGTTTTATTTTCCCAAAATCGGCAGCAGGGCCGTTTTCTTTGCGAGCATTTTAGGCGAAATATTCGTGGTTCTCAGCTACTGGCTTGACCTGACGGCCTTCTTATGGCTAAACCTTATAGGATGCGTGCTGGTCATTGTTTTTGCCGGGATCATTGAAAAAATCCTGCCGCAGCCCCAGACCAAAACGCTGTAAGTAACCTTCGAGACTGCTATGTAACCGCCCCTGAATACTGCAATCCTGGGCATAAATTAGATGGGATTCAGCTTTCTGTATAATTTCTTTTAAAAGTTTGATTATTAAAAGAATATTGCTCCACAGGCAAAAGTTTTACACAGTACAGTGAAACTATTCCGGCTGTTAAATCCTTAATAAGTACAAATCGGAAGACCCTGATGGCAGAAACCCACCTTCATTATGTCACCGTTTGTATACAAATTATAGCCCCTGAGCCTATTATGCAATCACTGATCCACCCCTTGATTTTCGGCAGTATTCTTGATTTTATTCCCACTGATAGCTGACAAGCCGAAATCAATTTTCAACGGCGCGACCCAAAGCGCAACTAATCACTCTGTTTCATCAAATAAAAATCTACATGAAGTATTGGTCTAAGCCACAAAAAACAATGCGTTTGGCGCTTAGCTCGGCACTGCTTTTACTCACTTCTTTTTGCCCTATATTTTCTCAGGCCATTCAGGAAAGTTCCAAAGAGGCGCCCTTATTACAGCAGGCAACTTTGCAGGCGGTTGTTGACTACGCCATTAAAAACCAGCCCATAGTTCAGCAATCGCTGATCGACGAGCGTATTACAGAAAACCAGATCCGCAGCAGGCTTGCTGACTGGTATCCGCAGATTAATTTTAACTACAATCTGCAACACAACTTCATTGTTCAAACCAGCATTATTGCCGGTAACCCTGTAAAGCTCGGGGTTAGCAACGTTTCTGCGGCCCAGTTCACATTGTCGCAGCAGATCTTTAACCGTGATGTGCTTTTGGCAAACCAAACAAAAAGGGACGTTCTTCTGCAGGCAAGTCAGAATACTTCCTTTAATAAGACCGACATTGCAGTAAATGTTTCCAAAGCATTTTATGATGTGCTGGCCACAACACAGCAGATCGATGTGGCCCAGGAGGACATTCAGCGGCTGGAAAGAAGCTTGAAGGATGCAGAAAATCAGTACAAATCCGGAATTGCCGATAAGATCGATTTCAAGCGGGCGACGATTTCGCTCAACAATACAAAAGCGAGCAAGAAAAGCAACGAAGAGCTTTTGAAAGCCAAACTCGAATCTCTTAAATCTTTGATGGGCTATCCTTCCAATCAAGCTCTGGAGATCAGCTATGACACCTTGCAGATGGAGCGGGAGATCGCTCTGGATACGATGCAAAACCTGGATTTGAATTCACGCATTGAATATCAGCTGCTGAGCACACAAAAGAAGCTTTTGGAGGCAAATCTTCAATATAACAAATGGAGCTACCTGCCCAACATTTCCCTGAACGGGGCTTACAACCTCAATTTCCAAAACAACCAGTTCACTGATCTTTACAGTAGGAACTACCCCAATTCATTTGGTCTTTTGACCCTTTCGCTTCCGCTATACCAGGGTGGCAAAAGAAAGGCGAACGCAAAAGCGGCGGAATGGCAAATCAAACGGCTGGATTGGGACATCAAAGGCCTTCAAATGAATGTAAGCGCCGAATACGCTCAGGCGCTGGCAGGTTATAAAGGGAATTTGACTAATCTTTTGGCCCAAAAAGAGAACATGGACCTGGCCCGCGAGGTCTACGACGTAATCCAGCTTCAATACAAGTCCGGAATTAAAACCTATCTGGAAGTGGTAACCTCAGAAACGGATCTTCGTTTGGCCCGCATTAGTTACTACAACGCGCTTTACCAGACTTTGGCTAGCAAGATTGATGTGCAGAAAGCCCTTGGGCAAATGAATTATTAGCAGGTAAGGCCCCGCCTGCTTGTTTCCTAGTTAAGAGATAAAATTGAAAAAATACCAAGATATGTTCTCAAATAAATTACCATACTTTTCCGCAGCACTTTTTTTGAGCATGCTAAGCTCTTGCGGAGATAAAAACAAGCAGCAGCAGCAACCTACTGCGCCTCCGGCAGTTCCCGTTTCCCTTATAGCAGTGTCCACAGCTGATGCAGCTTACCATGACGAATATCCCGGAACGGTTACGGCACTGAATGAGATTGAGCTTCGCCCGCAAGTAACTGGCTTTATCACCGGCATCCATTTTAAGGACGGCTCCCGCGTGAGAAAAGGACAGCTTCTTTACTCCATCGATGCCCAGCTTTATAATGCTAATTATGACCAGGCAGTGGCTAATTTGAATGTTCAGCAGGCCAATCTTGCACGCGCTCAAAAGGATGCAGACCGCTACCATGAGCTGGAAAAAAATGACGCGGTGGCAAAGCAGCTGGTCGACAATGCGGATGCTGCCCTGGAAGTGGCCAAGCGGCAAGCCGAGGCTGCCAAAGCAAACATTCAGGCCGTTCAGACCAGCGTAAATTATACAAAGGTAACTGCCCCGTTCGATGGCGTGATTGGCATTTCAATGGTGAAAGTAGGTGCCGCGGTAACAGCGGGCCAGACTGTCTTGAACACAGTCTCTACCGATAACCAGCTGGCGGTCGATTTCAACGTAGATCAAAAAGAAATTTACCGGTTTTCGACTTTGATGAAAAATGCAAAGGCTGCTGACTCCACATTTACGTTGAAATTCGGAAATGATATTTATCCTGCCACAGGGAAAATTGCTTTGATAGACCGCGCCGTCGACCCACAGACCGGAACGATCAAAACCAGACTTGTCTTCGCAAACAAGGACAACAGGCTTCGCTCTGGCATGAGCGGAACGGTCCGTGTTCTCAATAATTCTTCGGCTAAATCCGTGGTGATCCCATTCAAAGCGGTTACCGAGCAGTTGGGTGAATATTTTGTCTACGTAGAAGGCGATAGCAGTAAAGTTAGCCAGCGGCGCGTTGTGCTGGGGAATTCTCTGGGCGCTAACGTGATTGTTAAAGAAGGACTTAAAGAGGGGGAAAAGATCGCAGTGGAAGGAGTTCAGAACCTGAGGGAAGGCGCAGTTATTAAAGACGGGAAGTAACCCTTCGTCTCTTACTATTCTAATATAATCCAGTAAAAATGATTGCAGATATTTTTATTAAAAGACCTGTTACAGCGATAGTTACTTCCGTTGTACTGGTCCTGGTAGGTCTGATTGCCTTGACGACATTGCCTGTTGCGCAGTATCCGGATGTAACCCCTCCTACCGTTACGGTGAGTGGCAACTTTACTGGCGCCGACGCTCAGACTGTCGAGCAGACCACGACCACGCCAATTGAAACGCAAATTAATGGTACGCCGGGCATGACCTACATGTCCAGTAACTCGACCAGCAGCGGGCAAAGCAGCATTAACGTTGTTTTTGATGTGGGTACGAATGTGGATATCGCTGCCCTGGACGTTCAAAACAGGGTGAGCGTTGCAGAACCTACCCTGCCGGATGCGGTAAAACGTCTTGGCCTTACGGTTAGAAAACGCCAGCCGAGTATCATGATCGTCCTGGCACTCTACTCGCCAAACGGCACGCATGATGCGCAGTTCATCGGTAACTATGCCAACATTTATTTAAAGGACGCCTTGCAGCGTGTAAAAGGAGTTGGGGATATCATTTCCAGGGCTGATGACTTTGGTATGCGGATCTGGCTAAACCCGGAAAAACTAGCTAACCTGCGCATGACGCCTTCCGACATTTCAGCAGCGCTCGCCGAGCAAAACCTGCAAGTCGCTGCCGGAACCATCGGTGGCAACCCGCAGCCTAATGCCCAGACCTTTGAATATAACGTACTGACCAACAGCCGCCTGAATACCAAGGCGCAGTTTGAAGACATCATTGTCAGAAGCTCGCCGCAGGATGGAAGTGTGGTGTATCTGCGCGATGTGGCTCGGGTTGAGCTGGGAAAATTCGATTATGGCTCAAACGCTTTTGTTGCCGGAAAACCCGCTGCGTTCGTTCTGATCTATCAGGCGCCTGGTGCCAATGCGCTAGCCACCTACGATGGTGTGATGAAAAAGCTTACGGAAATGAAAAAAACATTTCCAAAGGACATCGACTACGTGATTCCTAATGAAACAGCGACTGTGGTTAAAGTTTCTATCGAGGAAGTTTTGAAGACATTTGCCGAAGCCATGATCCTGGTTGTGATCGTTGTGTTCCTATTTCTTCAAAACTGGCGCGCAACGCTGATCCCGATCCTTGCTATCCCCGTTTCGCTGATTGGTACACTGATATTTTTTATTCCCTTCGGTTTTACGATCAATACGCTGACGCTATTTGCATTTGTACTGGCCATTGGTATAGTCGTCGATGATGCTATTGTGGTTGTCGAGGCCGTGCAGCATTATATTGATGAGAAGAAAATGTCGCCTAAGGACGCAACCGTTCAGGCTATGAAGGATATCTCAGGCCCTGTCATTGCGATTGCCCTGATCTTAGCAGCGGTTTTTGTTCCGGTGAGTTTTGTGCCCGGTATCGTGGGCAGGCTTTATCAGCAGTTTGCCATTACCATTGCCGTGTCCGTTTTGCTTTCCGCATTCGTTGCACTCTCGCTTACACCAGCGCTTTGCTCGATTATGCTTAAACCTTCCAAAGGCGAAAATGATAACAAGAACTGGCTGGAAAGATTCTTCGACCGCTTTAACCGCTGGTTTGACAAGGTTTCGCGGGGTTATACGCGTGGTGTTGCCAAATGGATCAAAGCCACGCCCCTTGTGCTTGTGATGATGGTTTGTCTGTTTGTTGGTCTGTTTTTCCTTTTCAAAAACAAACCTTCGGGCTTTATTCCCGTTGAAGATGAAGGGCGTCTTTTTGTAACCTATGAAATGCAGGAAGCAACTTCAACGACGCGTAACATTGCTATGCTCAAAGAGATTATGAAACGTGTTTCTGCTATTCCTGAGGTCCGTGTGGCCGGGGGTTTGGCTGGACTCAATGTTTTGAGCTTTTCTAACAAGTCCAATGTGGGTACATTGTTTTTGAGCTTGCAACCCTGGGCTAACCGCAAAGGCGCCGAGCATCATGTGCAGGCTGTAATTAAGCAGATTCAAAGCCGCACTGCTGACATCAAGGAAGCACGCGTTTTAGCCATTGCGCCGCCCGCAATTCCGGGCTTGGGTGCAACGTCAGGTTTCACTTTCCAACTCCAACAATCTACCAGTACGGACAACATTCAGCAGTTCGAGGCTGTGATGCGCAACTTCCTTGGCGAGGTCAACAAGCGTCCTGAGATTGCCATGGCCTTTACATTCTTTAATGCAAGAACGCCAAGTTATCAGATTGACGTGGACCGTGAGAAAACCAAGAAACTGGGTGTCCAGGTCAATGATGTTTTCAGTTCGCTTTCCACATTGCTGGGAAGCAGCTATGTCAATGACTTCAACCTTTACGGGCGTAACTTCCGCGTAATGGTGCAGGCAGACAGTAGTTTCCGCTCGTCACTGGATAAGATTCAGCAGTTTTACGTCCGTAACCGCGAAGGAAATATGATCCCGCTGGGCTCACTCGTAACAACCAAAGTGGTGGAAAACCCCGCGCTGATTTCTCACTATAACATTTACAGATCAGTCGAGATCAACGGAACGCCTAAGCCGGGTTACAGCAGCGGGCAGGCCATTAATGCGCTGCGTGAAGTGGCCCAGAAGCTTCCGGCCGGTTACAGCTACGAGTTCTCGGGCATGAGTAGTGAAGAGATCAAGGCAGGTGACAGCACAACGCTGATCTTCTCCATTTCAATCGTATTCGTATTTCTTTTCCTGGCTGCATTGTATGAAAGCTGGTCGATTCCATTCTCTGTACTTTTTGCAGTTCCTATTGGCGCATTCGGTTCGATCTTAACATTGACGTTTCTTCCGAGCCTGTCCAACAATATTTACGCGCAGATCGGTTTGATCACCCTGATTGGGCTTGCGGCCAAAAACGCGATCTTGATCGTGGAGTTTGCCAAAGAGCGTGTCGATAGTGGCATGGAGCTCGTTGCCGCGACGCTGGAAGCCGTGCAGCTTCGCCTTCGCCCTATTATTATGACCTCGCTGGCCTTTATTTTAGGCGTGCTTCCGCTTGCCTTCGCTAATGGTGCTGCCGCCGAGTCGCGTAAGACGATTGGCTGGACGGTGTTTGGCGGGATGCTTGCGGCAACGTCACTGGCCATCTTTGTGGTTCCTGTTCTCTTTGTTGCCATTGAGAAAATTGCAATGGGCAAGAAAAAGCATGAAAACAATAAGCCCGATACGCCTGCTGCCGAAATAGCGTAGCGTCTTTTGACACCAATAAAAAAAGCAGCTCATGGAAATAATATTTCTGTGAGCTGCTTTTTTTATTGATTTTTTGTGAAACCTTTCCCAACCAAAACCGCGGGCATTCTTTTTTAGCATGAAGCGTGATGCTTTTTCATAATCTTCTATCATGTACGTAAAGCAAGTATTTTCAATCTGGCGGCTGCTCGCAGGAATCTGGCACGGGCTGCTTGCCGTCACAGCTTATGCCACACTGGTCTTTTACCTTTTCAGCTACCAGCACTGGCATTTTTTATCATTTCCCATATCGATCATTACCATTCTGGGCACAGCGCTTTCGCTGCTGCTGGGTTTCAGGACCAACTCCGCCTATGACCGTTGGTGGGAAGCGCGACGCGTTTGGGGCGAGATCGTCAATGACAGCAGGTCCTTGGTAAGACAATCCATTTCCTTTATTAAAACAGATAAAGAAGAAAAAGACGAAGTCATCTCCAACATTGCACATCTGCAAATCGCCTGGTGTTATGCGCTTACAAATTCGCTAAGAAGGGAACCCGTTTTGGTGTATGCGGACCTTCACTTAAATGCAGCAGAGCATGATTACGCTTCCAGTCAGGACAACATCCCCAATGCCATTTTAAACCTGATACAATCCCGGTTTACGGAGCTGCACGAACAAAACAAGATCGAAACGCTGCTCTACCAGAACATTGACCAGACCTTACAGCGGCTTTGTGATGCAATGGGAAAATGTGAGCGGATCAAAAACACCGTTTTTCCAACCCAGTACAGCTTTTTCGTCGTGCTGGTTATTTTCATTTTTACGCTTGTACTGCCCATGGGCCTGGTGGAAAGCATTGGAAGGATCGCTATTCCAATCACATTTATTATCTCGTTTCTCTTCCTTTATGTGGAATGGATTGCCTACGTCATGCAAAACCCATTTGAGAACGGGCCAAACGACATTCCGATGACCACATTATCGCGGACCATTGAGATCAACCTCTTGGAGCTGATCCAGGCCCCGAAAATCCCGGAGAAAATCCTGCCGAAGAATGGCGTGGTGATGTAAATAAAATGGAGCTGCCCTTTCCAGGACAGCTCCATTTTTATGTATCAATTTTACAATCTAACGCACTTTTACCGTAGTATAATAAAGCTGCAATTTTACGCCCGGATCGCTGTTTCTCTGATCACCGATCACAAGCCGCGCTGCACTTTTGCTGAATTCGGTGTTATACTCAGGACCGCTTTGCGGGTCAGTATTAAATGGTGAAGTCCTAATCAATAAACCGGTTGTGTTCTCACCACTGGTGGCCAAAATTGATGTCAAAAAACTGCTTAGATCAAACTCGTAATAGGCCGTATTATTGATAAGGTCAACTCTTAACGCAGTAGGAATAGCAGAATTATCCCTCGGATCCCTACTTAGTGGCTCAGGACGCCCATCCGCTCCCAAATAGAACTCATTGTTTTTATTCACCAAATATGCATATAACCTCGAGGGCGCAGGATAAAAATTCGTTACCGACGCCTTCAAGGGGGACACGCGCAAAAAAGCTTTATTAACAACCGCATAAGGATTCAATTTCAACTCATCAATCGTGGGTAAATCCACTCGCATGGCAACGGCCAAACCTGCCTGGATGAAAGACATGTTACCCGATTGCGATGATGGTAGCGAGACCCTGCTCGTAGTAGGCAGCTTTGCCAACTGCGTGCCCTTCCTGTCCCCTAAAATCTGATTGTAGCCCGCATTTGATTTAATTAATGAAGAATCTTTTGTAATTCCATCGTCGCCCGTTAAATGGTAATGCAGCTGGATCGAAGTATTGTCATCAATAAGCGTAAAGCCAATGATAGCTCCATTATCCGAAGCGCCGGGAATCAATGCCAAGCCCTTAACAAGGTCAATCCATTCCGTATTGCTGGGAAGCTGGTTTTCTTTGGCCATCTCAAATATCTGTTTCCCTAGTTTGTCAGAAAGTCTGATTTTGAGCGTTCCGCTTGATCTTGGAGTTGGCACCACCCTAACTTTTCCAAGCGGGGTTGCTGCATACGGCGTGCTATTGGAATTATAATAGGCTCCTTTTTTAGTCATATCCTCCAAAAGCTGGTGCACGGTAATATTCATGGCAATAGTTGTATCGCCATGGGCATAATTATCATATTTTAGCGAAAGCGTCAGCGAGTCATAAACGGCTAGTTCGGGAACAGCGATTGCATTGCTTGTGGTAGGCTGAAAAAATGCAGTCGCCTGGTATTTACCGAAATAAGGATCAATGTTTCTACCCACCAAAAGACGGGAAGGCCCTCCTGTCATCACCGAATCCGCAGCCAGCGTAGAAAGTATAACCGTAGATGTATCTGAAAATTGCACGGCAAAATCATCAACATTAGGCTGGACGATGGCTTCAATCTGATCTCCCGAAGGTTCACAACCCGTAAGAGAGGCTGTTACACCCAGTATGACCAGTAATCTAAGAACCGTCGAAGATCTTTTAAGAAAATGCGAATTGAATTTCATTTAATGCAAGAACAGTAAAAAGTGCAAAATTATCATATGTAATCTTAATTACAACATCATTAAGACAAATGCGGCAAATTAAAGCGGCATGAATCCGTTGCAACAAAAACACAGAGCCGAACGTAAGGGTTTTAAACGGCGCTCATCAGCGCTTTGGTGCCACCCATGCATGCCGCTGATCATAGTTACGCCACATGGCAGCTAAAAGTGGCAAACATGGTTGATAAACGTAAAACAAGCCAGGCTATTTTAAACCAAACACAATCAAGCTTATGACAACAATACCAATGCTACCATCGTTGAAAAGCTGCACGGAAGGCTAAACTTTTAGACAAAAAATAACATATAATTTTACTTAGCAGTATCAAGATGTTATGTTTGCAAAAAATTTCAAGTAGCGACTGCTGATTTTGAAGCATTAATCTTAACAAAAGGCATACTCCCGGGCCTCATTATTCACCATTTTTCTATTGTATCAATTAGTCAAACCATATTTTTTACATGTTTAATACCTTAAAAAAGACTTCATTAGCCCTTCTGGTTGCTTCAACCGCATTTATTTCCCTCAGTTGCAATAAAGATGATCCCGAAGCAGACAAAATGGGAAACTGGTATAGAGCAGGCATTCCTAGTTTCGGAGGATCAGCCAGGGCTCGCGCAGTAAGCTTTGTAATTGGTAATAAGGGATATATCGGAACAGGGCTTACGAACGAGACTGTTCAAAGAGTTAAAGATTTCTGGTCCTATGACGCAACGACAAAAATCTGGTCACAAGTTGCTCCGTTTGAGGGATCCGGCAGAAATGATGCAGTTGCTTTTGTACTGGGTGGCAAAGCTTATGTTGGTACCGGTTTTGATGGTGTCACCACTGTGGATGGCGGATACAAGAAGGATTTTTATCAATACGATCCTATTAGCAATAAATGGACCAAAAAAGCTGATTTTGCCGGGGGAACCCGCCAGTATGCAACCGCCTTTGTAACGGATAACAGGGCATATGTCGGCCTTGGATGGAATGGAAGCGGTTACTATCAGGATTTTTACGAATATAATGCAACGACGGATAAGTGGACTGAAAGGGCAACCTTTACAGGTGGAAAACGCAGGGGCGCAGTTTCATTTACAGTTGGTGGTAAAGCATATGTGGGTTTTGGCCAGACCAATTCGGGAACCGGAGAACCCAAAGATCTTTACAGCTTTGATCCTGCCGGAAATAGCGGGACTGGTGCCTGGACAAGGATGGAAGCCAACACGGATGATAAATTGACAGGAAGATCTTATGCATTCTCGTTCGTAATCAATGACAAAGCTTATATAGTGGGTGGAAATGGCAAATCCGACACCTGGGAGTATACACCAGGCACCAATACATGGACTGAAGTTGCACCGTTCGACGGTGTCAGAGCTTTTGCAGCTGGATTTGCAATCGGTAACACGGGCTACCTTGGAACCGGAGGAAGCATCACGGACGATTTCTGGGCATTTGATCCAACTGCACCAGTAAATGACGACGACGACCTGTAATTGTGAGTAGCAAGAAAAAACTCATTGTTATAGTCGGCATACTGGCCTTTGCTGCTGTCACTTATATCATTCTTCCCAAAGGAGATATAGGTGCAGACGGCAAAGGCCTTCGCCGTTTAAAGGTAGAAGCTTTCAAAGTTGATTCTGGCTGGGCTTACAGGATTCTTGATAAGGACACGCCCATCATTGAGCAGCGCAGCATACCGGGCATTGCCGGCAACAGCGGTTTTAAAGACGAGCAGTCTGCTTTAAGAACAGGCAAACTCGTAGAGAGCAAACTCGAAAAAGGCATTTTCCCCCCTTCGGTATCGGCAAGCGAGCTGGATAGTCTTGGAATAGACTTTTAACTGTACTAATCTTTCTTCTCCCCTAGCCCGTCACGTTTGAACTGGTAATGTCCCATCACCGGGTAATGGTCTGAATAGTCAACCTTATCGAATGTAGTAAAGTCTTGGATTTGAAGCTCATCATCGCTGTAAAATTGGTGATCTATACGGATATAATAAGGCAGATGATTAAAAGTAAAGCCAAACCCATCCCCTTTCTCTTCAAAACCGTTTCTGAGTAAGCTACGCATTTTGCTGTAAACGTAACCATAAGGGATCTCATTGAAGTCTCCGCAAACAATGACAGGGTACGGTGAGGCATTGATCCAGGTTTCCAGGGCGCTCATTTCGGCCGATCTTCTTACAAAACCATTCCGCATGCGCTCGAAGGTGATCTTTCCTTCTTTCTTAACCCCATCCATCTGCTTTTGATGAACCAGTGCGCTGAGCTTCAATGTCATCGAATAAAGGTGCACGGCAATGATGCGAACCGTATCGCCTTTGATTTTGATATCAGCCTGCAACATGCCATTCTGCGCTTCGAAAATCGTGTCACGCTGGGCAAGGATAGGATACTTTGATAAAACCGCAAGTCCCCAGGAATGCGTATGGTTTTCAGCTTTATTGCGGCTATAAAATGCGCTGTACACATATCCGGCGCTATCCAGCGCCTTATTGATGTTAAGGAGCTTGCCACGGTCACTGAAATACTCTGACATGCAAAGAATGTCGGCATCCGAAGAGGATATCCAGCTTTTCATATCGCCAATGTTCCCTCTGACCTGGGGATCTTTCAGGTCTTCATTTCGCTGAAAGCTGTGCACATTGTAGTTCATCACAGAGAATGACCTGGCAAGCTCCTGCTCGTCAGCTTTATGACCGAAAGAATACGTCCTGGAAAGAAATATCCCAGCCAACGCAGCCATGACCAAAGGCAATAATGCTTTTTTTCGCTCCACAATAAACCAGATTGGAATGCTGACCAGATGGACAATGACCACCACCGGAAAGGACATCATCATGAATCCGGCCACCCACCCTTTGAGCGGAATCCATAGTATCAGTATGTAAATCAGCAGGGTATAGGCCGCAAAGCACTTGTAGAGGAACCAGAGGAAGTTTTTTAACCCTTTCATTAATTCAAATATCGCATTTTTTCGCAAAAATAGGCGATTGACATCAATTTAGAAGACATCGCTTTAACTTGTACAAATGATAAAATATTTTTACCTTTGCAAATAATTCTATTTTGATCGATTGATTGAGGGGGTCTTAAATCCCCTTTTTTATTTGCAGTAAGCCGTACATGACAATAAAAGAGCAGTTGGAAGCTTTGCTGGAACCATTTTTACAGGATGGCGACTGTTTCCTTGTAGATATCATTATTAAGCCTTCCAAGGTAAGTCAAAAAGTGTCAATTCTTGTCGACAGCGACGAAGGGATTACCATTCAGCAATGTACATCCATCAGCAGGAGATTGGCCAAGCAACTGGAAGAGCTGGAAGTTTTTGCTGACGCCTACACACTTGAAGTTTCATCACCCGGATTAGACCAGCCTTTGCTTTTGCACAGGCAATATCGAAAAAACCTGGGTAGGAATTTAAAGGTTACTTTGAAAACGGGAGAGGTCATTTCGGGGACATTGATCGAGGCGAGTGAAGAAATTGTAAAATTACAGTTACCTGCACCTAAAAAGAAAGCGAAAATACCCATTGACCCAGCTGAGTTGATCCGGGAAATTCCGTTTGACGATATTTCAAAGGCTTTAATAGAAATTTCATTTAAATAAAGTTGCAAGCCAGATCATTATTCTGATTTGTAATCAATTATATAATATGTATAACTTAGTATCAGCAAATATCTATAACATAAGCAATGGATAGCGGAATATTAATTGAGTCATTCGCCGAGTTTGCAAGCTCCAAAAACATCGATCGTCCAACGATGATCAGTGTTTTGGAAGAAGTGTTTCGTACAATGATTCGCAAGAAATACGGCACCGATGATAATTTTGACGTAATCATTAACCCAGAAAGCGGAGACCTTGAAATGTGGCGGACACGAGAGATCGTCGACGACAACTCCGAGGACATATGGGATTATAACAAAATACCACTGGCAGAAGCCCGCAAGATTCAGAGTGACTTTGAAGTAGGTGAAGAGGTTGCAGAGGAAGTTAAGCTCGTTGAATTCGGCCGTAGGCTCGTTCAAACGGCAAGGCAGACTTTGATCCAGAAAATCAAAGACATGGAAAAAGAAATCATGTTCGAGAAATACAAGGATCAGGTGGGTGAAATGATTACCGGCGAGGTGTATCAGACATTGAGGCACGAAGTAATCATTGTCGATTCAGAAGGCAACGAACTTTCGCTTCCACGCACTGAGCAGATTTCAAAAGACCGTTTCAGGAAAGGAGAATCCGTTAAGTCTGTGATCCACAAAGTGGAAATGAACAATGGTTCTCCCCGGATCACGCTATCAAGAACTTCACCGGTTTTTCTGGAAAGGTTGTTCGAAGTTGAGATTCCTGAGATTTATGATGGAATTATTTCTGTAAGACGTGTTGTTCGTGAACCAGGGGAACGTGCAAAAGTAGCCGTTGAATCCTACGACGACAGAATTGACCCGGTTGGTGCCTGTGTAGGAATGAAAGGATCGCGTATCCATTCAATCGTGCGGGAACTTGGTAATGAGAATATAGATGTTATCAATTATACCGACAACCTTGAACTTCTGATCAGCAGGGCGCTGAGTCCGGCCAAGGTAAGTTCAATGCAAATTGACCGCGATGCCAAGCGCGTCTCTGTTTTCCTTAAACCCGACCAGGTTTCGCTGGCAATCGGTAAAGGTGGCCAGAACATTAAATTAGCGGGCAAGCTGGTCGGAATGGAAATTGATGTTTTCAGAGACATAGAAGAACAGAACGACGAAGACGTCGATTTGACCGAATTCTCTGATGAAATTGACGAATGGATTATCAGTGAACTGCACAAAATTGGTCTGGATACGGCCAAAAGTGTGCTGGCACTTAATAAGGAAGAACTTGTCAGAAGAACCGATCTTGAAGAAGCAACGGTTGAAGAAGTTCTTGACATTCTTCGAAAAGAGTTTGAATAATTTACAATAACCGGCAGTTTTAATCCAGGGGTTAGATCTGCCAATGCAAAACTTTTTCTACTAATTGCTAATATGGCAGAAGATAAAATGATGCGCCTTAGCCAAGTGGCACGGATCCTGAACGTAGGAATTACTACGATCGTGGATCACCTGTCTGCCAAAGGGTATAAGGTGGAGAGTAACCCGAATACAAAGATTAATTCTGATCAGATTGATTTCCTTGCAAAGGATTTCAAATCTGATGATCTAAAATCATCCCTTTCCTTTAAACCTGTTCAGACTGAGACTCCGGTAGAAACAAAGGAAGAGAAAGTAAAAAGTGATGTTGATGGAATACTTTACTTCCGTAACAACCCTTCGAAAGCCGAAGAGAATCCTGTTGTTGAAGAAAGCGAATCAAATGTGCAACCCGCTTTCGAAAACCGCCTGCCCGGAATTAAGGTGGTTGGTAAAATAGATTTAGACGCAAGAAGACCTGCGCCGACACCGCCTGTCGAGGCGCCGAAACCGCAAGTTGCTAAGGAAGTCGTTTCGGAAACGAAAGAGACGCAAGCACCGGTGGTTGAGCCTAAGGCCGAACCAAAGCCCGAACCTGTTGCACAGCTTGAACCACAAACTGAGCCAGCACAGACGCAAGCTCCTGAAAAAACACCTGAACCTGTTACCGAGCAGCCGAAAGCTGAACAGCCTCAGCAGCCAAAATCCGAAGAGCCGAAATCAGTAGCTGAATCTGTTCCCGAGCAACAAATTGAGGCTGAAACGCCGAAACCCGCACCGGTTGCAGAAAGCGCACCGGTTCAAGAAAGCGTACTTGTTGCAGAAGCGCCAACGACAGCTGTGGAAAGTGCTGCACCAGCCGCTCCGGTTGAAGAGGCTGCCGAATCGAATTTAATAGAAGCCAAAGGAGAACAGCTGCGCGGACTTCGTGTAATAGGTAAGATTGAGCTTCCTTCTGATAAAAATAAGAAAAAAGACCCCGTTGCTTCCAGCAGCGATACTGCAGCAGATAAGAAACGCCGCAGAAAACGCAAGAGAATCCGCGATGGCGTGGTAGTTGCCGGTGAAAACCGCCCTGCTACTGCACCAGCAGATCCAAATGCACCTGCAAGACCTAAGGAGGCAAATGTTCCGCCAGCTGCAAACCGCACAGGAAACCGTCCGGCTGCTCCGGGAGCACCCGCCGCGCCAGGTACAACGCCGGCAGCAGGCAATGCAGCCGCCAGAAGCGGGCCTAACAACCGCAGCAATGCAGGCAGCAACAACCGCCGTGGCGTTAAAAGAGAGGAAGTTTCAGACAAAGAAGTTTCAGATAACATTAAGGCCACAATGGCCCGCATGGGTGGTGGAAACACCAGGAATGTAGGTCGTGGTGGTAAAGGGACGCGTCGCAGAGACCGCGGAGATCAGAACGATCCCAACGGCTTTGATTCAGACGAAACAAAAGTATTGCGCGTAACAGAATTTGTTTCGGCAAACGATTTGGCTTCACTAATGGATGTAACAGTTCAGGAAGTTATTTCGGTTTGTATGAGCATGGGCATGTTCGTGTCAATCAATCAGCGTCTGGATGCAGAAGCGATCACTTTCATCGCTGACGAATTTGGCTTTGAAGTTGCATTCATCTCGGCCGAAGAAGAAGTGCAGAATGATGTGCAGGAAGAAATTGATGAAGAAGGATCTCTTATAGAAAGAGCGCCGATTGTCACAATCATGGGTCACGTCGATCACGGTAAAACTTCCCTTCTGGATTATATCCGGCAGGAAAACGTTGCCAGTGGTGAAGCGGGCGGAATTACCCAGCACATTGGTGCATATAGTGTGAAGACCAAAACAGGAAAACAAGTAACATTCCTTGATACACCTGGTCACGAAGCATTTACAGCGATGCGTGCTCGTGGTGCCAATGTTACCGACGTTGTCATTATTGTGATTGCAGCAGACGATAGCGTGATGCCTCAAACGCGTGAAGCCATTAACCACGCACAAGTGGCTGGTGCGCCGATCGTATTTGCATTCAGTAAAGTGGATAAGGCGGGTGCTAACACAGAAAAGATCCGTGAAGAACTAGCCAACATGAACCTTCTGGTTGAAGAATGGGGTGGTAAATACCAAACTCAGGAAATTTCGTCCAAATCGGGATTGGGTATAGATGAGCTGCTTGAAAAAGTATTGCTTGAAGCCGAATTGCTGGAATTGAAAGCCAATCCAAATCGCCGTGCCGTAGGAGCAGTTGTAGAGGCTTCTCTTGACAAAGGTCGCGGATATGTAACTACAATCCTTGTACAGACCGGAACGCTGAAAGTGGGAGACGTTATTCTTGCTGGCTCGCATTACGGTAAAGTGAAAGCGATGACTGATTACCTGGGTAAAAAGCTTAAAACAGCCGGACCATCCATGCCAGTTCAGTTGCTGGGTATCAATGGAGCCCCGCAAGCAGGTGATCGCTTTAATGTTTTTGAAAACGAACGGGATGCGCGTGATATCGCCACCAAACGTGAGCAGATCCAACGCGAGCAGTCTATCCGGACGCGTAAGCACATTACGCTTGAAGAGATCGGGCGTCGTAAGGCCATCGGAAGCTTCCGTGAGCTGAACCTGATCGTTAAAGGTGACGTGGATGGATCGGTTGAAGCGCTTTCTGATTCATTATTGCAACTTTCTACGTCAGAAGTTCAGGTGAACATTATCCACAAAGCGGTGGGTCAGATCTCTGAATCGGATGTTAACCTTGCCATTGCCTCTGATGCGATTGTGATCGGGTTCCAGGTTCGTCCTTCTTCAAATGCGAAGAAAATGGCTGAGCAGGATCAAATCGAAATCCGTCATTACTCGGTCATTTATCAGGCCATCGACGAGATCAAAGATGCGATGACGGGTATGCTTGCACCTTCTATCGAGGAGATCATTACCGGAAATATTGAAATTCGCGAAGTATTTAAAATTAGCCGTATCGGAACAATTGCAGGTTGCTATGTTACCGATGGCTATGTGAAACGGAGCAATAAGATTCGCGTTGTTCGTGATGGTATTGTACTGCTGACCGGCGAAATTGACTCGCTGAAACGTTACAAAGATGACGTGCAGGAAGTTAGAAACGGTTACGAGTGCGGTTTGAGCATCAAGAATTACAACGACATAGAAGTGGGTGACATTATCGAAAGCTTCGAGCTTCGGGAGGTGAAAAGAACACTTTAATAATCATGTTTATCAAAAAGCCCTGCATCGAACTTCGATGCAGGGCTTTTGTTTGTATGACTAATCAGATTCAAGACTTTCTAATGTCTGATTCAAGGCGTTGCTACTTCATATATTCCTTATCCAGGAACAAATATCGCTCCCGGTCGCGCTCGGTCTTTTGCTGACTGGTTACATCAATGTCCATGTATTTCACAGGCCCTTTACCCGTGTTAGCATCCCACTGAGGCAAATCCTTTCCATTTGGATTACCAGTCTTGATAAAATTTGCGAAATAATCCACCATAGTAGCAGAGACTTTATGATCATCGGGGGTCCAGTCATAAACCTTATTGCTGGAAAGATTTCCCAAGGCATACTCGATTTCCGAAGCATGGGAAGCTCCTACTGCCGCCGGTTGCACAGGTGCTTTTTTGGTAGCGTCGTCCTTGATTACGCCGCCCGCAAGGCCTGGCTTGGCGTTGCCCATTGCAGCCGTCATGGCCGGGCGGATTCGCGAGAACACATAACGGTACACCGGTCGTCCACCTGTTTTCGCTTGCAGCTCAGCCCATTTCCAGGTGCTATACACAATAAAGCGATCACTTGAAAGTGCTGTGGCGGCCTTCACAACATCATTATCTGAGGCAGCGGGGTATAATTTAAGAACCTGCTCAGCTTTGTCATTGTACAAGCTGCCAACTGCCTTTTTATAATTTTCCAATGTTGGCGCATCTGCCTTCAAAACGACTTGATAAGGGACTTCCGCAGAATTCCAACCTACTAAAATAGGAATGTGTGCTTGTTGCCCGGCTTCAAATATTTCAGGCAGTGTTTTTGGCAAGAAATATCCATCAATGGTCGGCGTAGTAGCTGTGCGCGTTTGTCCAGGTGTGTAGGCTGCGTCCAGAAGATCATTTGCTGACAAGGCCCGCAGCTGCGCAAGCGATCCGCCCGTTTTTACGCCTGAAGCAAAGGCTGCCCCTATTTTTTCGGCTTCTTGAAGTGGAATGGAGGCCAGCGTAGGATTAATGGCTGCACCGCTTTCACCTATAGCGCCCACAATCAAGTCCTTGGATAAAGGTGAAGCCATTTGCACAGAAACCGAAATTGAGCCCGCAGACTCACCTGCAATGGTTATGTGTTTGGGATCTCCGCCAAACTTGTCAATGTTCTTTTGCACCCAAACAAGTGCTGCGTGCTGATCCAGGTAACCGTAATTACCAGATGATTTATTGGGTGATTCATTCGTCAAATCAGGATGTGAGAAAAAACCGAAAATGCCCAGCCGGTAGTTTAATGTAACGACAACAATTCCTTTTTTTGCCAATGCCTCCCCGTCATACCTTGGTTCTGATCCATCACCGGCGGCAAGTCCCCCTCCATAAAAATACACCAGGACGGGCAGTTTCTCCGTCATTGTCTTTGCCGGCGTCCAGACATTGAGGTAAAGGCAATCTTCGCTCATATCCTTGGATCGGAATCCCATGTCGCCAAAAATTGGTTTCTGCATAGGTTTGTTGCCGAATTGATCTGCTTTGCGAACCCCGCTCCAATTCCTGGCGGGTTGCGGCTCTTTCCAGCGAAGCTCGCCAACGGGCGGCGCAGCGAAAGGCACCCCTCTGAAAATAAGCAGCTCAGACTCTCTGATTCCTTCCAGTATCCCGTTTTCCACAGTTACCTGGTTGCTTGTGGTCTGCGCAAAAATCGTGATCGTTGCGCTCATGCAGCAAAAAACCGCTGCTAATAATGGTTTTCGAATTGTAATAAGATTCACAGTTTGTAATATTTAGAGAAATAACAAGGCACAATTCTATTATTGTACCAATATGTTACAATAATAATTTAAATTCTCTCTGTTAGCAAATCTTTTTGTTACTTGCCTGCGTACAGTAGAGAGAACAATGGACCAAGAATTCAGAAAACAGGAAACCAATTCGACAGGAGAAGGATACTTGCCCGGACTGGCCATAGACACCGTGATTTTCGGATTCCACGAAAATGAGTTAAAAGTACTTTTGCTTACCTACATGAATACAGGCTTTTTTGCATTACCAGGCGGCTTCATTTATAAAGACGAAGATATCAACCAGGCCGCCCGGCGCATTCTTTTTCATAGGACCGGACTGAAAGACATTTACCTGGAACAGTTTTACACATTTGGCGACAAAAGCCGGCATGATACCGAGCCCCTGAAAAAAATAATGGCCGCCCGCGGTTTTTTTCCCGAAGACAGCCATTGGCTTTTGCGCCGTTTCGTTTCCGTCGGATACTACGCCCTGGTGGATTTCACAAAAGCGATTCCTTCGCCTGACAGCATCTCCGATAGTTGCGACTGGTTTAATTTATCTGACCTTCCTGGGCTAATGCAGGATCACGAGCACATTATTGCCAGGGCCCTTCAAACAATCCGGCAGGATTTAGACCACAAACTGATCGGCTTTAAGCTGCTGCCCGAACATTTTACTATGAGCGAGCTGCAAAGACTCTATGAGACAATTTTAAACAAAAAATTACTCCGGGCGGCCTTTCAGCGCAAAATGCTGGGCTTAGGCGTGCTGGAAAGAATAGCTAAGAAATGGACCGGAGGCGCACATAAAGCCCCGTACCTTTATAAATTTATTTCTCAAAACACTTCATTTTAGAAAATGCCTGAACATAATCCGGGTTTGACCCCGCAAGATATTGACCGGATCATTGAAATGGCCTGGGAGGACAGAACACCATTTGAGGCCATCCTGGCGCAGTTTGGATTACGTGAGCAAGAAGTGATTGCTTTGATGCGTAAAGGTATGAAGCCCAGTAGCTTTAAGATGTGGCGAAAGCGCGTGCAGGGCCGGGCCACAAAACACCAACAGTTGCCGGCCAATACAGACCACAGATTCAAATCCAGTATGCAAAGACAAACCAGCAACAATAAGATCAGCAAGCGCATTTAAAGGATTCAAACCCAAAAAATCGAAAGCCAGCATTAATACCGTGAGGTGTTGAAGACTGACTGCCTTACATGCCAATAACCCTAAAAAGCCAGTATCCATTGACACTGGCTTTTTAGGGTAGAGTTCCAATGAAGCGCCAAGCTGAATGCGTTGGCGCCTGCTGGCATTATCCTGATGATTTAATTAAAGATTTTTAAAGGATGCCTCGTAAAACTGCGCCAAGACTTTAGGATCTGTAATCTGGCTGTGTGTTGAGGTGGCAAAAACTGCAACCTGCACTTTGCCAAAATCGACAATCATCGCTTCACAATTATCCTCTGCTCCTTTCTTCCAGTAATAAATGCTTTTTTTGCCCGCGATACTGCCATCGAAACCAAGCAGCTTTGCCTTCATTTGATTAAGGTTATCAAAGCTTATCACCCTGAACTGCGCCACCGCCGACTGTAATTTGGCAAACTGCTCTGCGTTCATATACAAGCCCGTAACGCCACAATTTACAAGCTTCGTTTCTTTTCTAGTACCCGGCTCGCTGCCATTCTTGGTTGGGTATCCCATGTTTGCAGCCGAAGAAAGGATCGTACCATTTTCATCCCATCCACGCCAGTCGATCACTGTTGAGTTGGAGAGCCCCGCTGCTTTGAATACGTTGTTTCTCACATAAGCACGATACTGCTCGCCATATTCAATGAAGTTATTATTGGAGGATTCCAGCTTATTTAGTTTGCTGCTATTTCCCTGGGCAGCGAGTTTCTTAGCCTCGAGATAAGGCAGGATAACTCCCAAAAGCAGGTAGTTGACATCGTTGTTTTCAAGACTTTTTTCATCAAACACCTTTTTATTGACTCCCCCGCTTACCGTCGAGGAAAGTTTATGATGATCATGATAATTGATTAAGCCTGTCCGGTGAGCAAGAAGCCTTTCAAAAGTAAGGGTTTTAAACTCTTTGCTTGGCGTCCAGTATTTAGGCAGGTAAGGCCAAACTGCTGATCCAAGTGGCACATTGTACTTTTGAAGTGCATGGATCATCGCTACTGCTGTTACATACTGCGTAACAGTGGAAATCTCCTGTTTTGCAATTGCGCTATGCAGCATTATAGGCGAATCGACGTGTTTGCGGGCAAAGCCGTCGCCTCCGTTTGTTGCATAGTAAGGCACACCGTCATTATAAATTGTGTAGCCAAAACCCGCTACGAGCGGCTCCATGTATGTTTCGATTTTGAGGGCGAACTCATGTTGATCAAACTTGGTAGGGACACCAAATTTGGCCGAACGTGTTGAATCCAGGCTTTTTTCAGTTGTAAGCTCCTCGGACAACAGCTGGTCTTCCCGGCAGCTGCTGGCTAGCATGGATGACAATAAAACAAAGCAGAATGTGACTAATTTCGAGAATTGATTTTTCATTTTTTTTGGATAAATAGTTGAGTAAAAGGATTGTAAATGGGCATGCGTCCTGGGTTGCGCGTCCGCAGAGGACACGCGCATTGCGTTTTTCATTTTGAGTAGATAATGGTGTGGAAAAATTAAGTTAAAGCCTCAAAAGCAGAAGGCTAGTTCATGCAAAGTGTTGACTGCTGGGCGGGTATGGCACTGCGGATTCTGAGGAATAAATTGATGCCCAACGGCTCCTGTTCGACCAGGATATTTTCAGGGCGCACGCCAGCTGCTATTGAAAGGCGTGTGAGCTCCCCTGCGCTTCTGTGAATCAGCACCCATTCACCGAAAATCTCCATGTATCCTCTGGTCGGGTTGTTTTCAGAAAAATTGCCGATCAAAATCTCACCGCCAGGTTTGAGAAAAGTCAGTAACCTTTTGAGCGCCAGGATAAAAATCCTGTCTTCAAAATAATCAAAAAGCCCTGCTGACCAGATCACATCATATTTTTCAGCACCCGAAAAACGCAGCACATTTTGCCGATGAAAATGTATCTGATTTGCAAACGGCCGGCAAAGTTCACTGGCAAACGCCACCGCATTGGAATCGATATCCACGCAGGTTGAGGTGAGCATAACCGGATCGATGATCTGATACAGCTCAAACAAATCCCTGGCAGGGCCGCTGGCAACGTTTAACAAATTCAGGGGAGAATTGCGGCCCTTTAACTTTTCAAGCAATTTGCTTTTAAAGAATGCTTTCCGGTTGCGTACTGCCTGCGTGGCTGCATGATAGTGAAAATAGCGGTCCCAGTTTTTGTAAGCCGGATGCTCAAAGCTATCATAAGTATAAATCATGTCTATGAGTGCGTAGTCGCCGGCATATCCTAACGGCTTCCGGTAAACGTAACCATGAATCGTGTTTCTTAAAAATTCATCGTTAAAGATGCCTTGAAGCAATGCTATGTCTTCTTGACTGATCTGGCCATTCTGCCTGAGGCGATATAAATGCTGCATCATTTCATCGATAGCCGGATAGTCGTGCTCACCGGGACCTCCATTGGCAACCATTTCACGCAGCATCGAAATGGCAACAGACTGGAATTCAAAGTCATTTTCTGTCTGAACAGAGACATAAGTGTTCTGTTGTGCATCCGCAGGGAATGCAAGGCTGAGCTTGTTCATCATTAAAAGTTTTCAGTTGAGTAAATAATGCCTTACTTACCTGTGGCCGGTTTACATAACAGATTCGGCAGCTCTGGTTTTACTAGCCAGGTATTTTCTAGCCTCCTCTGCATCATCAAGCCAGGGGAAAATGGAGGGTGGATGGTTGAAGCCGTTCACAAAGTCAGATGCAATTTCAGGGTTTTGAGTAGCAGCGCCCAGCACTTCAACCACGTGCGGCTGCGCAGGTGCCAGGAATATGTCTGAGAACCGGTTTACATATTTGGAATAATCCCAAAATTCTTCAAAGGTCTCATTCATCCACGCTACGTCGAAAGGCTCTTTACCTCTTGCAATGATCGCTTTGGCATATACATTGGCCATTTTAGATGCATTATTGCCCCCCTGGCCCACGATGGGATCATTTAAAATGACCGTGTCTCCTACCCCAAGCACCGCCGCAGTCGAGTTGAGCTCAACAACGGGTTTGCGCACAACCGGAGTGAATGCTCCCTTTAAAAACGCATTGTCTGCAATCACCTCCGCATTGGCAAAAGCCGGGTAGCGCCAGGGCAAGTAGGTCCGGATCATTTCTTTTGCTTTTACCAGCAGTTCGGACGCCGTTGTTGCCTCATCAAAAACATCCATCGGCCCGCCAGGAATGCATTCAAAAAGTACAAAAGAGCATTGAATGTCATCTTTTTGATAAAACGGAGCTGTAATGATCTCCCCGCCCCCCATCAGTGCGTCCAGGGTTATGGAAGTAAATTTGGTTTTATCGCTGTGCTCAAAATCATTGATATGCAGCTGTACCAGCTTACGGGCGGGCTTTTCATGCGTGGAGCGCTGCTCATCTTTGGTGAACAGCCTTGCTAGCGGGCCTTTGCCCGACGATACGATCACAAGATCAAACTGGGACGCACAGGCAAGCAGATCCGATGGTGTGGTGTCGCTGACCACAAATTTGCCGCCCAACTTCTCAAAAAGTTTGATCCATTGGTAAAATTTCAGGCGCTGGTCGATGGATGCGCCAGGCTTACTGGTGCGGGATTTAATGCCGAAAGCGAAGTTACCGTCGGGTTTGCCAAAATTGATATTAAAGCCTGTGGAATGATAGGCAGTATCGCTCCAAAAATCCAGCCCCAGCTCGCGCTCGAGTTGCAGTGAATCATGGAAAAGATAAGTAGCACCTGTCGGCGGGCCGTTGAAAATTTCCTCAGCAGAACGCTCTGATATAATCGTGACATCGTATCCGCTTTTTACAAGTCTAATCGCCAGGTGCAACCCCGACTGCCCTGCTCCCATGATTGCTATCTTTCTCATTGATCCGTATTTTATGTTCGTTTTGACAGTGGCAAAGGTAATACGGTGCTGCCTGATCAAATCGAAAGAAGTCCTTAAAAAGTATAAAAAAATATAAAAATCGGGCTGGGTGAATTTGATGGTATTAGCTGATTCCTACCTTTACATTACTTTGACAAACAACATTTTAAGCCAACGCTGGCCGCTGCTATGATAACCATTCCAGATTACCGGATCACTGCTGAACTGCACAAGGAATCCAATAAATCACTGGTCCGCGCCGTGGATCACATTACCGGAAAGAACGTCATTTTAAAGATTATTCCGTTTACTGGTATCGTCGATTCGCATTACAGGGACATTGCTGAGGAATTTACTTTTGGCAGCTCATTCACATTCAGCCGGATATTGAATTACCACCGGATGCTCAGGCCCGAGAACTATCTGGTACTGGAAATGGATGATTTCGACGGCTGCCGACTCGAAGACTATCTCTTAGAAAAAAGGCCGCCTATGCACGCAGCACTCAGCATTGCGCTCGCACTTACACAAACCCTCGAAGAGCTGCATTATCACGGAATCTCCCACCCCGACCTAAGGCCGGCACATTTTCTGATCAATCCACAAACCTTTGATGCCAGACTTACCGATCTGACGTGCGCTGTTACCAATGATCGTCAGGATGAGTCTGCCTGCCAGAGCAAGGGCGCTATAACGTTGCAATACATGTCGCCCGAGCAAAGCGGACTGATGGATATCCCCGTTGACTTCCGATCGGATTATTACCATCTGGGAATCATTTTTTATCAGCTTTTCACTGGCCTGTTGCCATTTGAAAATGTGGATCCTAACGAACTGGTGCATGCGCATATGGCGCGTTCGGCTACACCACCCTCAGCAGTTGATGCGGCAGTTCCGGCTATTATTTCTGATATCATATTAAAGCTCTTATCTAAAAAGCCCTCAGAGCGTTACCAGACCACATTCGGGATCCGGTCTGACCTCGTAGCTTGTCAGGCCTTCATGGAAAACAGCAGCCATCCGGCCCAATTCCTGATTGGCAAGCATGATGTCTCAGGCAGGTTTCATTTGGCCGAAAAACTTTACGGAAGAGAAAAGGAAGTGGCGTTGCTGCGTGCAGCTTTCGAAAAAATCAGCGTGCGCAATGAAATGGTCCTGGTCTCAGGCAATTCGGGCATTGGCAAATCATCGCTCATCCGGGAATTACAAAGAAAAATCGACTCGAAAAATGTGCTCTTCATTACTGGTAAGTTTGACCAATATGTTCAAAATATTCCTTTTGAAGCCATTATAAAAGCATTCAATGAGTTGGTTTGTAAAATATCACACACGCAAACGGACTACTGGAAAACGGTGATCCTGGATGCAGTTGGCCAGTTCGGGCGTATCATTATTGATGTGATTCCGGAATTGGAAAAGATCATTGGAGTCCAGCCGGAAGTTGAGGCTTTGACGCCCGTTGAAGCGCAGAACCGCTTTGTGAACGTGTTTACCCGGTTCATCAATGTCTTCACAAAAAAAGAACATCCGCTGGTCGTTTTCCTGGATGATCTTCATTGGGCTGATCCATCCAGTCTTCGGTTTCTAAACCGGGTTACCTACGCCGTCGAAGGTTCTAATCTGCTGATCGTAGGCACCTATCGGGACAATGAACTGGCGGAAGACCATCCGCTGAAAGCGGCTCTCAAAGCCATGGACGCGGTATCTGGTTTCTCGCAGCTCAGACTATATCCGCTAAGATCAGACGACATTACCGAAATGATATCGGAAACCTTTTCCTGCCCCCCGGGGGGCGCGGCACAACTGGCAGAGATCGTGCTCACACGCACGCTGGGCAATCCCCTCTTTGTTACTGAAACCATCAAAGATCTGGTTGCCAAAGGTTTGGTAAATTACAATAGCCAGGCCCGCAAATGGACATGGCAACAGCAGCACGTACTCAGCTATGCGTTGTCAGGTTCTTCGCAACAGTTACTAACATCCAGGATCAATGCATTGAGCGAACCTGCACGCCAGTCATTGATTACTGCCTCATGCATAGGTTCGGATTTTGATTTGATCATGCTTTCGGCCTTAAACGACAAGACGCCGCAGGAAACCGCGGAGGATCTGCGTGAAGCAGTTACGGAAAATCTGCTGCGGCTAACAGCCGAACGGGGCAGTGAAAGTCATTTTTTATCGGCAAACCGCTATCAATTTGTCCATGATCAGGTGCAGCAAGCTGCCTACAATGTACTTTCGCCCGCGTCCAGAGACGAAATGCACGTTAACATCGGCTATTTCTTGCTGGAAAGGCTTTCTGCATCCGAGCGGCACGACCAGTTGTTTGAAATTGTCAACCACCTGAACCACCATCCGAAGGTGTTTGCCCTGGCCCAGGAGCGTTATAAAATTGCAAGGCTAAATCTGGAAGCAGGTAAAAAAGCCCGGTCTTCGGCTGCTTACTCTGTGGCAATGGCCTATTTTCAGATTGGCAAAGAACTGCTGTTGACCGAGGATTGGGCAAATGAATATCCATTAACATTTACCCTGCATCTGCATCTGGCCGAAAGCGCATACCTGGCAGGTTACGCTGCCAAGTGCAAGGAAGTTACCGAAACAGCGCTTGCTTATGCCAACAGCTCAGACCAGATCGAGCTTTATCATATCCAAATTCAAAGCTTAATATTCCATGAACAGCACTTGGATGCTGTTTTACTTTCCTTAAAGGTGTTAAAGAGGCTCCATGTTACCTTTCCTGCAAAGGTGACAAACTTTCATGTCGCTTCTGCTTACCTGAAATCCAAATGGTTGATGCGCGGGATAAAAATCGAGGAGCTCGAAGATTTGCCTAAAATGACTGCTGTGGACAAGTTGACTGCCATGCGTTTTTTACAGAACATAACAGCTGCCTCCTTTTCTGCAATCCCGGAACTGTATCCCTTGATGGTGCTCAAAATGGTCGAGTTATCGCTTAAATACGGCATTGCACCAGAATCGGCGATCACATTTGCAACCTACGGAGCGATCGTGAATGCAATCGAAACCAACCACCTGGCTTGTTACCGTTATGGCAATGTGGCATTGAAACTGGCCGACAGGATGGAAAATTCAGCGGCAAAAGCACGCACATTATTGCTGTATAATATTGTCAACAGGTCATCAGGGGAGCATATCAATGAATCACTCGAGCCACTGCGCGTTTCCTACCAGACCGGCCTTGAAAGAGGCGATGTAGAATACTGCTCGTATGCATCGAGTTCATATAGCTTTCATTTACTGCTTTCGGGGAAAAACCTGCATTGGGCAAAGCACGAAATGATCAGCTATAACCAGCTGCCAAAATCCCTTTCGAAAGGATCCTTATCGCATTATAATGAACCTCTGATCCAGATCGCTTCCAATCTGCTCGGCGAAAGTGACGATCCTGTCTTGCTGACGGGTGATTATTTCAATGAAGGAGAGGCATCCTCGGGCATTTTTGCTTTGAAGAATAACTCAAGGATGTTTGTCGGTTTTACTTATAAGATGATCCTGGCTTATTTTTCCGGTGAGCTGGAAAAAGGGCTGGTCTTGGCACAAACGGCAACAAGGTTTGCCACGAATGTGCGCGGAACTCATTTTGAAGCCCTTTTTGCCTTCTTTTTCGGCCTGCTTAACATTGCGGTTTACAAAAGCGGGCAGCACGATGGGGCTGGTCTGAAAACAGCTATCAAATATTATAAAAAGCTTAGGAAACTTTCCCGGCATATACCCGTCAATCTGGAACACCGGGTATTTTTATTGGAGGCTGAAATTCTTGCTGCCAAAGGAAAAAGCCAGCAGGCCGATGCCTGCTATGATAAGGCTATTAAAACCGGCAATCAGAACCGCCACCCACATGAAGCAGCACTTGCCAATGAACTTTGCGGCAGATATTGGCACGAAAAAGGCCAGCATAAAATGGCGCTTACTTATCTGAGTGCTGCTTTGGAGGGATACAAAGAATGGGGCTGCATGTTAAAAGTGCGCCTTTTGCTGGCTGCCTTCCCCGCACTTTCACAATATAGTACAGACCTTTCATCTCCATTTGCAGCGAAAAATGTAGCCAGCGAAAGCATTGTCTCCACGCTGGACCTGGCAACACTCATGAAAGCGTCCATAGCGATTTCAAGTGAAGTGATTTTCAGCAGGTTAATGGACAAGTTAATGCAGTTTGCCATTGAAAACGCCGGTGCGCAGTCGGGTTATTTTGTTCTCGACTGGGGAGGCGAATTATACATAGAAGCACGGCGGTCCGTAGTCGATGAAGGTAGCGAAATTCGAAAATTACGTCTTGCAGATTCGGACCAGGTTCCTGTAAGCATTATTAAACACGTTTTTGAGACCAAATCCGACGTCATTTTACATGATGCACTTGCCAGCGATACATTTAGAAGCGATCCTGTAGTTATTGAAAAAAAGATCCGTTCCACGCTGTGTATCCCCGCATTAAATCAGGGTAAACTTGTCGGCGTACTTTACCTTGAAAATAATCTTGCTACTGCTGTCTTTACCAATGAACGTACGCAGCTCTTGAAGTTACTGTCCGGCCAAATTGCTGTGTCTATCGAGAATGCTATTCTATATGAGAAGCTGGAACAAAAAGTCGCTGTCAGAACTGCTGAGATCCAGGTGCAAAAAGAAGAAATAGAGCGTCAAAAGCTGCTGGTTGAAGAAAAATCCAGGTTTAAGGAGCAGTTTTTCGCCAATATGAGCCATGAGATCCGCACGCCGATGACGGCAATCCTGGGCATGTCTGAGCTCATTTTTGAGACACCCCTGAATGACAAACAAATTGAATATGCGAAGGGGATCCGGTATTCATCCGAAAACTTGCTGGCCATTATCAACGATATTCTGGACTATTCAAAAATTGAGGCTGGCAAATTCTCATTTGTAAACAAGCCATTTCAGGTTCGGGACAGAATGAACCGCCTGGGTTACATCATAAAGGTAATTGCAGAAGAAAAAGGACTCCAATTAGACCTAACAGTTGACAGTGATGTGAGCCCTCAGCTGATTGGAGACCCCATTCGCCTGCACCAGATCCTGCTGAATCTAGCCGGAAATGCGGTAAAGTTCACCGATAACGGCGCAGTGCGCATCAAGGTTAGTGTAATTAGCCGCAATCACGAGAGTGAGCAGCTGCTTTTTGAGGTGATCGACACGGGCATTGGAATTGCGCAGGATAAGCTGGCCTATATTTTTGAGACTTTTACCCGCATTGACGATGATCTGAATACGAAGCAGTCCGGGACAGGACTGGGTCTTTTTATTGCTAAAAAGCTGGTGGAAGAACAGGGAGGCAGCATGCAAGTTCATAGCGAAATGGGAAAAGGCACCAATTTCAGCTTCAACCTGACTTTCGAAATTTGCAATCCCGGTGAGCAGATCGATGACGAAGACAATGAAAGAGCCCTTTCCGGTGTAAACATTCTTTTGGTCGAAGACAACCTTTTTAATCAGGTAGTGGCCGAGGAAACTTTGAAAAAGATCATCCAGAACGTGCGCGTTACGATTGCAGATCATGGTGAGATCGCGCTAAAAAACTCGACGATGCCAGCTTTGATATTATCTTAATGGATGTAAAAATGCCCGTAATGGATGGCTATAAAGCGACCCAGGCGATCCGGGCCCGTGAAAAAGATAAAAACACCCCGATTCTGGCATTTACTTCCAATGCCAACCCCGCAGAGGCCCAAAAGTGCCGCAATGCAGGCATGGACGACTACATTACCAAACCCATTGAAGCAAAAAAATTAAAGCTTAAAATTAGAAAACTGCTTGAAGCCGCAAAACAAACAGGACAAACGCTTTGAAGTCAAAGTGCGCGTTTTTCAGTGAACTCAGTTTGCCAGAAATAGTCAAACTTCCTGGTGAAGTCAGCTATGCGGACTGCAATAAATGCTGTCTCCCCGTTGTCGACACTTTCCTCCATTTCTCTCATCTGCTCTGCAAATTCGTTCATTAAGACATAATTGAACTGGGTTTTAAGGCTGTGAAAGGCAGAAGAAAGCTCCTCCCAGTCTTTATTTTCACATAAGCCGGCTAAAAGACTGACTTGGGCAGGAACTTGTGTTTCAAAAATGGATATAAAGTGAGAGACGAGCTTTTCATCACCTGACATCAGCTTAGTCAAAAAGGAGCGGTCTATCATACAGGCAGGCTCTGTTTATATATCAGTTTATAGCCCTCGCCATGCAGATTGAGAATTTCTACGGAAGGATCCGGTTTGAGAAATTTGCGCAATTTACCCACATACACATTCAGGCTGTAACCCCGGTAATGCTCCTCGTCGCCCCAAATCCCTACCATGGCCACTTCGCGGGTCAGCACTTTGTTTTGATGATCGCAGAACAGTTTGAGCAGTTTGGATTCAATGGAGGTGAGCTTGATTTTTTCACCTGCAACGGTAAGCTCCCGAAGTTCGGGATCGAATTTTGAAGAGCCCCATTGGAATTGATCCGTCACATTTGTTTTTTGCTGTACTGTCACTCTTTTCAGAATTGCCTTTATCCGTAGATAAAGTTCTTCCATGCTGAACGGTTTTGTAAGATAATCGTCTGCTCCAAGCATCAACCCTTTGATTTTGTCCTCTTTGAGTGACTTGCCAGTAAGAAAAATAATGGGTGTCATTTCATCGATCTGTTTGATTTCCGCAGCCAGCGTGAAGCCGTCCTTCTTGGGCATTTTAATATCGAGCACACACAAATCGAACGAATGGAGCTTAAATGCCTCGAGCCCTGCCTGCCCGTCATGTTTGAGCATGACATTGCAACCTTTCATTTCCAGATACTCCTTGGTCAATTCACTGTACTGGACCTCATCGTCGATTAATAATAAGCTTGGCATATTCATTGTAGAGTTTAGCTATAAACGGCAAAGTTCAAGGATATCAAAAATAGAATAATATAGCCCTTTCCAACCTGCATTTGTAGTAGTTCTTATTTAAAGGTTGACAGCAAATCCCATTTAAATGCAAATGAGAAGGCTGCCAGAGGTGGGCGCTTATGACATTATCGTACTGACTATCAGTCAAATATATCACATTTCCACGCGGGCATTTTTATACTTTTTTAGAGTTTTTACTATTTCTTTCAATTTGCACAATACCACGACCGGTACCTTTGTCGAAGAAAAAAATTAATCAAAACTCAATTATGAAATCGCAACTTTTTGTCAAAAAATCGATCAAGAATGCAGGTATACTAGCGTGCCTTGCTTTAATGTCTGCATGCAATTCAAGCAGCGACGAACCTGAAACGCCAGCGCCATCGGTGAACTTCACCGAAGTAAAAGGCAGCGGAGACATCACTTCACAATTAGCGTCTTTCAGAAGCTTGCTAGGAGACCAACTAAACACAACCCCGGGACAAACTACCGGTCGCCGCGAGATAAACTGGGATGCAGTCCCCGACAATCAGACAAATACAGACACTTTTCCGGGTGACTTTTTCAATAGTACAGATCCAGCTGTGGCAGCCGGAAGAAAGCGTGGAGCCATTTTCTCTACCCCTGGAAATGGCCTGCGGATCAGCGATAAAAATTTCAGTGATCTGGTGTCTGCTTACAAAGAACAGTTCAATGCGTTCAGCCCTGCACGTACTTTCGCCGCCACGGGCAGTAACAAAATGGACGTGACTTTTAAAGTCCCCGGAACAGCAACTGCGGCTTTTGTAAAAGGCTTTGGCGTGGTGTTGTCCGATGTCGACAAGGCAAATTCTACTACGCTGGAATTCTTTGAGGGTGATAAAAGCCTTGGCAAGTTTGCAGCGCCAACCAGGAAAGATGACAAAGGCTTTTCTTTCCTGGGCGCTGTCTTCCCCGATAGTAAGGTCACAAAAGTTACCATTACGTCCGGTTCAGCGGCAATTAGCAATAAATATGCCGATAATGCTGAGAACGATCTGGTTGTGATGGATGACTTCCTTTACAGCGAACCCTCAGCGGTGCAGTAAAATATCGACTGGCATTTCCCATCAACAGTCGATAAGCCATCGTTAATACAAAGCCGCCGGAAGTCACTCCCGGCGGCTTTGTTATGATGCGGTAAATTAGATTGCACTTATACTTATCTATTAATGCATTCTCACTTTACAAAATCTTGGATATCGCTTCAAACGCATGGGTCGAAGATGGTCGCGGGGCATTAACATCTGCCAGTTTACCTTCCTTGTCGACCAAAATGTACTTAGGAATTGATGCCGATTGATAACTTTCCAGGAAACGCTTGAAGGCGCCCTCATCTGATATATTGATATGCAGACCCTTTAAGTCCTTGTTAGCTTCAAGATAGTTTTTCCATCCCTGCTGTTTATTATCTATTGAAACATAAAGAAAAACGACGTTGTCATTGCCTGCAAAGGACTTCTGTAACTGCTTGGATGCCGGAAACTCGGCTATGCAAGGTCCGCACCAGGTTGCCCAAACATCAACGTAGACTACCTTGCCTTTCAGGTCGGCTAATGAGCGTGTCTTCCCATCGGGTGTGACCCCGCTAATTGGGGGAGCCGGGTTGCCAGGTGCCAATTTTTTCAAGATCGCGTATTTTTTTTCAACCTGGGGTTCATAAAGACTGTAAGCTGGCTCCTTTTTTAGCCTGGCAATTAAGGAATCGGTTACATCGTTTTTCCCGGTAAGTATTACATCCATCAAATTGCGTGTACGCAGCAACATGCTTACATGGGCAGGATAATTATGGCTGACAATCAAATCATCGGCACGCATTGCGTATTGGCCCTCCATCTCCCGGATTTCTTCCGGTGTTTTGCCTTTTTGAAGAAAATCGTAAATGCTGACTTGCGAATAAAAAGCCAGGGCCAGTGCATAATCATACAGGCCTGCATCAAGCATTTCATCGCTTAAGGGGAGCTCTTTGTAAGCGTTTTTTATAGAGGGAGCTATGTCTTTTGGCGGATCAGCGAATTGATTTACTGCCGCAAAATTCATTTTAGCACTTATGATGCTCAGCACATTCCGCTGCTCGAGCAGATTCCTGATATTTTTTGCGATTGGATATTTACTAAAAAAATCGGCATTAAGCGTTTCATAAGCTGCACTCATTTTTTCAATCGCCGAGACGAAGCCTTTTTCATCCAGCCCTGAAATATGCTTGCCGTCGGCTGTTTCCAGTCGCTTTCGAACCCCGTCGGATTCGGCCATATAAGTTGAAGCGCCGGCACCTCGCCCGGCAAATCCAAAAGAGGGGGCAACATCTTTGTCAAGTGTAACATGCAGCGCGTCGCCCTCGCTCAACAGCAAAGTACACATTTGCTGACCGATCATTAAATTCACGAAAAGATGCTTATTGACCGGAACCGCAAAGGAAGCCAACCCCTCAGGACTCAATTTTTTCACCGCGATTGTATCGGCTTCAAATGTAAGCAGGTTCGCCCGAAACAAAAGAACGGGTTGGCCAGTCATATTTTTGGCCTTAACTGTAACCCTGACCTCTGAGGCCATTAAGGAAAGATGACTCCCTAAAATGACAAATGCTACTAATAAAAACTTCACTGATCTTTTAGTCATACGCTTGAAGGTAAGGATACTTAATAGGTTTAGCCGTTTTGATAACGAGCCTATTAATCCACTTGTACATATTTATTTACGAAACTCACCCAGTCAACACCATAAGGCACTGTAACATACTTTCCTGTGGGAGTAATGAGGATTTTGGTAGGATATCCTTGAACCTTGAATGATTTCTCGACGCCTTTATCTGCCAGAGCGACCGGAAAATCGTAGTTATTTTTGCTCATATATGCCAAGACCTTTGCCTCCGTATCCTTACAAGCTACGGTTAAAACAGAAAGGTTCTTAGTTTTGTCAGAAACCGTCGATTTATAGAACTTTTGCAAATCCGGGTGTTCTTGCCGGCAGGGGCCACACCATGTTCCCCAAAAATCAACCAGGATCCATTGTCCGGAAAGCGACTCGCTTGAAAACGGTTTGCTACCTAACACGGCAAGGTTAATGGGCGGAGATTTTACCGCACTGGCATCTACTGCGTCTTTCCAGTATTTAGCAAAATTATCACCCGGCATCACTTCCTTATGCGCTGCTACGAGCTTTTCCTTAAAATCAGGGTCAACAAGCGACATGGATAAAAGCGTTGCCAGCATATGCTTTTTATCCTTATTCTGCGTAAGGAATGCCAAGTATTCATCCTGAAAGCCATCCTTTTCGCGGCCTAACAACATGTGCATGTCATAGAAATACCCGCCTTTGTGGTTCTTGTCAACCAGGTCTGGGCTGTATTCAAATGCGGTTTTAAGCAAAGTTTCTTTCTGCTGACGATCGTTGGTCTGCTGTGATTTTAAAAAATTTACATAGGCATTCATAAATCGATACCATGCACGTTTATCCAGGTCGGCACGGCTGGTTGAATCAGTCACAACCACTTGTCCTGCTCTAAGCTGGGTAGCCAGCTTATCGGTTAGTAGTTGCGACAGCAATTTAAGCTCGGCATGTTGGTCCAGGGTGCCCAGGATCAGTAATCCATACCGTCCCGATCGGTATCGGTAAATATCCTTTCCATCAACTTCAGAGTCTATGAATTCCTTTGTCAGTTTAGATAGCTGTCCAGGATCATGGGCAGCTTCCTGCACTTTGGTCAAATAAAATAGCGGCTTAACCTGGCCCCTGACCAAGGCGGAAGAATCAAGAATCATCTTAGAGAGAATCTCGGTTGCCAGGACTCTTCGTTTAGCCTGCATTTGAAGCCGGGCGCTATCCGCTTTGTAGTAGATAAAACTCTGCGCGAAGCTATTGTGGATCAATTCGGTTGCCAGGTTTTCGTATGCCGGATTGGATGCAAGTTTTTGTGCGTTAGTAAATGCTGCGTCCGCGTCGGGGATTTCGTTTGTAAATTTTTGAAAGTTATTAAAATAGTCACCAGGTGATAAATTGGGCAAGTGGGAAGTCTGCGCAAAGCCGGATAGAAAAACAAAATAAGCTATAATTGAAAATACGATCGTTTTCATAGACTTTTTGTTTGAATGCAGGCCTCTTTGGTTTGTGATAAAGAATAACCGTCTTAAAATTTACTTAGATCCGATTGTACAGCCAGCCTGCGCATGGCAAATGAAAATCCGCGTTTGACTTTCGATAGCAGAACTGGGTCTAACAATAATTCAAATGATGGTATTTCCCAAGACGCGCAACTTCTTGTTTCTGTGGCAATGATTTTTCAGAAATCCAATGATCCCGGGTTACGGGTAAACATACTCCATTCTTTCACCATTTCTTAATTAATCCGGTCATATAAAGATCGAACCCACCTTTTCCGCCTGGCCTGTCCGAAGAGAAAATCAGCAGGTGGTAATTGAAATGTCCTTGCGCAGGAAGGATGGGCCGGTATTCATCATGAGCAGTGTTTATTCTTTGACCGGCATTGACAGGGGCGCCCCATTTGTCACCTTCAAGCTTTGAATAATAAATATCGGAGCCTCCAACGCCTCCAGGGCGATCTGACACAAACACCATCATCCCATCCTGGAAGTACGGACATTTATCATTGTATGGACTTGAAAGTTCTTCAACCTTTCGCAGCTTGTAGGATTCAGGATGCAGCAAACTTTCAGGTGTCACCAGCTCACTTTCCTTTCTTGGTATGCTCAGCTCATAAATATCGAAGTCACCATCCCGGTTGGAACTGAAATAAATCTTGTCGCCGGCAAAAGAGAAACTGGGATAACCGTCATCTTTTTCAGAGTTCAAAATATCAAAGCTGAAAGGTCCTGAAATGCCCTTTTTATCATTCAAAAAGTATTTGATCTGCATATTGCCGTCAGAATCGTCAGCATAAAAGAGCAGGAAATTCCTCTCTACAAAATCACCTTGAATGTCCTGTCCGAAGCGCAATGTCTTTGGCCCAAACACATTGAAATTGCCATTGGCCCTATAGATCATGCCTTCCAGGGCACCATTGTCCACAAAGCTGTCGTATTGAATACCATCGGCGATATATCTTTTCAAACCTAACCGTTTGTCATAGGTAAATTGTGCCGGAAAACTGACTAGATTGAGGACATCCTTTTTATCTCTTTTGGAAGAAAATGTCAGATAAGTGTGTCCGGATTTGTTATATGGCAGATCCGAATTATAATCATCATACGCTGAGTTGAATTCGTCCAAGCGAACTACATCATTCAGAAACTCACCATCCTTGCGTTTGCCTAATTCCAGTGGCCAGCAACTTTGCATCAGCAATGCCAGAGCTATATATCGTTTCATACTCAAAGTTTAACAATTTCTTTAAAAGGTGCGAAAAACCCCTAAATGGTTGTAAACGGGAAAATTGATTTTTTAAACTAACTTCTTGCTGATAGCGGTTTGAAGAGACAAGACACCAACTAAAACCAGACGTTTAGCAATGCTGATTTCATTTGATTGGGTATATGCTGCAATTAGCACCCAGTTAACGACGACAAATATTCGGGTAAAGCTGCGTTGGAAAAGTGCATCTTTACCCGAACATTCATCGTCAGCAGAAGCGCGATGCTCCTGTCGATTATTCCTTGATGAATTCCAATATATCCTTGTTAATGGTTTCGGCTTCTGTTGTCGGCATCCCGTGTGGAAAGCCCGGATAAGTAATCAGCTTACCATTTTGCAACAGCTTAATGGCCTTCAGGGCAGTTATCTGATAAGGCACAATCTGATCGTCTTCACCGTGCAGTACCAGCACAGGGACATCGACGCTTTTGAGATCTTCAGTAAAATCCGTTGCAGAAAAGGCCTTTATGCACTCATAATGCGCCAGTATGCTGCCCATCATGCCCTGCCGCCACCAGTTGTCGCGAATACCTTGCTTTTCCAAAGCCCCTTCCCTGTTGTAACCATAAAATGCGCTCGAAAAATCCTTGAAATATTGCGGCCGTTGCGTGGCGGTAAGCAAACGAATTTCGTCAAAAACATTCATGGGCACACCATCAGGATTACTTTCTGTCTGCACCATGATGGGTGTTACGGCACTTACCAGGACGGCTTTGGCTACCTTGCCTTTCCCATGTTTGTTCACATAACGTATCACTTCTCCACCACCCGTAGAATGCCCGATATGTATGGCATCTTTCAGATCAAGATGCGCTACAAGCTCGGCTACATCATCAGCGTATGTCTCCATCTCATGGCCTTGATAGGTTTGTGTAGAACGTCCGTGTCCACGGCGGTCATGGGCAATGACGCGGAAGCCATTTTGGAGAAAAAACATCATTTGAGTGTCCCAGTCATCGCTGGAAAGCGGCCATCCGTGGTGGAAGACGATGGGCTGTCCGGTCCCCCAATCTTTGTAGAACATTGTGGCCCCGTCTCTTAGCTGCAAGGTGCTCATGCTTATATTTTTTTAAGAGTGAATTACTGGCAACAATAACGTAAGATTCGGGTCATTTTTCAAAGATCGAAGATGAATCTTGTATTAAGCCTACACTAATTCAAGCGGGAAATAACCTCAAATAGTAAGATTAGGATTAACTATCTCTCATCATACGGAAACAAATAGCCATCCGCCTTCATTTTCAGGAAGGCGGATTTAAAGCTGCACATATCCGGGTTATCGGTGCGTGCGGGGTTACTATTTTCGAACTTTTGACCTACTATTGTAACAAAAACTAACAGGCGAATCTTTAAGCCTTGTGTATAGCGTATAAAATGAATTGGATTACAAGAGAGCGTCCCAAGATTGACCGGATTGCCTGCCCCTGGCTGATCAAAAGATTCATTGATCCGGATGCACATATCTTTTTTGTTCCATTTGATCAGGTGAAAGCGAAAGCAGTGGAACTCGAGGCCACCCCCTTTGACGTTCCCGACACTGAATTTACCCATTACGAAGACCGTTGCACGTTTGACTTCTTTCTGGAACGATATGACATCCAGGACGCAGCATTAAAAGATATGGCTATCATCATCCGAGGGGCCGATACGGATGACCATTCACTGGCTGCTCAGTCGTCCGGGCTGTGGGCGATCTCCGCCGGTCTTGCCTATAACATTACCGACGATCAGGAGCTGCTTGAAAAAGGGATGGTCATCTACGATGCGCTTTACAGCTGGGCAACGCATCTTCAAAAGCAAAAACACACGCAGAGCCCGGCAGAAAAGTTGCTATTGTCTGTCTTTAATTCCTATTTGGACAAACAGAAAAAGGAGAGCCAGAGAACGCCCAAATGGGCCAAAGAGCTCAAAGACATCATACAAGACCAGATTGACACCAACCTCAGTTTAAGCCTGAAAGAAATTTCAGAAGGACTGCAAATCCATCCCTCGTATGTATCCAGGGAGTTTTCCAAGTATTTCAGCAACTTGTCCTTCGGAGAGTATATCCGAAAACTTCGAATCGAGAAAGCCACAGACCTGCTTGCAAACCCTGAGCATACCCTTTCAGAGATTGCCTACCTGACAGGGTTTTCAGACCAAAGTCACTTTAACAGAATATTTAAAGCCCATACAGGGCAAAACCCATCCGATTTCAGGAAAAATTTACCTAAAAAGTAACCGCTGTACGAATCGATCATAAATATAAATCTTCCTGGATCCCTCCGATGAAGATCGGAAGTATCGCATTGCCAAATCGAAATGTAATTGACGTTGTCATCATATTTCTTTGTCCACCCGATGGGAGGCACTTTTTGACGTGGGGAGATGGAGATTACATAGCTCTATTGAAGCTGAATCAAGAGACAAAGGCTTCAAAATTCATTGTTATTTTACTGCCTTATTCATAGCCTTTTATTTGAGCCAATCCCTTCACAGAAATCCAATAGAGTCCAATACATAGTGGACCTAAAATAAGTAAGCTGCTGGTAACAAACTTAACAATAAGGCTGGCCGATAGAGCAACTATCCAGATACTAAATATGTATTTTGCCCAAGGAAGCTTATTCATGATCGCGCTGTTGAATTATTAGTGACTTCGTGAAAATAGTTAAAAATGAATATTTCTCAAATAGAAAGTTGCTGTTTTTCAAGGAGTCTCTAACAACCAAAGGTACAAGGTCAGTCTTTGACGTTTCCTAAGATGTGCGTCCCCCATTATTGCGGAATATTGCTCGCACGATGGTGCGGACGGCCTACTTTATTGAAATATCGGTGATCTTTATTCTAAAAAGCCCATCCGTAAATCGGGCTGCGGCCGACATTCTATTTCGTAATGGCAGATCTGATTCAGTATCCTGGCTAAACGAAATAACAAAACGACCTTCTACTATCCCCAATTTTTTGTCGAATTTTGTTACCCTGATCCATCCAGGTTTTAACCCTTTGTAGACGTAGTGGTTAAGCAGCCCACCTGCATTTCCTATGTATGACAGGCTGGCAAACTCATTTTTCCGTGTGCTGTGCTGGTTTAATTTCGCGATATTAAAACGGCCCTTTTTCAAAGGAACGTTGTAGACTACCAGACTCTGGGTCCTGGTGCACTCAGGATCCAGGCACCCATTGCTGGTATTTGGATTTGGGCCGCCACCCATACCAGGATAATCTATATCTGTAAGGACGATCAGATTGAATTTCCGAACATTTTCAATATTTTTTCCAGCTTCCTTAATTCTTAGCGCCTTGCCACTTCCAAACCAAACGGAATCATTCAAAACGGCAGTCACATTAAATGTGCTATTACCGGGCAAAGATGGCTGCCTGGTGCAACTGACAAACGCTACAAAAATGATTGCATACATCCAATAAGATTTCATGGTATTTACATTTATAGTGAAAGGCAGCCTATTGTAACATTCGATATGTAGTCTTTCCTTAAATCAATTGACCAGACTTATTGGCTTTTATATCCGCAATTTGCAATGGAATATCGCTGACAGCAATAAACTATAAACGAACCCTACCGCGCTCTGTATGATCAATACATACTTTCCCGGAAAGAAGCTAATGTCTTACGGTCAAGCAGTTTACTGTTGACAGCCTCTACCAAAAAAGGATAAAACAGTCCTTGTCGGTCAGCATGCGCATGCCAGGCGATATACCAGGCTTTTACTGAGCTACCATCCTTTCCCGGCTGCGCAGGCCACTTGTATCGTTTTAGCAATCTTAAAAACAACGCCTGGTTTGATTGATCGTTAACCGCCATCAGTCGCCAATACTTTCCGGTTTCTGAATCCGGCCTGCGGACATGCTGATTGCGTTTTCCAGGCGTTCCATTCATTACTTTGATCCTGTACTTCTGGTCGAGGACAAACATTTTATCGATCAGCTTATTATACCCCATTGGAGTCAGGTTGCTGATGTCCATTGCTGAATCGATCTCCGGAATATCGTTCAACCTGGCAAAGTCATAAACAGGTTGTTTCAGCGACTGACAACTCCCTGCCTGCGCGCAACCAAAAATCAACATCCATAACCAGTAAACTTTCATAATTGTTTAATCAAGATTGTTTGATTGAATAAATCCTAAAATCGATCAGCTTTCGAACGGCCTTGTAGTTATTTGCTAATATATTCAATTCTCATTTCCCAAATCGCGGAGCGATGTAAGATCGGTAGCCACAATGCGTTGCCGATAATGTAAAATCCCGTAGGGATGGAACGGTGAGCATGTTGTTCCATCTCTCCGAGATTTACTACAAAGCGCCATCGTATTCTGTGACGATGAAGCTATTGTATCCCTAAAATTCTCTTCCTTCAAAATAATATGATCCGCCGGGGCGACAACCACATTCGGATTTTTAGCGGCTTTTCAAATACAAAACAAGATAATAAAGTATAATCTAAAATGATTCAAAGAAAGAATAGTATAATAACACTATGCGGTAATACATTATTATTTTATCTTGCTAAGACACATCAACCCATTAATAAACCATGAAACACTTCTCAATTGTTTTTAACTGTGAACTTACAGAAAAAATTGCTCTCCAATGAAGCAGACTTTCTACATCATAATGTCTATGGCCTTTCTTTTCTGGCAGTGTCGCAAAGAAGATGATCCGATAGCAACGCCCGTCGAGATTAAGGAGATTGATGTTCTCGATTTTTCAATACCAGAAATCGACAAGAAAAACATAACTGTAGGAGAGAACCTCATTGTGGTGCATTTGCCAGAGCATTATTCCAAAGGAAATTTCATCAAACCCGACGTTATCTTCGGCTCGGGTTATTCTTCACAATCTGCCCTTCTAAATGGGATCAGTTTCGAAGGGCAGGAAATCAGGCTTGAACTGGAAAGTACCACACGTGAAAGAAGAAATTTTGATGTGATTGTCATACCCTATAAAGCTATCCAGCTTAATAAGCCTGTCCAAAATTACCATCTTAAAATTGGTCCCGACGTTACAATTTCGACGTCGTTTGACCTTAAAGGAACAAAGGCGACGGTCGATGTAAGTGGAAAAATCGTACGTGATCCTTTGATCCGTTTAACTGATAAAACGACAGGACGGACTGCAAAAGAATTGTACGCCGACGAAAGTTATGCCAATTCCGGGAATGAACCGACTTACACATTGCCTCCCTCTGTATTACCCGGGGAATATATTGCGGAGATCGTGTGGGGAGCTAAAACAGAACTGTTGTCTGCTCAGATAAAAGTCAGCCCCGGTGCGATCCAGTTCAAAAGGGGATCCTGGCAAATGCAGGGAGATGACCGGTATTTTGAGATAGTAGCCTACAATTTATCTCCCACAGCCAAATATGAAGCCATTATCCAAAATGATTTTATAGCTCCTCAGCGCGTTTCGCTGAAATACGAGGGACCGGGAACATTATCCGGAAATCTGCCAACGGCCATCGGCTTGGGAAATTACAAGATCACCTATCTGTTGAACGGAAAAGAGCAGAAGCCATTTGAAGAAAGATTCTGGCTTGACAGATATTTAGGCGATGACCATTTTTACGTCCGAAAGCATGGCACTCAGCCGATCCTGAGAATTGTGACACAACCATCCCTCCGCAGTTTTTTCGCTACACCCCTGATAGAAAAGCTACCTTATTACCCTTCTACCAATGAAATTAACCGGAATGAGCCCATACTTGCATACACTCAAGCCTGGGGTCCTTTCCCCGCTCATAACGAACTGATTCTGGTGAACCAGCACACCGGAGCGGAATATGCACTTCCCTATTCCGGTGACATCTATGGCATGTTTGATTACTTTATTACACTGCTTGCTTACCCGATCCCCGACACCGTCCCCGATGGAAGATACACCATTCACGTCATCCGCGGAACAGAGCGTACCGAAAGATATAGCCAGATTATAACATTGAAATAGGCTTGATTTTGAGGGCCAGGCATAATAGCATTTACCGGTTCTGCTGATAAGAAATTAGTCTTTAAACACAACTAAATCGCGTTTAACCATATTTATTACTTGCTGGTCTTTTCCAGAGCTTGAAATATTTTACCGAGGATAAAATATGCCCTTGTATGAGGGTACCAATTGCCGTATGCACCAGAGGTCATGGCGATGACCATATTTTCTTCGGGAACCACTACCAAATGATTTCCGCCATTTCCGGATGCCCAGAGATAGTCTACTTCTCTTGTACCAAATTTTCTTTTGGATCTGTACCAAAGCATTCCATATCCGTCGGCCAAAGGATTATAGTCCCCTATGGCATTAGAATGTTCGTCCAATAAACGATTCATATAATTATAATCGGCTAATTGCTTATCTCCCCATTTTCCTTTATTAGCAACCAATAAACCCAACTTTGCAAAATCCAGCGTGGAAATATAAAGATTGCCGGCAGCACCAGTCTGATTTGCTGCATTGGTATACCAGTAAAATTCTTTGATTCCCAGAGGGTCAAAAACCCTTTGCCTGGCATAATCCCTAAGGCTCATACCGGATTTTGCTTCGATGATAGCTCCAATCAAAACAGCATTGATGTCTGCATAGACCCATTTTTCCCCAGGCTTGCCAGATAATGGAATGCTTAACAAATAGCTCACCCATTCGTCCTTGGCTACCCATTTCCCTTCACTACCTGGCGTTTTAGGGTTATCGGAATCGGCATCTAAACCTGAGACCATATTCAGCAGATGTATTAGCTTGACCTTTTTATAATCTTCGTGCATAGAGGGGTATTTCTCCTTAGAAAAGAAAGAATAAACATTCTGATCTAAATTTTGCACCAATCCGTCTTTAATAGCTACACCCAGGAGCAAAGCCGTAATACTCTTTCCAGCAGACCGGATATCATGTATATGATTCCGCCAGAATGTATTATAATAATTCTCCAGTACAATTTTATTGTCTTTAATAACAATCAATCCACGATAATCTCTTTGCTTGAATTTGGAAAGCGTATCATTAAGAGCACTAATCGAATCTTTGTTGAATCCGGCATCCTCCGGGCTTATAGCAGGAAGATTGGGGATGGCTTTCATTTGTGCATATGTGGCGAACGACAAGCACAAAAACAAGAGTATTAGGAATTTTCGCTTCATACTTCTAATTGATATTGCTTATTGTTTACAGTTTATCATTTTTGCAGCTAACGGCAATCCGTCTTAAAATCATTAGCTACCGTAGAGCGCCATACGAGCCCCAAACCTAAGTACTTCGCTATTATCTCACCAGCTACCTCCTTGACCATTTTAACGGCTTGTGATTCGCTGGCTTTGACCATTAAAATACCAGACATTTACCCGACTTCACCCGGCAGTATCTACCAAAGCTACATCGTCCACCGCATTTATTGCTTCTTTTGTGCTTGCAAAAACCGAAACAATTGGATCCATTGGCGGTGCTGCATTTCATGGAACATTATGGTCCTGGCCAATAAATTTCTAAAGATTTCCCGATCTTAGGGAGTACGACAACCTTATTATGAACCAAGCAACCTGGATTGAAACAATTGGCTGGGCAGGCGCCATCTTTTATGTGCTGGCTTATCTGCTGCTCACAGCTGGGATTCTAAAATCCAGCGGCTACAATTTTCATTTTCTGAATATGCTGGGTGCGGCTGGCCTGATCGTTGATTCCTACTACCATGCCGACAACCCCAACCTTGCGGTTAATTCCATTTGGCTCGTCATCGGGCTATTTGCCGTTATCAAACGATTTTCAAAGCGGTCAAACAGATAGGGTCCTCACTTCCGAAAGACATAGCAGCTCGATCGCCTGCTCCTTGTATTTGCGGAGCTTTTCTTCATACTCGTTTTTATCGCTGACCAGACTCAGGTAGAAATAGGCGCCGTCGACCAGAATAAAAATGTTATCTGCCACAGCTTCCACATTGTCTGCTAGCAAAACACCTTCCTCCCTGCATTGCCTGATATGGTTGCCCAGCGCTTCCCGAAGGGAATCCAACAACTTTTTATACATATTCCTGGCCTTCGATTCCCGGAAAGTGAGGGAATAACAACTGTAAAAAAGCCCGTCATCAAAAAGGGTGTTCCACTTTTTTGAAAAAATGTTATCCATGATTTCAAGCAATGCTGCCCTTGAATCCAGCGGTTTTTTGGTGCTTACCTTGTAGATCAGCTGATATTTATCCAGGATATATTCGATCAGCCCGTATACCAGGTCTTCCCGTGTCTGGAAGTAATGGATGATCAGGCTGGGATTGATGTCCATCTTCTTGGCGATCTTGGCGATCGAGGTATTCTCGATGCCCTCCTTTTTGGCGAGCTTATAAAACTCCTTGATGATTTCCTTCTGCCTGGCTTCTTTGAGGCTTTTTCTTCCCATCGGGTACGCGGTCGTAAAAAAAATATAGGAGCAATATAAGAGATTTTGGGACAAAATCATAAATTCGTTTTTCGTATAAATTGAATGAACGTTCAATTAATTTATGTTTACAGCCTGGTAACCTTTTGTTAATATTCCGGTAATATAAGAAGGTGACATTTGTACCCAGAATAACTCCGAATATTCCTTTTAACTCTAAATAATAAATAATGATGGGAGGTTTACAGAAGTATCAGTACATAAGAAGGTTGCTTTATTCCATTTTCTGCCTTACAATGCTCGCGGGGTACGTGAACGCCGCCAAGGCACAAAGCGTCAGCGTGGCGGGCGAGGTTAGGGATGGCAACGAATTGCTCCCCGGTGTAAACGTGTTGGTGAAAGGCACACAAAGCGGGACCACAACCGACCAGAAAGGAAGGTATTCTCTGTCCTCCGTGCCCGAACATGCGATTCTGGTGTTTTCTTTTATTGGGTACAAAACCCTGGAAGAGCCTATTCGTGGTCGCAGGGAGATCTCAGTAGCCTTGCAGCAGGATGCGGCCAACCTGGAAGAAATGGTGGTAATTGGCTATGGTACCGAAAAGAAAGTTAACATTACCGGTGCGGTGGACCAGATTTCGGGCAAACAATTCGAAGCACGGCCGATTGCCAATGTAATGCAGGGTCTGCAGGGAATCAGCCCGGGACTGAACATTACGTACAGCGGCGGCGCGCCGGGAACGACACCCAAATTCAACATTCGTGGGTTTACTTCCATCAACGGCGGGGAGCCTTTGTTTGTGATCGATGGTATTGCGGCCTCGAGCAGCAGTGACCTACTCCGGCTTAACCCTTCCGACATTGCCAGTTTTTCAGTGCTAAGGGATGCTGCCTCTTCGGCCATTTACGGTGCCAGGGCCGCTTTTGGAGTTGTACTAATTACGACCAAGCAAGGCGGAAAAGGAAAGCAATCGATCAGTTACAACAATTTCTTTTCATGGGGACGCTCCACTGTACTTCCCGAGCCCGTAACCGACCCTTATATCTATTCACGTGTCCTTGAAACCTCGACTGATAATACGCCCTGGGATTATGTCAATTATTCGGATGCACATTATCAATGGGCCAAGCAACGCTCGGAGGACCCGTCAGTGGAAGATACCCGCCTGGATCCCAATGATCCTACGCGCTGGGCTTATATGGGTAATAACAATTGGTACGACTACTTTTTTAATAAACAAAGTCTATCTCAAAACCATAGTGTTTCCCTGACAGGCAGCGCCAAAACAGGGAATGATAAGGTAGTGGGCTATTATGTTTCCGCAGATTACAATAAGGAAAACGGGCTTAACAAAATTGCCGACGATTACTGGAACAGGTATTCGTCCCGCGTGAGGCTTGACTTTTCTCCGCTTAAATGGCTGAAATTCGACAATAACCTCTCAATCTATAAAACCGAAAGGGCGATACCGAGTACAAACATTACTGACCTGTATTACCTGCAGCCTACAGACGTCGCTAAAAACCCCGACGGATCCTGGGCTAATACGAAAGCAGGCCGACTGGCAGCGAAACTGACTGACGGAGGAAAAAACAGGCAGGATATGTTCGGTTTCCAGAATATTTTCAGAGGAATAGTAACTGCGCTCAATGGTGACCTGACGGTAACTGGTTCGGCCAGCTTCAAAAGGGAATCATGGAAGGAACATGTCGACAGCCGGCAATTCCGGATCGGCTTTGGGCCGAATGATATACGGACAGAAGGCGGCAGCGGATCGGTGACGGAAACCAATGGAACGCTGGTCAATAATGTGCTCGATCTTTTTGCAAATTATACCAAGACATTTGGCATAAGTAGGATCAGCATATTAGGCGGATACAACCAGGAAATGTACGATTATGCAACGGTAAAGGCACAGAGAAACACTTTAATTTCATCATCTTTACCCTACCTCGGCCTTACAAGCGGAGATGCATTTGCAAGTGCAACGGATACATCTTACGCAACCAGGAGCTTTTTTGGCCGGATCAATTATACGTTGAAAGACCGCTATATTCTGGAAGTAAACGGACGTTATGACGGCTCGTCGCGCTTCCCGGCCAGTAACCGCTGGGGATTTTTCCCTTCCGTATCCGCAGCCTGGATCGCCAGCTCCGAATCCTTTATCAAGGACGCCCTGCCATTTATCCCAACGCTTAAACTGCGTGCTTCTTACGGAGACTTAGGTAATCAAAATGTTGGTTATTACAGTTTCCGGCAAACACTGCCGACAGGCTTATCGAGTTACCTGATCAATGGGGGACAACAAACCGTGATTGGCAGGGCTCCTTCTCTTTTTATAGACCCTAGAAATTATACCTGGGAAAGGGTATCAACGGTCAACTTCGGAGCTGATTTGGGTGTGCTGAAAGACAGATTAACTTTCGCCTTCGACTATTACATCCGCGATACCAAAGATATGCTCACGGCCGGGCAGGAATTGCCGGGCGTGCTGGGAACACGCGTTCCTGCGCAGAATGCAGCCGACCTGCGTACCAAAGGCTGGGAATTTACGCTGGGCTTTAACGATTCTTACAATGTAGGCGCCAAGCCCCTGTCTTTCAATGCAAAAGTCATTATTTCCGATTCAAAATCCCGCATTACCCGCTTTAAGAATGAGCAGCAATTGTTCTCTTCCTACCGCGTAGGACAGGAAATTGGCGAGATATGGGGATTGACGAATGATGGACTTTTCAAGAATGAGGATGAAATAAGCAAACTGGATGAAACCGACATTATTCCCTGGGGCGCACTTTCAATCGTTCCCGGCTGGCCGAAATACAAAGACCTTGACGGGGACGGAAGGATTACCCAGGGATTGTCACAAAAAGACCCGAAAGATATGTCTGTGATCGGAAATACAACAGCACGCTACCGCATTGGTTTCAACCTGAGTGCTGATTGGAATGGGTTTGACGTCGCAGCATTTCTTCAGGGTGTAGGAAAAGCAGATTACTACCCGCATCATTACCTTTTCTGGGGACCATATCAGCAACCTTACGCCAACATTTATCCGTGGAACCTGGATTATTACCGCGGTGCAGCCGAATCGGAACAGGATAGGGCCAAACATTCGGCATCCTATATCAAAGCCGGGCTGGCCGATGCGAACCTCGATTCTTCCTATCCTGTGCTGCAATCCTGGCTGGCTGATGCGAACTTCGGCTCCGGGCTGGATATTCCACAAACCAAGTATTTGCTCAGCGCCGCCTACCTCCGCATTAAGAATGTAACGGTCGGCTATTCGCTGCCTGCCTCATTGCTGGAAAAACACGGTATCAGCCGCTTCCGGATCTTTGTTTCGGGCGAGAATATGTTTGAGTTTTCCAAAATCAAAAAGTACGTTGATCCTGAATCCATTAACGACGAAAATGGCTGGGCTTATCCATTCCAGAGAAAATTTGCCGTCGGTCTAAATGTAGAATTCTGATCCCTCACTTCCCAAATAACTGATCATGAAAAAGAACCTTATATTATCCGCCTTGTTAATGGTCGCTGCCAGCGCCTGTAACGAGGATTTCCTTGAACGTCTACCGCAAAGCTCCATTGCGCCCGAAGCTTTTTTCAACACAGAGGAAGACCTTGCTTTGTATATCAACGGACTGGTTTCATTACCCGGCACCAGCTCTTACCTCAACGACCAAAGCACGGACAATGCTACTACAACTGGTGCCGTGGAAGTGAAGGTGATCATGACCGGCACGCCCAGCTCGCAGACCATTGAAGGAGGTTGGGATTGGGAACGCCTTCGAAATGTTAACTATTTCCTGGATAACTATAACAAAGCAGCCACATCTTCGCAGGCGAAAGCACATTATGTGGGACTTGCCCGCTATTATCGTGCACAGTTTTATCTGGACAAAGTGGCGCGTTTTTCGGATGTTCCCTGGTATTCCAAAACATTGAATCCGGGCGATAAGGAATTGTACAAGACACAGGATCCGCGCGCACTAGTGATGGATAGCGTAATGGCCGACCTCGCATTTGCCAGCGAGAATGTGCGTGAGAGCGTACCTTCGGGCACACCTGGAAAATGGGCAGTCATGACAGAATATGCGAGGGCGGCTTTGTTTGAAGGCACTTACAGAAAATACCATACGGAACTCAATCTGCGGGGCACGGCAAACCGGTTCCTGGAAGTGGCAGCAACTACATCAGAGGCCATCATCAAGTCCGGGAAGTTCTCTATTTATTCAACGGGGAAACCTCAGCAGGATTATGCTACGCTCTTTGCCAGTCAGGACCTGCTAAGTAATCCGGAAGTTATCGTGACCAATGTTTATGATCAGAACAAAAAGAAAGAAGGCAGCGTGAATAGTTCCGTTTTCGGAGATTACGAACAGGCGCCTTCGCGTGACCTGATACAGAGTTACCTGATGAAGGACGGAACGCCATTTACAAACACTGCAGGTTATCAGGAGTTTGGTTTTGTAAAGGAATTCGCAAACAGGGATCCCCGATTGAGCCAGACCATGGTTTATCCAGGGTGGGTTAGATTACCGGATGCTACGCCTTACATTCAGAGGCTTAACAAGAATTTCACGGGATACCATCAGCTGAAAGGCTACATGAATACCACTGATAATAATATACAGAACAGTGCAGATTTCCCTGCCTACCGCTACGCCGAGGTACTGCTGACTTACGCAGAAGCCAAAGCCGAGTTGGGTACATTGACCCAGGCCGACCTGGATATTTCAGTGAATTTATTAAGAAAAAGGGTTGGTATGCCCGACCTGAACCTCGCTGCGGCCAATGCAAAACCAGATCCTGTTTTGGTTGGAAAATATCCTAATGTAGCTGCTGCCAACAGAGGCGTGCTACTGGAAATCAGAAGAGAAAGAAGGGTGGAATTTGCTTTTGAAAACCTGCGGTTCAATGATCTGATGCGGTGGCATGCCGGTGCGTTGTTGACAAAAATACCGGAAGGGATGTATTTTAAAGGACCGGGAAAATACGATCTGACTGGTGATGGCATCGATGACATTATTCTGATCAATAAAAATACCGCGATCCCGGCGGAAGCCTCCAAAGAGAAAAACAGTCTGGGTGTTGTATTGATCTATTATAAAACAGGTGCAATCGGAGAGGACGTGACGGTTTACCTGAAAAATGGGTTATCTGGTGGTACAATGGTTACTGAAACAGCAGTGAGGAAATTTGAAGAACCAAAATATTACTATCGTCCCATCCCGCAGACACAAATGCTGCTTAACCCTGAATTGAAACAGGTATTCGGCTGGAAATAAGGTATACCCGAACAAAGTAATGAACAGAAGAAACTGGATAAAAAACGCGGGACTTGTGACCGGGGCGGCAACAGCGGCCCCGGTTTCCCAATTGGCTGAATCTTCCAAAAAGAAACCCGTCCTGACGGTCGCCCACATCACCGACGTGCACATACGCGCAGGCGATGATGCACCTGCAAGGTTTAAAAGGTGCCTGGAAGATGTAAAAAAGCACCATGTAGACTTTTTCCTGAATGGTGGCGATTCGATACATGCCGCAGATTATAAGGATGTTACGCGCGAGCAAATGCTTGAATACTGGAAACTCTGGGACGAGTGCACCGTATCGCTGAAAGGCTTTGAGGTACATAGCTGCATTGGAAATCATGATCCCTGGTGGGCGGCCCCCTCGGAACAGGACGAAATGTATGGGAAAGACTATGTGGTTAAAAGACTCGGAACACCGGGCCGGTATTACAGTATCACCAAAAAGGGCTGGCATTTTATCATGCTGGATGGCAATAACGCCAATATTTCGCTGGATGAGGAGCAATTCACCTGGCTGAAAGATGATTTGGAAAAGCTGCCTGCCAACACACCGGTGGTAGTGATGTCCCACTACCCTATTCTCGGCGCCACACCGATGCTGGTCGGTGGCGGACATTCGGATTTCAAGAAGCTCAAAGCGCTTTTCTACAAACATAAAGACAAGGTGAAGATCTGCCTGAGCGGGCACCAGCATTTGCAGGATAGCACTTTTTACAATGGTGTGCAATATTGCTGCAATGGAGCAGTAAGCGGTTTTTGGTGGGGAAAAGGCGATGCCGAATCAGCCGCACCCAATTACTACCAGGAAACGCCGCCCGGCTTTGCTATACTCCGACTGTTTGAGGACGGAACAGTGACCAATACTTACTATCCCCATGCTTACTAGCGCGGATAGCTTTTAAATACAACAATTGAAGTACCAACCCTGATTTCCGAAAGCATGAAAAAACCCTTTTTGCCATTCATCTTTATTGCATTGGGCTGCATGACCCTGCCTTTGAATGTTTTTGCCCAAAACAAAACCAAGAAGACCTTATTTGTGATTGTCGACGGGATTTCGGCAGACGTGATCGAAAAAGTCTCCAAGCCTAATCTGGATGCCATTTCCAAAGCCGGCGGATACAGCCGGGCGCATGTTGGCGGGGAAAAGAGCACCTATTCCCAGTCACCGACCATTTCGGCAGTGGGGTACAATTGTCTGCTCACCGGCACCTGGACCAACAAGCATAATGTTTGGGACAATTATATCAAAGACCCTAATTATAACTATTGGACGATTTTCCGTTTTTTCGAGGAACAATACCCGCAAAAACGAAGCGCTTTATTCTCAACCTGGCTCGATAACCGGACAAAACTCGTGGGCGACGGGCTGCCGCAAACCAATAAGCTGCGCATTGATTACCCTTTCGACGGTTTTGAGCTGGATACCATTCATTTTCCGCATGATAAACAGTCTCAATACATTCATAAAATTGACGAAAAAGTAGTAGACGAGGCTGCTTCTTACATTGCTTCCGATGCGCCTGATTTATCCTGGGTTTACCTCGAATTCACCGACGATATGGGACACAAATATGGTGACAGCGAGCAATTTCACAATGCCATTAAAATGATGGACGACCAAATGGGGCGGTTGTGGAAGGCAATTCAGGTGCGTGAAAAAGACTTTAATGAAGATTGGCTGATCGTAATTACCACAGACCACGGCCGCGACCCGAAATCGGGAAAAGACCACGGCGGCCAGACAGATCGCGAGCGGAGCACATGGATTGTGACCAATGCGAAGGATCTGAACCAGAACTTCAAACCAGCTACCGAAGCCGACGCGCCGGGAATCGTCGATATTATGCCCACCATCGCGCGGCACATGGATATTTCATTCCCGAAAGAGCAAGCATTTGAAGTGGACGGTGTACCGTTTACCGGAAAGCTGTCTGTTACTAATCCAACCGTCAAAAAGGGTGCAGATAAGATTGACATCACCTGGAAATCTGTCAATAAGGAGGGGAAGGTTAAAATATGGTTAACGACCACCAATCATTTCAAAGAAGGAGGCCGCGACATTTACCACTTAATTGACGAAGTTCCGGTGACTAATGAAAAATTAGAAATGGACATTTCTAAATACCGGTCAGGCTTCTTCAAGATTGTATTGGAAGGAAAATACAATACCGTAAACCGTTGGATTGTTCCCTAAGTCAAAAGTTCTTTCAAAGGGAAAGGCGAGCTTTATAAATTTTAATAAGATAACGGGTTTACGGCACCGGCTCTACGAAAAGAGCCGGCTACCGGTCCCGATGGAAATCGCCCTCAGATCAATCGCACAATCCTCTAAGCTTTCCGGTCTATCGCCTTGTCCAAATCTTCCGGATACCGGCCGCCCTTGGCTTCGATGCGATCTGCGCCCTGGGTGATCGTGCTTAGCTCCGTGGAAGAAAGCTCCAATGCCGCAGCGCCGATATTTTCCTTCACGCGTTCCGATTTCGTGGTACCGGGGATCGGAACGATCCACGGCTTCTGTGCCAGGATCCAGGCCAGCGCCACCTGCGCGGTAGAGGCTCCCTTCTCCTTCGCAACGCGGTCAAGAACATCTACAAAGGCTTGATTAGCTTCCATGTTTTCTTTCTGAAAACGTGGGAAGTAACTCCGGCCATCCTCTTTCTCAAAACGCGTGTCGGCATTCATTTTGCCGGTCAGAAAGCCTCTGCCTAGTGGGCTGAACGGAACGAAGCCAATGCCCAATTCTTCAAGCACAGGAAAGACCTTTTCTTCCGGTTCTCGCCACCACAGGGAGTACTCGCTCTGCAGCACCGTCACAGGTTGCTCGGCGTGGGCTTTACGGATGTTTTCGACCCCAGCCTCTGATAGCCCGAAGCGCTTTACCTTACCCGAGGCAATGAGATCCTTCACAGTGCCAGCCACATCCTCCATGGGAACGGTCGGATCCACACGATGCTGGTAAAGGAGATCGATCGTATCGATGCGCAGGCGCTTGAGTGATGCGTCCACCACATTGCGGATGGTCTCCGGGCGACTATCGAGTTCAGCGTTTGATCCATTCTTGAATCCAAATTTGGTGGCGATTACCACCTTGCCCTTGAACGGTTCCAAAGCCTCTCCCACAATGTCCTCGTTGGTGTAAGGGCCATATACCTCTGCAGTATCAAAGAAAGTGATACCCTGTTCTACGGCGTCGCGTAACACGCGAATGGCTTCATTCCGGTCCGGCTGGTTGGCGTAACCATGGCTTAATCCCATGCATCCGAAACCAAGTTCAGACACTTCTAATCCTGAGGTTCCTAATTGTCGAGTTTTCATTTTCTAAGATTTTGTTTCTGCAAAATTGTGGAGGAGGTGCAAGCTGATTTGTATATAGATTACGGGTTTTCCTACCAATATCACTGATTGGGATAGCCGGTATGATAAAGGCTTAACAGAACCTGTAATTTTGTATTGAAAAAAGAATAAGGTATGGAAGAGATAGTACGAATTGACAGCATTACCCAATACAATGCCATGCGGGGCATGACGACCAAACATCCCCTGGTTGCGGTGATTGACATCTCGAAAGCGCAACCAATTCCCGCCAAGTCATTCAATTTTGGTTTGTATGCGGTGGGTCTGAAAGAGCTGAACTCTGCCCAATTACGCTATGGAAGAAGTCACTATGACTACCAGGAAGGAAGTCTGGTATTTGTAGCGCCCGGACAGGTGTTAGGTGTGGAACCCGGTGTGGAACCATTAACCCCGAAAGGCTGGGTATTGCTCTTTCATCCTGACCTGATAAACGGCACTCCCCTGGGCAAACACATTCAGGATTATTCTTTCTTTTCCTATGATGTAAGTGAAGCGCTTCACCTGTCGGATAAAGAAAAGAGTATTGTGATTGATTGCTTCTCAAAAATCGAGTATGAACTCGATCAAAATATAGACAAGCACAGCAAAGGACTGATTGCATCCAACATCGAGTTGCTGCTCAATTACTGCATCCGTTTTTACGACCGCCAGTTCATTACGCGCGATAATGCAAACAAAGGAATTCTGGAACGGTTTGAATACTTATTGAATGGCTATTTTTCGTCCGATAAACCGCAGAACGAAGGCTTACCTTCCGTAGCTTATTGCGCGGAAGCCCTGCATTTATCACCCAACTATTTTGGTGACCTGGTGAAGAAAGAAACCGGCAGATCTGCTCAGGAATACATTCAGTCAAAAGTGATAGATATTGCCAAAGAGAGAGTGTTTGACAAAGGTAAATCCGTGAGTGAAATTGCCTACGAATTGGGCTTTAAATACCCGCAGCATTTCACCCGTTTATTCAAACAAAAAGCAGGCGTTACGCCGAATGATTACCGGATGATGAATTGAATTTCAGGTAGCGCGCTATATGCAGGAACCGTTTTGTCTTTTGGGGGCATTTTCAGCCACCTTCCTGGTGTGACACTTCATATATTTTCTAATTTTAAAGGCAATCGCTGCCATCAGCATCGCCTTATGAGCACCATCGATTCCAAGTACTTGAAATCTTGTTGAGCCTAAAGTATATTGTCAATGCCGAACTGGTGTTCGGCATTGACAATATACTTTATCGCTCTGTATCCCAATCGAGCTAAGCTTGTGAGCATTCTGTGTTCGATACGCCGATTACCACTTTGGTTTTTCAATGCGATAAGAACTGGTCTGGGTGAATGTACGGCCAAATACATCGGTTGCCCTCACTTCGATCTTGTGCTCGCCCAAACCAATATTTTCAGGCAGCGGCGCGTTCCAGAGGTGGGTGCAGTTGCCTGCCTCGGTCGGCCGACGCCCACGCATGAGCGTATCGGCAGTATCCCATTCAGCTCCCTTTGCAACGAATGCAGGATCGGCACCACCAACGAACTTCATAGGTTTCCAGGGCTGGTCATCAATACGATATTCCACCTTGCTGTCTTTGTGGCCCATAAAGAAGTTGGCATAAATGTGTCCACGGCCTTCCCACCAAACATCATTCATGACTTTACGATGATATAAGTTGATCTGATAACTGGCAGGCATCCCGGCGACTTTATAGTCGGCTGTATATTGGTTTCCATTAATATTCAGATAGGAATAACCTTTGGGCGTGCCATCGCTCATATCGGATTCGATGACCCCTTGCTCATTCACTTTGCCCGACCACCAATTGCCACAGGTGGTCCCAACATTGTACTCGTACAACCGTTTTTCATTAGTCCAACCATATTCCTTGCCATATAACTCCTGCCGCTGGTTGTGCGAATGCGCTGACAAAACCAGAACATGCGGGTATTTTTCAAGAATCCGGAACAGGTGATCCCGGTCTTCCTCCCTGTATGAACCGGGGTAGCCGTTTTGAAGCGGCACATGGAAGGCCATCACCACCAGCTTGCTGGTATCAACCAATTTAAGGTCGTTTTCAACAAATTTGAATTGACTTTCTGTCAATCCACCCCGGAAACCTTTATGGCCGGGATCAGGATAAAGATTGTCTTCCAGTATCAGGAAATGGGCCCTCCCATAATTATAGGCATAATTGGCAGGCCCAAAATTGGCCGTGAAAGTTTCGTCAGTGAGGCTATCCGCCTTGGCGTCGCTATTCATATCATGGTTCCCCATGACATTATACCAGGGAACGCCCACTTTACTCACTGATTTTATGTAGGGCTTATGCAAGGCTAAATCGTTACCGGCCAGATCTCCCAGGGTAAGCCCGAATGCAACATCTTTTACATTTAATACCTCCGACACAATTCCTTTTTCGAAATAGCCCACTTCACGCTCATCCAGAACTTGCGGATCGCCAAAAATTAAAGCCCGGAAGCGGTCCTGCTCGCTGCTTGAAACCAATGCGAAGTCCACCGATTTGGGCAGCGGGCCTGTCGGTGCAATCCCTTTGTACTTGGATGAAGGCGAGCCTTTTGGATTATGTACATAAAAAAATTGTGGCTGATTGTATTCATTGAGCGGCACGGCGAAGCCGGATGGCTTTATTACAGAAACAATCGCATCATCCCATATCGGCAGCACGTATTTACCTTTGGCATCGGTCACGGTCACGTTTATACCATTGGTAATGGCGACATTGGGAATTCCTTTTTCCGAAGCTTCCTTTTTGCGGTTTTTGTTTGCATCATTATAGATAAAACCGGTAACTTTATTTTGGGCAAAAGCTGCTCCTGCACTTAACGTAATCGTAAGTAGCAAATTAAAGATTATTCTCATTGTGATTATGGATTGATGGATGGAAAGCATTCTTCACGGTTATACATATACGTAATCGAATGCCGCCTAATATCCAGGATTTTGTTCGAGAAGATCATTATTGTTAAGCGCCGCTTCGGGAATAGGCCACAAATAGTGATGAGGAAGAAAAACCTTATTTTTTCCAAGAACATTCTTTACTTTGGGGACAACATCCTCTATGATTCCCCATCTTTTAAGATCAAAATACCGCTGCCCCTCAAACGCCAGTTCTATTTTCCTTTCGTAGCGAATAGTTTCTCTCATCTGATCTTTGGTTAACCCCTGTTGTATTGGCGGCATATGCGTACTAGGTCTTGATCTAATCGCATTTACAGCGTCATAAACCTCCTTTACTGGTCCGGCAGTTTCGTTCAAAGCTTCGGCATACATGAGCAAGACATCTGCATAGCGGATCTCTACCCAATCCTGTTCACTGGGATTGACGGAGTATTCCTGCGCAGGAAATTTACTTTTGTTCAGGAATTTTTCGATGATCAGACCGTTAGGCGTTCCTGCTCCTGCACTTGGTTGAAATCCATTTGCATAACCGGGCCATGGTTTTCCGGGATAAAGTACCGAAACATCCAATCTGGGGTCACGATTCGCAAATGGTTTCTTCGGGTCATAAAGCGGTGATTGCGAAATGCTTAATCCATCACTACTAGGAAATTCATCTACAAATGATTGCAATGGAATAGCGCGTTCCCCTCTTCCGTACCAGACGTCAACTCCCCAACGCGGATCCTGTAAGTTATTGGGTGCCAAAAAACGGATAGAAAACAGAATCTCTGGCGACTTCTCCTGAGTACCGTCGATAAAAACATCCTTTAAGTTGTTGCTGAGCGAAAAGTGGGTGTTCGACACTCCCTTGAATGCGGTTACGGCACCAGCGTAGTCTTTCATATATAGGAGAACTTTGCCTTTCATGGCGTAAGCAGTTCCCCTCACAGCGTGTCCGTTGTAAGCAATGTCAGGAAGACCTCCGATCGCATCGTCCAGGTCGGCGATCACTGCTGCAAAAATTTCCTCCTTCTTGCTCTTCGGCCGTTTGCCGTTTTCAAGGGCCAGCGGTTCCATGGCAAGTACAGCATCACCAAAATACTGGGTCAGTCGAAAATTTGTCAGGGCACGAATGAATTTCACCTCCGAGACATATCTGGCCCGATCCTGATCAGCCATTGCTACTTGCTCGATGTTGGCCAGAAAATCATTACAACTCGCCAATGTCTGGTACAACGAATTGTATACGGCAGTGACGTCGGCGCTGGTCGGTTCAATGACCCCCTGAGCAAATCCTTCATACTCGCCTCTATCCGCTTCGTCAGATAATGTTGAAAGGGAGGGCGTCATCCATGAGAGCTTATTGAATTGAAGTTGTCCGTAAACACCGGCCAAAGCGCTTTTCACATCCTCCTCACTTTTCCAAAATGTATCCGATGAAAGCTGTGTGAGTGAATTTTTATTCAAAAAGTCTTCGCTGCACCCGATGGACAGGAACGCTAAAATAAGTGCAGGAAAAAATTTACGGCAACAGAATACGATGTTGTTTTTTATATACCGGATCATAGTTTTTTGTGTTTTGTATGACTTGGTTAAAACCTAACTTTCAGCCCTAGTGAATAAACTTTGTTTTGTGGATAGCGAACACCGCCACGGCCCCCGTCGCCGCTGCGTTCAGGATCGAAACCAGTGAATTTTGTCAAAGTAAACATGTTCTGGCCCGACAGATAGACGGTCAGCCCGGAGAGACCCAGAACGGATAACTTGTTCGGCATAAAATCATAGCTGATATCAAGGCTCCTTAACCTTATATATGAGGCATTTTCAAGCCAGAAATCTGAGGGTTCTGAACTAGCTTTATTGCTATCGATGTACAGTTTGGGCACAGTCGTGTTTGGATTTTCCGGCGTCCATCTGTCGCGCCATCTTACCGGCGGCGGAGATCCCTGCCTGAAAGGTTCATAGCCCCATTGGCCTGTGTAATATTTAGCTCCTTGCACCCCGTAGAACATCGTGCTCAGGGAAAAGCCTCTAAACTTCAATCCAAGATTTGCTGCATATTCAAAGTCGGGATGGCGGCCGTCCATGGTAACTTTATCGCTGGTGTTAATCACGCCGTCCCCATTTTGATCTATGTAACGCAGGTCACCCGGTGACGGATTATTTGCTTGCTTGGCAGCCTGGTCGATTTCTTCCCGGCTTTGAAAAATGCCCTGCACTTGCCACAGGTAATAAGTTTGGAAGGGATCCCCTTCGCGGTTTATGAAATTTTGACCATAGGTTACAGAACCATATCTGGCTAGTTTGTTCCTGTACGCGGAGATTGTCCCGCCAATATTATAAGATAGTTCGCGGCCAATTTTATTCCTGAAATCTACGCCAAGTTCCATGCCTCTGTTAATCATCACTCCGTCATTGATCAAAGGTGCGGTGTAACCTATTTCAAGAGGAATGTCGGCCCTTCTTAAAATATTTGATGTTCTCTTATCGAAATAGTCGATGGTAAGTCTAAACTTTCTCTTAAAGAACTCGGCATCGATACCAAAATCCGTTACGGTTGTTTTCTCCCAACTGATCCCGGAATTATTTAATTCTGTTTTTCTCACACCTGATGAAAGTGTGTTATCGAATGGATAGCCGGTTGTTACCGCCAAAAGGGATTGGTAAGGATAGTAACTAATTTCCTGGTTACCCAGACTTCCCCAGGAGCCTCTTAATTTGAGTTCGTTGAGCCAGTCTGATTTGAAGAAATCTTCCTCGGCGACATTCCATCCACCGGAGAATGAAGGAAAAAATCCCCACCGGTTCGCCGCTGAAAAGCGTGATGATCCGTCATATCGGGCATTGACCTCCAAGAGATAACGATTCTTGAAACTGTATGCCAATCGTCCAAAGTATGAAAGCAATGCCCATTCACTTGAATTCCCCCTGTTACTTTGACCTGCTGCCGGGCCGGCATCCAGCTCTGTAAGCGCACTTGTAATGTAGTTTATACGGGTACCGCCCAAGGTGCTCACTTTGAAGGTTTCATAGCTCGTTCCGAGTGTAGCATTAAGGTTGTGGTCTCCAAGGTCTTTTGTATAATTTCCGTAGAGATTGGCTGTGGTCAGGTTATTCTTGGCCTGGGTCTGTTCATAATTGTTGTTTCCGAAGCTACCTGATGGTGCTCCCGTGACAAAATTATAGGTCGATATTTTGGTGGCCATGTACCTGCTTTCAGCCATCGTTCCCGCAGCCGCGACACTCCCCGTAATATCGAGCGACTTAATCGGCGTTAATTTAAGATAGGCCTGCAACCGATAATCCTGACTTTTGATTTTATTTAAAGCCTCATTGGCAACCAACCATGGATTCTTATTCCCGATCGTCTCATTAGGATATCCCCGAGATGCATAACGCCCGCTGCCATCTGCAAGCACTGCACCAAATGTAGGTCTCTGGGCCATGGTGGATAATAACGGGTCTACGCCATCGCCACCGCTGTCACCGGAAGGAGAAGTTCGGTTTTTAAGGACGAGCCCCAGCTTGGTTCCGAAGAGGAGTACTTTGCTCAACCTGGTATCCATATTAAATTGCATGGACGTCCGTTTCATACTGTAACCTTTGAAGGTCCCCGGCTGATCCAGGTAGGCGGCTTGTCCGAAGAAATTGGTTGCCCCCCGATTTCCAGTAAACGAAAGCGTCTGGTTGGTGACCACTTTCGTATCGAACATTTTATCCAGCCAATTGTAATTAGGAAACTGGTCCGGGTTTGCAGGGTTTCTGTATGCATCGATTTGCTCTTTCGTATATGGGGAGCCACCAGTTCCGAAGTTGGCAATCGCTTCATTCCACAACTCCATGTATTCCACTGAGTTCCAGATTAAATCCGGGTATTTTGTCGGCGAATGTAGCGCAGTGTTAATGTGGTAATCAAAGGTAGTTTTATCCGTTTTTGTTCCTGTCTTGGTTGTGACCAGTATCACGCCATTTGCAGCCCTTGCGCCATATATCGCAGCGGATGCGGCATCTTTGAGCACGGATATGCTCTCAATACTTTCTGGATTTACGCTATTGATATCGCCCCCGGCAACCCCGTCGATGATGACGAGCGGATTAACACCGGCACCACTAAATGTGCCCACTCCCCGGATCTGCAAATTGATTCCCTCTGCACCCGGTGCACCGGAGTTTTGAGTGACTTTCAGGCCGGGAAGTCTTCCTTGCATGAGCGATGCCGTATTGAGAAACTGACCTTCCTGTATATCGTCTGAGGTAATGGACGCTACTGCGCCGGTCATGTTTATTCTTTTTTGAGCACCATAACCTACTACAACCTGTTCGTTTAATGCATTTGCCGATTGTTCCAGCGTGACATCAAAATAGGTTCTTCCTGCAATGGCAACCTCTTTTGAAACAAAACCCACAAAGCTGAACACCAGTGTTCCCACTGTTTCCGAAGTCTCGAAGGTGAATTCACCATCCGCGTCGGTGAGAGTCCCCCTGGTCGTACCCTGAAGCAGAATGCTAACCCCGGCAAGCGCAACTCCTTTTTCATCGACAACCTTACCTTTTAAAGGAATAAAGTTGAGCGCGGGCGATTCCTGCACTTCCACCTTTACCGGTGAAGCGCCTGGGGTATCACGCGAGAGGATGACATGCTTGCCGCTGACCTCGTAGCGTATATTCATGGGCGTAAAAAGCTTTTCCAGCACTTGTCCAAGCATCGCATTGGTCGCTTTTAACGTAATAGCCTGTTGTGACTGACCAATTTGTGGCGTGTAGGAAAAACGCACATTAGCAACCTTTTCCAGTTCTTTTAGAGCTGGTTTTAGTTTCACGTCTGTCAGGTCAAGGCTAATGCGGCGATTCAAAAGCTCCTGAGCGGATAGATTATTGGCCCAGGAAGCACCCATAAATGTCAACGCCAGTACAACCTGAACCAACGATAATTTCATATAGTGGATTAGTATATGTCTAAGTTGTTTCATACTTTTAATTCAGTTATTCGTTTGGAAAATTCGGATAATAGATCTCCTTACAACCTCTCCGGGATGTCAGGGATTAACAAGGGCCAATGATGGAGCAAGCATCATTGGCCATGTTGCTTTAGAAGGCGGGAATGTGGCTAAGTTTTCATAGAAGTAGGAATGGTGATGAAAGATGAAGCAGGAAAATTGGTAGGGTTTAGGATTATTGTTTACATCCGGTGGTGCTGATAATGACCTGGGCATCGATAATTTCGTAGGACGCTCCAATAGTCTTACATACAACATCCAGCATTTCCCGAAGGCTTTGATTGGAGAAAGCAGCTGAAAACTGGCATTTCTTTAATGTTTCATGATCGTAGACGACATTTACCCCATAGGCATTTGTTATGTCATCGAAAAATTGGACTGCAAAATCATCTTCATATTCGAATTTGGGCAAAGACTTTACATTGGGCAGCGAAACAGGATATTCTACCAGCCCTTTACTGTCGAACAGCTCTGCCTTCCTGTCAAACACGACGAATTGATTGGGGAGCAATAAAACAGTTGATTTTTTTGGTGCGTCCGTTGATTCTTTTGTTTTATGACTGCTTTGATATACGGTAACTTTTCCGCTTAATACCCGCACAGTCACATCTGAACCGTCGTGGAAAGCGATTACTTCGAATTTTGTACCCAATACTTTGGTAACAACCTCATTCGCATATACATAAAATGGCTTGCTTGCGTCAGGAACCACATCAAGGATGGCTTTCCCTGACAGATACACACAACGATTTTCACGATTATATTCCGAGGCGAAACTGATCTCGCTCTGGGGATCCAGCAATACCGACGAGCTATCCGGTAATTGATAAAGCTCCGGTTTCGATGACCTATTACGGTGCCTGGTAACCTTTGAATTATTCTCAAGTAGAGCAATAGTGTCGTCGTAAGTTGATTTACTAAAACCTTTCGGTTGCCAGAACAGATAACCGGTAGCAACAATAGCCAGGGCAACAACGGCGGCAGCAAGTAAGTACCATCTGGTGTATTGTCGCAAGGGTTTTACCTGATTAGCCGCATCGTATTGCTCAGTGCTTTTCAGTATCTTATCCAGCAGCCTTGCCTCTTCTTGTTCGGAAAGATATGTTCTTGAATAGCTCGTCAGCCCCAGCAACACTGCATTTAGCAGCTCCCGGGCTTGCTGCCATTCAGGGTTCTTATGAGGATTACTCCGGAGATACTCTTCCCAAAACGCCACGGACTCCACTGTTGGAGAAAGCTGATGTTTCAGAAAACGATCGTCGGTAACGAAGTCTACCGGCCCAAAATCTTCATATGTGCTACCCACTGTATGCTTGTTTTACACAGGGATAACCGATACGCTGTTTTCATACTCAGTAGAAAGAAGAAATTTTGGAAAATTTAGATCAGCTTGTTCAAGAACGAGACAATCTATTTAAAAAAGCCCTTCTTGAAAAACCAAAAATGCCAGCATTATCCAACCTCGAAGTTTTTCAATGGCCCGGAAAACCAGATTGTTCGCTGATTGGGTATTTACGTCGAGCACCTGGCCGATCTCCTGGTAACCCATATTCTCAACGAAACGGAGCCGGATAGCCTCTTGCTGACGCGGGGGAAGTTGCAAGACAAGGCGGTTTAACATGGCCTCATTATTCACAGACTCTTCCTTCTGGATTTGAATGTCTTCTGCGGATGGATCGGACCAAAGATCCTCGAAATTGTCCTGAACCACGAACATTTGAGGGCGTTCTTGCCGCTTCAATAAATGCAGGACCCTATTTTTAAGGGCAACGAACAGGTATAAGCGGATGTTATCGGGCACGGCAAGCCGATCTCTTTTGACCCAGACCTCCAAAAATACATCATGAATGCAATCCAGCACAAAATCCTCGGAAATCGAAACCAAGCTCATCCCATAGCGGTACATCGCCTTCACATGCAATCCGTAGATTGCCGTATAAGCATCCTTATCTCCCGCCAGTAGCTCTTTCCAGAGCGTTACCTCATCCTTTGATTCACTTGCCATCAACAAGACATTTTGCCTGAGGCAAAGTTTATGACTAAAAATCGTAGGGGCAAAGTAACGCTTTTGTGCTGTATTGGAAGTTGCTGATTGGGTGAAGGAATTGTTAAGGTTTTCTGGACATATGTAAGTGTGCCATGCGCCTTTACCTTTAGTATTTATAGTGTGGGTGTTAATCCTAATGGAGTTAGCCCGGTTGCGATCCACATTGTTTTTCGAGCCACGATATCCCGGTCGGTGACCTTGCCGACTACATCAGTGGCACCATCATGCGGATTGACGGTGCCACAATCTAAATGCTTTAAATATCATTTACCACCTTATCAGCCGCGTGAATTTCGCCTGTTACCTTATCCTGAAGAAAACCAATTACTTCCCATTCAGCTGCCGTAAAGTCTTTCGGCAGGGTGATATTGACTTGGCCATTTGCTGGCTTTTCCAATTTAAATGATTGTAACCTTCTCACAATCTGAACATGACGCAGTGTACGGCCACCATTTTCGCCGCGTTTGATTTGACGCTCTGCATTTTTTTGAACCGCTGCTATCATCAGCTCGACATTCTTGCTTCCTGACGTCTGGTAAGTAATGGCCATTTTTCCTGCTTCTGGTTTTCCGGTTAATTTTAATGTGCTGGCTGAGGAACCTTGCAGCGTATTTCGCAGGGCATTAGTCAAAGCCGCCTCATCGGATCCGACAAATTCGGTTTTGCCGTTGACAATCACCTGCGGCGTGTAAACCTGCGCATTCAGCTTATCTGCGTACCAATATTGGCGTTTGGTATTTTCAGGGCTGCTAAAAATATCCCTCCAACCCTGGTGATCCCAATAATCAATGTGGTAAGCCAGGATGTAGATCGGTTTGTCACCAGCTTGCTTCTGTACATTGCCGAGCAACTCGTCGGCGCGTGGGCAACTCGAACAGCCTTCGGAGGTGAATAATTCCAGGACCACGAATCCGTCGCCTTTTGTTGTTTTGTCATCGGCTGGTTGTTGGTTTACGGCTCCGTTGGTAAAGTTTGCCATGAACAATAAGCCTGCTGCTAAGGCCAAAATGTTTTTCGTTTTCATAAATTTTGATTTTAAATATGAACCAAACTTATGGCTGCACACGGCAGAAAGCGAGAAGATCTGGGTTGAACAGGGCGATTGGAGCCGCCAACCGGACACAGCAATCCTGAAAACTTTATCGCTAGCGGTTCTCCATCCACGCAAGAAACGACGGCGCTTTTTCCTTATTGATCAGCAATTGCTCAGGTGTTTCTATGACCAGTTTGACATACAGTTTCCGCATGAAATAATGCTCGATTTCCTTAATGGCCGAAAAGTTGACCAGATACTGCCGGTTCACCCGGAAAAACTGCTTTTGGCTCACAGATGCCGCAATCTGCTCGATGGATTGGCTCAGTGAAAATTCTTGTCCATCGAAACACATGATCATCGAAGTTTCATTCCGAATGTAGAAAAAGGCAATTTGCTCGGTTCGGACGGTTGTATATTTTTGATGTTTAAATACCAGAAAACTGGTTTTCTCGGCTTGTGGAGCCATTCTGTTCAATAACTCGCTCAGGTCGGGAATTGCTTTTTGCTGGAAAAAATTTTTGAGGTCTTCTACTTTGCTGAGCGCGCCTGCAATGTCCTCTTTCGAGAATGGTTTCAGCACATAATCTACGCCGTTTCGCTTGAAAGCTTCCAGAGAATATTCGTCGAAGGCTGTACAAAAAACGACCGGACAAACAATCTCCACAGACTTAAAGATCTCAAAACTTAGCCCGTCGGCCAGCTGAATGTCCATAAAAATCAGGTCTGGCTGCGGCCCAGCCGAAAGCGCTTCAACCGCTTCTTCGACACTCTGATATGGACCGGTGATTTTGGCGAGCGGACGTAGCTGCCGGAGGATGTTTTCAAGGGATCTGGCTGTTTTTAGCTCATCCTCAATGATTACGATGTTCATAAATGATGGGAAGTCTAACCTGAAATAGATTTTGGCCGTCGATTACCTCAACCTTTTTGTTCAATAAATGACTGTATTTGAGCTCAATATTTTTCAATCCCACGCCCAGCGAATCTTCCTGGTTCTTTCTCAGCTGAACCTGGTTTTCGACAACAATGCTGTCACCTTCCGAGAGAATGCGGATGTGCAATGGGCGGCTGAGTGATACAATGTTGTGTTTGAGACAGTTTTCGACCAATAATTGTAATGTAAATGGAGGGATTAATGTATCTAAAAAGGCATCCCCGACCTTGTTTTGAAAAATAAAGCCGTCTTCAAACCTGGCCTTTTGCAAAAAAAGATATGCATTTAAAATCTCCATTTCCTCTTTCAAAGGAATCAGGTCCAGCTTGCGGCTTTCCAGCGTATAGCGGTAGAAGTTAGCCAGTTTTAGTATGAAGTCCACCGACTGCTGATCACCTGTTTCCACCATTGCTTTAAGTGTATTCAGGCTATTAAACAGGAAATGCGGATTCACCTGCTGTTTCAAAAGATCATATTGCGCGCTAAGATTATCGTTCCGAAATCGTTCCAATTCCATGCTCACATGTTGGTTTTCATAGTTCTGTTGCAACATATTGAGGAACATATAAAATACCAGGTTGATCAGAATACCCCGTACTTCTACCATCAGCATGGTAGGCCCGAAGTCAATATGAGCAAGGATAAGCTGCTGAATGTAAGCCAATCCAAACATTATAACGAGACCAAACGCCAGTGAGTTTAACAATTTAGCATAGGATATCTGCTGACCCTGCGGGCGGTTGCTTTTCCGTGAAAGCATGTAAATATTGAAATACCACATTATCACCGCAAACGCAGCCGTAATGCCCGCATTGACGGCCGCTTCCAAAGGCACAAACCGGTGCGAAGCAAGCTGCGGCACCGAGGAAAGCACTCCAATCACAATGGAACTCGTCCAGATGATTGTATTAGAAACTTTCAATGTTGATGGTGTTACCATTTTAGAATCGGTAGGATCGAATGTGTGATTTCGGGTTTACTAGGGGAAAATGGCCGCGCGCTGACTGGTTATAAAGCTAATCCGCTGGCTTTTTTCAGATTGCCAGTCAGCAGGCTTATAGCCTTTCCCAATCTGGAATTCATAGTCAAAAGTAAGTTCTGTCTTATTTCTTTTTACAATCTTCAATGTTTCGATGGAATAAATCTCGCCATTCATATTTGTTCCATACCATTGCGGCATTGGTTTTTGCTTCCAAGTGACCAGTGTATAATGTGCGCCAATATTTGGCTTGGGCAGCGAATCATGAGCGCTTTGGAGCGCAAGGTCATTACCGTAAAGCATCGCAATGGTGCCTTTCTTGTTATTAAGGATGGATTTGATCACCTTCTGATTTCCGGCATCGTACAGATATTCCGGCGCAAGATTGGCGGTGTTGTGATCGTCGCAGGACATTATAAAAAGTGCCAGCGCAATAATATATAGTGAAATTATCGCCTTCATTTTCGAGATTTATTTGGTCGGAATGTTGAATACAAAGTCATTTTCAGGGGCCAGCAGCCGATGGCAGTTGGCGCAGGTCTGCTCAAACAGGACGGTTTTGCCTGCCGGTTTTAGATCAAGTCCATCGAACTTGGCAAATCCCCAGCCTTCGGTTGCGCTATATTTTTTGCTGTCTTTGATCATGAATTGAGCATTTTGGAAGTTGCCGGGCCGCACATTTCCGTCCTTATCCTCTGCCTGTTTGCCCCAAACAACCTTTACAATCCTCGCGCCGTCGGGAAAAGGAAGCTGGCGTTTTTCAATGGCCTTCACCATAATGTCGTTTCCGTAAACGATCCGCATGCTGCCACCGTCGAATTTGTCCGTTACGCTGATAATCTTCCAGTTTTTGTAGTCCGAAGAATAGGGAATGTTATTCAATGAAACTGGCGTTTTTTGAGTTGAGGCTTTTTGATTCACCGAAGTTCGCGCAACGATCCGGGCCGTATCGACTTTATGCCTTCCAGGAAGTGTGTTCACGTATTGTTTCAAAACTGCCAGTTCAGATGCGGTTACTTTACCACCCGAATGTGCCAGCGTGTAACGTTTCAAAGGCATCTTCTCCTGCTCGATCGCATTCACCATTTCCCAAAGCAGCAGCTCCTGCACAGCCGTCGGATTCTTGTCCCATTCCGAAAAATTAAACCGCGAACGTGCTTCATCAATATCATGCGCCACCAGGAAGGACGCCGGCGCGATCTTGTCAAACCATTCCACTTTCGCTTCATTGGAATGACAATCATAACACGCCCGTTCCAATATCTGCTTCACCTCGGCTGGAACTGCAATCTCACTGGTCACAGGCGGATTTTCAATGTTAGGGGAAATCATTTGCAGTCCCACAAAGATCACAATGACCATGATCGCCGCACCTCTGTAAAATGTTAACCCAGGCTTTTTCATTTTCATATATAATTATCTGATTACCAAAGCTCAAATGTATACCGGGACACTTCTTTCTCTTAGTTGCAAAACCCTGTATCAGACAAACTCTATCGTAAAACAGACATTAGCGAAGGTGAATCAGACAGATCAAAACCGCAAACATTACTCACGCATTCATTCACTCTCACTCCTCATTACCTTTTCCCGGTGCTGTTTGCCCCAGCTGATCATTTCCAGAATGATCCCGCCAAAGGACATGCAATAATCCGTTTCAGTATATTCAACCAGCACCGGAGAGTCCGGGGTGACCGTGCGTTTGATCAGCTGATTAGCTTCCATATCCTTTAATTCCCTGGACAACATCCGCGTTGTAATACCGGGAATGCTTCTCTGGATATCGCGAAAACGCCTGTTCCCGTTGCATATTGAATTGATTATCAGAAGTCGCCATTTGCCGCCAATAACATACATGGTATCCTGCAATGCCTGAACTTCCTGCTTCTGGTTTCTCGGATCTGACAGAATTTCTCCCGCTTTCCTGATCTGTTCTTCATTCATTATGCTGCTTCTATTGGTGCCAATCATTCCCTGAACGTGCAAAAAGCACAGGTGGTTCGCACCTGCGCTTGCTCCAAAGTTGCGCTAAATTAAGCCAAACGGTCAAAGACTCATTCCACCATCCATTACGATTTCTGCGCCTGTGATAAAGCTCGAAGCGTCTCCCGAGAAATAGGCTACCATTTTAGCAACATCGTCGGCACTTCCGATTCTTTTCAGCGGAATGCGCTCGATCATCCAGTCGTCTAATGCCAGGCGGGCTGCTGGCTCCAAGCCCATTTTATTTAAAATCTCAGTTTGCGTCGGGCCGGGACTGATCGCATTCACCCGGATCTTCCGCGGCGCCAGTTCAATCGCCGCAATTTTCATGACTGCATTCAATGCCGCCTTACTAGAAGTATAAATCGAAGAATTCGCTCCGTTCATGCTGGCAACATTCGATGACAAAAACACAACCGCAGCGCCGTCATTCAGGATGGGAATGAATCTGCTAAGCGTAAAATAGGCACCTTTAAAATTTACATCGATCACATAATCAAAGTCGACTTCTGTCGCCGTTTCAATTCCTGCACCGCCCAGCACACCTGCATTGATGAACAAAATGTCAAGTTTGCCAAACTGCTCACTAACTTGTTTTACCAGCGCTTCAATGTCTGCAACTTTGCCTTGGTCACTTACTAAACCAGTCACGCCAAGCTCGCTCGCAGCCTCCCGGATAACATTTTCGCGCCTGCCCGTAATGATTACATCTGCTCCCTGGGCTTTCAATTCTTTTGCAGCAGCATAACCGATACCGCTATTTCCGCCTGTTACCAGGGCCTTTTTCCCCTTTAAAGTTTCCATTGTCTTTTGAATTTATTTCTGACAAATGTAAACAGCGATTGGTATCACTATTATACCAGTATAATGCGTGATACCAACTTGCTATTTACCTTATAATATTTTTACGCCGGAACAGCTGACGTTAAATCGCTACTGTGATCTCCACATTAATGTTCCCTTTGGTCGCCTTCGAATACGGGCACGTCTGGTGCGCGGCCTGCACAACGCTGGCGGCGTCATCTTGCGACAGACCTGGAAGATTAACCTGCAACCTTGCCTGTAATGCGTAACCTTCGTCGCCGGTTGCCAGGTCCACTTCGGTATCTACGGACGTTTCCACAGGAAGCTTTATCTTTAAAGTCGACGCATTGATTTGAATCGCTCCGAGAAAACAGGCAGACCAGCCTGCAGCAAACAATTGTTCTGGATTCGTGCCTTGGCCGGAAGTTCCCGGCGAGGAAAGATTAATATCCAAACGTCCGTCCGAACTTTTGGCAGCGCCCTCACGGCCACCGGTCACGTGTACTTTACCGGTATATAAAACTTTACTAACTGACGCAGCAGCTTTGGCTGCAAAAACGATTTGATTTTCCATTGTAATTGATATTTAAAGTTGTTTTTAAATTATTTATTGATCGACTCGGCCACTTCCAGAATTGCGTCGGCAAACGCTTCCGGAGCTTCCTGAGGCAAATTATGGCCGATGCCAGTGATGGTATGATGGGCGTACTGGCCTTTGAAACGGGCCGCGTATGCGCTGGGGTCAGGATGTGGCGCGCCGTTTGCATCGCCTTCCAGTGTTACGGTTGGCACTGTGATCGACGGTGCTTTTGCCAGTTTCGTTTCCAATTCATCGTATTTCTCCTCACCTTTCGACAGTCCAAGTCGCCAACGGTAATTGTCGATGACAATCTTGACATGGTCTGGATTTTTAAATGACGCAGCCGAACGGTCAAATGGATACTTACTGAATTTCCATGTCGGAGAAGCTGTCTCCCAGATCAGTTTGTTAAATTCATAAGTGTTGGATTCATAACCAGCAGCGCCGCGCGCGGTGGCGAAATAATATTGGTACCACCAAGACTGTTCAACCTTTGGTTTCAAAGGAGCCATGTTACCTTCCTGGCTCCCTATAAGATAACCACTTACAGACACAAGCCCCCTTACCCGCTCTGGCCATAAGGCTGCCATGATATTTGCTGTTCGTGCTCCCCAGTCGAAGCCACCTACAATTGCGTTTTTAATATTTAATGCATCCAAAAATGCAATCATATCTACGGCAAAGGCTGATTGCTGCCCGTTTCGCGGAGTCATGGAAGACAGGAACTGCGTAGTGCCATAACCTCGCAGGTATGGTATGAGTATCCTGTACCCTTTTGCGGCCAGTATTTTGGAAACCTGCTCGTAACTATATACGTCGTAGGGCCATCCATGAATGAGTAGTACAGCCTGCCCATTTGCCGGTCCCGCTTCTATATAACCAACATCCAGTACTCCCGCTCTGATTTGCTTAATATGCTGGAACGGATCTTCGAACCTGGTAATTTGACCGTTACTGATGCCTGCTGATTCATGAGATTGGCCTTTTGCTGGCACCAGACAGGCGGACAGTAACAACATCAGTATTGCTTGCCGGCTTACGAAGAACCGGCGTTTAAGGTTTGAAATGTGATTTACAATGTCCATCGTTCTATTAATGTTAAGATTGTCTTCATGATTCTGATGTTTTTTTGATTTGATAGCTCAAACCTACAATCAGAAAGATGTGTAAAACAGGAGTTATTCCTTCAAGTAGACAAACATGAAGTTGGCTTAGACAGGTTAATGGCCGAGACTTTTTTTAGAGACCAATAACCTGAGAATTCTGTGATACTGTGCTTGATACAAAGCCGGCTTGCCGCCGATTTTGATGAACACGTTGAAAACAACGCAGAGAAAAGTACTTCTAAATCAAAGGTGTCAATTTCTAGTAGATCTAATGTTCATAACTTTGGAAAGAATCAACCGAGCCACAAGTATTGACGATATTTGCCTTTGAAGGCGATTCGACTACTTTATCATTTTGAGGCATGCGAAATATAAATTTGTTCCCGGAAACATTCAGTCAGAATAAGCAACTGCCTATAAGGATTGTTACCCCGGACTTTGGACATTTATCTATGGAGACCGCTGGTAAACTCGGATTCAAACGCCGCTTGCAATATTACTTTTTCCTCTTTGTTTTGGATGGTCGCTGCCAGCATGCTGTGGATCTGGATACAATTGAGGTTGGAAAACATGAATTGCTTTTTGCCCTGCCCCATCAAATTCAACAGTATCCGGCCACCACGCATGGCTCTGATTATTACAAATTGGGCTTTGATGAAGAATGCTTTTCACGATTGCCCAGACAGTTTCCTTTCCTGCTAAACCCGCTTAATCAACAAAAGATCAGTTTTTTACCCGCAGCGGCTATCAGGCTTAAGGCCATTTTTGAAATTCTCCTGGGTTTATTGAGCACTGCCGATACTGACCCTGAACTGATCCTCGCCCATCTGAATAGCCTTTTGACAGAGATTAATACAGCTTATTTTGCAGCTGATAGAAAGCCGGCGGATAACAGAATCGAAAAGTTTATCGGCTTCAAGTTGTTTGTAGAAAACAACCTGACGGATCACCCGACTATTCGAAACATTGCGGAAGAACTCGCGGTAAGTAAAGACAGTTTATATCACATTGTTAAACATTTCTCGGGGCTTTCGCCGAAAGAATTTATTACGAACCGCTTGATACTGGAAGCCAGAAGACGCCTGTATTATAATGAACGGACTTCCGTAAAAGAGCTGGCTTTCGATCTGGGATTTAACGACCCGGATTATTTTTCCCGCTTGTTCAAGAAGGTGACCGGCAAAACCGTTGCCGGTTTTTTCCAGGATTTGTCCTGAGCTGACCGGCATTCGTCCAGCTTTGCCGCCAACATTCTCCCGAGCTTTGTTCATCAAAAAACATTGAAATATGAACAAAGAATCGAAGACCATATTAATAACTGGCGTGACTGGGCTTGTTGGCGCCCGCCTTGTGCCGCGTCTTGTGGACGCAGGCTTTGACTGCCGGGCATTAATGCGTGGTGGGAAGGATGTTCCGGCCGGGGCCACAGCCGTGGAAGCGGATTTACTGGATGCTGCGTCACTGGCAGCGGTGGTGAAAGATGTTTCAGCAATCGTCCATCTTGCAGCGGTGTTCCGCACAAAAGACATTGAGCTGATCTGGAAAAGTAATCTCGAAGGCACCCGCAACCTGATCGATGCAGCGAAGGCTCATGCACCGGGTGCCCGCTTCCTTTTGGCAAGCACTACCCATGTTTACAATAAAAACAACCCGCATCCGGGCCGGGAGGATGATCCTGTAGATCCGGAACATGCGTACCCTGCCAGTAAGGTCGCCGCTGAAAAGGAGCTGCGTGAAAGCGGACTTAACTGGTCGATCCTGCGGTTTCCCTTCGTGTATGGAGATGGCGACAAGCATCTGGAAACGCTACCAGAACACTTGATTGCAGCCAAATGGCATCCCGCTATGAGAATGAGCACCATTCACCACCTTGACATAGCTACCGCTATAAAGATCGCGCTGGCAGGAACCATGGATGGTCGCATTGTGAATATTTCAGATGAAGCCCCGACTTCACTTTACGAATTGTGCAAGCTTGTCGGCGTTACGATGGAATCATCATCCGAGCCTCTCACAGATCCCTGGTATCTGCATTCGGACAGTTCACTCGCACGCAGCCTGGGTTTTCAGCCAGCAGTCAGGACAGTCTATCAGGCGGTGCAGGAAAAGCTACTTTGATTCAGTTGTTTGGAAATTCATCTGGCCATGAATTCTGTCGAAGTGGACATTTCACGGCCAGATGATATTGCAGCCAGTTCTGCAATAACCAAGTACCAAACTTACCCGGACCGGTGGGTTCATTGGTAGGGTGTTTTTAAAATTTAAATGGATATTTCAACCAGATCAGTATCAATGGTAAGGCCAGGAAGGGGATTTCTATCAAAGCCGTTTTTGTATCTCCTGCCCTCAATGACAAAGCCATGATCAGAACAATGGTAATGGCCGAGCATACATTGCTCAGGAAAAAGGTTTGCGGGAAAAACAATGTCAATCCCAAAATGATTGAAAACATGCTGAAATAGGGCATCATGTTTTGGGTGATGCCTAAGGTTGCCATCATCTTCGCCTGCTCAGGGCCGGGCGGGCGAAACCCATCCCACCCGTGTTTAATGCTAAGAGCTGCTGAAACTAAAATAAGTATTATGCTAATGATTTTCATTTGAAATAGTTGTTAAAGTGTTATTGTTCGAAATTTTCAATTCTTAATACCAATTCGTTTGCAATCCAGCCAGTGAAGGGTTTAGGAATTGGAGATCATTACAGCTCTACCCGGACACCAAACGTGGGAAATACGCCTAAGCCACTGTTAAATACCTTACCCGTTTGCGGTAAAAAAATCTCTGCGTTGACGTTGAATTGGTTGTTGATGTTTGCCAGATCCACAAACGCGGAGAACATGCCTTTTCTCATCGGGACATTATAGTCAACCCGGATATCCAGGCTGACATAATCTGCCAGGCGTCTGCCATTTATGGCTGTAATTTCTTGTGAGTAACGTATCTTACTGGGATCGTTCAGTACATTTTCATGAACAATATACGCATAGATAGGCCGGCCTGTGCTGTATCGGAATTTACCGGAGAATATCCATTTTTCATTGGGTTTGAAGCTGCCCAATAGAGAAAAATTGTGCGGTATATTAAAGGTGTAGTCGTATTCGCCCAAACCGTTGTTGTCGTCCCTTTTGCTTTGCATGTAAGAATAGCTGACCTGTCCATACCATTTTTGCGAAAGCCTTTTTATTACACTGACATCGCCTCCATAAGCATAGCCTGTACCGTTGTTGTTCAGGTAACTCTGGACACGGTTTGGCTGCACAATCAAATCATCAAACTGCTTGTGCCAGCCTTCTACAACCAATTTCAGGTCGCCTGAAAATTGATATTTATAGCCAATGATGTTTTGAAAAGTGCGGTCGTTTTTCAGTGTATTGCCTCCGCTTTGGCCTGCAACATCGGAGTAGGCTGCATCCTGATAATAGATACCTGAGGAAAAATTGATGCTTTGTTTATCACCCAGCAAAACGCTACCACTCAATCGGGGCGATATGGTATGCTGCTCTGTAAAGCCCGTATAATCGTAACGGATACTAGGATTTAGCGTAAAGCCGTTGGCAACCTTCCACGATGCAGCTATATAACCCGAACCGTTGAAAGCGGTTTTCTCAAATGTTGAATTATAAAGCGACGGATCCAAAATCTGGTAGTACTGGCCAGGGCCCGGCCGTGGGTCGGTGCTGCGGAAAGTGTATACTGTATCGGTACGTGTAATGTTTCTTTCGTGATCCAGATTGATCGCCATCGCATCTATACCTGCGGTAACTGTCAGCTTGTCAAAGCGTTTTGTATAAATGGAACGATAGCCTATTTCAGCCTGATTGTTTTTTATCCGACGTAAATCATCCTCATATCTTCCAAATCTCGGGTCGAGTATTACACCTTCTTCATCCAATGATGGGGTGAAATTTCCAAAAGTATTATCAACTGTTGAGGAGCGGAAATAAAGTACATTTTTGATATAACTCTTGCTATCAATCAAAGTCCGCAAATTCAGTCCTACCAAAGTTTTAGTGCTTCTATGATCAAAAAGTATTGTACCCAAGCTGTTATCATCGTTTATATTATAGCCAGATCCAACATCCTCAATGCCCCTGCGTGGCGTTTCAGGATTATACATAGCTATCAATGAGAGCTTATTTTTAGCATTGATTTGTGTTGTCGTTTTAACAAGATAATCGCCAAAACCAACACTTGTAGGGTTTTCCATACTTAACACTCTTTGCAGCAAGCCAAAATTCTGATACCTCGCCGATGCGAAAACACTCGTTTTTTTAGAAATAGGACCATCAGCAAATACAGTTCCTCCCAAGAGATCAAACTGCCCCACAAACGACCAGGTTTCTTTGTTGCCTTCTTTAATGCCAAGACCGAGATAAGACGATGATTTTCTCCCGTATACCGCATCGAAGCCTCCATTTTGAAATTGTACATTATCGATAATTCTAGGAGCAAAAATGCTAAACCTGCCCCCATTGGGGTCATTGAAACCGGAAGAAAACCCTTCGGCTTCCATGTGGGATAAATTAAACATAGGGATATCATCTACCATATACACATTGTCTTGGGTCCCCTGCCCCCTTGCTGCAATAGCAGAATACTGGGCTCCGCTGCTCACCACACCGGGCAAACTTGCCAAAGCCCTCATGATGTCGCCCTGTGCGCCGGGGTTCCGGAAAATTTCTTCTCTTGAAAGAGAAAAAGCCGAAACGGGTGTTAATGGGTTGTTTTCGCCTTTGAATGCTTTAACCGTGGCTTCATTCAAGCTGGCTATTTCTTCCAAAACCTCTATCTCGGTATAGTAAGTTTTACCGGATGTAATGACAATTTCACTAATATGTTTTGTTTGAAAACCTACACATGAGATATTGACTGCATAAGTGCCGGCAGGAATATGATTGATGGCAAATAATCCCGTTGTATCCGTATTGGTCCCCAATTGTGTTTGATCGATTTGGATTGTTGCACCGACAATAGGTTGTTTGGTGGACTGATCTAAAATTTTCCCTTTAAAACTTCCTGCCGTTTGTGCGAAGGATAGTACACTGACCATGCTAAGAAACACGGTTATAACCTGGGTCTTCACCCTACTTTTTGTTTTCATTTGATTCTGATTTGTTGTTAATCCAAAAATTGCAAAGGCACTGATCGACGGGTGTATAAACGCCCTCTATTGGAGTGAAAAGGAAGATTGGTTATTCAAACAATGTTAGGGCTTTATGACGATCAAAATGCCTCCCCGAATGGTACGGGGAGTTATTCTCAAACAACTGTACACTATATTGACATTTTCCTATTACATGCGACCCACTGGGGACGAATGTCACGAGCATTAACTGTTAGACATATACGTCGCCATTATATTCCGGCCATCACAGCATGCTATCCATGCAACCCGACCGACGAAGTCAGTTAAAGGATTGCCTGAATTCCAGCGGGCTTTGTTTTGTCTTTGCCTTAAAGAGCTTATTGAACGATTGCGAATGTTCAAAGCCCAGTTCATAGGCAACTTCGCTCACCGTCAATTCTGTCGTGGATAATTTCTCCTTGGCCTTTTCTACCAGCTTTTCGTGGATATGTTGCTGGGTAGTCTGGCCGGTTAATTGCTTGAGCAAACTGGCTAAGTATTTAGCTGAAACATTAAGTTTCTCCGCAACGTGTTTGACCGTTGGTAATCCCTTTGACACCAGGTCATCGTCATTAAAATATTCGGTCAAAACCGCTTCCATTCGCTCCAAAGTTCTGCTGCTGGTTATTTTTCTGGTAATGAACTGGCGTTCATAAAAACGTTGCGCATAGGTAAGCAGCAGTTCCAGTTGCGCAATGATTACATCCTGACTGAATTTATCAATGTTGGATTTGTATTCGTTTTTGATGTTGGCAATAATGCCGTTGACCAGGGCTTCCTCGTGGTCTGAAAGGAATAACGCCTCATTCGTTGTATATCCAAAATACTCGTACTGCTTAATTTTTTTTGCAAGCGTGGTATTCCATAAAAAATCCGGATGGATAAAGAGCATCCAGCCTTCGAGCTTGTGCGGCACACCATTCTCTTCACCGCGCAAAACCTGCCCGGGAGACATGAAGGCCATCAATCCTTCGTCGAAATCATATTTCTGCTGTCCATAGAATAGTTTGTCACATCCCCTTTTCATTGAGATGACATACAAGTCAAATACGACTGCATCCAGCCCTGTATCATTTTTTAGTCCGGCCAAATCAATGAGGCCTATTAGTGGATGGTATGGTTTTTCCAGGCCCATCAGGCGATGGATTTCCGTAATGGATTGTATCCGGTAGGGTTTCGTATTTTCCATATTACAATGTCATCAATTCAAAGGTCTTGCAGATTACTGATAAAAAACGATCAATTCATTTTAAACTACGGTTTTGTAGCGCTTTGATTTTCTTAAATTCCTGATGTCCATATTTTATCAAAGTCTTTGGAACAAGCCGGCTTGCAAATTTGATCACGCTGATCATCGTTGGTTTAAGCTCTGGCTGATCTTTTAAAAAACCCTTGATTGCAACCCCTACCATCTTGTCAACGTCCATCATCATGCCGGGACTAGGTTTTAACACCCAATCGTTTTGAAGGTTCGTTTTGACACCGGGCGGAATCATTTCAAATACTTTTACATTGGTGTCCTCCAACTGCAAACGCAATGCTTGCGTATAGGCATGAACTCCGGCTTTTGCGGCGCTATATATCGGTGCAGCAGAGTAGGCCATAAATGCGATACCCGATGAGACATTGACAATCGCGGCCGACTTCTTTGTGAGCAGGTGCGGCAAAAACTGGTGCACCATCTGGATGGTCCCGGAAAGATTGGTTGCTATTTCACTGTTGATATTTGCCAGGTCCAATGTCGCGTCCCGGAGGTCAATCAAACGCATAATGCCCGCGTTGTTGATAATGATATTCAGCTCAGGAAATTGCTCGGTGACGTCCTCGTAAAGCTGTTCTATTTCGCGCGGGTTACTAACATCGTTTTGGAATGTATGGATTTTTGGAAATTTGGTCTTCGCTTCTCTGAGGGCATTAAGGTTGCGCCCCGTAACAATGATATTTGCCCCTTGCTGGGTCAGTTGTTTTACTAGTTCCAAACCGATCCCGCTCGTGCCGCCTGTAATCAGTACAGTGCTATTTTTTAATTCCATTTGTCTGATATTTTGTTATTGCAAAGTTCACCAGTCCTCGCAAAACGTCTTTAGCCGAAAGGCTCTATCTTGTAGTCGAAAGGGCGGGTGTTGCGCTACTTTGCTTTTTTAGTATTATCCGGGCTTCTTACCGGCGAAGCAAAAGCGCTGCTCAAACATACCGACTGGACAATATCTGAAATCAGCTATGTTCCTGGCTTTGAAGACCATCACAGGTGCCTCCCAACGAATGGGCTTATCCATGATTTTGCCGGACTTTTGCCAATAAAATTCAAAACAAAAAAGGCCGAATTTAACTTAGGTGAAAAAACAGGCGATCTTTTGAAGGGAACTTTGGGGTAACAAAACCAAAAACAATTAGAAAATGAAAAGATCCGCAAAAGCGCATTGGACGGGCGATTTGAATACCGGTCATGGCCAGTTATCATCAGACAGTGGTGTTCTGGATAAAACACATTATTCATTCAACACCCGTTTTGCAGAGGGCATTGGGACAAACCCAGAGGAGCTTTTGGCAGCTGCACATGCGGGCTGCTTTACTATGGCGCTGGCTTATGCACTGTCTCAAAAAGGAACACCTGCCAATGAGCTGGAAACCAAAGCATCTGTAAGTGTTGACCTGGCCAAAGGTGGTATAACCGGCATAGAACTTACGCTGAATGCCACAGCAATTGATGGTGTGCCGGCCGAGTCATTCCTGGAAATTGCAAATGAATCTAAACAAAACTGCCTTATTTCAAAGGCATTGACCGGTGTAGCAATCAGTCTGAATGTAAATTACGGTGCCTTACAATCGAGCATTTAATTAAATCTAAATGCAGAGTCTGGTCGTATGCCGGGCTCTGTATTTAACTTGCATATATCATGTCCATTGAAACTGGACATAGCCCAAGTGGAACCCTAAAATCATAGAGTAAAAAAGTTATCGGAATATTAACTCTTTGACTTTGAACTTTACTTCTGGACCCGAAGAAAAGAAGTGCTTTAATTGACCTAATTGGTGGTTTCACTGTTTTTTATCCGCTTTCTTATCCGGCTCAATGAGGGATTTGTGATACCTAGAAAAGAAGAAATGTGATAGGCGGGTATCCGCTCTACAATGTTCGGGTGTTCTTCCAGCAGCCTCAGATACCGTTCCTCGTGCGAAAAAAAGACAAATTCCTCTGTCCGCGTCTGGGCATAGGAGAAGAACAATTCCGCCAGCAGCCTTCCGAATTTTGCCCAGTTGGAATTCGTTTCGTATAAACTATTGAGGTCCTTGTAGGAAATAAAAACGATTTCAGAATCTTCCATCGCTTCTATAAAATACCAGCAGGCTTTTCGAGAAATAAAGCTCCTGAAAGAAACGACAAACTGATTTTCTGAAAAGAAAAACAGGTTTTTATCTGTGTCCGTTTTCGGATCATGGTAGTATATACGAAAGATTCCTTTTAAAACTAATCCCAGATCATTGCAGACCATGCTCTGCATATTGAAAAAATCCCCTTTTTTAATTGTCCTAGGTTTCCAGAACGGCCGCCCCTGTTCAATATCCTTGTCTGTAAGCGAAGCGAAACTTCGCAGATGCTGGGCTATAATTTCATTTTTATCACTCATGGCACTTCATTAATGGATACAAAACTGCGGTAGCTAAAAAGCAAAACAGACTATTTTTTTGGCAAAACAAATTTACAAATGCCCTACGGTTTAGGAACTATGTGTACCTGAATAAGTCCGAAATTCAGTGGACAAATGCCATAAAACTGCCGGTATGGGTTGAGGCTTACCGGCAATTGGCTGTTTCAAAGATGTTCTAAAGTCTCAGACAGTGACTGTCGCATGTTTGATTGTTTTACTTAAACGATAGGCGGCCAGCAAGAAGTAAAACGCGCCAAAAGCGGCATAACCAGCCAGGGTATTCACACCTGTACCAGGCGTATGTGCTTTTAGAAAGATGGAGACGCCCGCCAGCATGGATTGACCGCCGCTAATAATCATTGGCCACTGACCGTCCAGTTGTTTGCGTCTGTGCAAGCCTAATATTAGCTGGATCAGCCCGGTCAGGATTGCCCAGGCGCTAAATACGACTAACGCCTCAGCAATACCTTTTTGTAAGGCAATGTACACCGCAATCGTGGTGATGACGCCGATGGCAATGTTCACATATTGCGGTGTCTTGTTGGCAGATGGCGGGTTCGATTTGATATCAAAAAAGGTTGCGATTACATCCCAAGCCGGATAGATGATAAACAGGACCATAGCAACCACAGCATTTGTACCGGCTAAGGTCGTCACCAGCAATATCCATACAATGGAGAATGCAGCGCGTGTAAAATAAAGCGTCCGTAGCGATTTGGCAGTTTCAACAGCCTCATTGGAGAAGGCTATGGCGGATGTGTTGGATGATTTCATGATGTAATATTTTTGCTTTTTGTTAGATCAAAGGTCAATGATAATCACACGCCCGTTTTTCACCTAAGTTAAAAACGCGACTAAAAAACCGGAATTTTTATCAAGACCTGATCAGGTTAAAAGCCGACCTGAATTTCACGGGCGATATCTGGGTTTTTATTTTGAAAGGCCTGCTTAAAGACATATCCGTTTGCTGCAAGCGCTTTTGCGATCTGGAAACTCACGCCCTGATTAGCTGCTGACATACGGTTGTCATTGCCGTTACATAATTTTGAAAAAATGACTAAAACGAAACTTCAATCTCATGAAATTTGCATCCATTCGAATTATCACAGCAGACATTAAACCTCTGATTGCTTTTTATGAAAAGATTACGGGCTTGCCGGTCGTTCAGTACACGGACGATTTTGCAGAATTGCGTACTCCATCCTTCGTATTAGCCATAGGCAGCACGCGCACCCTACAACTTTTTGGAGGAGCGCATCTGGCAGCACCGGCATCCAATCGCTCCGTGATATTGGAGTTTCAAGTAGATGACGTTGACGCAGAATACGATAATCTTAAAGAATACCTAAACGATGATATTGTTCAGACACCAACGACAATGCCCTGGGGAAACCGCTCCATGTTGTTCCGTGATACGGACGGAAACCTCGTGAATTTCTTTACGCCTGCTAACATAGGAGGTTAGCTCCGCATTACATTTATAAATTCACCTGTCCATTCAGGAAACAATATTTTGTTATCGCTTATCCCCAGGTGTTTGTTCGCTACTTCGCTGAATACACTCCTGAAATCGGTGGTAACCATTAAATCTCTTCCGTCTTCCAGATTTTCTATTGCCAGCGGCGCGACTTTGCCATGCACCAATCCACCTTTTACATGATTTCCCAAAATAAAATTGCAGGATGCCCGTCCATGATCAGTTCCACCGGTGCCGTTTTGATGAACGGTGCGCCCGAATTCGGTCATAGTCATAATGATTACATTGTCCTGCATGGCCTCCAAATCTGTCCACAATGCCATCATGCTCCCACTTAAATCGCTGAGATTCCTGGCGAAAATGCCAGTCTGGGTTCCCTGGTTGAAATGCGTATCCCAGCCGCCTGATTCTGCAAAGGCTACTTCTAAACCTACATCCATCTTGATCAGTTGGGCAATTTGTTTTAGAGAGTTTCCCAGGGAAGAAGCAGGATACACCGCGTTATTGGCTGGCTTATAGCTCTTTGAAGCAGTTGTTTGAAGCATCTTCACAGCTTCAAAGCTCTCTTTCCCGGTCTGCTGCAACAAATCCAGCGAAGTTTCGTCATAAAGACTTTCAAAACTTTTTGCCGCCATGTTGGCTCCGGCCTGGTTACCGCGAAGCTGAATATTAAAGTCCCTCAGATTATTTATTGCTACGGCCAGGCTATCACCATATAAAGATCTTGGTAAAGAGGAGGTTAGGCTTACTGCCTGGAATGGAGTTGCTGCCTCGTGGCCAAGCAAACCAGCGGCCCGGTTTAACCATCCGCTGGGTGTGCCCTTCTTAAACGGAGTCCCCGATTCCATATAATCCTGCGCGTCAAAATGCGAACGGGTTGTATTCGGAGACCCTATTCCGTGGACAATGGCCAGTCTGTTATCCCGGAACATGGGTTCAAAACTTCCTAGCGCAGGATGCAGACCAAATCTTCCGTCAAGATCTATCAACGGATTGTTGCTGGTTTTGGCAGCAGACATAAATAATGTTGGCCTGGCAGCTTGAAGATATGGGTCTGTGAAGGGTGTAACTGCCATTAATCCATCCATGGCGCCTCTTTGGAATATGCATATCAAAACCTTTTTACGCTGAAAAATCTTTGGAGATCTAATGTCCGCAGCAGCTTTTGCCAGAAATGGAGGAATGCCACCACTTCCGATGCCAAAGAGCGCAAGCCCTCCGGCCTTTATAAAACCCCTTCTGGTTGTCATGGTGATGTTATTTACGTTGAAACTCGGGAGAACCTATAATGACGCCTACAACCTGAGCCAGCATCGCATCGTTTTTTGCCAAAGGCTTTTCGTTGTTCATCATCATTTCGGGCTGTTCTGTGGAGACCGATTTTTGGGCGGCTTGCTCCACTTTTGTCGCCAGATCGGGTTCATTCAGCATAGGCTTTAATCGCGTGATAGTGTGAGTCAAATCACGCTCGGGCATGATCATTTTCCCATAAGTGACCAAAGCCGCCTCTGCACTTTCAGGTTCGTGATTTTGATTCAGACTTGCCAGATCAATGCTGATTCCCGGGATACGCTGCGAGGCCAATGCCAGCCCAAAATTCATGCGATTCAGTAACGCTCCTGTATTGATCCAGTATTCCGCTTTATCGGGGAAGCCAGTTGGCGCTTGATAATAATACAGCTTTTGGCCCATTTTAGCGATCCAGTTGAACAATTGATATGGTTGACTTATGTCCGCATTCAGTCCTCTAACTGCACTGATTGCCAGTTCAAAAGGAGATTTTGTCTTTTCCCTCAATGCTTCTTTGGACCAGAATTCATCAGAAGAAACCATTGTGATCAAGACTTGGCCAATGTCGCCGTTTTTCGTTTCAAAGGTCTTAACCATTTTATCAACAAGGTTTTGAGAAGGATGGTCATTTACAAAACGAACCGCTATTTTCCGGCAAATGAATTTTGCTGTTGACGGATGATTTGCAAACATTTTCAGGAGTTCAACACCTTCTTCGTATCCGCCGCCAGCAGGAAAATGCCTTCCTAATACTGTCTTTTCCTTGGTGTCGTGGCGATTGGCTGCAAACAAGAAATCGCCTTGATGAACAAATCCGCGCCGTTTAAGCTTGCTTTTGTCTAAATTGTTCAATGATTTTCTTGCAGTCGCGTTATAACCGTTATTATTCATCGGATAAATAGTCCAGCCGGTGAGAACCCGCGCTGCCTGCGTAACATCCTGCTGGGTATATCCGCCATCGACGCCCAGCGTATGCAGCTCCATGACTTCACGCGCATAATTTTCATTTAACCCACGTTTCCTGGGTTTCTTCACCTTTCCATTGGATGTGGTATCATTCTTATCCTCCATCTGCTTGTCAGCGATTCGCCTGGTCCGGTTATCTTTGGCATTATTTATATCTTCTTTAACACCGGTGCTGCTGGAATTATCCAGGTACATCAGCATAGCCGGAGATTGCGCGGTTGCCAGTAACAAATCTTCGAATTTGCCCATCACATTGGGCCGGATCACATCACGTTCATAAGCCGGAATGAATTCTGCGCATTGATTTTTATCAAGCGATACATTGAAATGGTTAAACCAGAAATCGGTCAGTAATTCCTGCAATTGATTACTGGAATAAGCTGCCCGCAGGATTTTTTGATTGATAAACTGTCTGTATAACTCCTTTTGCGGCTTGAAGCCTTTTTCCTGCATGTAGGTGGCCAGCTCACTTTTGTAAGCTTTTTTATTTGTCTTATCTCGCGCAGCCTGATCTATCACGCCCTCTGCAATGGCCATCCGTAAGACCTTGTTTTTCTTGGGATATGTGTTCACAACTTCGGTGTTGCTGAGTTCTAGCGCATTGTAAGCACTAAGCTTCTTGTTCAGCGAATCGTCCGGGAGTCTTGCATACAATTGCCCTGAAAACCATTTTTCCAGACCCATTTCAAGAACAGCTTCCACGTCAGTAGTGCGAGGTCCGAAAGTGAACCGGTTCAAAAGGTGGGCAGCCGCCTGACGCTGGGTTAAGCCGGCTTTTTTGTATGGAAATTTGAAAGGCGGCTGGGCGGTATTTTTATCTGAAAAAGAAGACAACAGCATTGTTCCCAATAAAATAATCAGCGACCCGAACGTGATTTTGCAAACGGTTTTCATACTGCGGACATGATTGTTGATTCACAGAGCTATGACTCACCAGCTGACTGATAGTTTAAGCCGCCTGATGTTTTTATTTGCAAAAAGCGGCCCTGCGTTGTTGCAGAACCGCTTTGCAATCTTTAATAAATCGCGAAAACCTATTTCGTCAGCTTTTTATCCTGCTTCAAGGTTTTTTCTTCGTCTTTTTTGACATCCTTCATCATCGTAAAGTGATCGCCGATCTTTCCATCCGAGCAAATCCATTTCAGATCGAGCCTGTTTCCTTCCACTTCGAGCATCACCGCTCCGCCCACTTCATTGTTTGAATAATACATGGCATTGTGCGGCCAGGTTTCTTTATGTCCGCCCAGTGCGCCCGCCGAACCACTGACAACATATACAGTACCATCGGTTTTGGTTTTGCTTTTCAAATACGGCGCTGAATTTTTGCTGCCATCATACAATGCAGTTGACGAACTGATTTCATACTTTTTAGCATCATAATCCGCTTCTTTTCCGTAGTAGCCTTTGATCAGCTTGGTGCGTTCGTAAACGTGGCTGTGTCCGCAAAGGATCAGGTCTACGCCGCCGTCTTCAAGGGTTTTGATAAAATTTTCCCTGATTTTCACCAACAAAGATTCCTTATCCGAATCGTGTGAGCCCATGGTGTAGGGAGGATGGTGCCAGTAAGCCACAACCCATTGTTTGTTTTGATTCGCTGCCAGATCCTTTTTCACCCATTCCACCTGCTCACCCATTTGGTCATAAATGTGCGTTCCTTTTTTATCAGGACCATAAGAATCCAGAGCCAGGAAGTGAATGTTCGCAATGTCGTACGAATAATAAGATTCCGTGTTGGAAGCAACTCCCCCGGCCTCTCCCTGCGTCGGAAGTGAGAAGTTCTGATAGTAGGCGATCTTGTTCTGATCGTTAGCCGGAGACGAGTTAAAATCGTGGTAATCGTGGTTTCCCGGCACCGGATACAATGGATATTTTTTCAGCAAATTGTCTTTGTAAAGATTAAAGAACTTGGCTTGAAATTCTGCGTCGGTTCCATCGGAGTAGGCATTATCCCCCATTAAAATCCAGGCATTCAAATATTTATCACCTAAATAATTCACAACCTGATCCCTCACAGATCGCTGGTTGATCGAATTATTTCCGCAGTCGCCAAATCCGGCTATGCGCACCAATTGCTCACTGCCTGTCTCAGGGAATGTATAAAAGTAGTTTTCCTCGTCACCTTGCAACGTCGTGTCCGCCAGGTTACCCACTGTATAAAAATACTTTGTGGAAGGTTTGAGGTCTTTCAAGGTTATAATGTGCTCGTTTACCAACGAGGAATCGTCTGTACGCATATTTAGACTATCGCTTGACAAGCCGTATTTCACGCGGCTGCGGTCGTACACATTGGTTCTCCAACGAACGGTCATGCTGGTGGGTGTGGCCATTTGCAGATACGGGCCGCGCAATAAATCGGCCTGAATTCCCATTAATGGACCTTTTTTCTTGGCAACAGGTTTTTTTACGGGCTGCGTTTCCTGCGCAATAGCCAGAATGGGGAGAAGTAATGTGAGCAATAAAAGTTTAACTTTTTTCATGTTTGATTAATTTGGGAAATTCTGATTTTCTGGTTTTGAATCGGTTAAGGATTCCAGGAATAGGATAATGTCTTCGGTTTCAGGTTCTGAGAGATTCAATGGTTTGGAAGATAATGTCTGTTCTTCCACTTCCAGCGCCAAACTTCTGCCGCCACCTTTGTTGTAAAAATCCATGACTTTGGCCAAAGATTGGAACGAACCATTGTGCATGTAAGGCGCCGTTTTGGCCGAATTCCGGACGGTCGGCGTTTTGAATGCGCCTTTGTAGTAACGCATCTTGTACAAATCAAAACGGCCCAGATCTATGTCTAATTCCGGTTTTTCGAAATCATCGGTAGCCGTAACGCCCAGTACTTCCACTTCCGAAATGTCAAAAAGCGGCGGAAGCAGCGAATTAAAAAACGGTGGAAAATGGCAGGTGCCACATTGCGCTTTGCCCATAAAAAGGTTGAAGCCGTTCACCTGCCGGTCTGTTAATGCAGTCTGATCGCCCGCGATATACTGGTCAAATGGTGAATCCATCGGGCCGAGTTGCTTTATAAAAGCCGCCAGCGCCTCAGAAGCTTCATTGATTCCCAATTCTTGGACATTTTTGCCCGGGAATGAAGCGTTGATCAGCTTTTTATACTTGTCTTTTTGCAACACATTTCCACTCAATGCTTCTGCATTCCCATTCATTTCCAATGGGTTAAGAAACACATTGTGGATCTGATCTTGCAGGTTCGCAACGCGACCGTCCCAGAATTGCGAATGCTGCCAGCCTGCATACATTAATGTTGGCGTGTTCCGCCTCAGCACGGAATCGCGAACCATCGATGGGCTTTTTTGTAACTGGTCTGCAAAATAATTTCCAGGTTGGTGGCAAGTTGCACAGCTCGTAGATGCGTCCCCAGAGAGTGATTTATCAAAAAATAATGTTCTCCCGAGGTCCACCAGTGCCATTTTTTGCATGGAATCGCCTCTATGATCATCCCAGCTTTTGAGCGCATTTTTACTATAAATGTGTGGTGCTTCATAATTCAGGTGTGATGTTGTATTGATCACCAAGTCTAGCCTGGAAACAAACGCACCAAATTCCTTTTGCATAGGCAGGGCAAACTGAGTCAGATACTCCATTCTGTTAAAGGAATCGAAATCCTGGTGGGCTTTTAAATAGTTTTGAGAGTTACTGATTAAAAGTGCCAGTGACTTGCTATGATCGGGATTTGCTTCAAAATACGGTTTCAGAGCATTCTGTAAAGCATTAGTCGCTTCCAATGTTTCAGTAATTCCGGTTTTTAACATTGGCGCATCATAACCTGAAATATACAATGTCGTGATGCGTATCAGCTCAATCCGCACACTTTCCAGAATTTGCGCATCATTGATTTTGATACCAAAAAGCAACGAATGCATGTCCCTGGCGGAAGTTAGCATTGCCTCTGATTGTATAAGCAGATCGCTTTTACCGGCAAGCACATCGTCCTCAAAAAGTAACGCCTCGATCTGCTGCAAACCCATCGGCTCCACCAATTCCAATGTCGGTTCTTCTACCTCAAACTTCGGCGCACCATTATAAAAGCGTGTCTCACTCGCAAAAAAGTAGGACGTAAAAAACGCAATGCGCTTGTAGCTGCGACGACAATCTTTCAAAGCATTTCGAGCACTAATAATGGAAGCAGAATCTGCATTCAGGCCCTCAATAGCCTCATATAATTGTTCATTTGCAATAACAAAATCATCCACTCCCATCTCAAAATTGCGCAATGCATCGTCAACCCCAATTGAAGAATCCCCCGGCGTACTGACTTTCAGAGAAAGGAATACGAAGCTCAAAAAGGCGATGATAATTGCGATTGTTTTCTTCATGCTTTAATTTAAATAATGAGCCAACCTTGTCACACTGAACTAACCTTGTCACACTGAGCCGCCCGGAACTAACTTTGTCACACTGAGCGGAGTCGAAGTGCATGCACAATGTCGCTCACCGTGCGAGTAACGACCTTCGGCTCCGCTCAGGCTGACAATGAGAGCGGCCGTGTCTCACTGAGCGGACGGGGCCGCCCGGCGGTCGAAGTGCATGCACAATGCCGCTCAATGTGACAACGTCAACTCCTCCCTTCAATAAACATTAAACTTCAAACCAATCGTAGCCGTGGCACCTGTGTAAAGCGATGAATACGTGTACTCGGGCTTGTACTGATAGCGACGCTGATCCTGGTTTAAGAGGTTGTTTGCTGTTACGTAAAGCGACAATTTTGGTGTAAAGAAGTAGTTTACACTGGCATCCAGGTAATGTGCTTTATCATAATATACATCTCCTTTGCTATCGGTTCCCAGAATGGTGACGAAGTCGGAAGTGTTGTTATATGAAAGCCGCACATTGAATTTCTTTACCTCATAAGCCAGCGACAGGTTCAGGATATCCTTCGCCGTTCCCGGCAACTTTGGCTCTCCTTTTTTCACAAAAATGAAATTGTGGGTGTAATTGGAGTACAAAGTCAGGTTATTAAGCGGCCTTGGCAAGAACGACAGACCTTGTTGAAACGAGAACTCCATACCAAGAATGTTCGCAGTTCCGCCATTCCCCGGACGCGTCCGTTCCAGATTTCCATTGCTCGCTTTCAGCTTGTCGTAATCCGTTTTGTAAGACGCAACTGTCGCTGGGTTAGCACCTTGTTCCAGGAGCGATTCGGGCGATTCTGCAATGTCAATTACTTCACTAAACGGAACCAGGTCTCTGGATAAAATCCGGTAATTGGTAATGTTTTTGAAATAAACACCTGCTGAAATAAGTCCGGTATTACCGGTGTACACCTCTCCTAAAAGATCAAAGTTATTAGAAAGCGTCGGCTTAATGTCCGGGTTACCCTGGTTGATCACTTTATCCCGAACATTTACACTCACATAAGGAGAAATGTCTTTGTAATTGGGACGCGATATGGTGCTGGTGTAGGCAAACCTGTAAACCTGGTTTTTAGTCGGCGCATATCTCGCAAGGAATGCAGGCATGAAGTTCAAAAACTCCGATTTGGTAGACTGCCTGGCTGGAATAAAATCGGCTCTAACATTGTAGTTATAACCCTCATATTTCACCGAGCTATGCTCCAAACGACCGCCCAGAATAAGCGAAAGTTTGTCTCCGAAATTCTGGGTAGACATGATATAGCCCGCCGTAATGGCCTCGTCACCATAATAATTGTTCCCCAAAACGTCCTGATAAACCCTGTTCAGCATGAAGTCTTCCGTATCTCCGTAATAGCTTTTGTTCAAATTCGAGATCCACTCGGATGAGCCTGCATTGCCTACATTGTAGTCAGATTCAATGTTCAGGGTTTTACTAATGTTGGTCGAATTGTTAGCAAAGCCAGACCAGAATGGTGCCCAGCCTACATAATCAGCCACTTTTGGATTTTTGCCAGCCGCCACCTCGGCGTCATATTGAGCGCGCAATGCAGGATCAATCTGCGGCGTCCATCTTACTCTTCTTGTGGTTTCATTTTTCAGGGTCAGGCCGCGATATTTTCCACCGAATTTGAGAATGTTACTGAATTTGCCTTCAACCAATGGAACAGAGATGTCAATTTGCGCAAGATATTGCTGGGTATTGGCCCGCTTGTCGGTTCCGGTGAAATTGTCCATGTACCAGGTGTCCGCTGAATCAGCCCGGTATGATGGCTTGTCTTTGAGGTTTTCAAGAATGTTTTCAACTTCAAATCCATTATTTGCTTTGATAAACCTCGAATCCGTATAATCCATCTGCACGCTTTTTTCATTCTCGCTTTCCAATTCCAATTCAATCACATCGGGACGATCGGTCACATTTTTCAGGTAAGAGCCTTTCCAGTTCACCTTCACTTTTCCCAAAATATGCTCGCCTTCCAATCCGAAATTGATGATCTTCTGAATAATCTGACTTCCGTTCCGGTTGTTCAAACCACCTTCAATGTGGCGTTCCAGTTCTGGCTGGTACACCGGATGCTTCGGGTCATTATTCATATTGAGATAAGGCACGCCGGCAACGTCATCAATGTAATCGTTGTTCGCATCAGTGATTTTTCTGTTACCCTCCCAGCCCGCAGCTCGCTGCCAGTTTTTCGGATATCCGGCGCCAATGTCATCCACTTTCAAAGTTGATATTTTACGCCAGTCGTTGTATTTGTTATAAATTCCGGTGAAGGTCAATGTGTTTTTCGCATTAAGCTTATAGTCGATCCCAACCGTATAACTCTGTCTGATCCGTTCCAGATTGTTTTGGACCATATTCAAAAACCGCGGCATAAAGTAAGTTTGCTGATCCACCCATTTCACATCTTCCCACGTAGTTTGATGGTCGTCTGAACCTAAAAACTGCTGATAGTAAGACACCGAGGCCATCACACCCAATTTTTTGTCTTTCAAAAACCGGTCTCCAAAAACCACATTGGCATTGTAAGCAGGTTTTTGCACGATATCACTGTAACCGGTTCCCGCCGTGATCGATAATAACCTAGCAAAAGGCGCTTTTCTGGTGACCAAATTGACCACACCGCCAATCGCATCGCCGTCCATATCCGGCGTAATAGCTTTGGTAACTTCAACAGACTGAACCATATCCGCTGGAATAGCGCTGATTCCTACAGCACGGTTTTCACCCGTTCCCGCAATGCTCGATCCGTTAATGTTGATGGTACTTTTAGAAGGATCTGTTCCCCTGATACTCACCAGCGAAGCTTCGCCCTGATCCAGCTGAACGTAAATTCCCGGAACGCGTTTCAGCGCGTCACCTATGTTCGGGTCCGGAAAACGGCCAACCTGGTCAGCAGAAATTACATTCACGATCCGGTCGGAATTCTTTTGCTGGTTCAATGCTTTCAAAGTTGCGCTCCGGTTACCGGTGACAACAACAGCTTGCAAGTCATTGTCCGCAAGGTTCAATTTGAAGTTGGTCTTTACGTTTTGGCTACCAACAGTTACAGATTGCCTTGAAACACCATATCCTATATACGTAACTGTCAGATTGTAAACACCGGTGGGAACATCGATCAATGTATAGTTTCCGTTTTGGTCTGAAACCGTTCCCCGTGATAATTCCTCGATTTTGACGGTGGCACCGGGTAAGCTCAGATTGTTGTCGTCAATGATCCGTCCGGTGATCAGGCTTTGCGAGAAGCTGATGTACGGGACCGCAAATAATAAAAGGAGTAGTAAGATTCTTTTCATAGGTTTTTTTTCCTGGGTCAATTCAATGGTGAGATACTGTTTTTTTGCCTGGCGATGTAAAGGTCATTATGAAATCGCAGGAAGCTAATTTTTGCAGGTTACCAAACGTCTACACAGGTCACCAAAGCGTTATCAAATCGTCTACATTCAAATAATAGCAAATTTAATTACCTCACTATCAATAATTTGCAAATATCAACGCTGCCATTATCATTGTGTTAACAGATTCAAAACCTGTTAACAAGAAGACAAATCACCGGGCGGATGTCAGAGATTATGAATGAAATTTTGAAGGCTGGCCTCCTCAGGTAGTTGAAGCTTTTTGCGTAAGCGATACCTGGTCGTGCGCAAACTGGTCTGGGAAACAGCGAGCATTGTAGCTATGTCGGCGGAGTTCAGGTTCATTTTAAGGAGCGCAAGGAAACGAAGGTCCGTTGTGGTAAGCAAGCCTGAATGCTTCATTAGTTTTTCAAAAAAGTCTTTATGCACATACTCAAAAACGACCCGGAAATCCTCCCAGTTTTTATCCTGATTGCTGTTTATATCGATTTGTTCCAGGAGCTGCTTCAATTCCTTTCGCTGGTCGCGTTTGTCATCCTTGACAATGGAAGCGAGTTTACTTTTGAGCTCTTCAAGCACCTCGTTCTTTTTAATCATATGCAGGGTAATGCTGGTAAGTTCTTTGCTTCTCAGCTCCAATTCCGCTTTTAAACCCTCCTGGTGCAAATGCTTGTTGTGCAGTTCCAGCTCCATGGATTTCTGGCGGGTTTCATACAAGTCTTTGCTATTCCTGATCTTCAACCGTTGGCGACTAAGCAAACTGACACCCAGAAATGTAGCCAGAATGCTGATGACAAATACGGAAATAGTCATGATCTGACTTACCCGGTTTTTATTTTCCAGTTGGAGAATTTCATTATCCTTGCGCTGGACGTCAAAGAGAGTCTGAATCAGGTTCAGTCGTTTTTCGCTATCCGTATTATAGCTTTTCGAATAGGCAAGCCTTGATTTTTCACTGTAATAATATGCACTATCAAAGCTGCCTAGCTGTTCGAATGTCTTCGCCAGATCGCGGTGCGCGCTGCTAAGTTGCCGGTTATCATGAAGCCGGGCTGACAACAACTCGGCTTTTTTGCTGTAAAACAATGCCTGGTGATAGTTGCCCATTTTACGGTAAGTATCGCCAATGTTATTAAGCACCGCGGCAAGTTCCACTTTTGCAGGGCCTTCATTGTATATTCTGTAAGCTGCTAAGAAGTACTTTAAGGCTGGCTGGAATTTACCCTGATCTTCATAAATGCTGCCAATACGTGAATATGTATAAGCGATCTGACTCTTATCATTCAGGCTTTTAAACTCGGACAATGCAAGTTCCTGGTAGATGTGCGAGCTGTCGTAAGCTCCTTTTTGTTCATATACCTGACCGATATACCCATAACTTTCTGCAATTCCTCTATGATTACCTTCAATCTGATACATGCGGAGTGCTTCGCGGAAATTAGTTAGCGCGGTCGCACTGCGGCTATTTTTAAAATAAATCCTGCCTATCCTGTTCAGGTTGCTGCCAAGATTTAAAAGGCTCGTATCTTTTTTGAAATAACCATCCGCTTTGTGGTAATAAGAAAGCGCCTGGGACATGGCTCCTTCCTCAAACAATAGATCGCCGATTTGCTGATAGCAGATAGCCGCCCTGGTCACATCATCATTTTTCAATGACAGGTCAAGCTGTTTACGGATTTTAATGTAGGACGAATCAGGAGATAACGCGTTTTTACCTGACCTGAATGGTGAGTCCGCACGTACATCGGAGCAAGTACTAAGAAAAAGTATTTGAATAAGTATTATCAACAAGTAATACTTCATTTGGTGCATACCATTAAACTTATATAACTCGCTAAGATAGACGCCCAATATTATCTCATTTTTATGAGTGGCTTATTTGCTACCGCCCTGATCTGATGCTGTAAACAACGGATTCACCCTGAAATATTTCTTCCCGTCAAAACTCACCGAATAGTCGGATTTGAAGTGGGTGCTTTTAAGGTAATAGTCGGTGGTGATGATCTGCGCTCCCGAGTTGCAGGCAGCCTCAAAACTGCTTTTGTCGTTGATCCTGGCTTCCCGCGTGTCGGAGTCGGCGCGGGTACGGATGATATACCCTTTTTTAACAAGTTCTTTGATCTGAGGGTCTTTTGGATTATTGCGGATCGTCATCGCAGCCTCAGGGGTGCCGGGGTCCGCGCAGGCAAACATCGCACGGCCTTTCAAAGAAGGGTGCCCTGCCATGTACATATCTCTTTTCGCAGCCTTATCGTCCAATAAGAACAGAAATTTGCCTTTTGCATTTTTCAGCAGCGGCCAGTTGCCCGCCAGTACTGCGCTTTCCAAAGTTTCATATTTCCCCCGAACATCATCAGGTGTAATGATGTGATTTTTACCCAGCTTTTCAAAAAGTACATTATCAAGTTCGTCGAAATGCTTTTCTGTAAAACTTTCATTTGCTGCGGCTTCCCCAGCCTTGGGAACGCGACCTTTGGCTTCCAGCGTGATGAAGACCGGGGTATGGTCCGGATGCGCCTCTGACCATTTTTTCAGATCTTCCAGACATTCGTTTAATGTAAAATAATGGCTGCGGAAATCCAGGTCGGGCACGTGCAAAATTTTAAAACCCGGCTGTTTCATTTTGCCTTCGGGATCGTATGCTTTTTGGCCAGGCGCCAGTTCAAGTCCTTTGGGCTGCGCATACCTGCCGCCTTTTTCGTCGGGATAAATATCGATTTCCAAATTGCGGAGACCCATATTGAGCTGCTCGGTGATGGCAATATGTTCGTAGTCGATCTTACTGGATGAAACGGAATCCTTTTTTTGAAAAACTTTAAACAATGCGGGGTCGATCGCCTCTTTGTAACTATTGTGAGAACCGATCACCTGAATTTTGTTGATCGGCAGGTTGTCGGCGTCTTCGGACTTCAAAACAGGAAGCGCCAGGGCTAGCATTAAACTTACAATTGTTTTCATAGGAAAAATTGGGGACCAGCGATAGAATTGGAAAGCGGGCTCTGGAATCCAAAGCCCGCTTTCATCACTTATTTCAGATACGCAATTATATTAATATCCTTGATTCTGCACTAAAAACCCTTCTTCGCTGGAAGCGCCATCCACTGCACGCTGAGGAATCGGGAACAATCTTTTGTTAACATCGGTATCGGTCTTGCCTGTCCAGCTGCCTTCGTATTTGCCAAACCGTATTTGATAATTCCTTCTAAATGCTTCCCAGTAAAGCTCAAAACCCGACTCGCGGAACAATATATCAAGGTTAATACTTTTCAAGGCATCAGGAGTCTGATCAGGTCGTGCTTTTCTGGAAGTTCTCAAAGTATTGACATCGGCCAAAGCCCCGGCATTGTCACCATTTCTCAACTTGGCCTCGGCACGCATTAAGTAAATCTCTCCCAGACGGATCAAAACCAGGTCAACACTACTATAACTGCAGCAATTGGTAGCGGTATGGCTAAACTGGTACTTTGAAAAGCGGTAACCTGTATTGTGTAAACTCCCCGGAGCGGTAAAATCAACTTTGAGTGTATGGTCAACATAAGTGAGGTTTGCACCGCTGGTTCTTCTATTGATAACGGGATATATCCTTACTTTTCCATCACCGCAAGTCAAGATATTACCTCCTCCATCTTTTCTCGGGCCCCATATTCTACCGCGTATTATACCCCTGTCCATTTCAAACTTCGTTGGCTCCACACAATAGTAATGTTCAGCATCATTCAACGGAGTTACCCCGGTAAGATCTTTAAGTTCTTCAGGCACAATTGTATTCTTTTTGAAGAAACGTGCATCGGCGTCGGCAGGATCAACCTTGCCGTAGGCATCTACCCAAGTCTGATAAAATTCAGGCGTAGCAGCTACCGCGTCGGTTCCCCGTGTACTTGGAAATTCAGGTCTTGGGATCTGGTCACCGGATATAGACCAGTAGGCCCAGCGCTGGTGTTCAGTTTCAAGTACTCCTCTTTGGTCAAGTGCAAATATGAGTTCAGGATTGACATGATTATTATCACTGAATAAGTCAAAATATTCAGAACTTAATGAATAAGGTCCAGAGATTATATCGCTCGTATATTGTATAACCTTATCCATGTCCCCTTTGCTAAAATTAGGTGTACCATAAGGATCGCGATAAACGGCGGCATTCAGATACAAACGTGCCAGCAAAGCCCTCACGGCATTTTGGTTTAACCTGCCCGGCTCTTTATCTTTACTAATTACGTCAACAACCGACAAAAGCTCGCTTTCGATATAATCAAGCGCTTCTTGTTTCCTCAAAATTTCAGATCTTTCACTGGAAAGCTCTTTTTTGAAAACAATACCCCAGTTATCAAGGGCCATCATATTAAGGTAGGCCTTCATGGCTACCATTTCGTGATAAGCTGCTTGTGCGCCTGTATTACCTTTTTCCGCTTCCAGTTTTAATCTTTCCGAAGCGATTACGGCTCTGGATAAAGTTAAAGTAATATTGGTCCAGGTGTCCCCCACCAAACTATTACTTGGGGTCATCAAATGCTGATGGATTGCAATGAACTTACCTCCATCATACCAGTCTGTTCCACCGCGATAAGGAAGGATTCCTTCATCAGAAGCAACTTCCTGCAGTCCAAAATTGGCCGTATGCAACCATACACCTTGTCGGAGAAGTCCATATACCGGTGCTATCGAACCACTTACAATTTCTGCCTGGCCGGTTCCTGTCAGAGATTCATCAAGAATATCTTCCTCCAAATCGGTACACCCAAGAAATCCCAGTAAAAGGACAGCAATCGGTAGGATTTTGTAAAATTTTATATTTTTCATTTTAACTAAATTATCAGCGTGATTGTAATGAATCGTTTGTTTTTAGAATGTTACGTTAAGACCTAGCAGGAATGTTCTGGCCCTAGGATACGTAAACCGGTCAATGCCAAAGGTTTGGATACCACCAGAAGCCGATCCCGTATTAACTTCCGGGTCAAATCCTGAATAATCTGTAATCACAAACAGGTTTTGACCCGTCAAGTTTACACTGATACGATTAAAAACGTCCCCCAATTTGCTCCCGGCTAAGGGTAAGTTGTAGGCCAGTGTAGCATTATTCAATCTCAGAAAAGAACCATTCTCCAAATAGCGTGTCGAAACGATATTGGCATTAGTCAACGCCTCATTAGGATACTCCACCGCAAAATCCGTTGTGTTATTCGACTTCGCCAATTGCGACCTGTTGAACAGGGTCATGGTGGTATGATTGAAAATCTTGTTTCCTGTCACGCCGTTGAAATTCAAACCCAGGTCAAATGCTTTGTATTTCAAGTTCAAATTATATCCGTAGATAATTTTAGGAATGGCGCTGCCCACTACAAGGCGGTCATTGTCCAATACCTGACCATCTCCATTGGTGTCTCTGAATAAGTTCTGGCCATTGTCAGGATTAATTCCATCGAACTGATACATGTAAAATGCTCCTAACGACTCATTGTTGATATAGCCATTAATGGTCGCGCCAGATTGGCCGGAACCCTGAGCTGCCCCGGTTGCCAGGACGGAATAAGGGGAATTTTTTACTTTGTTTTGAATGTAGGTCAGGTTACCTCCGATACTATACGAGAAGTCACGTTTTGCGTCGCTACTGTAATTCAGCGTCAATTCAACACCATTGTTCTGGATAATCATGTTCGGAATATTGTTCCAGTACGTAGAGGTCGGCTCAACAGGATCGGAAGGAACAACTTCTAAAAGTATGTTGGAAGATTTTTTGTTGAAATAATCCAATGTACCACTCACGCGGGATTTAAAGAATGCAAAATCAAGTCCCAAATCAAATTGTGTTGATACTTCCCATTGTAAATCAGGGTTTGCCAATCTTGTATAAATAATCCCGTATGGATAACCTTCCAATGCAGTGGCATCTGTATCAACTGGATATGTGCTGACACTTCCGGCGCCTGTTTGTAGTCGCTGCTCCAAATAACTGGCTTTTGTGATCTTGGATGGAATTTCCTGGTTACCTGTCCGGCCCCAACTTGCCCGTAACTTCAAGTTGTTGAAAAACGATTTGTCCATAAAATCTTCATTGCTAATGTTCCAGCCCAATGCAAACGAAGGGAAATAGCCGTACTTATTATTCTCTCCAAACTTGGAAGATCCATCGGCACGAAACGTACCGGTAAACATGTACTTATTGTCATACACGTAGTTCACTCTTCCAAAGAAAGACTGCAGCTCGTTTTTAAGGGCTTCCGCATTTACCGCAGTAGGAAACTGAGTTGTACTGGTATGGTCCTGATAAATAGGTTCAATATTGTTATTTGCAAAACCGCGGTAAGTCGTGATTCGGGTTTCATCCAAAAACTTTTGGAAAGAATGTCCTGCCAACACGGTCACATTGTGAACATCCTGGTTCCAATTGTAGGTAAGCGTATTTTCAACAAGTTGATTGGTATTCGCGCTTATGCCATTATCCAATACCCCGTTAGCAATATCGGATTCATTAATAACTGCCGTAAAAGGTTTATACTGCTGGTTCCTATTCGTTGCGGAATAATCAATACCGAAGTTCAACTTATAAGTAAGGCCGTCAAATATTTCAATGGATGGTGAAATGTTTGCCAAAATACGGTTATTGATGGCCTTGTCACTAAATAAATTATACCTGGCCAGTGGATTTAAAGCGTTTGTGTTTAGTAGCGTAGGCTGACCATCTGTGTATGGAGCAATCGTCGGGTTTAAACTAAGCATATCGCTCATGGTCGATATGATGTCCGGGCGCAGGTTCTCTGTATGGGAAGCCGTAAGGTTATAATCGATGTTCAACCTGCCGTTGAATGCCTTTTGATTCATATTCAGCTTGCCTGAATAACGTTTCAGTCTGCTATTCTTCAAAATTCCTTCCTGATCCTGATAGCCTACTGATGCGAAGTAGGAAAAATTCTCAGTGCTGGCTCCGCTCATAGACAAATTGAGCGTGTTGGATACACCCCTTTGGGTCAATGCATCCTGCCAATTTGTGTTTGCACCGAAGTCTTGCAAAGTCCCCCCCACAGCCGTCACTTGCCTGCGAAAATCGTCCGCACTAAATACATCCATTGGATTGGCCATAGATGACACAGCGGTGGATGCTGCAAAATTAATCTGCGGTTTTCCCTTTCCTTTTTTTGTGGTAATCACTACAACCCCATTTGCTGCTCTGGATCCATAAACCGATGTCGCACTGGCATCTTTCAGCACATCGATACTTTCGATATCGTTAGGGTTGATAAAGTTCAGCGGATTGGTGGGAACACCGGTAGAGGAGTTATCTAACAAAAATCCATCGACCACGTAAAGCGGCTGTGTTCCGGAACGCAAACTGCCGATACCCCTGATAATGATATCTTGCGCAGCCCCAGGTTCACCACTATTTGCGGCAATGGAAACACCGGCCAATTTTCCCTGCAAAAGCTCCCCTGGGTTCGTTACAACGCCCCTGTTAAAACTTTCACTACTAATAGAAGAAATGGCACCCGTAATGTCTGACCTTTTTTGGGTACCGTAACCAACTACAACCACTTCATTCAATTGCGAAAGATCCTGGTCTAACTGGATCACTATGGATGATTGCCCATTTACCGGAACTTCCTTCGAAGCATATCCAATAAAAGAAATCTCAAGCGTCGCATTGGCATCTGCATCAATAACAAATTTCCCGTCAGTATCTGTTGTGGTGCCTTTTGTTGTTCCTTTTACAACAACCGTCGCACCAGGTAGCGGCGCTCCCGTTCCATCTGTAACCTTACCCGAGATGGATTGGGCAACAGGCACATCGTTAAAATCAGGGTCTTTTATATTCAAAGACACCTCCATACCAGCGTATTTAGCGAACGCTTGGGACGGGACAACACATAATCCAGCCCAGGATATCAGGCATGCGGAGGCACAAATGAGCTTTGATAGATGTAATTTTGAATTCATAGACTTTTAATGTTGCATGACCGAAATTCCTCAGTCATTTTTTTAATTATTAAACCCCAAAAGTAGCCCGTAGGCAACAAAATCCAGGTTTACAGGCGTTAAGCTTGTATTAACAAAAAATTGCAGAAATTCACTAAGCTTAATTAGCTATTGCGGAAACCCTTTTTCTCTCAACGCTGCGATCAGCAATTACTCAACCGGATCGGCAGGGCTGGCCGGCCCTATTTCGAAGCACTTGTCTTCACCCGGTCTGTTTTGGTAAAGTTGACATATTTGTATTTTCCCAAAACCGACAATTCAAGACTCAGATTATATGTGCCCCAGGGGTAGCTGGCTTTGGTCTCTATTGTCACTTTCCCGGACTTTTCGGAGGGGGATTTCTGATCGTCTATGAATTCCGAGAGCGCGCGGCCATCCATTTGCGAAGGTATCGGCAAGCTGTAAAGCGCGAGTACTGTCGGTGCAATGTCCACATTGGAGGTAGGCAGCTCGCTTTTGACCGCATCCCTGAAATCGGGGCCGTCGGTGAATAATGCAATGTTGATTTCATACGGACTTGAACCTCCGTGTCCGGCTACTCCGCCCGATAAATCAGTACCCGCATAACCCTTATCATTCTTATCGTCATTCCAATTCGGGGCAACGAGGATGTCACCTGCGCGGGTCGGGTGGTTGTAGTGGATCGCGTCAAAAGACAATGTGCCTTTTACTGAGCCCGTCATATTGCCCTTCTTTTTAGGTTTTGTAAAAACAGCGCCAATCCAGTCAGTTTTGTGCAAAGTCTCTACGATCTTTCTGATCACGGTTTGATCATGGTTTTTGACGTAAATCGCACCTTCCGCAATCACCACGTCGTCGGATTCTTTGTCCTTTTTCAGACCTTCCGATATCAGCAAATCACTCAAATTTTGCTTGCCGGTGTGGGTTACAAAACCGTGGTCCGTTGAGATCAGAATGTTGTATTTTTCTCGCAAACCTCTGGAAGAAAGTGAATCGAGGATCCGGCCGAATTGCGCGTCCACATATTTAATGGCCGCCACAGCCTGGTCCGAACCGATTCCGTAGCGGTGCGCCGCGCCGTCGGGGTCCGACATCCAGATCGCGCTCACCAGCGGCCCATCGTTTTTCAGGCCATAATGCAGCAATGCGTCGGTTACCCATTTGTGTTTGATAAATACGTCGCCGGTACCTTTGGGCATCGGGCCGATTTCCGAGAAAACCTGCTCTTTGAATGATTCAGGCAATATCAGCTCGTGGTTAATGATCGCGCCTTTGCCAATTTTATGATTTTGCAAAAAAGCCTGTCCGGTTGTCCCCGAGCTGAAAACCATCATTTTCTCGCCGGCATTTTCCAAAGCTTCACCGAGGGAGATGCCCGTGAGCAGCTTGCCCGATTCCGATTCCTGTACTTTGATCAGGTCCTCGTAAGTAGTCCCGATCGCTTTGTTGGGGCTTACTTTGGGAAAATAAATGGAGTTACCCAGTAGCCCGTGCGTGCCGGGGTAAGAGCCGGTTGCATAAGAAGATGAGTTTACCCGCGTCACGGTCGGGAATACGCTATGGTGCTGCTTTCCATGAGATGCTTTTTGTGAAAATGCGAAGAGGTTCGGCATTTGTTCAGCTGTAATGTAATCCGGTCGGAGGCCGTCGAAAAAGACGATCAGCGTTTTATTTCTTTCATTTGCAGCATTGGCCCCGGCCTGTTTTTGTGCCGGATTTTTTGCCTTTGAATAAGTTGGAACAACCGGCTCAATGCCTGCTTTTTTAGCTGCCGGAAGAAAATCAGCTACATTGTTGACCAGCACAAAATCAACACCTTCGGCATAAAGTTTTTCCAGCTCGCCGGGTGTTTTTGCATAGAAATAGTTGATTTTGATTTTGTTATCCTTCAATAACTTCATCGAAGCGGTTCTATCCTCTCCCGGTTCGTGACGCAGCAGCTGAATAAAGTTGGCTTTGTTACCGATTGTTGCCTGCACGTATTTCGGCGTATTCTTCCGGTAGCTGTTCTCTCCGTTGCAGATCAGGATCTCGGGCACGGTTTGTCTGGCAGCACTAGCCGCTTTTTCCGAGCACGTCAGAAACGCCTGGTGCAGCCGGTTACTTTTCGCAAGCAAGGCAGCCGATTTGGCACCCACTTCTTCATCGCCTTTCAAATGGCAGTTCAGCCATACATTTTCAGGCATCATTGCCAGTGTTTCTTCAAACGTCGGCACTTGCGTTCCCTTGAATTTTGCTGACTTTTTGATTCCCGCGTCCAGTGCGCGGATCTGCGCGAAGGTCAGGTCGGACACTTTGCCGCTTCCATTGGTGGTGCGGTCTACGCCGTCATCGTGCATGATCACCATCTCGCCGTCTTTGGTGAGCTGAATGTCAAACTCGATCATTTGCGCGCCAAGGCGAACCGCCTCTTTAAATGCGGGCAATGTGTTTTCAGGATGCGTGTCCATACAGCCACGGTGCGCGCACAAGCCTCGCTCGGGCATTTCGATCTTCGGTTTCTGTGCGAAACCCGTACTTGCAGCCAGGGCAGTCCATATCAAAAGGACCGCCCGGAGTGCGATTTTTGTTTGTAATATCATTTCAATAAATCAAAAAGAAAAAATCTATTTATCCCACCAAACTTTAATGTTGCTGTCATCCCCGCCCATGGAAGCAACCGCGCCGGCCAGTGCTTCCGGGTTCAGCGATTGCAGGTATGTAGGATAAGGCACGCGGGAAGGGAATGTGTTTTCGGCTGGAATGCCCGCGCCGCGCGGCAGCACCGGATAGCCAGTCCTGCGTTTTTCAAACCACGATTGATAATCTACGAAAAAGTAGGCGTAGTACTTCTGAAGCATGATCTGCTCCAATTGTTTCTCGGCTGAGGCTTTGGCGTCGTAGGCAATGCCTTGCTGCTTTACAAACCCTTCCGGCAGGGTCGCGCCCCACTGCGCTATGGAAGCCGCAATGCCCGATTCATAATGCTTTTCGGCAGTAGACCCCGTCGTATAGCCTTTCAATGCAAGCTCGGCTTTGATGAATTCGACTTCTGCGAGTGTCATCATAACGCCCAGCTGCGGCAGGGTCTTCAATGCATCGGCGTAGCTGGAATTGCTTCCTACTGCATATTCCGTGGTGGTCGGATAGCCGCTTTCGATGCCACGGAAAATATTATCATTCCCGGATTTCACCTGCGTAGCCCAGGCCGCGCGGCGGGGGTCTGCCAGCTCATTCATACGGTCCATGAAAAACTTGGTGTAGTAATTTCCATCGCGCCAGTCGACCTGACGGGCATTATAAAATGGATTGAAAAACGGAAATGTGCCCGGATATCGGAAAATTGCTTCGTCTGCATTGGTGGTAAAAACCGGATTGGCAGCCGGGTTGGCCAGGATAGCGGTGATCTGCTCTTTCACATTCACTTCTCCTTCTCTTTTTGAAATACGCAGCAGTAATCTCAAACGCAAAGAGTTACAAAACTTTTTCCATTTCTGGATGCCCGGATTTGTGGAACCCGACAATGCATTGGAATTGTAAAGCATATCGCCGCCGTAAGTGAGCGCTTTTTTATCGTCCAGCAGTGAATTGGCGGTTTCCAGGTTTTTAAGAAGCTGAATGTAAATGTCCTTTTGTTTGTCAAAACCAGGTTTAAAGTTTCCTTCGATTGCTTTGGTCGCCTGTGAATAAGGAACATCGCCGTAAAGGTCCGTTAGGATTGAGTAAGCCCACGTTTTGTAGATCAGCGAAATCGCTTTGTAATTGTTTTCATTAAGCCGGTCGGCGATGAGGTAAATATCCTCGATATCATTGAGATACGTATAAAAGTTACTCCACACGCCCGCACCCGGGTTGACAATGTAACGGTGCAGCCCGCCGCCGCCCGCGCTTGCCCGCGGCGCGTCCACCTGCATCAGCTCGTGCGTAAAGTTACGGCTCGCATTCACCGTGCTGTTCACGATCTGGTATTGCAGCTGGCCCAGCATTACGCCCGGTGTGATCTCTTTCGGGCGGTTAGGATCGGTATTCAGCTCTTCAAAATTGTTGGTACACGACACCAGCAGAGTCAGGACCAGCAGAAACGGGATATATGCTTTTCTAAACATGATTTCTTTGAATTAAAATTTCAGGGTAAGGTTCATTCCCATGGTTCGGGTGGAAGGGAACTGCGCCAGCTCAACACCCGGCGTGAGCGTACCATTGTTCAGGTTTCCTCCTTCGGGGTCAAATCCCGGAAATTTGGTGAAATTGAAAAGGTCTCTACCAAAGAAGGCTAGGCTCGTCTGGCGCACTCCGATCCGGGACAGCACCGCCTGCGGCAGGTTGAACTCTATGCGCAATTCACGGATTTTCAAAAAAGAAGCGTCAAAAATGTTGGTCTCGGCATTCGCGATCTGATAGTAGTTGTCATAGTAGGAGCTGGCCGGCACTTTCACGGTGTTCGGCGTAAAGCTTCCATCCGGCTGTTTAACCACACCCTGGCCAATGATACCTTCGTCGCGGCCCGGCAATGTTACCTTTGTTTTGCCCAAAGTATTGTTCTTGTGGTTGGTTTGCGAATACATTTCGCCTCCTTTTTGTCCGTCCAAAAGCAAGCTTACGCGCACATTCCTGATCGTAAATTCATTGGATAGGCTCGCTTTCCAGTCTGCAAACGCATTCCCCCACTTCTTGTTGGTCGGGTCGAGTGCGGCCGGAAGTCCCACTGAAGAATAAATGATCTGACCATCCGGAGCGCGCTGGAACCCGCGTCCGTACATATCGCCCATCAGCCCGCCTACACGTGCTTCAATGCTCACATTTGTATTATGCGCGTAGATCACCTGATTGGTAATGCCCGAAGCCAGCTCGCGTACATAACTGCGGTTTCTTGACCAGAGTAAGGTGGTATTCCAGCTGAAATTTTTGGTCGTCACCGGCTTGCCTGTCAGTTTGAGCTCTACCCCACGGCTGTTGATCAAACCTGCATTGATCAATGCATTGTTATATCCTGAAACCGGGTCCAAAGGAATTGCCAGAATCTGGTTGCGGCTGTTGTTATTATAATAAGCCACGTCCAAACCAACCAAATTTCGCAGCAACCGAACATCGAGCCCAAACTCGTAGCTGGCCGTAATTTCCGGTTTCAGATCTGCATTGAAAAGGGTATTGGAATTGGTAAAGCTGTTCCCGTAAACCCGGTCGTAGTAGCGGGCTGTCTGGTAAGGCCTGGTATCATTACCAACCTGTGCCCACGATGCACGGAACTTGGCAAAGGAAATCGCCTTTGGTAATGTGAAAAGCTCGTTCAGCAGGAAACTGGAACTTAACGAAGGATAAAAGAAGGAATTGTTGCCATAAGGCAGCGTGCTCGACCAGTCGTTACGACCGGTTACGTCAAGGAAGATCTTTTCATCCCACGAAAACTGCGAGGCGGCATATACACTGTTGATTGCCTTTTTGGTTTTCAAAGGATCGGCTACTGCCTGGTCAAGGCTGTTAGATATCTGGTAAATGCCTGGCTGCGCAAGCTGATCGGCATACATTCCTGCAAAATCGTAAGACTGGCGCATCGCGTTTCCTCCGACAGAGGCAGTGAAATCGATCAGGTTGGCGATCTTGTCTTTGTAGTTCAATAAAAAGTCGGTGTTGGACTCGTAAGTAAATACATTCTGCTCCCTGTAACTCCCACGCGGAAAGCGTGTCATGCTGAATGGGCGCTGTTGCGAACGGAATTCGAATGCCATATCCAAACCGGTACGTACAAGCACGTCGAGTTTCGGAGAAATTTCATAGTTCGCGGATACATTTCCGATAAACCCGTGCTTGTTCATTTTGTTGAGCATTTCGTACATGCCCAAATAAGGGTTGTCCGGCGTTGGGTTAAATGGCGCTCTTTGCTTCACATTTTCCAGTCCTGGCTCCCAGTAAGGCTTAAACCACTCGGGCTTGATGTTAGGTGTTGTTCCCAGGATCAGAAAATACATCAACGACTGGTTGTTGTAACCTGCGAGTGGCAGGTTGTCGCTTTTCTTGTTGGTATAGTTGGCTTTTCCGTTGATTTTTAATCTTTTTGAAACGCGCTGGTTTACGGAAAGGGCTGCATTCAAACGCTCAAAACCTGTATTGGGAATGATCCATTTGTTTTTCAAATGAGTCACCGACAAACGCGCCGAGCCATTTTCACCTCCGCCTTCCACGGAAACGCTATTGGAGAATGTGGTTCCTGTCTGGAAAAAGCCTGAAATGTAATCTTTATTGGCAACCCAGGGTGTGCGTACTGTTGGCCGACCGTCTGCTGCGTCAGGATTAAACTGGTAATACATTTGTCCGTCGAACTTAGGTCCCCAGGCTCTTCCGGCTGCTACGGTAGTGGCTGTGTTAGGGCCGTCTTCGCTGTCGAGGTAGGAAAAATAAGCGCCGCTTCTTCCCTCGCCGTATTCAAACTGATAGTCTGGGTAACGGTTAATACGCTCGAAACTAAAATTGGAATTGACTGTTACACCGATTCCCTTATCCTGGCGAACGCCCGATTTAGTGGTGATAATGATCGCCCCGCCTGCCGCCCTGCTTCCATATAATGCAGTCGCGCCCGGACCTTTTAACACCGTCACTTTCTCAATATCATCGGGGTTAATGTCCGACAAGCTGGAACCATAATCGACCGGACTGTCTGCCGAAAGATGAGAGTTAAACCCCGTTCCGGTAATGCGGCTGCTCACCGGCACACCATCCACGACGATCAGCGCCTGGTTGTTATCCAGGTTCAGCGAAGACTCGCCCCGCAATGTAATCCGCGCAGAACCCATAGGTCCTGCGCCAGCGCCCTGAATGTTAAGGCCTGCAACTTTGCCCGAAAGTGTATTGACCCAGTTGTTGGATTTTGCGTCTTTTACCGCATTTTCATTGATCGTTTGCGCGGCATAACCCAGCGATTTTTCTTCCCGCTTGATACCCAGGGCGGTTACGATCACTTCGTTGAGCATCTTGTTATCTTCTTTTAAAAAAACATCAATCACACTCCGATTGCCCACGGTAATCTCCTCGGACAGAAAGCCGATCGCAGAGAAAATCAGTGTCGCATTTCGAGTAGTAGTAGTAAGGCTGTAAGCGCCGGTCGCGTCGGTGGTGGTTCCTGAACTGGTTCCTTTAATGAGAATGCTGACACCGGGAATAGCCTCCCCGGCCTGGGAGGTTACCTTACCGCTAATGACGGCAGATTGGGCGGAAAGTTGCAGAGACATGCTGCATCCCACCAACAAGGCAAATAATGCCTGAAGTAAACGTATTTTCATTAGTAATAGGGGTTTAACGGAGTGTAACGAACCGGAAAAGCTCCGACCATTTTTTAAGCCGCAAAAGTATCCGCCCTACGTGGAAGTGATGTTAAGCCGGGATTACGCATTTGTTATGATATGGTCACAATGCATTTGGCAATCTCTTTGGTGTGACACTTTATTTCCCGCAAAGAGATATGACAAGGAAAGACAAATTAGGCAGCTTGGCAGGCAACCGGGTCATGGCACGAGCCCTTTATCAGCCAGACATTGGACCTTGCAAATGCATTGCGGACGCTTGCGAGGTGAGTTGGGTTGTAACAACTCACAATGCTTTTCCGACGATCCGTTGGTAAAAAACCACACTCCGATATAGTACGTCTCCGGGCAGCCTTTCCTATCTATTAACTTCGACGAAGAATTTTAATAAATCATTTTCTAGTCATGATGCTTACAACCATTCTTAAAGTTTTCATTTTAAACCTAATAATTCATGCCGCACCTTTCGGAAAAATCGATCAGCAACTGGCCTTCCAGTTCATGGGAGAACAATCCATAAACAAAGGGGACTGCGAGGTGACCGGTTGCATCCGGTTGGAAACAGACAAGCTGCTGATCCGTGGGAACCAGACAGGCAACCGCTACATTGAAATCTACCTCGACGGACCGGCTGCGCCTGGTGATTACAAGATCACATCCCAAAACCGTATCGAATTGGGACGGGGAAGAAGCAAGGGGAACCAGATTTTTGAATCTGTGTATTACAAATGTTCCGGGTGTGACGCCACCTATCCGGCTGGCAGCATTACCATCACCCGGGCCGAGGGTCCCGGCGGTTATGTGGAAGGCACATTCAAGACCTTGCTTTCCGAAAAAGGTGTCTGGAAGGACCAGGTTCCGATAGAAGGCAGCTTCAAAGTATACAGAGAGCGTTGAAATCAGCCGGAAAGCTGCCGTCACAGCTATCTGCAAAGTTCAACGCCACGAGCCCGTACTAGCAGATCTTACAGGTTTTCTGACACTTTACATTGTCGCCTTACCATTCAAAATTTCTTCCAATAAAATTTGATGCAAAAACAAATCATCTTCATTCTCCTGTTGACCATGATATATATCAATTCAACCGCACAGCAAGCAGTTGGCCGCAAAGATCTATTATCCGTCACACTTGGGATTCAGTCGGTTGACAAGGTTCAAATAAAGGAAATTACGTTGAGCGCGGGTCAGCATGCGCCACTCCATCAGCACCCGTGCCCTGTGGTCGGTTATGTAGCCGAAGGCAGTCTTATCTATCAAATTCAAGGGCAGCCGGCCCAAACACTCAATCAAGGTGACGCTTTTTATGAACCTGCAAATACGGCCATTGCGCGTTTTGACAATGCATTGGCTGACAAACCATTAAAATTTATTGCTTTCTATCTGACCAACGGAGAACAATCGCTGATACAGATACTGCCAGCATCGAACGACTAATCGTACCGTTGGCTAGCAGGCTATTCAGCACCGGCAGAGATTAAATCAAATCTTGTTCGTGCACGTGTTTTAGTTACCAATTTTCATGACCGTAACCGGCCGGATGGCCGGACGTACAGGATGTTTAGACGGCTCCTTCAACTCGGGGAGCATGTTTTATCAGGACAATTAGTATCACAACCATATGAAGACAGACAAAACACCTCTAATCCTGATACTTTCGCTGATAATGTGTTTACCATTATCAGCACAGCAAAAACCCAGTGAACCTAATCAGGTACTAACCGACCAGATTAAGGGAGATTTGATTTCACAGCTTGCGGGCGCTCTCCGAACGAAGTATGTGTTCGAAGGGAAAGCCGACACCATTGCTAACGTCATTGTATCGAAGTTTGAATCGGGAGCATACAATAACATTTTACAGGGAACAGAGCTTGCTTCGGCAGTAACGGCAGACCTGCTGCTACTCAGTGGCGACAAGCACCTCAGGCTACGTTATTCGGAGAAAGTAATACCTGAAACTGCTGACAATGACCCGATGAAAATCCCAACTGATCAAAAGCTTGCTTACGCAACCGAGTTGAAAAACAGCAACTACGGCATAGGTAAAATCGAGGTACTTGCAGGCAATGTTGGCCTGATCAGTTTCAACTTTTTTTGTGCGCCTGAGTTTTCCGGCGACACCTACGCATCTGCTATGAATTACCTTGCACACACCGATGCATTGATCATTGATTTAAGAAAGTGCCGTGGCAGCGCTTCGATTGACGCGACCCCGTTTCTTAGCAGCTATTTATTTGAAACGCCGGTGCACCTGTATGACCTCTGGTGGAGACAGGATAGCCGCACAATGCAGGTGTGGACATATGCGCATGTGCCCGGAACGAAGTATGTTAAAAAGCCAGTGTATGTGCTGACGAGTTTTGCTACATTTTCAGGCGCTGAGCAATTAGCCTACGATCTGCAAGCGCTTAAAAGGGCTAAAATCGTAGGCGCGGCAACTTCCGGCGGAGCAAACCCTGGCGGGGACATCAGACTTACGGACCATTTTAGCGCTTTTATGCCAATAGGAAGACCCATTAATCCGCTAACAAAAACCAACTGGGAGGGTAAAGGTGTAATGCCTGACGTAGCAGTAGCGCCTGCGCGCGCATTAAGTACGGCCCATGGGATAGTTCTGTCCGAACTTGAAAAGCAGACAACCGACGATTCCAGGCAGCAGCAAATTAAAAAAATCCGTCAGAATCTTGAACAATCTACGATGCCGTTGAAAATGGTGAACTTTCACCTGGATGGGTATCAATCTGCCCGCGAAGTGTTTGTTGTCGGTTCCTTTAACGACTGGACTCCGAAAGCCAATCCAATGCGACGAACCAACAATGGCTGGGAGCTTCAAACAGAAGCAGATTCCGGAAAGACTGTTTATCAGTTCATTATAGACGGAAAATGGATTTTTGATCCAAAGAACCCGCGACAAGCATTTGATGGATTAAACTCAGGATCTCTGCGAGAAATACAGTGATTTATCCGTCAGGTCGCCTTTTATGGGTAGATAAACGCAATCTTCAATCTCAGACCTGATGCCTATATGCCTAAAATCCATTTACGCGCCGCCGAACTTGCAGACAAAAGTGCATTGCAAATGTTGTACAAGCGAACCATTGACAACACTTGTGTACACGACTATGACCAACAACAGCGCGACGCTTGGAAACGTGGCACAGAAAATGAATCCCGATGGAATCAAGCGATTTGCGAACAATTTTTTATCATCGCAGAGATAGACGGTGAAATTGTTGGCTTCGGCTCCCTGAAAAATGGGTACTACATCGACTTTATGTATGCTGACCCGGGCCACCTGCGGCAGGGCGTGGGTCTGGCCATTTATAAGCTGCTTGAAGGAGAAGCCAAAGACAGGGGAACCCTGGTATTGACCTCTGATGTAAGCAAAACAGCTACTCCTTTTTTCGAAAAGCAGGGTTTCTCTATTATTCGAGAAAATCACAATCTGATTCGAGGTGTACTGGTAACAAACTACCATATGCGAAAGACCCTTATTGGTGAAATCTAAGGCCGCGCTTCGCCCATACCTGTGTCGAAAACTTCTCATCTAGACCTCACATCCACAATTATTATCAAGGAATGTGAACGTTTTGGTCAAATCATAATTTATAACTATTCTAAGTTTATTACCTGATGGTCATTTATAGCAGCCGCTACAAAATAAAATTCATATGAAAAATAAGATTAGTGATGTGAATGCGGCTTATGTAACCATATAGCTATTTAAAAGGGGTTTTTTCTTCATCTTGTCCTCAAATCCTGGCACAAAAATTGATAGATAACTCTTGTCCACAAGGGGCCGCACTATCCGCATACTTATGAAACACAAAAGTACTTTACTAATAGCCACCCTCTTACTTGCGCTTTGCGTTTGGTTGAAAGAGGCACGTTACCAGGCCGCAGAGAATAAAATTATTAACAATACCCTGCGTCCGGTTCACCCACCTGGCGATTCTGTGTCAAGCGAAAGTTCTTCACGATAAGCGTTCCACCAACTTGGTGGAATGCTTACCAGATTTTGCGATTCCGAGCTTATATAACATACTCAACGCGGTAAATTCTACCGGGTCTATCATAGTCTTCCTGTTTACAGCCTTCTTTCATCCTAATACTTGGATCCCTATGTTTCTGTTCACACTATTTATAACGATGAGTATCAATGTAATGATGTCCAATATCGGAGTGGATACACAAGACCACTTGAAGCTCTCAGTTATTAACGAGAAGCCATTTAAAGGAGAGGCAGGATACTATTTCAGCCTTGCGTCGGTCCCCCTATCACATAAAGAGTATATTTTTGTGGCCACACCACTCAAGAGAGGTTATTTTCTTGTAGGTGGCCGGCAGATGTTGGTTGGCCATACCCTAACTGTTAGAGACCGAAAAGGCTTCTCAAATTATTTCTCCGGAGAGAAGTACAACGCTATACTGACGATAAGAGAAGAAGACAAAACAGAAAGCGGTATTACCAATTACCGTGGCACCCTTGAAATACAATACGGGTCCGAAAAGCGCAAATTTAAGGTTCATGGTCGCCAATACCATTAATTTCTCTAAGCCCTTTTCATTCGTAGATTACCAAAGCGTGCGGAGGGATCGTCAACCGGATGGACTTCCCGTTTCTTACTTCAATATTTAGCTCAGCCGGGCTTATTTCAGATGCATAAAGGCACCGCATCCTGGAATTGATTTCATGCAAGGCGTTGTCAATTGTGACGTAAAGTACTGCATGGTGCTGCTCTCCTATATTTACCGCACATAGGACTTCTTTCCCATCCAAAATGCGTGACCAAGCTATCACATTGTGTTCTGCCAGCGTGTCTGTTTCTGGAATCACAAAATCCACCCCGTTTAGGGAAGTCGCCCGTATATAAAATTCACCATGAGTTAAGATAGGACGCGCTTGCACAAGAGCGTTCAGACGTTCCATTTCCGCAGGCCGGAGCTTTACAAAGCAACCGTCGCCAATGCCGAAGATGTCTGCAAAAGAATGGGTATCAGATAGGCTTTCCATAATCTATAAGGCGTGCAAATGTTAAACGTGAGACAGTATTCATCTGTAATGGATCGATACCTGAGTTTTCAAAAATTATGCCATGCCTGATTTAATATTGATAACACATCCTTAACCTGCAAATGGCGCCTGTGGAACGATTTTAGTCAAAGGCTGACAATTCATATTTTATCAACCAATTCATTTTACCATGTCTGATTTAACAAATGCCGCTTACACTGCTGGCCCAATTACCGGTGCTTTTAAAACAAGAGAAGATGCAGACCGTGCCTACGACTCTTTGATTAGTCGCGGATACAGTTCAGATGAGATAACCGTAATTATGTCTGATGAGACTAAAAAGACGCACTTCATCGACAGCGATCACGACAGCGACCTTGGAAATAAATCTTTGGAGAAAGCGGGTGTTGGCTCGGCCATTGGCGGTACAGCTGGCGCTATCATTGGTGCCATTGCAGCTATTGGCACTGTCGTTGCGCTTCCAGGCCTGGGCCTTGTTGTTGCGGGGCCGCTATTGGCAGCACTGACTGGCGCTGGTGCTGGCGGACTGACGGGTGGTATCATTGGGGCACTTGTAGGCTCAGGTATACCTAAGGAACATGCTGAGCACTATGAAAACAGTGTCAAAGAAGGTGGCATTATTATCGGTGTTACACCGAAATCAATTTCTGACCGCAATGCAATCACCTCAGAATGGAGGACCTATCAGGTTCAGCAGTTACATGGTGGTGAAACCGAGCTAATGTAACAACAATTCACAAAGGCTATGACCGTCCACTTAACCGGGCAGTCATAGCCTTTAATACATTTTGGATATCGTTTAGTCGTCTTACCCCGTTGTTGTATGCCAATATTACTACTTGCCTTACTTCTTACCAACCTCTCCACCCTTGCATTCTTGGGCCTTGAAATTTATTTAGGCCGTCAGTGGTATATACATAAGGATATCATCGGGGATCATGATTATGCCCAGCGCTGTTTGATTGGTGCAATTGCATTACTCATTTTTATGATATTCGGTAAGGGACTGATCCGCCTCCTGTTGAGCAAAAGCAGCAAGGGTATCGAAGAACCAAAGGCAGAACGTCTTAAAGACCAAATGAAAATCCAAAGGCCGGATGGGAGTATAATTAACATTGAGCAGGGAGGGGTTAAAGGCAAACAGACCATTGTCTTTATCCATGGCTGGAATTCAAACAGCATGCAGTGGTATTATCAAAAAAAGTATTTTGCCGGTAATTATCACCTTGTGCTGATGGATCACCCCGGTTTGGGCAGGTCCAAACGTGCAGATAACAAAGATTTCAGTTTGAAAAAGCTGGCTGCCGACCTGGATGCAGTGATAGACAAGTCTGGTGCCAAAGATCCGATTTTGTGGGGTCATAGCATGGGCGGGATGACTATCTTGACGTTTTGCAAGATCTACAAACATAAATTGCCCACCATCAAAGGGATCATTCTGGAACACACCACATTTACCAACCCTACCAGAACATCGATCCTGAGCAAATTATTGACAACCATCCAAAATCCGGTTTTAAAGCCAATTTGCTGGCTTATGGTGGCACTTTCTCCCCTACTATGGATAAGCAGATGGATGAGCTACTTCAATGGCAATATGTTGATCATGACCCGGTTCCTCACCTTTGCAGGGACCCAGACAGGGAAACAGCTCGATTTTGCCAGTCGGCTTGCCGCTATGGCACCTCCGGCAGTTACAGGCAGGGGCGTTCTGGCCATGTTTGAATATGATGCTACTGACACGCTTGCCCAGATTCAAATTCCAACACTCGTCATTGGGGCAAATAAAGACCGTTTGACCAAGCCCGAAGCAAGCATCAAGATGAACCAAAGCATCCCTGGCTCACAGCTTTTAATCCTGCAACCGGCAGGGCACATGGGGTTTGTCGAACGGCACCAGGAAGTTAATGAAGCTGTAAGCCAGTTCATTTCCTCCCAAACAACCTCGCCAATAGATCTTCGGTCCCTTTAGAATCTTTTGCATCAATGCCAAATGACAGTTATATTTATGACAAAATGTTATAGATATGGATTTATTCTTAGATACCAGTTTTTCTTGTGAGAGCTTTGCAGTTATTGAGCGAGTCCGTGCCGGGATTCTCCGAGGGAAAGCGGATGAAGTTGCCGGGAAAATAGGATTGACAGATAAAGAAATGGCTCCCATTCTTAATATGTCCGAGCGTACTTTGCACCGGCTTCGCCCTGACGCATTATTAGACACTAATTCCTCCGAACGGCTATTGTTGCTGGAACAACTCCTTGCACATGGCCTTGATGTCTTCGATGGTAGACTAGATGTACTGGGACGGTGGTTAAGGACGCCATTATCAGAGTTACATCAACAAACTCCGCTTACCATTCTGGATACTACCACAGGTTTTGGTATGGTGCACAATGTGCTGGGGCGTATCGAACATGGCATTTATGCCTGAGCGTAGTATTTCAAATCCCAGTTCAAATAGTCAAATCTTGGCTTATCGCTTGGTGAAAGAGCGATTTTCGGACACGCCGTTGTCAACTGAAGGTGCTCGCAAGTATGGTGGCCGGTGGAATCCTGCTGGCATTGGTATTCTCTATACTTCCGCAAGTCCAGAACTGGCATTACTGGAACAGCTGGTACATTTACCTTCTTTACCCTACCCGGATCTTCCTAAATTATTTTTAATCACCATAGCTTTGCCAACAGAACCAAAAATTTTTGAAAAGCTCCCGTTCGATTGGCAGAAGAATGACAACTATGATGTAAATCATCAATTACTTGCAAATTGGCTGACAGATCCAGATGTGATGGCGTTAAAAATCCCGTCAGCGGTGGTTGCGGAGTCATACAATTTCCTCCTTCACCCACTTCATCCCGACTATCAGAAAATTGAAGTTATTAGTACACATCCCTTTAATATAGATTCTCGCCTATGGAGAAGTTAATATTTAATTAATGAGGTGTTAACCAAATGGTCTATTTTCTGCTATAACCTAAACGCGCGCGGTCAGAATGGATTTCTACCAGGCCAGCCAATATTGATACCCGCGAAAGTTTTGTTTCAGCTCCTGTTTTGAACAGCCTTCGCGCCTAGCCGATTCCAAGCCGTTCAATGCATAGCCGCATTGTTGCAAGCATGATTCACTTGCTTCTGGCATTAATGCAGGATAGCACTTGATTTGGTCGTGCCATGGTCAACCACAACCTTATAGCTATAATCGCCTGGGAGTAAGACTTTTTGTTGCTTGATGTTTGATAAAGGAAATTGTAGAATTGGGACTGCCTGCTTTTCATGAGCTTCTGCCTCATTTTTAATGTAAATCTGTAATAAGTCTCCCGGCGTAAAATTGACTTTGGAAAGCTCTATTATAAACTCCTTTTGATATCCGTCTGATAGCCAGTCAGCGTATCCTGTTGTATACTTTGTTCTTGGGAAAACAACCTGTAAGTCTATTTGTTCTGGACGATAGTTAGATAGAAATACTTGCCTGGTTGTTCTGTCTGAAATGATGGATGGGACCTTAATGTCATATTTCTTATGCGCAGCACTGTAAAATTTGTTTTCATGCGCTGCTGAAGACCGTTCGGCCATGCCTACGAGGTCAATAGACAGCGGATCGATTCCAGAAATACTTTTGAACTGTTCTGCCATTTTTATCCACCCATCATCGGATTTTTTTATAATGTGGGCATAGCCTGCTGCCACCAACACTTTCGCCTTGGGATTGGCCTTTAAAAAGGAGACAATATTTTCTGCGGCAACCTTTTCTCTTTGATTATTACAAACAAAGGGCTCCGTTGAATTACATGTAACAGTGTCATTATCATAAGATGCAATCGTAAAGCCAAGTTTTTTTGCCTCTCGCAACATATCTCCAAAAACAGGTTCTTTTGTATAAGTGCCGGTATTCTGCAATGGATATCCTCTATCGTTCAATAGCGAGTCCTGGTTCTCAAAATAGGCTTCGACAAACAGTGTGCGAAACCCTAAGCTGTAAAAATCACGCAACAAACTCCGGATAAACGCGCGGTGTTGCGGGCGGTGGTGGGCTTCATTAAACATAACCACCTGTTTATCTGCACTTTTCTGAATGATGAACGCATTCGCAGGCGTCGTTATAAAATTTTCGGAGAACTCGTAGACTTCCTGTGTCCTGCCCGGACTTAGCTGTGCTTCATAGTTCAAGGCCGCCTTGGTGTCCCCACAGAATGATTGATAAGTCATCATGACCTGATTAAACATACCCCTCTCCATTGGGTCGCTATAATGCTTCTCATACTTCCTTAGGAAATCCAGAGCCGCTTTATATCCGTGCATTGCAATTATCGAGTCTGCAAGGTTAAATAGCTCATATGCCTTTGGCACAATCAATGAATCTTGTACCATATGATTAAAAGGCACCTTACTTTCAAGAGGGACAACGTGGGTTGCCGACCCAGGAAAAGCAAACAGATGACATAAAGTTGTATAAATAATAATAAAAATCATATAGCGGTTATTTATATATTTAAGTAACATTTAAATATAGGCAAAAATTTAATAACCAAGCATACCAATCAAGGAGCATGACAGCAAACACGCATTGCAAATGCTGGCTAGACAAAGTTTCAGGGAAGCTGAACTTAAAAAAGTATCGCTAAACTGGTCCCGTTTGATACATTGTTCCTTGCAAATTCCGATTTGTCAAAACGGTTTGAAAAAGATGCAGCACTTAACCAGCCGGACAGGGCGACCATGTTTGATGGCGGAGAGCACAATTATACAGATTATCCAGCCCTGAATGGCTCCTGGCACCTGAAAAATAGTTTCCGACAGCAAACAAAAGGCGCTTTATAAGCGTAAGGATAATTAGTTAAACATTGCTGGCAAACGAATTCAACTTACGCCGGGATCTTTGCCCTGAATCTGGAATTTTACTAAAACAAACCATTATATTATGATTACTTATTTCAAAAACCGTTTCAGACAGAAACTTTTCACAGGCAACCGCACAAAAGCTATCCTTGCTTCTCTGCTGATTCTGAACATAACTACGACGTTTGTTGCTTGCAAGGATGATGATAAGAAGGAAGTCAGACCGAACTATTCCGGAACATATATTGGAACAATAGAAGGAACATTTTATCCAGATTACCAAATACCAACCGGCACCCCTTATTCCGAAGCGGCTGAATTTACCATCACAGATGATGGAAAAGAGGCCTTGATCGCCGGATTCGACAGTGTCCCCGACAAACTGGAATTTAGCAATACAGATATTGCGGGGTTCGGTATTGATGACGTCAGGAGCAGCGGAGATCGCCGGTTGAATGGATCAGGGAGTTTCAGCGGCGATACGTTAAAGATGACTGGAAGCTACTTTTTTTTAGACCGGTCACGTCGTCAGTACCGATTTGTCGGCGTTAGAAGATAGGCCGACCCTTATGTCCAACCATGGACAGCGGGTACTGGCGGCTTGTTCGCCATCGAACAAACTGAGCGATAATGCACGCTATTTCCGTTTTCAAAATCGCGTAAATACTTATAAAACAACAACTTGATTGCTGGCATAATTTTAAATATTACAGAACAATCTCCGTGTCAGACTGCAATCACCTATACCAGCCCCTGTGTGTTATGAGCCATTTACGAAGCCTATTTATCGCATTACTGATTTTGCCCAATTTACTGCTTGCGCAAAAGACTGCCTTGCAGAGCTCGATGTATTTAAACCAGAAACTCCCCGGTATAACGCCCGCTGTGTTTGCCCCAAATTTGATCTCTTCGAAGGATCACTATGAATACGGGTCCGTGTTTTCGAAAGACGGCAAGGAATTCTATTACGCCGTCATCATCAATGATAAGCCTCAGATCCGCTACAGCAGGTTTGTAGACAACACCTGGACAACGCCTGAAACAGTCATTAGTAGCGATAAATACGAGTATAATGATCCCTTCCTTTCATCTGATGAAAAGCGTTTATTCTTTATTTCCGATCAGGCAAAAGATGGAAAGGGTGAAAAGAAAGACTTTGATATCTGGTATTTAGAACGTGAAAAAGACGGTTGGTCACAAATCCCCGTTAATGCCGGCCCGTACATTAATACCGTGAAAAATGAATATTATATGTCCTTTACACAAACGGGCACAATGTATTTTTCATCGAACGGCGGCACCGACCAGACAACTGATAAGAACTATGACATCCGCTCATCCCGTTTTTCCAAAGGCGTATTTAGTCCTTCCGTTAAAGTGACAGATGCTGTTAACAGCGAGCATTACGAGGCGGATGTTTTTGTTTCGCCTGATGAACAGTATATGATTTTTTGCTCCGAACGTCCGGGCGGCATAGGGAAAGGTGATCTGTATATTAGTTTCAAAGGTAAAAGTGGGAATTGGGAAAAAGCTAGAAACATGGGCAAGACAATTAATACGGAAGGATATGAATTTTGCCCTTTTGTCACCGGCGATGGGAAATATCTGTTCTTTTCACGAGATGGAGATATTTTCTGGATGTCAGCTGAGCTTATTGATTCCCTGAGATAAACAGATAAGCTCCATTTGCTGACCTTGAAATGACTTCCCTTTTTTCCATCTTGGTCAGTAGTCTTTCCTTGAATATTTCCAGAGAAATATCACCATTACAGTTATCAATGTTACTGCAAAATTGATCCCGAGTTGCGAAACTTCACCTCTGGACACGTGAAAAATAATGGCTACGACCATCAGCAAAATGATGCCGTAGCTGGTATATAACGTCAAGACCGGCCATATGCGAAGTATCCGCGGAAGCAGTATGCCGATACCGGCAAGCGTGTCGGCCAGGCCCGCAATTGTTACAAGTAAAGGATTTCCCGTAGTCCAGGGCCACATCCTGGAAAGCTGATCAGCCGGTGTAAAAAGTTTAATAAACCCGCCCGATAAAAACGTTGCTGCCAAAATGATCTGCAACGACCATAGCAGTGTGTTGATTCTCCTGAATTTTATCTGTTTCTTTTCCATCTTATTTTGTTGTAAATCCGTGGGCAAAACTACCTATCTTTACTTTCCATACGATAGCGCTTCCTGATTGGATAGCGCTATCCGATTAGGAAGTAACTGGAAGCAAACTAAAAAGCCAGATGTTAACCAAGGGTGGTTGTCCCAAAACGGCACTTTCGATAAAAGATGCGCTAGAAGCCCTGGAAGGGCGTTGGAAGTTGCTGATTCTATTCTCCTTATCTGGTTCAAGCAAGCGATTTAAGCAGCTTTCAAAGGAAGTGCCTGGCATTACAGATAAGACATTATCAAAAGAGCTTAAAAACCTGGAAGCCAACAAGCTGATCACCAGAAGCGTTTACGACACTTTTCCGCCGACCGTTGAATATGCAATTACAGAGCACGGCAGATCGCTGGAGAATGTACTTGAAGCATTGCATTACTGGGGTCTGGCGCACCGCGCGGTGGTGATTGAAGAAAAGGATGTCGTGGGTTAGCCCGAGTTAAGATCAAACCATAACCCGCGCTCATTTTAACATTTCTTCTGCGACTGCCGTGTCTAAGTAGGCGGACCTGAGCGGGCCGGCATGGTAAAGGCAGAAAACACATTCATTAACACATTCTTCACGTTCGCCCCCGCATCTTAACATACAGTTAAAACATGCTCCCGTAGTTTTGTCGGCAGTCAAAACAGTTTGATTGCGGATTGAGCAAACATGAATAGAAGGGACTTTTTTACCAATGGTTCTGCCGGGCTTCTTGCCGGGCATATGTCGGTCTTCGGCGGGCGAAATGATGTTAAAGCCTTTGCCAAAGGCAAGCAGAGCGCCAAGAACATCATTTTTATGGTCAGTGACGGGATGAGTACCGGCACATTAAATATGGCGGACCTGCTTTTAAAACGCAAGCAAGGACAGGAAAGCGCCTGGATGAAGTTATATAGCGAGCAAGCTGGTCGCCGCGCATTCATGGAAACTTCTTCTTCGAGCGCGCTGGTAACCGACTCGGCAGCCGGGAGTTCGGCCTGGGGTGGCGGGCGAAAAGTGCCAAACGGTAACCTGAATGTGAATGCGGATGGCAGCTTCAACAAACCCATTTTACAGAAATTCAAAGAAGCCGGAAAATCGGTGGGCTGTGTAACTTCGGTCACCATTACACATGCGACACCGGCAGGTTTTTGCATCAATAACAAGTCCCGCGGCGATGAATCCGAGATTGCTGCCCAATACCTGGACCTGAAATTCGATGTGATGATGGGCGGCGGCGCTGAGTTTTTTCTCGGCGAAAAACGAAAGGACAAAGTGGATCTGTTTACAGCCTATGAGAAAGCAGGCTATGTGGTAGCCCGAAACCGTGACGCAATGTTAGGGCTCAACAGTGCCCAGAAACCAATTATGGGCATATTCTGCGAAGGTGCACTCCCCTACTCGCTGGATACATTTGAGAATCCTGACTTGCAAAAAACAGTCCCTACTCTGGCAGAGATGACCCGCAAAACGCTTGATCTCTTGTCCAAAAACCAAAAAGGATTCGCCGTTCAGATCGAAGGCGGAAAAGTGGATTGGGCGGCGCATTCCAACGATGCGGGCGGTCTGTTATACGACCAGATTGCGTTCGATCAGGCCATACAAGTTGCCTTGGATTTTGCCACAAAAGATAAGGAGACCCTGGTAATAATCACAACCGACCACGGTAACGCCAATCCCGGGCTATTTGGAGGCGATAAGCAATTTGATCTGCTGCAAAAATTCAGGCATACCAACAACTGGATACTGGGCGATCTTAGTGAAATGCCTACCACGTCAAAGCTCATCGAGCGCATCGAATTCGCGCAAGGTTATGCGATCAAAAAAGCAGAAGCGGAAAAGCTTTTGGGATTGTTTGGAGCAAAAAACGAAAGCGGCCTCTACATTGCCAACAAACCTGTTTTCCGCGAATTAGCCTTAATCCAAAGTCACTATACAGGAATTGGCTGGGCAGGTATGGACCACTCCGCCGATTATGTGGAACTGGCTATGTTCGGGCCAGGAAGTGAGAAACTCAGCCCATTTGTAAAAAATACAGATCTTCACAATTTCATGCTCGATCTGACAGGTATAGCCCGCGTTTGATACTCAGGCGTGGGCAACATTATACTGGTTTTCCAGCCTGGCAAACAAGCTCATGAGCGTCAAGACTGCCAGTTCCAGGCTGATGAGTAAATGCATAACAAGCTGGCGGCCAGGATAGTGACCGCCAGCCCTGAAAGCTTATTTAGTTTTATCAAGCGTTTTTACGTGTTCAGCATGTGCTTTGATCACCGGCAAGGTTTTGTCGATGAAAGCTTTTAGCTCTGCGTCTTTCACTTCTTTCTGCGCGTCCTCAAAAAGCTTCACAGTTTGCTCGTGATCTTTCTTCATCTGTGATATGTACGCTTTGTCAAAATCGCTTCCGCTCTTCGCCCCAAGATCAGCAGCTGCTTTTTGCTTTTCTTCATTGGGTGCCGAAGGCAAGGTGATATTTTTGCTGGCGGCAAGCGCTTTCAGCTCATCATTTGCTTTCGAATGATCTGTTATCATTTGTTTTGCAAATTCTTTTACTTTCGGATCGGTCGCTTTGTCACCTGCAATTTTACTTAATGCAACTTCGGCCATTCCGCCGTTGGCTGCCGCTACGGCAAACTCTGTGTCATCTTCGGCAAGCGCAGATGCAGAGTCTGTGCCAGCGCTGTCGGCGCTGGCCTCGTTGGTACTGTCGGCTAACTCTGTTGTGTCCGTTGTTTCGGTCGTTTTGGACCCGCAGCCCCATAACATTGCTATGGTTGCCAGTCCCATGAAGGTTGATGCAATTTTCATTGTATATAGATTGTTTTAGTGGTGATAAAATTCACTATGCCGGAAAACGCCGACATTCTGCGCCTGGCCATCAAAAAGCATGCCTAACAGCATCACCACAAGAGAGTCGGGCTAGGAATAAGGCTTTTCAGTTAAGATATATAAAGAAGCAATGATCAGACCGGCCTGCTTAATACAGTTAAAAGAATTGAATTACGCTATCTCTTGTTACTTCTCTTTATTATTCGCAGTTTTAACCGAATCCGGTTTGCAGAAGCCGAAGTAAGTACACATTCAATATTTGCCCGGACATTGCAATCCATAAATAAATCATTTTAAATAAACCGCCTACAACAAAACCAACCCCGTAAAAACCCTGTTGAAGACAGGTAACCGGAGTAAAATAACATGGAATCAAACAAAGACAACAAGACAATTGAGAATATAGAGCTGGTTTTTCTAAAACCGGAGGATTACCAGGAGATCAAAGAGATGATGATTGAAACCTATTCCAGTATGCCCGATGCATATTGGAAAGAACATCATATCAAGACACTGATCAACATTTTTCATGAGGGGCAGGTGGGCATACGAGTCGATAATGAGCTGGCCGGGTGTGCATTATCCATTATTGTTGACTACGAAAAGATCGACTCCAAACATACCTATAAGGCGATAACGGGAAATTATAGTTTCAATACCCACACAGACAAAGGCGATGTTTTATATGGAATCGATGTATTCATTCGCCCCAAGTTTCGCGGGCTGCGGTTAGGCCGGCGTCTGTATGATTACAGGAAAGAGCTGTGTGAGAAACTAAATCTGAAAGGGATTGTATTTGGTGGCCGGATCCCGAATTTTCATCAATATTCCCATTCCATGTCCCCAAAGGAGTACATTGAAAAGGTGCGCAACAAGGACATTCACGATCCTGTATTAAATTTTCAGTTGTCCAACGATTTTCACCCTGCCAGGATATTGCAAGGCTATCTGGAGGGTGATAAGGATTCTAACGAATATGCCGTACTGCTGGAATGGGATAATGTTTATTATGAGAAAATCTCCGATCAGGCTGCCTTTAAAAAGACCATTATCAGGTTAGGCTTGATACAATGGCAAATGAGGTTGTACAGTGACTTCGACGAGCTGATGCAGCAGGTTGAATATTTTGTGGATGCAGTATCGGGTTACCGTTGTGATTTTGCACTGTTTCCCGAGTTTTTCAATGCCCCGTTGATGTCGGATTATAACCATCTTTCGGAACCGGACGCTATAAGAAAGCTCGCAGAATTTACCGAAAAAATCGTTACCCGCTTCTCTGAGCTTGCTATCTCCTACAATATTAACATCATTACCGGCAGCATGCCCGAGGTCGTTGACAACAGTCTCTATAATGTAGGCTACTTATGCAAAAGGGATGGCGGAGTCGAACGGTTCGAAAAATTACATGTAACCCCCGATGAAGCAAAAGTATGGGGCATGCAGGGTGGTGACACCCTGAAAACATTCAATACGGACTGCGGAAAAATAGGCATCCTGATTTGCTATGATGTAGAATTTCCTGAATTAAGCCGCATTCTGGCCGATGAAGGAATGAACATTTTATTTGTGCCCTTTCTGACCGACACTCAAAATGGCTATTCAAGGGTAAGGAACTGCGCCCAGGCAAGGGCGATTGAAAATGAATGTTATGTGGCCATCGCCGGCAGCGTCGGCAACTTGCCGAAAGTTCATAATATGGATATTCAATATGCCCAATCCATGGTTTTTACCCCCTGCGATTTTTCATTCCCTACTAACGGAATAAAAGCCGAAGCAACACCCAATACGGAAATGATTCTGATTGCAGACGTGGACATTGATATGCTGCGGGAATTGAATCAATTTGGAAGTGTTCGAAATTTAAAAGACAGAAGAACTGATATCTATTCCATAATACGCAAAAACGAGACCCAGAATCAATAGTACCGGTTCTGGCTCGCTATGAGCAAAGGAGGACTCGCTTTAAGGTTAATCAGGGTGGATACTGGCACCCGGCAAAACCAAGGCCTGTCCTCTTTCTGCTTAGTTTTGCATCAGCTCCGGACCTACCATGTTATATACCTGGGTAACAAACGCGTTATAATCTGTAAACACATCAGGTTTAATAAGGAATTCACGTGCCCCCAGGCGCAGGCACTTTTCCCGGGTGGCAGCCATATGGGAGGTCGAAGTGGCAATGACCCTTACCTGGGGCCGCGTTACGCGCATTTCAGCTATAATATCATAGCCGTTTTTCCCCGGCATGTTCAGGTCCGTTACAATCAGTTGCGGTTGCTGCTGGGGCATATCTTCCAGCCATTCCATCAGCTGGTCACCATTCCCAAATTCTCCTACGATTTCAAAACCGTCGCAAGCCCCGAATGCTTCTGCCATAAAGAAACGCTCATCCTCATCATTTTCTACAATGGCCAGCTTTATCATGTTCACTCTATTCATATTTTGGTAGGCTCGTTAGTTGGTATCATTATATGGAAGCTCGTCCCTTGTCCCGGCGATGATTCTGCCCATATTTTCCCATTATGGCGCTCAACCACTTTTTTGCAAATCGCCAGGCCCATACCAGTCCCTGGATACTTGCTGGCAAAATGCAACTTCTTGAAAACGCCAAATACCTTTTCAAGGTGCTGCTCGGCGATCCCTATCCCGTTATCCGTAACGACGATACGCAGCACATCGCTTTCTGGCCATGACCGGATCGACACTTCGGGCGTTTTCCCATCCGTGAATTTAAGTGCGTTTGCCAGTAGGTTTTGGAACATTTGAGCGAGTTGTACCCGGTCACCAAACAAACCCTGAGTTGTCATATCTTTACTGATTTGAGCTCCGCTTTTTCTTATCGCATCGTCCAGGTTTAGCAGCGCCTCTGCTACAACATCATCCAGGTCCAGCTTTTCCCGCTTTAAATCTGTCTTGCTAACCTGCGAATACTGCAAAAGGTTATCGATCAGGTCCTGCATCCGCTGTGTGCCTTTGATGCTTTTTAAAACGCTGCTACCGATCGCCTCATATTTTTGCTGGGCGATTTGCTGTTCGATCAGGTATAAATAACTTTTTACAGACCTGACGGGCTCTTTCAAATCATGGGAAACGATGGCTGTGAACTCTTCCAGCTCATGGTTGACAGCCGATAATGCGTTGTTGGTCGTCATCAATTCCTGCACAAGCTGACGATATTCATTGGATCGCTCCTGCAGACCCTGCTCAGCTAATTTGCGTTCGGTCAGATCCCTGGTGACCTTTGAAAAGCCTGTCAGCAAGCGTTCTGTGTCGTAGACGGCAGTAATGACTATATTGGCCCAAAAGCGGCTGCCGTCCTTTCTCAGACGCCAGCCTTCCTCTTCGTATTTGCCTGTTGCCCGGGCAATACGCAGCTCTCGGGCAGGCTTGCCGCTTAGAATGTCTTCCTCGGGGTAAAAAATTGAAAAATATTTGCCTATCACCTCCTGGGCAGTGTAGCCTTTAATACGCTTTGCCCCTTCATTCCAACTGCATATCCTGCCTTTGGTATCGAGCATGAAAATACCATAATCGCCCACCTGTTCAACCAATGACCGATAGCGGGCCTCGCTTTGCCTCAGGCTTTCCTCATTTTGCAAGCGGCGGGTCAGATCCATTGTTACTTTCGAGTACCCAATAAGCTTATTTTGATTATTAAACAGGGCCGTCAGCACCACGCTGGCCCAAAACAGCGAGCCGCCTTTTTTAACCCGCCAGCCTTCCTCACGGTATGCGCCCGTTTGCCTGGCAATTTCAAGTTCCCGATCCGGCTTCTTGTCAATGAGGTCGGTGGCCGTATAGAATATTGAAAAGTGTTTTCCCAATACTTCGCTCTCGGCATATCCCTGGATCAGTCCCCCGCCGTCACTCCAGGTAATGATGTGCCCCTGCGGGTCTAACATAAAGATTGAATAATCCTTGACCGCTTCTACCATCAGCCGGTAGCGCTCTTCGCTTTCCAGCAGCTCGATCTGGATTTGTTTTCGTTCCGAAATATCTCGGAGCACCACGCAAAAGCCCGTATGCTCTTCCTGGGTAAAGATCGGAGCATAGGAGGTTTCGCACCAGAAACGAGTGCCATTCTGGTGAACCTTCCAGCTTTCAACCACCAATTTTTTATGCTGTAAAGCCTGATCGCGCTCATATTGATACTGGAACAAATCCCCCTCCCCGTTTCCTAATGCGTGAAATGGCTTTCCCATCAGGTCCCCTTCCCTGTAGCCCGTGATATCGCAGGCGGCAGGGTTACAGGAGACGATTTTTCCAGACATATCCAGTACAACCACTCCCTCGCTCAGGTATTCAAAAATAATATCATTGGTTATTTGCATGGGGGAAATATACTATATCGGAGCGCAAAATAAAATCTTGACTATTCCATTTTGAGAGCAAGACGGTAACCCTCCCAGAAAACCTGAATACAAACCGATTCGCCTCCTAGGTTCCAGAACGAGCTTTCTTTGAGTAAAAAGAGCAACGACAAGACCAGCGTCTGATCAATGATATGGGTTTTAAGGTAACGAAAACATGCTTGTGATGATATTGCGATATATCCACTATAGTGCTCAGTGATCTGAAAAAACCAGTTGGTTGCAACTTCTTCTTCCAGATCACTGCACTTGATGTATAAATCACTGAAACGTAAAGTCGGGTTCGCGGATCTGTACTACCTAAAATTAAACGCATATTTCGTTTTTCTAAATTATTAAAATCAAAGGCTAATTGCTTCTTGCTTAATGCGTTGCATCATGAGTAATATGGATTGGGATCAGAACCATGCCTGTGGCTTCCAGGAAATTAATTACCTTGTTGAACATTGATAATCAGGTTATTCATAACTACGAGATTGTTAAAAGCATTAGACTTTGGCTACCCATGAAAAAATTAAAACGTTTATGGTTCGTAGTTTTACTGTTGTCATCCTCGGGCAGGATTTTGGCTCAGCAGCATCCCTTTCACTTTGAGCACCTGTCTACCCGGGAGGGGCTTTCTAACAACTTGATCAGCGCAATTTGTCAGGATCAGCAAGGCTTTATGTGGTTTGGCACGGCCGACGGCCTTAATAAATTTGATGGCTATCAGTTCACCGCTTTCCATTTTGACCCCAATGCCGGTAACAGCACATTACAACATACCATTGTTACCGATGTTCACGAAGACCGGAAGGGCCGCATCTGGGTGGCAACGATGGGTGGCGGGCTGCACCAGGTGGACAAGCGTACCGGAAAAGTAACCGCATACAATCAGCTTCCGGGACTCTCCTATTACTGGAACGTCATTTTCAACCTATTCGAAGACCAGCAGGGCATTTTATGGCTCGGCACTCCGTTAGGACTGCTGCGATTTGATCCTGAAACAAAAAGTTTCAAACAGTATCCAATGGAACGCGTCAACCACATTATCGGTCAGGATGCCCGCGGGAATCTGCTTGTTGAAGTCAAGTCTAGGGGAAAGCTATTTTGGTTTAACAGGCCAACTGGCGTTTTTACCCCCATCCACATTCAGCTGCCTAAACTTACCCATAATCCGAATGTATGGCGAAGAGCTGCCAGCGGGCGACAATTTGCATTGCCATATCAGGCCGATAAGCCCGTGAGCCCCTATGCATTTATGCTGGACAGATCCGGTGAACTCTGGATAGGAACAGAAGGCAACGGGCTTTTTCGGGTGAAAGTTACCGGTGATACGCTTACGCCTATCGCTTATAATCCTAAGGGACTGGTCTACCAAACGATTTATGAAAGTGGAATCTTTGAAGACAGCGCCGGGACGGTTTGGCTATCTTCGCCCGAAGGTCTGCAACAGATCAACCCTAAAACAAATGAGCTGGTTACCCATCAATCCGACCCTAAGCAGCCTGGAAGTTTGAGCAGCAATGATGTGCGGGCTGTTTTCCGGGACCGGACTGGCATGGTCTGGATTGGCACTGACAATGGGATTGACCAACTTCCGGCAAAACCCAAAGCATTCCATACATATCCCGCCTACCTTCCGCCCACTCCGATCAGGTTGTCAGAATATAATTTTCAGGCAGTGTTGCAAGATCACACCGGGGCAATTTGGCTGGGAAGCCTTCAAAAGGGGCTTTATCGCTGGGAGGCCGCAACGGGACAGCTGGAACATATTAGGGCAAACCCAAAAGACTCTAAAAGTTTGTCAAGTGAAGGTGTTTCAACACTTTTCGAAGACCATGCCGGCCAGGTGTGGGTCAGCACCAAGGAAGCGTTGCACCGACTCGATCGGGCAAGCGGCACATTCACCCGCTACGCCACGCAGGTTCCTGCCATGTGCATGGATGAAGACAAGGACGGCAAACTTTGGATCGGTGGATCGGTTGGTCTGAAAGGAGCAGTTGGTCGCCTGGACCCGTTGACAGGACAATGGAAATATTATACCCGTGATGTATTGCAACCAAAAAGTGAAGCAACGCTGCCCCCAAACCGTACATTAAGCCACTTTCTAATACTCGACATATTAGTGAGTCGAACGGGAAATATCTGGATTGCCACGGCTCAGGGGCTTAACAAGTTAGATCCGGCAACCGGAAAGTTTACGTATTATCAGGCCAGCCGAGCACATTCGCCAGGCACATTGACCGACAACTGGACCCGCGCACTTTATGAGGACGAAAAGGGCATGCTGTGGATTGGCACCAATCACGGCGGACTGAACAGGTTTGATCCGAGATCCGAACAGTTTTCGTTCTTTACCATGAAAGATGGGCTGCCTTCTAACCAGGTAGTTAGCATTGCTCCCGACAGCCTGGGAAACCTTTGGCTGGGTACAGGTCATGGCATCAGCCGGTTCAATCCTTCTCAGCGCAAATTCAGAAATTTTGATGTGCGTGACGGGCTTCCCCGACAATGAATGCAATCTGGGGAGTGTGCACAGCAGGCAGGGGAAATTACTTTTTGGCACAATCAATGGTGCGGTTGGCTTTGACGCCATGCAAATAAAGCAGAACACTATCATTCCACCGGTGCACCTGACAGGCCTGACGGTCCCAGGAAAAAAGGCGGCCGATTCCGGCGGGTGGGTTGGAGCTTCCATATAATGAAAACTTCCTTTCCTTCGAATTTGTGTCCCTCAATTATGATGCACCTGAAAAAAACCAGTACGCATTTCAGTTAGTGGGGCTGGATAAGGAGTGGATTTATACAGGTAACCGTCGCTTTGCCCGGTACACGGACCTGCGACCAGGGTCTTATACATTCCGTGTTAAAGCTTCCAACAACGATGGTGTCTGGAACCAGACCGGCACCTCGCTGCAAGTGATCATTCGCCCGCCCTGGTGGGAAACGCGCTGGGCTTATGCGCTCTACGCAGCGCTTGCTCTTGCTCTAATCTGGCTGGCCCGGCAGCAGCTGATCAAAAGGGAACGACTTAGCAGCGAATTGAGATTTGAACGGCTTACTGCCGAAAAGTTGCAGGAAATCGATACACTTAAATCCCATTTTTTTGCCAATCTGTCCCACGAGTTCCGGACGCCTCTCGCATTGATTAAAGGAACCATTGACAAATTACAATCAAAGAAAACAGGCGAGCCCATAGCAGATTATGCACTTATCGACCGCCAGGCCGGGCAGTTGCTTGAAATGATCAACCAACTTCTTGACCTATCTAAATTGGAAGCGGGCAAACTGGCGCTTAGCCCTCAGGCTATTGATCTAAACAGTTTTTTAAAAGAACTGGCCGGATCATTTATCGCTTTGTTTGAGAGTCGACAGATAACCTATCGGTTCACAGTTCCTATGCAGCCGGTTTGGGTGAATGCAGATCCGGACAAACTTACCAGGATCCTGTCGAACCTGCTGAGCAACGCAGCAAAGTTTACGCCAGCCGGGGGCCAGGTGCAGTTTTCTGCTTTTTTGGAAGATGTGCAGATTAAAACACTCGGTTTACGCATCATTATTCAGGATACAGGAATTGGCATTCCCAGCCACCAGTTACCATATCTTTTTGACCGCTTTTTCCAGGCTGACAGCTCCATAACCCGCAGCTACGACGGCACGGGAATCGGTTTGGCACTGGTGAAGGAACTCGTAGAACTTCATGGAGGTACGATAAGCGTGGACAGCGCAGAGCGACAGGGAGCCACTTTTACATTAACTCTGCCACTTTCCATGGCTGACCAGGAACAAGGATTTGGTCAAAAAGCTCTTCACACATTGACTGATTTTGCATTCTTACCGACACAAGAAACAAAACCTGAACTAGCAGGACAAAAAGCGCAGCTGCTAATCATTGAAGACAACATCGACCTACGTAATTATTTAGTGGATTGCTTCGCTTCAATGTACCGCACGCTGGCAACCGATAATGGCAATGATGGATATAATTTGGCTGTGACGCATTTTCCTGATTTAATTATCAGCGACATTATGATGCCCGGGATCAATGGGGTTGAACTTTGCCGCCGCCTGAAAACGGACGAGCGTACCAGTCATATTCCTGTCGTTTTATTGACTGCCAAAACCGGCACAGCAAGCAAACTGGCTGGGTTGGAAACCGGGGCCGATGAGTATTTAACCAAACCATTTGACCGTCAGGAGCTCGTAATGCGGGTTAAAAATCTTTTGGAGGGCAGAAAGAAATTGAGGGAAAAATTCAGTAAGCAACTTGTCGTGCAGCCGGCGGAGGTAACGGTTACGTCAATAGACGAGAAATTCCTGCAAAGCGTTTTTGCTTCGCTTGAAAAAAACTTGTCCAATGCTGACTTTGATGTGCGCACATTTTGTCAGGAAATCGGCGTGAGCCAGACGCACCTGCACCGCAAGTTAACGGCATTGCTGGGACAATCAGCCAATGAGCTGATCCGGTCATTCCGGTTGAAACGGGCGGCCAGTTTGCTAAGTCAGCAGCATGGCAATGTCAGCGAAATTGCATTCATGGTGGGATTTACAAACCCGAATTATTTTACAAAATGCTTCCGCGACCAGTTTGGTCAAACCCCAACCGAGTACGTCCGCCTTCACGCGCTAGCAAAATAATGCCTTTTATCTACAAAATTCGACCATGGTTGATCCTTGCTGAACTGCGGTCTGTTTGCGCCAAGACTTAATGCAGGGCGTGTATATGTTTGGCCATTGAATCAATTTTCACAACCAAGCAAATCTCACAGGCCATGTGTACACGCAAGTTTAACCGCCTCGATAACATTACAAATGACGACATTCCGGTTAACCGCCGGACTGCACTAACCCAGCTATCTGCATTTGCAGGTGTCGCAGCCTGGCCTTCGCAAGCATTAACTGTGCAGGACCAGCGAAACAATGTCAGGCCGCCGACTGCGCCGAAGCGGGTTAGAAAAATTGCGACCGAGGAAGCTTTTATGATACCCGAGGTTGCCAATGCAATCCGCGACCTGGTGCGAAAGGGCGGGTCGAATCTGGATATCAAACTGCTTACTACGGTGTTCGACAGTCCCGCCGCGACTGCGCAAGACCCAACAAAGGCACCGCCTCCGATATCGAACCGCGATGCCGGCGCGCGGTTACTGCTCCCCAACTTGTTGGATTTGGATAAAGGTCGACTTGCCAATATGGATGCATCCGGCGTAGACATGCACGTGCTTTCCCTAAGCTTACCCGGTGTGCAGCTGTTCGAGGCGGATCAGGCAGTTGCACTTGCTCGCCTTTCCAATGACCAGTTAAGTGAGGCCATTCGCCGCCATCCAACACGTTTTGCAGGACTGGCTTGTTTTGCACCTCAGGATCCGCAGCAAGCCGCCAAGGAAATGGAGCGCGCTATCAATTCGCTAAAACTGAATGGCTTTCTTGTCAATTCGCATACAGGTAATGGATATCTGGATGAACAACGATTCTGGCCGATCCTGGAAGCGGCCGAAGCTTTGGGCGCTCCGCTTTACATTCATCCGCGTGCTCCATCTGACGGTATGGCAGCGCCATTTCAGGATTACCGGCTGGAAGGGGCGATATGGGGATACGGCATTGAAGCGGGCACGCATGCATTGCGTTTAATGCTCAGCGGCGTGCTTGACCGTTTTCCAAAATTACAAATTGTGCTGGGTCACATGGGCGAGGCCCTACCCTTCTGGCTTTGGCGACTGGATTTTATGGGTGCGCCGGGTGCGCGCGCCGGGCGGGGTAACCAGCTTAAACCCAGCGAATATTTTAAACGTAATTTTTCAATAACCACCAGCGGGGTTGAAGATCCCCTCGCCCTCCGTTTCTGCATCGACAAGCTTGGCATTGACTCCATCATGTGGGCCATTGATTATCCTTTTCAACCCACAGCCCCAGCCGTCGCATTTATAGAATCTGCGCCACTGTCCGAGCAGGAGCGGGCAAAAGTAGCGCATGGCAATGCAGAGCGGATTTTTCGGATTCAAATCTGACCTCAGGCATGAAGTACTGAAAGAAACTCTAATCTATATAGTATTTCGCCAGGTCAAATGCTTTTGGCAACCCATTCAACGAGCGAATTGAACATGCGATCAAGGGTTTAGGCACATGGGCGAGAACACTAATTAGGGCTTTGCCATGTTAAATTAAGGTCGGGGAAAAGAACGATTGGAAGTAAAGCAAGCATCCAATCAAAATACCAGTCAATACAACCTAATTGAAAATTATAGGTATTTAGCCACGAAAAAATACAATACACAAGCTTCCCATTTCCACAAACAAGGTAAGGTGATCAATTTTGCATTGCTCAGCGGCAGCATCTAGTCTGCACCGCAACGGCCCCGTGCCATACATTCGGGCTGCAAACATTTATCAATTTTAGCCATTGCCATGAAAAAATTTGCCTTCGTTTTTATTGCTTTTTACTGGTCAGTCTCCTGGTCGTCAGCACAGGATTCTTCCCACTACCAGCTTCGCCTTTCGGTTCCCGTAATTGATCTCCCTCAGAACAAGGACCTTCCCTACCGATATCCATCCATGAACCAAGCTCTGGAATTCGCTGCTGACTTTTACGAGCTTGGATATCTGGGCATTGATAAGCTGGGAAACACGCTTTTTAAGCCAAAAAGTAAAAACTATACATTTGGAAAGAAGTTGCTGAATGGTGGGTTTAAGTATTTACTCAGTGCTGCTTTTGTTAAATATGGAAGTGAATTGCCCATCCCGCTTGGCGTATGGGCCCATGAAGAATTTCACCGGTCTGTTCTTGGAGTCAAAAATATTGCTTCAAAGAATGGCAACTGGTTTCCACATCGGTGGGACGGGACGGTATATGGTATTAGTGATGAGGATCTTACAACACTCAAAAGCAAAGATCCTAACCAGCTTCTTTATGCTTACATTGCCGGTGTCCAGTCGGAGGTCTTAATGAACCGGAAGATTTCTGTTCAGGATTTTTACAACAAACGCACCTTGCCTAAAAATGCGCTTATCCTTTATAATGCGTGGTATGTTTGGGATTATTTCAAATTTTCATCCAGCTCGGTAACGGATTCCGTGAAAGTATGGGGTGCAAAAAGTGAAAACCCGGATCCAAAACAACGGGATTTTGCAGGCGCGGACTTAACAGCCTGGGCTTATGACATGTTCAGTCCCGAAAAACCTTACACCGACCGGGACAAATTTCCTAATGGAGAAGGCGTAAATCGCCGGATCGGCTACTCCGATTTGTCCGTTGAAGCGCAAGAGTATTTGTTAAAGCAAAAGAAGTTGTCGCTGCTGAATTTTGTAAACCCTGCCATATTTTTCATTAACCGGATTCCGCTCAGCAGGCATACATCATTCAACTTCTTCATGCAATATGCCCCTACATACTTTGGAAATGACATTTCTCTAACACTTCCGGTGCAACACCACAATACCAATTTTCTTTTAGGCGTGCACAAGTTTAGTAATCTCAAATCCGAAGGCTATGGGCTTGATCTGGGCCTTTACAACAGAAAACTGAACCGACGCATGGAAACTGACCTGGTCATGCGCATATGGAACCAGCCAAAGAGCTTTTACAATGATGCCAAAGAAACCGGCGGAGCATTGCAACTGGACGCACGCTACCGGATCACAAAGAACATAGCCTTTGCCCTGGCGCTTAACGGCAAAACCAAAGGCTGGCAGATCGGCTCTCCTTACCTTAAATCCAATTTCTCATCCAGTCTAGGGTTGAGCTATGCTTTGAGATAAAAATCTGCTGATATCCAGGAACGCATATACTCCCGTTTTTTCCTAAATAAAGTTCAAGTTCTTTCAATCGCCACAAAATCGGAAGGGATCAAAGTGGTTGTTATCCGACAATCGTGCAATGAGCCAGGAGGCTATCAAAAAACTTTTGTCAACACAAAATTGGCGATCAATACCCGGAACGAATGCATCAAGGTTTAATGCCCAGCCGGCAGGTTATGGATTCCGAAATCAGCCTCCACAGAGCGGAGATATAGCCGAATTCTGGACAAGGGAAGGCAATACAATCAGCATCCAGGAAACCGCTGGCGGTAAAACCCATAAGATAAGCTTTTACAACAATAGCAATAGCCCTGACTACCGGTTCAATCTTCGTATTGTGCGAAGTAAATAATGATGCAGGGAACCAACTTTACTACCAAAGAATGAAACAATTTCAACTGGCACAAATTAATGTGGCTAAAATGAAGGGCGTAAATATCAATGACCCGATGATGAAGGAATTTGTAGACAATCTGGATGCTGTCAACGCACTTGCCGAAATGAGTGAAGGATTTGTGTGGCGTTTGAAGGAAGATAATAATAATGCAACTGACCTCGATCCTTATCAGGATCCCACTATTATTACGAATATCTCGGTCTGGCGTGACGTATCCACTTTGCAGCAATTCACTTATCGCTCTTTCCATTCTGATTTTCTGAAAAGAAGGCGCGAATGGTTTTCAGTTTATGGAAAAGTGTACATGGCCATGTGGTGGGTACCATCAGGTGAATATCCCACAATGGAGCAGGCAATGGAGCGAGTAGAGTATCTGGCAAAAAACGGTCCATCGCAATATGCATTCAGCTTTAAAAACAGTTTCTCAATGCCATAATCGCGCACCGTGGCTTAGACTGAAAGGTCACTTCAATTGAGCTGCAATTAGTTGGGTAAGGTATTGTCCATATTCGGCACGGTTCTTTCCTAATTGATGTAAACTATGTACCAAAACCTTCAAAAAGAAAAGCTGGCTGATTGCAGTCAACGCAGCAGTTTCAGGCTGTAAGCTTTGCCCGACCCCGACTCAGATTTGTCCCGGGGGGAGATGCGCGGGAACTACGTTAGGCACAGGTTTCAGCGATTTCAGATAAACAAAAATGGCTTTCATGTCCGCAGATGACATCTTGGTGTAGTTCTGCCAGGGCATGGGCGGCAGCAGCGGGCGGTTCGCTTGAATCCCTTTAAACTTACCTTTTCGCATCGCCAGATTGAACTGCTCAAATGTCCATGTGCCGATCCCCGTATCATCTGGTGTGAGGTTAGCAGCAAAGGAAACACCCCAAGGCCCGGCGAAAGCTGTGTTCTGGGCATTGAAAATGACCCATTGGCCCGTTTTAACGACATTTTTGTCATAGGCGCCTAGTGGCTGGGCGCTATCAAATCCTGACAGGAACCGCTCCATATCCGGAACTGGACCTTGTGGGCCCAGCTTCTTCGGAGAGTGACAATCAGCGCAGCCCATGATCGTAACCAGATATTCCCCACGCTTCACGAGATCCGCCTGTGGCGATTCGTGGCGAAGCACTTCTGTTGTTTTCAGGCCTTTTCTTGCTTGTTTTTGTGTGTTAGCAGCACAGGTTAGCCAAATAGCGGCAGCTATAACGATGTATATGGTTCTCATAAGTTTTTTTTGATATGTATTGGTAAAATCCTACCAGGGAATAGGCGAAAGCAACAGCTATCTGGCATTTGCAATCGCGCTGAAGGATGCCCGCACTTTCACAGTAGTGGTCATCTTGCCCTCCTTTGTGGTCAAACTCCCACCTTCCGGCCCGATCGTTTTAATTGTTGCCGGTCCGATCGGCTTCCCGAACGCGGTCACCGTTCCTGGTCGATAAACCGGATTTTTGGACGGTTCTTTGGTATCCGGCAGCCTGGTTTCGCATGCCCATAGAAATAGTAGCGAAATAATAAGTAAAGAAGAAAATACATGATTCATGGCTTGGTTGTATTGGGATTGATTATTGGTCAGATAGTAGGAGCTTTTTTTTAAACGGCGTTCGTTCTCAGGACGACTTTGCCTTCGCAGGCGTAAATCGCGGAACCTGGTTTTTGACCGGTTCAAGGGATTGGAAAAAGTAGTACAGTGCTTTTAGATCGTTTTGGGTAAACGACTGAAAAGATTTCCACGGCATTGGGGAGTTGGAGAAGGCAGCCCCGGTTTCAAATCTTTGAATGAAATCGTTGACGGTCCAGGAGGTCAAAACGCCGGTTTCTTTGTCGGGCGTGAGATTCGGTGTGCCGAAAACACCATTCTCCACCGGCATTTGATACCCTCCTGAAAATTCCTTTCCGATAAACTCACCGGTTTTGCCCCGCTGCGTGTGGCAGCCGACACAATTTGCAACAGAGACCGCCAGATATTTCCCATATGCAGCCGTCGTGTCGGGTGCGACATAGCTGGGCGATGTCGGCTGGCTTGGCTTCAGTACGAACCTAGCCACGATCTTACCAAGTATATTCAGGTCATTTTCCTGAACTGCATGGTTGATGGGCTGAATGCTTCTCAGATACGAGATGATGGCCGAAATATCCTGATCACTCATGGTATTAAACGTCATGAAAGGCACCATGGCTGTGTTGTCATGTTTGACCGAATTCCGGATGGCTCGTGCCAGCATCTCGTCTGAATAACTCCCGATTCCGGTAGCGCTGTCCGGGGTAATGTTCGGTGTGTAAAGTGTTCCGAAAGGGAGTTTGATTTCAAGCCCGCCGGACAATCCTGACTTTGTCCCTTTCTGCACATTGGTTACACCGTCCGCAGCATGGCATGTCCAACAGTGAGACGGGCCCGTCACCAAATACCGGCCCCTGGCAATCACGGCTGCATCACGACTCGATTTTATCCCGGTTGCCGGGATTTGAAACTCTTTTTTGTAGCTGAACTGAATGTACAACAAGAACAGGCCCAGCACAGCCGCAATGGCCAGCACGAACCGCACCAACCCCTTAACAATTTTCTTTTTCATGGCTATAAATAATTAATGACTGATTTGTCTTTGGTGAGCCCTGGTTAAGGTCGCATAGCAGGTGCTCAACGGTGCAAAAGTATCTTGGCAAACAATCAAGAAAAGATGTACTTTACGACAATTTTTAAGCCTTCTCAGAATATGAAGTTTCAATTGTCTATCATAAGGGACATGATTTATGAGGCTGTTGCTCACGGGGTCAAATTAGATGAGCTATGCAGGCGGACAGGCGTAACGGCGGCCGATCTTAACGACACTGACCGACTGGTTGACTGGGAATTTGCCCCGCATTTGTGGGACGATATCGTGGAGCTAACAGGCGACGAACTGATCGGCCTGCAAATGGGACGACGCATGCGGCCAACGGCATACGGGATGATTGGCTTTCTTTTGCAAACCTGCAAAGATGTAAGAGAGGTGCTCCATTCCATATCTCAATACAATGAGACGTTTTCTTCTATTTACACTTACACGCTCGAATTACAGCCCGACCGGGCAGTGCTGTATATGGAACCGGATGCATTGTGGGCTGCAAAATATCCAACGAGCGCCCGACAAGCCTCGGACATCGGAAAATCTTCTGCTGTTTACATTTTGAGGACTTTAACAGGTAAGAAGCTCACACCCGTTCATGCTTTTTTTTCGCATAGGAGAATGCATGCGGATGGGTACCGGAAAGTACTTGAATGTGAGCTTACATTCAACGCGCCAAGAGACGGCCTTGTTTTCCGGCGCAGTGATATGGACCTGGCTGTGCTCGGGCACGATGTTTCGCTGTTTGCTTTGTTTGAAAATCTGCTTCGGGAGAAGCAAAAACAACTTTCAGCAGACAAAAGCTTCTCAGAAATAATCAGAACGTCAATTTTGTCCAGCTTCAAAGGGCAAATACCACCGATTGACATTATCGCCGCCCACCTTAAAATGCACACCCGAACTTTTCAACGCAGGCTTTCTGCCGAGAAAATGAGTTACCGTTCGGTGTGCAATAATCTTCGCAGAGAACTTGCTTTGGCTATCATTGCACAATCTGACAAAAGCATTAGTGAAATTGCCGAACTGCTTGGTTATGCAGACCATACCAGCTTTCGGCGGGCCTTCAAAAACTGGACGAAATCGTTGCCAAAAACCGCACGCGTAAAGGATGCAGTCAGGACTTAATCTGAATATATTTTTGTAAGTATATCAAAAACACCAACATTTCGGAATCCGCGCTAACACGTTTAAAAAAAGGAAAATTTGCCGAGAAATTCCAAGCGCAACGCGTTGCTAATGGACTCTCATTTTCATTAGGTACGGCTGTCCATTTTGGTACGCCCGCGTTCAAAAACGGACATTGTACAATCTGATTTTTTACAAAAAACTCGCCAAAATCTTCTAATAAGGCATTCGCCCAAACTGGCACAGCATTTGATCGACATTACCATAGGAAATCGCTGAAACCATGAAACGAGCATTTTTAGGAGAGTTTGAAGAATTGGTCCTACTTACGGTGGCCATCCTCGAAGAGGATGCATATGGCGTTTCTGTGACTCAGGAGCTCGAAGACAAGACAGGCCGGACCGTCGGGTTCAGCACGGTGCATTCCACTCTTCAGCGTCTCGAAGAAAAGGGTTACGTCTCTTCCCGTATGGGTGGCGCGACGGCCGAGCGCGGTGGTCGCCGCAAGCGCTTTTTTACCGTTACGCCCTTTGGGCGGAAGGCATTGCGTGAGGTAAAACAAGTGCGTGAGGACCTGTGGAGCGCATTGCCCCCTGCCGCCCTGCAGTTGATGGGAAGCTGAATGAAGCATTTGAACAAAACAACAAATCCATGGGTGACATCCGGCAACCGACTTCCGACAAACCTCCACGATGGAGTGCGAAACTGCTGTCCTGGCTGGGACATCCCGACACGCTGGAAGAAGTAACCGGCGATATGCTGGAATTATACCGGTACAGACTCAAAAAAGCCGGCAAGCGCAAGGCCGACTGGCTTTATCTCGCCGACACCATAAAGCTGCTACGACCTTTCGCGCGGCAAAAAAAGCAGATAATATATTCATCAGGTAATGCATTAGACTTAGTCATGATACAAAACTATTTCAAGATCGCACTCCGTAACCTTCTGAAAAACAAAGGCTATTCGGCTATTAACATTACCGGTCTTGCTGTGGGCATGGCTGTGGCGCTGCTGATCGGACTGTGGGTTTTCGATGAGTTGTCATTTGACAAAAATCACGAGAATTACGATAAAATCGCCAAGGTGATGCAAAGCCAGAACTTCGCAGGTACAATCCAGACGGGCGACGGCCTGCCCAAGCAGCTCGAACAGGAGTTGCGAAGCAAGTATGGCAGCCATTTCAAATACATTGCCATCACTGGTGGTGGTGGCGAACATTTGTTAAGTGTCGGAGATAAAAAGGTGACACAGATCGGACGTTATATGGGTCCCGACATCGCAGAAATGCTTTCCCTGAAAATGCTGAAAGGGACCCGCTCGGGGCTCACGGACATGAATTCAGTCCTGCTTTCCGAGTCTGCCGCGAAAGCCACATTCGGCGACACGGATCCGATGGATAAGATTGTCAAGATCGATAACAAAAATGCCGTGAGGGTAACGGGCGTCTACGCCGATCTGCCCGCCAATTCATCCTTCGCGGGTTTGGCATTCATTGCGCCCTGGAAACTGCTCGAAAAAGACCTGCCTGAATGGCTCGGCTGGGGAAACAACTGGTTTGATATGTATGTGCAGATCGGCGATCACTCCGAGATGGATCGGGTTTCGGCTGCTATTGCCAAAGCGAAACTCGACAACATTGACCAGGCAGAATCTAAATATGAGCCGCTGATCTTTTTGCAGCCGATGCGCAAATGGAATTTGTACTCCGAATTTAAAAACGGCGTCAATACCGGCGGGCGCATCAGCGTGGTATGGTTGTTCGGAATCACGGGGTTGTCTGTGCTGATACTGGCCTGCATCAACTTCATGAACCTCAATACTGCCCGCAGCGAGAAGCGCGCCAAGGAAATTGGAGTTCGCAAAGCGGTGGGTTCGGCCAAAACCCAACTTGCCGTCCAGTTTTTAGGCGAGTCGCTGATGGTGGTGATCTTGGCATTCATGGTTTCACTGCTGATCGTGCTGGTTTCGCTACCGGCCTTCAACCAGCTGGTCAACAAGCAGATCGCATTACCATTTGCATTGCCTTACTTCTGGCTTGCATGCATTGCGTTCATTCTGCTAACCGGCTTGGTGGCGGGCGCTTATCCTGCACTTTACCTGTCGTCGTTCAAGCCGATCACTGCATTAAAGGGCATTTCCTTAAAGCCAAAGGGCGGTCAGCTGGCGGGGACACCACGCAAGATGCTGGTCGTGTTGCAGTTCACGGTGTCGGTGACGCTCATCATCGGGACGATCATCGTGTACCGGCAGGTGCAGCATGCGAAAAACCGGCCCATTGGGTACAGTCGCCAGCAATTGCTGAGCAGCCCGCTCAAGTCCGACCAGATCATCAAGCATTTTACGGCATTCCGGAACGACCTGCTCAATACCGGCGCGGTCGAGGAAGTGACGGCCACCGACTCGCCCGTGACCAACACCTATGTGACTAACGGTGGTTTTACCTGGAAAGGGAAAAACCCGGCCATGACCGACGAATTTGTGACGCTCCGCATTACACATGAATTCGGCAAGACCGTAGGCTGGAAGATCAAGGACGGGCGGGATTTTTCCAGGGAATTCGCCACGGATTCGCTGGGTTTTGTGCTCAATGAAGCTGCGGTGAAATATATGGGCCTGAAAAACCCGGTCGGCGAGATGATCCAGTGGGGCGATAATGAAAAGTACAAAGTGATCGGCGTGGTAAAGGACCTGGTGACGCAATCGCCTTACGAACCGGCCAAGCAGACCATTTTCTTTCTTAATTATAAGCGACTCAACACTGTAAATATCAAGATAAAACCCTCGGCCAGCGCTTCAACGGCCGTCGCCGGGATACAATCCGTTTTCAAGAAATATGATCCTGAAAATTTGTTCCAATACGCTTTTGCAGATCAGGAATATGCGCGGAAGTTCAGCGACGAGGAACGCATTGCCAAACTTACCACCCTATTCGCCGTTCTCGCAGTCCTGATTTCCTGTCTGGGACTTTTCGGACTGGCGTCTTTCGTGGCTGAACAACGGACCAAGGAAATCGGCATCCGCAAAGTGCTGGGCGCTTCCATAGCCGGGCTTTGGGTACTGCTTTCCCGCGAATTCCTACTGCTGGTATTGATTTCCTGCCTGATCGCCGGCCCGCTTGCCTGGTATTTCATGAATGGCTGGTTGGAAAAATATACCTACCGGACCGAAATTAGCTGGTGGATCTTCGCCGTGTCGGTACTCGGCGCCGTGCTGGTGACCTTGGTTACGGTGAGTTTTCAGGCCATCAGGGCCGCATTGCTAAATCCTGTGACCTCGCTCAGGTCAGAATGATGTAAAATGGCGACCACTGGAAGCAGCGGAGCAAATAGCATTACTGCTGCTGTTGGGTGCACCGGTAAAAATTGACTTGCTAAAATCATGGGTTGGGCCACCTTATCCATAAGGTTTTTGCCCCCAATAGTTGGTCCACCAATTCCAGACGGAAAAGATGTCACCGGTGGCATAGTCAATAAGATTATTCATTCTGCATCAACATTTATTTCCGACTGATTTCCACGCGATTGAAATGCCGATTTATCATAAGCGATGTAAAATAGAATTATCGGGCCAAGGCTTGGTAGTTAGTAGATATGTAACCTTTATTCGCTTTACGGTAGTCTACTCATTCATTTCAGCCTTACATACAATGACTAAATGGTTTTCATTTATCCTCGCTTTCCTGATTGTAAGTCACGTCAATGGACAAACTTCGCCGAAAAAAGCAATGTTGATTCGAGCGGGATTTGTTTACAATAGTGAAAAAAACTTGTTTGAAAAAAACCAGGAAATACTAATTGTCGATGGAAAAATCGCGGACATTGGTCCGAAAGTTTCTGCCGCCGCCGGTACAAAGATAATCGATATGAGTAAGCATACGGTCACGCCCGGTTTAGTTGATGCCCATACCCATTTGTTGCTTTCCATACCTAATTCCGTAGGTCCGGATCCAATGGTTGTGGATCCGCTGGTAAATTCCGGAACTGAGCGGATTCTGCGTGGAGCTGCTATTGCTAAAACTTACCTTAATGCTGGTTTTACAACCGTTCGCGACTTAGGTAACTCAGGTATGTTCCTGGATGTGACCTTGAAGAACGCAATTGAGAGAGGTTACGTTGAAGGACCAAGAATGTTTGTATCTGGGCCAATACTGAGTGCTGTGGGTGGACAATTTGAGAAGCTGCCACATCATTTAAGCGACCTGCCAGCTAAGGAATACAGGATCATCAAAGGTGTGGATGATGCCAGACAAGCTGTAATGGAACATCTCAATGCGGGTGTAGATGTCATTAAAATCTGTTCAGACAATTCTCCCAACACTTTTCTTCTGACCATTGAAGAGATGAAGGCGATTGTTGAAACGGCGCATCAATATGGTAAAAAGGTTACAGCCCATGCAACATTTGACAAATCTATCCAGAATGCAATCTTGGCGGGCGTTGACGGGATTGAGCACGGCTACGGAATTTCAGACTCTTCACTAACCCTCATGGCGCAAAGAAACGTTTACTGGGTGCCGACATCTGTTTCATTTCAAGAAGGAATGATACGTGTAAAACGCCGAAGCGGGATAACAGGCAAGGATGCAGAAGCTATCGTCAATAGCTTCGTTGCACCTAATAAGTCAGCAATCCAGAGCGCAATAAAAAAAGGTATTAAAGTTATCGCGGGTTCCGATAATTATATCGATAGTGGTCAACCTACGGGAGATCAGGCAAAAGACGTCTTGGTCGCTCTGAGAGAAACAGGAGCAAGTGTGGCAGATGTCATTCGGTTTGCAACTTACAATTCCTCTCAAATATTGAATAGGCAGGGAACGATTGGTACACTGAAAAAGGGAGCGCAGGCTGATATCAGTGTATTTGACGGTAATTTGGAGCAAGACTTTGTAAAATCCCTATTTCAAGTGCGGCTAGTGTTAAAGGGCGGAGATATTGTGTTTAGAACTGAAAATGAATAATCACATCCTGATTCAATACGCTTTATCAAAGAGCAAATCTAAGTGCAATGCATCCAACAAATGACATACTTAATGGGCATGGAGGAAATGATGCTACTACATGGAATAATCTTTACAACAACCATTTCAGCACAAATGAGCATCTATTGCAATTCCTAGAACTTGAATGGTTGACATGTGGACCATTAGGCATGAAATGGAGCCTACTGTGACGTCGCCCATGCACCTGAATGTGTAACAGCCATCAAGGTTATATGAGGCAACTCAATTTATTTCCAAGAATACCCGAATGTTTGAGAGGGATCAATAAATTTGCTTTTAAAACATTGTTACTTGAATGTATAATCAGTTACTTGCAGTATCAAGCTAAGCAATTGAAATTTAAACTGTTAGGACTACACAAATATAACGATCGGTTCCACATGAAATCAATCCTACTTTCACTATCCTTGGCGTTCTTATTTATCTCTTGTAAAAAAAAGGATAACATTGAGCCTGACGTGATAATCGATCCGACAAATGAACTTGTGGGCACAACTTGGCAAAGAACTCTTAATCCGGATCTATACAATTATTTAGAATTCAAAACCGGTAGGGAAGTTGAATTCTCATCAAAATTTAACGGCAAGCTCTCAATCGCTATTACACGTCCTTATACTTTGGACGAAAAGAAAGTAGTATATACCAGCGATGGCTTCAACTACACCGGCACCATTATCAATGATACTTTGGCAGTAATGGGTACTGCGGGTTTGTTGATGATCTACGTCAAAATAAAATAGATGGTGGACAAGAATGCCGCTTGTCGCATCACCTTGCAATTTTCTCAGCAATTGGAACAATTGTTCCAATAATCTCTGCAAGCATGCATAACGGAGTATTTCATATTTTTGTCAAAAATCCTCTGCTCATACCCATTCCTCAACCGATATGTACGCGACGATTCGTGTCCTGAGAAACATCATGTACGCTGCGCGCGAAAACGGTGGAAATCTCATCCGGCTGTGCGGGTCCCTGGGCATTGTGCCTGCGGACCTTAGTAATGGAGAAAAGCGGATTGAAGGAGTCAGGCCCGTGATTGATTTATGGACCGAAGTTATTTCCTCTACGAAGGATCCCGCATTTGGCTTGCACCTGGGATTAAAAAGTAATCCCTCAACGTTTGGAGTGCTCGGTTACCTGATGCAGAGCTGCGAAACCTTTGGGGATGCCATGAAAGAAATTGACCGGTATCAAAAGACCGTTTCCGGCTGGATCACCTACGAGTTTGTGTCCGGAAAAGAATGTGAGCTTATCTTCTCTGTCAATCCATTGTGGTGGCACGCCTCACCCCACACCGCCAGACAAGCGATTGATTCTGCGATGTCGGGGGCACTGAGCTATATCCGCATTCTCACCGGGCAGCGCATTTACCCCGTTTCGGCTGAATTAACTTCTGATAAGGTTTTTTCAAAAGCCGTCTACGAAAACGTATTTCAATGCGCCCTTAAGCTGGGAAGTGATAAAAACCGGTTGACTTTCAGCAAAGCGCTTTTCGGAATGCCGCTGGTCGGCCACGATGAGTCACTTTATGCTACTTTCGCCCAAACCCTGCAGCAGCAGTATGCGGGCCTGGCCCAGCCGGAAAAGTTTACAGACCGGGTCAGAAGTACAATTATTCAGGATTTTTATGGCAAAATTCCATCTCTTGAAATCATCGCCGCACAAATGAATGTGAGCGAACGGTCATTTCAAAGGAAGTTGCAGCAGGAGCATGAAACGTACCGTTCGCTGGGGATGAAGATCAAACACGAACTGGCTTTGAATCTGCTTCGCAACACCAATGCAACTGTCCATGCCATTTCCGAAGTACTGGGTTATACGGAGCCCAGTGCATTCCACCGCGCATTCAAAAACTGGACAAATACCAGCCCCGTTCAAAAAAAGCTCAGCCTCGAATAGCAATCTGTGCTTTGCTGTTCACACATCTTTCTACTGCTTTTACCTTCATGCTGCATTGGCGTGAAGTGCGATATGAATGGCGTAAAGTGTTAGCCTTCTCCAACTGCCGTTGCGCTTGTTTTGCATTCAGGAAAGTAGCCGGTTTTGCGTTGCTTTTCCTGCTCCAAATCCTGCAAACAAGTTTTAGCCATGAAAAAAAGATGGAAGGTGACCGGCAGAGCGTTGCTGGTGTTATCTCTGATAGTCGGCGTGTTTCTGATTTACATTCAATTCAGTTACAGGCAAAAATACGATGTACCCCAAACCGGCATTGTTGCCAGCCGGGACTCTGCTGTGATCGCCAGGGGCGAGTACCTGGTAATGGGCGTTGGCCACTGCTGGAACTGCCATGCACCCGACGGGGAAACCAATCTGCAAACCGGCTCGCGCATCGGTATGTCCGGCGGACTGCCCTTCAAGCTTCCATTCGGCACAGTTTACTCTGCTAATATCACATCCGATACGCTTACGGGCATTGGCGGCTATTCGGATGAAATGCTGGCTCGAACATTACGCTACTCTGTCAGGCACGACAATACCGCGCTCATACCCTTCATGGCCTATAATGGCATGAGCGATGCAGATATCCGGGCGGTGATTTCGTATCTACGAACCATCAAACCCATCCGTAACCAGGTGCCAAAAACGCATTTAAATATGGCTGGAAAGATTGTCGCGCGATTCGTTTTGAAACCGGTAGTGGCAGACCCGCCTGCTCCCAAGGCCATTACCCGCGACACCTCGATCGCTTACGGGAAATACCTGGCCACGGCAGTCGGTAACTGCGTAAGCTGCCATACAAATCGGGACAAAAACACGGGTGCCTTTGTGGGAAGTAAGTTTGCGGGTGGTTATCAAATGAAGTCCAAAACCGGGGTCTTTGTCACGCCCAACCTCACGCCTGACCCGAAAACCGGGGTTATTGCATCCTGGAAACCATCTGATTTCGTACGACGCTTCCGCGCAGGCGCCGTCCGGCCCCACACACCTATGCCCTGGAAATCGTTCCAATCCCTCAGTGAAAACGACCTGAAAGCCCTCTACTATTTTCTCCATTCTCTTGAACCTGTAAACAATAATCAAGTCAATCCATAGCCATGAAAAATCTAATCACAAAAGCAATTTGCAACATCCTGTTTAGCTGCATTTTAGCATTATCGCTGCTCAGCTGCAAAGACAAAGGCAGTTCTTCCATTGATCCCGTTTCAGAACAATCCGTTACGGAAGCAGGAGAACCCGCAGGCCAGCCAACCAGCAAAAGTATCGGCGCGGAAGGAGGCATCATGTCCTCTTCCGACGGCAATGTGCAACTAACGATCCCTGCCGGGGCACTGGCAAAAGCAACGACCATCACAATTCAGCCAGTCACCAACCAGCTTCCGGGCGGAATCGGGCATGCTTACCGGTTTTCGCCGGACGGCACCCAGTTTGCAAAGCCTGCTACACTGACATTTTCGTATGATAAAGCAAGTATCGTAAGCAATGATCCCGAGGTAATCCAGGTTGCGTTTCAGGATCACGAGAGAAAATGGTACCTGGCGGCGGGAGCCAAAGCAGATACCCTTGCCGGCAAAGTCACTGTACCTATGCCCCATTTCAGCGACTGGACAGCTTTTCAGATGAATCAACTTGCTGCCATTGACTTCGAGGGCGGATCCCAGGGGCCAAGCTACGTAGAGCTGGGCGGCTCCATGAAGCTCGCTGTTGAAAATCCGATATTCATTGTCCCCATCGGCGTGGGTGACCAGCAAAAAGAGCAACTGGAAATTCAGGCAGTGAAGTGGTCAGTACTTGGCGGAAGCGGCAATGGGCAGGTGACGCCGGGAGTAAAAGACGAAATTAAAGAAGCTGATTATTACCGGTCAACTTTCACGGCGCCTGCCAGCTATCCGCCTAATAATCCCGTGACCATTGTCGCAGAAGTTTCATTCAAATCATCTCCAAAGAAGTTGATACTCCTCAAAAAGATCCTGATTGGAAAGGATTATTTTACGGGAGATTTTGATGGCGTTGCTTTTAAATGGCAAAACCTGACCTGTACCCGTGCTAACAATACATTGCACGTTGGCGGTTTCAATGAAAATCCGGACCAATCCCTGCACATCATACTGAGTGGCGTCGATTTTGACAATCCGGCCCGCAGCTACACCTTCGGGACGAATGCAGGTAAGGGCGCCTGGTCGGAGTTTTCAGACGATTATAAAGGAGTTGGTGGTTGGATATCTGCCCACAATGAATGCAAGCCCGGAGGAATCCGCGTTTCGGACGGGGCGGTCAGGATCGCCAATATTGATGAGGTAAATGGCGTGAAATATGTTCGCGGAAGTCTCACTGGAACATTTCACAACCGGCAGGGAGCATGTCCGGCACCATTGAGAAGCAGGAAAATCAAGGCAGAGTTCAGAATTAAGTTGACCGAAGTGACGATTCCGCAGGGAGGTTAAAATGTGGGCTATCCGATGTTGCTCATGATGATATTTAGAAAGCAAAATATGATCTGTTGCAAGAGTAAAGCATTCACTGTAAGCGCTTCTTGATGCAAAAACCCTATTGTAAGTGGAGTATGGTTCAAACTGATGGCTGCATGAAACAAGAATTCTACACCAGTGTTTTCTTTGGCTTAGGGCTCACGCTGGTAGCTGGTTTATTCCAAAGCTGGCTTCATTTCCAGGCTGGCATCAACATGTATACGTTGCCATCATTTCAAAACTGGTTTTTGGCAATGAGCTTTATCTCCCTGATTACATCCGCCCTGCTTCTTACATACTATCATCACAAAAATTATCATGCTGCTTTCTGGACCGGACTGATTGCCGGGTTAACCACATTTGTAAGCCTTTTTTATCTGTTTTTACCAACGCTGTATCCCATTTTCCGAAAGCATCCCGATGTGTTCGTATTCATTGGCGTCAGCATCAACCTGATTTATGCCGTAAGTCTGCTTGTTTCCGGATCAGGAATCAGACCTTGGTTGAAACGAGCCGGTATTGTCTCATTGATGCTTTGCCTTGCTCACTTAATGGCCCTGGGCTGGTTCATGTATGTACCAGCCTATCCAGTCAATGCTGCGATAGATTCGGTCCGGCAATGGCTCTTGCTGGCAGAGCGAATTGTCCCGGTCTTGTTTATTTTGAACTTCTTAGGTGAGTACCCCAATGCTGTTAAGGATCAGGCAGACACAGCCTCATTTAACCGATTCCATACTGCAAAAGTCATGCTGGTCCTTGCCGGCATGTATTCGCTTTTTTTGAGTCTGTATTTAGCAAGCGAAAACTACGACCTATCGCATATTTCCCCAAAGCAAAATGCGTTAGCACAACCTTTTGAAAAGGGAAGCTATATCAGCAGCCGGGGTGATACCTTACTATACCGGCTCTTAAAACCAGTCAATTACGATCCTGGAAAAAGATACCCATTGGTTGTGGCCCTGCCTTATTCATGCTGGCCCGACAACACCCGGCAGATCGATGCCTGCCCAATGGCCAAATGGTTAAGTACCGATGAAAACAAAAAGAAATATCCTGCCTTTGTCTTTGTGCCCCGGTGTCCTCCGCAGACAGGTTGGGGTGGTGTTGCCAATACGCCTTCCGTAGCCGGGCTGGCAATCGAGGCAATTGTCGCCTTAAATAAGACGTACTCTATTGATTATCAGAGACGTTACATTTCCGGTGTGTCACGTGGTGGCTACGGTTCATGGCATATGGTGGGCATGCAGCCCCAGTTATTTGCCGCCGCTATTCCTGTCTGTGGAGAAGGGAATCCTGATCAGGCCAAAAACATGGTTGCCGTTTCCATTTGGGCTTTTCATGGGGCCAAAGACGTGAATGTCCCTGTCAGCGGTTCACGCGACATAATTACTGCCATCAAGAAAGCCGGTGGAAGCCCGCGATATACGGAATACCCCAATGCAGGTCATGGCATTTGGGAAAATGTGATTAAAACCCCGGGATTATTAGATTGGCTATTTGCCCAAAAACAACTGGATTCGGCAAAATCAACCAAAATCTGACCCTGGAAATATTCCTATTTGTGGCAGTTCAAATCACTGATCTACGCATATTTGTTGCGCAGGAAAGCTACCAAATCTGCTTCAAGCTTTTTAAGGGGAGATTGAAACAAAGATCCAATGAGATTTATACCTATTAAAGGATCCAGCATTTTATATGCAAACCGATGTAGTTTTCTGCTGAGAATAGTCTAAAATGCGCGGTGCACCGGCCTTGACAAAGCCGGTGCACCGCGCATTAACCTAAAACCTGTTGCCAGCAGTCCAATCAGCCTTGCCACTAAAGGGCGGAGTAGGCATAGGTCGCCCAGGCGCAAACTCGTCCACCCACGCAATGGCCGCTGGCATGAGCTATATTGTTTTTTTTATTCAAAGCCCGGATTTTGAACGAGCAATTTGTTGTTGTCGATTTCTGACTGCGGAAGCGGGTAAAGCCTGTGTTTGTCGGCAGCGTTGGTTTTGCCGACCTTATGCAGATTGGCCACAAATGTGGATTTGCCGCTTCCATCTTTCTGACGTATCAGATCAAACCATCTTTGATATTCGTAAGCCACTTCCAGACGGCGGTCCAGATACAGCGAGTCGCGGAACTGGTCTTTGCTAAGCCCTGCCCTCAGATTGGGCAGACCGGCTCTTGTGCGCACCCTGTTGAGCGATTTGTAAGCCTTTGCAGTAGGTCCGTTGGCTTCATTTTCTGCTTCGGCATGGATCAGCAGGAGCTCTGCGTAACGGATAATGGGCACATTGGCAGCCGATTGGTTCGTAACCGCAGTAGAAGCCGGGTCCCACCATTTGCCCCAGAACGGCGTAGAGTCATTGGCCACGGCAGGGTTAGCGATTGGCAGCGCATATACGCGTCCATTAGCAGGACTCGTAAAGCTTCTTACAAAAGTGACGGCTCTGCGCTTATCCTGGGGCGTGTACAGCTTGTAAATACTGAATGATTTATCATTACCATGGGTGTAAAACCGGACCATATGCGCATAGTTGCCATTCAACCCGGGAATCCCGGAAAGTATAGCGCGGGGATTCTCATTGTTGCCCTGGTTGAGCGAATTGGACTTGAACTGTGCTGAAAAAATATGCTCTTTATTGTTTTTAAAGGCAGGCAAGAAAACCTCAGCATAGTTTGGCACCAGATCATATCCGTAAGCCCCCGTGCCCCCATCTGCGGACGAAAGCGCTTGTTCTGCCGTAGCAATGGCCTGGCCGTAGTTCGCTGTAAGATTGAGCGGTAAAGAGGCTTTGGTAAGATACACTTTGGCAAGAATGGCCTTGGCAGCCCCGGAAGTGGCCCTGCCTACATTGGGAGACGAATAAGATGCGGGAAGAACCGCAGCAGCTTCGATCAGATCCTTTTCGATGCTGGAGTAAACCTCCACAGAGGGTGATTTGGCTATCTGATATCCTGCCGGATCTACCGATTTCTGATATTCCTTGATCAGCGGCACATCACCATAAAGCCTTACCAGGTTAAAATAATAAAGCGCCCTTAAAAATTTTGCCTCGGCCAAAAGACGTTCTTTCAACGCATTATCAAATTCAATGGCAGGTATTTTTTCCAAAACCACATTGGCTTTTTTGATAGCCGCATAATGTTGCTGCCAGATTTCGTAAATGCGCAGGTTTGTTGCCGAATGCGCCAGCACCGACAGCGAGCGCACATCCGGGTTTGTAGCGCCGGGTCCGGGGTCCTCATCATCGCCGGCCATGTTCATACCCGTATTGAAAAGGGTGTTATATGGCGTCTGAACAGAACTTCCTCCCGAATTCAGAAAGAAATAAACGGCATTGACCGCGTTGATCGCATCGGTCTGGGTTTTGTAATACTGGTCCTCAGAAAGAAAGGCTTCCGGCTCCTCTTTGAGAAACTCCGAGCACGAAGACAAACCCAGCAAAATGAGTGCTACCGGTATATATTTTAAAATATTCATCTGAAATCTTTTTTTAAACACTTAATATTGAATGCATGGATGTTCATCCAGCTTAAAATGACAAAGACAGACCAACCTGGTAGGATTTGTTGTTTGGATACACACCTTGATCCACGCCCTTGTTGATCAGCGACTGACCGTTAAGACTTACCTCCGGGTCGTATCCCGTGTAATCGGTCCAGGTAACCAGGTTTTGCGCAGAAAAGTAGATGCGCAAGCCATCGATGCCCGCTTTCGAAAGCAAGAATTTGGGCAGGTTATAGCCAAAAGACAGGTTTTTAAGCCGGTAATAAGTGGCATCTTCAATGAATCGGTCAGAGATTGTAATGGCTGGATCCTGAAATGCTGCCTTCACATCGGTGTTGGTATTGGCCGGCGTCCAGCGGTCGAGCATGACCTGGGAGGCATTCACATAACCTGTTCCCAGTTCCAGGTTAGCGCGGTTGGCATTATAAAGCTTACCTCCGATGGAGGCCTGGAAAAATACGGTCAGATCAAAGCCTTTGTAATTAAATGTGTTGGTAAGGCCCGTGGTAAAACCGGGCTGATTGTCAATAACAACCCTGTCGCCGGCTTGCGTGATGACGCCGTCGCCGTTGATATCCTTGTATTTTTGGCCGCCCGGACTTTTGTTCTGCTGCGGGGTCAGGGCCGCGTCACCCTGCTGAATGATGCCATCAGTTTTGTAGACAATAAAAGAACCCAGCGGAGAGCCTACTTTTGCAATGGAAGGCGCCGATATAACAGGGATGATCTGATTTACATTTTCACCCAGGTTCAGGATCTTGTTAGTGTTTTTAGCAAAAATAAAAATGGTGTTCCACTTGAAAGCGCCCGTGGTGTTTTGCGAATTGATATACAACTCAATACCCTGGTTACTCACTTCACCAATGTTCTGATATACCACAGAAGCCTGGCCGTTATAGAAATCCGAAAGCCCCGAGGTTCCTGCCACGGTCCTGGTCAGCAGCAGGTCCGTTGTTCTTTTGTAGTAATAATCGGCAATAATGCTGATGCGGTTTTTAAAGAGGCCCAGGTCAATCCCGGCATCAACCTGAAACGTTTTTTCCCAGCCCAGGTTGGGGTTAGGCACCGTATTGGGCGCATAACCCGAAATGGTGGTGTTGGAAAAGTTGTAACGGAAGTAAGCCAGCTGCGATAAGGATTGATAAGGGGGAATGCTTTGGTTACCCGTCGAGCCGGCGCTGACCCTAAGTTTGAGCAGGCTGATTTTTTTGAATTGCTGAAAGAATTTTTCATTATTCAAATTCCACCCAAAGGCTGCCGATGGGAAATATCCCCATTTGTTTCCCTCACCAAAACGCGAGGACCCGTCGGCACGAAGCGTGAAAGTGAACAGGTAACGGTCGTCGAAAATATAGTTGATGCGGCCCAGGTAAGAGGCCAGTGACCAGGCGCTGGCCAGTGAGCGCGGGGCAATGTTGGTGATCCCGGTTGCAAGGTTATTGTATTCAAATGCATCGGTTGCAAACCCGGCAGCCTCTGCGATGGCTCCTTTCGACTGCGATTTTTGCGCCGTAAAACCCACCACGGCATTGATCCTGTTTTTATCATTAATGTCCTTATCATAGCTCAGCGTGTTTTCATTGAGCCAGTTATTCGTAAAAATCGAACCCACCAGCGCGTTGCCGCTTAATGCCTGCCCCTCGGCTGTGGTGCTTGGCAGATAGCGGTTTTGCTTGTTGCCAACCACGTCGGCGCCAATGAGCACCTTGGCCTTCAAACCGTCGGCAATGGTGTATTCCCCTGAAATGTTACCCAAAAACCGGTTGGTAATGGTCTCGTTGAGCTGATTATAAAGGGAGTTGATCGGGTTTTGAAGCGCCGATTCAAAAGGGCTGTTTACGACAAAGCTGCCATTATCCTGATAGATAGGCAATGCAGGCGGGGTTTGCAGCAAATTGCCCACAATGGCATTGGGAGCCACATTAGCCTTGGTGTTGCTGGCATTCAAGCTGGCAAAAATCCGGAAACGGTCATTATAGTTGTGATCCAGATTTACCCTGGCCGAATACCTTCTGAAATCCGTGTTTTGCAGGATACCATTTTGTTTGAAATAGTTTCCTGAAACGGCAAGCCTGGTTTTTTCCGAGCCTGAAAGAATCGACAGGTTATGACTTTGCTGAGAGGCTTTTCTGAATGCAGCATCCTGCCAGTCGGTTCCCACCCCGGTTGTATCCAGGGAGTATCCGCTGATATTGGGAATAGAAACGGTTTTACCCGAATTGGCGGCAGCATCCTTGCGTAGCGCCCACCATTGTCCGGCATTTAAAAGCGGGATCGTGCGGATAACTTCCTGGGTGCCGTAAAAAGCATCGTAATGAATGGATGATTTGTCTTTCGAGCCGCTTTTGGTGGTGATAATGACTACGCCGTTTGCCCCGCGCGAACCGTAAATGGCCGTTGCCGAAGCATCCTTAAGCACATCGATACTTTCAACGTCCGCCGTGCTCAGCGACGATAAGGGATTGATCTTTGAGCCATCGGTTACGCCCGCGTCGGCAAGGCTGTAATCGTTGTTGATCGGAAAACCATCGATCACATACAACGGGTCGCTTCCGGCCGTAATGGAGTTGTTTCCCCTGATCTGCACGCTGACGCCCCCGCCGGGTTGCCCCGAAGTCTGGGTAACGACTGCGCCGGCAACAGAGCCTTGAAGCAGCCGCTCGACAGAGGCCACCGGCTGGCTTTTTATTTCAAGTGGAACAGAGGCAATCGAACCCGTAATGTCCTTACGCTTTTGCTCGCCATAGCCAATCACCACCACTTCATCCAGCAGGTTGGCCGTTTTAAGTACAATTTCAACCAGCTCCGTGGGCAGCTCGTAAATCTCGATTTCCTGCTGCTGAAACCCTGTAATGTTGACCTGAATGGTAAATGGAAATTCCTTTGCCGCAGGGATGCTGAACTTTCCATCCAGGTCGGTTTGCACATATTTGGAACTTCCTTTTTCAACAACAGTCGCGCCGGGCAGTCCTTGTCCGGTCTCATCCTTGACAATACCGCTGATAACGTCTTGCCCTTGGACCCACGTGCCGGTAAAGGCCAGGGCGCCCAATAACAGGATCAGGCGTAAATTTTTAATGATCATTTTTTGGTGTAGATAATGGATAAATACTGGGTGCGATTTGGATTTATATAAAATTTCGGGCATAATTTTCCTGCTGCACCTATAACGTTCAATGCTATACGTGCAGCAAATTTATTGGGTTCAAAAGGCTAGCTGGCCAGTTTGGTTTCAAAGACCGGCTCTGGGTTGACCGGCGTCAACACAATCTCATCGCCCACCATTGGGCCATCGGCTGCAAGCTCGCTTCCCTGTTTTTTGGATTTGAAGATGGGCCACAAAAACTGTGCATACCATTCCTCTTCCTTATAATGCTTGATGCCGAAAGAGCTCGGATAGCGGCGCGTAATTATGCCTGTGCCAAAAATGATGTCCCAAAGAAAAAACATATTACCGAAGTTACCCTTGTAATGTCCTACCCCATCATCAGTCGTGTCTGCATGGTGTGCATAGTGCGTGGCGGGCGTCGAAATGAACCGTTCCAGCACCCAGGCAATGGGATTGAGCCATTTGATCTGGTAAAAAGGCTTGTCCCAAGGAATGCTCGAATGCGCCCCGGTCACGATCAGCGACTTAATGACTTTGACAAACAATGCCGCATAACCCAGGCCCATATAGGTGAGCGCTACGGTCAGGTAGGTTTGGGAAAAGAAGATCGTGTAGATAACATTTTGTCTTCCGGCCATGGCCATGCCCATGTAAGGTGCGCTGTGGTGGGTGCGGTGAAAGCGCCATAACCAGGGCACCTGATGGTGCAGGCGGTGATACCAGTATTGCGTAAGGTCATCGGCAACGGCAATAATGGCAAAAGCCCACCAAAACGGAACCCACGAAAAGCTGCCCTTGGCAGCCGGAAGCCACTGTGGCAGCAGTTGCAGACTATAATAAGCTACGAGAGGGCGTATGATGATTTTGGGTACAACAAAGCAGACAATGTCCAGGATACGCTCATTTTTAGTCCATTTGGTCTCGTAAAGGCCCGCTGCAAATTCAATGATGCCAATGGCCAGAATAATGACAGGCAACCCCCAGGAGCTCAGGTTTTGAAAAACAGCCTCAATAAAACCGGGCACTTTAAAAGGCAAGCCATTGCTGCCCGCCCAGGGTTTGTGATCGGTCAGGTAAAAAGTAGCGAGCATCAGCGCAATCGGTGCCAAATACAGCAGGATACTGACGAATGCATCACGCCATATTTTTTGGGTAACGTGCTGTTCAATTTTCATAAATGCAGTGATTAAATATGGTTACGGATTAATGGAGAAGCGTTTGCGCCAGCCAGATCCCGCCAGCGATCAAGGCAAGCGGCGCCAGGGTCAGAAAGATGCCGACTGCAATTTTTTTTACCAACAGGACTACATCAGAAAGCGTCATAGCAATACATGATTTTGAATAAGAAAATTTTCGATAAGGACATAAATCCAGGCTGGCATGCCCGAGATTTACCAGGCCGGAAATGAGAAATCATTGCGCTGAACCAGTCAGCAACAACAAGGCTGGCTACATCCAGCACGAGAAGAAAAAGTGTGGGGAAAGTTCCACCTGAATGCCATAGCTGACAATTTTGTTAAAATCAGAAATACTTCACAACGATTGTGTTGATGCCTTAACGCCTATCTTTCGGGTGGTTCAATTGATAAGCCTACTAAAATGATAGACAAAGTAAAGTAGATTAATTTAATTAAGCAAGAATCGTGAAAATTTAATTCTCACTATCCTGCATCTGATAATGATAAGCTTTTTTGGAAGGGATGCGGTAGAGCAGAATCAGGCCGAAAACAAAGATCACCAGGAGTGCCAGAATGCTGTTTCGCATGCTGCCGGTAAGATATTCGACGGTTCCGTAAATGAAAGTGCCGATGACGATGGCAAGCTTTTCGGTCACGTCGTAAAAACTAAAATAGGATGCCGTGTCGGAAGTGTTTTCCGGGATGAGCTTCGAATAGGTTGAGCGGGAAAGGGACTGTATGCCTCCCATAACCATGCCCACAGCGCAGGCCACAAAATAGAATTCCATGGCTTCGGTTGTGTAATATGCGCCCGTGCAAATGCCAATCCAGATAGCAACACCCACCATTAAGGCAAAAATATTGCCGATTTTACCGGACAGCCAGGCGAATGCAAAGGAGCCGATAATGCCGACAATCTGGATCAACAGAACAGTGACGATCAGGCTTTGCGAAGGCAGTTTCAGCTCGGTTGCCCCAAATATGGTCGCTACATACATGACCGTTCTCAGGCCCATGGTGTAAATGAAAAAGGCGCTTAGAAACTTGGCCAGAAAGGGTTGCTGCCTTAAATTAAAATAAACCTTTTTCAGTGAGGCAAACCCAGTGAAAATCCAGTTTCCTGTCTTCGGCTTGGCAGCTCTATGGGCGGGCAGATATTTGAACGGGATTTGTGCAAACAGGATCCACCAGAGACCGACAGTAAAAAACGAAATGCGGGCAGGAAGCGCCTTATCGGTAATGCCGTAGAACGCAGGCGCTAAAACCATGCTTAAATTGAAAACCAAAAGCAGCACGCTGCCCAGATAACCCAGGGAAAAGCCTCTGGCGCTGTAAGCGTCGAACTTGTCTTCTGTGGCAATTTCTGGCAGATAAGAATCGTAAAACACAATGCTGCCGCTCCACCCGATCAAGCTCAATCCAAAGAGCAGAACCGATGGCACAAGCGTGTCCTTGGTAAAAAAGTAAAGTAGCATGCAGCTCAGAGCGCCCAGATAGCAGAAAAATTTCATAAATCTTTTCTTTTTACCACTATAATCGGCAACGGCCGTGCATAAGGGGATCAAAAGCGCCGTAATCAGAAAGGAAGCCGAGACCGTATAGGTGAACAGCACAGAGCTTTTGATCTGAAAACCCAGGAAATCCGTGTAGAGCGTGCCAGAGGCTTTGAATGCGGTAGCGCTGAAATAAACGGGAAAAATACTCGATACAATAACAAGTGCGTGGACTGAATTGGCCCAGTCATACATACACCAGGCATTTATTATTTTGGGGTCGTTCTTTCTCATTCCATTGAATTTGCCACAAAATAAGAAAAGCGGCAGATTTAATCCGCCGCTTTTTTGAATTATACCAAAAATAGAAATGCTTATTTGATTACAGGCTCGAAAACCATAATGGTTTCCTGCTCTACCCCGCTGACGGGCATTTTACTTTTCAATCTTAATTTACTGTTGGAAATCTCCTCGACGCCGAATTCGCCGGAAAATCCCGAAATCTTGATATCCAGGGTCTTATTTTCATTTTTCAAATACCAGGTCCCCCCATTGATGACTTGTTTGGAGCCCTGATCGATGGCCTTGGTCACGTTATTTTGAAGAAATTGAATATCCATCACTTCCTTGATAGCCTGCGTCTGCGCATTAAGCTGGTTGAAAGGGATCGCTTTACCGCTCAGATCCGTTACCGAAGACATGCGCCACGGATAATTGATCAAAATTTTATCCTTTTCTGATGGCTCAGGATTTGGGTTGGGGTTCTCTTTGTTGTCTTTATCGCAGGCCACTAAAAACAGGGCCAGAATAAAAGGGCCAATCAGCAGTAATCGTCTCATATGCGTTTATATTTTATGTTCCAGGCAATTTCTTTTCTTACTTTGTCATTAATATCATTGAAGTGTCTGTTCTTCCCCAAAGCGTTTCGCGGAAATCGTTTCCCGGAAAAATGAAATTACCGACACTGCAAAAGTAACGAAAATGTCCGGTCAATTCTTATGGTTCACCTTACCAATATATATGTGAAAGCTTTTTACACCGCTTTATTTTATCTTATGGTTCAATCCATGCACGCCCTTGCCCAGGATTGCCAGCCAGATTATGTACTAAACCCGGTTACGGTAAACAATACGATCGAATGGGGCAAATTCCCCGAATTCAGCCTGCCATTCAAGATCGTCTACAATGCTACGCGCTTTGGCGATACGCAGTCTGAGCCCCTCAAACACGGTTTCAGCCACCTTGCCAACTTCTCGGGGTCCGAGCCCGGATCATTGACCAACGCCAACCGGGCTTTGATCTGGTACGGCGTTGCCACATCCAGCGGTAACCAGCCCTGGGCGGATAATGCATTGCGCAGCCCCTTGGGAAATGATACAGCCGCTTACCGAAGCTTTTGGGACAGTTATGCGGAGATCGCAAGGGGTTATGATTTAATCTGCATGGATATTGAGCGCATGCAGCGCGAAGACCGTGATATTCTGGCATTAAAATCCAATAGCAAGATCCCGCAAAATTACCGCAGCTTACCGGATGCCGACTTTCTGGCAGCCTATAAAAGAGACATGCGCTGGTGGTATACCGAAGCGGCCAACAGGTTAAGATTAAAAGGGGTCACAGCGCCACTGAGCAGTTACAGCGATGTTCCTGTGCGCAACACGTGGCTGAACATTACCGCAAACAGCTGGCAGGACTGGACTACCAACGCGGGCCGCACGCACTACCTGGTCCAGGACAATGCCGGAAAGATCGGCGGAAGCTTCTATAACGCCCAGCAATTTCTGACGCCGTCTCCTTACTACTATTATGGCTACGATAATCCGATCGGAAAGGATTACTTGTCCTACCTGCTTTTTAACATTGAAGCCAACCGCGCTTGGAGTGATAAGCCCATCATCCCTTTTGTGTGGATGCGCATCCATGATAGTTATGATCCCAACACGCCGCTGATCGCTGGATTTGTGGCCGAAGCAACAGCTATTTTTCCTTTTTTTTCCGGCGCGAAAGGACTCTGGCTTTGGGAAAATCCGGGTTTTCCGGGCAACCGGCAGGAAAACTATGCGCCTTATGAGCGTTTTATTTACGGACTTTACCGGCTTTCGGCCTTCAAGGATATGTTTGAGGGAAATTACGAGCTGGTCATTGCCCAATCTGCCCGCGATCTGATGGAGCAGCAAAGCCCGATCTGGCGCGGCGTTGTGAAAGGAAACAACATTCTGATCGCTGCGCAAAACCCCTATGCGGCAGATAATGATGAAACGCAGATCCTTGTCTCGCATCAGAAGTGGTCCAGAAGCATCAAGCTGAAAGGTAAGGAAGTTTTTCTTTGCAAGTTTGACCTCAACGATACGGTTAACGCAACTGAGCCGCACCTTTCCGATGCCTATGTTTATGCCAACCCCGTTGCTTTTGAGATGAATGTGGTCTTAAATGGTGTCAACGGCGTTACGGATGTGGCTTTTTCACTTTTAAATACAAAGGGACAGCTTGTATTGGAAAAACAGCTCAAAGCCATCGCCGGTCAGACGCGCGAGCGGATTGATCTGCCCCGTTTAGCTGCTGGCACATATTTTGCGCGCTTTAAAACCCAAAACAGGACCATTACCAAAAAAGTGGTCATTCATCAATAGCATCTGTAACTATGAACCGCCTGAGCCAGCAAACCAGCCCTTATTTACTTCAACATGCCCACAACCCCGTTGACTGGTATCCCTGGGGACAGGAGGCCCTTCAAAAAGCAAAAACGGAAAATAAGCCTATTCTGGTCAGCATTGGCTACTCGGCTTGTCACTGGTGCCATGTCATGGAGCACGAATGTTTTGAAAAAGAGGACATTGCCCAGGTGATGAATGCACATTTTGTGTGCATCAAGGTCGACCGCGAGGAGCGCCCCGACGTGGATGCTGTCTATATGGATGCCGTGCAGGCCATGGGCGTGCGGGGCGGATGGCCGCTGAATGTATTTCTGCTTCCCGACAGCCGGCCTTTTTACGGGGTTACCTATCTGCCGCCGCAAAACTGGGTGCAGCTTTTAAAGAGCATTGATAATGCTTTTCAAAAACATTACGATGAGCTGGCAGGATCCGCCGAAGGATTTGTACAGAATATGCTGGTTTCGGACACGGAAAAATATGGTCTTACCATGGGAAGCGGACACTACGCTGCATCTGAACTGGACGCCATGTTTGAACAGTTGCAGCGTAATTTTGACGGGGAAAAAGGAGGAATGAACCGCGCCCCCAAGTTTCCAATGCCTTCGATCTACAAATTTTTGCTGCGTTATTTTGATATAAGTCAAAACCCCGAGGCGCTTTCCCATCTGCAACTGTCCCTGGACCGCATTGCTTTGGGCGGCATCTATGATCACGTGGGCGGCGGCTGGGCAAGGTACTCTGTTGATGACGAGTGGTTTATACCGCATTTCGAAAAAATGCTTTATGATAATGCGCAGCTGCTCAGCATCTACGCCGAAGCCTACTCATTAACGAAAAATCCGCTGTATGCCGATCGCCTTTTAAACACCATTCAATGGCTGCAAAATGAAATGCGTAGCGAGCAGGGCGGTTTTTATTCCGCGCTAGATGCAGATAGCCAGGGCGTGGAAGGCAAATTTTACATCTGGACGAAAGCCGAACTGGAAGAAGTCCTGGGCGCAGATTTCGAATGGTTTGCCAAACTGTATAACATTTCCCAGCAAGGTAACTGGGAAGACGGCCATAATCATTTGCATTTGACTGGCACGCTGCTGCAAACGGCCAGCGCCTTGAAGCTTGATATGGCCGGTCTTGAAACAAGATACGCGGGAGCCCTTAAAAAGTTAGCCGAAAAGCGCGCAGAACGCATCCGGCCAGGGCTCGATGATAAAATCCTTACATCCTGGAACGGGCTGCTGATCAAAGCACTAGCCGATTCCTACCGGGCCCTGGGCGAAGAATACATTCGGGAGCTGGCTGTTTCGGCAGGCGTCTTTATTCGCGACAACATGTTTGAGGCTGGCAAGCTCATGCACAGCTATAAAAACGGGCATGCAACTGTCACGGGTTTTCTGGAAGATTACGCGGCAATCATAGAGGCTTACCTGGCCCTTTACCAGATTACTTTTGATGAGCAGTGGATCAGGCTGGCCCAAGAACTGGCCGATTACACTATCCATCATTTCTATGATGAAAAAGAAGGATTCTTTTATTTTACCGACATGTACGGGGAAAGGCTCATTGCCCGCAAAAAAGAGCTTTTCGATAATGTAATCCCTTCTTCAAACTCGATGATGGCCCACAACCTTTACTTGCTGGGCATGATGCTCGATGAAGATCAATACGCCAAAATATCGGATAACATGCTTTCAAAAATGACCAAGGTCCTGCTCTCAGACGTGCAGTGGGTCACCAACTGGGCCGCATTATACTGCATGAGAGCGTCTCCAACGGCTGAAATCATCATTGTGGGACCCGAGGCAGATCAAATGCGAAAGGATTTTGACCGCTTCTTTGTGCCCAACAAGCTTGTCATGGGAACCACAAGCCGCTCAAATCTTCCCCTGCTCGAAAACCGGACCGAGGTCAATGGCAAAACGGCTATTTACGTTTGTTATGATAAGACATGCCAGCTGCCAGTGACGCAGGTGGAGCATGCGCTGGATCAGCTGGCGGGGCTTTAAGGCTTAAAGCAGCGGAAAATAACGCTCCCGGATCACCCGCATATGATGAACCGGATGCCCGATGATGACAAATCCCAAAGCCAGGGCCGATATGTCTGATTTGTAAGCAAAACCTGAGCGCAGCATCATTTCGCCGCTCATGCTTTTAAAGAGCGATATTGTGCTTTGCCTAACCTGGTTGAACTCCTGCAACAGATCCTGGATGCTGCGCTGACTGGCCATGGTGTTGGCGGCCAAAATCTCCTCATCATAGCCTGGCAGTATGGTTTTGTCGTTTCTGGAAAAACGCATGGCGCGGTAGGCCATAATGCGCTCATTGTCGATGACGTGCTGTAAGATGTCCTTGACGGTCCACTTTCCCTGGGCGTAGGCGCGGTCCCCAAGCTCAGTTAGTTTGGTGGTCTCAGCGTAAATATTGTCTGGCGCGTGTTGGTCGAATGCTTCAAAAATGTCAATATCCTCGACCAGGTTAATGTAACGGTCGAAAAACTGGGGCATGGGGTTGATCGCAGATTTGTTCATAAAGGGCAAGCGCTTATTTGAGTTTTGAATATTTATAATCTATATGTCTGGGTTTTGAATCGATGGTTCCTTCAATGTAGGCATGAAGCGAGTCTGCCGAATGAAAAGCATAGCCGATGCGCTGGGGAAAATCGTGCTTGGGATTCTCAAAAATAAACTTTTCCCCTTGAATTGATTTCAAATTGAAGAGTACTTCCTTTTCATCATTTTGTCCGAAAGCAACTGGTGCGTATATAATCCTTCGGTTACTTAAATACAACCGGACTGTTTCGAGCTTAATGGTATCACCATTTTGAATTTTGTAGCTGACCCCTGCAAATGCATTGGGTGAGACCCTGCGCCAGGTTTCATACATATGACCTGCTGCACGCTGCATTTTCCATGAACCCACGATGGCGCTGAGCTTTTCAAAATCGCTTTCAGAAAACCCTTCGCTCTGGATCATAGCCGCAGATCCAAGAAACAAAGCCATTAAACTTTTAGTCACTACATTGGAGAGAAAACGAGCATGTTTCATCATTGGAAAACATTTTTATTTTGTGTGGTAATTTAAACAAAATCCCCAGCATGTCTTCTAAGAGGGCATTACCAGGCAGTATTTTAGAGAACGTTTGCAGAATTGGACTAATCTTGATTACATTTGGATATAAATCCTCTTGAAATTGAAAAGACTGTTACCGATAGGATTGTTGGTTCTTTTGCTCTACAACACGTTTGGGCTGACTTTCGCTGTACTTTTCTTTGATAACCATCATCAGCAATCGTCGGTTTCTTCGCCTGACGATCAGTATAAGGTGGTTAAAATGCATTTGCCATCCCTGCCTTACTCGGGCGAGTTGCATATCACACAGGCTCCGCAGGGACTGATTCGTGAAAACGACCAGTTTTATAACCCTACCGAGGTCCTGCACCAAAACGATACACTTTATGTGACGCTCAAATCCAATCAGGCCGCCAGGGATGAATTTTTTGCCTTGGCCAATGCCATGCAGATCATCAGTGATCCCGGCGCGAAACTTCCGCAGGATCCCTTCGGCAAGGCCCTTAAATTGATGGATAACCTGCTAAAAAATTATGTTTCCAATGTCAATACAATAAGCTTTCCACCCATCTCATTGACTGACCCATTGCCTATGCTAACAGGCAGATGCTCCAAGGATATCTATTCGGCCATCTTCATTCAGCTAACAAGCCCGCCTCCCGAGCTCAGCTGAATCGCTCGGCTACCGGCCGCAAGCCTGTCTTTTATTTCATTACAAAAAATTGCCTGCAAAGCGCAGTATCCCTCTGGATATTGCCAACGCGCGGCATCATCCCTCAGTAAAACAATGCAATATTCTTTACGAAAAATAAAGCAAACAATCATTTTGCTTCCAATGATTGTGCTGTGCGCGACAGCAAGCGTTTTTGCACAAATGCCCAACGACGCTATTTATATGTCGAAAAACACAGCATGTCTTGCCCTTTCATACGGGCATAGCTCCTGGGACAAATATTGGGAAAATAGTCTCAAACGTGAAAATCTCAACATTGGCACGCACACAACCCAAAGCGCTATGGCCATGCTGGCGGTAGGCGTGACCAGAAACCTGAATGTCATTGTGGGCGTTCCTTACGTCTGGACACAAGCGAGCGCAGGTAACCTGAAATGGCAAAAGGGATTTCAGGACGCTTCGCTTTGGCTTAAATATCGCTTTATCAATAAATCGGGCTTCTCTCTGCACGCCATTGGTGGCGCATCGATTCCCATGGGCGATTACATTCCCGATTTTTTGCCCATGTCCATTGGCATACAATGCAGAACGGCAACCGCCAGACTGCTTGCCAATTATCGTCATCCGCAAACAGGCCTTTATATGACTGCTTCTGCAAGCTACATTTTCCGAAGCAACATTAAGATCGATCGCGATTCTTATCTTGCCGACGGTAAGCTTCACAACACCAATAAAGTCAGCGTTCCAAATGCTTATGATGCATCTGCGAGGCTGGGCTATTTAAAAAAGGGGATCCAAGCAGAAGTTTTTGCCGAGTATGGCGCTTGTGATGGCGGCGACAACATTCGCCGCAATGATATGCCTTTTCCTACCAATAACATGAAAAGCACTGTGGGCGGTGTGTATGCCAAATTCCAGCCAAAAAATATCGGCGTTAATGCCCGGGCGGCATACGTGTTAGACGGGACCAATGTTGGTCAGAGTACATCTTTTTCAGTTGGCGTGCTCTACCAGTTCCGGTATATTAAGGCTGACAAAAACCCAAACATGCATCAATAACAATGAAAAAATATATATCAAAAAGCAATCTACTGATTGCGTGCGGACTGCTTCTCACATTAGGGATCTCTTCCTGCACCAAAACGATCGACGAGCCAACAGCCTCTGTTAACAATCCCTCCAGCATGGATGCCGACGCAGGCAACTGGAAAACTTACGTGCTTGCTTCATCGGGCGAAATAACAGTCGCTGAGCCAAAAGCAGCAACCTCGGCCGAATACGCTGCAGAAATTGTAAAGCTAAAAGAGGCGACCTCCAAAATCACGCCTCAGCAAAGGGAAATCGTAAATTATTGGGGAGCAGGAGCGGCTTTCCGCTGGAACGAGATCGGTCGTGAGCTTGCAGCCCGGTATAACACGCCTCCCGCATCGAACCAGGACGGGAAATATCCCCTTCCTGATGCTGCAAATCCATTAGCTGATCCTAAATTCCCTTTTGCAAACCCACCTTACACGGCGCGCGCGCTGGCATATCTGAGCGTGGCCCAGTATGATGCATTAGTAAGTGCATGGAATTATAAGTTCAAATTCAACCGCAAAGCACCTTCAAAGACAGATCAATCCATTCAAACGATCCTGCCGGTAACCGACCTCCCTTCCTATCCTTCTGAGGATGCAGTGGTGGCCGAAGCTTCGTTTTTGGTATTGAAAGCCATGTTTCCCGGCGAAGTGCCTTTCTTGGAGCAGAAACTCACAGAGCACAAAAATAGCCGTTTATGGGCTGGAATGAATGTGGAAAGTGATATTACGGCCGGCGCAGAACTCGGTAAAGCAGTGGGTGCAAAAGTAATGGCACGGGCCAAGACAGATGGCATGGGAACGGCCAATAACCAGGCTGCCACCGCTGAAATGATCGCGAACGCAAAAACAATCGGCACCTCGGAACCATGGGTAAGCCAGGAGTCGCCTGCCCGCCCGCCTATGCTGCCAACTTATGGACTGGTTACGCCCTGGAATTTTGATAAGGCAGCTGTAAAAACAATGCGCCCGGGCCCACCGCCGGCAATCGGAAGCGCTGAATATCAGCAAAACATCGATGAGCTTTTAGCTATTGCCAAAAAACAAACCCGCGATCAGGCGCGCATTGCCAGCTTCTGGTCGGATGGTGTGGGCAGTTACACGGCTCCGGGCCACTGGCACAGAAGGGCTGCTGACCTTTGTCACAAAAATGCTTTCAGCGAAGTGAGGACAGCCAGAACGCTGGCGCTTTTGGGCACCACATTACAGGATGCCGGCATCTGCTGCTGGGACGCCAAATACTATTACTATTACCCGCGCCCCAACCAAATGAACAGGAAAATCAAAACGTCTGTGGGTTTACCTAACTTCCCTTCATACACATCGGGACATTCTACCTTCTCAGGGGCGGCGGCTGAACTGCTGGCTTATATCTTTCCTGACGAAAAAGAGAAGATCGACGATATGGCACAGGAAGCTTCTGTATCAAGGATCTACGGACTGATCCATTACCGTTTCGACTGTGAAGCTGGTTTGGAATCCGGCCACAAGATCGGCGCGTTTGCAGTAGCAAGAGCGAAGTCTGACGGTGCTAAATAATGATTTGAACAATAAGAAAAATGGCTTCCCTGTCACGGGGAAGCCATTTTTTTGTACTAATCCATTCAAAAAGACGTATTAACCCAGATTAGCTATATCAAAAGGAAGCTTGCGAAGGCGCTTGCCGGTGGCAGCAAAGACGGCATTGCCCAGCGCCGGAGCAATCGGCGGCAAACCGGGCTCTCCTACTCCGCCGGGCGCAGCACCGCTGTCAATGATATGGATTTCCATCGCCGGCGTTTCATTCAGGCGCATAATGTTGTATTGGTGAAAATTGCTTTGATCGCTGACACCATTGGTAAATGTGATGCCGTCTTTAATCGCTGCGGTCAGTCCCATGACTATGTTTCCTTCGGTCTGGGCTTTAACATTATCTGGGTTTACATAGTGGCCGCAGTCGATGACGGAGACTACCTTATCGATTTTTACGCCCTGATCTTTTCTGGACACGGTAATGCAACATGCCGAAATGCTGTTAAATGAGCTAAAAATAGCAAGGCCCTTACCCGAGCCTTCCGGAAGTTTCTCATCCCAGTTAGCTTTTTCGGCCAGCGTTTGAAGCACTTTTTTAAAACGGTCATCCGTGAGTATTTCCATTCTGGCTTTCAATGGATCTTTTTTGGCCAGATGCGCGAGCTCATCTACGAAGCATTCCTGTCCCCATCCGAAGTTCGACGCATAAACCGACCGCCACCAAACCACCGGAATATCTGTCTTAACATGGGTCCAGCTTACTTTTGAGGCACCGTCGAATCGGTATTTATTGTTTTCAGTCGCTAGTTCACCGCTTAACCATGGGTCTGCCTCCGTATCTTTCAATTGACCAAAAACCTGACCAGCAATGGATTCACCAATGGCGTGGTGATGAAAGCCTGTGATCTTACCATTTTCCACAAACCCCTGCATGTGACTGAGCATCCCCGGGCGGTATGGTCCCTGCGCAATGTCGTCCTCCCGCGTCCAGATCACTTTCACAGGCTTTTTTACGACTTTTGAAAGGTGGCAGGCCTCCAAAACGAAGTCATGATAAGCCTTGCGGCCAAAAGCGCCTCCCAGCAAAGTAACATTGATTTTGACCTGCTCGGGTTTTACTTTCATATAACTGCACACATCGCGCAACGCCCAGTCCGGCCCCTGCACAGGCGCCCAGATCTCCACAGTTCCGTCCTCCTTTACATGGGCAACCGCGTTTTCAGGCTCTATGGGCGCATGAGCTAAAAACGGCGTTTCGTAATTAGACTCGATCTTTTCCTTGGCGGCAGCAAATTTTGCCGGAAAATCCCCTTTCTCTTCTGCATTAATCCCTTCTTTCTTTGCCGCATCGTAGGTTTTAGCATAATAAGCATCCGTGCTGAGTGTTTTCTCAAGCTCACCATTGTCCCATTTGACCACCAATGCTTTTTTGCCTTTCAGAGCCGCCCAGTAATTGGTCGCTACCACAGCGACAGCCTCCGAAGTTCTGTGCGGCATCGTCCTTTCGGTTTTAATAACCTGTAAAACACCTTTGATCTTTTTAGCTTCGGTATCATCAATGGAAGCTACCTTTCCGTGGATCATAGGCGAATGCAGTATGCTGGCGTACACCATTTGCGGCACCTCCACATCAATCCCATAAACCGCCTTGCCGTTTACACGCTCGGGCACATCGAGCCTTTTATTGTATTTACCGATTATCTTAAAATCCTTTGCTTCTTTGAGCCTGGGATCTTTTGGAATTTCGAGTTTGGAAGCCTCATCGGCCAGCTCGCCATACGTCAGGCTTTTTCCACTGGCCTTATGCACGATTTTGGCATCTTCGGCATGACATTCCGAAATCGGTACATTCCAGCGTTTGGCGGCCGTAGCCGTGAGCATTTCCCTGGCGGCGGCCCCGGCTTTACGGATCGGGAACCACAGCTCACGAACGGAACTGCTGCCTCCCGAAGTCTGGCTTCCGTATTTGCCCATGCCGTCACTTTGAATGATCAGCACTTTTTCCAGGCTTACTTCCAGCTCTTCTGCCAGAAGCGAGGGCACGGCCTGCGTGGAACCCTGGCCCATATCCGGCCTCGGGTTGACAAGCGTAATATTGCCGTTGGTGTCAATGATGATAAATGGGTTGATCTCCAGGCGTAGCACGGCGGGCGTGATCTTTTTCAAGGATGCCTCCCTGGTAAAACCCGAAATGCCCAACGCAAGCCCGAAGGTGGTGATCCCCGAAGCTTTCAGGAAATCGCGGCGTGATGTTTGTATCTTTTCCAATGTTTTTTGTTCTAATGTTTAGGACCTTTTACCGCTTTCCAATGCCTGGCTCAGAAACTTTCATTTCCGCTGCTGCCCTGTGAATCGCCTTCCTTATTCTGTCATAGGTTCCGCAACGGCAAAGGTTTCCGCTCATGGCCGAGTCAATGTCCGCATCCGTTGGGTTTGGATTGGATTTAAGCAGCGCCGCAGCCGACATGATCTGGCCCGACTGACAGTAACCACATTGCGGGACCTGCTCTTCTATCCAGGCTTTCTGGATCGTATTCATTTTTCCCTCGCCAATGCCTTCAATGGTTGTAATCTTGTCGTTTTTACCCACGCCTGAAACCGGCAGCTGGCACGAGCGCGTGGGTTCGCCATTCAAATGCACCGTGCAAGCGCCACACAGGGCCATGCCACAGCCAAACTTGGTGCCTTTTAGTCCGGCAAAATCACGGACGACCCATAGCAAAGGCATGTCTGGCTCGACATCGACTTTAACTTTTTTGCCATTTAATGATAAAGTGTATATCGCCATAGTAAAACATTATTAATGTTATCGCTTAAAATCAGGATGTAAATTACAAAAAATAGGAATTTTATAAATTTAAATTTCGTTGGATCAAGCTTTTACATGATGAGCGGGCAAACGCCTTTCGTCGAAACAAAAAACAAAGCTATTTTTACCTGATTCTCACCCTGCAAATCAATGATCACAAACGACGCGGTTGTTCTGGGCCTATTAATGCTGATTCTCGCTGCTATTTTTTACACAGCTGCAAGTACGCAGGCTGGCTGGAAACGCTTCTACGCCGTAGTTCCCCCTTTGTTGCTTTGCTATTTTATTCCGGGCCTGCTGAATTCTTTCGGCGTTGTAAACGGGGCCACCTCACAACTTTACCCGGTGGTCTCCAAATATTTTCTTCCCGCCTGCCTGGTTTTTTTCACCATAGGAATGGATTGGCGCTCACTGAGCCGACTGGGCCCAAAAGCCCTGATAGCAATGCTGGTGGGGACGATAGGAATCATGATCGGTGGGCCATTTGCTTTGTGGATCGTAGGGGCAATTAGTCCGCAAACCGTTGCCGGTGAAGGCGCAGACGCCGTCTGGCGAGGGCTGGCCACCATTGCAGGAAGCTGGATCGGCGGCGGGGCAAACCAAACTGCATTAAGGGAAGTTTTCAAGCCCAGCGACGCGCTGTTCTCTCAAATGGTGGCTGTTGACGTGCTGATTGCAGAACTGTGGATGGCCTTTCTGATCTACGGCGCCGGAATGGCTTCCCGGCTTGACAACTGGCTTGGTGCAGACAGCTCTCAGATCGAGCATATTAAGCAGCAGCTTGACAGTCAACACAATGCAAATGAGCGGGTGCCAGCCATGCGCGACTATATCTTTCTGGGCGCAGTAGGTTTCGGCGCTACGGGTGCAGCCCATTTTCTGGCCGACATCATCACGCCTTACCTGTCAAAGAACTACCCTTTTTTGGACAAATACAGTCTTACCTCCACCTTTTTCTGGGTAGTGACGATCGCAACATTTATCGGCATTGCCCTTTCTGTAACTCCAGTGCGCAAGCTTGAACACGCAGGCGCCTCCAAGCTCGGCTCGGTTTTCCTGTACGTGCTGATAGCAACAATCGGCATGCAGATGGATTTAGGGGCAGTGGCAGGCAATCCAGGACTTTTCGCGATTGGCCTGATCTGGATCCTGACGCATGCAATCATTTTAATCCTGGTCTGTAAGTGGCTTAAAATCCCATTCTTTTTTCTGGCCGTAGGCAGCCAGGCCAATGTTGGCGGATCGGCATCAGCTTCCGTGGTTGCGGCAGCATTTCACCCCTCTCTGGCGCCGGTTGGCGTTTTACTTGCTATCTTAGGGTATGCAATCGGCACATATGGCGGGTATCTGACTGCGCTGGCTATGCAGTGGGTTAGTAAAAACTGACCAGACTTGCCGGACTTGGAAGGCCTGCTCTTTAAATTAAAAACAAAATGGAAGAAAACAGCAAACTCGATAAAATCATAGAAGCCAGAATGAAGCTGAAAGCACGTTTTGAGCATCAAATGGCCGACACCCCCTCTGTTTCTGACCCAAGTCCGATGGGAGCGGGTCAAATAAACCGTCACGGCATGCCCAAGCTGCCGGTTGGCCAAATCAAAACCGTTAAATGGCCTGTGCTGGACCTGGGTTTTAAGCCTGATATTTCACAACAGAAATGGAAACTGGTTATCGACGGTGAGGTCGAGTCGCCTGTGTCGCTGAATTGGGAGGATTTTATGGCTTTACCGCAGACCGAAGATATCAGCGATTTTCACTGCGTTACCACCTGGTCGAGAATGGATGTGCCCTGGACCGGCGTTCGGCTGGCTGATCTTGCGGCCCTCGTTCAACCCAAAGCCAGCGCTACACACATTCTTTGCCATGGCTACGATAAATACACGACCAATCTCTCGCTTGAAGAAGCATTAAAAGATGATGTGTTACTAGTCCATACGGCGGATTACAAACCTTTGGAGCGTGATCACGGTGGGCCTGTGCGCATGATAACTCCGCAGCTTTATGCCTGGAAAGGAAGCAAATGGATCAGCAGGATCGAGTTCTTGTCTGCCAACAAACTTGGTTTCTGGGAATTAAGGGGTTATTCCAATACGGCTTATCCATGGCGGAATGACCGGTATAGTTGAGGGTTGAGGGTTTAGGCTAGACTTGCTAAGTCTTAAAGACTTAGCAAGTCTAGCACAAGGCCATCGTAAGCCAGATGTACATTAGGCGGCAGCTCTTTTTCAATATCGGCGTGCCTGCCCAGCTTATGGCTCATATGCACCAGATAGGCCATGGGCACTTGCAGTTTTTCGATCAGCGCCAAAGATTGCGATAAGGTAAAATGGGAAAGGTGCGGCTCTTTTTGCAATGTGTCCAAAACCAGCACTTTGGAGCCTTTTATTTTTTGCTGCTCCTTTTCAGAAATGTAGTTGGCATCGGTAATGTAGGTAAAGTCTTCAACCCGATAACCATAAACCGGCAGCTGATGATGCATCGCCTCTATGGGCGTAAATGTGACGCCTTGGACGTCAAATGGCTTATTATCAATATTATGCAACTCGAAATGAGGCACGCCCGGATACCTTTTTTCTGAAAAAGCGTAAGCGAACTCGTTTTGGATCTGATTTAAAACAGACGCTCTTCCGTAAAGTGGAATGTCGCGCTGGCTGCGGTGGTTGAAGGCGCGGATATCGTCGAGCCCGGCCGTGTGGTCCTTGTGTTGATGCGTAAAAATGGCAGCGTCCAGGTCCTTTACATGAGCCCTAAGCATCTGCTGGCGAAAATCAGGGCCCGTATCGATAACAATGGATTTTCCTTTGGCCTGGATCCAGACGGAAGTCCTTAAACGCTTGTCGCGCGGGTCATCGGATTGGCAAACGGCACATTCACAGGCAATAACCGGTATTCCCTGTGATGTGCCGGTCCCTAAAAATGTAATCCTCATCAGGTCTATTCTGTCAAATGCGCGACCACTTCAACCAGACGGTCGAAATTCAAAGGTTTCATCAGCGCATCATCAAATCCTGCTTGCTTGAAGTCTTCTTCCGAATAGTTTTTGGCATTTCCGGTAATGGCAACGATCGGGGTTTTGGCCTTTTTCTCGTTAGGCAATTTGCGGATGCTTCTTGCGCACTCCATTCCATCCATCACAGGCATATTGATATCCAGCAAAATAATATCGAAATCCTCTTTTTCAAGGAGCTGCAAAACCTGCTCTCCGTTTTTTACAGAAGTGATCTCGTAATGTTGAAATTCCAGAATCTTCCTTGCCAGATTTTGAATAACTGAGCTGTCTTCGGCAATGAGTACTCGCTTGGTGTATGACATATGATGGATCAGGTATTGTGTTTAATAATTTGCCAGGTCAATTTAGGGATAATTCATCCAAAGTCGCAACCTGGCCCGGTGCGAAGATTCAAAATTATCATAAAAAAGTAAATAAACATCTTATACTTTTTCAAAGCACGCTTTCGGGTGTAAGTTTGTGATCCGTTCCTAATTTATGCAGCCATATGTTTAAAAATAAAGTGATCCGGTACAGCACAATCGCAATGGTTATAGCGATTCTGGCCTATTTTATCATTGAAAATTTCTCGGGAGCAGCCCTTAACGGCGCCAGCGAAGATCAGATCGCAAGCAACCCGGAGCAATACAAAACCACAATCCTTAACGAGCGCGCAGCCAAAGACGAGCAGTTTCGCACTACTGAGGACTCTCCTATCGCCGATAAGGAAAGCTTCCACGGCCTGCATTATTTCCAGCCCGATCTGACTTACCGCATTAAGGCCAATATTTCGCCTTATATGAAGGATGATAAGGAAGTTGTAGTCAAATACACCGACGGGACTTCGGAAAAATATGAGAAGTATGGTTATGCCAATTTCAAGATCGGCGATCAGGAGGAGAAATTGCTATTACTTAAAAATGAGAGTGTTATCTCTGTTCTTTTCAAAGATGCCACCAGCGGAAAGCAAACCTATGGCGGCGGCCGTTATCTGGATTATCCTGTGTCTGAGATTAAAAACAATGTGATTATTCTGGATTTCAATAAGGCCTATAATCCTTACTGCGTGTATCAGGAAAGCTACGCTTGCCCGGTTCCGCCTGCCGAAAATACGCTTTCCGTGCCCATACTAGCCGGTGAGCAGCTGGAATCGGCTGTTCATAATTAAACGGCCTTCGCTTTTTTTATTTTGTTAAAAAACCCCTTACTATTTCAAGTCGGACGGCGCTGTTCGACTTAAATCCTTAATTTTGTAATCCGGCTTCATTGCCGGTTGAAACATATTTTTGAAAGCATTCGCATGAAGATCTCCTATAAGTGGCTTAAAGAATTAATAGAAATAACAGAATCTCCGGAAGAAATCGGCAAAATACTGACTGCAACGGGATTGGAAGTTGAAAGCATTGAAGAGATTGAATCCATAAAAGGAGGTCTGCAAGGCGTGGTAATCGGCGAGGTGCTTACCCGCGAAAAACATCCGGAAGCAGATCGTTTAAGCCTGACAACAGTTGATGTGGGTGGTGAGAATCCGCTGTCCATTGTTTGTGGCGCTACCAATGTGGCTGCGGGTCAAAAAGTGGTTGTAGCCACCGTGGGAGCAACATTATATCCGACAGGAAGCGATCAGCCATTGGTTTTGAAAAAATCAAAAATCAGGGGCGCACTTTCGGAAGGAATGATCTGCGCAGAAGATGAACTGGGCGTTGGTTCGTCCCACGATGGGATTTTAGTGCTGGATACTGATCTTCCCAATGGCACACCAGCCAGCGAATACTTCGGCATTTCCTCTGATTACTTAATAGAAATCGGCCTCACGCCCAACCGCGCCGACGCGGCATCGCATTATGGCGTGGCGCGTGATCTGAAAGCCTATTTTAACCGTGAGATCAATCTTCCGTCTGTGGAAGCTTTTGCTGTAAATAGTGAAAGCTTGCCATTTGAAGCCGAAGTAAGAAACGCAGAGGCTGCACCCAGATATACCGGCCTGACCATTTCCGGGTTGAAAGTTGCTGAGTCACCCGAGTGGCTTAAACAACGATTGGCAACGATCGGAATCCGCTCGATTAACAACATTGTGGACATTACCAATTATGTATGCCACGAGCTGGGCCAGCCCATGCATGCTTTCGATGCAAATAAGGTCATAGGCAACAAAGTAATTGTGACCACTGTGCCTGCCGGGACAACATTTGTGACGCTGGATGGCGTGGAAAGAAAACTTTCGGATTCTGATCTGATGATCTGCAATGCGGGAACGAATGGAAATCCGGAGCCTATGTGCATTGCCGGGGTCTTTGGTGGACTCACTTCCGGTGTTACCAATGAAACCACTTCTATTTTCCTTGAATCAGCTTATTTCTCGCCGATCTGGGTTCGTAAAACGGCTCAGCGCTTTGCATTAAAAACGGATTCTTCTTTCCGGTTTGAACGCGGCACAGATCCGAATATGCCATTGTATGCGCTGAAAAGGGCAGCCTTGCTTATTCAGGAGATCGCGGGCGGGACTGTTTCTTCCAATATTACCGACATTTATCCCGAACCGGCTGCTGATTTTCAGGTAAAAATGACTTACCGCAACATTGACCGTCTTATCGGCAAGTCGTTGGAAAAGGATTTGATCAAAAACATTTTGGCTGGCCTTGACATTCAGGTTGCGGAGGAAAATGAAACCGGCTTTACAGCCATTGTGCCACCTTACCGTGTGGATGTGCAGCGGGAAGCGGATGTGATCGAAGAAATCCTGCGCATTTACGGTTTCGGGCAAGTTGAACTTTCTGATGCGCTTAGCTCGGATTATTTGTCTGATTTCCCGGTTAATGATCCGGAAAAACTGAAACTGCGCGTTGCTGAATTGCTTGTTGCAAACGGTTTCAACGAAATGATCAACAATTCGCTGACAAAGCCTGATTATCATGCTTCATTAGCCGAAAACATTCAGGGTAACCCGGTAAAAATCCTGAATTATCTGAGCGAAGATCTGTCCGTAATGCGCCAAACGCTGATTTTCTCGGGTCTGGAAGTGATTGCTTACAACAGCAACCGCCGTCAGAAGGATTTGAAGCTTTTTGAATTTGGCAAAACCTATAACGAGATCGGCGAAAAATATGTCGAAAAAGAAAGGCTGGCTGTTTTCCTGACGGGCAACATTGGACAGGAAAGCTGGTTTGAGAAGTCGCGTGAAGTGGTTTTTCATGATCTGGCTGGTTTTGTCATGCAGGTTTTGTCTTCGGTTAAGATCAAAGACGTCGAAAGAACCGAGGCCGATGCGGCGATTTTTAAATTTGGAACAACCCTTACATTAAACCGCAAGCCGGTTGTAACATTTGGTCAGCTCAATGCGGTCATTGCTAAAAAGCTCGACATTAAAGCGCCTGTTTTTTACGCGGATTTTGATTGGGATTATATGCTCAAACAATACGACGCATTTGTCCAGTATAAAGAAGTAGCCAAGTTTCCCGAAGTGCGCAGGGATCTTTCGGTTGTGGTTAACAAAAAAATCACCTTCGAAGAGCTGCGCCAGATCGCCTATAAGACCGAAAGGCAGCTTCTGCGCGCTGTGAATGTGTTTGACGTGTATGAAGGCGCGAACCTGGAAGGGAAAAAATCCTATTCGGTGAGCTTCATTTTGCAGGACGATCAGCAAACATTGACGGATAAAGTGATTGACAAAACCATGCAGCGCTTGATCTCAGCTTATGAACGCGAGTTTGAGGCCGTGATCAGGAAATGATAAAAGGAGTTTTGGTTTGACAGCATTATAAGGCCAAAAAAATGGAAAGGAGCATCGAGCGCATCATTGAACACAAGTTGTCCGACCTTGAGAAAAAACTCGAGTTCCTGATCAACATTAAGGAGAAACTAAACTGGTCAATATCAGAGCTGCAACGCGAAAATGCAGAGCTGCGTGCCTCGAATACCAAACTCAAGGAAGAAGCAAAAGAAATAAAGAAAAAATACACTAGTTTGGAAAAAGACTTTAATAAGTCTAAAAGTTTCGCTAAAATTGTCACTAGTAAACTGACACCAACAAGCGGAATAGCCGAACTGAAAGACTCAGTTGAAAGATATATACAAGAGATCGATAAGTGCATTGAATTGCTTGAAGATACCTTATGAAAAAAAATAGCATACCCAATCCGGACGTTTCTGTCTTTATAAAACTGCTGGACAGGGGTTTCAAACTGAGCGTTCCGGCGGATCAGGAGAAATTCTACAGGGATGGGTATGAGGTGTTCATGCAACGCGTGCAGCAGCATAAATTAAAAGGAAAAGTATACGGTGACATTGAAGCAATTGCACTTACTTCTATTGAATGCCTTGTAGCATTACAACGGAACCAGGAGCAAATGGATAACTTGGTGATGGCTTTTAAAAACAGGGTAGAAAAGCTTGATGAAACCATTACCAGCGCAATAGAAAGCTAAACGCTCAACACCACAAAACCTTTATTTTATACGGATTCCTCTTTATCTTCTTTCAATACTTCCACCTTCGGCATTTTCACGCGGTTTAGTCGGTAAAACCAACTATATATAACCATTACTGAAATGTCAAATTCATTAGTTTTCATCTTTCTCCTGTCCGATATAATCGCCATTGGTGTGGGGATTTTCGCAGGCAAGTACATCTTTCAGAAGTCATTCGACCAGAAAGAAAAAGAGGCGCAGGAACGAGCTGCCGAAATTCTCCGTAATGCTGAAAGCGCTGCTGAAAACATAAAGAAAGACCGTATTCTTGAAGCGAAAGAAAAGTATCTCAGACTAAAAAGCGAATTTGAAGAGGATGCCAATAAGAAACGCGTGATTCTTCAAACCAACGAACAGAAATTAAAACAGCGCGAGCAAAGCTTAAACCAGACCATTGAGTCAAATAAGCGCCGTGAAAATGAGCTGGAAACGCTTAAAACCAATTTAAACCAGCAGCTCGAAACGGCCACAAAACGCCGGGAGGAGGCAGAAAAATCATTGCATCAGCAAGTTGCGCAACTCGAAAAAATCGCTAATCTTACGGCCGATCAGGCACGGGAGCAATTAATCGACGCATTAAAAGCAGAAGCGGATACAAGGGCCGGATCGTATGTAAAAAGTGCGATGGAAGAAGCCCGCCTTACGGCCACCAAAGAAGCCAAAAAGATCGTTATCGAAACCATTCAGCGCACCGCAGCTGAACACGCGATCGAAAACTGCGTGTCTGTTTTCAACATTGAAAATGACGATATCAAAGGAAAAATCATTGGCCGCGAAGGGCGGAACATTCGTGCTTTGGAGGCTGCGACGGGCGTTGAGATCATTGTGGATGACACCCCGGAAGCAATCGTTATCTCCGGTTTTGATCCGGTAAGAAGGGAAATTGCAAGACTTTCGTTGCACCGGCTGGTTCAGGACGGAAGGATTCACCCTGCCCGAATTGAGGAAGTCGTTGCCAAAACACGCAAGAACATTGACGATGAGATAGTTGAGATCGGGGAAAGAACCGTAATCGACATGGGTATACACGGGCTTCACCCCGAGCTTGTAAAGATGATCGGCCGCATGCGTTTCCGATCTTCTTATGGACAAAACCTGCTGCAACATTCACGTGAAGTAGCTAAGCTTTGCGCTACGATGGCCTCAGAACTTGGCTTAAACACGAAACTGGCGAAAAGAGCCGGTCTTTTGCACGATATCGGGAAAGTCTGGCCGGAAGAATCCGATCTTCCGCACGCGATATTGGGTATGGAGCTTGCCAAGAAATACAAGGAAAATCCTGAGGTGTGCAACGCAATCGGCGCCCACCACGATGAGATCGAAATGACAAGCATTCTATCCCCGATCATTCAGGTGTGTGATGCGATTTCAGGATCTCGTCCGGGAGCTCGCAGGGAAATGATGGAGTCTTATATTCAAAGGCTTCGTGATCTTGAAAACATGGCCCTATCATTTGAAGGTGTTGAAAAATGTTACGCGATCCAGGCCGGTCGCGAGTTGCGCGTGATCATTGACGCAGATAATGTTTCGGATGAAAAGGCAGGGATGCTTTCTTTTGATATTTCTCAAAAAATAGAAAAAGAAATGCAGTATCCCGGACAGATAAAAATTACAGTAATCCGTGAAATGCGTTCAGTAGCGTATGCGCGTTAATCAGCCTAAAATACATGAGTTATTCACTTCTTAGTGGTTCAGAGCTATTGGAAATCCAAACGCTTGGTGGACTGAAAAAAGCAGGTTACCAATCCCGTTCCATTAAACAGGAACTACGTGATAACCTGATCGTTAAGATTAAAAACAAAGAAAATATCTTCCCCGGCATCTGGGGATATGAGGAAACCGTTATTCCAGATGTGGAGCGCGCGATCCTTTCCATGCACAACATCAACTTCCTGGGTTTGCGCGGACAGGCCAAAACACGGATAGCACGAATGATGACCAGTCTGCTGGACGAATACATTCCTTATGTGAAGGATTCGGAATTGCATGACGATCCATTGGAACCGTTGTCCCGTTTTGCAAAAGACGTTGTGGAAGAATATGGCGACGCCACAGAAATAGCCTGGTTGCATCGCGATGAGCGCTATACCGAGAAATTAGCAACGCCTGATGTTTCCGTGGCTGACCTTATTGGTGACGTAGATCCGATCAAGGCCGCAACATTGAAACTGCCTTACTCGGATGAACGGGTGATCCATTTTGGTCTTATCCCCCGCTCGCATCGCGGTATTTTCGTCATCAACGAGCTGCCCGACTTGCAGGCCAGGATCCAGGTTGCGCTTTTCAATATTTTGCAGGAGGGCGACATTCAGATCCGTGGGTTCAAATTGCGATTACCGCTTGACATTCAGTTTGTTTTCACGGCTAACCCGGAAGATTATACCAACCGCGGAAGCATTGTAACACCACTGAAAGACCGCATTGAAAGCCAGATCGTGACGCATTATCCGAAAACAATTGAAACGGGTAAGAAAATCACAGAGCAGGAAGCGATAGTTAAAACCGAGCAGGTTGGAATGATTAAAGTCAATGAGCTTGCCAAAACATTGATCGAGCAGATTGCATTTGAAGCTAGGGAAAGCGAATATGTAGACAGCAAAAGCGGCGTTTCTGCTCGTTTGACAATTTCAGCATATGAAAGTCTTTTGAGCACTGCCGAGAGACGTGCGCTGATCAATGGTGAAGCTAGCACCTACGTTCGGATTTCTGACCTTTACGGTGTTGTTTCAGCGATTTGCGGTAAGGTAGAGCTGGTTTATGAAGGTGAAGTAGAAGGGCCTGTTATCGTAGCGCAAAATCTTATTGGTAAGGCAATTCGCACCCAGTTCCTTAACTTCTTTCCTGATCCCGAAAAGAGCAAAAAGAGCAAGATCAATCCATATGCAAAAGTGATTGAATGGTTCGGTTCAGGCAATGAGATGGAGATGCCGGGCGATATGACCGATCGCGAATACATGGCGCGCCTGAAAACCATTGACGGACTCGATGATTTTGTAGATATGCTGAGTGCTTATTCGAGTGCTGAGGAAAAGCTTTTTATGATGGAATTCGCATTGCATGGCATGGCGGAGTTTTCGCTTATCGGTAAAATGTCTTTGGATCAGGGAATGAAATTCCAGGATCTGGTCAGCAGCATGTTTTCCGGCCCAGGTGAAGACGATTATGATTTTGACGAGGATGATGACGATCGAAAACCATTTTGATATACAACAAAAATGCCCGGCATACACCGGGCATTTTTATTATAAGCTATTTCAAGATCAAAGCGGAGCGCCTTCGTCTACAACATTCGGCTCACTCGTATCGATCAGAGCATCCGGCTCGTTGTTCACTTTTGCACGAACTTTTCCTTCCAGTTCATCCATCAATTCCGGATTATCCTTGATAAGTGCTTTTACGGCGTCACGGCCTTGTCCAAGACGGTTACCGTCATAGCTGAACCATGAACCTGCTTTCTTAACGATATCCAGTTCCACAGCCAGGTCAATGATCTCTCCTACTTTGGAAATTCCTTCACCATACATAATATCAAATTCCACAACTTTGAAAGGTGGTGCCACTTTATTCTTAACGACTTTCACGCGTGTGCGGTTACCCAAGATCTGGTCAGCGCTTTCTTTGATCTGACCAACGCGACGGATATCCAGACGCACAGAAGCATAGTATTTCAATGCATTACCACCCGTAGTTGTTTCAGGGTTACCGAACATAACGCCGATTTTCTCACGCAACTGGTTGATGAAAATACAGCAGCACCCGGTTTTATTAATTACACCGGTAAGCTTACGCAATGCCTGCGACATCAAACGAGCCTGTAAACCCATTTTGCTGTCACCCATTTCACCTTCAAGCTCGGCGCGAGGCACCAAGGCTGCAACAGAGTCAATAACGATAATATCCACCGCGCCACTGCTAATCAAATGTTCAGCAATTTCCAATGCCTGCTCGCCGTTATCTGGCTGTGAAATCAATAAATTGCTTGTGTCTATACCCAATTTCTCGGCATAGGACCGGTCAAATGCATGCTCTGCGTCAATAAATGCAGCAAGCCCGCCTTTCTTTTGAGCCTCGGCTATGCAATGCATCGATAATGTCGTCTTACCCGATGATTCAGGCCCGTAAATTTCAACAACACGGCCACGCGGAACGCCTCCTACCCCCAGCGCTAAGTCCAGCCCAAGAGATCCTGTTGAGATAACCGGAATATCCAAAACCTTGCTGTCGCTTAGGCGCATTACTGTGCCTTTGCCGTAAGTCTTGTCCAGCTTTTCGAGCGTGGTTTGAAGTGCTTTAAGTTTGTTGTCTTTATCAGTGGTTGGTTGTGCCATAAAATGGTTTCAGTAATTTAGTTTGTTCATAAAAAAGCGGCCTTTGGTTGCAAAACCGCCTGATAATTGGTCTTTTCTAATGTGTAAAAATACCGAATTCCAAGCAAAAATCCAACGGCTTTTTCTTTTAAAAATATAATTTCAGACTAAATAAATACAGATAATATCAAGAGGAATTTACAACTTACAGCATCCGATTATTAGCCGTTATCAACAACTTACCCACCGGTTTGCAGGCTTGATAAACGGTAAATAATTCCCAACCATTTTTCTATAATTTCGCAACGGAAATATCTGTTTTACAGATTAGTCGTAGCCACTTGACTTAATTACCGCATTTGTGTTTAAAAAAATTCTGCTTGCCGTTTTAGTGCTTTGTGTGATTTCAGGGATCTATTACAGGAATCTGCTCAGTTACGGCTGGATGCAGGCTTCCGGACAGGTGAAAATCCTGATGAATGTGGAAGATGTAACAGATGTGTTGAATGATCCCACATTCCCCGATTCGCTGAAAGCCCGGATTAAGCTCATTGAGGAAATCAAGCAATTCGGCGTTGATTCACTGGGATTGGCCCCTTCCAAAAACTACACAACGTTTTATAACCAGCACGGGAAACCACTGATATGGCTCATTACAGCTTCGGAAAAATATAAAATCGAATCTCATAAATGGAAATTTCCTATCATCGGTAGTTTTCCTTACAAAGGTTTTTTTGATTCCACCCGCGCAGTAACCGAAGAGCGGCAATTGATACAGGAGGGCCTGGATACGGACATTGGAGAGGTTTCGGCATGGTCTACTTTGGGTTACTTGAAAGACCCTATTCTATCAAGCATGCTGAAACGAAGGGTGGGAAGCCTCACAAACCTGATTCTTCACGAGCTTACCCATGGAACGCTTTTTGTGAAAAATAACCTGGAACTGAACGAAAACCTCGCCAGCTTTATCGGCGATCAGGGAGCGATCCGGTTTTTGAAATTCAAATATGGTCTGGACTCTCCCGAATTGCGTACATACGAATATTCAAAAAAGTATAATGATGCCTATTCAGGGCATATGTTAAGGGGAATTGACCGTTTGGACAGTCTCTATAAAACATTCGGGGAAAATCCGGTCGTAAATGCGCACCGCGATTCGTTGAAAAACAAGCTGATCCTGACGATCCTGGATGACGCCGACACACTTCTTTCCGGGAAGCGGACGTTAACAAACAAAAGCCGATGGCCGGACGGGAAAATGCCTAACAATGCGTATTTCATCAGTTACCAGACTTATAAGTCAAAGCAAGACATATTTAAAATTGAGTTTGAACAAAAATTTGGAGGAAATATTAAGAAGTATCTGGCCTGGTTGAAAGAAAAATATCCCTCTCTATAATCATAGTTTTTTAGCATGAAGAGATCGTACATCATTGTAATTGCTTTCATAACTTTTTCGTTTTTTTTCTCCTTCCGGCAGTTTGAAGAACAGGCGACGGAGAAAAGAGTTATATCCAACAAGAGCTTCGGCCCGGGTGAAAGAGTTGAATACAGAGTGCATTACGGCTTTATTAACGCTGCTGAGGCTAAGGTGGAAGTTGGCAAATCGGTGTCCATTATTAACAACCGGCCTTGCTACCGGGTCAACGTGTCTGGCCGTACGGTAGGCGCATTTGACCTTATTTCCCGCGTCAGAGACACCTGGCGCTCGTACATTGACACCACGGCCATTTTGCCGCATATGTTTGAGCGTCAGATACAAGAGAACAAATATCGCAAGGAGGAGCGTGTGATGTTCAACCATAACCGGGACCAGGCTGTATCGAGCATAAAAGATGAAACGAAGACTTTCAATGTTCCCAACAACATTCACGACATTATCAGCGGCTATTTCTATCTGAGAACAATCAATTTTGAGAAAGTCTCCGAAGGCGAGGTCATTGAGGTTCCGACATTTTTTGACGGCGAAGTTTACAAATTGCGCGTACGTTATGTGGGGAAAGATGTAATTAAGACCAAATTCGGCAAAACAAAGGTGCTCAGGATCAATCCATTAATTCCAGACAATAAATTTTTCAAAGGCGAAGGTGCAATGAAACTCTGGGTGTCGGACGACTCCAATAAAATCCCTTTAAAAGTGGAGGTTGAGCTAAAAATCGGTTCGCTTGAAATGGACCTCAAATCTTACAAAGGACTTAAAAAAGACCTTGTATGGTTTTGAAAAATCTCTTTCGCCAGTTCTGAATGTGTCTTAGCGGAAACCATAATTCATTTTTTCTGATCGCATAAAACGAAACCGGCGTGCTTCCAAAACTACTGTAAAAGCTTGCTATTGAGCCGACTTCCGGGCTTTCGAAATCGAAAATCAGCATCTTGCCGTTGCAATCCCTGAAATACTGATCCAGCATTAAAGTTCTTGCATTGCCGCTCCTTCCGACCCGATCCGCCGCATTGAAGAGATAAATCGCTCGTCCCGCAAACTCCACAATGAGTATACCCGCGTCAATTTGTCCATTGAATATGGCATAGTAAACTTCCGCATGTCCACCTGCATTCAAAACACCTAAAAGTGTCTTTAAACGGACAAAAGCATTCGGATCAACCCCACCCGGAATGCGTTCGGTCTGATTTTCTGCAAATAATGCAATCAGAGGATTAATGTCTGCACTCTTTTGAATGCACCAATTTAAAGCCTTACTACGCTTCAAATTACGCTTTCTGTCCTTAGAATAACCTGAATGGACTTGCCCATAATTTCCCCGGATATGAAGCCAGTGCGTATGGTTTTTTGCAAATTGAAAATCAGAAAAAGCGGATGCTATTGCTGACATTCTAACCGAGTTTTCCGGATTAAAATGGTAGGCCGATATGTAAGAAAATTCCTTTGATAAAAAACGAATAAAGGACTCTAATTCAAATTCGGCAAGAGGCTTTAAAGTAAACAAACCGAGATATTGGCAAAACAGCGGCTGGTAAATGGTCGTAAAACCAAATTTCCGGCGCATAGGAAGCGGCATAACGATTTCGGGATGTTGGATATTCGGCCAGACAAGCGCTTTCCAATTTTCACAAACGATATCCAGGTAAAAAGTCTGCGCGTAGATCACGCATTGAAGGGATTTGCGAATGTGATCATTCCAGGATGCGTCACAGATCTGTGTGCGTTCAACTAGTACAGGCGTCATTGGGCTGTTTTGGTTTGAATGTTTATCAAACCATTAGACGCCAAATGCTATTTAAAGTAACTGCGAAGTTTCTGCAAAGTTTCCTCCACATCGGGCGTTTCGCCCATCAGCAGGTTAATGCTTTGAATAGAATGGATTACAGTGCTGTGGTCACGGCCACCGAAATGGTAGCCGATGGATTTTAAGGGAAGGTCTGTATATTCTTTGGCCAGAAACATAGCCAGTTGGCGCGGATAAACCACTTCCTTCTTACGGCTTTTGCTTTTGAGATCGGCAATGGTAACCTGGAAAAAATCAGCGATAACTTCCTGAATGGTGTCAATGGTTACTTCCTTATCCTCATTCATTACAATGTTCCGCAATGTATTTTTTGCCAGCTCCACGTCAATTTCGCGACGGGTCAGCGAAGCCTGCGCCATCAGCGAAACGATCACGCCTTCCAGCTCACGTACATTGGAATTCACACTGTGTGCAATGTATTCAATTACATCATAATCAATGGAGATACCCTCGGATTGGATTTTTTTCTGAATAATAGCAATCCGCGTCTCAAAATCAGGCGTCTGTAAATCGGCAGTTAATCCCCATTTAAATCTGGATAATAACCTGTCCTGCAAGCCTTGCAGTTCACGCGGCGGGCGGTCACTGGTCATAATGATCTGCTTGCCCAGCTGGTGCAGATGATTGAAGATATGGAAGAATGTATCCTGCGTTTTTTCCTTTCCCGATAAAAACTGAACGTCGTCAATTGCCAGCACGTCCACCTTCATGTAAAAATCGGTAAAATCCTGTAACGTGTTGTTTTTAATCGAGTTGATAAACTGGTTGGTAAACTTTTCAGAAGAAACATAAAGCACCAGCTTATTTTCAAAGTGGTTCATAATGTAGTTCCCGATGGCCTGCACAAGGTGCGTTTTGCCCAGCCCTACCCCGCCATACATCATCAGTGGGTTGAACGACGTGAGCCCCGGACGCTGTGCCACCGCAAAGCCTGCGGAACGCGCCAGACGGTTGCAATCGCCCTCAATAAAATTATCAAATGAGTAATTTGGATTCAGGTAAGTGTCCAGGTTCATCGAATCGTGGTCCTTATCTCTATGATTAGAACCTAATCTCGGGTCTGTAACGAAGTTATCCGGCTTGGAAAAGTTTGGGGATTTTGGGGTTGACACATTCATCGTAAGCGGCTGATGCTTATCATTGCCTTTGTCTACGATAATGGAATATTCCAATAAACCGTCTCGCCCTATCGCATAATCCAGTGCCTTTCTTAAAAGATTAACATAATTATCTTCCAGCCATTCATAGAAGAACTGGCTCGGAACCTGGATTGTAAGCACTTTACCGTAAAGTTTTAAGGGCCGTATCGGTTCAAACCATGTCTTAAAACTTTGATCCGGAATGTGCTGCTGAATAACTCTCAGGCAGGCATCCCAAATCTGGTCTACTTCTCTATGTGTGCTAACTCTTTCCAATGTATAATGTTCCGAATTCAGAATGTCAAAATTTAAAAGGACGGCAAAGATATAAAAATACCTGATCTCTGCGGATTAAAACCAACGTTCAATTTAATACCAACACGGGCTATCTGCAAACCCCCAAAA